>DASXWQ010000071.1:0-84777 GCA_036503555.1 Actinocatenispora sp.
CGCGGATCAGGCGATTTTGCGGGGGACCGGGGCGCGGGGGTTGCGGGCGATCATGGAAGAGGTCCTGCAGCCGGTGATGTATGAGATCCCGTCGCGGTTGGACGTGGCTCGGGTGGTCGTCACCCGCGAGGTCGTCCTGGAGAACGTCAACCCGACGATCGTCCCGCGGGACGTCCGGGAGCCGCGCTCGCGTGAGCGTCGCGAGAAGTCGGCCTGACCCACAGCCTGACCCACAACCACACAGGACGTACCGAACGGCGAGGCGCCAGGTGCCTCGCCGTTCGTGTGTCTGTCGGCGGCCATACGGCGGATCGCCCGGATTGGTGCCCAGGCATTACCTTGACGATCATGTACTACCAGCACGCCACCGCACGGCCGGCCGGGTCCGAGCGACCGCCGAGCGTGATGCCGGTGGCGATCGGGTTGATCCTCTCCGGATCGGCCAGCTTCGTCTCCGGAGCCATCTGGATGGCTGCCGGGCTGTCGGCACTCCATGACGAGGCCAGCAAGGCGACGAGTCTCGGTGGCTCCGACGCCTTCGCGTACCTCGTGGTGTTGTCGCCCGTGTTGTCGGTCTTCCTGGCGCCGGCCACGATCATCGGCGGCGTGCAGCTGCTGCGCCGTCGCAACCGGAACCTGTCGATCCTCGGCGCGATCTTCTCGGTCGTTCCGCTGACCGGCTGCTGCCTGGTGCTCGGCATCCCGGTGGGCATCTGGGCGCTGCTCACGCTGCGCCGCCCCGACGTGGTCGCCTGGTACCAGGGTGTGTCGCAGCAGAACGTGCCGCCCGGGTACGAACAGCAGCCGTACGGGCCGTATCCGTGGACGTGACCGGGCGACGCATGGTAGTGGCACCGGCGGGCGGGTCGTGACGGCAGGGTCCGTAGACTCGTTGGGGTGACCGTGACTCCGCAGACCCGCACCGCGACCGAGCTCCCCGCCCAGTACCAGCCCGGTGAGGTAGAGACCCGCCGGTACGAGCGGTGGGTAGCGGACGGCTACTTCGGCGTCGACCCGGGCTCGGACCACCCGGCGTACAGCATCGTGATCCCCCCGCCGAACGTGACGGGTTCGCTGCACATGGGCCACGCCGTCGACCACACCCTCCAGGACTCGCTGATCCGGCGCCGCCGGATGCAGGGGTACGAGGCGCTGTGGATGCCCGGCATGGACCACGCCGGCATCGCCACGCAGAACGTGGTGGAGCGCCAGATCGCCGAGCAGGACGGCAAGTCCCGGCACGACCTGGGCCGGGAGGCGTTCGTCAAGCGTGTCTGGCAGTGGAAGGAGGAGTACGGGGGGCGCATCCTCGGCCAGATGCGTCGGCTCGGCGACTCCGTCGACTGGTCCCGCCAGCGGTTCACCATGGACGCCGGGTTGTCCCGCGCCGTGGTCACCATCTTCAAGCGGCTGTACGACGACGGGCTGATCTACCGCGCCGAGCGGATCATCAACTGGTGTCCGCGCTGCCTGACCGCGCTGAGCGACATCGAGGTCGAGCACGCCGACGACGACGGTGAGCTCGTCTCCATCCGGTACGGGGAGGGCGACGCCGCGATCGTGGTGGCGACGACCCGGGCCGAGACGATGCTCGGCGACACGGCCGTGGCCGTGCACCCCGACGACGAGCGGTACGCGCACCTGGTCGGTAAGGACGTCGAGCTGCCGTTCACCGGTCGGCGGATCCCGATCGTGCCGGACACGCACGTCGACCCGTCCTTCGGTACCGGCGCGGTGAAGGTGACGCCCGCCCACGACCCGAACGACTTCGAGATCGGGCAGCGGCACGACCTGCCGTCGATCACCGTGCTGGACGAGCACGGTGTGGTGACCGCGCACGGGCCGTTCCAGGGGCTGGACCGGTTCGAGGCACGGCCGGCGATCGTGGCGGCGCTGCGCGAGCAGGGCCGGATCGTCGCGGAGAAGCGGCCGTACGTGCACGCCGTCGGGCACTGCTCCCGCTGCAACACCACCGTCGAGCCGCGCCTGTCGAAGCAGTGGTTCGTGAAGGTGGAGCCGCTGGCCCGGGCCGCCGGCGACGCCGTACGCGACGGGCGCGTCACGATCCACCCGCCGGAGCAGGAGAAACGGTACTTCGCCTGGGTCGACAACATGCACGACTGGTGCATCTCCCGGCAGCTGTGGTGGGGCCACCGCATCCCGATCTGGTACGGGCCGGACGGCTCGACGGTGTGCGTCGGCCCGGACGACGAGGCGCCGACCGGCGAGGGCTGGACGCAGGACTCCGACGTGCTGGACACGTGGTTCTCGTCGGCGCTGTGGCCGTTCTCCACGCTCGGTTGGCCGGAGCGGACCCCGGAGCTGGCGAAGTTCTACCCGACGAGCGTGCTGGTCACCGGGTACGACATCCTCTTCTTCTGGGTCGTCCGGATGATGATGTTCGGGCTGTACGCGATGGACGGCGTGCAGCCGTTCCAGCAGGTGGTGCTGCACGGCCTGGTCCGCGACCAGTTCGGCAAGAAGATGTCGAAGTCGCGCGGCAACGTGGTCGACCCGCTGGACTGGATGGATCGGTTCGGTGCGGACGCGACCCGGTTCACGCTGGCGCGCGGCGCGAACCCGGGCTCGGACCTCGCGGTCAGCGAGGAGTGGGCGCAGGGTTCCCGCAACTTCTGCAACAAGCTGTGGAACGCGACGCGCTTCGCGCTGCTCAACGGCGCGACCGTGGCGGGCCCGCTGCCGCCGGCCGGTGAGCTGTCCGCGGTGGACCGCTGGGTGCTGTCCCGACTGCACCGTACGGTGGCCGACGTCGACCGGCTGTTCGAGGAGTACGAGTTCGCCAAGGCGTGCGACACGCTCTACCACTTCGCCTGGGACGACGTCTGCGACTGGTACCTGGAGCTGTCGAAGCCGGTGCTGACCGCGGGCGGCGCCGCCGCCGACGCGAGCCGGCGGGTGCTCGGCGAGGTGCTGGACGTACTGCTGCGGCTGCTGCACCCGGTGATCCCGTTCGTGACCGACGAGCTGTGGACGGCGCTGACAGGCGGCGAGTCGGTGATGGTCGCGGCCTGGCCGACGGTCGACAACACCCGGCTGGACGCCGCCGCGGAGGCCGAGATCGCGGTACTCCAGCGGATCGTCACCGAGGTCCGCCGGTTCCGGTCCGACCAGGGCCTGAAGCCGGGGCAGCGGGTCGCGACGCGGCTGGCGTTCCCGACGGGTACCGGGATCGAGGGGCACGAGCCGCTGATTCGGTCGCTGGTACGGCTGGGCGAGCCGGCCGACGGCTTCGAACCGACCGCCTCGCTGACCGTCGCGGACGTCGAGGTCGCGCTGGACACGCGCGGCTCGATCGACGTGGCGGCGGAGCGCGCCCGGCTGGAGAAGGACCTGGCCGCGGCCAGCAAGGAGCGCGCCGGGTGCGCCGCGAAGCTGGGCAACGAGGCGTTCCTGGCGAAGGCGCCGGAGCAGGTCGTCGCGAAGATCCGGGGCCGGCTCGCCGCGGCCGAGGGTGAGATCGCCCGGCTCACCGACGCGCTCGCGGGGCTGGCCGGTCGTGGCTGAGCGCGGCGGCGCCGAGTTCGCCGCGGTCGACAAGGAGCTGCTGGAGCGCGGCTTCACCCGGATGGTGTTCGAGCCGGAGCGCATCGTCCGGCTGCTCGACCTGCTCGGCAACCCGCAGCGGGCGTTCCGGTCCATCCACCTCACCGGTACGAACGGTAAGACGTCGACCGCCCGCATGATCGACGCGCTGCTCCGCGCCCACGGCGTACGCACCGGCCGGTACACGAGCCCGCACCTGGAGACGGTGCGGGAGCGGATCTCGCTCGACGGGGAACCAGTCGACGAGCGACGGTTCGTCGACGTGTACAACGAGATCGCGCCGATGGTCGCGATGGTCGACGGCGAGTATCCGGAGCCGGTGACCTACTTCGAGGTGACGACGGCGATGGCGTTCGCGGCGTTCGCGGACGCGCCGGTGGACGTGGCGGTGGTCGAGGTGGGTCTCGGCGGCGCCACCGACGCGACGAACGTGCTGAACGCCCCGGTCTGCGTGCTGACCCCGGTCGGCCTGGACCATTCCGAGTGGTTGGGCGACACGGTCGCCGCGATCACCACGCAGAAGATGGGCATCGTGCACGAGGGCGCCACGTTGATCAGCGCCGCGCAGTCCGAGGAGGCGGTACGCCCGATCGTGGAGCGCTGCGCCGAGGTCGACGCGACGCTCGCCCGCGAGGGCAGCGAGTTCGGCGTGCTGCGCCGGCAGGTCGCGATCGGCGGCCAGCTGCTCAACCTGCAGGGCCTCGGCGAGGTGTACCAGGACGTCTTCCTCCCGCTGCACGGCGCGCACCAGGCGCAGAACGCCGCGATGGCGCTGGCCGCGGTCGAGGCGTTGTTCGGTGCGGGTGCCGGCCGCGCACTGTCCCCCGACCTGGTACGCGAGGGCTTCGCGCAGGTGACGTCGCCGGGCCGGCTGGAGCGCGTGCGTACCTCGCCGACGGTGCTGCTGGACGCGGCGCACAACCCGGCCGGGATGGCCGCGACGGTCGCCGCGTTGCAGGAGGAGTTCGAGTTCCGCCGGCTGGTGGTGCTGGTCGCCGCGCTGGTCGACAAGGACGTCACGGCGATGCTGGAGCTGCTGGAGCCGGTCGCCGACGAGATCGTCGTCAGCCGCAACTCGTCGCCGCGGGCGATGCCGGTGGCGGAGCTGGCCACCCTGGCCGGATCGATCTTCGGCGCCGAACGCGTGCACGTCGAGCCCGACCTGCCGGACGCGATCCAGGAGGCCGTCGGCCTCGCCGAGCACGGCGAGGACATCGCCCTCGGCGGCCTCGGCGTCCTGGTCACCGGGTCGGTCGTGACCGTGGCCGACGCCCGGAAAATGCTGCTCCGATGACCGGTCCCGGCGACACGGCCGAACCCGAGCCCGGCGACACGGCCGAACCCGAGCCCGGCGGTACGGGCGGGGCCGGGCGCGGCGGTTCCGGCATGCCGAGCGGGGACTCGCCGTCGGGCGCGGATTCTCCGTCGGCCGCGGACTCCGCGTCGGGCTCGACGGTGGCCGGGGAGTCTGCATCGGCCGAGGGCGCCGGGGAGCCGGACGGCGGCACCGACGATGGTGTCGAGGGCGGCGCGCCCCGTTCGGGGCTGCGGAACCCGGCGGCCGCGATGCGCGGTGTCGGCGCGGGCACGCTGGTCATCGAGGGGCTGGTACTGCTGCTGGCGGTGCTGCCGCTGCGGATGCTCGGCGCCGGCGGCCGGGGCATGGGCGCGGTCGCGCTGCTGGCGCTGCTCTGCCTGGTGCTGACCGGATTCCTGAAGCACCGCTGGTCCTGGTACGCGGGGATCGGGGTGCAGGTGCTGGTGATCGCGGGCGGCGTGGTGCACTGGTCGGTCGCCGTGATCGGCGTCCTCTTCGCCGCGATCTGGGCGTACGTGCTGCACGTGCGGCGCACGGTCCTGGGTCGGATCTGACCTCTGCGCGGGCCCCTGCTCTGCGCACCTACAGGCATCACCTGCGTTCGGCGATCACGAGCGCCGCTTGCCCTGCGCACCTACAGGCATCACCCGCGCTGGGCGAAGACGAGCCCCAACGGCTCTGCGCACCGATGAGCATCCCCGCCCCGCGGCTCGGCGGCGTTCGGAGCGACGGCCTCAGCGGATGCGGGCGACGGAGACCCAGACGCCGGCGATGCCGACGAGCACCATGATCGGATACCAGTACGCGCCGAGCGGCGGCGTTCCCTCCTCGGCGGCCCACGGTTCGGCGGGTCGGGTGGGGTCGATCAGGATGTCGATGGCGCGGCCGAGCTCCATGCCCCGGTTGGAGACGAGGTTTTCCAGCGTGCCGGTGTGGCGTATGCCGTCGACCCGGTAGCGGACGACGGGGCGCAGCACGGCGCCCTTGCCGGGGCCGAGCGGTTGCGCGTCGTTGTCGACGACCTCGGCGGCCAGGCGGACGCCGGTTCGGCGCAGCAGCAGGAACCGTATCCAGGGCAGGATCACCTGGCGGATCAGGAGAACCATGCCGACGACGCAGAGCAGGGCGAAGAGTGCGAGGGGGAGCACGACACCGCAGCGTACGCCGGTGTCGGCGGTTGTGCGGAAGCGGACTTTCGTTCAAGATGTCAAAAGTTAGCGACGGACAGGGGAGAAGCGTGGTCGACAGCCTGGCGTACCGGGTGCTGTGCCTGCTCCGGGAGCACGGCGCGCTCTCGCGGGCGGAGCTTGCCGACCGGCTGGCCGTGCCGCGTGCGCGGCTGTTCGGCGAGCTGGGCCGGCTCGCCGCCGCCGACCAGGTACGCGAGGCCGGGCTCGCCGCGTCCCGTGGTGGCCGCCGCTCGACGCTGATCGAGCTGTCCCCGGCGTACCGGTTCGGTGCGGTGGACCTCGGCGCGACGTCGGTACGGGTCGAGGTGTCCGACCGCGGGCTGGAACCGCTCGCCGCGGTCGAGGAGCCCGTCGACATCCGGTCGGGTCCGCGTCCGGTGCTGCGGGTCGTGAGCGAGCTGCTCGGCAAGCTGCGCGCGGAGGGCGCGTACCGCCAGCTGGACGGGCTGGGGGTGGGCCTGCCCGGGCCGGTCAGCTTCCGTGACGGGGTGCCGGTGTCGCCGCCGATCATGCCGGGCTGGGACGGCTTCCCGGTACGTGAGCTGCTGGCGCACGAACACAACTGTCCGGTCGTGGTCGACAACGACGTCAACATCATGGCGATCGGCGAGGGGTACGGCGGGGTGGCCCGCTCCGTCGACGACTTCCTCTACCTGAAGCTCGGTACGGGCATCGGCTGCGGCATTCACCTCGGCGGCGGCGTCTACCGGGGCAAGGACGGTTGCGCCGGGGACATCGGGCACATCCAGGTCGACCCGGACGGGCCGGTCTGCGCGTGCGGCAACACCGGTTGCCTGGAGGCGGTGTTCGGCGGCGCGGCGCTGGCCCGGGACGCCACGGCCGCGGCGCGCGCCGGCCGCTCGACGGTACTCGCGGCCCGGCTCGCCGAGACCGGCGTGCTGTCCGCGTACGACGTGGGGGTGGCCGCGGCGGCCGGTGACCCGACCGCGGTCGGGCTGATCCGGTCGGGTGGCGCGGCGCTCGGCACCGTACTGGCGGGGCTGGTCAGCTTCGCGAACCCGTCGATGATCGTGATCGGCGGCGGGCTCGCGGGGCTCGGGCACCGGCTGCTCGCCGAGGTACGCGCCGTCGTGTACAGCCGGTCGCTGCCGCTGGCGACCGGGAACCTGCCGCTCGTGCTGTCCGAGCTGGGCGAGCGGGCCGGCACGCTCGGCGCCGCGAAGCTCGCCAGCGACCTCGTCTTCCATCAGGCATGACCGGGAGGAGAACCACACAGTGTCCACAGTGGACGAAATTGGGATCGGCATGGTGGGCACCGCGTTCATGGGTGCCGCGCACTCGCAGGCGTGGCGTACGGTCAACCGGGTCTTCGACCTCCCGGTACGCGCGCGCATGTCGGCGATCTGCGGCCGGGACGAGGAGCGGACCGCGGCGGCGGCCGACCGGCTCGGCTGGTCGGCGTACGAGACGGACTGGCAAGCGCTGATCGCCCGCGACGACGTGCAGTTGGTCGACGTCTGCACACCCGGCGACAGCCACGCGGAGATCGCGATCGCCGCGCTGCGCGCAGGCAAGCACGTGCTGTGCGAGAAGCCGCTGGCGAACACGGTCGCCGAGGCGGCGGCGATGGCAAGCGCCGCAACCGAAGCGGGCACGGTCGCGATGACCGGCTTCACGTACCGTCGGGTGCCGGCGCTGGCGCTGATGGCGGACCTCGTCGCGGCGGGCCGGATCGGGGACGTGCGGCACGTGCGCGCGGCGTACCTGCAGGACTGGCTCGTGGATCCGGCGGCGCCGCTGACGTGGCGGTTGCAGGCCGAGCACGCCGGTTCGGGCGCGCTCGGCGACCTCGGCGCGCACATCGTCGACGCCACGCGGTACCTGACGGGGCTGGAGTTCACCGAGGTCAGCGCGCTGACCGAGACGTTCGTGACGGAGCGGCCGACCGGCGGCGGTACCGGCGCGGTCACCGTGGACGACGCGGCGCTGTTCCTGGCCCGGCTGAGCGGCGGCGCGGTCGGCACGTTCGAGGCCACCCGGTACGCGACGGGTCGCAAGAACGGCCTGCGCATCGAGCTGAACGGCACGCGCGGCACGCTCGCGTTCGACCTGGAACGGCTGAACGAGTTGGAGTTCCACGACGGCACGCTGCGCTCGACCGAGGCCGGCCTCACCCGGATCCTCGTCACCGAGCCGGACCACCCGTACGTGGCGGCGTGGTGGCCGCCGGGTCACCTGCTCGGGTACGAGCACGCGTTCACCCACCAGGCGCGTGACCTGCTCGCCGCGATCGCCGGCGGCACAAGCGTTTCGGCCTCGTTCGACGACGGTCTCGCGGTGCAGCGCGTGCTGGCCGCGGTGGCGTCGAGCGCGGCGAGCGGTTCGTGGACATCCGTCTAGGAGAGGACGTACCCATGGCGCGACCGATCACGCTGTTCACCGGCCAGTGGGCCGACCTGCCGTTCGTGGAGGTGTGCAAGCTCGCCTCCGGCTGGGGGTACGACGGGCTGGAGATCGCCTGCTGGGGCGACCACTTCGAGGTCGACAAGGCGCTTGCCGATCCGTCCTATGTGGAGGGACGGAAGCGGATCCTGGCCGACCACGGCCTGTCCGTGTACGCGATCTCCAACCATCTGGTCGGCCAGGCCGTCTGCGACTTCCCGATCGACGAGCGGCACAAGGCGATCGTGCCGCCGGCGGTGTGGGGCGACGGCGACGCCGAGGGCGTACGCCAGCGCGCAGCGGAGCGGATGAAGGACACCGCCCGCGCCGCCGCCGCGCTCGGAGTGTCCACAGTGGTCGGTTTCACCGGCTCGTCGATCTGGTACACGCTGGCGATGTTCCCGCCGACGCCGGACGAGATGATCGAGCGTGGCTACCAGGACTTCGCGGAGCGGTGGAACCCGATCCTCGACGTGTTCGACGCGGAGGGCGTGCGGTTCGCGCACGAGGTGCACCCCACCGAGATCGCGTACGACTACTGGACGACCGCGAAGACGCTGGAGGCGATCGACCACCGGCCGGCGTTCGGCCTCAACTTCGACCCGTCGCACTTCATCTGGCAGGACCTCGACCCGGTCGGTTTCCTGTGGGACTACCAGGACCGCATCTACCACGTCGACTGCAAGGAGTCGAAGAAGCAGTTCAACGGGCGCAACACCCGGCTCGGCTCGCACCTGCCGTGGGGCGACCCGCGGCGCGGCTGGGACTTCGTCTCCACCGGGCACGGCGACGTGCCGTGGGAGTCCTGCTTCCGCACCCTCAACGCCATCAAGTACGACGGGCCGATCTCGATCGAGTGGGAGGACGCCGGCATGGACCGGCTCACCGGCGCGCCCGAGGCGCTGGCGTTCATCCGGAAGCTCGCCGCGATCGAGCCGCCGGCCGCGTCCTTCGACGCCGCGTTCAGCTCGAACTCCTGACCGTGCCGCCGGCTCGCACCCATCGCGCGGGCCGGCGTGGCATTCTGGGCCGGTGGCGGACGCACCGGCGGACCTGGCGCGGCGTACCGCGCGGCGGCTCGGCACCGACGAGACCGTCGCGCGGTGCGTGGCGCTGCTGCGGCACGGCGATCCGTTCGCCGAGGTCGACTTCCTCGTCTCGCTGTCCGGCGCGGCGGCGGCCAGCGAGATGAGCCGGCGTACGCCCGAGGACGATCCCGCCCGGCTCTACTGGCCGCGCGTCTGGGCCGCCCGGGCCCTCGTGTACGTGTGGGCCGACGCGGCGACACCCGCCGTGGTCGGCGCGCTGACCGACGACGCCTGGCGGGTACGGGAGATGGCGGCGAAGGTGGTCGTCGCGCACCAGCTCGGGGCGGCGGGTGACGCGCTCGTACCGTTGCTGTCGGATCCGGTGCCCCGGGTACGGGTGGCGTCGGCGCGGGCGTTGGGTGTCGTCGGCGAGGTGGAGCACGCGCCGGCGTTGCGTGCCGCGCTCGGCGACGGCGACGCCGACGTACGGCGGCGGGCGTCCGCGGCGTTGGCCGCGTTGGCGCGGCGGGTCGATCGGGAGCTGTGAGCCTCCGCGGGCGACGGCAGGCCCGTCACGGTGCGCCGGCGGCGTGCCGTCAGGCGGCCCAGAAGACCGTGCACTGCCCGGCCGCGGCCGCATCCCGGAAGAACCCGACCAGCGCGTCGTAGTACCCCGCGGCACCGGCGTGGGTGTCGGGGGACCTCCAGTCGTAGTTCGCCGGGTACAGGTCCGCGACACCGGCACCGGTCAGGTGCGCGGCCAGTGCGGGGAACGGTGTGGCGGCCAGCAGCGCCGCCGCCTGCCGTACCTCGTCGGGTGTCAGCGCACACGACGTGGTGTGCGGCATGCCGTGGCCCCAGGCCGACCTCGTGCCGGGGTACGGCCGGCCGCCGATCGGGTTGACCGGGAACCCCGCGGCGTCCATGGCGAACCGCAGACCGTCCCAGTAACGGTGAAGGTCGCACGTGGGCACCGCGCCGCCGGACAGGTAGGCGTACGCGTCGGCGGTGGAGCGCAGGCGTTCCAGCTCGACGGGACCGACCCTGGCGACGTCACCCAACACACTCATCGGCCGGCCTCCGTCGTCACGGCCCGAGCAAACCATGTTCGCCGGCCGGTCGCCACCGACGTACTCGCCGGGCGGCCGAGGCGGCTCGACGGTACGGGTGCGAGAGAGGACCGTGCCCTCTCTCGCACCCGTCTCCCCCCGACGGCGGCGCGCCGGTACCTGCTCGTGCTACAGCGTCGCGGCGCGGGGGTCGAAGTTCGTGGGGAGTGGCGGTGGGGTTGTCGTGGTGGTGGTGAGGGTGGTGAAGCTGGCGGAACCGGCGGACTCGGTGATGGCGCTCATGATGTCGAGGACATGGAGGGCCAGATGGCCGGAGGCCCGGTGGGGGCTGTTGGTGCGGAGGGCGCGAGCCATGTCGAGTACGCCGAGGCCGCGGCCGGCGGTGGGCCCCTGGGCGGGGACGACGGTCCAGTCGGCGTCGGTCGCCTTGCGGAGGCGGATGTCGCCGTCGAAGTTGTTGGGGTCGGGCAGGGCGATCGTCGCCTCGGTGCCGGTGATCTCGAGGAAGCCGGCGCGCGGGGCCGGCGAGTCGAAGCTGAGCACGCTGGTGGCGGCCTGGCCGCCGGCGAACTCGATCAGCGCCGACACGTGCGTGGGTACCTCGACGGGGAAGTCGGTGCCGGCGAGCGGGCCGGACCCGACCGTACGCGTGGTCCTGGCCTGGCGGGCGACGGCGGCGACGCGGCTGGCCGGGCCGAACGCGGCGACGAGTGCGGTCAGGTAGTACGGGCCGAGGTCGAAGAGCGGGCCGGCGCCGTACTGGTAGAGGAAGGCGGGGTTGGGGTGCCAGGACTCGGGGCCGGCGACCTGGAAGAGGGTCAGGGCGGTGAGCGGGGTGCCGATCGCCCCGTCGGCGATCAGCCGGTACGCCGTCTGCAGCCCGGCGCCGAGGAACGTGTCCGGCGCGTTGCCGACCCGCAGCCCGGCGGCGGTGGCGTCGGCGAGGAGGGCGGCGCCGGCGTCGCGTTCGAGCGCGAGCGGCTTCTCGGAGTAGACGTGCCGGCCGGCGGCGACTGCCTTCGCGGCCACCTCGGTGTGCGCGGCCGGGATCGTCAGGTTGACGACCAGCTCGACGTCCGGGTGGGAGACCACGGTGTCGGTGTCGCCGACGACCGGCACCTGGTACGTGTCCGCGGAGCGCCGCGCCCGGTCGAGGTCGAGGTCGCTGACCGCGACGACGTCGACGTCGGGAAACGCGGCGAGGTTCGTCAGGTACTGGTCGCTGATCGTGCCGCAGCCGACGACGGCGACGCCGACCGGGCCGGTACCGTCGGCGCTCATTCGCCGAGTCCCGTCAGGTAGCTGTGGCTCTTGGCGAGCGCCTCGAACATGTCCGTGGCGCACTCGTCCAGCTCCACCACCCGGTACGCGGACGGCGCCGTGGCGAGGATGTCGGTGATCGGCAGCGTGCCGGAGCCGACCGCGGTCATCGGCTCGCCCTTGACCGCCGGCCCGTCCTTGACGTGCAGGAACTTCACGCGGTCGGCGAGCCGGCCGAGCAGGTCGGTGACGACCTCGCCGCCGACCTGCGCCCAGTACACGTCGACTTCGAGGATGACCTCGGGGGCGAGCCGGTCGGCCAGCGCTTCGAGGGCGGGGCGGCCGTCGACCCGGTTCTCCAGCTCCCACCAGTGGTTGTGGTAGCCGATGCGGATGCCACGGTCGGCGGCGCGGGCCGCGGTGTCGTTGAGTCTCTCGGCGATGCGGGCGACGCCGTCGGCGTCGGCCCACTCGTCGGGGGAGACGGCGGGCACGATCACCGTGTCGAGCCCGAGTACGCCGGCGGCGGCGAGCACGTCGTCGCGGCGTTCGCCGAGGACCGGGGCGTGGGTGGACCAGATGGCCAGCCCGTTGTCGTCGGCGACGGCGCGGAAGCCGGCGGGGTCGGCGAGCGGATCGTACGGCTCGACGGCGCCGAAGCCGATGTCGGCGACGCGTCGCAGGGTGGCGTCCCGATCCCGGGACAGGTCGTCACGTACCGAGTAGAGCTGGACACCGAGCATGGCGTACTCCCGGGAGATCGGAAGCGGACGCGGTAAAGCTAGGCGACTTTCGTGCCTCTGGTCAACAACTTTCGGCGATCTCGACAGAAGTCACGCCGCGTCGATCCACGCCGTCTCGCCCTGCCCGTCGACGCCGTCCACCGGCAGCCCCAGCTCGGCGAGCTGCGCCGCCACCGGATCGTCCGTACTGCCCTCGTGCAGGTAGTGGCTGACCAGCAGCCGCCCGCCCGGCTCCACCAGCGTCAACGCGTGCCGTACCAGGTCGGCGCGGCGGTGTCGGGGGACCAGGTCCAACAGCAGGTGCACGTACGTGAAGCGGCGGTCGGTGCACAGGTCCAGCGCGTTGCCGACGGTGATCCGGTCGGCCCACGCCGGGAGCCGCCGCCGGGCCAGCTCGACCAGCCCGGGCGCGAGGTCCACCCCGTACGGCTCCAGGTCGAGGCCGCGTTCCGCCGCCCACGCGTGGACCGACTGCATCAGCAGACCGTTGGCGCAGCCCAGGTCCAGGAACGTGCCGGAACGCGTCACACCCGACAGCACGCCGATGCGCCGGGACCGCCACCGCTCCGCCGTACCGCCGAAGCCGGAGCCGCCCTCGGGCGTCGCGGCCCGCAGGTACGCCGGTTCGAGGAGACGCGCGTTGTCGGCGAACCAGCTCTCGTCGCACTGGCCGGCGAACGACGCCGCCGCGTCGGCGACCGCGCGGGCCTCGTCCGGCCGGTCCGCGAGCAGCGCCGCGATCCGCGCCGGACCACCGGTCACCAGCTCCACCGCCGCGTGCGGGTGCGCACCCCGGTAGCGGTCACCGTCGAGCCACACGTACAGGTGGGTGCCGTCGGCGGCGACCGGGTGCACCCGCTGGAACCGGAATCCGGCCTGCTGCAACGGGATTCGCAGGCTCGTGTCGAGCAGGTAGTGCTCGCCTGGCAGCACCGGCCCGGACGGCAGCCGCACCGGGTCCGGGATCGCCGCGCACGTCCCGCCCGGCAGGAACGGGACGAACGTGACGCGCCGGACGTCCCCGGGATCCGGGTCCGTGTCGATCAGGTGGTACCCCACGCCGCCCACACTGCCAGCGACGCCGGCATCCGTCATCGGATCTCGGCAGTGTGGCCGATGTTGGCCGCGTCGTCCGCATCGGCACTCGGCGTACCGGCGAACCAGGCGTCCAGGATCTCCGTGAGCAGCGGCGCGGAGACGGTACGGAGGCTCAGCGCAAGCACGTTCGCGTCGTTCCAGCGGCGCGCCCCGTCTGCCGTGTACGCGTCGGCGCACAGCGCGGCACGTACCCCGGGGACCTTGTTGGCGGCGATGGACGCGCCCGTACCGGTCCAGCAGCACACGATCGCCGCGTCGGCCCGGCCCGCCGGTACTTCGCGCGCGGCGGCCTCGGCGCACCACGCCCAGTCGGCGCGGTCACCCGCCCGCAGCGCCCCGTACGGCGAGACCTCGTGGCCGCGCCGGGTCAGCTCCTCGACCAGTACCGCGGCGATCCCGTCGCCGGAATCGGCCGCCACCGCGATCCGCATACCCGAACCCTATGACCTGCCGGGTGGGAGAGCGCAAGAACGGTCAGGCGCGGGCGCCCCGGACGCGGTGTGATAGGGGCATGGCGGAACGGGACAGGTTGCGGGAACTGCTCGACGTGGTGATGGCCAGCGTCGAGGACCCGGCGTGTGACGGCGCCGAGCTGGCACGCCGGGCGTACCTGTCGCGGTACCACTTCGACCGGCTGGTCGCCGCGGCCGTCCGGGAGCCGACCGGCGCGTTCCGGCGGCGGCTGCTGATGGAACGCGCCGCGTACCGGCTGCGCGACGGGGTGCCGGTGATCGACGTGGCCCTCGACGCCGGGTACGGGTCGCCGGAGGCGTTCACCCGGGCGTTCCGCCGCGCGTACGGGCGGGTGCCGTCGGCGCTGCACGGCGACCCCGGCGCCCGGGTACTGCTGCCCGCCCCGAACGGCATCCACTTCCACCCGCCCGGCACGCTGCGGCTGCCGGCCGACACGACGAGGAGCACCACGATGGACGTCACCACGACGCTGCTGGCGCACGACAACTGGCTGGTCGGCGAGATCATCGACCGGGCCGGACGGCTGCCCGACAGGACGCTGGACCGGCCGATCACGATGAGCGTCGACGCGCTCGACGCCGGCGGCAGCCTGCGCGACCTGCTGCACACGCTGGTGTCCACGAAGGAACGCTGGACCGCCGCGGTCGCCGGCGACCGCCCGCCCGGCGGCGACCCGCTCGGCTCCGAGCTGCCCGCCGACGAGCGCACCGTCGACGCCCTGAAACGCCGGTACGCCAGCGCCGGTCCCGCGTTCCTCGCGCTGGCCAACCGGATCCGGGAGCGTGGCGAGGAGACCGTCACGTTCATCGACACGACGTGCACGCCACCGCAGACCTTCAGCTACGGCGGGATGATCGCGCACGTGCTGAACTTCTCCGCGTACCGTCGCACGCTCGCGGTCGCCGCCCTGCACGAGTACGGCGTCGACGACCTCGGCTTCGGCGACCCCGTCCGCTACGGGACGGACTGAGCCGGGGCGAGCGGGTGTTTCGGTTGGTACAGCATCATCTCGCCGGCGCCGGGCACCGCGAGCAGGGTGGTACGCCCCCAGCCCTGCTCGTCCACGCCCCGGGTGAACGTCGCCCCGCGGGCGGTCAGCTCGGCCACCGCGGCGTCGATGTCCTCGCACAGCAGCGAGATCTCGTGGTGCTGCCCGGTCGCCCAGCCCTCCTCCCGGGTCGGGTGCACGCCCAGCTCGGACGGGCCCGTACCGAAGATGAGCCAGCCACCCTGCGCGTCCACGTACGGCCAGTCGAGGACGTCGCGGAAGAACGCCCGCGCCGCCTCCGGATCGTCCGCGTACACCAGCGTGTGCACGCCCGTGATCACACCCATGTACGCCAGCGTAGGGGCCGCGGCGGGCCGGCGGGCCCGATCGGGGCCTCCGTGGCCACCCCGGCTGGGCACAATGCCGGTATGAGCCACCACGCCCACGACCTCACCGCCCTCGCCGTACCCGAGTCGATGCGCCTGCTGCGCGACGTGCTGCCGGAGCCGCCCGCCGCGGTCTGCGAGGTCGGCTGTGGGCGGGGCGCGCTCGCCGCCGCGCTGATCGACGCCGGGTACGACGTGACCGGGCTGGAACCGGACGAGGAGGTGGCGGCGCAGGCGCGGGGGCGCGGCGTACCGGTGCTCGTCGAGGACCTGCGGGCACACCACGCGCCGGGACGGTACGACGTGGTGCTGTTCACCCGGTCGCTGCACCACATCGAGGACCTGCCCGGCGCGATCGCCCACGCCGGTACGCTGCTGCGTCCCGGCGGACTGCTGGTGCTGGAGGAGTTCGCGCGCGAGGCGGCCGATCCGGCCGCGGCGCGGTTCCTGTTCGACACCCGGGCACTGCTGACGGCCGCCGGTCGGTTGGAGCCGGACGACGAGGAGCACCCGGACGAGCCGGACGACCCGTGGCAGCGGTGGCAGGAGCACTTCGTACCGAACGGGCACGACACGGCGGAGGAGTTGCGGCACAAGCCGTTCCACCGGGTCGACGACATCCTCCGGACGCTGTCCGCCGCCGGCTTCGCGGTACGCGAGCGGCCGACCGCGACGCTGTGGCGGATGGTCGCGCAGGGCCTGGCCGAGTCGCCGGAGGCCGCGGCGATCGCGGCGACGCTACGCACGATCGAGTACCGCCGGATCGCCGACGGCAGCCTGCCCGCGCTCGGCCGGTTCCTCGTCGCGACACCGTCCACATCGGACTGATCTGGCCCGGTCCACAGTGGACCGTCCACAGTGGCCGACCGGCGAACGGGACGCCCGAACGGAAGTCCGGGCGCCCCGCCGTGGTGCGGTCAGGACGCGTCGGCCGCGACGTCGTCGACAAGGAACGACGTCGGTACCGAGGAGTCCTCGGTGCCGGTGAAGCTCACCGTCACGGTGGTGTCGGCGAGACCGGTCAACGTGAACGTGCGCAGCACGTACCCGTCGGACGCGTCGGCGTTGGAGTACGTCGCCAGCGTCGTGCCGTTCGCCTTGACGGTCAGCGTGTCGTACGGCGTGGCCGACTTCTCCTCCGTCGTCACCCGCAGGGCGAACGACAGGGTGAAGGTGCCGCACCGGTGCGGCACGGCCACCGACTGGCTGAGCGTGTCGGTGTGCGCGCTGCCGTACCCGTCGAGCCAGGCGTAGTACGCGCCGGAGTTCGCCGCGTTGTCCACGCCCGCCGGCGACACGACGCCGGCGCCGGTCGACCAGCCGGTCGGCGTACCGGTCTCGAAGCCCGGGTTGTCCAGCAGTTGCCCGGCCGCGCACACGTTCGTCCGCACCGTCCAGGTGAACGACGCGGTACCCGTGCGGCCACCGGCGTCCCGGGCGGTCACCGTCACCGTCGAGGTACCGACGGCGGTCGGCGCGCCCGTGATCTTCCCCGCCGACGAGATCGACAGCCCGGCCGGCAGGCCGCTCGCCGACCACGTGTACGGCCCCGCTCCGCCGGATGCGGAGAGCTGGACGCCGACGGTGTCCGCGACGTCGTTCGACCGCGCGCCCGGGTTCGTGACGGCGACCGTGCTCGGTGCGAACGCCGCCGTGCCGTTCGGCGTACCCAGGCCCGTCGGGCCGTCCCAGCCGGTCCGCGCGGTGCACATCGACGTGCCGCAACTGCCGTTGCTGCCGCTGGTCACGTCGAACAGCTTCGACGCGTGCGCGTACGGGTAGGAGGCCGGGTAGTCCGCCGCCGCGGGCTTGCCCGCCAGGGCGTACACGCTGGCGATGATCGGTGCGGAGACGCTCGTGCCGCCGTAGACGTACCAGCCGGCGCCACCGTACGTCTGGTAGACCGCGACGCCGGTGTTCGGGTCGGCGACCGCCGACACGTCGGCCTCGGCGCGCCGGCCGCACCCGGTGGACACGTTCTGCCAGGCGGCCTTCGCGTCGTACGCGGAGCAGCCCGAGCCGGCGCCGCTCCACGCCGTCTCCGACCAGCCGCGGCTGGCCGTCGACTTCTTCAGCGACGTGCCGCCCACCGCCGTGACGTACTTCGAGGTGGCGGGGAACTGGGCGCCGGTGCCGTAGTCGCCGGTACTGGCGGTGATCGCCACGCCGGGATGGTTGAGGTGCGCGTCGTCGGTGGTCTGCGACGGGTCCTCGTCGCCACCCCAGGACAGCGACACGTACTTCGCGCCCATCGCCACGGCCCGGTCGACGGCCGTGAACAGGTCACTGCCGTACGCCGAGTCGGCCTCGACGAGGATGATGTTCGCCTTCGGCGCGACCGCCGACACCATGTCCAGGTCCAGCGAGATCTCGCCGGCCCAGCCCTCGTCGGGGGACGGCAGCGGGCTCGTCTGCCCGTACTGGTTCACCTTGCGGAACTGTCCCGAGGCCAGCGCCGGCAGCCCGTAGTACGACCGGTACTTGGCGAGGTCGCTCGCCGCGTGCGGGTCGTCGTACGCGTCGACGATCGCGATCGTGGTCCCCGCCCCGCCACCCGACGGCAGCTTGTACGCGCTGCGCAGGTCGCTCGGCCCGTAGGCGATGGTGGCGTCCGGCTGGATACCGGTGCGCCGTTCGGCGAGGCACGACATCGCGTGCGGTGCCGACGGGGCGTCGCACAGGCGCTCGATCGTCGTCGCCGCGGCGGCCGGTGTCGCGGCGACGAACGCGGAAAGCCCGGTCGCCGTCGCCACGGTCGCCGTGACCAGCGCACGGCGTAAGGAGATACCCAAGGCGGTCCTCTCTCGTTGAGGGATCCGGCGTAGGTCGCCGGAGAGGACGCCACGGCGTGGTAGGGGACCGGCAGGGGCGCCAGTAAGGATCTACCGGAGGCCCGACCGCCGCACCACCGGACGTTCGGCTGATGTCGGGACACGAAAAGGCCGCCCCCCGGCCGATGACCGGGGGGCGGTGTGTACACAGTGGACAGTCAGGACACGGTGACCGCCGCGTCGTCGATCAGGAACGACGTGGCGAGCGTCGAGTCCTCGGTACCGCTGAAGCTCAGCGTCACCGTGCTGCCGGCCGCGCCGGACAGCGTGTACGTGTGCTTGATGTAGCTGCCGGTCGTGCTGGCGTTGGAGAACGTCGCCACCGTGGTGGAGTTCGCCTTCACCGTCAGCTTGTCGTACGCGGTGCTGCCGGACTCCTCGGTGTCCACGTACAGGTAGAACGAGAACGTCACCGACGTGCAGCCGGACGGCACGGTCACCGACTGGCTGAGCGTGTCGGTGTGCGTCGTGCCGTACCCGTCGAGCCAGGCGTAGTACGAGCCGCCGTGCGCGACGCCGCCGTCCGCGGTGGACGAGACGACACCGGTCGAGGCCGACCACGGCGCCGCCGAACCCGTCTCGAAGCCCGGGTTGCCGAGCAGCTGACCGGCCGTGCAGGTGCCGCCGCTCGACCCGATCGTCCAGCTGAACGACGCCGAACCCGTCTTGCCCGCCGCGTCCTTCGCCGTCGCCGTCACGCTGTACGTGCCGTTCGCCGTCGGGCTGCCGGTGATCTTGCCGGCCGACGAGATCGACAGGCCCGCCGGCAGACCCGTCGCCGACCACGTGTACGGCGACGTGCCGCCGGACGCGGACAGCTGGAGACTGACCGAGTCACCCGTCTTGTTCGACTGGTTGCCCGGGTTGGCCACGCTCACCGAGCCGCTGCTGCCGCCCGCCGCGAACGCCGCCGTACCGGCCGGGGTGCCGAGGCCCGTCGGGCCGTCCCAGCCCGCGCCCGCCGTGCACCAGACCGTCGTGCTGCACGAGCCGTTGTTGCCGCTCGTCACGTCGTTCAGGTTCGACTGGTGCGAGTACGGGTACGACGCCGGGTAGTCGCTGGCGCCCGGGGTACCGGCCAGCGCGTAGATACCGGCCACGATCGGCGCGGACGCCGAGGTACCGCCGTAGACGGCCCAACCCGAGCCGCCGTACGTCTGGTACACGGCAACACCCGTCGCCGGGTCGGCCACCGCGGACACGTCCGCCTCGGCGCGCTTCGAGCAGTTGGTCGTGACGGTCTGCCAGGTCGGCTTCGCGTCGTACGCCGAGCAGCCCGAGCCGGTGCCCTCCGTGGAGTTGGTCTTCCACACCTTCTCCGACCAGCCGCGCGACGAGCTGTCCCGGCTCAGCGACGTGCCGCCGACCGCGGTGACGTACTTCGACGTCGCCGGGTACTCGGCGCCGTAGTCGCTGTCACCCGAGGACACCGTGATCGCCACACCGGGGTGGTTGAAGTGCGCGTCGTCGCTGGTCTGCGACGACGACTCGCTGCCGCCCCACGAGTTCGACACGAACTTCGCGCCGAGCGTGACCGCCTCGTCCTCCGCCTGGTACAGGTCGGCGTCGGTGGCCGAGTCGGCCTCGACCAGGATGATGTTGGCCTTCGGCGCGACCGCCGACACCATGTCCAGGTCCAGCGAGATCTCGCCCGCCCAGCCGGTGTCACCCGACGGCAGCGGGCTCGTCTGCCCGTTCTGGTTGACCTTCTTGAACTGGCCCGACGTCAAGGCCGGCAGCCCGTACGCGGACCGGTACGCGGCCAGGTCGGTCGCCGCGCTCGGGTCGTCGTACGCGTCGACGATCGCGATCGTCTGCCCGGCACCGCCGTTCGCCGGCAACTGGTACGCGGACTGCAGGTCGGTCGGTCCGTACCCGGACGGCAGGTCCGGATGGATGCCGGCCTGCCGCAACGCCAGGCACGACATCACGTGCGGCGCGTCGGGCTGCGCGCACACGCGCTCGACCGACGACGAACCGGTGGTGGTGGCACTTGCCGGGGCTGCCCAGGCTGACTGGGCGAGGCCGACCGAGGCCAGCGCCGTCGCGGAGAACGCGACGAACGTCGTGGCCAGGGCACGGCGCAGGGGTGTACCCATGGCTGTTCCTCTCGGAAAGAGGGGTGGGCCCGGTGTCGAGGGAAACACCGGGTGAAGAGGGACGAAACCTCCTTCACCAGCTACGGACAGGGCGAACCGTACTGGCGCGCCATAAGGCGCGTTCAAGGATTTACACGAAAATGGCCGTCAGGTACAGGGGTAAACCTGACGAAACTTTCCAACGTCACCGAAGGGGCAGGTCGGGCGCGGGTACGGCCGGGCGTCGTGTGGGCGGGCTGGGGCCCGGCGTGGTGCGGGCGGGCCGGGGTTCGGGATGGTGCGGGTCGCGGGCGTCAGCCGGTGCGGTAGTAGCTCGGCGGATCGGTCGGGACGATCAGCGGGTACTCGCCCGCCGGCCCCGCGTACCGGTGGCCGTTCGGATACGGCCACGGCTGCGGCGTACAACCGTGCAGCCCCAACGTCTGCTGCTCCATCGTCGGCGCCGGCTTCCCCCGCCCCGGGCACAGCTCGTGCCCGTGACCCAGCCGGTGCCCCACCTCATGGCTGATCGCGTACTCGCGGTAGGCCGTGAGATCACCCCGGAAGTACGGCACGGCGTGCACCCAGCGCGAGACGTTGATGACCACCGAATTGCCGTTCTGGCACGACGTGTACCGGTCGAAGACCGTGCCGCACAAGGAATCCCGCGTCTTCGGCGTCACCAGGTACACGGTGAAGTCGTGCGGCTCGTCCGGACCCACCCGGCGCAGCCGCACGTCGCCGCCCGCCGTCCAGCCACGCCGGTCGCCCAGGATCGTCACCACGTCACGCGCGAACGCCGCCGCCGACAGGTTCGCGATGCCGTGCTCCACCGCCACCTGGAACGTCAACTCCTGGCCCGACCGGCCCAGCACCGCGCTGTCACCCGGCGCGATCGCGTACGTCCCCGGGCCGCCCACCGGATAGCTCACCGGTTGCGGCGACGGGCTCGGGCTCGGTGACGCGGCAGGCGTACGGCTCGGCGACGGGTGTGGCGCCGCCTTCGGCGTCGAGGTGCAGCCGGCGAGAAACGCCAGCAGCGCAGCACAGGTCACCCAGCCGAGTCGCCGCATCCGGTCAGGCTACGCCGACCCGATGATCGGCAGTCACGGATGTCGGGGGTGCGTGCGCGGGGCGGTGTGCCGGTCTGGCGGCGCGGCCCGATACCCCCACCCACCCTGGGGGGGCGAGCCCCGGCACAACCCTATCCCGCGCCGCCCCGGCCCGACCGTCCCCTGTGGACAACGCCGTACCTGTGGACAACCGGCGCCGCTGGAGTCGCCGGGCCGGGGAACACGCCGAGCCCGCCCGACCACGCCCTGCCGCAGCACGAGCCACCGCGACCACCGCCGAGCCAGGAGCATGTCGACCCACCCGGACCCGGCGCACGCCGAGCCCCCGAACGCAGACCCGGCACCGGGATCACGGGGACGGCAGCGTGACCCGGATGCGGCAGCCAGGGCCGGAACCGACCACGCCGATCGTGCCGCCGTGCAGGTCGACCGCCCAGCGCGCGATGGCCAGCCCGAGGCCGGTACCGCCGTCACCGCGCGCCGGTGCACCGCGGATGAACCGTTCGAAGACGCGTTCCCGGTCCTGGGGGCGGATCCCGGGCCCCTCGTCGCGCACCTCCAGTGCCACGCCGTCGTCGGTGGCGGCGGCGGAGAGACTGACGAGCCCGCCGGGCGGGCTGTGCCGGCAGGCGTTGTCGAGGAGGTTGGCGAGGACCTGGTGCAGACGCTGCGGGTCGGCGTACATCGTCAGGTCGGGCGGGTCGACCCGGATCGCGAACCGTACGGGCGGCACCGCACCCGCACCCGATCCGGCCGCCCCGGCGCCGGACTCCGGCACATCGGCCCGAAGGGCAGCCGCGGACTCCCCGGCAGCACCAGTCGTCACCGCCGACCGAGTGGCCCCTGCTGCCGGCGGGGCGGGTGCCTGGACGGAACCGGCCGCCGACCGGGCGGAGCCGGCGACCGGCAGAGACGACGCGCCCGTCCCCGCCGCCGGCAGACCCGCACCCACGGACGCCGGTACCGCGGCGATCGGCCCGGCCTGGGCTACCACGTCGGCGAGGAAGTCCTCGGTGTCGAGCAGTTCGCGCCGCAGCGGTACGACGCCGGCGTCGAGCCGGGACATGTCGAGCAGCTCGGACACGAGGCGGCCGAGCCGTTCGGTCTGGGCGAGGGCGGTGGACAGTTCCGAGGGGTCGCTGACGCCGTCGACGACGTTCTCCAGTACGGCCTGGAGCGCCGAGATCGGGGTACGCAGCTCGTGGGAGACGTTCGCGATCAGTTCGCGCCGCTGCCGGTCGGCGACGGCGAGGTCGTCGGCCATCCGGTTGAACGCGCGCGCCAGCTCACCGACCTCGTCCCGGGACGACGCCCGTACCCGGCGGGTGTAGTCGCCGCGGGCCATGGCGCCGGCCGCCGCGGTCATGTCGCGGAGCGGGGAGGTCATGCCGTGCGCGAGGACCTGGGTGACGACCAGCGCGACGGCGATCGCCAGGACGGCGAGCAGCATGCCGAGCTGGTTGGTGCCGATGCCGAGCCAGAACACGGCGGACGCGGCGCAGATCGCGGCGGTGACCAGTACGCCGATCTTCAGCTTGATGGACCCGATGCGGTCCAGCGGGCGGATCATCGTTCGGCCCCGACGTCCAGCGCGTACCCGACGCCATGCACGGTGCGGATGAGCCCGGGGCCGAGCTTGCGGCGCAGCGCCTTGATGTGGCTGTCGACGGTACGGGTGCCGGAGCCGTTGGCCCAGCCCCACACCTCGGCGAGCAGCTGGTCCCGGGACAGCACGGCGCGTGGCCGTTCGGCGAGGCGTACGAGCAGGTCGAACTCGGTGGGGGTGAGGTGGATGTCGGCTCCGGCCCGGCCGACCCGGCGTTCGGACCGGTTGATGGACAGGTCGCCGATGGCGACCACGTCGCCGTTGGCGCGCGACGCGCGTTCCACCCGCCGCAGCAGCGCCTGCACCCGGGCGCACAGCACCCGCATGCTGAACGGCTTGGTCAGGTAGTCGTCGGCGCCGACACCGAGCCCGACGAGGTGGTCGGTCTCGGAGTCACGGGCGGTGAGCATGAGCACCGGTACGGGGCGGTCGGCCTGGATGCGCCGGCACACCTCCAGCCCGTCGAAGCCGGGCAGCATCACGTCCAGGACGACGAGGTCCGGCGGTTGGCGGCGGGCGGCGGCGACCGCGCCGGGCCCGTCGCCGGCCAGCTCCACCAGGTACCCCTCGGCGCGCAGCCGCGCGGCGATCGACTCGGCGATCGTGGGCTCGTCCTCGACGACCAGGACACGTCGCTGGTTCATGACCGGAATGTATGCGGGTCGTGTGGAGGCGTACCGGCCGCGTCGTGAAGATGTTGTGCGCGACTCAGCGCCGTCACGCGCAGTCCCGGAGCCGGTCGCGTACCCGTTCGGCGGAGCGGGAGCCGACCTCGCGGTAGAGCCGCAGCGCGTCCTGGAGTGCGGCGCGCGCCTCGTCCGGCGGCAGCCATTCGGCGAGCGTGAGCAGGGCGGCGGCCTCGCCGGCCCGGTCGCCGGCGATGCGGCTGAGCTGGCGGCCGCGGATCGCGGCGTGCCGCGCCTTCGGGTCACCGAGCAGGGTCAGCGCCTCGGCGAGGTTGGCGTAGAGCAGGTGCAGGGTGTCGGTCCGACCGGTACGTTCCGACAGCGCGATGCCCTCCCGCAGGGTCCGCGCCGCCTCGGTGACCTGGCCGTCCGCGCCCTGCGAGATGCCCAGGTTGTTGAGCGCCAGCACCTGGTGGGTGACGTCGCCGGCGGCGCGGGCCAGCCGCAGCGCGGTCCGGGTGTGGTCGCGCGCCGCCTGGTACCGCCCGGCGTGGAAGTACGTCAGCCCCAGGTTCGTCTCGTCGCTCAGCTCGCCGTGCGCGTCGCCGGCCGCCCGGTGCCGGCGCAGCGCCTCGGCCAGGTGCGCGAACGCCTCGTCGCCGGGCGCCACGTTGCCCAGCGCGGTACCGAGCGCCCGGTGCCGCGCCGCGATCCCGAACTCGTCGCCACACGCCTCGGCGGCGGCCAACCCGGCGCGCTCCAGCGCCACCCAGGCGTCGTACCGTCCGCGCAGCTCCTGGTACCGGAACTGGAGGTGGACCAGGCGCCAGCAGATCTCCGGCCAGCCGTACGCCGCGGTCAGCTCGACCATCTCGGCCAGCGGCTCGCGCTCGGTGTCCAGCCAGTCGAGGGCCGCGCCGCGCGAGGCGAACGCCGGCGTCTCGCCCTGCTCGTCGGCGATCTGCTCGCACGGGTCGAACCGTTGCGGCCCGCCGATCGCCTCGCGCGCCGCCGCCAGCGTCCGCAGGTACCCGACGGCCAGCCGGCGCAGCGCCGCGTCCCGCCCGGCGGCGGGCTCGTCGGCGTCGAGCCGCTGCCGCGCGTACGCCCGGATCAGGTCGTGCATCCCGTACCGCGTGCCGGCGAGCGGCAGGACCAGGTTGGCGACGGTCAGTTCGGACAGCAGCGTCCTTGCCCGCGCCACGGGTACGCCGGCCAGCGCGGCGGCGGCGTACGCGCCGACCTCGGCGCCGGGGGCCAGGCACAGCAGGCGGAACAGGCGGGCGGCCGGCGCCGACAGCGCCCGGTACGACCCCGCGAACGCCTCGGCCACGCTCGCGTCCGCGTCCAACCGCAGCGCGTCCAGCCGGTCCTCGGCGCTGGCCAGGTCGGCGGCCAGCGACTCGGGGCTGCACGCCGGGTCGACGGCGAGCCGGCCTGCCGCGATGCGCAGCGCGAGCGGCAGCCGGTCGCACAGCCGGGCCAGCTCCGCCGCCACCGCCGGGTCGTGGCCCGGGCCGAGCGCGTCGGCCAGCAGCGCGCCGGCCGTCTCGTCGTCGAGCGGCGCGACGGAGAGCAGCCGGGCGCCCTCGGTCGCGACGAGGCCGCCGAGCCGGTCCCGGCTGGTGACCAGGACGGTGCAGCCGGGCGCGGCGGGCAGCAGCGGCCGTACCTGCGCGGCGGTGGCGGCGTTGTCCAGCACCACCAGGATCCGGCGGTCGGCCATCATGCTGCGGTACAGGTCCGTGCGGGACTGCGGGTCGGCCGGCACGCGCGGCCCCGGTACGCCGAGGGCGCGCAGGAACCGGTCGAGCACGGCACCCGGGTGGACCGGCTCGCCGTCGGTGCGGTAGCCGCGCAGGTCGGCGTGGAGGGTGCCGTCCGGGTACCGGTTGGACCTGGCGTGCGCCCACCGTACGGCGAGGGCGGTCTTGCCGACGCCGGCGACGCCCGACACGACGACCGGGCCGGGCGTGTCGACGAGCCGGTCGAGCCGGGCGAGTTCCGCGCCGCGACCGGCGAAGCCGGCCGGCACGGGCGGCAGCTGCGCCGGGCTCGGTGGTTCCCAGCCGGACCGGACCGGGTCGTGGTCGGCCCGCAGCACCGCCTCGTGCAACGTACGCAGCTCCGGCACCGGGTCCAGCCCCAGCTCGTCGGCGAGCGCGTCGCGCAGCCGGTGGTAGACGGCGAGCGCGTCGTCCTGTTGCCCGTTGCGGTACAGCGCGAGCATGAGCTGCCCGACGAGCCGCTGCCGGAGCGGCTGGTCGGCGACCCGGTCACGTAGCCCGGGAAGCAGCTCGGCGTGCCGGCCGAGGCTCAGCTCCGCGTCGTAGGAGTCCTCCAGCGCCCGCCAGTACTGCTCGGTCAGGCCGGCGCAGAGCCGGTCCCGGACGCGCGGGTCGGTGACGTCGGCGAGCGCCGGGCCGCGCCACAGCGCGAGCGCGTCGGCCAGCAGCCGCGCCCGGTGCCCCGTCGAGTCGCTGCGCCCGGCCCGGTCCACGAGCGCGCGGAACCGGTGCAGGTCGACCCGGTCCGCCGCCACCTCGATCAGGTACCCGGGCTCGCGGGTCACCAGCCGCACGCCGTGCGCGTCGGCGTCGGCCGCGGCGAGCGCCGCGCGCAGCCGGGACACCAGCACCTGCACCGCGGTACGCGCGTTGCGCGGCTGCGCCTCGCCCCAGAGCAGGTCGTACAGCCGGTCGACGGGGATGAGGCGGCCCGGTTCGAGCAGCAGGACGGCGAGCAGGAGACGCTGCTTGGGCGGGCCGAGCGGCACGACCCGTCCGTCGAGTCGCGCCTCGACCGGACCCAGCAACGAGAACTCCACGTCGGTCACTGTGCCTGCCCGGCGCCACTCACCGGAGCATGGCGCCGACCATGTCGAGCATGAGCAGGCTCATCAGGAGCTGGCAGGCGGCGGTGGCGCGCGGCGCGGGCGCGAGCGGCGGCAGCGTCGCGGGCCGCAGCGGTACGAGGCTCAGCGCGGCGAGCGCCGCACTGCCCACGGCGTACCCGACGACGACGAGGTCGGCGGCGAGCAGCAGGGCGGACAGCACCGGCGGTCCGGTGTCGGGCATGCGGTGCCCGGCCATCGGCGTCGTGCCCGGCAGGTGCACCAACACCAGCAGGTACGCCATGGCGAGCCCGGCACCGACGTGGTGCAGCCGGTGCGTACGGTGCGGGTCGTCGGCGCGCAGCCGCGCGGCCGACCAGGCGCAGCCGGCGAGGACGACGGCGGGCCACAGCCACCAGGGCAGGGCCGGCGGCGGCAGTGCCATCGCGACCATCCCGCCGGCCATGCCGACGCGCGCGAGTTCCACGTCCCGGCCGGCCGGCGGCACGTACGCCAGCCGTACCACGCCGAAGAGGGTCAGCGCGACGGACGCCGCGGCGACGATCCCGGCGGGCACGGCGCCGGTGGACATCAACCGCCGCAGTGCCCGCCGCACTTGCACGTGCCGCCGGACTGGCAGCCGCAGCGGCAGCCGGACGGGCAGTTGCACTTCGCGGCGGTGGGTTCGGTGGTGGTCGGGGTGGTCGTGGTCTGCTCGGACATGGCGGCCTCCAAGGTCGGGCGAACCACCTCAGTTTCGGTCCGACTGCCTGGCGAAATACCTCAAGAGAGCATCGAATAGTGACAGATCAATGACAGCTTGTCGACGGTCGGTACGGTATGGCTCCGTCACCGCCGAAGGAGGCTCCGCGTGTGCACGCTCGTGGTCGACCTGTCGCCGGAGCGGCCGTGCGCCGTCACCGTCGCCGCGGTACGCGACGAGTTCCTCGGCCGGCCCTGGCAGCCACCGGCGCGGCACTGGCCCGACCGTCCCGGCCTGATCGGCGGGCGCGACGAGCTGGCCGGCGGCACCTGGCTCGCGTACGACCCGGCGGCCGGCCGCGTCGCCTGCGTACTCAACGCGTCGGGTCGCCCGGCCGACCCGGCGCACCGGCACAGCCGCGGTGCGCTGCCGCTGCTGTCCGCCGCCGGCGCCGACCTGCCGGACCCCGTCGGGTACGACCCGTTCCACCTGGTCACCGTCGATGTCACCGGGCTGCGGGTGCTGACCTGGAACGGCTACCAGCCGCACGCGTACGGGTTGGGGGCCGGGACGCACGTGTTCGCGAACCGGGGTCGCTGGCTCGGCCCCGCCGACCGGCGTACGCCGCGGGCGTCGTGGTTCGGCCCGCGGTTCGCCGCCGCCCGCCCCGATCCGACGCCTGGCGTCGACGCGGCGGAGGCGTGGGCACCGTGGATCGGCCTGATCGACGGCAAAGACGTGCCCCGGCGCGAGGATCCGCGTGCGCTGGTCGCGTCGGCCACGGTGGGGGAGAGCCGGTGGGGCACCAGCTCGGTGACGCTGCTCGGGTTCGGCCCGCACGGCCCCGTCCGGTACGACTTCCGTCCCGGCCCCGATCCGCACCCGTGGACGGCCGTCGCGACCCGAGACCACGTCAGCGACGGCGCCGGCGTGCGACGAGGACGATGAGCACGACGACGACGGCGACGACGGCGAGGCAGCAGAGGTAGGACGTCCCGTGACTCGCGCCGTAGTAGTGGTGGTGGACGCGCGGCCGGAACCGGAAGGCAACACCGTGCGCGTGCAGCGCGCCGAGCAGTCGCATGGTTGGCAGCGTAACGATCGGCCGCTACGTCCTCGTCCGCCGCCCCGGTGCGGCATGGGATCGGACTGTCGCAGGTCGACGCCGACGGGCCACGGTGTGGCGACGCCGCGCGGCACACCCCCCAGCCGCCGCGCGACGTCACCGCCGCCCGCACCTGTTCGGTGCGGAGCCCTTCGCCGGGTCAACGGCGCGTGGTCGATCATGGTGACGGCACCATGATCAACGTTCACTCTCTGGGGTTATCGGCTCCGCACACATCGTGACATCTCGGACCGTCGGTCACCCGCTGAGGTGACGTTTCGCCTGATCAACGGCCTGTTCGGAGACCTGGCACAGCGTGATCAGGCGGGTAGCAGGCCGATCGCCTCCTTCGCCGCGCGTACCTTCGCCCCGGCCCGCTCCCGCGCCCGCGCGGCACCCGCGCGCAGCACGTCCCGCACGTACCCGGGGTCCGCGGCGAGGTCGTCGTAGCGCTCGCGTACCGGGCCGAGGGTGGCGACGACGGAGTCGGCGACCGCGCGCTTCAGCTCGCCGTACGAGTCGAAGAGCGGGGCGAGGACCGTCGGGTCGTCGCCGGTGCACGCGGCGAGGATGTCGAGCAGGTTCGCCACGCCCGGCTGCCGGTCCGGGTCGTAGCGCACCTCGCTGCCGGCGTCGGTCACCGCGCGCATCACCTTGCGCCGCAACGCATCCGGCTCGTCCAGCAGGCGCAGCGCGCCGGCCGCGGACGACGTCGACTTGCTCATCTTGTCGGCCGGCGACGTCAGGTCCATGATGCGCGCGGCGACCGGCGGGTTCACCGCACGCGGCACCACGAACGTCTTCCCGTACCGCGTGTTGAACCGGTACGCCACGTCCCGCGCCAGCTCCACGTGCTGGCTCTGGTCCTCGCCGACCGGCACCTCGTCGGTGTCGTACAACAGGATGTCGGCGGCCATCAGGATCGGGTACGTCAGCAGCGAGACGCGGACCTGCTCCTGCCGGCGCGACTTCTCCTTGAACTGGATCATGCGCTGCGCCTCGCCGTACCCGGTGGCGCATTCGAGCAGGTAGTGCAGCTCGGCGTGCTCGGGTACGTGGGACTGGACGAGGAACAGGCACCGGTCCGGATCGGCGCCCGCCGCGAGCAGCAGGGTGGCGAACTCGACCGTGCGTTGGCGTACCAGGGCGGGGTCGTGCTCGATCGTCAGGGCGTGCAGGTCGGAGATGAACACGACGGTGTCGGTGTCACCGGCGGTGTCGATGATGGGGCGGATCGCGCCCACGTAGTTGCCGAGGTGCAGCGTGCCGGACGGGGTGAAACCGGTCAGCCGGCGGGTACGGGTGCCGGCTGCGGCGGTCAGTTCGCTCGGTCGCTGCGGTGCGCTGGTGGTCATGGTTGGCTCCTTCGTCGAAGGGGCCGCCCGCGCCGGACCACCGGTCGCGGAGACGCGAAACGGCCGCCCGGATCGGGCGGCCGCGATGGGAAACGCGGATGGGGTGCCGCCCGTCAGGGGCGCCACCAGCCGAGACCGTGAAAACTCGTCCGCATGCCGACGACGTTACCACCGCGCCGGCCGGCCCGGCCTGTGACGACCCCGACGCCGCGACCCGCATCGGCTCGGGTCGACGACGTAGCTCCTGGCGTGTGCGGCCCGCGGCCGGGCGCGGGCCTGGGCGGGAAGGCGGCGGCGCGGCCCGTGTCGGGGCGGCGGCGCGGCTCGTACCCGGTGGGGTCGGGAGCGGATGCGATAGGGTCGCTCGGGCCACGGGCGGCGGGGTGCGGGAGGTCGGGTGGCCAGCGTACGGGCGGTGTTCGGGCGGGCGGTCGCCGCGCACCGGGAGGCCGTCGCCCAGATACGGGCGGCGCAGCGGGACATGGACCGGCGTGCCGGTGACACCGGGCATCTGGACTCGTCGGCGGTGCAGCAGGCGAGGCTGGCCGAGGAGCTGGCCGGCACGGCGCGCGCGCTGACCCCGGGATGGCTCGGCACCGGCTGGGACCACACGGTGCCGGAGCTGCCGGTGGGCCGCGACGCGGCGCCGACCGGCCCGGTGTACGTACCGGTCGGCACGGCGCAGGTCACGCCGGACGCGGCCTTTCCCGCGGTGGTACCGCTGCTCGGGGTGGGGCATCTGGCGATCGACGCGGACGCCCGGCGGCCGGAGGTGGCCGGGCTGGTCCGTGGCCTGCTGGTGCGGCTGCTCGCGGCGTGCCCGGCTGGGCTGCTGCGGGTGCGTACGGTCGACGGCGGCGCGGTGGGCGCCACGTTCGCGGCGTTCCGGCCGCTGGTCGAGGCGGGTGTGCTGCCGGAGCCGGCGACGGACCGGGAGTCGTTCCGCGGGGTGCTGGACGAGGCCGAGCGGCACGTACGGCAGGTGCAGCAGGCGGCGAGCGCCGGGCGTGACCTGTCGGCGGTGCCGTACCTGCTGGTCGTGGCCGGGTCGCTGGCGCCGGACTCGGGCGCGGAGCTGGCGCGGCTGCGGGCGCTGGCGCATGCCGGCCCGTCGGCGCGACTGCACCTGATCGTCGCGGGCTACCCGCCGGCCCGCGGGTACCCGGAGCCGGAGGAGCCGCTGCCGTCGGCCGTCGCGATGCGGGTGACGGACCGGGGCTGCCGGCTGGTGGATCCGCCGGGCGCCGCGCCGTACTCGGCGGGTGGGCTGGACGTACCGGTGCGCCTGGCGCCCGGACCGCCGGACGAGCTGGTGGCGACGGTGAGTCGGCGGCTGGCGGGTGCGCTGCGGACGGCGGGCACGATGACGTTCGCGGACCTGATGACGGACCGGCGCTGGCCGGACTCGTCGGAGACCGGCCTGCGTACGGTCGTGGGGCGGGACGGCATGGCGCCGGTGGAGCTGGCGTTCGACGACGCGACGCCGCACTGGCTGGTGGGCGGGCGTACCGGGTCGGGCAAGACGGTCTTCCTGCTCGACGTGCTGTACGGGCTGGCCGCCCGCTACTCGCCGGACGAGCTGGCGATGTACCTGCTGGACTTCAAGGAAGGCGTGTCGTTCACCGAGTTCACACCGACCGACAGCGACCCGTCGTGGATCCCGCACGCGCGGGCGGTCGGCGTCGAGTCCGACCGGGAGTACGGCGTGGCGGTGCTCGCCGAGCTGGCGGCGGAGATGGGCCGCCGGTCGGTGGCGATGAAGCGGGCCGGCGTGACGAAGCTGGCCGACCTGCGCGCCACGGTGGACGTGGCGATGCCGCGCATCCTGGCCGTGGTCGACGAGTTCCACGTGCTGTTCACGGGCAACGACGCGCTGGCCCGGCGGGCCGCGGCGCTGCTGGAGGAGCTGGCTCGCAAGGGCCGGTCGTACGGGGTGCACCTGGTGCTGGCGTCGCAGACCACCGGCGGGGTCGAGGCGCTGTACACGAAGACCGAGTCGATCTTCGGCCAGTTCCCGCTGCGGATCGCGCTGGCCGGGGCGACCGGCGTGCTGGATCCGCTCAACGGTGCGGCGGACGGCCTGCCGGTCGGTACCGCCGTGGTGAACGACGCGGGCGGCATCGCCGGCCACAACCGCCTCGTACGCTTCCCCGACGCGCACGCCGACTCGGCCCGGTTGGCGTGGCTGCGGCGCGAGCTGTGGCAGGCCCGGATCCCGGGCAGCGCACCGCCCGCCGTGTTCGCCGGGTACGCCGAGCAGTCGCTCGCCGACGACCCGACGTACCGGTCGTTGCGGCCGCGTCCGCGCCGGCTGGCGCTGGTCGGGCGCAACGTGGACGTCACGTCGTCGACGGCGTCGTTCGCGCTGGACGCGAGCCCGGGCCGGCACGTGGGGGTGCTGGGGCCGAGCGTGGTCGGCGCGGAGGTGCTGGCCGCGGCGGTGGGCGGGCTGGCCCCGCAGTACGAGGCGGGTGGCGCGAGTTTCGTACTGGCGCCGCTGGTCGCGGCGGCGGACGCGGTGGCGGAGCGGACCGCGGCGCGGATCGCCGCGGCCGGCCACCGGGTGTCCACGGTGGACGCGATCGGTCTGCGCGAGGAGCTGCGCCGGCTGTCGACCCTGGTACGCGAGCCGCGCGGTGGCGCCGACCCGACGTACCTGGCCGTGTTCGGGATGGACGCGGCGAGCGGGGTGCTGACCGAGATGGACGAGGCGGGGCGCACCGGGCTGGACGACCTGCGGGTGGTGCTGCGGCAGGGGCCGGCGCGCGGTGTGCACCTGCTCGGCTGGTGGCGCGGCCTGTCCCGGTTCTCCGACGACATCGGCGGTCCGGCGGGCCGGGAGGACGTGGCGTGCCTGGTCGCGCTGAACGTGCCGGGCGGTGAGCTGGGCATGCTCGTCGGCGCGCTCGACCTGGACTGGCGTCCCCGGCCCAACCGGGCGCTGCTCGTCGACCGGCACGAGGACCGGGTGGGCCTGATCGTGCCGTTCACCGGTCCGCGGGCGGAGGGGGAGTGACGATGCCGTCCGACTGGTCCTCGTACGCGGCGGCGGCCGGCCGCCTCGCCGCGGTACGCCGGGCGGAGCGGGAGCGTACCGGGGGCCTGCGGAAGGACGCCGAGTCGGCGCGTGCGGAGCTGACCGAGGTCGCCGACCAGCTTGTCGAGCAGCAGTCGGACCTGGTGGAGCTGGCGCGGAAGCTGCGGCTGCCGGCGCCGTCGTTCCCGCCGGCCGACCGTACCGAGATCGTCGGGCTGGCCGAGGAGGTACCGGCCGCGGACCGGCTGGCGACGGCCCGGCAGCGGCTGCACGACGCGAACGTGGCGGCCGACGCCGCCGAGGACCTGGGCGAGGCGCCGGTACTCCTGCCGGGCTGGCGGCCCCGCGCCCGCGTCGCCGTCGTGTACGCCGGCTGTTCGCTCGCCGCGCTCGTCGGCCAGCTCGTCATGATCGGCCTTTACTCGCACAAGGCGGTCACCGACCAGGTCGGCACGTACGCCTGGACCTGCTGCGGTTTCCCGGCGCTGGCGTTCTTCGCCGGCTACCTGCTGGTCGGCCTGCTGTGCCGGCCGCGCAGCTCGACGACCCCGGTCGACCGGTTCCCGCGGATGGGTGCCGCCCTGTGCGCCGCCTCCCTGCCGGTGTACGCCCTGGTCCTCGGCATGCTCGGCACCCTGTTCTGACCCGGCGCCGGGCACACCGAGGACGCTTTGGTCAGCGGGCGGTGACCTCGGCGGCGGACACGAACTCGCCGCCGTACCCCTTGGTGCCGGTGAGGCGCACGTACCGGGCGTCGACGGCGGGGAACGTGACGGTCTTGAGCCGCGCGTCGCCGGCCCAGTCGCCGCTCGCGACGGTGTCGAACGTCGCCCCGTCGGTGCTCACCGACACCTGGTACGACAGGATCGTGCCGTTGAGGTTCCCGTCGAACCGCGGCTGGTACGACAGGCTCGTGACGCTCCGCGTGGCGCCCAGGTTCAGCGTGATCGACTGCGGCAGCGGCGTGACCGGCTGGTACTCCGAGTGCCAGATCGTCGCGATGTCCCCGTCCACGGCGTTCTCCGGTGGGGTGCCGGCGTGGAAGCTCGTCGCGTACGCGGGGGGTTCGGTGCAGCTCTCCGGCACGTGCACCGGCACGGCGACGCTTGTCTGTCCGATGTGGACGGTGATGCGCAGGTCGCCGGTCGGGGTGCCCGCGCGGGGCGCGGTCAGGTGCACGACGAGCGACGCACCCTGGTGCGCGGGTACGTCGAGGGTGCCGGACGCGGGTGTCGCCGTCAGCGGCGCCGCCGCGTCCACCGACACCGGCTCGGAGCTGGCCGAGTCGGTGTTGTTGACCGTCCGGGCCACCACGTCCGCCGTGCGGTCGGCGAGCCGGCACCGGTCCATCACCACCTGCGCCGGCACGACGGCCCGCTGCACGTCCTGACCCGGCTCGACCTCCGCCCAGGAGAACGGCTTGTCGGCGTAGTAGGCGCCGCGGCACGCCGCCGGTGCGGACGCCGAGCGGCCCGCGTCGTACGCCGGCTTGCAGGACGGGTCGGGCGCGTACCCGGTGTCGACGGCGGAGCGCAGCGGCCGGCCCCGGACGAACAGGTAGTTGCTGGCCGTGCGGCGTTCCGCACCGGCCGTCTCGTACGTCGCGTCCGAGAAGCCGCGCGCCCCGGTCACCTCCGCCCAGTACGGTGCGGGCTCGCACCCGGTCGGCTGGTCGTCCCCGGCGGTCGCGCACCGGCCGACCCGGAAGTCGCCGCCCAGCACGGTGATCCGGTTGTCCGCGGCGGGAAACGTCGCGTCGACGAAGGAACCCAGCGCGCTCGCCGCGAGGGCCGGGTCGCCGGCCGGGTGCGCCGCGACGAGCGGCACCGTCACGTTCGACCCGCGCCGGGCCGCCACCGCGTACGCCTGGTCCTCGTCCTGCACCCGGTGGAACCCGCGGTGGTCGATCGGGCGCATCGTGTCGGTGTTGAGCAGGATCGCGTTCTCCCGGACCGCGCCGTCCGGCCGGAACGCCGTGTCCCCGCCGGCCACCGTCACCTCGTACCGGTGCCCGGTCGCGGACGACAGCCGGGCGGCGACACGGTCCGCGCCGGGGCCCAGGATCTCGGTCAGTAGCAACGCATCCGGCGCGTACGGTGTGGACCTGGCGAGGCGCCGGACGAACGTGTCCAGGTCGGCGGTGTCGCGCGCGTCGGCCGGGTGTACGGCGTCCTGGAGGTTCGCCTCGACCACCAGCACCGGGCCGGCATTACTGTCCGATGTGGACAGTCCATGATGGACGGCGACGACGCCGGCGGTGGCCACCAGGGCACCCGCCGCCACCGCCGCGACGGAGAGCAGGCTTCGGACGCCCATCACGCCTCCTGGATGCCGGGCCGGCCGGACTCGACGACGAACGAACGGCGGGTCGACGCCGTACCGCCGGGCGTGGTGACCTTGTCCACCACCACGTAGTCGGCGCGGAACGTGTCCGGCTCCACCCGGCACTGTACGTATCCCCGCTGCGAGTTGACGAAGCGCAGGTGCGGGTTGGCCGCGAGCCACTCCTTCCCGGCGGCGGTCAGGTCGGAGCCGTCGCCACCGGAGGAGATCGACGTACCCAGGAACTCCGCGCCGATCGTCGCCGAGCCCTCGTCAGCGAAGTCGGCCTTCAGGTCCGCGGCGCAGTTCACGTGCGCGTCGCCGCTCAACACCACGGGATTGCGGACCTTCCGCTCGGTCAGGCCGGTGAACAGCCGGCCGCGGGCCGCCGCGTACCCGTCCCAGCTGTCCGGGTTCAGCTGCTGGAGACCCGGATCGGTGAGCCGGTCGAGCTGGAACATCATGGTCTGGTTCGCCATCAGCTGCCACGTCGCGCCGGAGCTGGCGAGCGAGTCCAGCAGCCACCGTTCCTGCGCGGTGCCGAGCATCGTCCGGGCCTCCTCGTCGCGCCTGCCGATGTTCTCCGGGCTGCGGTACTGCCGCTCGTCCAGCACGAAGAACGTCGCCAGCCTCCCGTACCGCAGGGACCGGTACAGGCGCATGTCCGGGCCGGTGGGCAGCGTCGACGGGCGCAGCGGCACGTGCTCGTAGTACGCGCGGAACGCGGCGGCGCGCCGGCGCAGGAAGTCCTCCGGCGTGGTACCCATCGGCGAGGTGACGCCGGCCCAGTTGTCCTCGACGTCGTGGTCGTCGACCGTCGCGACGAACGGCGCGCTCGCCCGCGCCGCCACGAAGTCCGGGTCGGAGGCGACGAGCGCGTGCCGCAGCCGGTACTGGGTGAGCGTCATCGTCGTCTGGTTGTGCACCGCGGGCAGCGGGGTGGCGAGGTTGCGCTTGCCGCCGGTCGCGGCGATCGGGTTCTCGTAGATCCAGTCGCCGAGGTGGTGCACCACGTCGACGTGCCGCGCCGCCAGGTCCCGGTACGCCGTGTAGAAGCCGGCGTCCCACTGCTGGCAGGACACGAACGCGAACGTCACCGGTGTCGGGTCGGTCGCGCCCGGCGCGGTCCGGGTACGGCCGATGGGGCTGTCGTCGGTGCCGGTGCCGAACCGGTACCAGTAGTCGCGGCCGGGGCGCAGTCCGTCGACCTCGACGTGGACGGAGTGCGCCAGGTCCGCCGCGGCGACGCAGGTGCCGCGCCGGACGACCCGGCGCATGGTCTCGTCCTCGGCGACCTCCCACCGTACGGCGACGGCGCGGCGGGGCATGCCACCGAATCCGTCCTCGGCGAGCGGGTCGGGCGCGAGCCGGGTCCACAGCACGACGCCGTCGGGGCGCGGGTCGCCGGACGCGACGCCGAGGGTGAACGGGTGGCTGGCCAGTGCGGGCGCGGCGGCGGCGCGGTCGGCGGGCAGCCGGCTCGCGGCGAACAGTCCGGCTCCGGCGACTCCGGCACCGATGGTGAACAGGCGACGGCGGGACAGGGGGGATGGGGACACGTTTTCCTCCCGTCGGGGCGGGTGGGGCGGAAGTTGCCCAAGTCTTCCGACGGCGGACGGGACTGTCAACGATAAGTACTAAAAAATGGAAACTTCTCGGCGCGGTCCCGGGCGGGGAGTAGCGATCGTGGGTAGCGGGCATGATGGCCTGATGTCCTCACTGACCCAGATCGAGGCGCAGGCCCGGGCAGGGCTGCTGACCGTCGAGACGTACCTGGTGGAGTTGGACCTGACCCGTGGCGCCGAGCGGTTCGGCTCGCGCACGACGATCCGGTTCCGGTGCGCGGAGCCGGGCGCGGCCACGTTCGCCGAGATCGCGGCTGAACCGACCGCCGCGACGCTGAACGGCGTACCGCTGGCGACCGGCACCGACGGCAACCGGCTGCCGCTGCCGGCGCTCGCCGCCGAGAACGAGCTGGTCGTCACCGCCGAGCTGCCGTACTCGCACAGCGGCGAGGGCCTGCACGTGCTCGTCGACCCGTCCGACGGCGAGACGTACGTGTGCGCGACGTCGGCGCTGGACTGCGCGTCGCGGACGTTCGCGTGCTTCGACCAGCCGGACCTGAAGGCGCGGATCACGCTGCGGGTCACCGCGCCGGAACACTGGACGGTCCTGGCCAACGCGGACGGCGAGCGGGTCGGGCCGGGCCGGTGGGAGTTCGCCGAGTGCGGGCCGATGTCGACGTACCTGTTCACGGTGTGCGCCGGTCCGTACCACTCGGTCTACCGCGAGCATGCCGGTCGGCGGCTCGGCTGGCACGGCCGCGCGTCGCTGGCCGAGCACCTGGACCGGCAGGCCGACGAGCTGTTCGAGCTGACCGCCCAGTGCCTCGACTGGTACGAGCGGACGTTCGCGATGTGCTACCCGTTCGGTGACAAGTACGACCAGGTGTTCGTGCCGGAGTTCCTGCACGGGGCGATGGAGAACATCGGCTGCGTGACGTTCCGGGACGAGATGCTCTTCCGCTCGGCGGTGACCGACGCCGAGCGGGAGCTGCGCGCGATGATCATCGCGCACGAGATGGCGCACATGTGGTTCGGCAACCTCGTCACCCTGCGCTGGTGGGACGACCTGTGGCTGAACGAGTCGTTCGCGGAGTATCTGGGTTTCCGGGTGGCGTCGGAGGCGACCCGCTTCCGGCACGCGTGGGCGTCGTTCGGCGTGACCCGCAAGCTCGTCGGGTACGAGAAGGACCAGGGGCCGTCGACGCACCCGGTGGCGCCGGCCGACGTACCGGACGTGGCGCACGGGATGCTCAACGTCGACGCCATCTCGTACCCGAAGGGCGCGTCCGCACTGCGCCAGCTCGCCACGCTGCTCGGCGACGACACGTTCTGGGCCGGGCTGCGCCGCTACTTCCAGCGGTACGCGTACGGCAACGCGGACCTGGCCGACCTGATCGGCGCGATGGCCGAGGAGAGCGGCCGGGACCTCGGCGACTGGGCGCGCCGCTGGCTGCGTACGACCGGGGTGGACCTGCTGACGCCGGCCGTGACGGTCGCGGACGGGCGCTACACCTCCTTCGCCGTCGAGCAGGCGGCGCCGGAACGCCGGCCGCACCGGGTGCGGATCGCCTGCTACGACGGCGAAGGAGTGGCACGCCGCGCGGACGTGACCCTGGACGCGGCGCGGACCGAGGTGCCGGAGATGGCCGGGGCGCCGGCCGCCGACCTCGTCGTACTGAACGACGCGGACCTGACGTTCGCGCGGATCCGGTTCGGGCCCGGCGACCTGTCTCGGCTGCCCGGGCTGCTGCCGCGGATCGCCGACCCCGCCACCCGCGCGGTGGTGTGGACGAACCTGTGGGACATGGTGCGTGCCGGCGAGCTGGCACCGGCGGACTTCGTCCGGCTGGCCGTCGCGGTGCTACCGGCGGAGCCGGAACAGTCGGTCGTCGACATCGTGCTGCGGCTGTGCCGCCAGCACGTCGCCGACCGGTACGTGGCGGACCCGGCCGGCGTGCTGCACGAGCTCGCCGAGCTCGGCCTGGTCCTCGCCGGGCAGGACGGGGCGGCCCGCCGGCTGGCCGGTACCCGCATCGCGGCGTCCGCCGCCGTGACCGCCGACGAGCTGGCGCTGCTGCGCGACTGGCGGGCCGGCCGGCGCGTACCGGACGGGGTGGCGATGGACGCCGACCTGCGCTGGTCGGTGCTGTTCCGGCTGGTCACCGTGGGGGAGGCGGGCGCGGACGAGATCGCCGCCGAGCTGGCCGCGGACCGTACCGCGAGCGGCGAGGTGGCGGCGACCCGGTGCCGCGCGGCGCTGCCCGACCCGGACGAGAAACGCGTCGCGTGGGACCGCCTGATGGGCGACAGGTCGCTGTCCAACCGGCACCTCGAAGCGCTCGGCCGGGGCTTCTGGCGGGCCGAGCACGCCGCGCTGACCGAGGCGTACGTGCCGCGGTTCTTCGCCGAGCTGCCGGCCACCGCGGCGTTCCGCAGCCCGGCGATGCTGATGATCACCGCGCGGGACGGGTACCCGCTGACCGCGGTGCGGCCGGAGACCACGGAACTGGCCGCGAAGCTGCTCGCCGACGCCGACCTGGATCCGGTGCTGCACCGCTTCGTCACCGAGGCGGACCACGAGGTACGCGTGGCGCTCGCCGCGCGCGGAGGTCGCTCGTGACCAGCCTGACGCACGCCGAGGCGCGGGAACGCGCCCGCCTGCTGACCGTCCACTCGTACGCGGTGGATCTCGACCTGTCGGCCGCCGACGGGCCGGGGGCGACGACGTTCGCGTCGGTTGCGACGATCCGGTTCGGCTGCGCCGAGCCGGGCGCGACGACGTTCGCCGAGCTGACCGCCGAGCTGCTGTCGGCGACGCTGAACGGCCGGGACGTCACGGCCGGCCTGTCCGACGGGCGGCTGGCGCTGCCTGACCTGGCCGCCGACAACGAGCTGGTGGTCCGCGCCGAGTGCCGGTACTCGCACACCGGCGAGGGCCTGCACCGGTTCGTCGACCCGGCGGACGGCGCGACCTACCTCTACGCGATGGCGTTCCTGGACCACGCGCAGCGCATGTTCGCCTGCTTCGACCAGCCGGACCTGAAGGCGCCGCTCACCCTGTCGGTGACCGTGCCGGACCGCTGGACGGTGATCTCCAACGAGCGCGGCGAGCCGGTACCCGATCCCGCGGGGCGCGACCTGGCCCGGTGGGAGTTCGCCACGACGCGCCCGCTCGCGCCGTACTTCATGACCCTGTGCGCCGGGCCGTACCACTCGGTCTACCGGTCGCACAGCCAGCTCCGCGGCCCCGAGTCGGTCCGCGGCGACGTCCGGTACGGGCTGCACTGCCGGCGCTCGCTCGCCGAGCACCTCGACGCGGACGCCGAGGAACTGTTCGACACGACGGCGAGCTGCCTCGACGCATACCACGAGCTGTTCGGCGTGCGGTACCCGTTCGGCGACACGTACGACCAGGTGTTCGTGCCGGAGTTCAACATGGGCGCGATGGAGAACCCGGGCTGCGTGACCTTCCGGGACGAGCTGGTGTTCCGGGGTGCGGTGACCGAGGCCGAGCGGGAGAACCGGGCGTACATCATGGCGCACGAGATGGCGCACATGTGGTTCGGCGACCTGGTCACGATGCGCTGGTGGGACGACCTGTGGCTGAACGAGTCGTTCGCGACCTACCTGGCGCTGCGAATCCTGCCGACCGCCACGCGCTACCGGGCGGCGCTGGCCACGTTCGCCGGCGGCCAGAAGCTCGCCGGCTACCAGGCCGACCAGTCGAGCTGGACGCATCCCGTCGCGCCGGCCGAGGTCGCGGACACGGCCGGCGCGCTCGTCAACTTCGACGCGATCTCGTACCCGAAGGGGGCGTCGGTGCTGCGCCAGCTCGCCGCCTGGCTCGGCGACGAGGCGTTCGTCGACGGGCTGCGGCGGCACTTCGAGCGCCACGCGTACGGCAACGCAGACCTCGCCGACCTGGTCGCCTCGCTCACCGAGTCCAGCGGCCAGGACGTCGCGACGTGGGCCGACACCTGGCTGCGTACGGCCGGGGTGGACCGCCTGGTGCCGGAGGTCGAGGTGGCCGACGGCCGGTACGCGAGTGTCCACGTGCGACAGTCCGGTGTGGACGGTGCGCCGGAACGCCCGCACCGCATCGCCGTCGGCCTCTACCGCAACGGTTCCCGCTACCACCGCACCGAGCTGACCATCCACGGTGGACGGACCCCGGTGCCGGAGCTGGCCGGCCTGTCCGCCGCGGACCTGCTGCTGGTCAACGACGGCGACCTCACCTTCGCCACCGTACGGCTGCCGGACGGCGCCGCCGGGCGCCTCGACACGCTGCTGCCCGAGGTGACCGATCCGCTCACCCGGGCGCTGCTGTGGGGCATCGCGTGGGACTCGGTCCGCGCCGGCGAGCTGTCGCCGACCGCGTTCGTCCGGCTCGTCTCGACCGGCATCGCCTCCGAACCGCAGGTACCGCTGCTGTCGTCCATGCTCGACCGGGCACAGGACCACGTCGCCGACCGGTACGTGCCGCCGGCCGACCGGCCCGCCGCACTGGCCGCGCTCGCCGCCGCCTGCGACGAGCTGCTTTCGTCCGCGCCGCCCGGCGGCGGCCGGCGGCTCGCCGCGTACCGGGCGCTCGTGTCGGCGACCGTCGACACCGACCGGCTGGCCGCCGCGTTGGCCGGCGCCGGCCTGCCCGACGGCGTACGCCCCGACCCGGAGCTGCGCTGGCGGATCCTGTCCCGGCTCGTCGTCCTCGGCGCCGCCGGACCCGCCGAGATCGACGCCGAGGCGGAGCGGGACGCCACCGCGCAGGGCACCGTGCACGCCGTACGCTGCCGGGCCGCGCTGCCCGACCCGGACGCGAAGGCCCGCGCCTTCACCGCCCTGCTCACCGACACCGACCTGCCGAACCGGCACACCCAGGCCCTCGGCCGTGGTTTCTGGCACCCCGAACAGACCGAGCTGACCGCCGGGTACGTGCCGCGGTTCTTCGCCGAGATCGTCACCGCCGCCGCCCCGCGTACCACCGAGATGGGCTGGCGGCTCGTCGCCGACGCCTTCCCCCGGTACGCGATCGGCGCGGAGACCGTCGCGGCGAGCGAGAAACTGCTGGCCGGTGACCTGCCCACCGGCGTACGGCGCGGACTGATGGAGCACCGGGACGCGCTCGTCGTCGCCGTACGCGCCCGCGCCGCCGCCGAGCGCCCCTGACCGGGGCCCCGTGGTGGCATGATCTTCTGACATGATTCTGGACCCGGCGGAGACGATGTCCGTCGACGCGCGTACCGCGCTGCAACAGCGGCGGCTGCGCGGGCTCGTCGACCGGTTGCTCGCCCGTACCGGAGGGTTGCAGGCGGAGCGGCTGCGCGCGGCGGGCGTCGACGCCGGCGCCGGGCTCGGCCTCGCCGACCTGCCGCGGCTGCCCACCCTCGGCAAGGACGACCTGTGGGCGCACTACCCGTTCGGGCTGCTCGCCGTCGACCGCACCGAGCTGGCCGCGATACACGGATCGTCCGGCACCTCCGGCCGCCCCACGATCGTCGGGTACACCGAGGCGGACCTGCGGCTGTGGGGGCACGTGATGGCCCGCGCGCTCGCCGGCGCCGGCGCCACCCCGCGCTCCACCATCCACAACGCCTACGGGTACGGCCTGTTCACCGGCGGGCTCGGCGTCCACCACGGCGCCCGCACCCTCGGCGCCACCGTCGTACCCATCTCCGCCGGCATGACCCAGCGGCAGGTCCGGCTCATCACCGACCTCGCCCCCGACGTGCTGACCTGCACCCCGTCGTACGCCGTCTACCTGGGGGAGACGTTCGCGTCGGCCGGCGTCGCGCCGGACGAGATCAGCCTGCGCGTCGGGATACACGGGGCGGAGCCGTGGACCGACGCGATGCGCGACAAGATCGAGGCGCTGCTCGGCACCCGCGCCCTCGACATCTACGGGCTGTCGGAGATCATCGGCCCCGGCGTCGCCTGCGAGACGCTCGACTCCGCCGGCTGGCTGCACGTCGCGGAGGACCACTTCTACGTCGAGGCGCTGGACCCGGCGACCGGAGACCCGGTGCCCGACGGCGAGATCGGCGAGCTGACGTTCACCACGTTCACCAAGCAGGCGCTGCCGCTGCTGCGGTACCGCACCGGCGACCTCGCCCGGCTCGACCGCACACCCAGCCCGGACGGGCGTACCACGGTGAAGATGAGCCGGATCGTCGGCCGCCGCGACGACATGCTCGTGGTCCGCGGCGTCAACGTGTACCCGAGCGAGATCGAGTCGGTGGTGCTGGCCGACCCCGCGGTCGCCCCGCAGTACCTGCTCGTGCTCGACACGCGTACCGCGCAGACCCGGCTCGTGGTGTGCGTCGAGACGGCCGGCGACACCGACCCGGCGCCCGTCGGCGACCGGATCGCCGCCGGCCTGCACGAACGGCTCGGCCTGCGCTGCGACGTCCGCGTCCTCGGCCCCGGCGGCCTGCCCCGCACCGAGGTCGGCAAGGCGGTCCGCCTGCGCCGCTGGACCGCCGGCGAACCACCCCTCCCCGGCCTCACCTGACCCCGGACGTACGAAACGGGGCCGGACCGGCTGTGGTGATCGGCACGAAGAGTGACCGGCGCCGGCCGCGATCTGCCTAGGATGCGCGGATGCAGCAGGACAACCCGCGGCGGCGGGTGGGGATCATGGGTGGCACGTTCGACCCGATCCACCACGGGCACCTGGTCGCGGCGAGCGAGGTGGCGGACCGGTTCGGCCTGGACGAAGTGATCTTCGTACCGACCGGCCAGCCGTGGCAGAAGGGCCACACGTACGTGAGCCCCGCCGAGGACCGCTACCTGATGACGGTGATCGCGACGGCGTCGAACCCGCGCTTCGCGACGAGCCGGGTGGACATCGACCGGCCCGGCCCCACGTACACCGTCGACACGCTGACCGAGCTGCACGCCTCGTACGGGCCGGACGTCGAGCTGTTCTTCATCACCGGCGCCGACGCGCTCGGCGCGATCCTGTCGTGGAAGGACGCCGACCGGGTGTTTGACCTCGCCACGTTCGTCGGCGTCACCCGCCCCGGGTACGAGCTGTCCGACGCGCACCTGCCCCGCGACTCGGTACGGCTGGTCGAGGTGCCGGCGATGGCGATCTCGTCGTCCGCCTGCCGGGACCGGGTCCGCGGCGGCAAGCCCGTCTGGTACCTGGTGCCGGACGGAGTCGTGCAGTACATCGCGAAGCGCGGGCTGTACCGCAACGGTCCGGTCGAGCCGCCGCGCTGACTCCGGGGTGTGAGAACCTGGAGACTCACGTACCGGAAGGGAACCCGTGCCCGCTACCGAACACGCCCGTGAGCTGGCCCTCGCCGCCGCGGCCGCCGCCGCCGACAAGAAGGCGGAGAACATCGTCCTCATCGACGTCAGCGAGCAGTTGGTGATCACCGACGTGTTCCTGCTGGCCTCCGCGCCGAACGAGCGGCAGGTCAAGTCGATCGTCGACGCGGTCGAGGAGCGCCTGCACGCCGCGGGGGAGAAGCCGATCCGGCGCGAGGGGCACCGCGACGGGCGCTGGGTCCTCCTCGACTACGCCGACCTGGTCGTGCACGTCCAGCACAACGACGAGCGCACGTTCTACGAGCTGGACCGGCTGTGGCGGGACTGCCCGATCATCCCGTTCACCGACCCGGCCGTCGCGGCGGCCGACACGGGACCGGGGTCCGGCGAGGGCGGCCGGTGACCCGGCTGCTGCTCTGCCGGCACGGCCAGACCCTCTGGAACGCCACCGGCCGTATTCAGGGACAGACCGACATCGACCTGGACGAGGTGGGCCGGGCGCAGGCCGAGCAGGCCGCGGCGCTGCTCGCCGCGCAGCGCCCCGACGTCCTCGTCGCCAGCGACCTGCGCCGCGCGCAGCACACCGCCGCCGCGATCGCCGGCACCACCGGGCTGCCCGTGCACACCGACCCGCGGCTGCGCGAGCGCGGGTACGGGCCGTGGGAGGGGCAGACCGACACCGAGCTGACCGAGTCGTACCCGGAGGAGTTCCGGCGCTGGCGGGCCGGCCAACCGGTACGCGTCGACGGCGTCGAGGACCTCGCCGACGTGTCGAAGCGGATGTCCGAGGCGCTGCTCGCCGCCGCCGAACGAGCCCCCGGCGGGACCGTACTCGTGGTCAGCCACGGCGGTGCCGCGCGGCGCGGCATCGGCGCCCTGCTCGGCTGGCCAGACGAGGTCGTACACACCCTCGGCGCCCTCTCCAACTGCCACTGGTCCGAGCTGCGCAACAGCCGGCGCGGCTGGCGCCTGCACGGCCACAACCTCGGCGCCTGAGCGGCTGCCGTACCGGACCGGCGGCGATTCGCCGGGAACCTCCCGGCCCCGCGCTGCGTCACATCGGTATGAGTGTTGACGCGAGTGAACGGTCCAGGGCTTCGGCGGCGTCGCCCGTCGCCGGTCCACCGCATCGGCGGTACCGCGTGATCGGCGGCGTACTGCTGGCCGGGGCGTTGAGCGCGGCCCTCCTGGGAGGCTGCAAGTCGTCCGGGTCCGACCCGCAGTCGGCCGGGTCCGCCGGTTCCTCCGCCTCCCCGTCCGGGTCGCGGTCCCCGTCGGCGTCCGCTCCGGCGTCGCCGTCCGGCCGGCCCTCGTCCTCCGCTCCCGGCGCGCCGTCCACGCCCGGCCGGAGCACGCCGCCCGCCACGAAACCCGCCGGGAACATCGAAACCCACACCGGCACCGTCACCCAGGGTGTCGAGCCGGGCTGCCTGATCCTCCGCGCCTCCGACGGGATGTACGAGCTGGTCGGGGCCGACACGACGGCGAAGCGGGCACTGCGCCCCGACGCGAAGGTCGTGGTCCGGGGGTACGAGGAGCGTGGCCTGATGAGTCACTGCATGCAGGGCAAGATGCTCAAGGTCGTCTCGGCCCGCGCGGCCAGCTGACCCCCGCGCCGCCCCGGACCGCCGTTCGCACGGTCCGGGGCGCCCGTGTATCCGGTGTCACATCGGCCCCGCTCAGGTGGTGTACGTCCCGTTTTGTGGCGGCTCCGATAGCACGGTCGGCGTGGATCCGGTGAGTTGTCCACAGCCCCTCCGGTTGTCCACAGAACGGCCGCTCACCGCCTCGGCGCGTGCTCCGTCCGGCCTACGGTCGCCGCGTGATCGCCACCCGCCGCACCACCTCCGGCACCGCGTACCGCCGGCTGAGCGAGATCCTGCCCGCCGGACGCCGCGTCCGTACCGCCGGGCACCCGCCCGACGACCCCGGACCGGATCCTCTTCCGCCGCTGATCGACGATCCGCCGATCGACCCCGATCCGTCGGGTACCGGCTGGCCGGACCCGCCCGACATCCCGGCCACGGTCGGCGATCCGCCGACCCGCCGTACCTCGGGCGCCTCGCCGATGCGGGCCGACCCGCCCGACACCCCACCGCCCCGGCTCGGCCCGCCGTACGCCCCGGAGGAACAGCCCGACCCGTTCGCCGCCCCGCAGGTACGGAGCGCGGGGGTCGCCGCTGCCGGCGGAGATGTCGTGGGTTCGGCCCGAGCCGGTTCGCCGCGGCGGTCCGCGGATCCAGCGGACGCCGGGTCCGGCGGGACACCGGCTGACGAGCCTTCGCCCGAGCCGGACGAGGTCGTCGAGTGGGACGCGGCGCGCCGGTCGCCGGAGCCCGACGCCCCGGCGGGCGGTTGGCTGGACCGCACGGCGCGCACCCTCGGCGTACGGCGGGCGTTGCTGGATCCCGGGCGACGTGGCCTGCGCGCGATCGTCGTGCTGGCCGTGCTCGCCGTGCTGGTCGCGGCCGGCGTCGCCTGGTGGCTGCGGCCCCGCGCGGAGTCCGTACCGCCGCCGGCCGCACCGGTCACCACCGCGGCGCCGGCGCGGTCCGGTCCGGACCGGCACCTCGTCGTCTCGGTCGTCGGTCGGGTACGCCGGCCCGGCCTCGTCCGGCTGGCCGAAGGCGCCAGGGTGGCGGACGCGTTGCGCGCCGCCGGCGGCCCGCTGCCCGGCACCAACACCACGTCACTGAACCTGGCGGCCAAGGTCAGCGACGGTGAGCAGATCGTCGTCGGGGTGACGCCGCCGCCGGGCCCGGCCGGCGCGAGTGACCCCGCCGAGGCCGGCGGCAAGATCAATCTGAACACCGCGACCGAGGCCGACCTCGACAAGCTGCCGGGCATCGGGCCGGCGCTCGCGCAGCGGATCATCGCGTTCCGCACCGAGCACGGCGGCTTCCGCTCGATCGACGAACTCAAGCAGGTCAGCGGCATCGGCGACGCACGGTTCGCCGACCTCAAGGACCTGGTGACGGTGTGAGCCAGCCCCGCACCGGACCGGACCTGCGGCTCGTCGGCCTGGCCGGCGGCACCTGGCTCGCCGTACTCGTCGCGATCCGCCTCGACTCCCTGCCCGCGGTGCTCATCGGCTGCGGCGCGTTCCTGCTCGCCGCGCTGTTCGCGCTCGGCCAGCGGTGGCGAGCGAGCACCGGGCGCGGGCTGGGACCTCGCCGCGATCCGGCTGGCCGGCTAGCGGCGGTCGGCCGGGTGGTGCTGCCCGCGCTGCTCGGGGTCGGCTGCGGCGCGTGCGCGACCGCCGCCCACACCTACCCGGCGTACGACGGGCCGGTGGCGCGCCTGGCCGCCGAACGCGCGCTGGTCCGGGCCGACCTCACCCTGACCCGCGATCCGAGCCCGGTCCGGTCGGCCGCCTTCGGCGAGAGCTGGCTGCTGTCGGCGACACTCCACCGGGTCGCGTCGGTCGGCTCACCCGACGGCGCCGTCGACACGCGGGTCAGCGTGGTCGCCTTCGGTACCGGCGGCAGGTGGGCGGGTCTGCTGCCGGGCCAGCGGATCACCGCGACCGGCCGGCTCGCCGCGCCGGCCCGCCGCGACGGCACCGCCGCCGTGCTCTCCGTACGCGGGCCGCCCGTGCTCGTCGGCCGCCCGCCCTGGTACCAGCGCGCGGCCGGCGTGCTGCGGTCCGGGCTGCGCGACGCCTGCCGTGGCCTCGCGGCCGGTCCCGGCGGCCTGCTTCCCGGGCTGGTCGACGGCGACACGAGCACGCTCGACCCGATCGTCCGCGCGGACTTCACGACCGCGGGAATGACCCACCTGACCGCGGTCAGTGGTTCGAACCTCGCGATCGTGCTCGGCTTCGTCCTGCTGCTGGCCCGGTGGGGCCGGGTCGGCCCGCGCGTCGCCGCGATGGTCGGTGCGGCGAGCACGATCGGCTTCGTCGTGCTGGTCCGGCCCGACCCGAGCGTCGTACGCGCCGCGCTGATGGGCGGCCTCGGACTGCTCGCACTCGTGCTGCACCGACCACGCGCGGCGGTACCGGGGCTCGCGGCGGCGACGTTCGCCCTCGTGCTGGCCGACCCGCCGCTCGCCGCCGAGCTCGGCTTCGCGCTCTCCGTACTCGCCACGCTCGGGCTCCTGCTGTTCGCCCCGTCCTGGCGCGACGCCCTGCGCCGCCGCCGGGTACCACGAGGTCTCGCCGAGGTGGCCGCCGTGTCGCTCGCCGCGCACGTCGCCTGCGCACCGGTGATCGCCGGGTACACGGGGACGGTCGGGCTGGCGGCCGTACCGGCGAACGTGCTGGCGGAGCCGGCGGTCGCCCCGGCCACGGTGCTGGGCCTGGCCGCGGCGCTGCTCTCGGCGGTCAGCCCGACCCTCGCGCACGCGGTCGCATGGCTCGCGGCCTGGCCGTGCCGGTGGCTGGTGTTCGTCGCACACACCGCCGCCGGCGCGCCCGCGGCCGTGCTGCCCTGGCCGGGCGGCGTGGTCGGCGGAGTCCTGCTCGCCGCCGTACTGCTGGCGTTCGCCGGCCTGGCCGGCCACCGTACGGCGCGCCGGCTGGTGCTGGTACTCGCGGCCTGCGTGATGGTCGGCGCGGTACCGGTCCGCTGGTTCGTGGCAGGCTGGCCACCGGCCGGCTGGGTGTTCGTGGCGTGCGACGTCGGCCAGGGCGACGGCCTCGTCGTACGCGCCGCGTCCGGCCAGGCCGTCGTCGTGGACACCGGCCCGGAGCCGACCGCGATCGACGGGTGCCTGCGCCGGCTCGACATCCGGTCCGTACCGCTGCTCGTCCTGACCCACGACGACGCCGACCACGTCGGCGGCGTCGCCGGGGTCTTCGACGGCCGCCGGGTCGGCGCGGTCGCCGTCTCCCGCGTCCGTGGTACCGCCGGCGGTCGCGAACGGGTGGTACGCATCGCGCGGGCGCACGGTCTCGTCCCGTTCGCGGCGCCGCCGGGCTGGCGGTACCGGGCGGGTGCGGCCGACCTGACCGTGCTCGCCCCGCCCGAGCCACTGACCGGCACCGAGTCCGACACGAACAACAACTGCGTGGTGCTGCGCGTCGCCGTCGGCGGCACGACCCTGCTGTTGACCGGGGACGCCGGGCCGGAGTTGCAGGCCGAGTTGCTGCGCGAGGGCGTACCGCTGCGGGCCGCGATCTTGAAGGTTCCGCACCACGGCAGCGCGCACCAGGATCCGGGTTTCGCCGCCGCGGTCCACCCGCGCGTCGCCGTCGTCTCCGTCGGCGCCGGGAACGACTACGGGCAGCCCAACCCGGGCCTGCTGCGGACCCTGGCACGCGACGGCGCCCGCGTCGCGCGTACCGACCGGGACGGTGACGTCGCGATCGTCACCACCGCGCACGGCATCGCCGTCGTACGACACGGCCCGGCGCCCGGCCGTGGCCCGCCGTGAACCGGGGATGCCGCGGTCGCTGTCGGACCCGCGTGCCAGGATGGTCCGGTGAGCGCGACACCACCCCCGGTCCTGCTGGTACTCGGCGACGAGGAGCTGCTGGCCGCCCGCGCGGTGGCCGACGTGGCCACCGCGGTGCGGGACGGTGATCCCGCGGCGGAGGTCCGCGAAACGGAGGCGTCGTCGCTGAGCGCCGGCGAGTTGGCGACCCTGACCAGCCCGTCGCTGTTCGGCGGCCGGCAGGCGGTCGTGGTCCGCAACGCGCAGGACGCCAAGAAGGACCTGGCCGCAGCTCTCCTGTCGTACGCGAAGGCGCCCGCCCCGGACGTCTGCCTCGTGCTGACCCACGCGGGCGGCAACAAGGGCAAGGCGCTCGCGGACGGGTTGCAGAAGGCCGGCGTCGAGGTGGTCCGGGCCGCGAAGATCACCAAGCCGCGGGAGCGCGTCGCCTTCGTCCGCGACGAGGTACGCGCGCTGGGTGGGCGCTGCCCGGACGACGCCGCCGAGGCGCTGCTCGCGGCCATCGGCAACGACCTGCGTGAGCTGGCGTCGGCCTGCGCGCAGCTCGTCGCGGACACCGGCGGCCGGCTCACCGTCGAGCTGGTCAACCGCTACTACCAGGGCAGGGCGGAGGTGAGTGGCTTCACGGTCGCCGACGCGGCGATGGTCGGCAACGTACCCGGGGCGCTGGAGGCACTGCGCTGGGCGCTGTCCATCGGCGTCGACCCGGTGCCGATCGCCGACGCCCTCGCCGACGGCGTGCGTACCGTGTCGCGGGTGGCCGGGGTCCGGGGCAACCCGTACCAGTTGGCGTCGAAGCTCGGCATGCCGGCGTGGAAGATCGAGCGCGCGCAGCGGCAGGCGCGCGGCTGGTCGCCGGACGCCCTGGCCCGCGCGATGCACGCGGCCGCGACCGCGAACGCCGAGGTGAAGGGCGGCGCCGAGGACCGGGGGTACGCGCTGGAGCGCGCCATCATCGTCGTCGCCGGCGCGCGCCAGGGACACTGACCCGCGGCCGAGCTTGCGGTAGCGGCGGACGGATGCACGGGGTTACGGCATGATGACTGTCATGCCCGGCATGACCGAACCCGAGTGGCGTGCGTTCGCGCTCGCCGGCACGAAGACCGCGAAGATCGCCACCGTGCGTAAGGACGGGCGTCCGCACGTCACGCCGATCTGGTTCGACCTCGACGGGCCGGAGCTGGTGTTCACCACGTGGCACGAGTCGGTCAAGGCGCGCAGCCTGCGTACCGACGGTCGGGTGGCGATGGTCGTGGACGACCAGGAGCCGCCGTACTCGTTCGTGATCATGGAGGGGACCGCCCGGCTCAGCGAGGACCGCGAGGAGCTGCGGGCGTGGGCCACCCGGATCGGCGGCCGGTACATGGGACCGGAGCGGGCGGAGGAGTACGGCGAGCGGAACAGTGTGCCCGGCGAGTTCCTCGTCCGCGTCCACCTCGACAAGGTCATCGCGGAGCGCGAGATCGCCGGCTGAACCGGCACGAACCGCTCATCGGGCGCCGCGCGGGCACGACAAAAGCGGGGTCGACGTCATCGACCCCGCCTTGACGAGCCTCGCCGCCGCGCCCCGCGGACCGTGCCGCGTGGGGCAGGTCAGGCGGAGAGGGCGTGGAGCTGCTTGGCGATCGCGGACTTGCGGTTCGCCGCCTGGTTCTTATGGATGATGCCCTTGCTCACGGCCTTGTCCAGCTTGCGGGAGGCGTCGCGCAGCGCGGCGCCGGCCTTCTCCGCGTCACCGGCGGTGGCCGCCTCACGGAACGAGCGGACCGCCGTCTTCAGCGACGACTTGACCGCCTTGTTGCGCAGGCGGCGCTTCTCGTTCTGCCGGTTGCGCTTGATCTGGGACTTGATGTTCGCCACGCGACAGCCTTCAGTCTTGGTCGGGTCGGATCTGGAACTGCCTCTCGGCAGAAGTGCGCGCGTCCTGCGCAGACGCGACGGCACACACGAGGTGTCAGGCTACCAGCCGGCCGGGCGCCCTCCAAAAAAGGGCGGGTCAGCCGAGCAGTGCCGCGGCCAGCGCGTCGAGCGTGACGTGCACGTCGTGCCGTGGCTCGTCGTCAGCCGGCCAGCCACCGTCGGGCCGCTGGAGGCCGGACAGCGCGGTGACGACCGCGGCGCGCGCCGGGTGGCCCGACGGTACCCCCGAGACGGCGAGGGCCCAGCCGCACCGGGACCACTCCGCGGCGGTACGCCCGTCGGAGACCGCGGCCAGCCGGTCCAGCAGCCGGTCGGCGGCGTCGAGCAGGCCGGTACGCCAGCACAGCCCGGCCGCGAGCCAGTGCGTGACCGCGTACGAGGGGAGGGTGCCCGCCTCGGAGACCTCGGCGGCGAGCGCGCGGGCGGCGCGTACCGCGGCGTCGGCGACGGGGTGCGTGGCGAGCGCCACACAGAGCCCGGCGTGGGCGGTCAGGTACCAGTCGGCGGCCGGGTCGGGGCGGGACCAGGCGGTCCCTTCCTGCCAGCGGCCGTCGCCGAGCTGGCCGCCGACCAGCCACCGCACGGCGCGGCGGGCCGGCGCCGAACGAAGCTCGTCGAGATCGGTGAGCCGGCCGAGCCGCAGGCACGTCTCCGCCACGCTGCTGGCTCCGGCGGACCAGGGCGCGCACCAGCCCCCGTCCGCCTGCTGCCCGTCGGCCACGAGGTCGAGCACCGCCGGGGTGCTGGTGGCGTCGAGCAGCCGGGCCAACCGTGCGATGTCCACCGGCCCGCCGTGGGTACGCACATAGCGGGACGCCGCGTCGGAATCCACGCCCGGAAGGCTAATGCGCCGGCGCACCCCGGCCCGGCGCCCGCGGTGGCCGGCCAGAATCCTGCACGCGGCGGGCGGGCGGGGCGTGGGAGCATAGACGTCGCCGGTACCGCCGGCGTACCCGATGACGTGCCTGACAGAACGGACCCCGCGTGCCCGCCCAGCTCGATCCCGGCGCCACGGATCCGCAGCGGATCCGCAATTTCTGCATCATCGCGCACATCGACCACGGCAAGTCGACCCTGGCTGACCGCATGCTGCAGCTGACCGGCGTGGTCGACGATCGGCAGATGCGCGCGCAGTACCTGGACCGGATGGACATCGAGCGCGAGCGCGGCATCACGATCAAGAGCCAGGCCGTACGGCTGCCGTGGACGGTGCGCGAGGGCGACCTGACCGGCGAGTCGTACGTGCTGAACATGATCGACACTCCGGGTCACGTGGACTTCACGTACGAGGTGTCGCGCAGCCTGGCCGCCTGCGAGGGCGCGATCCTGCTGGTCGACGCGGCGCAGGGGATCGAGGCGCAGACTCTCGCCAACCTGTACCTGGCGTTGGAGAACGACCTGCACGTCATCCCGGTGCTGAACAAGATCGACCTGCCGGCGGCGCAGCCTGAGAAGTACGCCGAGGAGCTGGCACACCTGATCGGCGGCCGGCCGGAGGACTGCCTGCGGGTGTCGGGCAAGACCGGCGCGGGCGTGGCGGAGTTGCTGGACGAGATCGTCCGCCAGTTCCAGCCGCCGACCGGTGACATCTCCGCACCGCCGCGCGCGTTGATCTTCGACTCGGTGTACGACATCTATCGCGGCGTCGTGACGTACGTGCGGATGGTCGACGGTCGGATCAGCGCCCGGGACCGGCTGACGATGATGTCCACCGGCGCCGCGCACGAGCTGCTGGAACTGGGTGTCATCTCGCCGGAGCCGGTGAAGTCGCCGGCGCTCGGCGTCGGCGAGGTCGGCTACCTGATCACGGGCGTGAAGGACGTACGCCAGTCGAAGGTCGGTGACACCGTCACCGCGCTGCACCGGCAGGCCGCGGAGGCGCTCGGCGGCTACGCCGACCCGAGGCCGATGGTGTATTCGGGGCTGTACCCGATCGACGGCTCGGACTACCCGGACCTGCGCGACGCCCTCGACAAACTGAAGCTCAACGACGCCGCCCTCGTGTACGAGCCGGAGACGTCCGCGGCGCTCGGTTTCGGCTTCCGCTGCGGCTTCCTCGGCCTGCTGCACCTGGAGATCATCCGGGAGCGACTGGAGCGCGAGTTCAACCTGGACCTCATCTCCACCGCGCCGAACGTGGTCTACCGCGTCGAGCTGGAGGACAACACCGAGCACATCGTCACCAACCCGAGCGAGTACCCCACCGGCAAGATCGCCTCGGTGTACGAGCCGGTGGTACGCGCGACGGTGCTGACGCCGAACGACTTCGTCGGCGCGGTCATGGAGATCTGTCAGGCCCGCCGCGGCAAGCTGCTCGGCATGGACTACCTGTCCGCCGACCGCGTCGAGCTGCGGTACACGCTGCCGCTCGCCGAGATCATCTTCGACTTCTTCGACCAGCTGAAGTCGCGCACCCGCGGGTACGCCTCGCTCGACTACGAGCCGTCCGGCGAGCAGGACGCCGACCTGGTCAAGGTCGACATCCTGCTGCACGGTGAGCCGGTCGACGCGTTCTCCGCGATCGTCCACAAGGACAAGGCGTACGCGTACGGGGTGCAGCTGACCACGAAGCTGCGCAAGCTGATCCCGCGCCAGCAGTTCGAGGTGCCGATCCAGGCCGCGATCGGTGCGAAGATCATTGCGCGCGAGAACATCCGGGCGATGCGCAAGGACGTGCTTGCCAAGTGCTACGGCGGCGACATCACGCGGAAGCGGAAGCTGCTGGAGAAGCAGAAGGAAGGCAAGAAGCGCATGAAGATGGTCGGCCGGGTCGAGGTGCCGCAGGAGGCGTTCATCGCGGCGCTGTCGACGTCGGACGCGCCCGAGCAGCAGCCGAAGAAGTAGCGGGACGCCGGTGCCTGCGGCGCCGGTTGTCCACAGCCTTTCCGCGTTGTCCACAGGCCCCGGTCGAGGCGCCCGTTTCGGCATAGGATTGCCGCCGGGGTCGCCCCCCAGGGTGGGTGGGGGACTAGGGGTTTGCGCGGAGATTCCCACGCTCAGTAACGGCGAGATCGACGCTTCGCGCTCTGGTGGCGGATCGGCCCAGCACCCCGCATTCCGGCGCACCGACACGGGGTTGTCGCCCTTTCCCTCGCCGGTACGCTGTGTGTCCGACCGTCGAGGACTCGGTGCCGCCCCCGGCGCCGGCGGCGGTCACCGCCGAGTCGCGCACGCAGGCGAGCCGGGGACCCGAGCACCTGGGGTGAGTCCGCACAGCGGTAGGGCTTCTTCCGGGCCCGAACCCGACAGCTAACCCGGTAGGCGGCGGACGGAAGGACGGCCATGTTCGCCGGTCAGACCCGGGCGCGCGGCACGCTGCTGATGGTGGCGTTCGCCGCCCTCGCCGCGGTGTTCAGCGCGCTCCCCGCCACCGGCGCGTTGGCGGCGCCGGACGAGGGCGGCAGCAAGTCGGTGTACGAGAAGCTCGACATCGCCGCCCGCAACTACAACAACGCGAAGAACAAGCTGGACGCGACGCGTAAGAAGCAGAAGCAGTTGACGAAGCAGATCGCGGACGGCCAGAAACGGATCGACGTCCTGACGGAGGACGTGGGGCGGATCGCGGCGGCGAAGTACCGCGGCGGCAACACGAGCCTGATGACGCTGACCCTGTCGGGCGAGTCGGGTGACAACATCCTGGCGATGGCCGACACCCTGACGTACCTGGGGCAGAAGGACACGGACCGGCTGCGCACGTTGAAGTCGGCGCGGCAGAAGCAGGACTCGCAGAAGCGCGATCTGGCGGCGACGGCGGCGAGCCAGAAGAAGCAGGCGGCGACGTTGAAGAAGCGCCGGGACGAGGCGCAGAAGGCGGTCGACCAGGTGAGCGGCGGCGCGAGCGGCGGCTATTCGGGCACGGCGTCGGCGGATCCGGCGCCGCGCAACTCGGACGGCAGCTGGCCGTCCGAGTCGTGCAGCGTCGACGACCCGACCACGGACGGGTGCATCACGCCGCGGATGCTGCACGCCTACCAGCAGGTACGCAAGGCCGGCTACACGCGTTTCACGGCGTGCTACCGGTCGGCGGAGGACGGCGGCGAGCATCCACGCGGCCGAGCGTGCGACTTCTCGGTGAGCGAGGGCGGGTTCGGCGGTGAGGCGACCGGCGGCGAGCGCACGTACGGCAACAACCTGGCCGGCTGGCTCACCGCGAACTCGGAGCGTCTCGCCGTGCTGTACGTCATCTGGTTCCGGCAGATCTGGATGCCGGGTGTCGGCTGGTCGTCGTACAGCGGGTCGGGGTCGCCGTCGGCGGAGCACACGAACCACGTCCACCTGTCGGTTCAGTAGCGCCAGGTCCTCGGTCAGGCCGGGAGCGCGGCGAGCTTCGCCCGGCCGGTACGCCCGAGCCAGGTGTCGAAGGTCATCAGCCCCGGGTGCCGGCGGCGCAGCGCGGGGATGTCGGCCTGCCACCCGCCGAAGGACCGTTCGCCGCGGGCCCGGGCCTCGGCGGGCACCGGTACGGGGTCGGTGACGATGGGCCGTTCGACGGCGGCCTGGAGGGCGGTGACGAGCTGGTCGCGGGTCAGCTCGTCACCGGCGATCTCCAGGGCGAGCCCGCGGTAGTCGTCGGGCCGGGTGAACGCGAGCGCCGCGAACGCGCCGATGTCGTCGGCGGCGATGAGTTGCACGGTCGCCGTCGGCGGGATCATCCGGATCAGCGCGGTCTCGCCGAACACGCCGTACCGGGACCGGCTGGCGTGGTTCTCCATGAACATCACCGGCCGCAGCATCGTGTACGGCAGGCCGAGGGTCCGGATGTGTTCCTCGATCTCCCACTTGGTCATCCAGTGGCTGATGCCGGTGCTGCGGTCGGCGCCGCCGACGGAGGCGTACACGAGGTGGCGTGCGCCGGCGGCCGCGGCGGCGTCGGCGACGGCCCGGCCCATCTCGACCTCGTGCGGTTCGGCGGGCTGCACGCTGAACACCCCGTACGCCCCGGCGACGGCGGCGTCGAGGCTGGCCCGGTCGGTCATGTCGCCGCGGACCAGGTCGGCGCCGAGGGTCGCGAGTGCGGTGGCGGCGGGGCTGGCGGTGTCGCGGACGAGCGCGCGTACGCGCCAGCCGGCGGTGAGCAGGTGTCGGGCGGTGGCGCCGCCCTGCTGGCCGGTGGCGCCGGTGACCAGGACGATGTTGCCGGTCATGCTGTCCTCCACGGATAGACTCGGAGCACTGCTCCGTTACGTCTCTTCGGATCATACGGAGCACTGCTCCGCTTGTCCATGTGGAAGGCTGCCCGACATGACCGAGGCACGGCGGGCCGACGCCCGGCGCAACCACGACCAGGTCCTCGCCGTCGCCCGCGAGGCGTTCGCCGAGCACGGCACCGCGACCTCGCTGCGTGAGGTCGCCCGGCGCGCCGGCGTCGGCATCGGCACGCTCTACCGGCACTTCCCGACCCGGGAGGCGCTGCTGGAGGCGCTGATGTCGGACCGCTTCGACCGGCTCCGCCGCGACGCCGTCGACCTCGCCGACGCCGACGACCCGCGCGCGGCGCTGCGGTCCTGGCTGACCCGCGTCGCCGCCGGCTCGGGCACGTACCGTGGCCTGCCCGAGTCGGTGCTCGGCGCGCTGCGGGACGAGGCCTCGCGGCTGCACACCACCTGCGACGCGATGCGGTCCGCCGGCCGCGACCTGCTTCGTCGCGCCCAACACGCCGGTACGGTCCGCGCCGAGGTGACCATCGAGGACCTGCTCGCCGCCGCCGCCGGCGTCGCCTGGGCCGGCGAACAGGCCGCCGACCCCGAGGCCCTCGTCGACCGTCTCCTCGGCTACCTCATGACCGGCATCGCCACACCGGCCTGATGTCCGGCCCCATCACCCGGCCCGGCCCCGGACCGCCCGGCCCGGTACCCAGGCCCGACGACCGGGGCACACCACCCGGCCCGGCCGCCCGGCACCGCCGGGCCGGACCGCGCCGCTACTTGGTGGTCTTCTTCGCGGTGTACACGTCCGCCTCGACGGGGACCGGGGTGTCGCTGGCGGCCTGACCGGACCGGACGGTCTTCCAGGAGCCGGACTCGACGGTCCACTGCTTCGCCCCGTACCTGACGCGCTCGACACCGGTGTCCGCGGCGTGCGCGACGAGCCAGTGCGCGAACTGCCAGCCCGACCGCTGCCCGTCCGTCGGTACGGTCAGGCCGGTGCTGCCGGCGCTGCGGGTGACGAGCGAGGTGCCCCAGTCCAGCCGCATCGCCTTGACGAGCGCGTCGCGCGCGGTCGTACCGCGGGTGCGGGGACCGTCGTGGAGGCTGCAGGTCAGCGCGCCGCCGGACGTGCCGACGAGCGCGTTGCCCACGGTCTCGGCCTCCGCCGCCCACTTCTGGTACTCGTCGGGGTGCGCGCTCTTCTGCACCGCCTGCGCGGCCTCGGTGACCGACATGTCCTGCCAGCCGTCGACCTGGACGAGGTGGTCGTAGAAGACACCGGCGGCGTACCGGGGGTCGCTGAGCTGGTCGGGCTCGCCCCAGCCCTGGCTCGGGCGCTGCTGGAACAGGCCGATCGAGTCCCGGTCACCGCCGGCCAGGTTGGTGAGCTTCGACTCCTGGAGCGCGGTGGCGAGCGCGACGACGACGGCCCGGTCGGGCAGCTGCCGTCGGATCGCGACCGCGCCGATGGTCGCGGCGTTCGCGGCCTGGTCGGGGTTGAGCTCGACGTCGTTGTCCGCGGTCTTCACCTGGCAGGACGACAGCAGCGGCGGATGGTACGTGTGCCCGCCGCCGCATCCGCCGGCCACCGCCGCGGTCACGGCAAGGGCGGCGACGCTCAACACGACACGACCGCGCACGCGGCTCCTCCTCGGTACCGCCGGGCCGGCCACGACGCCGGGCATCGCGGCGGCGGACGAAAGATCCGGCGGTGCCGCCGGTCCCTACAGGGTGTCAGGCCGGCGGTACCGCTGCCAAATCAGCCGGCCGTATCGGGGATCCAGGACGGATCGCGCTTCTCGCGGAACGCGGCGACCCCCTCGCGCCCCTCGGCGGACAGGAAGTACCCGGCGGACAGCTCGGCCAACTCGTCCAGCTCGGCCCGGATCGGCGGCTCGCCGCGGCGCAGCAGCCGCTTGGCCCCGGCGAGCGCGTCGGGCGCCCCGCGCACCAGGTCCCGCACGTACCCGCGGAGCGTGTCGGCGAGCGCGTCGGCCGGTACCGCGGCGGTGACGAGGCCGAGGTCGGCGGCGCGGCGGCCGTCGAACACCGCGCCGGTCAGGTACAGCTCGGCGGCGGCGCGGGACGGCAGCCGGCGCAGGACAGGGGCGGAGATCACGGCGGGGATCACGCCGAGGCGTACCTCGGTGAACGCGAACGTGGCGTCCTCGGCGGCGACGGCCAGGTCACATGCCGCGATCAGGCCGAGGCCGCCGGCGCGGGCCGGGCCGCCGACGCGGGCGACGACCGGCTTCGGCGCGTCCCAGATCGCGGCGAGCAGCTCCGGCAGGTCGCTCGCCGGTACCTGGCCGGCGTCGCGCGCGGCGGCCGTCTCGGCGAGGTCCGCGCCGGAGCAGAACACGCGGCCGGCGTGGTCGAGCACGACCACGCGTACGGCGGGGTCGGCGAGGGCGGCGCGCAGGCCGGCGAGCAGCTCGGCGACCAGCCGGCGGGACAGCGCGTTGCGGTTTCGGTCGCTGTCGAGCGTGAGGGTGGCCACACCGTCGGCGGCCGCGTATCGGACCAGGGGCGGAGCGTCGTGCATCACCGCGTCAGACTAGACGGATGCCCTCAGCCCTTCCGGACGGCGAGCCTGTGCCCGCCGACGGCTCTCTCCCGGCCGCCGCGTTGACCTCGGTCGGCGCCCACGGCTTCGGTGTGTACGTGCATGTCCCGTTCTGCGCCAGCCGCTGCGGTTACTGCGACTTCAACACGTACACCGCGACCGAGCTGCCGGGTGTGGACCGCTCGTCGTACCCGGATCTGGTGCTGGCCGAGCTGGCCCTCGCCCGCCGCGTGCTGGACGGTACGGCGCCGCCGGTGCGCAGCGTCTTCTTCGGCGGCGGTACGCCGACGCTGCTGCCGCCGGACGACCTGGCGCGGATCCTGGCCGGGATCGCCGAGACGTTCGGGCTGGAGCCGGACGCGGAGGTGACGACCGAGGCGAACCCGGAGTCCGTGACGCCGGAGTCGTTGCGCGCGCTGCGCCGGGCCGGTTTCACCCGGATCTCGCTGGGCATGCAGTCGGCCGCCCCGCACGTGCTGCAGGTCCTCGACCGGCGGCACACGCCGGGCCGGGCGACGGCGGCCGCGGCCGAGGCCGCCGACGCCGGCTTCGACCACGTCAACCTCGACCTGATCTACGGCACGCCCGGCGAGTCGGCCGAGGACTGGGCGGCCAGCCTCGACGCGGTCCTCGGCATGGCCGAGGCGGGCGCCGTCGACCACGTCTCGGCGTACTCGCTGATCGTCGAGGAGGGCACCCGCCTGGCGGGCCGGATCCGGCGCGGCGAGCTGCCGCCGCCGTCCGACGACCTCGCCGCCGACCGGTACCTCGCGGCCGAGGACCGCCTCACCGCCGCCGGCCTGTCCTGGTACGAGGTGTCGAACTGGGCGACCGGCGAGGCCGCCCGCTGCCGGCACAACCTGCTCTACTGGGCCGGCGGCGACTGGTGGGGCCTCGGCCCCGGCGCACACAGCCACGTCGGCGGCGTCCGCTGGTGGAACGTCAAACACCCCAGCCGGTACGCCGAGCGTCTCGCCACCGGTTCCCCCGGCGCCGGCCGGGAGATCCTCACCGCCGCCGAGCGGCACACCGAGGACGTGCTGCTGCGTACCCGGCTGTCGTCCGGGCTGCCGCTCGACGTGCTGAACGACGCGGGCCGGACCGCCGCCGACCGGGCGACGCTCGCCGGCCTGCTCGACGCGACGGCGCTCGCCGCCGGCCGCGCCGTCCTCACCCTCCGCGGCCGGCTGCTCGCCGACGCCGTCGTCCGCGACCTCCTGGACTGACCTACTTCAGCACCGGGTACGCCAGCGGGTGCTGGTACTGCTTGCCGTCGTTGGCCCGCACCGCGGCGATGATGTTGAACACCAGCGGGATCACGAACACGATGCTGAGCAGCCAGCGCAGGCCCGGCATGCCGAAGAGGCCGGCGCAGTTGCCGATGATCGCCAGGACGAGGTCGATGGCCGCCCAGGTGATGTTGAAGTTGAGCGCGCTGACCGCGTGCGCCCGCAGGGTCGGCGAGCTGCTGCCCTTCGTCACGTACGAGACCAGTGGCATCACCCAGCCGCCCACGCCGGAGAACAGCACGCCGACGGCGGCCAGGACGTGCGTGAGCACCGCCCAGTTGCGTTCCTCGACGCTGGCGTACCCGGTCGGGGCGGTGGGTTCGGTCATGGGTACACGGTAAGTGAGGGTGTGGTGGGTGCTCGACCCCGCGTCCGGTCCCCGCGGCCGGCCTGTGACGATCCGGTACGAGCGGATCGGGCCGCCGGGGACGTAGACTGGCACTCGTTGCTGTGGAGTGCCAGGCTGTCCGGCGTGCCGCGAGGAGGTGGTGGGTGTGAGTCTCGACGAGCGCAAACTGGACGTTCTTCGCGCCATCGTCGAGGACTACATCGCCACCCAGGAGCCGGTGGGCAGCAAGAGCCTCGTCGAGCGGCACCAGCTGCGCGTCTCCTCCGCGACCGTGCGCAACGACATGGCCGTGCTGGAGGACGAGGGATACATCCACCAGCCGCACACGAGCGCCGGCCGCGTCCCCACGGACAAGGGATACCGGCTGTTCGTTGACCGGCTGTCACGGGTGAAGCCGCTGTCGCCGGCGGAGCGGCGGGCGATCCAGCGGCTGCTGTCCGGCGCGGTCGACCTGGACGACATCGTGCACCGGACGGTGCGGCTGCTGGCCCAGCTCACCCGCCAGGTCGCGGTCGTGCAGTACCCGTCGCTGGCGCGGAGCACCGTCCGGCACCTGGAGCTGGTGACGCTCGCGCCCGGCCGCCTGATGCTGGTCATGATCACGAACACCGGCCGGGTGGAGCAGCGCCTCGTCGACATGCCGGGTCCGCTCGGCGAGGACGACGTGCTCGACCTGCGCGCGAAGATCAACGAGAAGCTCGCGGGGCACCGGCTCAGCGAGAGTCCCCTGCTGATCCCGACGCTCGTCGACGACATGCCGCTGGCGCTGCGCCCGGCGATGGCGACGCTGTCCAGCGTGCTGCTGGAGACGCTGATCGAGCGGCAGGAGGAGCGCCTCTCCCTCGCCGGTACGGCGAACCTGGCGCGCGGCACCGCGCTCGACTTCCCCGGCTCGTTCCGTGGCGTACTGGAGGCGTTGGAGGAGGAGGTGGTGCTGCTGAAGCTGATCGGCGAGGTCGAGTCGCCCACCACCCTGCGCATCCGGATCGGTGACGAGAACGAGTTCGAGGGGCTGCGCACCACCTCGGTGGTGAGCACCGGATACGGGCCGGGTTCGGTCGTCGTCGGTGGCCTGGGCGTGCTCGGGCCGACCAGGATGGACTACCCCGGCACGATCGCCGCCGTCCGCGCCGTGGCACGCTACGTAGGCGAGCTGCTGGCACAGAACTAGGGGCACCCGACCCACCGTCTTCAGGTACGGGCCGGCCTGCCGCAGATCGATACGACACGAAGGACATGGACACCGCAGTGGCCAACGACTACTACGCGATCCTCGGCGTGAGCCGCGAGGCCACACCGGACGAGATCAAGCGGGCGTACCGGAAGCTGGCGCGCCAATACCACCCCGACGTGAACTCCGCCCCGGACGCACAGGAGCGGTTCAAGGAGATCAACGCCGCGTACGAGGTGTTGTCGGATCCGCAGAAGCGACAGATGGTCGACATGGGCGCGGATCCGCTCGCACCGGGCGGCGGTGGACCCGGCCCCGGTGGGCCTGGCGGCCCGTTCGTCGGGTTCCAGGACATCATGGACGCGTTCTTCGGCGGCGCCACCGGCGGTTCGCGCGGCCCGCGCCCGCGTACCCGGCCGGGTGCCGACGCGCTGATCCGGCTGGACCTGGACCTGGAGGAGACGGCGTTCGGCATCGAGGCGCCGCTCACCGTCGACACCGCCACTACCTGCAACACCTGCCACGGCGCCGGCACCGCCCCGGGTACGCACCCGGCGACGTGCGACATGTGCGGCGGGCGCGGTGAGGTGCAGAGCGTGCAGCGCACGTTCCTGGGGCAGGTCATGACGACCCGCCCGTGCGGCAACTGCCAGGGCTTCGGCACGGTCATCCCGAACCCGTGCCCGACCTGCGGCGGCGACGGCCGTGTACAGACCCGGCGTACGGTCACGGTCAAGATCCCGGCCGGCGTCGAGGACGGCATGCGGATCCGGCTGGCCGGCCAGGGTGAGGTCGGCCCCGGCGGCGGCCCGCCCGGCGACCTGTACGTGGAGATCCACGAGCGCACCCACGACGTGTTCAGCCGGAAGGGCGAGGACCTGCACTGCCGGGTCGTCCTGCCGATGACGGCGGCGGCGCTCGGCACGTCGATGACGCTCAAGTCGCTGGACGGCGAGGAGAACGTCGAGGTCAAGCCCGGCACCCAGCCCGGCAGTACGATCAAGATCAAGAGCAAGGGCGTGCCCCGGCTACGCGGCGGCGGTCGCGGCGACCTCTTCGTCCACCTCGACGTCAAGACGCCGACGAAGCTGGACCCGGAGCAGGAGCGGCTGCTGAAGGAGCTGTCCCGGCTGCGCGGCGAGGAGACGATCGAGCCGACCCGGCCGGGCGGCGGGTTCTTCTCCCGGATGCGCGACGCGTTCAACGGCCACGCGTGAGCCTGCCGCTGTTCCTGGTCGACGCGGTGCCGCCGGCCGGTGCGTACCGGCTGGACGGGGCGGAGGGGCATCACGCCGCCGACGTGCAGCGGATGCGCGCCGGGGAGCGGCTGCTGCTCGGCGACGGTACGGGTGGGGTGGTCGAGTGCGTGGTCACCGCCGCCGGCCGCGGCGCGCTCGACCTGCGCGTCGAGGCGGTGCGCCACGAGCCGGCGCCGGCGCCGAGGCTGGTCGTGGCGCAGGCCCTCGCGAAGGGCGAGCGCAGCGAGCTGGCCGTGCAGGCGATGACCGAGGTCGGCGTCGACGGCATCGTGCCGTGGCAGGCGGCGCGGTCGGTGGTGCGCTGGCGCGGCGAGCGCGGTGAGCGGGCCCGCGAGCGCTGGGCCGCGGTGGTACGCGAGGCGGTCAAGCAGTCCCGCCGGGCGTACCTGCCGGAGGTGGCGGACTGCGCGGACACGGCCGGTGTCGCGGCGCGGCTGGGTGCGGCGGCGGCCGGCCTGGTGCTGCACGAGGAGGCGGAGCTGCCGCTCGCCACCGTGGACCTGCCCGATGACGGCGAGATCGTGCTGGTGGTGGGGCCGGAGGGTGGTATCGCGCCGGAGGAGCTGGCGGCGTTCACCGCGGCCGGCGCCCGGCCGGTCCGCCTCGGCACGGCCGTCCTGCGTACGTCGACGGCCGGGGTCGCGGCGCTCTCGGTGCTGAACGCCCGTACCGCCCGCTGGTCCTGACCCGCACCCGGGGCGGCCCGGCCGGGCGGCGGGCCGGAGTCGCGGGGTCCGTGGCGGCGCATACGATCGGGGCGTGACCGACTGTCTGTTCTGCGGGATCGTCGCCGGGGAGATCCCGGCGACGGTCGTCAGCGACGAGGAGCGCGTGCTGGCGTTCGCCGACATCCAGCCGCAGGCGCCGACGCACGTGCTGGTGATCACCAAGGACCACCACCGGACGGCGGCGGACGCCGCGGCCGCCGACCCGGCCCTGCTGGGTGAGCTGGTCGCCGCCGCGCACCGGGTGGCGGAGAAGTCCGGGGTCGCCGAGTCCGGCTACCGGCTGGTCTTCAACTCCGGGCAGGACGCCCACCAGAGCGTGCCGCACGTGCACTGCCACGTGCTCGGTGGCCGCGACCTCACCTGGCCGCCCGGCTGAGCCGACGCCGCCCGGCTGAGTCGACGCCGCCCGGCTGAGCCGACCACCCCCGGCCCGTGTACGTGAGAGTGGAGCAAGCGTGACCGACAACGTTGTCCCCCAGGGTGCCCGCGCGCACTACGAGCGCCTGGTACGCCGCGCCCAGCGCACCGCGCGCGTGCCCGCCGTACAGGCCGCGGTCCACCGCGCCGATCGTCCACTGTGGACGTTCGAGGTGGGCGACGCGGGCGGCGGCGTCGAGCTGGGTCCCGACACGCAGTTCCGGATCGGCTCGATCACCAAGACCTTCACCGCCGTACTCGTGCTCCAGTGCCGGGACGACGGACTGCTCGACCTCGACGACCCGGTGTCCGCGCACCTGTCCGTACCGGAGCACGGCGAGCTGACGATCCGGCGGCTGCTCACGCACACCGCCGGGTTGCAGCGCGAACCGTACGGGGACATCTGGGACACGCTCGCCGTACCGAGCCTGGAGGAGACGCTCGCCGGCCTGGCGCAGGCCGAGCGGATCCTGCCGTCCGGGCGCCGCTTCCACTACTCGAACCTCGGCTTCGCGCTGCTCGGCCACCTCGTCGCGGCCAAGCGCGGCGCGGCCTGGGCGGAGGTGCTGGCCGAGAAGATCCTCGCCCCGCTGGACCTGCACCTGACGCTCGCCCCGGGCGGCAACGCCGCGACCGGCTACCTGGTCGACGCGTGGTCCGACCACGCCCGGCCCGAGCCGCGTACCGACCTCGGCGGGATCGCGCCCGCCGCGCAGCTCTGGGGTACCGCCGGGGAGCTGGCGCGGTGGGGGTCGTTCCTGGCCGACCCGGCGCACCAGGACCCGACGGGCGCGGTGCTGGCGGCGGACACGCTCGCCGAGATGCGGCATCCGGTCGCGATGCGCGACGACCGGGTCTGGAAGTCCGGCTGGGGCCTGGGCCTGATCGTCCGGCCGGGCGCGGCCCGCGCCCTCGACGTCGGGCACGGCGGGGCGATGCCCGGCTTCCTCGCCGAGGCGTACGGGCGGGTGCCGGGCGCCGAGGACGTGCCGCCCGGCCTGGCCGCCGCCGTACTCCTGTCGTCCGGCACCGCGGACGCCGCGCTCGGGCTGTCGTTCCAGCTGATGGACGCGGCCGTCGAGCGGGACCCGGCGGACATCGAGCCGTGGCGGATCGGCGCGCCCGCGCCGGACGAGCTGCGCGGCGTGCTGGGCCACTGGTGGGGCGAGGGCTTCGAGTACGTCTTCCGCTGGCGGGACGGCCACCTGGAGGCGTCCGGCGTCGACGACCCGGCCGGCATGCCGCCGGCGGTGTTCGCCGTGGAGAGCCCCGACCTGCTCCGGTCGGTCGCGGGCCGGGAGATCGGGGAGCAGCTGCGGCTGACCCGCGACACGGACGGCCGGGTCGTCCGGTTGCACTGGGCGACGTACCGGTTCACCCGGGAGCAGCAGACCTTCGACGGGGTGTGGGCCAGCCAGCCGTGAGGCCGCTTCGGCGGACGTACCGGACGGATGGGCAGGTTCCACGCACAGCGCGCCGGAAACGATCGGCGGGTCCGGCCACGCGCCGGATACGATGGTGACCTGTTGCCGACGAGATCACGTGGAGGCGTGGCCCACGCGGCCTACCCATGACCAGTAGCCCAGCCGACCTGTCGCACGTCCGGGTGCAGACCAAGATCACGGTTCCCGACCCGCACACCATGGTGAGCCTGCTCGGCACCCGCGACGAGCTGCTCAAGCTGGTCGAGCGTTCGGTCCGAAGCGAGATCCACGTCCGCGGCAACGAGATCACCCTGACCGGCGAGCCCGCCGACAACGCGCTCGCCGAGCGGCTCTTCGCCGAGCTGCTGGAACTCATCGAGAAAGGCGAGACGCTGACCGAGGACGCGGTCCGCCGCACCGTCGGCATGCTCGAAGAGGGCACCGAGGAGCGTCCGGCGGAGGTTCTGACCCTCAACATCCTGTCCCGGCGCGGCCGGACGATCCGGCCGAAGACGCTTGGCCAGAAGCGGTACGTGGACGCCATCGACGGCCACACCATCGTGTTCGGTATCGGTCCGGCCGGTACCGGCAAGACGTACCTGGCGATGGCCAAGGCCGTGCAGGCGTTGCAGGCCAAGCAGGTCAACCGGATCATCCTGACCCGGCCGGCGGTCGAGGCCGGCGAGCGGCTGGGCTTCCTGCCCGGCACGCTCTACGACAAGATCGACCCCTACCTGCGCCCGTTGTACGACGCGCTGCACGACATGATCGACCCCGACTCGATCCCGCGCCTCACCACGAACGGGACGATCGAGGTCGCGCCGCTGGCGTACATGCGCGGTCGCACGCTGAACGACGCGTTCATCATTCTCGACGAGGCGCAGAACACGACTCCCGAGCAGATGAAGATGTTCCTCACCCGGCTGGGCTTCGGCTCGAAGGTCGTCGTCACCGGCGACGTCACCCAGGTCGACCTGCCGGGCGGTACGCGAAGCGGCCTGCGGGTCGTGCGGGACATCCTCGGCGACCTGGACGACGTGCACTTCGCGACGCTCGGCTCGGCCGACGTGGTGCGGCACCGGCTGGTCAGCCAGATCGTCGACGCGTACGACAAGTGGGACGCCGAGCATCCCGACGAGGACAACCACGGCGCCCGCAACGGCCGCCGCCCGCACCGCTGAGCGCGCACGAGACGAAGAGGGTCAGTTGTCCATCGAGATCAGCAACGAGTCCGGGGTCGAGGTCGACACCCAGGCGGTGCTCGACGTCGCCCGGTACACGCTGGACCAGATGCAGGTGAACCCGCTCGCCGAGCTGTCGGTGCTGCTCGTCGACGTGGCGTACATGACGGAGCTGAACCACCGCTGGATGGGTGGGGATGGCCCGACCGACGTGCTGGCGTTCCCGATGGACGAGGTCGGCGCGGGCATCGACCGGGGGCCGACGGCGCCGGGTGTCGAGGTGAGCGAGCCGGCGATGCTCGGCGACATCGTGCTGTGCCCGGAGGTGGCGGCGAAGCAGGCCGCCACGGCGGGCCACGCCGCGGCCGACGAGATGCACCTGCTGACCGTGCACGGTGTCCTGCACATCCTCGGGTACGACCACGCGGAGCCGGACGAGGAGCGGGAGATGTTCGCCCTGCAGAACAAGCTGCTCGCGCAGTGGCGTTCGGGCGGGCGCGACGCGGGGGAGCCGGAGGGCTCCTGATGCGTCCCCGACATCCGGCCCCGGGCGGGCGCTGAGCGATGGGCGCCACGGTGCTGTTCGCCGCCGCCGCGTTGGTGGTGCTGGCCGGTCTGTTCGCGATGACGGACGCGGCGCTGTCGCGGGTGTCGAAGGCCCGCGCCGCCGAGATGGTGCGCGAGGACGCGCGCGGCGCCCGCGCGCTCGTCGCGGTCGCCGGTGACCTGCCCCGGCATCTGAACCTGCTGCTCCTGCTGCGCCTGGTGTGCGAGCTGGCGGCGACCACGATCGTGGCGTTCGTGACCGTCGACGCCTGGGGTACGGGGTGGACGGCGGCGCTGGTGACGGCCGGTGCGATGACGGTCGTCAGCTTCGTGATCGTCGGCGTGGGCCCGCGGACGATCGGCCGGCAGCACGCGTACCCGGTGGCGTTGGTGGCGGCGCCGGTGGTGCGGTGGCTGGGCCGGGCGCTGGGTCCGCTGGCGCGGCTGCTGATCGTGGTGGGCAACGCGATGACGCCGGGCAAGGGTTTCCGGGAGGGTCCGTTCACCACGCAGGTCGAGCTGCGGGAGCTGGTGGACCTGGCGGAGCAGCGCGGCGTGGTGGAGCACGACGAGCGCGAGATGCTGCACTCGGTGTTCACGTTCGGGGACCGGATCGTGCGCGAGGTGATGGTCCCGCGTACGGAGACGGTGTGGATCGAGTCGGGGAAGACGGCCCGGCAGGCGCTGGCGTTGGCGTTGCGGTCCGGCTTCTCCCGCATCCCGGTCATCGGGGAGAACGTCGACGACGTGCTGGGCGTGGCGTACCTGAAGGATCTGGTGCGGCGTACGCAGGCCGGCGACGCGCGGCTGCCGGTGGCCGAGGTGATGCGGCCGGCGGAGTTCATCCCGGAGTCGAAGCCGGTGGACGACCTGTTGAGCCAGATGCAGGCGCAGCGCATCCACATCGCGATCGTGGTCGACGAGTACGGCGGGACGGCCGGGCTGGTCACGATCGAGGACATCCTGGAGGAGATCGTCGGCGAGATCACCGACGAGTACGACGTGGAGCGCCCGCCGGTGGAGCACCTGCCGGACGGCGCGGTGCGGGTCAGTGCCCGGCTGCCGGTGGAGGATCTCGGCGAGCTGTTCGGGGTGGAGCTGCCCGACGGCGAGGTGGAGACCGTGGCGGGGTTGCTGGCGCAGGAGCTGGGCCGGGTGCCGATCCCTGGCGCGGTGGCGACCGTGGAGGGTCTGGAGCTGACCGCCGAGGGTACGACGGGCCGCCGGAACCACATCGATACCGTGCTGGTGCGGCAGCTCGCCGTGCCGGAGCAGGACACCGACCGTAAGGAACAGACCGCTGATGCCTGAGACGCTGAGCCCCGCCACCGCCGACGACCCCGAGGACGCGAAGCTCGTGACGCTGGGCCGCGCGGCCCGCGGGCGTACGGGGGCGGCGGAGGGTGCGGCGGTCCGCGACACGGACGGCCGGACGTACGCGGCGGCGACGGTGACGCTGCCGTCGCTGGCGTTGTCGGCGTTGCAGGTGGCGGTGGCGCAGGCGGCGTCGGCAGGCGCGCCGGGCCTGGAGGCGGCGGCGGTGGTCGGCTCGGACGAGGTGGACGGCGCGGGCCTGGCCGCGGTGCGGGATCTGGCGCCGACGGCGCCGGTGTTCCTGGCCGGCGCGGACGGCACCGTCCTCGGCGCGTACCGTGGCTGAGCCCGAGTTCCGGTCCGGGTTCGCCTGTTTCGTGGGCCGGCCGAACGCCGGCAAGTCGACGCTGACGAACGCGTTGGTCGGCGAGAAGGTCGCGATCACCAGCAACCGTCCGCAGACGACGCGGCGGGCGATCCGCGGCATCGTGAACCGCCCGCACGCCCAGCTCGTCCTGGTGGACACGCCGGGCCTGCACCGCCCGCGTACGTTGCTCGGCGAGCGGCTGAACGACCTGGTCCGCGAGACCTGGTCGGACGTGGACGTGATCGGCCTGTGCATCCCGGCGAACGAGCGGATCGGTCCCGGCGACCGGTTCATCGTGAACGAGTTGAAGGACCTGTCCGCCACGCTGGTCGCGGTGGTCACGAAGACCGACCTGGTCGACCGGGCGAGGTTGACCGAGCAGTTGGTCGCGGTCGCCGAGCTGGCCGACTTCGCCGACGTGGTACCGGTCAGCGCGGTCGCCGGTGACCAGGTGGCGCTGCTGGCGGACCTGATGATCGGTCACCTTCCGCCGGCGCCGATGCTCTATCCGGAGGACGTGGCGACGGACGAGCCGGAGCGGGTCCGGATCGCCGAGCTGATCCGGGAGGCCGCGCTGGAGGGCGTACGGGACGAGCTGCCGCACTCGATCGCCGTCCTGGTCGAGGAGATGACGGCCGAGACGACGCGCGCCGGCGACCCGCTCACCCGCATCTACGCCGACCTGTACGTGGAGCGCCAGAGCCAGAAGGCGATCGTCATCGGCAAGGCCGGTACCCGGCTGCGCGCGGTGGGCGCGACGGCCCGGACCCAGATCGAGGAGCTGCTCGGCACGAGGGTTTTCCTGGATCTGCACGTACGGATCGCCAAGGAGTGGCAACGCGACCCCAAGCAGTTGCGGAAGCTGGGGTTCTGACCACGGCGAGTGTTCGCGCCGGATACCAGCCGTCATCGGGATCGGTAGGGGCTGGGACGCCCGGCGCCGGCCTCGTATCATCCGTCATGAATGCCTTCGCCTGGGCCGCGTGACGGCCCGAATCACTGACCCGCCCGAGCCGGGGCGACCTGCCTTCGAGCGGGGAGGAGCGTCGAGGATGCGACATGGCGGTACCGGCGAACCGAGAGGGCACGCGACGAAACCGTCGCGGCGCTCGGGCGGGTTCATCTCCATCGGGTTGGTGCTGGCCCTGTCCGTCGGGCTCGTCGGCACCGTGCTGGGGGTCGGCGCCACCAGCCGGTCACTGGACGTCGCGGACGGCAACGTCTGGCTCTGGAGCAGCAAACCGGCCCAGGTGAGCCGGGTCAACGCCAACTCCGGCCGGGTCGACGTGAACCAGCCGCTGCTGGACTCGCGCGGCCACCGCGTCGAGGTCACCCAGAACGACAAGTACCTTCTGTTGCACGACCTGGACGAGGGCAAGGTCACCTCGGTCGACCTGACCCGGATGGGCTTCACCGGCAGCCTTCAGGTGCCCAAGGGCACCGGCGTACGGGTGGCGCTGTCCGGCGACAAGGCGGCCCTGATCGACCAGACGAACGGCCAGATCCGCGGCTTCGACCCGGGCACCCTGCGTGCCACGCGGGCGAAGTTGCAGCTGCCGGCGCCGCTCGCGGGCGGCGACTTCGACGCGTCCGGGCACCTGTGGCTCGGCGTACCGTCGCAGGGCACGGTGGTGAGCGTCGACGTGTCGGCGAAGTCGGCGCGGGTGGCCCGGACGGAGTCGGTGACCGCACCGGCGCACCCGATGGCGATCACGGTGCTCGACCACGGCGTGCTCGCCGCGGACACCTCCGGCACGGACATCACGGTGGTCACGGACAAGGTGACGACGCTGACGGCGCCGCAGCCGCTGGCCGGCGTCTCCGTCCCCGGCCGTACGGTCGGAAACCTGGCGGTCCTGACGCTGCCGAAGACCGGCCGGGTGATGCCGGTGTCGCTGGCGAAGGGCGCGCGGCCGGCCGTGTTCGCGCTGCCCGAGGGCAGCTCGCCGGGCGCGGCGACCCCGTTCGCCGGCCGCATCTACGTACCGGACACCAAGCGCCACGTCGTCTACGTGTTCGACGCGCACGGCAAGTCGCTCGGCACGCTCGGCCTGGCCGGCGCCACCGGCCCGCTGGAGCTGGAGGTACGCGAGGGTCATCTGATGATCAACGCGCCGGACTCGTCGGTGGCCCGGGTCGTCGACAGCGACGGCGTGACGCGCATCGTCGACAAGTATCGCACCGACGTACCGGGTGGCGACGGTGACCTGTCGGTCATCGCCGCGCCCGCGCCGGGCAACCAGGGCAAGGACAAGAAGCCGTCGCCGGGGCAGGGCAAGGCGCAGGACGGGCCGCCCGGCCCGCCGATCCCGGTGACCGCGCTCGCCGGCAGCCACCAGGTCACGCTGTCCTGGCCCGCGCCCGCGGAGAACGGCGCCCCGGTCACGCGGTACGACGTCACGTGGGACGGCGGCCACCGGCAGGTCGACCCGGGTACCCGGTCGCTTCGGGTGACGGGTCTGCACAACGGCCAGACGTACTCGTTCGGGGTGACCGCGACGAACAAGTTCGGCACCGGGCCGACGGCGCTGTCCGACCAGGTCACGCCGGGTGGCAAGACTCCGGACGTACCGCAGGGCGTGTCCGCCACGGTCAACAAGGACGGCACGGTGACCGTCTCGTGGCGGCCGGCGGACCAGGCGCGGGACTACGTGGTCCAGCCGTCGGGCGGCGGCCAGGCGAGCACCGTCACGGACACCTCGGCCACGTTCAACACGCTGGTCGGCGGGCAGTCGTACATGTTCACGGTGGTGGCGCGGAGCGCGGGCGGCATCGCCAGCCGGCCGAGCGCGCCGAGTAACGCCGTCACGCCGTTCACCGCGCCGGGCGCACCGGCCGTGTCGGTCGGCAACACCACGGACACCACCGTGACGGTGAACTGGCAACCGGCACCGGACAACGGCAGCCCCGTCACGCAGTACTACGTGCAGCTCGACAACGGCGCGGCGGCGAAGGCGGCCGGCACCTCGCACACGTTCGGCAACCTGCAGCCGGCGTCGCAGCACACGATCACGGTGTGGGCGGAGAACAAGGCGGGCCCGGGGGAGAAGCAGACGATCACGGCGACGTCGAGCAAGCCGGCGCCGCCCACCGTGCAGGTCTCGGTGACCGGGAAGGACACGACCTCGATCACGGTCAGCGTCAACGCCGGCAACACCGCGACGAGCTGCACCGTCGCGTTGCAGGGCGGCGCGAGCCAGTCGTGCGGTAAGGGCACCAGCTCGCACACGTTCTCCGGGCTGCAGCCGTCGTCGAGCTACGCGTTCACCGCGACCGTGACCGACGCGTACCAGCAGCAGGCGTCGGGCTCGGCGAACGGCGACACGAAGGTCGTCACCACCGCCAACGCCTGCACCAACGCGGCGAACGGCTGCACCGTCGGCATCTACTCCGGTCCCTGGCAGAACAAGAACGGGTCGACGAAGGTCGGGGAGTGGGCGCAGGGCGCCTCGAAGCCGATCCAGTGCCGGACCACGGGCCAGAGCATCTACGCGTACAACCAGAACGGCTACCGGGACAGCACGGTCTGGCTGAAGATCTCAGGTGACGGTTACGTGCCCTGGTCGTACTCGGACATGAGCGAAGGTACCCGGGACTCGCTGCCGACATGCTGACAGTGCGCGCCGACGACCAGGAGAACGTGAGTTGAGTTTCCCGCAGCAGGTGGGCCCGCCGGAGCAGAGCGAGGTCGCCGGGTACGTGTCGGCGTTCCAGCGTTTGCAGCAGAACGTCGAACAGGTCGTCCTGGGCAAGCCGGAGGTCGTACGGCTGGCGCTGACGGCGCTGTTCGCCGGCGGGCACGTGCTGGTCGAGGACGTACCCGGGACGGGGAAGACGACGCTGGCGCGGGCGATGGCGGCCAGCGTGCGCGGGCAGTGGCGGCGGGTGCAGTTCACGCCCGACCTGCTGCCGTCGGACGTCACCGGCGTGACGATCTTCAACCAGGCGACGAAGGACTTCGAGTTCCATCCGGGCCCGGTCTTCGCGAACATCGTGATCGCCGACGAGATCAACCGTGCCTCGCCGAAGACGCAGTCCGCGCTGCTGGAGGTCATGGAGGAGCGGTACGTCACGGTCGACGGCGAGCGGCACCCGGTGCCGCGCCCGTTCCAGGTGGTGGCGACGCAGAACCCGGTCGAGATGGACGGGACGTACCGGCTGCCGGAGGCGCAGCTCGACCGGTTCCTGATGAAGCTGTCGGTGGGCTACCCGGACGAGCGGACCGAGATCGAGGTGCTGCGCGGCGGCGCGGCGCGGCGTTCGCCGGAGGACCTGCCGGCGGTGACCGACACCGACACCGTGACCCGGCTGGCCGCGCTGACCCACCGGGTCTACCTGCACGACGCCCTCTACGGGTACGCGGTGCAGATCGCGAACGCCACCCGCGTCCACCCGGACGTACGGCTCGGGTTGTCGCCGCGTGGCGCGATCGCGCTGACCCGCGCCGCGCAGGCGTACGCGCTGGCCGAGTCCCGCGGGTACGTGCTGCCGGAGGATTTCAAGGCGCTGGCCGTCGCCGTCATCGGGCACCGGCTGGTGCTGACGCCGGACGCGCAGCTGCGCGGGCGTACCCCGGACGAGGTGATCGGGCAGGTGCTGGCCGGGGTGGCGGTGCCGCAGCCGGGCGCGTCCGCGGGCGCACCGGCTCTCGGGCACCGCTGAGCATGCCGACCCGTCGCGGCGTCGCCGTCGGGGTGACCGGTGTCGTCCTACTCGTGGCCGGCCTGGTCGCCGGGTACCGCGAGCTGGTCGCGCTCGGCGCCGTCGCCGTGCTGGCGCTGCTCGTCGCGCTGCTGTGGGCGGGTTGGCCGCCGACCCTCGCGGTACGCCGGGTGGTCGACCCGGACCGCGTCACCCGCGGCGACGACTGCCGCGGCACCGTCGACCTGCGTTCGACGGCCCGGTGGCGGGCGCAGACCCTGTCCGCGATCGAGTACCTGTCGACGGGCGACCCGGTGCCGGTCCCGACCGTACGGTTGCGGCCCGGCGGGCACACCACCACCGGGTACGCGCTGCCGACGGCGCGGCGCGGCGTGCTCGACGTCGGCCCGCTGGAGGTGTCGCGGCAGGACCCGCTGGGCCTCGTCGCCGCGACCCGGCGGTACGGCGGGACGACCCGGCTGTGGGTGCATCCGCGCGCCCACCGGCTGACCCGGGTACCGGTCGGCGCGGCGCGCAGCCTGGACGGCGTGGTCGACGCGGTGCAGTACGGCAGCATCACGTTCCACGCCCTGCGGGAGTACGTGCCGGGCGACGACCTGCGGCACGTGCACTGGCGTACGTCGGCGCGGGTGGGTGAGCTGATGGTGCGCGAGCACGTCGACACCAGCCTGCCGCGGATCGTCGTGTTGGTCGACGACCGGGCGTCGGCGCACACCGACGAGACGCTGGAGGAGACGGTCGAGGCCGCCGCGTCGGTGCTGCTGGCGGCGCTGCGCGCGGAGCTGACCGTCGAGCTGCACCTGGTCAGCGGCCGGAGCCTGGCGGGCGGCGGGGCCGAGACGCCGGGCGGCGGCCGAGCGCAGCCCTACCTGGACCTGTTGGCGGAGCTGGCGACGAACGCCGACGCGTCGCTGCCGCGCGCGGTGCAGACGCTCCGGCAGCGGCACCGCGGGGACACGCTGGTGCTGCTGACCGGCGACGGGGGCACCGCCGACCTGGACTCGGTCGGGCTGCTGCGCGACGTGTACCCGACGGTCGTGGTCGGCGTGCTCGGTGACTCCGCCGCGGACGGGCTGCCCGGCCGGTCGCTGCCCGGGGTGATCACGTTGGTGGCGGGTACCGCCGAGGAGTTCGCGGCGCACTGGGACGGGGTGTCGACATGGTGACGGCGACGCCGACCCGGGCCGCGCCGACGACGGCGTCCGGCTACCGGATGCGGCTGGTACCGGTGGGCTGCGCGCTGCTGGCGGTGGCGGCGGCGACGCTGGTCGCCGCGCTGTCGGCGACCCGCATCTACTCGGGTACCCAGCTGCCGGTGCTGCTGGTCGGCGCGGCGGTCGGCGCGGTCGCGCTGACGGTGCTGCTGCGGCTGGTGCGGGCGTCGGCGTTCGTGGCGGTGCTCGGGTCGCTGGTCGGGCTCGTCGCGTGCCTGGTCGGTGCGACCGCCGCGCTGCGCGACCCGGCCGCCGGCGGCATCGGCGCGGTGCTGTTCGACGCGGTACGCAACTCCGGCGCGCGCATCCTGACCAGCGCGATCCCGGTGCAGCCGGCGCCGGACACGGTGCTGCTGCCGATCGCGGCGACGTGGCTGGCCGCCGCGATCGCCACGGTGCTGCTCGGCCCGCTGCGCGCGCAGCGTACGGTCGCCCGGCGGCGCGCGGCGGCCGCCGCGGCGCCGCCCGTGGTGCTGCTGATCGGCGCGCTGGTTCTGGTCGGCCCCAACGGATCCCCGTCGTACGTGCTGCTCGCGGTGTTCGTGTTGGCGCTCGCGTTGCTGCTGGCCGCGGCGAGCCGGCCGTGGTCGGTGCCGGCGCGGACACAGCCCGCGGGGCGGCCCGACCTGGGCGCGCTGCGCCGGCTGGCGGCGGCGGTGCTGGTGCTCGCGGTCCTCGCCGGTACGGCGGTCGTCGCCGGCCCGGCCCTGGCGGGGCTGGTGCACCGGCAGCCGGTCGACCCGCGCAGCTACGTCGTCCCGCCACAGAAGCAACTCGACCAGCTCAACCCGCTCGGGATGCTCGCCGCGTGGGCGCTGGACCCGAAGCAGGACCTGCTGAGCGTGCGTACCGACCGGCCGGAACGCATCCAGTGGGCGACGCTGTCGGCGTTCGACGGGATCACCTGGCAGCCGGACCGCACGTACCGGGCGGCGGGGTCGGTGCTGCCGGAGCCGGCCGCCACCACCGACCGGACCGTGACCGTACGCCAGCGCGTCACGATCGCCTCGCTCGGCGGCGGCTGGTTGCCCGCGGTCGCCGCGGTCCGCGAGGTGCACGGCGTACGGGTCGGCTACGACGCCGGCTCGGGTACCGTGCTCACCCCGGACGGCCTGTCCGATGGGCTGACGTACGACACGGTTTCGGTTGTGCCGCAGCAGGATCCGGACGCGCTGTCGGTGGCGGGAGTGCCGGCCGGTACGAGCGCGCGTTACTTGACGGTGCCGGCCGGGGTGCCGGACGGGATCGTCACGCTGGCGCAGCGTACGGCGGGGACGGGCTCTCCCTACCGCAAGGCGCTGCTGCTGGAGCAGCTGCTGCGGACCAAGTACCAGTTCTGGTCGAAGGCGCCGAGCGGCAACGGGTACGTGACGCTCAAGCACTTCCTGCTGACCAAGCCGGCGGCCGGCGGCGCCCGCGGTACGTCCGAGCAGTTCGCCACGTCGTTCGCGTTGATGGCGCGGATCGTGGGGCTGCCGACCCGGGTGGTCGTCGGGTTCCACGCCGGGCACCGGGCCGGCTCCGGGACGTACCAGGTGACGTCGGGCGACGCGTTCGCGTGGCCGGAGGTGAAGCTCGCCGGGCACGGCTGGGTCGCGTTCGACCCGACGCCCGCCGCCGGCAAGGGCACCACCCCGCCCGACGAGGACACGCCGCAGGCCAAGAGCCAGCAGAAGCAGAAGAGCCAGCAGCTCGACGACGCCGCGCCCACCCCGACACCGAGCGCGCCGGTACCGACGCCGTCGTCGTCCGGCCGCGCCGCCGCCGCGGGCGCCTCCGGCCCGTCCGCCGGGGTACTCGGCGGGTCCGCCGCGGGGCTGCTGTTGATCCTCGTCGTGGCCGCGGTGCCGGTGCTGCGCCGGAGGCGTACCAGCCGGCGGCTCGGCACGGGCGGCCCGGCGGAACGGATCCTCGGCGCCTGGGCCGAGGTACGCGACACGCTCCGGCTCGCCGGCGCCCGCCCCGCCGACACGCTGTCCGCCGCGGAGGTCGCGGCGCTCGCCGCGTCCGGCGTGGTGGACCGGCCGGGCCCGCCCGCGCCCGACCTGACGCCGCTCGCCCGGTCCGTCAACGCCGTCTCGTTCGCCCCGTCGGCCGGCGTACCTGCGGAGTCGGCCTCGGCCTCCGCGGCGCTGGCGCGCGACTTCGGCCGCGCCGTGCGTACCCGGCTGGGCGTGGTGCGGCGGCTGCTCTGGCACCTCGACCCGCGCCCGCTCTTCTGGCGCTGACCGCCTCGCCCGCGGCGGCGCTCTGGTGCGCTGGACGGTCCCGGCGGGCGGTGCGTACGGGTCAGCTGTGGTGGGTGGCGGACGGGGTGGCGCCGTTGCGGTGCGTGCAGACGCGGTCGGACGGGCTGATCCGGTCGATGGTCATCATGCCGACGACGTAGAAGCAGTACTCGGAGTCGGCGCGCAGCCCGTCGACCCGGCGGTTGGTGTCGCGGGCCGGTTGGGACAGCTTCGACGGGGTGCCGCCGGCAACGGAGCCGGTCACGAAGTAGAGGGCCTTGCCGCCGGTGTGGTCGGCCCAGGCCAGAGTCACCCACGTGCCGTGGTCGGTGAGGCGGACGTTCGTCGGGCGGATCGAGGGGTCCTCGCTCGCCCGCGGCCCCGAGGTGGCGGTCGGCGTCGGCTTGCTGACCGGCGGGTCGTCGTGCCCGCCGAACCGCAGCGCCACCAGCACGACGACGCCGATCAGGACACCGGCGACGGCCGCGGCGGCGAACGGCCACACGCTCACCCGGCGGCGCGGCTCCGCCTCGATCGGCGGGGCCGTCCCGTACGGCGGCGCGGGTGTCTCGACACCGCCGGCCGCCATGGGCGAGGCGTACGGCGCCGACGCGTACGGCGCCGCGGGCGGCGGGCCGCCGAACGCCGGGTCGGGCGGTCCGAAAACCGGTGGTGCGCCGAGTCCGGGCGTACCGGCGGGCGGTGTGCCGAGGCCCGGCATACGGCTGGGTGGCGCGCCGAGGCCGGGAGCGGTGGCGGGCGGTGCGGCGGCGCCGGAGGTCGGTGCGGCAGCACCCGGGTGCGCCCCGGGCAACGCCAGCGGCGGGGTCGTCGTGAACGGCGACGGCGGGAACACGTCCGGCGGGGCGGCCGGCTCGGCGACCGGTCGCGCCGCCTCGGCCGGTGGCGTACCCGCGGGTGCCGTGGACGGCGGCGGCGTCCACAGCTCACCGGTGGTGCGCAGCCAGCCGCGCCGCAGCGCCGCCGCGAACTCGCCCGCGCTGGCGTGCCGCTCGGCCGGGTCCTTCGACATGGCCCGGACCAGCTCATCCTGGAACCACGCCGGTACGTCCGGTCGCGGCAGCGGCGGCAGCGGGTTGCGCAGCGCCCGGTCCCGGTACTCGAACGGGTCCGGCGCGTTGTCGCCCGGGTCGGCGAACGGCGGGTATCCGGCGAGCAGGTTCCACAGCGTGGAGGCGAGGCTGTAGGTGTCGGAGGCGGGGCCCTGTGGTTCGCGGCGCAGCGACTCGGGCGACGCGTGCTGCGGGGTCAGCTTGTGCAGCGTGATCGTGCCGGTCAGGTCGGCGGCGGCGCGGGCGATGCCGAAGTCGGTCAGCGCCGGGCCGTACTTGGAGCGCAGGATGTTGTGCGGCTTGACGTCCCGGTGGATGATGCCGACCTCGTGCGCGGCCTGGAGCGCCTCGGCGACCTTGACGCCGACGTCGACCGCCTCCTGGATCGGCAGCGGACCGCTCCGCGCCAGGATGTGCCCGTAGGAGCCGCCCTCGCAGTACTCCATCACGATGTACGGCTTGCCGGTGTCGGTGGTGCCGGTGTCGATGATCGAGACGATGTGCGGCTGGGCGGACAGCGCGACGGTCGTGGCGAGCTCGGTGCGTACCTGGTCCTCGGTGGTCATGACGTCGTCGACGCGCAGGACCTTGATGGCGACGGCGCGGTTGAGCCGGTCCTGGACCGCCCGGTACACCCGCGCGGTGGAGCCGCGGCTGATCAGCTCGACCTGCGAGTAACCCGGAATGGTCGGATTGCCCGGTGCGCCCGGCGTCTGTTCCTGCTCGGTCTCCGCCACGCGCCCATTGTGCCCGGCGTCGCCGGCCGCCGACGTCCTCCCTCGGCGCGGATCGGCACACCGCCACCACGGGGCCGTCACACCGGGGAGGGAGAATGGCCCGGTGAGCCGCGCGTACCCGAGGAAGCTGTACCGGGACGACGCCCTCGTGCTGCGCTGCCAGAAGCTCGGCGAGGCCGACCGGATCGTGACCCTGTTCACCCGGCGGCACGGCCGGGTGCGGGCCGTCGGCAAGGGCGTCCGCCGGACCACGAGCAGGTTCGGCGCGCGGCTGGAGCCGTTCGGGCACATCGACGTGCAGATCGCCGAGGGCCGTTCGCTGCACGTGGTCAGCCAGGTCGAGGGCCTTTCCCTGTACGGCAGGCGCATCGGCGAGAACTACGCGCGCTACACCGCGGCCAGCGCGATCGCGGAGACCGCGGAGCGGCTCACCGAGGAGCAGGAGCCGGCGCTCCGGTTGTACCTGCTGACGCTCGGTGCGGTCCGCGCGCTCGGCGAGGGCGACGACCGGCCGCCGTCGCTCATCCTCGACTCGTACCTGCTGCGGGCGATGGGCCTGTCCGGCTGGGCGGCGGCGCTCACCGAGTGCGCGGTGTGCGGGCAGGTGCCCGAGTCGCTGGCGGACGGCGGGCAGACGGCGTTCAGCGTGCCGGCCGGCGGCGTGGTGTGCGTGAACTGCCGGCCGCCCGGCGCCGCCGCGCCGAGTGCCGGCGCGCTGGGCCTGCTGGCCGCTCTCGCCGCGGGCGACTGGCCGACCGCGCTGGGTAGCGAGCCGCCGGCGCGCCGCCAGGCCAGCGGACTGGTGGCGGCGCTGTTGCAGTGGCACCTCGAGCGCGGGCTGCGTTCGCTGCCCCTGGTAGACAGAGGGTGAGCAGGACCCCCCAGCACCCCTTGCCGTGAAAGGAACCCGATGCCGAGCCGACGCTCCCGCCGTGAGTACCGCCCGCCGGTGCCGCACCCGTCGGGCGTACGCCCGCCCGAGATCCCGGCGGACAAGGTGCCGCAGCACGTGGCGATCATCATGGACGGCAACGGCCGGTGGGCGAAGCAGCGCGGCCTGCCGCGTACGAAGGGGCACGAGGCCGGTGAGGCGGCGCTGTTCGACGTGATCGAGGGCGCGCTGGAGCTGGGCGTCAAATACCTGTCCGCGTACGCGTTCTCCACGGAGAACTGGCGCCGGTCGCCCGACGAGGTCCGTTGGCTGATGGGCTTCAACCGGGACGTGATCCACCGCCGCCGCGACGAGCTGTCCGCCATGGGCGTACGCATCCGCTGGGCCGGCCGCCGCCCGAAGCTGTGGCGCAGCGTCATCACGGAGCTGGAGCAGGCCGAACAGATGTCGCGGGACAACGACAAGCTGACGCTCCAGTTCTGTGTGAACTACGGCGGCCGGGCGGAGATCGCGGACGCGGCGGCGGCGATCGCCCGGGACGTGGCGGCGGGCCGGCTGAGCCCGGACCGGGTCACCGAGAAGCTGTTCGCCCGATACCTCGACGAGCCGGACATTCCGGACGTGGACCTGTTCGTACGCTCGTCGGGCGAGCAGCGGTTCTCCAACTACCTGCTCTGGCAGTCGGCGTACGCGGAGTTCGTCTTCCTGGACACGCTGTGGCCGGACTTCGACCGCCGGCACCTGTGGCACGCCTGCGAGCTGTACGTCGACCGCGACCGCCGGTACGGGGGAGCGGTGCCGAACCCGGAGCCCGCGCCGTACGTCGGTTGATCTTTGGCGTGAAGTTCACATGGATGGGTGTTGGTTGACACGGTAGTTCCCATCTGCGCACATTAGTTGCGATCGGGTGGTCATGCCCGGGAAGAAACCTTCGGGCTGGATCGTCGGGCATGGCCCCGTCGTGCGCCGGACGTACGTGCCGGCGCGGAACGGAGGTCGCATGCGCACTGTCCGTACCGCAACCATCCTCGCCGCCGCCGGAACGCTCGTCGCGGCACTGCTCGTCACCGCCGCGCCGGCGAGCGCGGCGTACACCGATCCGCTGACCACCACGACGAAGCAGGGACTGGTCTGGCACGCCACGCCGGCCGCGGCCCTCACCGCGCTCGACAACGCCCTGCCGAACGTCTCCGCCAACACCGTCGCGCGCAGCGCCAACCACCCGATGACCGGGTGCACCGCGACGGAGAAGGCGTCGCTGCCGGTCGCCCCGACCGCCACGACGCAGATGTGCTGGGACTCCGACCGCGGCACGAGTACCGCGTGGACGCCGCAGGGCATCACCACGTCCGGCGACGCCGACGACGACGGCATGTGGGGCGCCGACAAGATCATCCTGTCCGGCTGGCACGGCGAGGACGCCCTCGGCACCGGCAGCGACGGCAAGAGCCGGTACGACGACGCCCGCATCATGGTCATCAACTACGACACGCCGTCGGCGCCGGCGTTCCGCATGGCGTACCTGGCGGTGCCGAACAGCACCGGCTCGACGTTCTCCGCGGCGAAGGCGCACGTCGGCGGGATGGCCTGGTACGGCGACAAGATCTACGTGACCGCGGTCGGCAACACCTCCACCGCGATCCGGGTCTTCTCCACCACGCACATCCTGCAGATGACCAGCAGCTCCGCCGCGATCGGCAAGGTGTCCGACGGGTACGCCGCCTACGGCTACCAGTACGCGCTGATGCAGGTCGGCTACTACAGCTACGCCGGCGGTACGTGCAGCATGGACTCCGACACCGGCGTGCCGTGCTTCTCGTCGATGTCGCTGGACCGCAGCACCTCGCCGGACAGCGTCGTCACCACCGAGTACTTCAGCGACCAGACCAAGCACGGCCGCCTCTACCGGTACCCCACGGAGAGCACCGACTTCCTGCTCGCCGCCGACTCGTCCGGCGCGGTCGCCGCGACCGAGGCGTACCGCAGCGGTGTCGGCAACATGCAGGGCGTCCTGTCGCACAACGGCACCTGGTACGTCGCGCACTCGTCGCTGCCGTCCCACGGCCAGCTGTACGACCAGACGACGGCCGCCAGCACCCCGTCGTACTGCGGCGACCCGCAGACCCCGGCGTGCTGGGCGATGCACCCCGAGGCGCTGACGTACGACTGGGCGACCGGGCTGGTCTGGTCGGTCACCGAGTGGACACCGGCCTCGTGCAGTGCGCAGGGGCAGACCTGCGGACGCGCCCTGTTCGCCCTGCCGCTGGCGAACCTGCCGTGACCGGTCAGTCGGCGAGCGACTTCGTCGCGGTGGCCACCTGGCAGCCGTAGTACGACTTGCGGTCGTCGGGCAGCTCGTACCCCTGGGTGATGGTGATCTTCCGGTCCTTCGACGGGGCCACCGTCACGTCCTGGTACTGCGAGCCGAACGAGTCGTCGGACCACTCACTGTCGCCACCGGAGAAGTCGATCCGGATGGAGTACTTGAAGGAGTGGTCCGGCGACGCGTTCTGAATGGAGATGTCGAACTTGAACTGGTTGGCGTTCTGGTCGTAGCGGCAGTTGGTGCCGACGACCTCACCGGTGGCGTCCGAGTTGTACGTGTACGCGGGCGACGGCGAGTCGCTGGGTTCCTCGCTCGAACCGCCGCTGCCGCCGCCGAGCGCCCGGCCGGCGACTCCGCAGCCGGACAGGACCACGGCGACGACCGCGCCGGCGACAAGAAAGGCCGGTCGGGGAAGGCTTCGCATCACGGACTCCCATGGGGTGGAGGGGCGCGCCAGCACAATAGCCGCACCGGCCAAGACTCCGGATCCCCGCAGGATTCCCGCTACCGAGCGGACAGTCGCCATCGCGCGCCGCGACCCCCTGTTCCGCCGGCGCCCTCAGGCGCCGACGAGGGGGCGGAAGGCGCCGACGGCGACGCTGATCCCGAGCGACAGCGCGGCCAGTGCGACGCCGCCGGCGAACACCAGCACGTCGGCCCGGCGTACCGGGTGGTGCCGGGCGTAGGTGCGGGGGGTGCCGGCGTCGAAGCCGCGCGCGTCCATCGCGGTGGCGAGCCGGCCGCCCCGTCGTACCGCGCCGACCAGCAGCGCGAACAGCGTCGACGCGAACAGCCGGCCGCGGGCCACCGGGTTGCGGCCCGCGTCGACACCGCGGGCCCGCCGGGCCAGCCCCAAAAGCTCCCACTCGTCTGCCAGCAACGGCATCAGCCGGTACGCCGCGAGCGCGCCGATCGCGAACCGCGGCGGTACGCGGACCTGCCGGACGAGGCAGTCGGCGAGATCGGTCGGGTCCGTGGTGGCGAACGCGACGACGCCGGGCAGCGCGATCGCCAGCACCCGCAGGCCGAGCGCGCCGCCCGCGGCCAGGCTGCCGGAGGAGAGCCGGAACGGTCCACTGTGGACGTACACGGTGCCGGCGAGGTCGCCGGCGAACAGCACGTTGACCACGCCGACGGTGACCGCACCGAGCAGCAGCGGCCAGGCCCGGCGCAGCAGCGGACCCGGGCGCAGGCCGGCGAACGGCAGGACGGCGAGCGTGCCGAAAAGCGCCACGGCCGGCGTCACCGGGTCGACCGACGCGAGTACGGCCAGCGACAGCACCAGGACGGCGCCGAGCTTGGTCACCGGGTTCAGCCGGGTGACCGGCGCACCGGCCGGCGCGATCGGCGCGGCGAACCGCATCAGCCGCGCCGCCCCTCGTCGCTCAACCGTCCCTGGTGGACGGTGACGGACCGGTCGGCCAGCGCGGTCACCAGGTCCTCGTCATGCGTGACGACCGCGAGTCCCCGGCCGTCGTCGGCCAGCTCGTTCAGCAGCGCCACCGTCTCCCGCCAGGTACGCAGGTCCTGGCCGAACGTCGGTTCGTCCAGGACGAGCAGGTGCGGCGCGGTGGCCAGCGCGGTCGCCACCGACAGCCGCCGCTGCTCGCCCCCGGACAGCGTGTACGGGTTCGCCTCGGCCAGCGCCGACAACCGCAACCGGTCCAGCAGGTCGGTGACGACGGCGTCGGTCTCGGCCGCCGTACGGTCGATCCGGCGCGGGCCGAGCGCCAACTCGTCGCGTACCCGGCCGGTGACGAACTGGTGCTCCGGGTTCTGGAAGACCGAGCCGATCCGCGACGTCAGCGCCGCGGCGCGCCACCGGTGCGGCGGGCGCGGCGGTCCGGCCAGCGCCTCGTGCGCCACCACCCGGCCGGTACCCGGCGCGAGCAGCCCGCCGAGCAGCAGCGCCAGCGTCGACTTGCCGGATCCGTTGTGCCCCAACACCGCCAGCGTCTCACCGGCCGACACGGTCAGGTCCACACCGGACAGTGCCGGCGTCGCCGCACCCGGATGCCGGTACCCGAGCCCCTCGGCGGACACCAGCGGATCGCCCGGAGTACGCCGGGGGGCGGCCCGCGGCGTGCCGTGCCCCGGTACCCAGACGCCTTGCGCGGCAAGGGAGTCGCCGTGCTCGGCGAACACTTTCTCGGGCGGCCCGTCGACCGCCACACCGCCGCCGGGCGCCAGCACCACCACCCGGTCCACGAGCGGCAGCGCGTCGGCGACCCGGTGCTCGACCAGGATCATCCCGGTACGCCCGTCCGCCAGCACCCGCGCGATCGCGTCGCGTACCAGGGCGGCGCCGGCCGGGTCGAGGTTCGCCGTCGGCTCGTCGAGCAGCAGCAACCCCGGCCCCGGCGCGAGTACGCCAGCCAGCGCGAGACGCTGCTGCTCGCCGCCGGACAACGCGTCGGTCGACCGGTCCAGCGGGTGCGGGAAGCCCACAGTGGCAAGGGTTTCCGCGACCCGCGGCCAGATCTCCCCGACCGGTACGCCGTGGTTCTCCAGCCCGAACGCGACGTCGTCGCCGCACCGGGCCAGCACGAGCTGCGTCTCCGGGTCCTGGAAGAGGAACCCGGGCCGCCGGGTGCCGGACGGGGGAGCGCCGTCGAGCAGGATCTCCCCGGTCCGCTCGCCGG
>DASXWQ010000072.1:0-69640 GCA_036503555.1 Actinocatenispora sp.
CCCCCCCCCCCCCCCCCCGCCGGGCCGCCGGGCCCGGTCGGTCGAACGGTTCGCGTACGCCGCCGGACGGCCGGTTGGCGGATCGTTCCGATTGACCCGGTCCACCGGGCGGGGACAGCGTTGAGGCGATTCGTACCGGCAGGTCCGCGCGCCGGACGGCCAGCGGGGGAGGAGTCGACGATGACAGGGCAGATGACGCAGCAGTCGGCGGCCGAGGAGCTGAGCGGCCGGATCTTCACCGCGGGGGTGGCGGCGGCCGAGTTGTACGGCGTCTACCTCGGCCTGACCCTCGGCCTCTACCGCGTCCTCGCCGACCGCCCGGGGCTGACCGGCGCGGCGCTGGCCGAGGCGACCGGACTCGACCGGCGGTACGTCCGGGAATGGGTGCAGGGGCAGGCGGTGTCCGGCTTCGTCCTGGCCTCGGGGACCGACCTGGACACCGCCACGTTCGCGCTGCCGCCGGGTGGCCGGGACGTCCTCGTCGACGAGGTCTCGCCGTACTACCTGGCTCCGCTGGCGCAGATGCCGGCCGCCGTCGGGCAGGCGCTGCCGACGCTGACGCAGGCGTTCCGGACCGGCGCGGGCGTACCGCTGCCGGCGTACGGGCCAGACGGGGTCACGGCGCAGGCCGCGCTGAACCGGCCCGGCTACCACCACGAGCTGGCCGACTCGTGGATCGCCGCGATGCCCGACGTCGCGGCGCGGCTCGCCGACACCACCCGGCCGGCGCGCGTCGCCGACCTCGGCTGCGGCGGCGGGTGGGCCGCGATCGCGCTCGCCACCCGGTATCCGCACGTGCACGTCGACGGGTACGACGTGGACGAGGCGTCGGTCGAGTTCGCGCGGCACAACGTGGCCGACGCCGGCGTCGCGGACCGGGTCACCGTCACCGTGCACGACCTCGCCGACCCGCTGCCCGGCGCCGCCGGGTACGACCTGGTGTTGCTGATGGAGTGCGTGCACGACATGGCGTTCCCGGCGCGCACCCTGGCCACCGCCCGAGGCGGCGTCGCCGACGGCGGAGCGGTGCTGGTCATGGACGAGGCGACCGACGACGAGCTGGTCGCGCCGACCGACGACCCGGTGCAACGGTTCTTCGCGAACGTGAGCCCGATCTGGTGCCTGCCGCAGGGCCGTACGGAGCCGGACGCGGACCCCGTCGGCACCGTGATCCGGGCGTCGCGGATGGCGGAGCTTGCCGCCGAGGCCGGCTTCCGGAGTACCGAGGTGCTGCCGATCGACAACCCGTTCTTCCGGTTCTACCGCCTGCACGCCTGACGCCGTACGCTCGGGTGCCTCGCGTGACCGGGAGAGGAGCGTCCGTTGGTGGAGATCGCCGCGTTGCTGACCGATCTCGCCGACGAGGGGCGGGAGCTGGACACGCTCGTCGCTGACCTGCCCACCGTACGGTGGGCCGCCCCGACACCGGCACCGCGCTGGACGATCGCGCACCAGATCGCGCACCTGGCCTGGACCGACGACCTGGCGTACGAGGCGGTGACGGACCCGGCGGGACTGGGCGCGCGGATCGCCGGCGTGGACGTCACCGCCTGGGTGGACGCCGGCGCGGCCGAGGGCGCGTCCGCCGACCCGGCGGAGCTGCTCGCGCGCTGGCGTACCGGCCGGGTCCGGCTGGCGTCGGCGCTCGCCACCGTGCCGGCCGGCGTACGGCTGCCGTGGGTGGGCACGCGGATGAGCGCCGCGTCGATGGCCACCGGCCGGCTGATGGAGACGTGGGCGCACGGCCAGGACGTCGCCGACACCCTGGGCCACACCTGTACCCCGACGTCCCGGCTGCGGCACGTCGCCCGGATCGGGGTACGCGCGCGGGACCACACGTTCGTGGTGCGCGGGCTGCCCGTACCGCGGGACGAGTTCCGGGTCGAGCTGACGGCGCCGGACGGCGAGCTGTGGACGTTCGGGCCGGCGGACGCGGCGCAGCGGGTGGCCGGTCCGGCGCTCGACTGGTGCCTGGTGGCCACGCAGCGCCGGCACCCCGACGACACCGCGCTCGTCGCGACCGGCGCCGAGGCGACGACCTGGCTGCGCATCGCCCAGGCGTTCGCCGGCCCGCCCGGCGCGGGCCGCCCACCGCGCCGAGCCTGATACCCGGGCTGGGTCGGCGTTGCGTCGGCGGGTCAGGGAGTGCGGCGCTCGACGGCGTCGAGCGCCGGCACCAGCGGAGCGAGCGTGGCGCGGAGCAGGTCGGGCAGTGCGCCGGTCACGGTGACGAGGCCGGCGGTACCGGTCGAGGGGGCCAGCCACTGCTCGACGGCGATGCGGACTGCGGCGGCGACGGCGGCGGCCAGTACCCGGGCGGTCCGCTCGTCGTCGACCCGGCGCGCGATCGCGCGGCTGAGCGGCTGTTCGAGCGCGGCGGTCGTACCGAGGAACGCGGTGCGCAGGGCCGGGTTCGTGGTGATCATCAGCAGCGCGTCGCGGCCCCGCTCGCCCGGGTCGGTGTACTGCGCGACCACGGCGTCCGCGACGGCGTCGGCGAGCCGGTCGGTCGCTCGGGCGGTCACCGCGGCCGCGACGCGGGCCTCCCGTTCGGCGGTGACGGCGGCGACGATCGCCTGCTCGCGGCTGGCGAAGTAGTTGTTGTAGGTCCGGGTCGAGACGCCGGCCGCCGACGCGATGTCGTCGACGCGGACGTTGTCCGGCCCGTGCGCGAGGGCCAGCCGCAGCGCGGCCGTACGCAGCGCCTCGTGCGTCTGCTGCTTCTTCTGCTCGCGTAGCCCCGTTCGCCTCGTCGCCACGGGGCCATCATGCCAGACCATCGGTGCGCGTACGCAAACTTGCGCGTACGCAAGTTTGTGCCTAGTCTTCGGCCGACACCAACCGAGTAGGAGTGGACACATGCGCGGCAAGGGGATGACGTACGACACCGGCTTCGTACGGGCGGCCACGACGTCACGAGAGCGCTTCGACGAGCGGACCGTCCGGCGGGAACTGGCGATCATCCGCGACGACCTGCACTGCACGGCGGTCCAGATCATCGGCGGCGACCCCGACCGGCTGGAGCTCGCCGCCCGGTGCGCGGCCGAGGCGGGGCTGGAGGTCTGGTTCTCGCCGTACCCGTTGGAGCTGACGACCGACGCGATGCTCGCGCTGTTCGCCGACTGCGCCGAGCGCGCCGAACGCCTCCGCCGGACCGGCGCCGAGGTCGTGTTCGTCACCGGCGTCGAACTGACCCTGATGAACCGGGGCTTCCTACCCGGCGACACCGTCGACGAACGGCTCGGCCGGCTCCTCGGCACCGCCGACGGCAGATCCGAACGCCTGGCCGAGGCGAGCCGCCTGCTCGGCGCGTTCCTCACCGAGGCGGTACCGCTGGTCCGGGCACGGTTCCACGGCCGCGTCACGTACGCGTGCATCCAGTTCGAGCGGGTCGACTGGGCGCTGTTCGACATCGTGTCGGTCGAGCTGATCCGCTCCGCCGAGGTCGCCGACCGGTACCGGGAGGGCGTGCGGGCGCTCGTCGCCGGGGACAAGCCCGTCGCGATCACCGGCTTCGGCACCGCCACCTGGCGCGGCGCGGCCGACGTGGCACCCCGCAGCATGGAGATCCTCGCGTACGACCCGGACGGCACCAACCCGCGCCTGACCGGCGAGTACGTCCGGGACGAGGCGGAGCAGGCGGCGTACCTGAGCGAGCTGCTGGAGATCTTCGAGACCGAGGGCGTGGACAGCGCGTTCGTGTTCCTGTTCGCGCTGTCCAACCTGCCGCACCGGCCGGACGGCGATCCGCGCGACGACCTCGACCTGGCCAGCCTCGGCATCGTCAAGGTCCTCGACCGCGGGTACGGCTCGACCTACCCCGACATGACCTGGGAGCCCAAGGCGGCGTTCGCCGCGGTCGCCGACCGCTACCGGGCCTGACCCGTCAGCGTTCGAGGTTGACCAGGTCGGCGAGGCACCAGGCGAGTGCGGCCTCCGCGGTCGGGAAGCGTTCGGCCGGCGCCAGGGTGTGCGCGCCGACCACGGCGACCCGGTGGCCGTTCGCCGTCAGCTCCGCGAGTGTACGCCGCAGCATGGTCGCCGCGACCGGGTCGAGATGCCGTACCCGCCCCAGGTCCAGGACCGTCCACGCCGGGGTCGTGGCCGGCGCGGTGAGCGCGTGCACCACCCGTTCGGCGCCGGTGAAGTCGACGCGGCCCTGCGCGCAGACCAGCCGTACCCGGTCGCCGGCGCGATCCACCGCGGCGCGTTCGGCATCGTCCCGGGCGATGCGCCGCAGCGTGTCGCCCGCCGACGCGTCGGTACGCACCGTCGGCGCCGCGGTCGTGCCGTGCATCAGGTGCAGGCCGAAGTGGGACGAGACGCGGCGCAGTGCGGCGACCCCGCGTACCGAGTTGCCGGTGGTGTCGAGCGGCGGGCTGAACGCCGCGACGCCGAACCGGCCGGGGCTGACGGCGATGATCCCGCCGGACACGCCGCTCTTCGCGGGCAGCCCGACGCGGACCAGCCAGTCGCCGGACGCGTCGTACATGCCGCAGGTGGCGAGCACGGACAGCACCGCCACGGCGACCGCCTCGTCCACCACCCGTACGCCGGTCACCGGGTTGACGCCGCCGTTGCCCAGGGTCGCCGCCATCACGGCCAGATCGCTTGCGGTGGCCCGGATCGAGCACTGCCGGAAGTACGTGTCGACGCTGTCGCCGACCTCGCCCGGCAACGCGCCGGCCGCCCGCATCAGGTACGCCAGCGCCCGGTTGCGGTCGCCGGTCGCGGACTCCGAGGCGTACACGTCGGCGTCGAGGTCGAGCTCGCGGCCGGCGAACGCGGAGAGGATCGCGCGGATCCGGTCGAACCGTTCGCCCGCGTCGCGGCCCGCGACGAGCGCGGTGGCGCAGATCGCGCCGGCGTTGACCATCGGGTTCGCCGGCCGTCCCGTCTCCCGGTCCAGGCTGATCGCGTTGAACGCCTCGCCGCTCGGCTCGGTGCGCAGCCACCGCGACACCTCGTCGACGCCCTGGTCGGCCAGTGCCAACGCGTACACGAACGGTTTGGACACCGACTGCAGCGTGAACGGCACGTCGGCGTCGCCGGCCTGGTACCGGTGGCCCTCGGTGCTCGCCATCGCCAGCCCGAACAGAGCCGGATCGACCAGCGCAAGCTGCGGAATGTACGACACCACGTCGCCCGCCGACAGGACGCCGACCTCGGCGTGCACCTCGGCCAGGGCGCGCGTCACGGCGCCGCCGGACCGTCCGGTCATCAGCCGCCCTCCTACCAACCCTCGTGCCCTCCCAGCCGAACCGGTCTGACCGTTGACGGCGCCACAGCTTACCCGCCGGCTCCGGTGCGGCCGAGGCGGCGGAGCAGGCGGGGGGAGAGGACGACATCGTGCGGGAGTCGGCGCAGGTCGTCCGGGTCGACGGCGACGCCCCGGCGCCGGAGGGTCCCGGCCAGCGTGGCCCAGTGCCCGGCCGCCGCCTCCTCGTACGACTGGTCGGGCGCCGGCTCGTCCGGCCCGACGACGGTCCTCGTCGTCTCCCGGATCTCGTCCGCCGACGCCGCCGCCCACAGTTGCGTCGACGCCCAACCCCGGTCGTCCAGCAGCAGTACGCGCCGCCCGTCGGCGAGGACGGCCTCGTGCCGGGCCGACACCGACACCCGTTTCGCGTCGTCGTCGACATCGGCGATGGTCACCAGGCGGGTCACAGCGGTCATGCCGGCGATTCTGCCCCGCCAGCGGTTACTTGGCCTCGGCGATCTGGATCAGGTTCCCGCAGGTGTCGTCCAGCACGGCGGTCGTGACCGGCCCCATGTCAGCCAGCGGAACTCGCCGACCGGTACGTCGTGCTTCGGCACGAAGCCCAGCACCTCGGTGTAGAAGCGCAGGGCCTTGTCCTGGTCGTCGACGAAGACGCTGGCCAGATTGATCCTCATGCGGTGCCCCCCGGCACGTCGGGCCTGAGCCACCGGGTCAGGATGGCCGCAAGCGGTTCGGTGTTCAGGTGGTGGAACTTGTACCTGCCCTCGCGTCGCGTCTCGACCAGCCCGGCCGCCTCCAACACGGCGAGGTGCTGGCTGATCGCCTGGCGGGACATGCCGAGGCCGTGCCGGTTCGTCAGCCGGCCGCAGATCTCGAACAGCGACTGGCCGTCGCGTTCGGACAGCTCGTCGAGGATGCGTCGGCGGGTGGGGTCCGCCAGCGCCTTGAAGACGTCGTCCACCACGCCACCACCATAGGCAAGTAATTACTTGCCTGATGGGCGAACGCCCGGATCGGGGATCCCCGGCGTTCGGCTGTCCTGACCGCAGCCGAGGATGGCCGTCATGACCGACCGCCCGAACGCCGAGATCCCCCTGCCCGGCGGACGCGTCACCCCCGGCGTCGTACGCGTCGGCGACACCGTACGGCGCCCCCGGCAGGCGTCGTCGGCGTTCGTCGCCGACCTGCTCACGCACCTGCACCGGCACGGCTTCACCGGCGCACCGCGGTACCTCGGCAGCGACGAGGCCGGCCGCGACACCATGACGTACGTCGACGGCTGGGTGCCGGCACGCCTGCGGCCCTTCGCCGACGACCAGGTCGCCGACGCCGGGACGCTGCTGCGGGCGTACCACGACGCCACCCGCGGCTGCCGCCTCGCCGAGCCGTACCCGGTGGTCTGCCACAACGATCCCGGCCCGAACAACGTGGTCTTCCGCCATGGCCGACCCGTCGCGTTCATCGACTTCGACACCGCCGCGCCCGGCGACCCGCTCGACGATCTCGGCTACCTCGCATGGCTGTGGTGCTGCTCCGCCCGACCCACCGCGCCGCCGGTGCACACCCAGGCCCGGCAGGTACGCCTGCTCGCCGACTCGTACGGGCTCGACCCACGCGCCGCACTCACCGACGCGATCCTCGCCAGCCAGGACCGCAACGTCACCTTCTGGCGCCGCCGGGCCACCGAACGGGCCGCCACGATGATCGACTGGACCCGCCGCGAACGTCGCCACGTCGCCGCATACCGCCACGTCTTCGACGACGCGCTGCGCTGACCGACGGCCGGCGGTCTTGTCGGGCCGGTCGCCCCCACCACGACGGGCGCCGGCTCCGAACCCATGTCCGCAGGCTACGAGGCGGCGCGGCGGCGGACCAGCGCCCGGGCGACCCATGGCGCGGCCAGCGCGGCGACCACCACCACCGGTACGACGACGTCGCGCCACGGATCCCGGATCGGGTGGTAGCTGGCCGACCCGTCCCGGATCTCGATGAAGCCGACCGGGCGCGCCGCACCGCCACCGCCGCCGCCCTCGCCGGGCTTGTCCGGGTCTTTGCTCACACCGCCGCCGAGGCCGAGACCGACCCGTGCGACGGGTACGACGGTGGTGTCGCCGCGCTCGATCGGCGTACCGAAGACCTGGGTCACCGACAGTGTCGCGCCGAGCCGTTCCGCCAGCCGGGCGAGTGGCCCGTTGCCGGAGTCCGCACTGGTCATGGCCGCACCTCCCCCGCGCGGTACGCGCCGCCGGCGCGACGCCCGGACGCCCACCACCATACCGCCGCGGCATGCCGCTCCTTGCCTAAAGACGGCAGCCCGCGGTGCGGTTGCGGGGTAGGCACAGGTCCGCGCATGGGCGCAATCAGACGGTGTCGGGCAGTGACCTGCCGGCCGGGTCGTCGGCTGCGCCTCAGCACGTCGGGCACGAACCGGACCGGCCGCCCGAGGCGGTACGACACGCTGCGTAAACGGCTCGGTTGACGCCTAGCAGTCGTCGACGGCGGTGACGCGGGTGGCACGGGTCAGCGGCAGGGTCATCGGGTGCCCGTCGGCGGTGGCCAGGCGTACCCGGCGGTGGTCGAGCGAGAGCAGCGTGCCGCACACGGTCGTGCCGGCGCCGCTGACCCGTACCGAGCCGGACGGCGCGGTGGGCGCCCACCAGCCGACGACGACCCCGGCCAGCAGCAGGCCCAGCGCGACCACGACGAGGCGCCGGCCGGTGGTGAGCCGCCCGAGTGCGATCGCGGCGACGGCGACGTGGTAGGACTCGACCGACCCGTACGACCGGCGGAGGCCCTGCCGGCTGGTGAGGATGTGGCGGGTCCCGGCCTGCGCGGCGAGTACCCGCCAGAGGCCGGCCATCGCGCAGGCGAGCCCGCCCCCGATGAGGATCGTGACGGCGACCCGCCAGGACGTCGAGAGACCGGCGGCGGTGTCGCGGCCTTTGATGATCACGCCGGTGGTGACGAGCGTGAGGAACGCGGTCAGGCCGTTGCGCCACGCCTCGGCACTGGACCGCACCTCCGGCAGGGACCGCCGGGCGAGCTCGGTGAACGCGTCGCGTTCGGCCAGGCTGCCCTGGCTGGGCGCCGCGCCCGGCCGGCGCGGCCGGTACGTGTGGCCGTCGGCGGGCATCAGACCTGCTTCCCGTCGTCGGCTTCGAGCTCGACCCGGAAGCTGACCCCGCATCCGGTGGTATCGCCCGGGGCGCCGGCGTGGGCGGTGCCGCAGCCGCAGTCGACGTCGACGACGGTGACGTCGTCGACGGGATCCGACTCGGGCCGGCGGTTGGTGATGCTGCCGGTGACGGCGGACAGCGCCTGCCAGTCGTCGAGCTGGTGGCCGCATCGCGGGCACTGGCCCCAGACGTGGGAGGACAACACCCCCGGCAACAGCCGGCGGATCTCGGCCCGCAGTCGCCCCTCCGCCAGCAGCTCGAACGCGCGCTCGGTCCACGCGAACGCCGTGCTCTGCTCGTACTCCTTCGCGGGCTCTGCGCTCATCGTCGTCGCCTTTCAACAGTGGGCGCGGTAGGCGGTCAGGCTCCGAGGTGCAGGTAGGGCGCCCACGCCAGCGGATCGGTGGGCCGTTCGCGGCGCAGCCGGGCCACCGCGTCGTGCAGCGCCCGCGCCGGATCGGGTACGTCGGCGCCGATGAGCCCGGCGTAGAACCAGTCGGCGATGTCGGCCGCGGTGGCGTCGTAGATCGACCAGAGGGTTCCGACGACGGTGCGGTAGCCGAGCACCTGCATCGCGGCGGCGAGGTGGATCGCCTCGTCGACCGTACGCGGGCTGCCGGTCGCGGTCTGGCAGGCGGACAGGAACGCCAGCTCCCGCGGCCCGGAGTCGTTGTCGATCAGGTCCGCGATGCGCAGCCGACCGTCGGCGAGCAGCAACGCGCTCGCGGTGGGGTCGCCGAAGTGCTGCGTACCGTGGCAGGACAGGTGCACCCAGGCGTGCCGCGGCAGCTCCGCCAGCACCCGGGCGACGGTCGGTGCGGCGCCGTCGCCGGGCGACTCCAGCCGGGTACGGATGGGGTGGTGGGCGGCGATCCGGTCCAGTTCCGCCGGTACCGCCGGCAGTTCGGCGGCGCCGGGCGTGACGGCCATCCCGACGGCGAGCAGCGCGGGCGGCCCGACGGGTCGGGGCGTACGGCGGGCGCGGAGCAGGCCGGCAAGCGTCGGCGTGTACGACGAGACCGCCCGATCGGGCGCGGTGTCGGTGCCCGGGCTGTCGGTGTGGTGCCGGGGGTGGTGGCCGGCGGCGTGCAGCGGCAGCATTGCGAGCGGACCGGTCGGGTTCCACCAGATCCGGCGCGCGGCCGGCCTGACGTACCCGAGGGCGGTGAGGACCGGTGCGGCGACGGTGTCCCACAGCCAGCCGAGGACGTCGAGGATCGCGTGCCTGTCGCGTTCCCGGTCGAGGAAGCGGCGGCCGGGAACGCCGGCCTGGGACAGCGCGCCGAGCATCGTGTTCGCCTGCTCCATCGCCGTCCGCTGGGTGAGCGCGGGCAGCTCGACCACGCGTACGCCGGCGGTGGTGACGAGCAGCGCGTGGCAACCGTGCCGGCTGACGTTGACGATCGCGACGGGTCCGGCCGAGGCCGCGGCGCGCAGCTCGGCGAACGGTGTGGGCCGCAGGAACCCCTCGAATCCGGCGACCGCGCGGATCTGTTCGACGGTCTCGTCGAACTCGCGGGCGAGCCGCATCCGTTGCTCCGCAACGGTGTCCGGGTCGACGCGCCGGGCGCCGGCCGGGCCGGTACCGACGATCGGCGGCACCGCGGCGGCGGTGTCCGGCAGCGGCGTGTCGAGTGCGGTACGGATCCGGTCGAACCGCGCTGCCAGCTCCGGCTCCCGTTCGGCCAGCGCGGTCACGTCGGTACGCACGCTCAGCAGTTGGTTCCACAGCACGGACCGGCCGGCGTCCAGCAGCTCCACCGCCCACTCGGGCCGGCCGGCACGGATCGCGCACGCCGCCGCGTCGGAGGACAGGCCGCTCCACCGGGCGACACGGTCCTCGCGGACCGAGCGCGGCAGGCCGTGCCAGGCGAACTGCGGCAGCAGCCGTACGGCGGCGGCGAACCCGTCCGCGGCCGTGTCCACCCGGTCGGCGTCGATCGCGGTGAGCCCCAACAACACCGCCGCGTTGATCCGGTGCTCCGACCGGCCGGCCGCGACGGTCGCACCCTCGGCGAACGCGGCCAGCGCCCGGTCCAGGTCGTCCGTACCCCCGGCGTGCTCGTACCGCGTGCGCAGCGCCGTACCGAGGATGGACAGCCGCTCGACCCGCTGCGGGTGTCCCGCGGGTGTCGCGGCCACCGCGTCGCGTGCGGCGCCGACCGCGGCGTCCAGGTCGGTCGGGTCGGCCCCGGCGCGGAACCGGATGCGCAGCACGACGGCGAGGTTCGCCAGCCGGGACGGGCGGTCCGGATGCCCGGCCGGGGTCGCGTCCAGCGCGCGACGGGTGGCGTCCATCGCCTCGGCCAGGTCGTCGGCCGTCGTCGCCCGGAGGTACCGCAGGCGCAGCGCGTAGCCGAGGCCCTGTTGGTAGACCGGGTACAACCGTTGGTCGGGCGAGATGCCGTCCGCGGCCCGGCGGAGCGCCGCGACGCCCTCGTCCAGGTCGGTCCGCTCGTCGGTGCGCTGGAACCGTTCGACCAGGACGGAGCCGAGGTTGAACGTCAACGCTGGCCGGAGCGGATGGTCCGGCGGGATGGTCGCCGCCGCCTCGCGGTGGTGCGTGACGGACTCGTCCAGATCGGCCGGCCGTCCGGCGTCCTCGTACCGGGAGTGCAGCGCGGACCCTAGATTGGAGCGGCGCCGCGGCAGGTGCGGATGACCGGGCGGGGTGCCGGCGACGGACCCGCGGCCGGCGTCGACCGCGTCGTCCAGGTCGGCGGGCCGGCCGGTACGGTCGAACCGGCTCTGGAGCGCCGCGCCGAGCAGGTCCAGGTGCTCCGGCAGGTCCGGATGCGTGGCGGGCTCGGCGGCCAGCGCGTCGCGTACCGCGGCGATGGCCTCGTCGAGGTCGGCGGGCCGGCCGGTGCGCTGGTACCGGGTGAGCAGCGCCGCGCCGAACTCGCCCGAGTGGCGTGCCAGGTCGGCGTGTTCCGGTGGCGTCGCGGCCATCGCCCGGCGGTGTACGGCGATCCCCTCGTCCAGGTCGGCGAGCTCGCCGGTGCGCTCGAACCGGACGACCAGGACGGTGCCAAGCTGCCCGATCACCGTGCCGTCGTGCGGCCCACCCGAGGTCGCGGCCACCGCGGCGCGGGCGGCGTCGACGGCGGCGGTCAGGTCCGCCACCCGGTCGGTGCGCTGGAAGCGCGTGGCCAGCGCACGGCCCAGGTTGTGCTGGTGCCGCGGATAGGCCGGGTCGTCGGTCGGCACGGTCGTCAGTGCGTCGGTGAACGCGTCGACCGCCTGGGTCAGGTCGGCCATCTCGCCGGTCAGGTCGTACCGGTCCTGCAGGGCCAGGCCGAGCACGCTGCGGCAGACGGTGCGGTTCGGATCGTCGTGACCGGCCGCGGCCACCGCCGTGTCGCCGGCCGCCACCGCCTCGTCCAGGTCGTCGCGCCGACCCACGTGCTCGTACCGGAGGCGCAGCGTCGCCGACAGGTTCGCCAGGTGCGCGGTCGACTGCACCCCCGCCACCGCGGTACGGGTGGCGTCGACGGCGTCGTCCAGGTCGCCGAAGCGGCCGACCCGCTCGAACCGGTCCCGGTACGCGAGGCCGAGCGTGGACCACAGGCCTGGCGCGTCGGGGTGTTCGGCGAGCGCCCGGCGTACCGCGGCGATGATCGCGTCGAGGTCGGCCGGCCGTCCGGCGCGGTCGTACCGGTGGTTGAGCGCGCGGGCGAGGCCGGCGACCCGGACGACGAGGTTGGCGTCGTGGGCCGCGGTGGCTGCGACGGCCCGGGTGAAGAGGTCGACGACGATGTCCAGGTCGGCCGCGTCGGCGGTCTGCCGGAAGCGTTCCTCGACCGCGCTGCCCAGCTCGAACAGCCGCCCCGGCAGCCGCGGGTCGCCCGGCGGCGTGGCGTCGACGGCGGCCCGCGCGTCCGCGACGATCTGGTCCAACGCGAGCATCAGCAGCTCGCCGTCGAGGTCCGTCTCGGTCTCACGGGACTGCTCGATCAGGACGTCCGCGGTGGTGATGACCATGGTGGAGCCGTCCGGCCGCTCCCGTACGCCGAGGCCGGCGGAGTCCACCCCGTTGACCGCACCGCACCCCGGGCAGCGGACCGCCGTGACCGCCTGGAACCGCAGCCCGTCGTACCAGTCGTGGCCGCAGCGGCCGCACCGCACGCCCGCGACGAAGTTGTCGACCGTGCCGCGCGCCGCGGAGACCACACCGAAGGTGTTCGTCACCGAACGGACCCGGCCGACGCAGCCCGCGTCGTCCGGCCGGAGCTGCCAGGGCAGCAGGTTCTCCAGGTACAGGCCCTCGATGTCCAGGCCCCAGTTGCCCGCCGGCGTCTCGACCACGATGTAGTGCAGCCGCTCGTCGACGTGTCGGGCGAGCAGGAACCGCTTCGCGGCCTCGACGTCCGCCCCGCGGTACGTCTCGTACACGGCGCCGTTGTCGTGCCGTTCGGTGAACACGTACGCCGGCTGGCCGGGGTCGGATCGGTGGTCGTCGAGCGGACTCATGTCGGTCTCCCAACGCGCCGTGAGACCACTCATCATGGCCGGTCCGCGCTCGTCCGCCCACCCTGCGTCGACGACCTTCCGTACGACCCGCGGGGGCACCGACCCGCATCCGGAGTCAGTGTGGCGTGCCGCCGCGGGCGGCCTGGTGGTCGTCGCAGAGGGTCTTGACCCAGCCGCGGTCCGGTGCCCGCCGCCGCGGCCGGCCGGCCCGGCCACAGCGCTCGCAGGTACGAAAGGAGTCGTCCTCGATCGCCGACACGACCGCCCGCATCGCCGACCGGTACGCCGGGTCGGGTCGGCCGTCCGGCCCGGGCTGCTCGACCACCCGGATCCGCAGCCCACCCCACTTCTCACCCACGCCGCTGAGCCGGTAGTCCGCGTCGACGGCGCTGAGCCGCTCGTGCAACCGGTCGAGCAGGGGCCACCAGCCCTCGCCCACGACGTACCGGAAGTCCGGGGCCTGCGCGGCCACGGCCGGTCACCCGCCGCGGACGAGGTCGCCCCCGTCGCGCGGCTCCGACTGTCGCGGTCGCTGGCTCGCGCGGTGCGGGCGCACGGATCCTCCTTGCGGTACGGGCCGGGGACCGCGCAGCGTACTCCGGTGCCGCGACTGGTTCGGCGAGATGAGGGCAGTGGGCTCGCCGGGCCGTACGGGCGGCATCCCGGCCGACCACGCGGCGGCCGGGGACCGCCGGTGGGAATGCCGCCGTCCGGGGTGACGCTGCGTCGTAGCCTGGGCCTGTCCGTCCATGGGGGGCGACGAGAGCGGGACTGCGGGGGATCCTGGTGGCTGCCGATCTTCACGTCCGGGTGCTCGGTCCGCTCGAGGTGCGGTGCGGTGACAGCGTGCTGCCGGTGCCGGCCGGGCGGCTGCGCTCGCTGCTGGCACTGTTGGTGCTGCGGGCCGACCGCACGGCACCGATCGACGAGTTGGTGGACCGGCTGTGGCCGCACGGCCAGGGCGTGGAACGACCCCGCGCCGCGCTGCACACCGTCGTACGTCGGCTGCGGCGGCTGCTCGGCGACGCGGCGGTGCGCACCGTCAACGACGGGTACCAGCTTGTCGTCGACGCCGACCGGGTGGACCTCGACCAGTTCCGCGACCTGCGGGCGGCGGCCGACGCCGCCGGGGTACGCGGTGACGCGGACCAGGAGCGCCTGCTGCTTCGCGAGGCGCTGGCCCGGTGGCGCGGGCCGGCGCTGGTGGACGTGCCGGCGACCGGCCGGGAGGCCGCGCTGCTCGACGGCGAGCGGGTGGCTGCCACCTGCCGCGCCATCGACCTCGAACAGGACGCGGGCGCCGGTGCCGCCTCGGTACCGGAGCTCCGCGAGCTGCTGGACCGGTACCCGACGCACGAGCCGCTGTGGTACCGGTTGGTGCTCGCGCTGTACCGGAGCGGCGAGCGCGACCAGGCCATGGTGGAGTACGTCACGGCGTCCACCGCCCTGTCCGGCAACGGTGCGGACGGCCCGGGTCCCGAGTTCGCGGCGCTGTGGCAGGTGATGCTGCGGCACGGGACGGCGCCCGCCGGGTCGCCCGTGACAGCGGCCTCCGCGCCGGCCTGGATGCCGGTACCGCGGCAGCTTCCGGCCGACCGGCCCGGGTTCGTCGGACGTACCCGGCAGTCGGACGACCTGGTGGGCTGGCTGACCGGGCCGGCGGACGCGACCGGGGTACGGATCGCGGTGCTGTCCGGCCCGCCCGGGGTCGGCAAGACGACCCTCGCGCTGCGTGTGGCGCACCGGGTTCGGACGGCCTTCCCGGACGGTGAGCTGCACGTGGACCTGCAGGGGTACGCCCGCGGCCCGCGGATGGCGACCGACCGGGTGCTGTGCCGGTTCCTGCGGGCGCTCGGCATCCCGGACGGACAGGTGCCGACGGACGCCGAGGAGCAGGCGGCGATGTACCGCTCGGTGCTCGCCGGCCGCCGGCTGCTGGTGGTGCTCGACAACGCCGCGCACCCGGACCAGGTACGCCCGCTGCTGCCGGCCGATCCGGGCTGCGCGGCGCTGGTCACCAGCCGGTCGACGCTGCGCGGCCTGGCGGCGGTGGACGGGGCCCGCCAGGTCCCGGTGCGGGCGCTGTCGCGTACCGAGTCGTTGGAGCTGTTGAGCCAGGTGCTCGGTATGCAGCGGATGGTCGACGAGCCGGCGGGCGCGATGGAGCTGGCCGAGCTGTGCGGTGACCTGCCGCTGGCCCTGCGGATCGCGGCGACCAACGTGGCGACGATCCCCGCGGCAACGCTCACCGGGTACGCGACCCGGCTGCGCGAGGGCAACCGGTTCGCGGGGCTGGACGCCGGTGACGACGTGGCCGTTGGTACCGCGTTCGAGCTGTCCTACCAGGCACTGGATCCCGACAGCCGGCGGCTGTTCCGCCTGCTGGGCCTGCTGCCCGGGCTGGACTGGCCGGTCTCGGCCGCGGCGGCGCTGCTGGGCGTCGACGTACCGGTCGTGGAGCGGCACCTCGCCCGCCTCGTCGCGGCCAGCCTGCTCGAACAGCCCGACGTCGGCCGGTACGCGATGCACGACCTGATCCGCCTGTACGCCGCGGAGCGTGCCGCGCACGACGACACCGCCGCCGAGCGCGCCGCGGCACCGGCCCGCGTCGCCGCGTGGTACCTGCACACGGCGCACGCCGCCGTGCCGCAGGTGTACTCGGACCTGACCGGTGACCCGCTGCCGGTACGCGCCGCGGCGCCGGCGGCAGGGTCGTTCGACGAGGCGGCCACGGCGCGCGCGTGGCTGGACCGGGAACGGACGAACCTGCTCGCGATCGGCCGGTACGCCGGGGACAACCTCGACCCGGCGCTGATCGCGCGGCTGGCCGCGCAGCTCGTCCCGTTCAGCCGCTTCGAGGCCCGGTACGACGACTTCCTCCAGTACGCCGAGGCGGCGGTGACCGGGTCCCGCCGCGGCACCGACCGGGCCGACGAGGCGAAGGCGCTCCGGTACCGGATGAGCGCCCACTGGGTACGCGGCGAGCGGGACCACGCCGAGCGCGACGCCGCCGCGTCGCTCGCGATCGCCCAGGATCTCGGCGATCCGCTCGCGACGGCCCGCGGCTTCAACGCGTTGGCGGTCGTCCACGAATGGTCCGGCCAGCCGGCGCGTGCGGAGGCCGAGTACGGGCAGGCGCTGGCGGCGCACCGGAGCGCCAACTGGTCGGTCGGCGAGGCCGTCGCCCTCGACAACCTGGCCTGCGTGATCGGGCAGCAGGCCCGGTTCGGCGAGGCGGAGGCGCTGCACCGGCGCGCGGTCGCGCTGACCGTCGAGGTCTCCGCCGACTACCACCAGGCGATGTCACGCAGCAACCTGGCCGAGATGCGGTGCCAGGTCGGCGATCTGGCCGGGGCCGACCGTGAGGTGAGCCTGGCCGCGGACCTGTCCGGCGAGCTCACCGGCGGGCAACCGGTTCCGGTCATCCTGCTCGTTCGCGCGATCGTCCGGCTCCACCAGCAGCGGCTCGACGACGCACTGACCGACGCGCAGGCCGCGTACACCGCCGTGCACCGGTCCGGGATGCGCTCCGACCTGTCCCGGGTGCACGCGACGCTGTCCCGGATCCACGCCGCCGCCGACCGGTACGACCTCGCCCGCCAGCACGCCCGCACCGCGCTGCGGGTGGCTCGCGCCGCGTCGTGGCCGCAGCACGAGATCGCCGCGCTCGTCACGTACGCCGAGGTGGCGGTGCGGATGGGCCGACCGGACGACGGCCTCGACGCGCTGCGGCGGGCGCTTGCGACGATCCGTACCACCGGCATCCGGGTACAGGAGAGCCGGGCGCTCGTGACGCTCGCGTCCGTCCGGCACGAGTTGGGCCAGCCGCGGCTCGCCGCGCTGCACGCCGGGCGCGCCGTCGCCGTGGCGTCGCGTACCGGCGAGATCCCGCAGGTACGGGCCGCGCAGCGGGTGCTGTCCACGACCTGAGCCCGGTGCGGGGGCCGTACCGGAACCCGGCTGCCGAGTTGCGGGTGCCAGCGCTGGTAGGTCGTGCCGTTGCCGGCGATCTCCCGCGGTCCCCGGGGTCTGTCGTCCAGACCCTGGCCGGTGTTGACGTTCTTCAACTCCGCCCACGCGCCGTGCCAGGCGGCCACCTGTCGTCGTGACGCAGGACACATCAGGAGTTCTCATTAAGGTACGTGACCGTATCTTATGATGATGGCGTCCAGCCGAGGCGAGGGACTTTAGTCCTTGCCGGTACGGCAAACCAGCCCACACGGAGGTACGTCATGTCCGAGTTCGACAAGATCCGAGCGCGTACGTTGAGTCGGCTCTCGGGTGCGGTGGCAGTCGACCGGAGACGCCGCTGTCGGGGAAGGTCGGTGTTCGCATGAGGCGCGTGGTTCCCGCCGTCGGGCTGTTCCTCCTGGCGCCGCTCGTCGCGGAGTTCCTGCTCGGCGACGTCCCGGTCACGGCCATCGTCGCGCTGGCCCTGCTCAGCCCGATCTACGGCGGCGGCGCGCTGCTGATCCGCGAGGTCTGCCGCCGGGCCGGCTGGGGCTGGCCGAGCATCGCGACCCTCGCCCTGGCGTACGGACTGGTCGAGGAGGGGGTGGCGACCCAGTCGCTGTTCAACCCGCACTACGCCGACAAGCACCTGCTGTCGTACGGGCACATCGACGCCCTCGGCATGGGGGCGTCGTGGACGGTGTTCGTCCTGGTCCTGCACATGGTGTGGAGCATCGGCGTGCCGATCGCCGTCGCCGAGCTGCTGACCCCGGGCCGGCGGACCACGCCCTGGCTGGGACGGGTCGGTCTCGCCGTGACCGCCGTGCTGTACGCGGTCGGCCTGGCGGTGATCGGCGTCTCGACGTACGGGCAGTCGCGGTTCATGGCGTCGGCCGGGCAGCTCGCCGGCGTCGTGGTCGCCGCGGCCGCGCTGGTCGTGCTCGCCGTCGTCCTGGGCCGGCGGCGTACCCGGCGCCAGCCGCACGCGAGCTGGGTGCCGAGGCCCGCGGTGCTCGTCGTCGCGTCCGCGTTCGTCACCTCCGAGGTCACCGCCCACTGGTACCTGTCCAAGGACCACATGTCGTCCTGGCTGTACGTCGGGCTCGTCCTCGTCGCGGTCGCGGTGACCGTCTCGATCCTGGTCGTACTGTCGCGGCGGGCCGGGTGGCGTCCCGCGCACCAGCTCGCCCTCGTGGCCGGCGCGTTGGTCACGTACGCGTGGGAGGGGTTCGTCACCTCGCACATGCTGTTCCCGGCCTCGCCCACGGTGCAGCTGGTGAGCCACGTGGTGTTCGCGCTCGGCGCGCTGGTGCTGATCGTCGTCACGGCCGTGCGGCTGCGCCGCCCCGCCACGCCCACCCACGCGGCGCCGGTGCCCACCGCGTCGCCCGTACGCCAGGGTGGGCGGTGACGCTCCGCTCCTACGCCGCCGACCTGGTCACCGCCCGTTGAGCCGCGCGAGGGGCTGCGGGCGGTGGAACCAGTCGGCGTCGAGCCGCAGCCCGGTCAGCGACTCCAGGGTGGCGGCCGCGGTCTCCCAGTCCGGGCCGGCGGTCTCGGCGTCGGCCCGCTCGGTCAGCGCGCCGAGGTGGTCGGTCAGGCCCTCCGGGTCCCCGCCCCACCGCTCCCGGGGACGCAGCACGTCGAGCGCGGTGCGTACCACGCCGTCGACGTGGTGGTAGAGCTGGTTGTAGTTGTTGACCAGCCAGAACAGGCCGTACACGGTGGCGCCCGCGCTGAGCCGCGGCAGGTGCTCCTCCGCCAGGCCGGCGACGGTGCACCCGACGACCAGCACCGCGTCGTCGCGCTGCTCGACGAAGACCACGTCGTCGTCGTAGTCGAGGTCGACCGGCCGGCACGTGGTGAGCGCGTCCGGGTCACCGTGCAGCCGGCGTACCACGGCTGGCACCGTCGCCCCGCGTACGACGCTCAGCCAGCACGTCTCGCCGATCTCCCACGCGTCGCCCGAGAGACGCTCGAACATGCGGACGTAGTGATCGATCTGCGCCGAAGTCGGACCGGCCACGTCTCCTCCTTCGTCGGCAACGATCGTGGCGCACCCTACCGACGCGCCGGCGACCGCGGGGAACGCCCGACCTGGGGTACGCCCCGGTCGAAACAGGGCGGATCCGCCCCGCCGCGCGGACCGCGTGTTGTGGCCCCGGGCGGCGGCGGGTACACAACGGGGACGTGCGGAGCGGCCGTCGTCGGCGCCGGGCCGAAAAAACCCGGCGTCGAGGTTGTCGAATCCGCCGGGCCCGTCCGACGTAGTGGTGTACGGAGACGGACACACATCCCTGAGGAGCACCGATGGCCCAGTACGCGATCCTGATCTTCGACGACCCGACCGCGGGTGACTACAGCGCCGAGCAGCAGGCGGAGAGCAAGCGGCACGCCGACGACATCGTCGACTCCGGTGCGATGGTCGCTGCGTACGCGCTGGCGGACCCGGAGACGGCCACGTCGCTGCACGGGGACGTCGTCACCGACGGCCCGTTCGTCGACACCAAGGAGGTCGTCGCGGGGTTCTGCGTGATCGAGGCGCCCGACCTGGACGCCGCGCTCGCGGTGGCACGCGACAACCCGGCGGTGCGCTGGGGACGCGGCGGCGTCGAGGTACGCCCCGTCGCGGGCAGCATCCCGCCGGCCCGATGACCGACGCAGCACAGGCGGTCGCCGACGCGCACCGGAGCGAGTGGGCACTCGTGCTCGCCGCGACGGTACGCGTCGCCCGGGACCTGGACCTCGCCGAGGAGTGCGTCCAGGAGGCGTACGCGGCGGCGCTGACGGCCTGGGCGCGCGACGGCGTACCGGCCCACCCCGGGGCGTGGCTGACCACCACGGCGCGGCGGCGGGCGACCGACGCGATCCGGCGGGAGTCGACATTCCGGTCGAAGCTGCCACTGCTGGTGGAGCAGGTGGAGAGCGAGCCCGTCCCCACCGGCCCGCCGGCCGACCCGACCGACGCCGTACCCGACGAGCGGTTGCGGCTGGTCTTCACCTGCTGCCACCCGGCGCTCGCCCCCGAGGCGCGGCTCGCGCTCACCCTGCGCCTGGTGTGCGGGCTGCCGACCGGGGACGTGGCCCGCGCACTGCTGGTGTCGGAGCAGACGATGGCGGCCCGGATCACCCGGGCGAAGAAGAAGATCGCCACCGCCCGCATCCCGTACCGGGTGCCGCGCCCGGCCGAGCTGCCGGACCGGCTGCCCGCCGTACTCGGCGTCGTCCACCTGCTCTACACCGCCGGGCACACGGCGCCGAGCGGCCCGACGTTGCTGCGTACCGACGCCGCGGAGCGGGCCCTGCACCTGGCCCGTACGCTGCGGGCGCTGATGCCGGACGAGCCCGAGGTCGGCGGCCTGCTCGCGCTGCTGCTCGCCACCGACGCCCGGCGCGCCACGCGTACCGGCCCGGACGGACGGCTGCTCCAACTGGCCGAACAGGACAGGTCACGGTGGGACCGCGCGGCGCTGGCCGAGGCGCACGAGCTGATCGTGGCCGGGCTGCGCGCCCGCCGGCCCGGCCGCTACACGCTCCAGGCCGCCATCGCCGCGCTGTACGCCGAGGCGCCCACGTACGACGAGACGGACTGGCCGCAGATCGTCGCCCTGTACGACCGGCTGCTCGCGGTCTGGCCGTCGCCGGTCGTGGCGCTGAACCGGACCGTACCGGTGTCGATGGCGAGCGGCCCGGCCGTCGCGCTGGCCCTGGTCGAGGAGCTGGAAGCCGACGCCCGGCTGGCCCGGTACCCGTACCTGCCGGCGGTGAAGGCGGACCTGTTCCGCCGCCTCGGCCGGTCGGCCGAGGCGGCAGCGGCGTACCGGGACGCGGTGGCACGTACCGACAACGAGGCCGAGCGGACCTTCCTCACCGCGCGGCTGGCCGAGGCCGAAGCCGGACGGTGAACCCGGGACCACGATGGGACCGTGCGGAGAGAGCAGGGATCGAACAACGAGGCTGCGGCCGCGATCCCGCCCCACACAACGCATTTGCATCGCGAGGCAGTCCGCATCGGCTCACGGGACCAGCGTGGTGATCCGCAGCCCGTACTCCAGTGTCGGCAGGTCGCGGTCGAGTTCGGTGGTGAGGCGGCGGAGCCGGTCGATGCGGTCGGCGATGCCGTCGAGCGGTTCGCCCCAGAAGAGCTGGACGTCGGCCTCGGTGGCGGCGACCCGTTCGGTGGCGGGGGAGGCGCCGCCGAAGTACGGGCGGGGACCGGTGGCGTGCGCCGCGGGGTCACGGTGGAGTCGGTGACGGTGAAGTGCTCGCTGGTGTGGATGACGTGTTCCTCGGTCCACAGCCGCCGGGTGATGCGCGTGAACTCGTTGGTCCGGGCGTACCGGTGGGCCTGGTCGCCTTCGACGTCGTCGTACGCGGCGAGGTTGTCCTGGCCGCTGACGATGTTGACGAGCAGCCGACCGCCGCTGAGGTGGTCGAGGGTCGCCGCCGCGGTGGCGAAGTGCGCCGGCTGCCATAGCCGGGGCGGATCGCCGCGAGTGGCCGGAACGTGGTGGTGCGGGCCGCGGTCGCGAGCGTGAACGTGTCGGGGCGACCCCAGCCGGTGCCGATCAGTGCGCCGGACCACCCGTGGTCCTCGGCGGTACGGGCCTCACCCAGAGATCGCCCGCACCGGACCGTCCACATCGGACGACGCGAGAGAGCCCGGTGCCCGGATCAGGTCGGCGCGAGCGGCAGGGTGATGGTGAAGGTGCTGCCGACGCCGGGGCGGCTGTCGACGGTGAGGGTGCCGCCGTGGTCGGCGACGAGGTGCCGGGCGATGGGCAGGCCGAGCCCGCTGCGCCCGCCACCGCGGGCCGGGTCGGCGCGCCAGAACCGGTCGAACAGGTGGGGGAGATGGTCCGGCTCGATGCCGCGGCCGGTGTCGGTGACCGAGAGTCGGGCGTGGCCGTCGTACGCGTCCACGGAGAGCGTGACGCGCCCGCCCGAGGGCGTCGCGGCGAGCGCGTTGCGGATGAGGTTGCCGACGGCCTGCCGCAGGCGGTCGGGATCGGCGGACACCACGGCCGGTGCGGTGTGGTCGACGGTGAGGGCGACGCCGGCGGTCTCGGCGCGCGCGGCGTGCGCGGTGCGGCAGGCGTCCGCCACCTCGCCCAGCTCCGTCGGGACCCGGTGGTACGTGAGCGCGCCGGACTCGGCGAGCGCGAGGACCTGCAGGTCGTCGACGATGCGTTGCTGCAGCAGCGTTTCCTCGTGCAGCGAGGCGAACAGCTCCGGGCTGGGTGGCAGGACCCCGTCGGCGAGCGCCTCAAGGTACCCGCGCAGGTTCGCCAGGGGCGTACGGAGTTCGTGCGCGATGTCGGCGATCTGTTGGCGTTGACGGTGTTCGCTGTCCGCCAGCGTCTCCGTCATCCGGTTGAAGGCGCTGCCGAGTTCGGCGATCTCGTCACGGCCGGACACCGGCACCGGGCCGGCCGTGCGGCCGTCGCCGAGCTGCCGGGCCGCGGCGGTCAGCGCCCGTACGGGTCGCAGCACGCTGCGGCTGAGCAGGACGGCGGCGACGATCGCGGCGAGCGCGACGATCCCGGCCGCGAGCAGGGTACGGCCGGTGGACAGGCCGACCGGCGGTTCGCCCCGCGCCCCGACGTAGACCTGGACGGACGCGGGGGAGTACCGGCCGGTGTGCGCGGTGAACCAGCGGGTGAGGCAGGTGCCAAGGGCGGCGGTGTCGGCGTGCAGGCAGCCCCGCAGGGTGTGTTTGAAGTCCTGGGCTTCCGCGAGCGTGGGGACCGCGCGCTCGCCGGACGCCCGGCAGTGCCGGTCGGTGTCCGCGGCGGCGCCGCGGTAGGTGGGGATGCCGGCCGGACCGAGGGTCGCGTGGACCGTGCCGCCGGCAGCCCGTACGCAGGCGGCGTAGCCGCTCTCCCGGACGTAGCTGGCGAACGAGCTCCAGACGGTCCCGGGGAGCTGGTCGTGTCCGGAGTGGCCGGCCAGGCGCAGTGTTGGCCGCGCGTCGGCGAGGGTGGCCGGGCCGACGACCGGCCGGGCGGTGCGGCCGGCCAGGAGGTCCGAGTCGGCGACCAGGGCGCCGGAGACGCTCTCCACCCGGATCCGCTGGCCGGTGCGCTGCGCGACCGCGCGCACGGTGCTCGACACGCCGGCCCAACCGGCGTGGTCGAGGCCGTAGCGGCCGAGCTGGTCGGTGATCGACAGCACGTCGCGGTTGGCGGCGGTGACCGAGTCGGTGAGCTGGCCGGACGCCTGGTGCAGGGTCAGCCACGCGGTCGCGCCGGTCGCGGTGACGGCGATCAGGCTGAGCAGGGCCAGGACGCGGAGCCGGAAGCTCATCGCTCCTCCGCGAGGCGGTACCCGCGCCCGTAGACGGTCTGCACGTAGCGCGGGGCCGTCGGGTCCGGCTCGATCTTGCGGCGCAGGTTCATCACGTGCGCGTCGACGGTACGGGCCAGGACGTGCTGGTCGAAGCCGAACACCTGGTCGATGATCTGGGCCCGGGTGAACACGCGCCCCGGTTCGGCGGCGAGGGTACGCAGGATCGCGAACTCCTTGCCGGTCACCACGACCGGGCGCCCGTCGACGTGTACCTCGAAGCGGGCGGCGTCGACCCGCAGCCCGCCCACGGTCAGGACGTCGCCGGCCGGTTGGCCGCGGCCGGCGCGGCGCAGCAGCACCCGTACCCGGGCGGCCAGCTCCCGCGGGCTGTAGGGCTTGGTGAGGTAGTCGTCGGCGCCGAGGTCGAGCCCGAGCAGCAGGTCGTCCTCGGTGCTGCGGGCGGTCAGCAGCAGGATCGGGACGTCGGACTCGGCGCGCAGGATCCGGCACACGTCGAGGCCGTCCACGACCGGCATCATCACGTCGAGCACGACCAGGTCCGGGCGCTGGCCGCGGGCGCGGTCCAGCGCGGCCCGGCCGTCGCCGACCACGGCGACGGCGTGCCCCTCGCGCTCCAGGTACAGCCGGATCAGCCGTGCCTGTTTCGGATCGTCCTCCGCCACCAACACCCGTGCCGCCACGTCCCCACCTCCGGGCGACACGGTACGGCCGGCGGTGTGGCGGCGGACAGGGCGTGCGGGCCGGCCCCACCGGTACCGGACGGGTTCTTCAACGGTTCTTCACCGGTCGGCTCCTAGCGTGGCCGCCGTTGGCGTACCCGATCCGAGGGAGACATCGTGCGTAGGTTCCTGCTGTGTGTTGCCGCGGGCGCGGCGTTCGCGGTGGCCGGCTGCGGCCAGGCCGCGGCACCGAAGGTCGCCTCGGCCGGCGGGACGCCGTCGGCCGCCGCGGCCGGCGACGCGCGCACCGCGTACGTCGACGGGATGCGGGACTGGGTGCGGTGCCTGCGCAAGCATGGGGTTCAGGCGTCCGACCCGGACTCGAAGGGCAGCGTCGAGTTTCCCGGCGACAAGGCGAAGCTGAAGACCGACCCGACGTTCACCGCCGCGCAGGAGGCGTGCAAGGACAAGCTGCCGCCGATGCCGGCCGACCTGGAGGACCACCCGAGCCTGTCCCCGCAGCAGATCGAGCAGCGCAAACGGTACGCCCGGTGCATGCAGCAGCACGGCGCCCCGGACTTCCCGGACCCGGGCGCGGACGGCAACTACCCCGACAGCCAGTGGGACCAGACGAGCGCCGGCGCCCGGCGGGCGACCCGGGCCTGCGCGTCGATCATCGGTGCCCCGACCGACGGCACGGGGCAGGGCTGATGCGCCGCCGGTCCCGTACCGTCGCGATCGTGGCCGGCGCCGCGGTCGTCGTCGCGGCCGCGGCCGTCGCCGCGTGGGGCGTCGGTGGCCGGCAACCGGCCGCGACCGGCGCCACGCCGCGCACGTCGAGCACGGCCACGGTCGCCCGCCGCGACCTCGTCACGTACGTCTCCGCCGACGGCGAGGTCGGCTACGGCGCCGCCACCCCGGTGACGTGCAAGGCGACCGGCACCGTGACATGGCTGCCGGCCGCCGGCACGGTCGTACGGCGCGGGCAGCAGATCGCCCGGGTCGACGACAGGCCCGTCGTGCTGCTGTACGGCACGCTGCCGGCCTACCGGGAGCTGCGGAAGCCGGTCGTCGGCAACGACGTGCGGCAGTTTGAGCAGAACCTCGCCGCTCTCGGGTACGACGGGTTCACCGTCGACGACACCTACTCGGCGCTGACCGAGGCGGCGGTCAAACGCTGGCAGCACGACCTCGGCGTTCCGGAGACGGGCGTCGTGCCGGCCGACGCCGTCGTCGTCCAACCCCACGAGGTACGCGTGGCGCGGCGGCTGGTGCGCCCCGGCGCCGCGAGCCCGGCCGACGTGGTCGCCGTCGGCGGCACCACCCGGGTCGTCACCGCGTCGTTCGGCGAGAACGACGCGGACTGGGCCGAACGTGGCGCGCCGGTCACCCTCCTGCTGCCCGGCGGCGACACCGTCGGCGGCGAGGTCGTCTCGGCGAACCTCGGCGTCTCCGACAGCGCGCCCGCCGTCCGGGTCACGGTACGGGTGCCCGACCAGGACCGCCTCGCCGACGCCGGCACGGTCGTCGTCCGGCACGTCGCCCGGCGACACCGCGACGTCCTCGCCGTACCGGTGGACGCGCTGCTCGCGCTCGCCGAGGGCGGGTACGGCGTGGAGGTCGTCACGCACGGCCGCGGCCGGGTCGTCGCGGTGCGTACCGGGATGTTCGCCGACGGGCTGGTCGAGGTCGTCGGCGGTGGCCTGCGCGCCGGCACCACCGTGCGGGTACCGCGGTGACCACGGACCCGACCGGCGACGGCGAGTTGGTACGGATGTGCGGGGTCACGAAGACCTACCCCGGGCCGGTGCAGGCGCTGGCCGGGGTCGACCTGACGATCCGGGCCGGCGAGTTCGTCGCGATCGTCGGACCGTCCGGCTCCGGCAAGTCGACGCTGCTGCACCTGCTGGGCACGCTCGACGAGCCGACCACCGGCACGGTACGCATCGCCGGCCACGACATCGCCGCCCTCCCGGACCGGGCCCGCTCCGCACTGCGCGCCACCACGATCGGGTTCGTCTTCCAACAGTTCCACCTCGCGGCCGGCGTGCCCGCCGACGAGAACGTCGCCGACGGCCTGCTGTACGCCGGCGTACCGCGGCGGCAGCGATTGCGCGAGGCGCGGGAGTCGTTGTCCCGGGTCGGCCTCGCCCACCGGCTCGGCCACCGGCCCAACGAACTGTCCGGCGGCGAACGGCAGCGCGTCGCGATCGCCCGCGCGCTGCTCGGCCGCCCCCCGCTCCTGCTCGCCGACGAACCGACCGGCAACCTCGACTCCGCCGCCGGCGAAACCATCCTCGGGCTGCTCACCGACCTGCACGACACCGGCACCACCGTCGTCGTTATCACCCACGACGCCCAGATCGCCGCCCGCCTGCCCCGGCGCATCGCGGTCCGCGACGGCCGCGTCGTCACCGACACCCGACAGGAGCGATGACCCGTGCGACGCGTACCCCGGACCCGGCACGGACTGCCCCGGCCGGCCCGGCTGCTGCCGGCGGACCTGGCGCGGCTCGGCGGCGCCGGCCTGCGCACCCGACCCGTGCGGGCCGTGCTGTCGGCGCTCGGCGTGGCGATCGGCATCGGCGCGATGATCGCCGTGGTCGGCATCTCCACCTCCAGCCGCGCCCAGCTCGACCAAGAGCTGTCCCGCCTCGGTACGAACCTGCTCACCGTCGCGCCCGGCCGCACCCAGCTCGGCGAACCCGCCCCGCTGCCCACCGAGTCGGTCCGCATGGTCCGGCGCATCGGACCGGTCACCGCCGTCGCCGCGACTGGCGAACTGGCCGCGCACGTCTACCGCACGGACCGCGTACCCACCGGGCAGAACGGCGGGATCGACGTACTGGCAACCGATTCCGCGCTGCCGGATACCGTCTCGGCGGAGCTCGCGGCCGGATCGTGGCTCAACGCCGCCACCGCCCGCTACCCGGCCGTCGTCCTCGGCGCGGTCGCGGCCCGCCGCCTCGACCTGCCCGGCCCCGGCGTACGGGTGTGGCTGGGCGGTCGGTGGTTCGCCGTGGTCGGCGTACTCGCCCCGGTGCCGCTCGCCCCGGAACTCGACAGCGCCGCCCTCGTCGGCTGGACCGCCGCCCGCACGTACCTGGGGTTCGACGGCCACCCGACCCGCATCTACGCGCGCGCCGTCGAGGCGCGGATCCCGGCGGTACGCGCCGTCCTCGCCGGCACCGCCAACCCGGACGACCCCGGCACCGTCACCGTCTCCCGGCCGTCCGACGCGCTGAGCGCCAAACGTGCCACCGACGACACCCTCACCGCGCTGCTGCTCGGTCTCGGCGCCGTCGCGCTGCTGGTCGGCGGCATCGGCGTGGCCAACACCATGATCATCTCGGTGCTGGAACGCCGCGCCGACATCGGACTGCGCCGCGCCCTCGGCGCCACCCGCGGCCAGATCCGCGTCCAGTTCCTCGCCGAGTCCCTGCTGCTGTCCGCCCTCGGTGGCGCGGGCGGCGCGCTGATCGGCATCCTCGGCACCGCCGCGTACGCGACGGCCCGCGGCTGGCCCGTCGCCGTACCCGCCTGGGCCTCCGCCGGAGGCGTCGCCGCCACCGTCGTCATCGGCGCCCTCGCCGGCCTCTACCCCGCCGTACGCGCCAGTCGCGTCGCCCCCGCCCACGCCCTCGCCGCGCCGTGACCGCCCGCCGCCGTGGACGGACCTGCCGCGACCTACGCTGACGCGAATGTCGAGCTGGACCGAGCACGACGTACCCGGTCAGCACGGCCGCGTCGCGGTCGTCACCGGCGCGAACTCGGGCATCGGCCTGCACGTCGCCACGGTGCTGGCGCGACGCGGCGCCGAGGTCGTGCTGGCGTGCCGGTCGGCCGAACGCGGCGAGCGTGCCGCGGCGGGCATCCCGGGCTCGCGGCTCGCGCACTCCGGCGCCCGCAACCAGACGTCTCAAATCGATCACGGTCGATGAACCGCGCCGGCCCCTGACGTGTCGTTGTGCCGTGCGGTAGTCGCCGACTCACCCGATCGCCGTTCCGCCCGGGGCCGGGCCGCTCTAGCCTCGCGCAGAGTCTGGTCACTCGAACAGATGGGCGGGCGATGACGTCACGAGTACGCCGATCCGGGTGGGTTGCAGCGGTCCTGGGCGCGGCGGCACTGGTATCCGTTGCGGTGGCGACGGTTCCGCGACCGGCGCCGACCGTCGCGGTCGGTCGGACGACCGCCACGCGACATGCCACGCCGACGGCGGGCGCGGCGCCGACGCGGGGGCGGTCCACGGCGCGGGCGGCGGCCTCGCCCTCCGCCGCGCCGGCCGCGGCGGCGTCGGATGCGGCGGACTGCAACCCGCTGCCGGTCGATCTGCCCGCGGCAGCGACCCTGCGCGCGTCGACGAAGAAGGTCTTCGCCTACTACTTCCCGCCGTTCCCGGTGTCGGTCGACAACGCCGCACCCGCCTCGGACAGCTACTCCCGCTGGCAGTACTCGCACAACTCGCAGGGCGGTGCCTACGACCTCCGGGACCGGCCGATCGGCCGGAACCCGTTGAGCGGCAACTGGAAGCAGACGGACTTCGAGACCGAGGTACGCCGCGCCATCATGGTCGGCATCGACGGGTTCATCTTCGAGTACCACGACTCGGGTGACGCGCGGTGGAACCAGCTGCCGGCGATGCTCGCGGCGGCCAAGGCCGTCGACCCGGGCTTCCGCATCATGCTCGGCCCGGACTTCCCGCTCGGCGCCGGCGCCAGCACCGACCCCGTCGTGGACATCGTCTCCCGGTACGCCAACGATCCGAGCGTGTACAAGCTGGACGACGGCCGCGTCGTGCTCGCGCCGTTCTACGCCGAACGCCAGCCCGCGACCTGGTGGCAGACCGTGCAGGACGGGCTGGCGGCGAAGGGCGTACCGACCGCGCTGGTACCGATCTTCCTGTCCTGGGGCGGCGGTACCGAGCACGCCGACTGGGACAGCCACGTCTACGGCTACTCCTCCTGGGGAAACCGCTGGGTCAGCGGCACCGCCACGTACGCACGGGACAGCCAGGCGGCGCACGCCCGCGGCAAGATCTGGATGCAGCCGGCGGCGTTCGAGGACACCCGCGCCTACGACGGCCGGTACTGGGAGGCGGGCAACAGCGGGCTGCTGCGCGCCTCGATGCAGACCGCGATCGACTCCGACGCCGACTGGGTCGCGTTCATCACCTGGAACGACTACACCGAATCGTGGGTCTCGCCCTCGGCCGAACGCGGGCACGCGGTGCTCGACGTCGCGTCCTACTTCATCGACCGGTTCACGACGGGCGGTGTGCCGACCGTGGCCCGGGACGCCCTGTACTACTTCCACCGCAGCCAGCGCACCGACGCCCCGTTCAGCGCGAAGCCGGTCGGCCGCAACGGTCAGCCCGTGACGATGGCGATCGCCGCCGGCGATCCGGCGACCAACAACGTCGAGCTGCTGGCGTTCCTCACCGCGCCGGGCACGTTGACCATCACGCAGGGATCCACCGTGCAGACCAAGGACGCCAGCGCCGGGATGACCTCGTTCACGGTACCGATGGTCGCCGGCACGACACCCAGGTTCTCCTTGTCCCGCAACGCATCCACCGTCGCCAGCGTGACCAGCTCGACGCCGATCGCGGCCTCGGTGACCTACCAGGACATGATGTACCACGCGGGCGGCAGCCTCACCTGCACCCGCCCCTGACGCCGTTCGTCCGGATCGCGGGGACCCGCGCGGCCGGTTCGGTTCAGCCGAACCGGTCGGCGATCGCGGTCAACCGCCGCGCGTACGCCGGCCAGTCGGTGGACTCGGGGACGTTGCTGTTGTTCGGCAGCAGACCCACGGAGCCGTCGAGCTGTTCGCGGAGGATGTCGGCGTGGCCCGCGTGCCGCTGTAGGTCGACCGTCACGTGGACGATGATCTGGTGGAGCGTGACCTCGTCGCCGCCCCAGTGGGCGACGTGTCCGGTCGCGTCCAGCGGCAGCGCGTCGATGGTCTCGTCGGCGAAGCGCTGCACGCGACGGTAGAGGTCCACGATCCCGGCAGCGGTCTCCGTTTCGCCGGCGTAGCAGTCGGCCAGCGGGTCCGGGCCGTCGGGCGGGACGAGCTCGTCGGGCGTCGGCCACTCGCGACCGAAGGTCGGACCGAAGTAGATCACCTCGGTGTTCAGCGCGTGCTTGACGAGGCCCAGCAGGTTGGTGCCGGTCGGCGTACGAGGCAACCGCAGGTCACGCTCGGAGAGGCCGGCCAGCTTCCACAGCAGCACGTCCCGCGCGCCCTGCAGATAGTTCGTCAACACGTCCTTCGGTGCGGTGGCCATGCGGCGCAGTCTGCCACGCCCTCCGGGCCGGCCAACCGGTCCGCGCCCGGTACCGACGTCCTTGCGGCTGAGTGCCCCTGGCCCACCCTCGCCGTCCCGGATCTGCACGTGGTGATGTGCTGTGCGCCGTACGCCGTTACCTGTGCGTCGTGCTGGGCTGCGTTGTGGCTGGGGAATTGAACCCCTGCACTGCCCGCCGTGCGCCAGGAGTGGCCGGATGTACCGCCGGCCGCGGCATGTGTGCACGCCTCCGAGGTGGCTACCCGCTCAGCCGCGGATGGTCAGTCGACGAGGTCGGCCTCCCAGTTCGCACGTTGGATCTGTGTGTCGACGGTACGGAGGTCGCGGGCCAGGACGTCGGCACGCTGGCGCAGGGTGGCGACCGGCAGGGCGGAGAGCATCAGCAGCTCGGACCGCAGCTGTCGGCCCAGCCCGCGCTGGTCCTTGCCGGCGGCGGCGTCGGCCGCGGCGGTGATGAGCGAGTGCCGCAGGCGCAGCACGTCGCGTCGGGCGAGCGCGTCGGTGATGGTGACGTCGCCGTCGAGCCGGGTCGTGGCGTTGGTGGCGTTGATCCGGCGGATCAGGGATTCGAGCTGTGCCAGCGTCTGCTCGGCATCGGCCAGCAACTCCGCCGCGTCCTCCGGTGGCGTCTCGCCCTCCTGGTACCGGGCGGAGCCCACGATGCGGGCGCGTAGCTGTTCGACCCGGCGTACCGCGGCGGCGCGCTCCGCAAGACCCTCGGCAAGCTTCACCGGTGACCTCCATCCTGTCTGGGCGTCCAAGTATGCGGCGCCGCAACCCGCTGCGCGACCGCGTTCCGCGAGGCTTCCGCCGGAACCACGACGGCTGCGCTTCTACAATCGCGGCGCGGCGCGATCGGCGGACAGCGCCGACGGTGTCCGTCCGGGAGTTCCCGGAAGACCGGGTGGCGAGGGTGGGGATGATGGGCGATCTGGCGGCCCGGGTGGGGGAGCTGGCGGAAGCGTTGGCGCGCTTGACGGGGGATGCGGCGGGTGCGCTGAAGGTCGCCCGACACGGTGGGGCCCGGACGGTGCCGCGGTGGCGATGGAGCTGGTGTTCGGGTCGGCCGGGGCGTACGAGTTCCGGTACGCCCCGGGGTTGCGGTCGTTGTCGCCGGCACGTGTCGTGGTGGACGAGGAGTTCCGCTACCCGCATCACCCCGTGCCGGTGCGGTCGGTGCGTACGGTCCCCGAACCGGGGCCGACCGATCCGGCGGTGCTGGCGACGGTGCGCGGCCTGGTCGGGGAGTTCACCGAGCGGTACGCGCGGATCAAGACCCGGCCCCCACGGTTCGGTCCCGGGTACGGGGAGGACGAGATCGCCGCCGCGGAGGCGCGCATCGGGGTACGGCTGCCGGAGGATCTTCGCGCGTTGTACCGGGTGGTGCGGGACGACATGGCCGAGCACGGGCTGCTGGGCAGGAAGTCGCTGATGCCGCTGGACGAGGTGGTGCGGGAGTACCTGGCTTCGGGGCTCGGGTCGTGGGGCTGGAACGACGACGTGTTCGGCGTCAACCGGGTGGTGCTGGAAAGCGCGCCGTACGGGCGGATCCGCCGCCTGTCCCGTGGGGTCCGGTGGATCACGGTCGCGACCGACCGGGCCTGCAACTGGTGCGCGGTCGATCTGGACCCGGCGCCCGGCGGGGTGTCGGGCCAACTGTTCGAGTACGGCCGGGACCATCACGGCCCCGTCGGGTACGTCGCGGAGTCGGTGACGGCGATCCTGCGGGATGTGGTGGCGGCGCTGCGGTCGGGGACCTGCGTGGACGAGGACCCGGCCGAGGCGTACCTGGTGTTGCCGGAACGGATCGGCGCGGCGGTCCAGGTCGACCACGGCGCGGCAGTCGGCCTGGGGGACACGTCGGTCGCGGCGGCGGTCGCGACCCTGCCCTCGCCGTCCGACGTGCAGCAGCTGTACCTGAACGACGGCGAGCACGTCGACCTGGCCGAACTGGCGCCGCTGCCGCGGCTCCGGTCGGTGCGTGTCAACCGGGCCGGAACGGTCGAGCTGGCGGTGCCGCACACGGTTCCGCTGGAGTCGCTGGAGGTCACCGCCGGCACCACCGGCCTCGCGCCGCTGGCCGGGCACCCGAGCATCTGGGACGTGACGATCGCCGGTACGACCCACCCGGTCCGGATCGCTCCGTTGCTCGACCTGCCGGCGCTGACCCGCCTCGATCTGTCCGCGGTCACGGTGCACGATCTCGACCTCGTGGCGCGGATGCCGACGCTGCGTGTCCTTGTCCTCGACCAGGCGCAGTGGCGGCACCTGCGCGAGGCGGGCGCCGTCCCGGAACGCCTCGCCGCGGCGGAGCTCACCGGAGCGCCGACGCTGGCCGACGCCGTCGCCTGGGCCGGTATACTCGGCCCGACCCCTGCGGTGGTCCTGCGGACCCTGGTCGGCCGAGTCCCGGCACCCGCTGACGGGCATCGCCGATAGAGCACGGGAGAACGGCCGCTCGCGCGGTCCGATGGTCCCCGGGCCGAAGGGAGTCCGAGGTGGGCGGGGCTTCGTCGGTGACAGGCCGCTCGATGCCGTTCGCCCGCTACTGGTGCGCGGCGACCATCAGCTCGTTCGGTACCGCCGTGACGGCGGTCGCGATGCCGGTGCTCGTCGTACGGACGCTCGGGTCGACGCCGCTGGAAGTCGGCGTGGTCAACGCGGCCCAGTTCGTGCCGTACGCCGTGCTCGGACTGGTCGCGGGCGTGTACGTCGACCGCTGGCGTCGGAGGACCGTCCTCGTCTGGTCGAGCGTCGGCCGGGCGCTCGCGCTCGGCGCGGTACCCGTGCTCTGGGCCTTCGGCTTGTTGCAGGTCTGGACGCTGGCCGTGCTCCTGCTGGCCTTCGGTGCCTTCTCGGTCTTCGGTTTCGCCGCGACGCAGTCCCTGCTCCCACGGCTCGTACCGCCGTCCCGGCTCGTCACCGCGAACGCGCGCCTGGACCAGGCCGACACCGCCGCCCAGACGCTCGGGCCCGTCCTCGGCGGCGGGATGGTCGGCGTACTCGGTGCACCCGTGGCGATCGCCGTCGACGCGGTCAGCTACGTCGTCGACGCCGTCCTGAACGCCGGCCTGCGGGTCGAGGAGCCGCGATCGGCGACCCCGGACCGGCGGGACCTTCTCGGCGAGATGCGCGAAGGCGTCGCCTGGACCTACCGTCATCGCACGCTGGGGCCGCTCGCGTTGTCGACGCACGTGTGGTTCCTCGCCAACGCGGCGAGCGGCACGGCGCTTGCCGTCATCGCCCTGCGAACGCTCGGCTTGTCGCCGCTGTCGTACAGCCTTCTGTTGACCACGAGTGGCGTCGCCGGCCTGCTGGGGGCGACGCTCGCACCCAGGATCGGACGTCGGTGGGGAGCCGGCCCGACGATCATCGGGGCCCGTGCCGCCTATCCCGTCGCGTGGGTCGTCGTCGCACTCACGTTGACCACTCCCGCCCACACGGCGGCTCTCTTCGTGGCGCTCGCGGTACACGGGCTTGCGGCGGGAGTGGAGAACGCCAACGAGATGGGCTACTGGCAGCGAGCCACGCCGGACGGCCTGCTCGGCCGGGTGAACGCGACGAGGCGCTCGGCGAACCGCACGATCGCCGTGCTCGGCGCACTTCTCGGCGGTACGGTGCTGGCCGCCGCCGGCGCCCGGGCCACGCTCGTCAGCGTGGCGGTGGTGTTCGGTGCCGCTGCGGCGATCGCCGCGTTCTCCCCGCTGCGCAACACGCCGGACGCCGAGACACCGGCCGCCGTACCGCGGGAACCCGCCCCGAGCGAGTAACAGCGAGATCCGTCACCGCGGCGCCACATCCACCCCAGGAACGGGCCGGGCCGCGCGCGCGGGGCTTGACGATCGAAGCTATTGGCATTAGCTTGATGGCTATCGTTAATTAACCAGGAGGCGGCAATGGGAGAGAACACTGCGATGGTGGCGCGGCGTTCCGGGCGGATCGTGGCCGGGCGGGTCCTCGCCGCGGTCGCCGCCGGCTCCGCACTGGTCGCCGCGGCCGGCGCGCTGCCGGGAGTGCTGGCCGCCGACCGGGCCGACCGGATCACGCTGACCTGGTGGATGTACGGGCTGGTCGTCTTCGCCGCGCTCTTCGGGCTGCTCGCCGTTCGTCCGCTGGGCACCAGGTGGCTGTGGGAGATCGTGCTCGCCAACAAGCTCGCACTCGCGGTGACCGCCGCGGCGTACCTCGCGGCGGACAGCGCGACCGACGCGGGCACGATCGTCGTCACCGACGGCGGACTGTTCGTCGTGCTGCTGGCCGGATACCTGTGCGTCCGCGGCTGGCGCGCCGGTCGCCCGCCGGTCACGAGGTGGATCGAGCGCCGCGTCGCAGTCGGCTAGGGCGTGTCCTGTAAGGGTGTTGTGCTGGGGATCTGGTAGTGGTTGGTCGGGGTGATTTGACGGATCGTACGTGGGCTGTGATCGAGCCGTTGTTACCGCCGGTGTCGGGTCGGGGCCGGCGGTGGCGTGATCATCGGCAGGTGATCGACGCGATCGTGGGGAAGCTGCGTACGGGTGCGCCGTGGCGGGATCTGCCGGAGCGGTATGGGCCGTGGAGGACCGCGCATGAACGGGTGCGGTTGTGGACTCGGGACGGCACGTGGGACAAGATCCTGGCGCAGGCGATCGTCAAAGACGATTCCGTGGGCAATGTTGAGTGGGTGATCAGCGTGGACCCACCGTCATCCGGGCTCACCAGCATGCTGCTGGAGCCCGGAAAAACGGGGGTTCAGCGCCGGTGTCGAAGCCATCGCGGTCGCCGCTGAAGGACTCGGCCGGTCCCGTGGCGGGCTGAGTAGCAAGCTTCATCTGGCCGTCGATGGTCGCGGGTTGCCGATGCGTCTGTTGTTGACCGCGGGGCAGGCCGGAGACAAGGCCGGGCCGGCGCCGGTTGGTGCCGTCAGCCCCTTGTCCAGGTGGATGCGGTCGGCGGGGACGCCGAGTTCGGCGAGGCCTGACGTTGTGCGGTGAGGTCCTGGGCGTCGGTGGAGCATCGGGCGTAGTCGATCAGCGTGGCGGTCATGTCCGGCAGCGTAGATAGCCCCCGACAAGTGAGACGATCACCGGACCGGGTAAATGAGACGGTCGGTGGCGCTGGTCGAAGCGGCGCCGACCGTTGCCGGCCCGGTGTTCGTTGGGGGGTTCCTCCTACGGGCAGCTTGCTGCCACGCCAGGCAAGTTCTGGTTGGCCAGGAAATCGATCGTTCTGTGCGGTTGAGGTCGCTACGTTGATGTCCTTGTCAGCCGTTCTGAGGGGCACCGCGATCACCCGACCAACATCGTTCGTCGAGCCGGCTACCGATCCGGTGCTGCTGAGGACGCTGGCGGCCGCTGGTCTGCCAGCAACCGGGCGCTTTCTTTCCAAGGCTGGCTGGGTTAGCCGCGTGTGGGTGGGGGACGAATACGTCGTACGGCTGATCAACGACCAAAGACACCGCGACGCGTATCGCCACGAGGCAAGAGTTGTCAACCTGCTCGCCGGCAGCGAGGTCCCACACGCCCGGCACCTCGCCCACGGCGACGGGCCGGACGGGCCGTGGTACGTCTCCGAACGCCTGCCCGGCCGAACCCTCTACGAGGCATGGCCGACGGCGGACTCGGCCACCCGCCAAGCAATCACCGAGAGCCTCGGTGCTGCCTTGCGTGCACTGCATCGCGTTCCTGTCCCGGCCGGCCTGCTGCCGCCCTGGCTGGCCGCCGCGCTCGACGGCAAGCCGTGGGCTGCGTTCCACCCACCCGTAGTAGGTGCGACGCTCCAGCTGGTCGAGGATGCCCGGCGACTGCCCGGTCATGACTCCCGCCTGCTCGCCGACGTCACTGATTGGATCCAGGAGCGGCTGGTGTTGTTCGGCGACGACGAACCCGTCCTTGTCCATGGCGATTTACATGGATCCAACATGATCGTCGACCAAGGACGTGTCACCGGTCTTATCGACTTCGCGGAGGCGTTGGCTCAGCCGGCCGATGTCGAGCTCGATAATATCCTGCACTGGTGCGCGAAGGCGCGAGAGTTCCCACCCACACCCGGCGAACAGGGGCTCGACGAGACCACACTCACCGAGGTTCCCGGATGGCTGCACGGCGCGTATCCGGAACTGTTTGAGCGTGAGCATCTGCGCGAGCGGTTGAACCTCTACGACATGTACGGGGAGCTCGCGCAATACGCGCACCACCCCCACCCTGACGAACGCGAAGCGGCGCAGAAGCGCATCGCTCGCCTGCTTTCCGGCCATAACCATCTCGACGGACTCGTCTGGTAGGCCGTCTTCGCACCTACCCGGGGACATCGGTGCTGCTGCGGGCCGGTCTGCTGGTCGAAGCACTCACACACCTCACGCTCGCCCTCACCGATATACCGGTGGTAGCGGGCGCGGTACTGGTGCTGTTCGGGGCGCAGACGGCCAGCTGGGCATCACGACCGCGACCCTTCAGCAACGAGCGGCCCCTGACCAGGTCCGCACCCGCGTGGCCAGCGTGTACGCGCTGCTGGAGACTGGCGGAGCCGCAGTCGGATCCCTGCTGGGCGGGGCCATCGCTCAGGCCCTCGGCGTGGTCGCGCCGTTCTGGGCCGCCGGGATCGCGATGCTCCTCATCGCCCTCGTCTCCTGGCGTGCGCTGGGACAGGCATCCCAGCAACCAATGGAGGTCCCAGGTGTCTAGATCCTGGCTCGCCGGAAGGCTCGGACACTGACGGCTGGTGGTTCGACGCTGGGCCTCAGCGCACGGCGCTCCCGTACTCGTTCGCGGGCGGGCCGTCCGGCGAGTTCGGTATCCGCGCTGAGCACTGGGTGCCCCTTCATGCCACGGTTGAGGGGTGGGTGGAGGCGCTGGCGTTGGCTCGCGACGCTTCTGCGTGGGCGGAGCAGATCACCGGGCTTGTCGGCGACGACGTCGATGACATCGAGTTGGACGGCTACGAACGGGTGCGCGAGGTGGCCGGCCTGGCCGACACCTGGTGGCGCGGCCCCGACAGCTTGGTGGCGTTCTTCACGGGTGAGGCAGCCCGGTGCTTGGTCTTCCCTGCAAAGGCGTCGCGTTGATCTACTCCAGGTTGGACGACCGGTATTTGCAGGCGAGTGACGGGGCCCACGGCCGCTGAGCTGAGAGCACCAAGGGTGTCGCTGCGTGCCTGTGCCCGGGGGGAAGCCGGCGGGTGCGGCCCGAACCGCCAACTGCACGCTGGTCTTGCGCTGATGTGGGCTCGCGGATTGCAGCGGGCAGCTCACGACCTTGTCCTGTGGGTTGGCGGCTCGGTGCGGGGTGTCGAAAGCCCTTGCAGTGCCGGCAGAACCTTGGATGTGGCATTCACGATCACCAGCTACCGGGACTTGTTCGCGAACGTCCGCGGCCGGCCAGGGATGTGGCTCGTCCGGGAAGACTTCGCCAGCGTCGTCGCCTTCGTCGAAGGCTGCAACCAGGCGAACGCCCGGACCTTGCTGGATGGCTTCCAGCCGTGGCTGGTCACTCGGGCAGGCTGCCTCAACAGCCATGTCTGGTGGAGCATCGTCGCTCACCTGACCGATCCTGTCGGTACCAAAGGGTTCGGTGACATGCCGTCGGATCTGGATGCCCGGGCGGTCGAAACCCTGTTCGACCTGCTCGACGAGTTCTTGGAACTGCGTGAGGAGCCCGACGCGCCCACTCGATGAGGGGGAGCCCGCACATGTCGACCGCAGCCGGTAAATGCGCCTCGTTGAGCGGCCGTTTGCCGCGCAACCCGGGTAACCGGGAGTCGGAGTGTTTGATCGCGTACCGCCGGCCGGGAACCCGGCCTCAGCCGGTGTAACGGCTCCGAGTGCGGCACGAGCGACCTGCCGGGGACGGGACGGTGCAGCGGATCTGGTGGCGGCGCACGGAATCATGGGCGAAGACATGATCGTGGTCCTCTCCGGTGCGAAGCGCCGCATCGACGACGTGCCGTTGCACCGTTGGATCGGCCATCGACTCCGTCCGATGGAGACCCTCACCGGTCATCTGGGCGGCAGGTAGCGTGTTTCCCGTGACCGCGATCGTGCGTGCGTATGAGCCACAAGACGCCGAGCCGACCTGGGAGGCGTACGTTCGAGCAATCCGTGACACGGCATCCAACGACTACTCGCCGGAGCAGCTCGCAGCGTGGGCGCCGACGTCCGTCGACCTCGCGGAGTGGAACGTGCGGCGGTTGACCGCACATACGTTTGTGGCGACTGTCGAGCAGCGGGTCGTCGGGTTCAGCGATGTGACTGACGACGGCCTGCTGGACATGCTCTTCGTGCATCCGGACGTAGGCGGCCGTGGCACCGCCCGAGCGCTCGTCGGCGCAGTCATCAGCAAGGCTCGCGAGTTGGGTCTGTCCCGAATCCACACTCATGCGAGTCGAACGGCGCGTCCGGCATTCGAGCGTTTCGGATTCGAGGTCGACCGACTCAACGCCGAAAACTGGATTCGGGGCGAGAACCTGCCCAACTACGACATGCACCTCAAGCTCGCCTGAGCACATTGACGGCCTGACAAGGTCACTCGCTTGACTACCGCGCTGGTCGTCACCCGCCACAGCGGCCGAGCCAAGTAACACGCCGCGCCGAGGCGAGGTGCGGGCGGCCTGGCGCTGCGCTCGCCTGGTCGCGATGACGCGGCCGAACGGGCCGAACCGATCTCATCCGAGCTCGATGAATCGGTCGTGGGGTGGACGAAGTCGTTCCCGTCCACCCCACGATCTGCTCACGCGGCTTGCTGGAACTCGTCGAGCAACTCGGCGAGACCTGCTGCCTCGGCCTCCATCCACCGCTACCGTGCTGACAAACGCCTCGACGACCGTCGAATGGTGGCGGGCGCTGGTATGCACGGGCGCTCGGAGCTCCAGATCGCGGCGGTTGTCGATACGCGGACGATACGTTCGCCAGGTCCCCGGGCCTCCGGGTAGCCGGCCGCCGCGGCGCCACCGGGCCGGGGCGCCCGGCCTCACGCCGGACCGCGGCGGGTGGCCAGGATGACTCCGCTGCCGACGGGTAGCTCGACCGGCACGAGCCGGAGGTCGGTCAACAACCGGCGCCGCACCTCGACCACGATCGTGCAGTGGTCCCGGCTCGCCGTACCGGTCGAGGTCCATGTCGTCGACCACGTGTACGCCGCCGACGCGCGGCGCCTTCACGTGTGGTGCAGGCCGGTCCACTTGTCGCCGACCGCGTCGGCGAAGACGAGGTCGAACTGACCCAACCGGGGTAGCAGCGTCTCGGCGTCACCGGTGATCACCTCGATCCACGCGGGTAGACCGCCGCCGGCGACCTCGGCGGCGAGATCGCCGTCGGACTCGACAGTCTGCACGGTGACGTCGGTCCGGGCGCCGACACCCGACGCGATCCACGCCGTGCCCACGCCGGCTCCGGTACCGAGTTCCAGGACCCTGCCACCGGTCGGCACCGCGGCCGCCAACGTCGCCAGCAACTGTCCGACCGGCGGCTTGCACGAGTATCCGAACCCGAGTGCCCGCGCACGCGCCATCCTGCGGCGCACCGTCTCCGGCACGCTCGTCGACTCCGCGTCACCCACGCGCCCCTCCTTGCTTCCGCACTCTCCCGCCAGGCCCGAACGCGCTGCCTCGGGGCCCCGGTCGGCAACCCGGCGCCGCTCGCGACGTCCGGCCCTCGACGACCGCGCCCGCACCGCCGTCGACACCCGGCCTGCCCGGTGCGGCCCGGTCCGCTCAGGGGGTGTCCGGCTCCCAGAGCAGCATCTGGCGATGGTGGCTGAAGCCGTTACGCAGGTAGAAGTCGACCGCGCGGCGGCTGGAGTGGACCGTCACGTGCTCCATGTTCCGGGCACGGGCCTCAGCCAGGATCGCGGCCATCAGCGCCGCGCCGACGCCCCGGTTGCGATGCTCCTCGCGAACCATGACCGACTGGATGTCGCCGTACCGCCGGTCCAGTGAGCCGTTGCCGGGCACCCGTTCGGCGACGAGCAGCCAGGCGGAGCCGACCACGTGCCCGTCGATCTCGGCGACGAACGGCAGGTGCGTCTCGGCATGGGCGACCATCCAGTCGGCGTACGCCGCGAGCGTGCCCGGTTCGATGTTCCGCAGTTCCGCGAGTGCCGCCACATCCGGCGGGCCCGCCATCCGCACGATCACCCGGCGGAGTCTATCGGCGCGCCGATCCCGTCGGATGCGCCGCGTGCCCGTCGGTCACGTCCCCGCCGCGCCGAGGTCCGCGCGACGGGGCGGCGGGCGGCGCGACGGGCGGGCACGGCGGTGGGTACCGCGGTCGCCAGCAGGGGCGCGCCCATCGACGTCGGCACGACCCACGCGTCCGGACAGCTCGGCCGGTCGGACCCGACCGGCAGCATGACCAGCAGGGGAAGGGCGTCGACGACCGCCGAGTGCGGTCGGGAGGAGTTGCGCGGCCTGTGGGCGCCGTCGACGACCGAGCCGCACGTCGCCGACGTCAGCCCGGCTCGTCACCGTCGGTCCAGGCGAGCCAGGCGAGCCAGGCGTCCAGTGCCGGGCCGGGCGGGTTGAGCCGGCGGGCCCGGTCGGGGTTCTCGGGGTCGCCGGGGACGACGTCGGCGAGCACCAGTACGTGCGTCCGCGCCTCACCGCTGCCGTACAGACCCTCGGCGTCGAGCCGGTGCAGCGCGGTCTCGATCGCGCGCATCCGCAGCGCGTACTCGGCGTCGTCGTCGGGGATGCCGTGGATCTGCGCGCGGGCGGCGAACAGGTCCCGGACGGGCGTGAGATGGTCCTCGCCGACGATCGAGAACGGCGAGTCGGCGTACGGGTAGCGCACGTCGTCGGCGTCCGGCGGTCCCACGAGGGCCTCGCGCGACCACGCGGACAGGGCCGGTCCGAACGCCTCGCCGGGCGTGGCCAGCGCGACGTAATAGAACGTGTGGCCGGGGTTGTCCCGGTACAGGTCGGTGACCGCGGCGCGGGTCGCGTCGGCCAGCGCGTCGGCGAGGTCGGTTTCGGAAAGGGGCATGCCCGGTAGCCAACCGAACGCCACCAGCGCCCGCGGCGACGGTCTCCCGCGGCCGGGTAGTCGACGGCCGCGGGAGACCGTCGACGCGAGCACGCCTGCGCGTCCCGGTCAGGTCGGTCGTCAGGCGGCCCGGGCCGCCCGGCGGTGCAGGCGGATCGCCGAGACCAGGAAGAAGACTCCGCCCAGGGCGGCGTAGCCGGCGATGTTGGTGAACGACGTGTTCTCTCCGCCGGCCTGGAGGACGAAGCTGGCGCCGGCGAGGGTGGAGATCGCGCCGCTGAGGATCATCGCCCACTGGCCGCCGAGCCGGTACCGCAGGATCGCGACGACCAGCTGCACGATGCCCGCGGTGATCGCCCAGGCGCCCCACACCCGCAGCACGCCCGGTACGCCGGAGGCGGAGGCGGCGGCAAGCCCGAGGAAGGCGGCGACGCTGAGCGCCATGTTGACGTACAGCGGGGCCCGCGGTCGTGTGGCCCCGGAGGTACGGAAGTCGATGAGCGCGGCGGCGGCGTCGAACAGCGGGTAGATCACCAGCAGGCCGATGCTCGCCGGGTTGAGCGTCGACGCGACGAGCGCGACCAGGCCCGCCCAGACGATCGCGAACCCGAACCGGACGTAGTAGAGGTTTCGCAGCCCTGAAGTACCGCTGGTGGCAACGGTCGCGGTACCGGCGTCGACGGACGTGGACATCGGGACTCCCTCTCGGTGGGTGGCTCGGCCGGCTGAGCGGCCAAGCGACAAGATAGAACGATCGGTCTACCTGAGTGTGCAGAGGCGCGTCGTCGATGTCAAGACCGATCGTTCTGTCTGCTAGGCTCGCCGCAGCGCCACGGGACGGAGGAGGGCAGATGTCGGAGGCACGAGCCCGACTACTCAGGACGGCGACCGAGCTCTTCTACGCCGAGGGCATCCACGCCGTCGGAGTCGACCGCGTCATCGCCTCCGCGCAGGTCACCCGCGCCACCATGTACCGGCACTTCCCGAGCAAGGACGACCTCGTCGTCGCGTACCTGACCCAGGCCGACGAGGCGATCCGCGCGCGAACGGTTGCCGTGCGGGCCGAGGACGCCACACCCGAGGACGTCGTCCGCGCGGTCGGTCGGCAGATCGCCGAGGACATCCAGCGCGAGGGCTTCCGCGGCTGCGCGTTCCTCAACGCCGCCGCGGAGTACCCGGACCCGGCGCATCCCGTCCACCGGGCGGTCCTGAAGCACCGGCAGTGGTTCCTGGCCACGGTCACCGAGCTGTTCGCCGACGCCGGCGAGACCGACCCGGAACCGGCCGCCCGGCACTTCGTCATGCTGCGCGACGGTGCCATGGCCGCCGGCTGCCTGACCGATCCCAAGCCCATCCGCGACACGTTCCTGCTCGGCATCGAGGGACTCCTCAAGTACCGCAACCGCGGTCGCCCGAAACCGGACGGGTAGCCGGCCCGGTCCACGAGGTTGCGCGGGCGCTACGAGCACGTCCGCACACGACGCTGTCGTACCCTCCTGCGATGCTGCCCGGGTGCTGAACGTGGACACGCTGCGGCCGTTCCTGCGGGCCGCGTGGGGACCCGACACCTGCGATCCGACCAGCGTCGACGAGTGGCGGCCGGACAACCCGTCCCGGGATCAGTGCGGCGTCACGGCCCTGGTGGTCCAGGACCTGCTGGGCGGCGACCCGGTCCTCGGCGAGGTCCGTGTCGGCCGGGACAAGGTCAGTAACCACTACTGGAACCGGCTCCCCGACGGCACTGACGTCGACCTCACGGCGGATCAGTTCCGCGCGGAGGAGACGGTCGTCGGGGGCCAGGTGCAGCCGCGGCCACCCCGGCCCTCCCCGCCGGTGTCGCGAGCAGTACGAACTGTTCCGCCACCGTGTGCTCACCGCCGCCGCCACCGTCGACTGAGCGGGAGATGTCCGGCACCTCGGCGGCTCAGAGATCGAGGACGACGTCGGTCATCGGCCGGGAGCAGCACACCAGGATGGTGCCCGGGTCCGGTGCTTCCAGCGGCTCGGGGCGGTATCCCACCGCGCCGGCCAGCAGCGTCGTCTGGCAGGTGTGGCAGACACCGGTACGGCAGGACCAGCGGGTCGGCACGTCGCACGCCTCGGCGAACTCCAGCACGTTGGGGTAGTCGTCGTGCCACGGCACGGTCAGTCCGCTGCGCGTGAAGGTGATCTGCGGTCCGGTACCGGCCTCGCCCGCCGGCGGGTGCGGTGCGGTGGTGACGGCGTCGGTGATGCCGGGGTTGATGGGCGCAAGGGCGCCGAACAGCTCGATGTGGATGTGGGACCCGGCCATGCCCAGCTCGACCAGCGCGGCGCGCATCGCCGTCATGAAGCGGTCCGGGCCGCACAGGTAGACGGTGGTGTCGGTGGGCAGGTCCAGCGCGGCCAGCGCGGCACGGTCGATGCGGCCGAACACGATCGGTGGTACGGGCCGGTCGGTGCGACCGGGCGCGGTGTAGTAGATCCGTTCGTGCGCGCGCCGCAGGCCGGCGAGGACCTGATGCGCCTCGACCGCGAACGCGTGGTCGGCCGCGGAGTGCGCGGTGTGCAGCCACCAGACCTCGCGGTCGCCGCCCGCGGCGGCCAGCGCGTGCAGGATCGCGAGCACCGGGGTGGCACCGACTCCGGCCGACAGCAGCAGGACGGGCGCCGACCGGCCGCCCGCGTCGTCGAGGACGAAGTCACCGCGGGGGGCGGCGACATCGAGCGTGTCGCCCACGTGCAGTCGGGTGTCCAGGTAGCGGCTGACGGCGCCGTGCGGCTCCCGCTTCACGCTGATGCGGTACTCGGAGCCGGACGGTACGGCCGACAGCGAGTAGTTGCGCACCGGTGCAGGGTCCCCGGCCTGCGGCACGCGGAGCGTGAGGTACTGCCCCGGCGCCGGGCGGGGCAGCGCGGCGTCGTCGGTGGCGCGCAGGTGGATGGAGGTGACCGTGGCGGTCTCCGGCACGATCCGGCTGACCCGCATCGGCCGGAAACCCGGCCACCCGGGCGGCTCGGTCCCGACCGGTGGTACGGCGGCGGTGCTCTCGTCGGCCGCCTCGACCAGCTCACGTAACGACTGCCGCCACCCCGGGCTCAGCGCCGGGATGTCCAGCGCCCTGCGAAGGTCGCCGGGATCCCGCCCCGGCAGGTAGAGCAGGGCGTCGATGGCGGCGACCGTCATCCGGTGCGGACCGACGCGGGTACGGACGATCTCGTCGCCGGCCTGGACCCGGCCCTCGGTGAGTACCCGGAGGTAGAAGCCGGGCCGGTGGTGGGCGACCAGCAGGGCGGGCATGTCGGGTACGCCGAGGCGCATGCCGACCCGGAAGCACGTGACCCGCGGCTGCGTGACCTCGAACTCGGCCGCGCCGATGCGGTAGCGGTCGCCGATGTGCACCTCGTCGTCGGCCAGCCCGTCGACGGTGAAGTTCTCCCCGAACCGGCCGTACGTGAGGTCGTCGCGGCGCAGCTCTCGACGCCAGAAGTCGTACGACTGGCGCTGGTACACGAGGGCGGCCCGGATCTCGCCGCCGTGGCCGGCGAGGTCGCCCTGCCCGTCGCCGTCGATGTTGAGCCGGCGGACCATGCGCGGCCCGTCGACACCGGTCTTGTAGATGCCGGTGTGGACCGTGCGGCCGTGCCAGGACACGTCCTGGGGGAGGCCGACGTTGAGTGACAACAGCCGGGCCATCTCAGCCACTCTCCTCGTCGACCGGGTGCTGGGCGATCCGCAGTTCGTCCCAGGCAAGCACGGCGCACGCCGCCGCGTGCCCGCCCGCGGGTAGTTCCACGGTCCAGGTGACCCCGTCGCAGTCGATCGACGGGCGATAGCACGCACCGGTGAGGAAGCCGGCGGGCGTGGCCGGCGCCGCGTATCCGTGGCACGGCCCTCCGTGCCACGGTCGAGGCCTGCCGCTCAGGAGCGAGTGCGGCTCTCCGCGCCGAGCATCACCTGGCACGTCACCCGGTCATCGCGGCGGCCGGTCCGACGTGCCCGGCCCGCCCGTGGCCACTGCCAGGATCAGCGTGCTGCCCTGCACGTAGCGGGCGGAGACGACGCGGTACCGCTGGCCGAGTGGCGCCGCGACGGCCGGCGGCAGACCGCGCAGCGGCGCCGTGTCGTACCGGCCTGCCCGCACCAGCCACAGCCGGGGACTGTGGCCGAGGCACCGGGCGGTGTCCGCCGCGACCGTCGGCAGCAGGCGCCGTGCCTGTACGGCGGTGCCGGCCCGGCAGACGAGCCGCGGCTGGTCGTGGCCGTACCGCCAGTCGAGGTAGGTCTCGTACTGCCAGTGCGCCTCGGCGGCGAGGAACAGCCGGGCGTCCCCCGGGCGGGCCCGGGCGTGGAGCGCACGGCCGAGTACGTCGTAGCGGATCGGTGCCTGCGGGCTGAGATAGGGGTAGCGGCCGGAGGTGTGCGCGCCGGGAGCGCGCACCGCCCGCTGGTCGTGTCCCCCGACGAGCGCCACGGCGGCCACCACCGCGACCGTCGCCCACGCGGAGAGCCGGGCGGTCGCCCCGCAGGCCAGCACCGCCAGGCACGGGACGACGAACAGCAGGTAGCGCGGGTACCAGACCGGTTGGACCTGGGAGACGAGGAAGACCGCCGCTACGGGTGCCAGCACCCCCGCCACGCCGAACAGGCTGCCGCGACGCGATCCGGTGACCGACAGCACGGCCAGCACGATCAGGGCGCCGGCCACCAGCGACGATCCGGCCAGCGTCGGGAACAGTTCCCGGGCCTGCGGCAGGCCGGGGGGTGTCAGCCAGAACAGCTGTCCGTCGCGCTGGCGTGTCGCGAGCAGCATCATCGGCGCGGTCAGCGCGACGACGCCGGACGCGGCGGCGAGCCACCGCACCACACGTCGGTCCCGGTCCCGCCACCACCAGGCGGCGACCACCGCGGCGTGCGCCGCGAGCAGGGCCAACGCGACGGCGTTGGCCAGCCCCGCGACCGTCATCGCCCCGAGGTACGCGCACCACCGGGTCCACCGTGGCAGGTGCAGGGCCCGCAACAGCAGCCAGCCACCGGCGGCGGCGCCCAGCACGCACAACGCATAGCCGCGGGCTTCCTGGGCGTACCGGGAGGTCGCGGGCAGGACGGCGAAGAGCAGTCCCGCGCCGAGACCGATCCGCGGCCCGTAGAGGGCGCGGCCGGTGAGCGCGACGAACGCCGCGGCGCCGGCCATCGCCAGCGCCGACGGGATCCGTACGGCCAGCAGCGAATCCCCCAACAGCGACACCCACAGGTGCAGCAGCAGGTAGTAGAAGCCAGACACGGCGTCGACATGCTGGAGCATGCCCCACAGCGCGGGCAGCGAACGGTCCGCCGCGGTGACGCTGCACAGCTCGTCACGCCAGATGACCGGGCGCGTGATACCGGCGCATCCGATCACGAGCATGGCCGCCGCGGACCACGCCCAACCCCAGTCGAGGAGTATCCGAGCCGACGTACGCGGGGCGACGGTCTGCGGTGCGACGGTGGCCGCGGTCATGCCCGCGCGCCCGCGGAGGTGGAGTGGTCGGCCCGGACGGCCCGAGGTGGGGAAGGGCGCTGGCCGAGCATGACGTGCCGGACGACCCGTTCGGCGGCGTGCCCGTCGTCCAACCCGCAGAACCGGTCCCGGAACGCGGCGCGGGCGGCCGTCGCCTCCGCTCCCCGGTACGCGCCGCTGCGGAACACGGCGAACAGTTCCTCCCCGTCGCCGTCACAATGGCGCGAAGCGACGTCTCTTCGTCCCGATCGGCTGGCATTCAGGGCTCCTTGGAAAGGTTGCAGCGTGTCTCGGGCCGGCAGCCTACCGACACGCGACAACCGCAGGACCGCACCGTGGAGCAGCTTGTCGCGGGTAGGTGGGCGCCCTGCGCGCGGATGTGGCCCTGTATGTGAAGGCGTTCACCGCCTGGGGCGGCGACGATATCGCCGCGAGCGGCGACGGGTAGCGGCGAACGGTGAGAGCGACTCCCGCGCCCGGCGCGTAGGTGCCGATCCCATTGACCCCGTGTTGCAGGGCCCGGCGCGGTGCGCTGGGTTGTGGGCTGTGGGTCGTACTGGCCGGCAAAGGTCCAGGGTCGGAAGCTCGCTGACCGGCGGCGGGCCTTGAGACTGCTCGGCGCTGCGAGGTGGGTATTCGGCTGGTGTCGCCGGCGGTCATGAGCCGCCGGTAGGCGAAAGTACCGGCAGCAGCTTGGTCTGAGGAATGGCCAATCCGCGGGCGGGGCCGCCGCCGGCTCCGGCCGGTCCTGATGAGGCGCGGTCGGAGCCGGGACATGCGCCTGGAAGGACGGTCCGGGCGCGGCGGGTGAGGTCAGCCGTTGAGGAGGCCGACTTTGGCCCAGACGCCGGAGACGGTGAGGTCCTTGTTGGCACGGAGCTGCACCCACAGGTGGTGGCCGCGATCGATCCAGGAGACGGTGGTCGCGTGTGCCTCGTGGGTGTCGGCGGCGGGCTGGAGGCCGGCCCAAGGGTGGGCCTTGGCGACTTCGTAGTCCTTGTCCGGGTCGGTCTCGGCGAACCGGGTGGCGAGCTCGACCCCGTCGGGTAGCGCGTTATCGATCGTGACGGTCACGTCGCCCATGAACAGCCGGCTGCCGGCGCCGACGCTGTACCCGCCGCCGCCCCAGAAGTTGCCGGTGTTGGCGGCCTCAGTCGTGAAGTGGACGTTGGTGACCTGCCCGGCCTTCAGTTCGAGTGGGCCGCGGCCGACGCTGGTGTAGTACACCTCGGGGTCCTTTCGTCCGGCGACGAGTGTCTTGAGCTGGGCGAGACTGCCCTGGTACTGGTTGGTGTCGCCGACCGACGGCCGGGCGTCGTACTGGAGCACGGTGATGCGGCTGAAGCCGCCGTAGCCGGCGACCCAGTCCGCGGCGCGCACATTGTGTGCGGCGCCGACGTACCCGCGGTTGGGTGCGGCCCACAGGCCGGCGAAACCGAGGCTCGCGACGTTCCAGCCACGCGGTTGAAGCCACCAGTCGCCGCTGTAGAACAGGATCGGCACATGCCCGGTGCCGGAGTCCCAGCGCTGCTTGAACGCCCGGACGTCGGCCCAGGTGGCGTCGGCTTCGCAGTCGAGCTGCCACAGGTGCCCGCGCAGGGTCTGGCCGAACAGCTGCCGTGCGCGTTCGGTGAACTGCTCGGCCTGCCCAGCGCCGTTGCCCGCCCGGATGAAGTGGTAGCCGCCGAGCACGGGGATCTTCCGGCCGCGTGCGAAAGACAGGTTGTGGGCCGCGTTCGGGTCGACGTACGTGGTGCCCTCGGTGAGCTTGTGCACGAAGAACGACGCCGCGACACCACCGAGCGACGACATGTTGCCCTGGTGGTTTGAACAGTCCAGGCCGTACAACGTCATGACTCGTCGGCCTCCTCGTCGGCGGGCACGTCGCCCTGGTCGGGGTCGTCAGGACCGGGCGGCTGGTAGTCATCGGCACGAGGCGTCTGCCGTACCGCTGGCTGCTGCTGTTCTGTCATGCGATGGTCGCTTTCTGCCGCGCTGGCGAACCGATACAACCCGGATTGTCCCTGCAATGGCGCTAAGAGCCAACTGCCCTATTGGCGGTTGCCGACTTTTCTGTGCCATACCCAGGCGCCGCTCGGCTCGGCGGACATGCCGGTGGCGGCACCGCGCCACGGGCACACTGGCCGACTTGAGTCGATCGTACGATTCAGTCCGTGTCGGGCGTATCGTCCGACGCCGTCCTGCTTACGCGCGACCGAGCGCCGCGGCGGGGGCGAGTGCCGTGCCCCCTCGGCGTGTCGAATGGCCGGGCCTTCGGCGTCAGGGGCGTCGAGTAGGAGATGACGAGTCGCGTGTGGGGCTTGTCGACGATGTTCTCGACACCGATCGTGCCGACGGGTCTGGCTGGCGGGTATGCGGTGATGGTGGGTTGGACGGTGCGCGGGCAGCCCCATGCGCGGACGTGGGCGCAGATCCGCTCGGCGAGGCCAGCTGCGATACACCCGGCTGAGGCCGGCGCCGCGGTGGCGGTGAAGCGAGACGTCAGCACCCCGCCGGCACGCGCTGGACGATGCCGAGGATCGCTGGCAGCCTCATGACTGCGTGTGTCTCGGCTGGTTCGTGCGGTCTAAAGCAGCGCAACGTGATCCCGAACGCCGTTCTCAACCCAACGAAGCAATGCTTCGCCTTCCCCAAGGATCGACGCGCTGAACCGCCTGCCTGGTGGCGAATCTATGGCGCTGGTGACGGGCATGGGCTTCCCACTCACGGGCAAGATCAGCCGCGCTTTGCGGAAGATCTGTAAAAATGCACCTTTCGGTCGCCGCAGCACGGAGGCATTGCTGGCAGTTCAACGCGCGCGTGCCGCCGAAAACCACGTCCTGGAGGTTCGGGCGCAGCCACCATCCGGACATAAATAAGGCAGCCGGCCGCTGTGGGGATGAGCGGTGTGTCGGTGGCGTCGCTCAGAGGCATCGCCGTTAGTCCTCGTCTTCGCCGACTAGTATGGCGAGGATTCCGCCGCCGCGAACGATGATCGCGGTGTTTCCGGTGGCGGCGGTCAACGCGTTCCACCTGGTCACCCAGCCGCCACCACGGGCGATGTCGTAGCCCTGCCCGCCGGTGAACCACATCGCCTGAGAACCCGCGTGCTCGACCAGCCAGCGGTTGAGCACGACGATGTGTTCGGTGTCGCCGATTCCCGTCGACAGCGGTCCGCCGCGACCCATCTACGTAATCGCGGGCAGTTGGTGCGCTGGTTGCAGTACGGTGAGCCCCGCCATGACACCGTCGGCGTCCTCGGTGGCGTCATGGGCCGGACAGCTGCAGTTTGTCGTGTCGAGCTGGTGACCACCGGGCTGGGTCGGTGCCTGGCGTGGTCACCGCTTCCAGATCGAACGGGACGACGGGAGATACCGCGGTCTTCGTGAAGGATGCTTACGGCCGGCTCGCCGATCCGCGTCCTGTCCGGCGCACCCCGAATCGGAAGCGGGGTGGTGCGGTGATGGCGCCCAGCAGCGGGTGCTCGTCGAGCAGGCGGAGCGGGGCTGCCAGGTTGGGCAGTAACTCCAGCAGGTGGGCGGCGGCGGTGTTGACGAAGCGGGCGCCCACGCAGGCGCCGGGGCCGGTGCCGTACGGCAGGTACCCGTCGCGGTAGCCGGCGGGCGGGTCGGACCAGCGCTCCGGCCGGTAGTCGTCGGGGTCCGGCCAGACGGCCCGGGACCGGTGCATTACGAACGTGCACACCAGCAGGTGGTCGCCGGGGCGTACCCGGATGTGGTCCAGTTCCACGGTGTCGCGGGCCTGGCGGTGCAGCATCCAGGCCACCGGCCACAGCCGCAGCGCCTCCCGTACCCGGTCCGCGGCTGGCGCGGTGGGTGTGGCGGCCGGCAGGACGGTGCCGGCGGCCAGGCCGGGTCGCCAGCCGCGGTCGAGAAGCACCGTCCAGGACAGCGCCATCGCGGCGGCCCGGCACACCGCGCCGAGCGCCCCGTGCAGCGCCAGCGCCGCGGTCTGCGGGTCGTCGAAGCGTTCGGTCAGCGCCGCCGGGAAGGCGCTCGCCGGTGTGGCGGACCGCCGGGTCAGGTAGCCCTGGAGCGCCGCGTTCGCCCGGCTGACGGCGAACCGTCGGCGCAGCGCCGCGCCGCGCCCCGGGGTCCGGTCCAGCGCGGACGACCGGGCCAGGGCCGCCGCGACGGCACGGAACACGGCTGGAGGCGCCCCGGGCAGCAGCGCGCCGCCGAACCGGTGCAGGTACAGCCGGGACGCCTCGTCGGGCCAGCACGAGCCGGCCGCCCCCGAGATGACGCCGGCCCCGCGCGCATCCACCGCGCTGTCCAGGGCGGTGGTGAGGGCGGTGAGTACCGAACGGGTGTCCGGTTGCCCGGGGACCCAGCCGGGTACGGCGCCGAACGGCGCAGAGACGGCCTCGAACGGCTCACGCGTGCTGGCCAGGATGCGGCGGCCCAGCGCCGGATCGGTCACCACGTAGCGGTCCGCGGCCAGCCGCCGTACCGGCGGGTCGGCCGGGTCGGCGGCCCAGGACAGCATGACCGGCAACGGGTCGTGGGCGAAGCCGGGATCGACGAGCGGTACGGGCATCGCGGGCACTCCGGGGGTGGGGACCGGACCTGTCCCGGATGGGACGGGTCCGGTCGGGCTGCCGGTCAGTAGACGACGTAGTAGATCTGCCACGTCGAGTCCGTCCCCCGGGTGCTCGGGCGGCGGCGCAGGAAGAAACGCAGTGTGCGCACGGTCATCACCTCCTTCTGGAGGCTGACCGTAAACGCTGTTCGGCCCGTATTGCCCGGGCCGCAACCGATCCGTGAGCCCGCTGTCACGCCGGCCCGCCGCTGACAGCGAACGTGCCGAGCAGTAGGCGGGCGGCCTCGTGCCGGGCGCGGGCCAGTGCCCGGCGACCGGCTCGCGTACCGGCCGGCGAACACCGCCGCCACCACCGCCAGGCGCTCCGCGGGCGACGACTGCACGCAGGCGACGACCTGCGCCGAGGCCGACCCTACGCGGGCTGTCAACGCGGCCACCGCACGACAGCCCGCTCACGGATCCGTTGCGGTGGCAGGCCACCCACCGGAACCGCTCCCATGCTCCGGAACATCAGCGTCGACGAAGGGAGCGGGCCATGAGCCGCGACAACTGAGGGACGAGAGACCGCCCCGCGTGGAAGGAGGCCCGCGATGGCGTTCAACAGGGAATGGTGACCGGTCCGGCCGGCGGGGGAGCGATTCCTTCCGTCGGCCGGTATCCACGGCACGGCGGGGAGGGTGCATGGCGGTAGCGGCCCGGGCCGGCTTCGGCCGCGCCTTCGAGGTACCCAGCTTCCGTGCACTGTGGACAGCCACGGTGCAGTCCCAGTTCGGCAATCAGCTGGCCCGCCTGGCGCTGGCGGTGCTCGTGTTCGACCGGACCTCCTCGCCGGTGCTGACCGCGCTGACCTACGCGTTGACGTTCCTGCCGCCGATGGTGGCCGCGCCGCTGCTGACCGGTCTGGCCGACCGCCATTCCCGGCGTACCGTGCTGGTGGCCGCGGACCTGGTCCGGGCGGCACTGATCGGCCTCACCGCGTTACCGGGCCTGCCGCTGCCGGCGGTCGGGGTGCTGGTCACCCTGACCGCCTGCGTACACCCGCTCTACTCGTCGGCCAGCGGCGCCGCGTTGCCGGCGCTGCTGCCGGGCGACCGCTACCCGGTCGGTGCCGGCGTACTCGCGATGACCGACATGGTCACCCAGATCGCGGGCTTCGGCCTGGGTGGTGTGGCGCTGGACTGGCTGGGCGGTCCGCGCGGCTTCCTGGCGCTGGACGCCGCGACCTTCGCGCTGTCGGCCTTGTTGCTGCGTACCGGCCTGCCGCCGCTGCGCCCCGCGCCGCCGGAGTCGCCCGGCGTCGAGACCGCGCGCGGTGGGCAGTGGGCGGCGCTGCGCATGGTGCTGACCGACCGGCGCTTGGCGGTGCCGGCCGGAATGGTGTGGCTGTACGGGTTGTTCCTGGCGCCGGAAGCGCTCGCCGTGCCGTTCACCCACCAGATCGGGGCCGGCGCCGGCGCCACCGGGTGGCTGATGGCCGCGGACCCGGTCGGGGCGCTGGTGGGCACGCTGCTGCTGACCCGGGTGGTACCGCAGCGGTGGTGGCCGGCGCTGCTGGCACCCCTGGTGGTGGCCACCGGCGTGCCGCTGGTGCTCAGCGCGCTGGCACCGACGCTGCCGGTGGCCCTGGTGCTGTGGCCGCTCACCGGCGTACTCACCTGCTACATCACGATCGCGCAGGTCACGTACGTGCGGCGGGTGCCGGACGACCGCCGGGGCCGGGCTGCCGGCGTCGCCTCAGCCGGTCTCCAGACCGCGCAGGGTGTCGGCGTACTGCTCGCCGGTGCGCTGGCGGAGCTGATGGCCCCGTCCACCGCCATCGGTGTCTGCGCCGCCGCCGGCGTCCTTCTGGCCGTCGTCCTGGCCACGGCCCTGCCCCGCGACGCCGCACGCCGTGACGGGACACCGGTGGCGGGCTTCGGCGAGCCAACCGCGTCGGATGACGGGGCGGTCACGAAGCCCCGGTAACCGGGTCGCGGCAGGGCAGGCCGATGCCGGGCTGACCGCCGGGGACGGCTCGCCGGCCGGTCGGTGGCGACGAAGCGGTCGTCGACCGCCTTTGTCGAAGCCCGAGCCATCTCCCCAGTCACGGTGCGACCGAGCCCTGCCGACGTCTGGAAGTCCGTGCAGGCCAACGTCGAGAAGGTCTTCGCCCGGCTGACCGGCCGCCGCGACGACCTGGCCGCTGCGGCGCGGAGCGGGCGGATCCGCGCCGCGGGGCGTACCGCTGGCGGACCTGCTCACCTCGTTCCGGATGGGCTACGACGAGGTGTGGGAGCAGATGATCGCGGTGTCGCGGATCCCACCCGCGGTCCCCGCCGACGGCATCGTCGACCTGTCCCACGTGATGTTCCGGCTGCACAACCTGGTCGGTGACACGCTCATCCACGAGTACCGGGAGGAGGCGCAGCACATCCTGCTCAGCCGGGAACGGGAACGCGCCGCGCTGATCAACGTGCTGCTGTCGGACACGACGAGCGTGGCCACCGTGGTCGAGATCGCCGGAATGCTGCGGCTGCCGCTGGACGGGCGGTCGTCGTGGTGGCCGCCGCGACACAGCTCGGCCAGGACCCTCTCCCTTGGGTCGACTCGTACCCGACGCGGCGGTTCGGGGTGCGACGGTTCGGGGCTCGGCAGTTCGGAGTGGGCTGGTTCGGTGTGGGGCAGTACGGGGTGGTGTGGGGTGGGGCGGCGGCCGGAGGCCGGATGCGAGCGCCGCGGCGAGTTCCGGGCCGTGCCGGCCGGCGCAGGTCACGGCTCGGGCCCCCGCGGCCAGGGCACCGCCCGCCATGTACGGGCTGTCCGCGCCGACCACCACCACCGCGGTACGCGGGTTGTGGTCGAGGACCCGCCGCACGAACACCATGCAGTGCCGCCGGACGGTGGCGCGGATCTGGGGGTAGCGATGATCTTCGATGTGCATGCTCATGTCATGGTGCACGGCGCGGCACAGCAGGCCCGCGAGCGGGCGGCCGGGGTCACCCGCTCCGTGCTGCTGGGTACCCGCGTCCATCTCGAGGCGGCGGCGACCCTGGCCGAGGTCAGGGCCGAGTTCGACCGGCTGGGCGAGGTGATCGGCGGCACCGCCGTCGCCCTCGACACATACCACGCGGTGCAGGCGGAGCTGCGTGACCGGCTGGCCGAGCAACCGCAGCGGTACGTCGGCTTCGCTGGCGCGCCGATCGGCCTGCCCGCCGACGAGCAGGTCGAGGTGCTGGCGGCGGCGCTCGACGGCATGGTTGGCATCGGGGAGCTGACCCCGCCGCCCGACCGGGCGGAGCTGATCGAGCCGGCACTCACCGTCGCCGCCGACCACGGCGGGCTGCCCGTCCTGGTGCACGGCTTCGCCCCGACCACCGCGCGTGACCTGGCGACCTACGCACGCCTCGCCACCCGGTACGCGGGCGTGCCGGTCATCGTCGGCGCGTTCGGCGGCCTCAACTGGCCGACGCTGCTCGACCTCGCGCTCGCCACCCCCAACCTGTACCTGGATCTCGCCAGCGCCATCCAGGTCTTCGGGGTCCGCGCCGCCGTCACCGCCCTGCCGGAACGCTGCCTGTTCGGCTCGAACACGCCGTACGGCGACGTGGTGGCCGCCCGGCACACCGTCGAGGCCGCGGTGACCGACCCCGCCGTACGGGCGCTGGTGTTCGGCGGCAACCTCACCGCGCTGATCAAGGAGTAGCAATGGCAGGAACGATCGTGCTCGGCGTCGGGCCGGGGATCGGCATGGCCGTGGCCCCATCAACCCAGCGCCGAGACCCGCCAACTCGTCGAACAGCTCCAGGCCGGGTAAGAGGTCCGTACCACAGTGATCTTGGGGCTTACTGGTGTTGGTCTTGGCCGTTGGATCTAGGTCGTGCGGAAGGGAGCAGCCGCATTGGATCGTGTCGGATGGTCGTTCAGCTGAGCAGGTCCGAAACGATGCTCGACGGTGTGGGGCCGACATCGCCGCTCCCGTCGCATCGTTCACGCTCGCCGGCATCACCTCACCGAGGCGCCGCATCCGGTCGCCACGCGGATACCGCACTATCGCTGCGATTAATTACTTTCGTACACGTTGCTGCGGCAGTCGTGACAAGGGCACGGATCGGATATGGCCGGGTCACTCTGGCTCCGCCGACTTACAGGACAGGCCCTAGTGCGTGAGGACGAGCTTGCCGCGGACACGACCGGACTCGCTGCGCCGATGCGCCTCGGCGGCGTCCGTCCACGGCATGGTGTCGGCCACGTTCACCCGCAGGGTGCCGGCGGCGACGAGGTCCAACAGGGCCGCGAGATCGGCGCCGGACGGGTGCATCGGAAACTCCGTGTACCGTCGGCCCCGCGCGGCGGCGATCTCCGGTGTGACCAGCCGGGCCGAGCCCGAGCCGCTGACGGAGACGAGAATTCCGTTGGGGCGCAACACATCCAGCGAACGTGGCCCGTAGTCGCCGCCGACCATGTCGAGCACGGCGTGCGCGTCGCGCACCGCGGTGGCGAAGTCCGTCGAGCGGTGGTCGACGACCTCGTCGGCGCCGAGACCACGCAGGAAGTCGCGGTTGGCCGCGCCGGCGGTCCCGATGACGTACCCGCCGCGGTGCTTGGCGATCTGCACCGCAAGGTGACCGACCCCGCCGGCCGCCGCGTGTACCAGGACCCGGTCGCCGGCGCGGATCTGTGCCGCCTCGGTGAGCGCCTGCCAGGCGGTCAGTCCGGCGACGGGCAGCGCGGCGGCGGTGACGTGGTCGACGCCGGGCGGCTTGGCGGCGAGCGCGTCGACGGCGACCACGACGTGCTGCGCGTACCCGCCGCCCATCGGGGCGCCGACGACCTCGTCGCCGGGCCGGAACGCGGTCACGCCCGGACCGACCCGTTCGACCACACCGGACACGTCCAGGCCGAGCGTCAGCGGGGGTGGCCCGTACCGCGGGACGAGGCCGGAGCGGATCTTCCAGTCGGCCGGGTTGACGCCGCTCGCGACGACCCGGACCAGCGCCTGTCCGGGTCCGGGCTCGGGGGTCGGCGCCTCGTCACGTTCGAGTACCTCCGGACCGCCGAAGGTGTGCACGCGGATGGCACGCATCGCAGGTCGTTCTCCTTGGTGCGCAAGCGAAAGCCCGCCGAGTCGGGCACGGGCACGTCCGTCGACCATGGTGCCGCCGAGTGGTACGGCTTGTAAATTAGGCACCCATTTGATATCTAGGTACCTCATGGATACTGCTCCGTTCTTTCCCGCCGACTGCCCGAGCCGCACCGTGCTCGCGGTGCTCGCCAACAAGTGGGCGCTGTACGTGCTGGCCGCGCTGCGCGGCGGGCCGCGCCGGTTCAACGAGCTGCGCCGGATCCTCGACGGCGTGACGCAGAAGATGCTCACCCAGACCCTGCGTGCGCTCGAACGCGACGGGCTGGTCCGCCGCGAGGTGTACCCCACGGTGCCGCTCCGGGTGGAGTACTCGCTGACCGAGCTCGGCGTCGGCGCGGGCGCGCTGACCTCGGCGATCGGCGACTGGTCGAAGCGGCACGCACGCGAGATCGTCGCCGCCCGCGCCGCGTACGACGAGCACGCCGACGCGGAACCGCGCCCCGTCCCGACCCACTGACGAGGCAATGGCGGTCCGGTAAAATCGGCGCGGCGATCGGTCGGGGATTCCAGTCTGTCTGCTCGGCTCGCGGAACTGACGAGGAGATCTGGACAGGTGATCATGCCAAAGCGGGACACGGCCCCCGACGCTCGACTCCGGGGCACGGGAGATCGATGACGACCCGCACGCCCCGGCGCCGACGGGCCCACCGCGCGTCCGGAGACCGACCCAGCGCGGGTGGGCACTGATGGCGCCGTCGCCGCGGGGCGGCACGGGGCCGCGGCCGGGCCATCGGGTACGCGGCTCGACGACCGGGCGTCCCCTCATGGCGGCGCTGGACCTGTTCGGGCGCCGCTGGGCGCTGCGCATCGTGTGGGAGCTGCGCGAGGGAAAACTGGGCTTTCGGCACCTTCAGGCGCGCTGCGACGACATGTCGTCCAGCGTGCTGCGGCAACGGCTGCGCGAGTTGGTCGAAGCCCGGGTCGTCGAGCAGGACGACGACGCCCAGTACCTGCTGACGGAGCTCGGCGCCGACGTCTACACGGCGTTGAAACCGCTGATCCGCTGGTCCCGGCGGTGGGCGGACGAGGTCTCCGGCGCCGGCCCCGAAACCGACGCCCACGGCACCTGACAGCCCGGCACGCTGGCACGATCGGAGCATGGCACTCGACCGCAGCATCCTGTTCCGTCTGGTCACCAACGAACACCTGGAGCGCGCGGTCCGCTTCCTGCCGCAGGGTGAGGCGCTGGCCTGGCGGCTGGCGTCCCGCTACGTGGCCGGCCGTACCCTCGACGACGCCGTCCGGGTCGTCGGCCGCCTGCACGAGCTGGGCGTGGCCGCCGCCGTCGACCAGTTCGGCGAGCTGGTCACCGACCCCGCGGTCGCCGACAGCGTCGCCCGCGACTACCTCGACCTGGCCGACCGGCTCGCCGGGTTGCCGTCCGACGCCTGGCTGGCCGTCGACCTGACCCACCTCGGGCTGCACGCCGACCCGGAAACCTGTGCCGACCACCTCGCCGCGATCGCCGGCGCGCTGCCCGGGGGCCGGCGCATCCAGGTCGGTGCCGAGGACCACGCCAGCGCCGACGCCGTCCTCGACTGCGTCCTCGACGCCGCCGGCCGCGGCCTGGCTGACCGGCTCGGCGCCACCGTCCAGGCCAACCTGCGCCGTACCCCCGCCGACCTGGACCGTCTCGTCGCTGCCGGCGTACACATCCGGTTGGTGAAGGGCGCGTACGTCGAACCGCCGGAGCGGGCCCTCGCGTACGGCGAACCGACGAACCTCGCGTACCTGCGTCTTGCGGGGACGCTGGCCACCGCCGGCACCCCGTTCGCCATCGCGACCCACGACGGCGTACTGCGGGAGGCGATCCTCGCCGCGCACGGCCCGGTACCGGTGGAGCAGCTGTTCGGTGTCCGCCCCGACGTGGTCGAGGCGCTCGTCGCCCGCGACATCCCCGTACGCGTCTACGTCCCGTACGGCAGCGGCTGGTTCCGGTACTTCATGCGCCGCGTCGCCGAGTCCCGCGGTGCCTGACCGTCCCGCGGCCGCCGGACACGAACCGCCGCCGCGCCCCGCCGAGGAGGCGATGCCGATGTTGGTGCTGTGGGACATCGACCACACGTTGCTGGATGCCGGTCACGCCGGTCGCGACGCGTACGCCGCGGCGTTCGAGACGGCGACGGGCCGACCCCTGGTGCAGCCGTGGCGGTTCGACGGGCGTACCGAGCTCGCCGCCGCGACCGAGGTACTGCGCGCGCACGGCCTCGACCCCGCGGACGGTCTGCTGGAGCGGTTCCTCGACGCGCTCGTCGAACAGTTCCGCCGGCGCGTCGCCGACATCGCGGCCGCCGGTCGGGCCCTGCCGGGCGCCGTGGCGGCGCTGACCGCGATCGGTGGGCTGCGTGAGATGCACCAGTCCGTGCTGACCGGGAACCTGTACCCGCTCGCCGTCCTCAAGCTGGACGCCTTCGGCCTGGCCGACCATCTCGACCTCCGCATCGGCGCGTACGGCGGTGACGCGTACGAACGCACCGACCTGCCGGCACACGCGTTCGCCCGGGTGCGCCGACACCTGGGCCGGAAACATCGGGCACGGGACACCGTGATCGTCGGCGACACGCTGCGTGACGTCGCGACCGCGCGGGCCGTCGGGGCCAGGATCGTCGCCGTGGCAACCGGCCCGGTCAGCGCCGGTGAGCTGGCGGCGGCGGGCGCCGACGTCGTGCTGGCCGACCTCACCGACACCGAGGCCACCGTCGAGGCGATCGCCGGGCGACGACGGCACGGCTGACACCGCGACCGGTCGTTACACGTGATGCGCGCTACGCCCCGACGCTCACCGTGCACGTCCGAGTGACCTGGTTCATTGCACGCCGGTCGGCCGCGGAACACACTCACAGTGCTTCTAAAACCGAAGCATCTGAGAGGTGGTGTCGGAGTGATCGACACGGTGTTGCCGCGGGAGGTCTGGCCGCGGAACGAGACCGTCGCCGCGGTGCGGGCGGCGTTGGCTGAGGACGCCGTCACCGAGGATCTGACCACGCGCTGGAGCGTGCCCGCGGGCGCGTCGGCCCGGGCGGCGATCCTCGCGCGGGAGCCGGGCGTACTCGCCGGACTACCCGCGCTGGTGGAGGTCTTCCAGCAGGTCGACCCGGCGGTACGGGTGGAGACATGCACCGCGGACGGCGCCGCGGTCGGCCCGGGTACGACGGTGGCGCGGCTGGCCGGGTCCGCCGCCGCGATCCTGACGGGGGAGCGGGTGGCGCTGAACTTCCTGCAGCGCATGTCCGGCATCGCCACCATGGCGGCGCGGCTGGTCGAGGCCGTCGACGGGTTCGGCGTGACGGTCCTCGACACCCGCAAGACAGCGCCCGGGCTTCGCGCCCTGGACAAGTACGCGGTGCGGGCGGGCGGCGCGACCAACCACCGACGCGACCTGTCCGCGATGGTGCTGTTGAAGGAGAACCATCTCACCGCTGCCGGCGGCGTCACCGCGGCGGTCGGCGCGGTGCGCCGGGGGATCGCGGCCGAGCAGCGCGCCGTGACGGTGGCGGTCGAGGTCGGCACCGTCGAGGAGGCGAGGGAGGCGTTCGCCGCACGGACCGACTGGGTGCTGCTGGACAACATGCCGCTGGACGTCATGCGCGAGGTCGTGGCGCTGCGCGACCGGAGCGGGTACGCCTGCCGGCTCGAAGCCTCGGGGCAGATCACGCTGGAGACAGCGGCGGCGGTCGCGGCCACCGGCGTCGACGCCATGTCGGTCGGGGCGCTGACCCACAGCGTACGAGCGCTCGACCTGAGCCTGCTGCTGGAAACCGTGGACTCACCCGAGCTCCGGGACGTGCCGTGAACCCGTTGCGTACCAGGGTGTGTGACCTGCTCGGCATCGACGTACCGGTCGTGCAGGCGCCCATCGGGTCGGCCGTCACGGCGGAGCTGGTGGCGGCCGTGTCCGGCGCGGGCGGACTGGGCACGCTCGCGCTGACCTGGCGCGGTACGCGCGGCGCCGAGGCGCTGATCCGCGACGTACGGGCGCGCACGGACCGACCGTTCGGCGCCAATCTGGTGCTCGACTTCCCGGTCGACGACGTGCTGGACGTGTGCCTGCGCGAGCGGGTCCCTGTCATCTCGACGTTCTGGGGAGATCCGGCCGCGGTACACGCCGCCATCCGGTCGGCCGGGGCCCTGCATGTGCACACCGTCGGATCCGTCGCCGAGGCCGTTCACGCGGCCGAGGTCGGCGTCGACGTGATCGTCGCGCAGGGCTGGGAGGCCGGCGGTCACGTCCGCGGTGCCAGCTCGACGCTCGCGCTGGTACCGGCGGTCGTGGACGCGGTGTCGCCGGTTCCGGTGATCGCCGCGGGCGGCATCGCGGACGGCCGGGGCCTCGCCGCCGCCCACGCGTTGGGCGCGCAGGGGGTGTGGCTGGGCACCCGGTTCCTGGCGTCCGTCGAGGCGGCCAGCCACCAGCTGTACCGGCGTCGGGTGATCGAGGCGGGCGTCGATGACACCGTCCACACGTCGTGCTTCGACGTCGGCTGGCCGGACGCCCCGCACCGGGTCCTGCGCAACGCCACGCTCAGCGCCTGGGAGGCCGCCGGCTCACCGGCGTCGCCCGGCCGGCCGGGGGAGGGCGAGGTGATCGCCACCGGCCCCGACGGCCGCCGGTGCCGACGGTACGAGGACAGCCCGCCGCTGGCCGACCTGCGCGGTGAGGTCGAGGCGATGGCGCTGTACGCGGGACAGTCCGCCGGCCTGGTACACGACGTGCTGCCCGCCGCGACGATCGTGTCGCACACCGCGGAGACCGCCGCACGGATCCTCGGGGCGGGCGACCGGTCCCCGGCGTACGCCGCGGCACCATGTTCGACACCTTGGGGGAGCGAATGATGCCGACACTCGAACGGCAGGTCGGTCACGACGTGGTACTGCCGCGGAACCTGGTGGCCGGTACGGCACCGCGCTGGTCCGACGACACGGACGTGCTGGTCGTCGGGTCGGGCGTGGCCGGCCTGACCGTGGCGCTGCACGCGCGGGAACTCGGCTGGCGCGTGACGGTCGTGACCAAGGCCGGCGTCGACGACGGGTCGACCAACTGGGCGCAGGGCGGGATCGTCGCGGTACTGGACGCCGACGACAGCCCCGCGGCCCATGCGGTCGACACGATGGTGGCCGGCGCCGGGGTCTGCGACGCCGCCGCCGTGGACGTGTTGAGCTCCGAGGGGCCGAGCCGGGTCCGGGAACTGATGCGGCGCGGCGCCGCGTTCGACCGTGGCGCGGACGGTGGCCTGGCGGTGACCCGGGAAGGCGGTCACCGGTTCCCCCGCATCATCCATGCCGGCGGCGACGCCACCGGCGCGGAGATCCAACGCGCCGTGCACGCCGCCGTACGACGTGATCCGTCGATCCGGCTGATCGAGCACGCGCTGGCGCTGGACCTGCTGACCGACGCGTCCGGCCGCGCGGCCGGCGTGACCCTGGACCGGGCGGACGGTGCGGGCGTCGGCGCCGTGTTGGCACGTGCGGTGATCCTGGCGACGGGCGGCATGGGGCAGCTGTTCACGACCACCACCAACCCCACGGTCGCCACCGGGGACGGCGTCGCCCTGGCCCTACGGGCCGGAGCGGTGGTCACCGACCTTGAGTTCCTCCAGTTCCACCCCACGCCGCTGTTCGTCGACGGCGTGGAGCTGGCGCAACAGCCCCTCGTGTCGGAGGCGGTACGCGGCGAGGGCGCCCGACTGGTCGATGTCGACGGCCGGCGGTTCATGGTGGGCGTGCACGACCTCGCGGAGCTGGCACCCCGCGACGTGGTGGCGAAGGCCATCACCCGGGCGATGCTCGACACCGGCACGGATCACGTCCTGCTCGACGCGCGGCACCTCGGCCGCGCGGTGCTGGAGAGCCGGTTCCCGACGATCACCGCCCGGTGCCGGCAGGCGGGCATCGACCCGGTCAGTCAACCGATCCCGGTGGCGCCCGCAGCCCACTTCGCCAGCGGCGGCGTCCGTACCGACCTGTGGGGACGCACGAGCATCGACGGCCTGTACGCCTGCGGCGAGGTGGCCTGCACCGGCACGCACGGAGCGAACCGGCTGGGGTCGAACTCCCTGCTCGAAGGTCTCGTGTTCGCCGGTCGTATCGCCACCCGCCTGGCCTGCGGCCTGCCCGTGCAGGCCGACCCGGTCCTGCCGGAGGGGCCGGCGTGGGCCATCGACCCGGACGTACGGGACGGCCTGCGGGGGGCGATGAGCCACGGCGCCGGCGTGGTCCGGAGCGCCGGATCCCTGGAGACGGTCGCGGCGACGATCCATCGACTGAGCCGGTCACGGTCACGGGGCGGCCGCGCGGCATGGGAGGCCACGAACCTGCTCACCGTCGCGACCGCGCTGGTGTCGGCCGCACACCGGCGCAACGAGACCCGCGGGTGCCACTGGCGGGAGGACTTCGGCGTGTCCGACGACGCGTGGCGCGGCCACCTGCTGACCACGCTCGACCCCGACGGCCTGCTGAGCATGGCGTTCCAGCCGGACGCGTGACGCGGCACGGACACCGTTCCCCCGCCCGGCCTGCGACCTCGGCGCGTCGGTCGGTGCCCGTCAGCTCGACGCCGCGGCGACCAGCGTCGCGGTGATGGGTTCGAGCTCGGCGATCAGCTCGTCGAGCTCGGCGGGGGAGAGGGCGTCGTACGGCGGGGCGGCGAGCTCGTCGGTCCGGTCCTCGATGCGTTGCTTGGCCTCGCGGCCGGCGTCGGTGAACCGGCCGTCGCCGTCCACGAGCCCGCGCTCGCGTAGGCCTGCCATGACCGCGGCGAGCCGCTCCTTCGGCAGGTGGTGGATGCGCCCGAACGACTCCGGCGGGTGGATGCCCATGTCCAGCGCGGACAGCACGTGGGCCTCCGTACCGCCGATGCGCGCACCGACGAGAGCGGCGATGTGCCCGTCCCCGCGGTACTCGCGCAGCATGGTCGCGGAGTGCCACAGCCGGGTGACCGGGTCGGCCGGGATCGGAAGGCTGCGCATCCCGGCGTACATCACGCGGCCCTCGGTCGGCGCGCTGGTCGCGGCCCTGGTGGTCAGGTCGGCGGCGCGTACCAGGCCCGGGGAGTCGGCTAGCTCGTCGCCGAGGATCCGTCGTACGGAGGCCGCGCTGCCCCGCTCCCGCGCCGCGAGCGACGCCTCGGGCGGGATCGTCTCCCACGCGCTCGGGATGTGCCGCGCGGCCTCCCCGTCGGCGAAGTTGTAGAACGCCGCGTGCACGACCTGCGCCGGTACCCGCCCCAGCGGCGCGGCGCGGCTGGCGAAGTACCCGTCCCAGTAGGTGCGGTGGCCGAGCGCGGCCAGCTCCTCGTTGCACTCGTCGGCAGAGAAGGTGACCAGGCATATCGGTTCGAGGAGCTCGAACATGCGACGGCTGATGCGCATCATGGCGTACATCATGCTCGCGGTCGCGCGCCCCGTGCCGCGCGGGCCGCCGAAGCGGAGCCCGGAGCCGGCGTGCCGACACGTCGCCGGGGTCGAGCCGACCGGCGAGCGGCACCTCCCGACCGGCGGCCCGGTGCGATGATGGCCCCGATGGAGTCGTACGTGGAGAGCCCGCCGGTGCCGGAGCTGTCGGGCGTGGTGCGGACCGTGTGGATCCAGCGCACCGGCCCCGTGGCGTACGTGCAGCGGCACCTGCCGACGGGTGGGGTCGAGATCCACTTTCCGATCGGCGGGGAGCCCCGGCTGGTGGGGCCGTTGACCGGTCCGGTCGTCGAGGTCGTACCGGCGCACACCACGCTCGTGGGGGTGCGGTTCCATCCCGGGGCGGCGCCGGCCCTCCCGGCGGTCCTGGACGAGCTGGTGGATCAGCGGCTCGGCCTGCTGGAACTCTGGGGCGATGCGGGGGACCGCCTGGTCGAGTCGATGGCCGGTGCGGGTACGCCCGAGCGGGCGCTCCTCGTGCTCCAGCGGCATCTGCTGCGCGAGTTCCGTACCGTGGTCCGGTTGGATGCGCGGGTACGGGAGGCGGTACGGGCGCTGATGCCGTGGCAGCCGACCACCATCGACAGGCTCGCCGGCCACCTGGCGCTGTCCGCGAGCCAGCTGCGCCGGCGGTGCCTGCACGCGGTGGGGGTGGGCCCGAAGGTGCTGCAACGGACGCTGCGGTTCCAGGGGTTTCTGGCGTTGGCGCAGGCGGGCGTCACCGCGGCGGGGCGCGGTACGGCCGAGACGGCGGGGCTGGCCGCCGACCTGGGGTACGCCGACCAGGCGCACCTCGGCCGGGAGTGCCTGCGCCTGACCGGGCTCACCCCTCGCCAGCTCCTGGGCGGCGCCGTCGACCGGTGCCTGTGCGGGCACGACCACTCCGCCTCGTACGGGCCGTTCCTGGCCACCCGCGGCAGGCCCGCGCCGCGCTGCTGATGCACGATTTCTTCAAGATCTGAGGCCGCGTCGCTCGTAGGTTGGGAGCCGTGTCCGACCTGACGTCGTTCGGCGCCTCCCTCGACGGCTCGGTGTTCGTCGTCGGCTCCCCCGGGTACGAGGCGGTCCGGCGCCCGACCAACCCCGCCTACCGGCACGTACGCCCCCGCCTGGTGGTGCGGTGCCGCTCGGTGCCGGACGTGGCGCGCGCCGTGGCGTTCGCCAGAGCGGGCGGGTACCGCGTGGCCCCGCGCGGCGGCGGGCACTGCTTCGCGGGGCGGTCGTCGACCGATGGAATGGTGCTGGACATGTCGGGGTTCGACCGCATCGTGGTGGCTCCCGACGGGATCGCCACGATCGGTGCCGGTGCCCGGCTGCGGCAGGTGTACGCGGAGCTGCACGCCCACGGGCGAACCCTGCCGGCCGGCTGCGGTCCGACCGTCGGCATCGCCGGGCTCACCCTCGGCGGCGGTGTCGGCCTGCTCGGCCGGGTGCACGGGCTGACCTGTGACCGGCTCGTCGGCGCCCGGGTCGTCCTGGCGGACGGCAGCATCGTGGACTGCGACGCGGATCGCGATCCGGAGCTGTTCTGGGCGCTGCGCGGCGCGGGCGGCGGCCAGTTCGGCGTCGTGACGGCGCTGCGGTTCGACACCGTCCCGGAGCCGGTGACCACGCGCGTCGAGGCGAGCTGGCCGCTCGGGGACACCGTCCCGGCCTGGCAGGCGTGGGCGCCGGACCGCCCGGACGAGCTGACGGTGAACCTCACCGTGGTGTCCGAACCCGGCGCGCCCGTACGCGCCGTCCTGCTCGGCGCCTCCACCCTCGACGAAGGGACGACCCGCGAGATGCTGCGGGAGCTCACCGACCTGGCGGGCGCGGCGGGCACGGTCGAGCTGCGCGCCGGCCTGCCGTACCACGAGCTGAAGAGCAGCCTCACCGATCCGCGGGAGTCGCCCGAGCATGCCGTGCGGATCAGGTCGGAGTTCTTCGCCCGCCCGATGACCGACGGTACGGTCGCGTCGCTGCTCGGCCGGCTCGGCGCGCCGGGGCAGCCGGGCCGGCGGCAGCTCGCGTTCACCGCGATGGGCGGGGCGTACAACAGGGTGGCCGAGGACGCCACGGCCTTCGCCCACCGGGGCGAGCGTTTCCTGCTCGAACACGTCGGCGAGCCGGGCGACCGGTGGGTCGACACGTCGTGGGCGACCGCGCACGCCGACGGGTCGGGGCGGGTCTACCCCAACTTCCCCGATCCGGCGCTCGACGACTGGGCCGCGGCGTACCACGCGGGCAACCGCACCCGGCTGGCGGCGGTCAAGCGCGTCTACGACCCGGACCGGTTCTTCGACTTCCCCCAGGCCATCTGACGTGACGAGCGAGAGGAACGACATGAGCAAGATCCTGGTCACGGGAGGGCTCGGCATGATCGGCGGCCACACCGCCCGCGCCCTCGCCGACCTCGGCCACGAGGTGGTGGTCACCGCGCACCGGCGTACCGAGGTCCCGTCGTTGCTGGCGGGCCGGGTCACGGTGGAGGCGCTGGACGTCACCGACCGGGACGCGTTCCTCACCCTCGGGAAGCGCCACGACATCGGTGACATCGTCCACCTCGCCGGCAGCATCCCCGACCCCGACGACCCGCTGCGCTACTTCCGTACCGACACCGCCGGGCTGCTCAACGCGCTGGACGCCGCCCGCACCTGGCGGGTACGGCGGTTCGCCGTCGCCAGCAGCCTCGGTGTCTACATCGGACAGAGCGAGATCCCGTGGCACGAGGGCCTTCCGCTGCCCACCGCGGACCTGCCGCACCTGATCGTCGCGTTCAAGAAGGCCGTCGAACCGCTGACCACGCATGCCCTGCGCGGCAGCGGCGTCCAGCCGGTCGTGCTGCGCATCGGCAGCATCTGGGGGCCGCTGATGGACCCGGAGTCGCCGTTCAGCCCCATCCCCCCGTACGTCAGCGCCGTGCTGCGCGGGGACACGCCGCGACCGTTGCCCGCCGACGTCGGTGGTGACTGGTGCTACGCGCCGGACGCCGGCCGGGCGATCGCGTTGCTGACGACGGCCGAGACCCTGGGGTACGACACGTACAACGTGTCCAGCGGCCGGCCGTACACCCGCCCGGAGCTCACCGACGCCCTGCGGGCCGCCGTACCCGGCGGGGGCGCCGAGCCGGAGCCGGGGCACCAGGACACCGGCCCGGCGCCGTACATGGACATCAGCCGGCTGACCGCGGAGACCGGCTTCACGCCGGACTTCGACGTGGCCGGTGCGGTCGCCCACTACCTGGCCTGGCGCGCCGACAACCCACGCTGAAAGGAGCAACCGTGCCCGACTCTTGCCTGACACTGATCGAGCCGGACCGCCGGTCGTACGGAGGGGGTGAGCCGTGTACGGAGGTGTGATCCGGTTCGTGGTCAAGCCGGGGAAGCGGTCCGAGTTCCTGGACATCGTGCGCTGGTCCGCCCGGGTGGCCCGGGAGTCCGAGCCCGGCACGCTCCGCCTCGACGCGTACGTGGTGGACAGCGAGCCCGACATCGTCTACGGGTACGAGGCGTACGCGGACGCCGACGCCTTCCAGGCACACGTCTCCAACCCGGCCGTGCAGAGGTTCGGTGAGGTGGTGGACGAACTGGTGGAGGGCTGGACGATGGTGATCCCGTTCGGCGACAGCGTCGTGTCCAACGTCGACGAGCCGTGACGCGCCCGGTCGCCGGCCGGGACGTTCGCGGCTCAGCCGGCGGCGGGTACGACCAGGTCGCGGGTGATGTCGGCGACGGTGGGGCAGCCGGCCAGCGTCATGGTGTCGCGCAGCTCGGTGGTGAGCGTGTCCAGCACGTCGCGTACGCCGGACTCGCCCGCGGCGGCGAGCCCCCACAGGTACGGCCGGCCGACCAGCACGGCGCGGGCGCCGAGCGCGAGCGCCCGGAACACCGCCCCACCGGTACGGATCCCGCCGTCCACCAACACCGGCACGTCGACCGCGGCGACCACGTCGGGCAGCGCGACGGCCGTGGGTACGGTGCCGTCGAGCTGCCGGCCGCCGTGGTTGGAGACGATGACGCTGTCGGCGCCGTGCTCGACCGCGCGTACCGCGTCGTCGGCGCGCAGCACGCCCTTGACCGTGAGCGGCAACCCGAGGGCGGTCAGCCAGTCCAGGTCCGCCCAGGTGAGCGAGCGGTCCCAGCGGCTGGCCACGTGCGCGCGGGTGGAGCCGTCGCCGAGGTGGGTGGTGACGGCGGCACCGGCCGGAAGCGGACCGAGCGTGCCGTGCCGGCGGGAGCGCGGGCGGTGTCCTTCAACGGGGCGGTCCAGGGTGAGCACGATCCGCTCGTACCCGGCCGTGGCGGCGTTCGCGACGACCCGGCGGGTGTGCGCCCGGTCCTCGCTGACGTACAGCTGGAGCCAACGGCGGCCGGGCAGGGCGGCGAGGTCGTGCAGGTCGGTGGTGGCGCTGGTGGCCAGGCAGTACACGGTGCCGACGGCACCGGCAGCGGTGGCCACCGCGGTCTCGCCGTCCGGGTGCAGGGCGCGCTGCCGGCCGGCCGGCGCCAGCAGTACCGGGGTGGTGAGGGGGCCGCCGAGCAGGTCGGTGGCGGTGTCGACGGTGCTGACGTCGACCATCGTGCGGGGCCGCAGCCACCAGCGGTCCCAGCCTTTTTCGTTGCCGGTGACCGTGGTCTCGCGGCCGGCGCCGGCGGTGATGAAGTCCCAGGTGGCGGGCGGCAGTAGTCGCTCGGCCCGGTCCCGGAAGCCGGTGATGGGAGAGTCGTTCACGCCGCTAGCATAACGACCGTACTGCTATGCGTCGCGGAGGCCGCCCGCGAGCTCGTACGCGCCGCGGCGACCCGCACCACCAGACCGTCCGGCCTCACCGGCCGCGCCGCGGGGGCGACGGGATGAGCCGCCTCGCCGAGCGGATCGTCGACGCCGCGGTCGCGCTGCTGCCCGACCCCCGGGTACGCGAGCGCTACCGCGAGGAGCGGCGCGCCGATCTGGCGGGTGCGGCCGATGTGGGCCGGACCCCGCTGCGGATGTCGTACGGCCTGGCGCTGGCCGCCGTCCGGCTCGCCGTGGCGCAGCGGCGGCAGGGCCCGCTCCCCGACGCGGCAGGGACCCGCCTGGCCGGGGGACGGCGGCTACTTCCGTTGCAGGACTTCGTGTCCGCCGTACTCGGTGGGGTCGTCACCATCGTCGTGTCGGACCGTCCCTGGCAGGGATTCAGCTCCGGCTTCGCGGTCCACCCCCTGTCGATGTACGTCTGGGCCTGCCTGGCCCTGCCCGCCGCGTGGGCCGTGGCGCTGGCCGTGCACGGCGCGTACCGGTGGCGCGGGCTCCGGCGGATGCTGCTCGGCGCGCTGACCGTCGTGGCCGCGGTGTCGTTCACGGTCATGGCGATCGCGCCCGACCTGTCCCGGGCGGCCGTGGTCACCGTGCTGTTCGCGGACACCGTGATCGTCCTCTGTGGACGGACGGTACGGCGCGTCGCGACACCACGGTCGGCCGACTCCGGCCCGTCCTAGGTCGTGGGTACCGTGGCGGCGCGACGGGAGCGCCGGACGCGGGGGAGCGCCAGCGCCGGTACGACGGCGAGGGCCGCGCAGCCCAGCGTGCACAAAAACGTGTGGCCGAACGCGCCGCTCGTGGCCCGGTCCCGTCCGACCGCGCGCGGCCGGACGGGACGCGGCGTCAGGACTTCACGTACAGGCTCGTGAAGACCTCGCTGCCGGAGGTCGGCGAGATGAACGCACCGCCGACCCGGGATCCGTGCAGCACAAAGGATTCCGCGTAGTAGAGCGGGATCGCCGGCGCGTACTTCGTGGTCATCGTCTTCTCCAGGGCGGACCACTGCGGCGCCGCCTCGGCGGCGGGCATCGCGGACAGCTCGTCGATCCGCTTGTTGATGTCCGGCGCGTTGAAGTAGACCGTGTCGTTGTTGCCCTTCGCCCGGATGGACCGGCCGTCGAACAGCACCGGCAGCGTCGCCGCGCCGCTCGGCCAGTCCGCGCCCCAGCCCGTCTGGTAGAAGTCGTACGGCGGGTGCTGGCCGAGCGAGGTGGAGAAGCTCGTCGCGTCCAG
>DASXWQ010000073.1:0-4701 GCA_036503555.1 Actinocatenispora sp.
CGGTCTTCGCCTGCCTGTTGGTACCCGCCGGTGCCCTCGCGGATCGCCTGGGCCGCAAGGGAACCCTGCTCGGCGGCATGGCGCTGTTCGGGGTCGGCGCGGCGCTGTGCGCGGTGGCGCCGGACGTGCCGGTGCTCGTCGCCGGCCGGATGCTCTCCGGTGTCGGCGCCGCCGCGGTACTCCCGAGCACGCTGGCGCTGATGGTCGCCGGGGTGCCGGCGGAGCGGCGCCCGCGCCGGGTCGCCGCGTGGGCGTCGATGACCGGGCTGGCCGCGGTGCTCGGCAACGTCGGTGGGGGAGCGGCGCTGTCGACCGGGTCGTGGCGCGCGCCGTTCCTCGCCGCCGTACCGCTGGCCGCGCTCGCCGTCGCGCTGGTCGCCGCCCTCGCCCCGGCCGTACCGCGCCGGCCCGGCCGGGTGGACGTGCCCGGCGCCGCGCTGCTCACGACCGGCGTCCTCGCCCTGCTGTACGCGGTGATCTCGGCGCCGCGGCACGGCCTGGGCGTACCGGTCGTCGGGGGAGCGGTCCTCGCCGCGGTGCTGCTCGCCGGCTGGGTGTGGCACGGGCTGCGCGGCAGGTCGCCGCTGCTCGACCCGCGCCTGTTCGCACTGCCCGCGGTGCGCGCCGGTGCGGTCGGCATCGCGCTCACGTTCGTCGGCATGTTCGCCGTGTTCTCCGTCAACGGCCAGTTCCTCCAGTACGTGGCGGGCAGCCCGCCCTGGCTGGCCGGCGTACGGCTGCTGCCGATGGCGGCGGCGCTGCTGCTGGCGCCGCGGGCGGGTGCGGCGCTGGCGCGGCTCGGCGGGCCGCGGGTCGCGGCCGGCGCCGGGTTCGCGACGACGGCCGCCGGCCTCGCCGTGCTGTCCACAGTGGACAGGAATACCGGCTGGCCGTGGTACGTCGCCGGTGCTGCCCTCACCGCCGTCGGCTGCGGGCTCGCCACACCGGTGCTGTCCGACATGCTGCTGGGCGCGCTGCCGTCCAGCGCCGCCGGTACCGGCTCCGGCCTGTCCGGCCTCGCCCGCGAGCTGGGCAGCGCGCTCGGCGTCGCCGTCACCGGCAGCCTGCTGACCGCGCGGCTGCCGCCCGGCGTACGGGACAACGTGGCGGCAGCGCTGGCCACGGCGCCGGACCGGGCCGGCGTGCTCACCGCGTTCACCGGGGCGCTGGACGCTGCGCTGCGGATCGTGGCGGTCGCCGTCGCCGCCGTCGGCGCGCTCGTCGTCGCATGGCTCCCGACCCGGGCGGTACCGGTCAGAATGCCCACACCTCGGGCGGCCCCGGTGGGTAGTTGTGCCGTACGCGGCGCCGCCCTTGATCACCAGACTGGGGAGGCGAGCGAGCGAGAGGAGTGAACGGTGACCGCCGACAGCTTCCAGATCAACCCGACCGCGGTACGCGCGGTCACCGCCGACGTGTCCGGACTGACCGGCCGCATGGGCGACGTGATCGGCTCGCTCGACACCGCCGTCCTCGACGGCCTGGCGTTCGCCGGCGTCGGCAGCCCCGTCGCCAGCGCCAGCGCGACCTGGCAGAGCCAGCTCGTCAGCGTCCTCCGCAGCGCGTCGAAGCTCCTCGACGCGATCAACGGGCACGTGGCCAAGGCCAGCGACGGGTACGCCAGCGCCGACACCGCCGTCGCCCAGGGGTACGGCGGGACGCCGACCACGCAGGCCGCGCAGCAGACCCCGGCGACCCCGGGGCAGCTCGACCCGCGCGTGGTCCAGTCGATCATGCAGTCCGAGGGCGCGAGCGGCGAGCAGGGCGGCGTCCGCGAGCTGTACGGCTTCCGCCAGAGCGAACACAACGGGTACGACGACATCCTCGCCGCCCGCAACCAGTACGGGCAGGGCAGCCCGGAGGAGACCGCGGTGGTGAGCCGGCTGCTGTCCGACCACGCCCGCTCGGCCGGCGCGCTCAACTTCACCGACCCGGGCGTACAGGCGGCCGTCGTGTCCGGCGCGCACATGCGCGGCGCCGGCGGCGTCCAGGCCGTTCTCAACTCGATGGTCACCGGCGACATCCACAGGACCGGACACCTGACGCCGCAGACGATCCAGAGCATCCAGCAGATGAGCCCGCAGGACTTCCAGACCCAGTTCCACGACGCGCGGATCGCCTACGACAAGGCGATCTACGGCAACACCACCACCCATCAGGGTGGGCACACGGACACCTGGTGGCACCGGTACGGCACGGGCCTGACCGACCGGTACGACCGCGAGGAGCAGCAGTTCCTCGGCATGTCCGGGACACCCTGAGGCGCTGACTCCCCCACCCAGTCAGCGCACCGAGGCCCGGCCCGATGACCTCAAGCATCGGGCCGGGCCTCGACGAATCCGTCAGCCCTGGGACAGTCGCAGGGCGAGCAGGTCGGCCAGCGGCAGCGACTCGCCGTCCCGGGCGCCCTCACCGATCGTCAACCCGGGCCGGGCGGGCGTCAGCCGCGCACCGCGCACCCGAGCGACCACGCTGTCCGGTACGGACAGGATGTAGAACTCGCCGTCGGTGGCGACCGCCAGCGACCGGTCCGGCTTCAGGTACCAGCCGCGCAGGCCCGTGCGGTACCGCGCGCGGCCGCCGAAGCCACGCGCGACGAGCGGCTCGGTCGGCAGGCCCCGCCCGGCGGCGGTGCGGGCGAAGTCGGCGATCAGCTCCCGCGCCCGGGCCTGCTCGTCCGCGGTACGCCGGCGCAGCGCCTCGGCGTGCACCTCGACCGCCCGCCGCCGTCGCTCACCCCACTCGGCGTCCACCCCGCGACCGTACCGCGCGGGACGCTCAGCGCAGCCGGCGCGGGAAGTACGGCGTGCACGGGTACACGTTTCTGCGGCGGGCGATCGCCTGCTGCACCAGACTCGTGAACGGGTACTTCGCCCGGCCCACGCCGGCACCGCGGTCCACCACGCCCAGCGAGCACACCCGCCCGTGCGTCGGCGCGTGCACCGCAGGCAGCCCGTGCAGGTCGATACCCTCCGGCCGGGCCGACCCGGCGAACACCACGCCGACCGCCCCGGACAGCAGCTCGTCCACCACCTGTACCGGCGCCGAACGCGTCACGCCGAACAGGTACAGCAGGAGGCTCTGGTCGAGGTCCAGCCGGGCGAACCGGACCGGCACCGGATCGTCGAACCGGACGTCGTGGTACCGGTCCACCCGTACGGTCATGATCGGACGATCGCTGAGCGGTTCCAGCAGACCACGCAAGGCATGGTCGGACTCCGCGAGTACCGCGATCTTCACTGCGGTCACGCCGCCGCCGGGAACGACCGGCACGAGCGCGTCGTCACAACTTATGGAGCCCACTCAAGACCCTTTCCAACAAGGCGACACTGACCTCGCCGCCCGCCATGTGCGCTGACTCTTCGATATCAACCAGGCCCATCTCGGCAAGCTCGCTGAGGAGGACCCTCGTCACCCCGAGCGGACGACCCAGTTGCGCCGCGATCTCCGCGACCGACTGGTATCCGTCGGTGCACAGGTCGAGGATGATGCGCCGGTCGCGGCCCACCGCCGGCGCGGCGCGGACCCCTTTCCGGGTACTGCGCACCATCGACTCAAGGGCGAGGTCGCGCCGGGCCTCCGTCCGACCGGCTGTCATCGCGTACGGTCGGACCAGATGACCCCGCGGATCCTGCCGCGGATCGACTGGACTGGACATCGGACTCCTCGGATCAGCCGCTCGTCTGCCGGGAGTCCGGCACCAGGACGGCGCCGACGCGGTCCACGAGCAGCGTCATCTCGTACCCGATCTTGCCGACGTCGCAGCCGCGCGGCGCCAGGACGGCCAGGCACGAGCCGTCACCGATGGTCATCAGGAACAGCAGACCCACCGACATCTCGATGACGGTCTGTACGACTCGGCCACCGCTCAGCAGGCGGGCGCCGCCCTCGGCCAGGCTCGCCGTGCCGGCCGCGATCGCGGCCAACTGCTCGGCCCGGTCCTCCGGCAGGTCGCCGGACGCAGCCAGCAGCAACCCGTCCGACGACACGGCGATCGCGTGCGCGACGCCGGCGTCGTCGGCGAACTGGGCGAGCAACCAGCTCAGGTCGCTCGTATCCGGTCGGGCAATCATCGGGTCAGGACTCCCCAGTACTACGGTTCGAGTGGCTGGACGGGTACGGTGCCGAGCCTGGTTCGGGCGGGCGGTCCGGTCGCGCCCGGTTGTCGCGCCCGGTGGACACCCCCCGCTGGAACTCCGTCAGGAAGCTGCGTACCCCGTTCGCGCTGCGGGGGATCTCGGTCGGCCGGGCCTCGAAGCCACCCGGTACGAGGTTGGCCATCGGGTCGCGCTTCGGCAACCCGCCCGAGGTCCGCGTGTCCACGGCGGGCCGCCCGGCCCGCTCGGCGGCCTGCCAACCCGGATGCTGTGCCGTCCCCGAGAACCGCGGCTCCCGGGACCGCGGCTCCTGCGCCCGCGGCTCCCCGGACCGCTCCTGCGCCCGCGGCTCGGCGGGACGCGCCTGGTACTGCGGCAGCGACTGCGTCGGGTACTGGGACGCGTGCGGGTCCTGGAACCGGGACTCCGCCTGCCGCTGCGCGGGCTGCCCGTTCCCGCCGTACCGCTGCTCGGTCGGCGCCGCCGGACGCTGCTCGGACGGCGCCGCGCCGGACCGCTGCGCGGCCGGCGGGGTGGCCGGGCGCCGCTCGGCGGGCGGCGGGCCACCCCGCGCGGGCGGTGGCGGGGTCGGCCCGGTGGGCCG
>DASXWQ010000074.1:0-88645 GCA_036503555.1 Actinocatenispora sp.
CGCGCCGGCCGGTGCGGCGGCCACCGGTTCGCGCGCCGCCTCGGGCCGCAGCGGGGCCGGGACCGTCGAGACGGTACGGGCGCGACCGGACGGGCCGCGCGGTGGACCGGCCGGCGGCGGCGCGCCGGGGCGCGCGGCGCACACGTCGCCGAGTACCCCGTCGGCGACCTCCCAGGTCGGGCACGGCCAGGGCAGCCGGCAGGCCGCGCAGTCCGCGCCGAGCAGGCTGTCCGGCTGGTGGCCGTGCCACAGGTCGGCGGCGAGCGACCACGCGGTCCGCTCGACGACGGCGACCGGCGGGTCGATCGGCGGCGGATCGTCCAACGTGTACGGGCTGCGCATCGGTGCGGGTACCTCCTCGGGCCGCGACGGACGCCACGGCGGGCTGGCGGAGGTTCCCCGTCGAGGAGCCCCCGCGGTCGAGGCTGCCGCCTCCACCTCTCCAGCGGTCCGTACGGTGTGCACCCCGCGCGGGCCGGCCGGACCCCGGCGTACCGGTGTCCGGGTCCGGGGGCGCTCGCCCCCGGCGGCCGGGGTCGGTGGCCGTGCGGCCCGGCTCGGCGGTCCCGTCGGAAACCGTCCCGCCGGAGCCACTGACACTTGGGGTAACGGATCACCACCGAGAGCGGTCACGCCAACACGACATGTGATATCGGCGGCGCGCGGGGTCCGTATCGGACGGGGGACACGACTAGGGTCTGTTGCGAACCGGCGCCACGGCGTACCCGCGCGAAACGGTGCCCGACACGGACGCGCGGCCGGGCGGCCGGGACGCTAGGCTACCGACGAGTAATAAGCTGCCGGCAGCCGACAACCCCCGGGAGGAACGCGGACCATGCACGCGCTCCAGATCGTCGCCACGATCGTGGCCTGGCTGGTGTTCGCCGCCGCCGTCGTCATGGCGGCCCGCGCCGTACGGCAGTTCGTCCGGCTGTTCCGCGTCGGCGCGGCCGACCCCGAGCGGCTGACCGACAAGGGCCGGCGTACCGGCACGATGCTGCGCGAGATCCTCGGCCACACGCGGATGCTCAAGTGGACCCGGATCGGCGCGGCGCACTGGTTCGTGATGGTCGCGTTCGGCGCGCTGATCTTCACGCTCGTCGAGGCGCACGGCGAGGTGTCGAACCCCCGGTTCCACTGGCCGCTGTTCGGCGGCTGGACGGTGTACGGCCTGGCCATGGAGCTGATCGGCGGCCTGTGCTGGGTCGGCATCTCGTTCCTGATCGTCGTCCGGCTGGTCAACCTGCCGCGATGGAGGTCCCGCTCCCGGTTCCTCGGCTCGACCGCCTGGCAGGCGTACTACGTCGAGTGGACCGTGTTCACGATCTGCACGGCGATCTTCGCGATCCGCGCGTTCAAGGTGGCCGCGGGCGACTTCCCGTACCCGACGTGGGCGACGCCGCTCTCGCACGGGCTGGGCGCGCTGTTCTCCGGGCTGGACGAGACGACCGCGCTGAACCTGGTGACCCTCGCCGCGCTGGTCAAGATCCTCGTGTCGTGGGTCTGGTTCATCGTGATCTCGGCGAACCTGACGATGGGCGTCGCCTGGCACCGGTTCCTGGCGTTCTTCAACGTCTTCTTCAAGCGGAACGCGGACGGCGCCGTCGCGCTCGGCCCGCTGCGGCCGATGATGTCCGACGGCAAGCCGTTGGACTTCGAGGAGGCCGACCCGGAGAAGGACCCGTTCGGCGTCAACCAGGTCGAGCAGTTCACCTGGAAGGGCCTGCTCGACTTCTCCACCTGTACCGAGTGCGGCCGGTGCCAGTCGCAGTGCCCGGCGTGGAACACCGGCAAGCCGCTGTCCCCGAAGCTCATGATCATGTCGCTGCGGGACCACGCGCACGCGAAGGCGCCGTACCTGCTGGCGGGCGGCGGCAAGGACGCAACCGGCGAGGAGACGGCCACCGCCGAACAGCTCGCCGGGGTCGACGCGCTGGCGCTGGCCGAGGCGGACCGGCCGCTCATCGGCGGCGCAAACGAGAACGGGATCATCGACCCCGACGTGCTCTGGTCCTGCACCACCTGCGGCGCCTGCGTCGAGCAGTGCCCCGTCGACATCGAGCACGTCGACCACATCGTCGACATGCGCCGGTACCAGGTGCTCATCGAGTCGAGCTTCCCCACGGAGGCCGGCGTGATGCTGCGCAACCTGGAGAACAAGGGCAACCCGTGGGGCGCGAACCCGAACACCCGGGAGGACTGGACCAGGAGCCTCGACTTCGAGGTACCGCGGGTGGGCAGCGACGAGGCCGCGGACTTCGAGTACCTGTACTGGGTGGGGTGCGCGGGCGCGTTCGACGACCGGGCGAAGAAGACGGCGAAGGCCGTCGCGACGCTGCTGCACGAGGCGGGCGTGCACTTCGCGATCCTCGGCGAGGGCGAGACCTGCACGGGCGACCCGGCGCGGCGGATGGGCAACGAGTTCCTGTTCCAGATGATGGCCCAGCAGAACGTGGAGACGCTGAACGAGGCGTTCGAGGGCCGCGGGGACCGGGCCCAGCGCAAGATCATCGCGTCCTGCCCGCACTGCTTCAACACGCTCGGCCGGGAGTACCCGCAGGTCGGCGGCGACTACTCGGTGGTGCACCACACGCAGCTGCTGGCGGAGCTGGTGGCGGCCGGGAAGCTGACGCCGGTGACCCCGGTGGACGGTGGCGTGACCTTCCACGACCCGTGCTACCTGGGCCGGCACAACCGGGTGTTCGCGCCGCCGCGCGAGGTACTCGGCGCGGTCGGCACGTCGAACGGTGACGGCGTCCCGGCCGGGACGAGCGGCGACGGCGGTGGGGTGACCGAGATGTCGCGGTTCGCGGAGCGGTCGTTCTGCTGCGGCGCCGGCGGCGCGCGGATGTGGATGGAGGAGCGGATCGGCAAGCGCATCAACATCGAGCGCGTCGAGGAGGCCCGCTCGACCGGGGCGAAGACGCTCGCGGTGGCCTGCCCGTTCTGCATGACGATGATGTCCGACGGGGTGAACGCGACGAAGCCGGACGGGGTGGACGCCGACGACGACGTCGAGGTCGTGGACGTCGCCACGGTGCTGCTTCGTTCGCTGGGCGACGGAGCGCGCGGGTAGTCTGCCTGTCGTGAAGCGCGGGGCCGGCGGGGACGGCGAGGACCACCTACCCGAGACGGGTGGGTCGTCCGACGACGTGCGTACGGTCCCGTCGCAGCCCCGGGTCAACGGGCGCGAGCCGACCCTCGCGGACAGCCCGGTGCCGCCGGGGGAGCCGCCGGCCGACCCCGACGAGGACGTCGCCTGGCGCAAGGACAAGCCGCCGTTCTACTACCAACCGCGGGTCGTCCTGGCGTTCCTGGTCGTGATCCTCTTCGTGGGCGCGGTGGCGCTGGCGTCCCGGCATCCGACGTGGCCGCCGAAGGCGCAGTGCGGCTCGCCGGCGATCGCCAGCTCCACCAACCACATCAAGAAGGGCTACCCGGTGTACTGGGCGGCGACCGGCGCGGCCGGCACGTACGGGGTGACGTTCGGCGCGACGTCGGCGCGGATGTCCGGCGGGAAGCTGGTCGCGACCGGCAGCGAGTCGATGGCCGGCGACAAGCCGTTCGTGGTACGCCAGCCGGCGAAGCTGACCGACTGCCGGTGGATCGAGCACGTCACGAACCCGTTCCCGACCGGTGAGTACCATCTGCGGCTCTTCAGGATCTCCGGGGACACGGCCACTCAGGTCGCGTCCACCCGGGTCGACTCGGACGGGTGATCACGCTGTCGACGTGGCTACCGCTGGTCGCCTTCGTACTCCTGACCGCGGCCAACGCGTTCTTCGTCGTCGCCGAGTACTCGCTGGTCACGGCGGACCGGGCGGTGATCGAGCAGCTTGCCGGCGCGGGTGACCGCCGGGCGCGGGCGGTGCTCGCCGCGTTCCGGAAGCTGTCGTTCCAGCTGTCGGGCGCGCAGCTCGGGGTGACGCTGAGCGCGCTGCTGACCGGTTACCTGGCCCAGCCGGCGCTGGCGAAACTGCTGGAGCCGGCGTTCGCCGGCCTCGGCGGTACCGTCGCCGCGAACATCGCCGCGGTCCTGGCGCTGATCGTCGCGACGCTGTTCTCGATGCTGTTCGGCGAGCTGATCCCGAAGAACGCGACGCTGGCGAAGCCGATGGGCGCGGTGCTCGCGGTGACGCCGATCCTGCGCGGCTTCTCCGCCGTGTTCGGCTGGCTGATCCGGATCCTCAACGGCTCCGCGAACGCCGTCGTACGGCGGCTCGGGGTGGAGCCGCAGGAGGAGCTGGCGAGCGCCCGGTCGCCGGAGGAGCTGGGCCTGCTGGCGGCGATGTCGGCGCGGGCCGGCGCGCTGCCCCGGGAGACGGCGATGCTGTTGCAGCGGACGATCCGGTTCGGCGACAAGCGCGCCGCGGAGGCGATGACGCCGCGGGTCGATGTGGTGGCACTGCCGGCCGAGGCGACGGTGACCGACCTGTTCGAGGCGGCGCGCGAGTCGGGCCGCAGCCGGTTCCCGGTGTACGTCGACACCCTCGACCAGATCGTCGGTGTCGCCGCGATCAACGACGCCCTCGCCGTACCGCCCGGTCGCCGCCACGCCACCCTGGTACGCCGGGTCGCGCGCGAGCCCGTGTACGTACCGGAGTCGCTGGACCTGGACGGGGTCCTGGAGGCGCTGCGCGCGGCGGACCGCGACCTCGCCGTCGTCGTCGACGAGTACGGCGGCACCGACGGCGTGGTGACGGTCGAGGACCTGGTGGAGGAGCTCGTCGGCGACATCGAGGACGAGTACGACGAGGCCGGCGAGCTGCGGCAGGGTCCGGAGGCGGCGCCGCTCGCCGCGACCGGCGAGTCGGTCGACGTGACGGCGCCGGGCGTCGACCCGGCGAAGCTGGTGCCGGGCGTGCTGCGCGCGGACGAGCTGGCCGAGCAGACCGGTTTCCGTCTCCCCGAGGGCCCGTACGAGACGTTGGCCGGCTTCCTGATGGCCGAGCTGGGGCACATCCCGGTGGACGGGGAGACGGTGACATACCAGGGCTGGGAGTTCAGCGTGACGTCGGTGGAACGGCACCGGATCGAGCAGGTCCGGGTGCAGCCGCCGATCGACTGGGTGCCGCCCAGCGGGTACGTGCCGGAGGAGTCGGCATGAACGTCGGCGCCCTGATCATCACCGTCGTCCTGCTGGCGGGCAACGCGTTCTTCGTGGCGGGCGAGTTCGCGGTGATCGCGTCCCGGCGTACGCAGATCCAGGCGCAGGCGTCGGAGTCGCGGCGGGCGCGGTGGACGCTGTCGGCGATGGGGCAGCTGCCGCTGATGGTCGCCGGTACGCAGCTCGGTGTCACGATCTGTTCGCTGGGGCTGGGCGCCGCGGCGGAGCCGGCGATCGCGCACCTGCTGGCCGTGCCGTTCGAGTGGGTGCACCTGCCGGAGAACCTGGTGCATCCGGTCGCGTTCGTGCTGGCGCTGGCGGTCGTGACCTACCTGCACACGGTGCTCGGCGAGATGGTCCCGAAGAACCTGACGCTGGTCGGCCCGGAGCGCGCGGTGCTGTGGCTGGGTCCGCCGCTGCTCGCGTTCTGCACGGTGACGAAGCCCCTGCTGGTGGCGGTGCAGTGGCTGGCCCGGCGGGTACTGAAGCTGTTCGGGACGGAGCCGCCGGACGAGGCGAAGACGGTGTACACGGCGGAGGAGCTGGCCGGGCTGGTCGCCGAGTCGCGTACCGAGGGGCTGCTGGAGGAGTCGGAGCACCAGCGGATCTCGGGCGCGCTGGCGCTGACCCGGCGTACGGCGCGGGAGGCGCTGCGGCCGTGGCGCGAGGTGGTCACGGTGCCGGACGACATCTCGCCGGCGGCGTTGGAGCTGACCGCGACGCGTACCGGGCGGTCGCGGTTTCCGGTGGTGGCGCGGGCGTCCCGGCGGGTGATCGGCTTCGTGCACGTGAAGGACGTGCTGGACGTGACGGGCGCGGAGCGCCGCCGGCCGCTCTCGGCGGAGCTGATCCGGCCGCTGGCCGTGACCCCGCCGGACCGTACGCTGGCCGACCTGCTGCTGTCGATGCGTCGGGACCGGCACCACATCGTGCTGGTCGGCAGCGGCGGCGAGCCGCTCGGCATCGTGACGCTGGACGACGTGCTGTCCGCGGTCGTCGGCGCGCCGACGCCGGCGCCGACCGTCTGAACCGCGGGCCCGGCCGCCCGCCGGCCGGCGGGTACGCGCCGGTGGACGGGGGTGGCGGGGGGCCGGGCCCGGGTGGTCAGACGGACTTCAGGGTGCCGCCGTCGATGACGAAGTCGGCGCCGGTGATGTTGCGCGCCCGGTCGGACGCGAGGAACACGACGAGGTCGGCGACCTCCTCGGGCTCGCTGACGCGGCCGGTGGCCACCGCCATCGTCTCCGGCATCACCCGGTCCATCACCTCGTCGGGGCTGGCGCCGGACTGCGCGCCGATGATCTCGGCGAACCCGCCCGGCGCCGTCCACAGTGGAGTACGCACGACGCCGGGCGACACCACGTTGGCGCGGATGCCCTGCGACGCGTACTCCTCGGAGACGGCCTTGGCGTAGTTGGTGAGCGCCGCCTTCGCCGCCGAGTACGGGACGATGAAGCCGGCGGGAAGCTTGGCGTTGAGCGAGCTGATCGTCACGATCGACGCGTTGTCGCGGCCCTTCATGGCGGGTACGGCGGCGCGGGTCGCGCGGACCGCGCTGAACAGGGTGATGTCGAGGACGCGCTGCCACGCCTCGTCGGTGAAGTCGATGACGGACGGCGCCGGTTCGCTCGCGCCGACGTTGTTGACCAGCACGTCGACCCCGCCGTACGTCTCGACCGCGGTCGACACGAGCGTCGCGGGCCCGTCCGCGGTGGACAGGTCGGTCGGCACGGCGACGACGCCGTACTTGTCGCGGAGCGCGGCGAGCTCGTCGGTGACGGTACGGGCGCCGACGACGACGCTGGCACCCCGCTCGGCGAACGCGGTCGCCACGGCGAGGCCGATTCCCTTGCTGCCGCCGGTGATCACGGCGGTCTTTCCGGTGAAGCTCTCTTCCATGTGCCCAGCCTTCCGCCTGCCGGTCGGCCTCGTCTGGCGGCTTTCGGACCCCTCGTTACCACCCGGCAAAACATGCGTGCCACGCATTCTTGCGTGACGCGCATGTTTTCGGTTAGGCTCTGGGCATGGACACGACGCGTACCGGCGCACCGGGCCTCCGGGAGCGTAAGAAGGAACAGACCAGGGCCGCCCTCAGCTGGGCGGCGCTGCGGCTGTGCGTCGAGAACGGCTTCGGCAACGTCAAGGTGGAGGACATCGCCACCGAGGCCGGCGTGTCCCCACGCACCTACAACAACTACTTCTCCAGCAAGGCCGAGGCGATCGCCTGGCGGCACCTGGACCGGGCGCGCCGGGCCGCCGACCTGATCCGGGAGCGGCCCGCCGACGAGCCCGTGTGGGACGCGGTCACCGCCGCGGTCCTCGCCAACGTCGGCAGCAACAGCAAGCCCGACCCCGACTGGGCCGCCGGGGTACGGCTGATGATGAGCGAGCCGGCACTCCAGGGCGAGCTGCCCAAGGCGTACGCGGCGGCGAACGAGACCTGGGCCGCCGCCATCGCCGAGCGTGTCGGCGCCGGCCCCGACGACGCGTACCCGCGGATCGCCGCGGCGGCGATCGGCGTGGCGGCCCAGGTCGCCAGCGAGCGCTGGATGACCGCCGATCCGCCCGTACCGCTGCCGACCCTGCTGCGGGAGGCGCTGGACCACCTCGGCGCCGGCCTGGCCCGCTGACCCTTCACCACACATCGATCCATTCCGCATCGGCGGGGCCGTGTGCCGCCGCGCCTTTGCCCTGCACACCACTACGCGTCAGGCGTTGCCTGTTGGTGTGCAGAGCCGTGCTGCCTATGGGTGTGCAGAGCACGCTCTGCCTACCGGTGCGCAGAGCCGGCTCTGCGCACCGGTGTGCAGAGCAAAGGCGTCCGGAAACATGCCCGCGACCCGGTGCGGCAACGAAAGGAGCACCCCATGAGCATCGACGTCGTGATCGTCGGCGGCGGACCGAACGGCCTGCTGATGGCAACGGAGCTGGCGCTGGCCGGGGTACGCCCGGTCGTGCTGGAGGCGCTGCCCGAGCCGACCAGCCGGCCCCGGGCGAACGGCCTGGTGGGCCGGATCGTGTCGGCGCTGGACCGCCGCGGCCTGTACGAACGCATCAGCGGCGAGACGACCCCGCCGGAGCCGATCCTGGGCTTCCAGTTCGGCTCCGTACCGTACGGACTGTCCACTGTGGACGACAACGCCCTGTACGCGTTGCCCGTGCCGCAGCGCCGGCTGGAACTCCTGCTCGCGGAGCGCGCCGCCGAGCTGGGCGTCGAGGTACGCCGCGGCCACGAGCTGACCGCGCTGCGCCAGGACGCCGACGCGGTGACGGTCGACGTACGCGGGCCGGACGGCGCGTACACCCTGGCCGCGCGGTACCTGGTCGGCGCGGACGGCGCGCGCAGCCAGGTACGCAAGGCCGTCGGGATCGGCTTCCCCGGCACCACCGACCGCGGCTTCGTGGCGCGCAGCGGCGAGGTCGAGATCCCCGAGCCGATCGCCGTACCGGGGACGGGGGAGCTGGACGTGCCGGGCGTGGGGCGGTTCCGGCCGCACACGTTCACCCGCACCGAGCACGGCCTGTTCGCGTACGGCGCGTTCGCGCCCGGCCGGTTCCGCGTGTCGGTGATGGAGTGGACCGACGAGTCGCTCGACGACACGTACGACATGCCGGTGGCGGAGCTGGCCGCGGCGCTGCGGCGGGTCGTCGGCGCCGACGTGCCGCTCGCGGTGCCGGCGGATGCCGCGCCGCCGCGCCGGGTCGTCGGCGTCAACTCGCGGCAGGCCGACCGGTACCGGGACGGCCGGGTGTTCCTCGCCGGCGACGCGGCGCACGTGCACAGCGCGATCGGCGGCCCCGGCCTCAACCTCGGCCTGGCCGACGTGCTGAACCTGGGCTGGAAGCTCGCGGCCGTGCTGCGCGGCGCGCCGGTCGGGCTGATCGACACGTACGACAGCGAGCGGCGCCCGGTCGGGGCGCGGGTCATCATGCACACCCGGGCGCAGAGCGCGCTGCTGGCGCCCGGCCCGAACGTGACCGCGCTGCGGGAGCTGTTCGCCGAGCTGCTGACCGACCCGGGCGCCGCGCGGCGCGTCCACGACCTGATGGCCGGCGCCGGCATCCGGTACGACACGCACGCGCCGGCCCACCCGCTCGGCGGCACCTGGCTGCCCGATCTGGTGCTACGGACCGGAAGTGGGGCGACGCGGGTGGCGGAGCTGTCGCGTACCGGACGGCCGCTGCTGCTCGACCTGGTCGGCCGGGCGGACCTGGTCGACGCGGCGAAGGACTGGACCGAGCGGGTCGACGTGGTCCGCGGCGACACGGAACACCCGCCGGCCGACGTCGTCCTGGTACGCCCGGACGGGTACGTCGCGTGGGCCGGCGACGCCGACGCCACCCCCGAGGCGTTGCGCGACGCGCTGACCACGTGGTTCGGGCCGGCCTGAAACCCTTGGTACGCAAGGAACCGGGGCCGCCTCGACGAGAGGCGGCCCCGGTTCCCGGTCGGGTCAGTGCGCGGCGCGGAGGGTCACGTCGGCGGCACGGACGTACGCGATGCGGTGACCGAACTGGATCTCGTAGTACCGGTCCGAGCCGCGGACGACGGTGTGGTCGCCCGGCTGGGACAGGTCGATCGTCGGCGCGTAGTAGTAGTCGGCCGGCACGACGGTCAGGCCGACCGGATAGCGCTGGCCCGCCGCGAACAGGTACCCGAGCGGCGTGACCGCCTGCACCGGCACCGGCGTCCCGTCGTACGCGGACGCCTCGGGGTAGGCGCGGCCGTACACGGGGACCGAGTCGCGGCCGGACTTCGGCGTGACGACGACGCCGATCGCGGACTGGGTCGCGCTGGTGTGCAGCCAGGACTTCTGGCCGAGGTACCAGATGGCGGTCCAGCCGGGCTTCCGCTCGGCGACGGCGAACTGCTGGCCGTCGGTGACCCGCGCGGCGATGTCGGAGATGTCGGTGGTGCCGGGGCCGGCGTGCAGGCCGGTGTCGGACACCAGCGGCGCGTCGTCGCTCGGCGCCGTGTGCAGGTACGCGAAGTTGGTGGGCTGCGCGGTGCACGGGGTGCCGCTGCCGGACTTGTCGCAGCCGGTCACGGCCTGCTGGTTGTCGGCGAAGCCGGGCTTGATGGTGACCAGGTCGGAGCGCGGGCCGCCGGCGGGTCGGTCGGCGCGGCCGCGTACCAGATCCATGTAGTGGTCCCAGTCCCAGTACGGGCCCGGGTCCCAGTGCATGGTCTTGATCGTGGTCGGCAGCGTGCCGGGCACGTTGTCGTGGCCGATGATGTGCTGCCGGTCCAGCGGCACGCCGTAGCGCATGGCCAGGTAGCGCACCAGCTTCGCGGACTGCCGGTACATCGCCTCGGTGTACCAGGTGGCGCCGGTCGCGGCGAAGCCCTCGTGCTCGATGCCGATCGAGTGCGAGTTGATGTACCAGTTGCCGGCCTGCCACGCGACGTCGGTGTTCGGGATCATCTGCGTGATGTGGCCGTCGGACGAGCGCAGCTCGTAGTGCGCCGCCGCGTACGCCTGGGGGTTCTGGAACCAGGAGATGGTCCCGTTGTAGTAGCCCTCGTTGTCGTGGATCACGATGTACTGGATCTTCATCGCGTGCGGGCGGTCGGCCAGGTCGTAGTTGCCGTAGTCGCCGGGATCGGCGCTGTTCTGCGCGTACGCGGCGGGGATGAAGTCGCAGCCCGCGTCGCGCGGGCACTCCGGGGTCGGGGTGTCCGCCGCCGGCTTCGTCAGGTGCAGCGCGGCGAGCTGACCGGTCTCCGGGCGTACCGAGGTGTCGGCGGCGAGCCTCACGGTGCCCCCGCCGTCGGTGCGGCGGCTCGCGCCGGTGCGGATCGTGTCGTACACCTCGTCGGCGAACTCACGCGCGCCCGCCTCGTCGGACGCGCCGGAGTAGCGGGCGACCGCGCCGTACCAGGCGGCCGGGTCGTCGCTCGCCTGCTTCTGGTACGAGGCGAGCAGCGCGGCGCCACCGGCGATGTTCGCCGCCGCGTCGGTACGCAGCGTGGACGCCGACGCGCCGGTCAGCTCCGCCGCGGTACCGAGGGTGCGCAGCTCGGGCCGGTCGCCCGCGTACCGCGGCGCACCGGTGTCGGCGAGGGGCCGCTGGGTGTCGCCGCGGGCGTCCTCGTTCGGTTGCGCGGCAAGGGCTTCCGCGCTCACGTGCGCCACGTCGGTGAGGTTCATCGGGCCGTACCCGCCGGCGCTGTTCGGCTGCCCGGAGTGGGCGTCCCACCGCGACTCCAGGTACGACACGGCGAGCAGGACGCTGTCCGGCACGCCGTACCGGTCGGCGGCGTCGGCGTACGCCTGCTGCCGGGACCTCCCGGGGTCGGCGTGACCGGCGGTGACCGGTACCAGCGCGGCGAGGCCGGCGGTGAGGCCGGTGGCCAGCGCGAGGGTGAGTCTCGGCGGTGGGCGACGCATGCAACCTCCCAGTGACGCGGGGTTTCGCTCACCTTGGCCCGTACCGGGCGCCCCGTCAATACCTTCCCAAAGAAGCCCGCATCGTGTAGGAATCCGCCACCGCGACCGGATGGCCGGCGCCTCAGGCGGGGGAGACGACCACGTCGGCGGCGCGGACGAAGGCGATGCGGTGACCGAGCTGGATCCGGAGATAGCGCTCGTGCCCGCGGACCACGGTGTGGTCGCCGGGCAGGCTGTCGTCGATCGTCTTCGCGTAGTAGTAGTCCGTCGCGACCGGCCCACCGTACACATAGGACTGTCCCGGCCCGATCGTGTACGGCAGCGGCGCGAACCCCGCCGGCGGGATCTCGTCCGGATAGTCCGACGCGTCCGGGTACGCCACGCCGTAGGTCGGGACCGCGGTGCCGTGCTTCGGGCGTACCACAAGGGTTTCGGTGCGCTTGGTGGCGCCGTGGTCGGCGAACCAGACCTTGGCGCCGGCGTACCAGATGGCAGTCCAGCCCGGCCTGCGGTCGGCGACCACGAACTGCTGGCCGGCGCTCGCCTTGTCACCCCAGTCGTTCGCGCAGTCGGTCCCGGCCGTACCGGACGGGTGCAGGCCCGGATCGTTGAACAGCGGCGCGTCGGCGCTCGGCGCGGTACGCAGCCACACGAACGAGCTCGCCTGCGCCGCGACCGGCTGGTGCTGCTCGCAGTCGCTGACCTGCTGCACGTTGTCCGCGAAGCGCGGCGCGATCGTCACGACCCCGCCGAACGTGCCGATCGTCGGCCGCCCGACCAGCGTCAAGAAGTGGTTCCAGTCCCAGAACGGGCCCGGATCCCAGTGCATGGCGGGGATCCCGGCCGTGCTCGTCGCCGGCACGTTGTCGTGGCCAAGGAGGTGCTGCCGGTCCAGCGGCACGCCGAAACGCGCCGACAGGTAGCGCACCAGCGTCGCGGTCGAGTGGTAGAGCCGCTCCGTGTACCAGGTGGCACCGGCGATCGCGAAGCCCTCCTGCTCGATGCCGACCGAGTGCGCGTTGATGTACCAGTTGCCGGCCTGCCAGGCGACGTCCTTCGTCGGCACCACCTGGGTGACGTGGCCGTCGCCGGACCGCACCAGGTAGTGCGCGCTGACGTACGACGCGGAGTTGGTGAACGTGTCCAGCGCGTCCGCGTACGTCTCCTCGGTGTCGTGCAGGACGATCGTGTCGATGCGCTGGCTCGTCGGCCGGTCGGCGAGGTCGTAGTTCCCGTACGACTGCGGGTCGTTCGGGTCGTTGAGCTGGTACGCCGCCGGCACGAAGTCGCAGTCCAGCGTGCGCGGGCACTCCGGCTTCGGTGTCGCGCGCTCGGCGCGCAGGCCGAGTCGGCCCAGCGGCGCGGTGTCCGGGCGTACCGAACGGTCGGCGGTGAGGGCGAGGCGCTGGCCGTCGGCGGTGCGCGCGGACGCGCCGGAGGCGATCGTGCCGTACACCGCGTCGGCGAACTCGCGGGCGCCCTCGGTCGTCGACGACTCCGCGTACCGCCCGACCGCGGCGTACCAGCCGCCGACCGTCGTCGGGGTGCCGAGCCGCTTCGCGTAGTCGGCGAGGAGGGCCGCACCGGCCCGGATGTTCGTCGCGTCGTCCGACTCGACCCGCTGCGCGGACACCCCGATCAGCGTCGCCGCGGTACGCGCCGTGTGCAGCGCGGGCGCGTCCGGCCGCGGCACGCCGTCCCCGCGCTGGCCGAGCAGCGCGGACGCCGGCACGTCGGTCAGCGCCATCGGCCCGTACGCCCCGGACGTGCTCGGCGCGCCGCCGTGCGCCTCCCACCGGGTCTCCTGGTACGACACAGCCATCAGCACCGGCAGCGGCACCCCGGACTCCCGGGCCGCGTCGGCGAACGCCGCCTGTCGCTGCTGGTCCCGGCCCGTCCCGGCGAACGCCGGCGGCGCCACCAGCGCCGTGCCGAACAGTCCCGCCGTGGCCGCCGCCGCGATCGCCGCACCCACCCGCATGACACACCTCCGGACGCCCGTCATGTCGGACAGCGCAGACTACCCCCGCCGAGACCCACCGGTACAGGGCGACGCGCGGTTGCACCGGCGCCGACGTGGTCAGTCGTCCACGTCGGACGGTTGCCAGTCGGCCAGCGGTACGCAGCCCGCGCGATCCACCACGTCCGGCGTCAGCCCGGTACCGAACGGTGCCCGCAGCACGCTGCCGACCGCGAGCACGCCGTCGCGTACCGAGAGGGTGGCGGTGCCGTCGGGAAGCGGCGCGTACAGGTCGGGGTGGGCGGCGAGGGTGAGCTCGGAGACCGCCGCGGGAAAGCCGGACAGGCCGCGGAAGTAGTGGTGACCGTTGCGTTCCACGTGCGGGACGCCGAGCGTCGCGACCATCGCGAGGTCCTGCTGCACCGACACCGGGCCGACCGTCGTCAGGTCCTCCGCGGACAGGATCCGCCGCTCGCCGGCCGCGTTGCGCGCCGCGACCAGGCAGGCGTTCGCCACGCCGGGAAACACGCCCTTGCAGTTCTTGTGGCTGATCCCCGCGTACCCGGCGGCGAGCGCGGTCGGCAGCGCGTCGAGCGTGCCGCCCGACTCGTCCGCCACGATCGGCGGCCGGCCCGGCCAGCCGGCGAGATCGACGTCGAACGCCACGTCCCGGTGCAGGGGCTGCTCCACGAACAGCAGCGGCCCCGTCAGCTCGTCCCGCAACGCCGACACGAACTCCCGCAACGGATCCACCGACCGGTACTGCTCGTTGCCGTCCAGCGTGTACCGGAACGCCGGCCCGACGTACTCGTCGGCGATGGCCCGGATCCGGCTCAACCGGGCCAGATCCGCGTCCGGGTCACCCGACAGCTTCACCTTCAGGTGCGTCACCCCGTACGCCCGCACGCACTCCACGAGCGTCCGCGGCAGCCCGTCCGGCCGGTATTCTCCGCGGCCCCCGGCTGCCGGCTCGTCGTCGGCGGTCAGCGGGTCGGTGAGGCCCACGGTGTGCCGCAGGACCACCCGGTCGCGCGGCGGCCCGAGCAGCGCCGCCGGGTCGACGCCGGACAGCTCCGGATGCACCGCGCCCAGCCGGATCCCCAGCCCGCCGTCGCGCAGCGCCGCCCCGATCGTGGTACGCCGGGCCCGGCAGAACGCGTCCAGCACCGCCCGCTCCACCAGCGACACCGCGAACCCGGTCAGCAGCGGCGGGTACGCCCACGCGCCGGTCAGCTCCCGGTGCAGCCGGAGCCACCAGTCGAACACGGTCGGCCCGGACCGTCCGGTGGCGTACCCGCCCGCGGCCAGCACGGCGGCCCGCAGATCCACCAGGTCCTCGGCGTACGTCGTGGTCGGGTCCTTCGTGAACCACTTCGGCGGCAGGTTGTCCGCCGCGACGCCCTCGGCGCGCGTGCCGTCCACGTCGACCGTGGCGCGCACGAACACGTGCGGCATCGCGGTCATCTCCGCGATCCCGTACCGGAACGGGATCCGGGCCCGCAGCGTCACCGCGTCGGCCCGGACCGCGCGGACGGTGACCGTCACGCCGCGCCCCACCACGAGCGGTAGTACGGGTCGTCCGGCCCCACGGACCCGCGCGCCACCGGCCGGCCGGTCAGCGCCGACTTGTACAGGCACGTCACGAACTCCGTGGTACGCCGGGCGTCGGCGGCCGTGTGCTCCGGCGGCGTGCCGGCGCGCATCGCCGCGACGACGCCGGCGAGCTGCGTGGCCTGCGTCGCCGGTACCTCCGCGCCGATCGCGTCCCAGCCGGCGTCCACCGGCCCGCCGTCGGGCGCCGGCGTGAACGTCCAGTCCTCGTTGCGATAGCCGTACAGGTGGCGCAGCTCCACGCTGGCCCGTCGGCAGTCGAGCCGCAGGTACGACTCCTGGCTCGCGGACACCACGCTGTTCACGATCGACGCCTGCACGCCCGACTCGAACGCCACGTGCGCCAGCGACACGTCCTCCGTCTCGATCTCTCTGTCCACTGTGGACAGCCGGGCGGACACCTCGCGCCAGTCCGGCAGCAGCCACAGCAACAGGTCGATCCCGTGTACCCCCTGCGTCACCGTCGCGCCGCCCAGCTCCGTGTCCCGCCGGCCACGCCACGGCACGGCGTAGTAGTCCTCCCCGCGGTACCACGTGGTCTGGCACAGCGCGAGCAGCGGGGCGCCGAGCGCGCCGGCCCGCAGCAGCCCGCGTACGTGCGCGGCGCCGCTGCCCGACCGCCACTGGAACACCGGCGCGCAGAACCGCCCGGAGTCCCGCTCCGCCGCAAGGACCGCGTCGTGCTCGGCGAGCGACCCGGCGAGCGGCTTCTCGCAGTACACCCAGGCCCCGGCGCGCAGCGCGGCCGTGGCCAGCGCCGGATGCGTCGCGGACGGCGTACACACCAGGACGAGATCCGGCTCCTCGATCCGCAGCAGCTCCTCCGGATCGTCGTAGCTCGCCGCGATCCCGTACGCCCCCGCGAACGTCGCCACCCGCTCCGCGTCCGGGTCCGCCACCGCCACCAGGTCGAGGTCGTCGCCGAGCGCGCGTACCGCGGGCAGGTGCGCGTCGCCGGCGATGCCGCCCGCGCCCAGGATCGCCGTCCGGTACCGCCGCCCCATGCGCCCTCCTCCGCCGGCCCGCCCGACGTGATTCAAGCGCGGACCGGCACCGGCACACAAGATCGGCCGGCCGCCCCGGTCCACTGTGGACAGGCGTCGGCCCAGGTCAGCCGGTGGGCCAGGTACGCCAGCTCTGCCAGGAACGGCTGGGCGTCGGGCCGCGCTGCCCCTGGTAGCGCGAGCCGTACACCTCCGAGCCGTACGGCTGGCTGGCGGGCGAGGACAGCCGGAACAGGCAGAGCTGGCCGATCTTCATGCCCGGCCACAGCATGATCGGCAGGTTCGCCACGTTCGACAGCTCCAGCGTCACGTGACCGGAGAAGCCCGGGTCGATGAAGCCGGCCGTCGAGTGGGTGAGCAGCCCGAGCCGGCCCAGGCTCGACTTGCCCTCCAGGCGCCCCGCCAGGTCGTCCGGCAGCGTCACGATCTCCAGCGTGGACGCGAGCACGAACTCGCTCGGGTGCAGGACGAACGGCTCGTCGTCCTTCACCTCACGCAGGCTCGTCAGGTCGTCCTGCTGCTGCGCCGGGTCGATGTGCGTGTACCGACTGTTGTTGAACACGCGGAACCAGCGGTCCAGCCGCACGTCGACGCTGGATGGTTGGACGAGGCCCGGCTCGTACGGATCGAGGCGGAGCCGACCGGTGTCGATCTCGGCGGTCAGATCCCGGTCCGACAGCAGCATTCGCGCAGCGTACCGAAGTGGCGACGGTGGCCGCGACGCGGCCACCCGGACGGCGTATCAAGTGGATTTTCGAACATGTGTTCGATAGAATATCCGACATGGCCACCTGGACTGAGTTCGCCGAATCGGCACCCGAGCTGGCCGAAGCCATCCGCGGCCTCGTGCACCAGTTCGGCCAGGGCTTCGGCTATCTGGCCACCACCCGCGACGACGGCGGCCCGCGCGTCCACCCGGTCAGCCCGCTCATCACCCACGACGGCCTGTTCTGCTTCCTCATCGACTCGCCGAAACGCCGCGACCTGGACCGCGACGGCCGATACGCACTGCACTCGTTCCCGCCCGAGGACTGCGACGACGAGGCATACGTGGCGGGTCGCGCCGTCCCGGTCGCCGACCCCGACCGCTGCGCCCGCATCGCCCACCAGTTCCGCGCCGCCGCCACCGTCGACTGGCGGCTCTACGAGTTCCTCGTCGACGCCGCGATGCTCGCCCGCCGCGACGCCGGAGCAATCGACCACGAGCCCGCGCACTTCACGATCTGGCGCGACCCCGCCAGCCTCGCACCGTCGATCAGGGAGGCCCCGTGACCACATACGCCGCACCCGCCGTCAACGCCCCAGCCACGGGCATCACCCTGGTCGGCGAGATCGTCAACCTCGACGTCACCACCGACTCGCCCGACACCAGCACCCTCTCCGTACGCTGGCTCGGCGTCACCCTCCAGCCCGGCCGTACGGCCGACGAGCCCGTCGCGACCGACGCCGGGTCGGCGCCCGGTCGGCCGCCGCTGCCCGGCGGCCTGCGCGGCCTCACCGAGGGCATCCGCCGCCTCATCGACGGCCCACCCGGGCGCCACCGCGCCCACCGCTGACCCTGCCCCCGCCCCCGTGCGCCCGGCCCGCCAACGACCCCCGGCGGGCCGGGCGCACCCCCAACCCCACCCACGCTGTACAGTGATAGCCGCTCACACGTCCCATCGTGCGAGCACGCGGGTGTAGTTCAATGGCAGAACATCAGCTTCCCAAGCTGACAGTGCGGGTTCGATTCCCGTCACCCGCTCGCGATTGGGCGAGGCGTGTCCGCGGAGAGCGCGGACCTTGATCGCTCGCCGCGCCTCCCGGGGGCGCAGCCCCCGGACCCCGCGCCGGAAGGGGCTTCGCCCCCCGGCGCCCCCGGTCACGTCACCCGCCACCTGCATCCTTGACCCGCCACCTGCGTCCTTGCATCAGCGGCGGCAGGTGCGGGCGCGGTGGGGCGCGAGGCCGGCGACGACGCGGTCCCGCTGCCGCGAGCCGGTGCCGTCCTCGACGACGAACGGCTCGTCACCGAGGTCGAAGAGGATCGTGACGGCGGGACGGGGTACCAGCGGAATGTCGCGGAGTTCGTTCGCATGGTCGCTGAACCCGGCATCGCGACGCCCACCAGCCGGCCGGGACTTGTGCGGGCCGTGACCGCCCATCGGGGTACCCGGGCGGAGCGGTGCTGGTCTCGCCCCGTGACAACCCTCGTGTCGTCGTGGCCCCGAGCGACGGGTCCGGTCAGAGCCGGTGGCCCCACAGTTCACGTTCGGCGCCGACGGGGTCGTGCACGACGGCGATGCGCTCGTCGATCAGCGCGGAGTGAGGCACTCCTGGCCGGGGCTCGCGACCTCGGGAAACAGCGCCGCGCTCGCCGGGTCGTACGCGACCTTCGGGCAGGTCGGCCCGTACCCGGTGGAGTCGCGCTCGCCCGACCACCGTACGGGTGGCTCGGGCGGCCGCATGCGGCGCGCGCCGAACGGTGGTGCGGCGTACGGGATGCCCGGAAACGCCGTGACTCCCCGGTCCAGCCGGCCCCGCAGCCGGCCGCCCGCCACCCGGACCGCCGGCGCCCTGTCCACCGTCTTCGTCATCGCCCCCCAGCCTTCGCCAGGGGTCGAGCATCACCGGCGTCGCACCGCACCGTCTTGACCGAATGTTCCCGTCGGTCAGAGGTGGGTGGTGCGCCAGTGGGACTCGGCGGCGAGTTCGGTGAGGTCGCCGCGGGCGAGGAACGTGGCGAAGGGCTCGACGCCCGCCGCACCCAGGTCCCGGATGCGCGCGTACTCGCAGGTCTGGAGGTCGGTGAGGGCGGCGAGTACGTCGGCGGGATCGGCCCCGGCCGCGGCGCAGAGAACGCCGAGGCGGTGTCGGTGGTCGGGTTCGGTGGCGAAGCCGCTGGCCTGCCAGCCCTTGGCCGCGCGCAGCGGGACGAAGTACCAGGCGGCCTGGGCGAGGTCCCACAGCGGCGGCGCGGGCTCGGCGAAGTCCCAGTCGAGGAGGCCGGTGAGGCGATCGCCCTGCCACAGGGTGTTCCAGGGCGCGAGGTCGCCGTGCCGCATCACCATGCCGGGGGCGTACGCGACGCCGCTGCGCCAGCGCGCGTCGGCGGGCGGTACGAAGCCGGCGACGGCGTCGCCGAGGTCGCGGACGAGCCGGCCGACCTGGCGGAGCCCGTCGTCGGTACGCAGGACGGTGGGCCAGGGGCGGGCGGCCGGCTCGCCGTCGAGGTACGTGAGGATCTCGCGGCCGCGGTCGTCGGTGCCCAGCGCGCGCGGCGAGTACGGGAAGCCGACGGCGTCGAGGTGGGTGAGCAGCGCGTGGACGGCGGGTGTCCAGGGGCCGGTGGATCGGCGTACGGTCGCGCCGACGCGTACGACCTCGCTGACGCAGCCGCCGGTCAGCTGCTCCTCGCGTGGTTCGGCCACGTCAGGTCCCGGTGATCTCGGTACGGGCATGGGTCAGGTGGGCGAGGATGGCGCGGGCGTCGCTGGCCTCGGCGAGCCGGATGCCCTCGTCGAGGTGCTGCGCGGCCAGCTCGGGCTGGCCCTGCTCGGCGGCGAGGTACGCGAGGCCGACGAGGTTCGCGGCGACGCCGGGTCGGAAACCGAGCTCGCGGCGCAGCCGGGTCGACTCGGTGAGCAGGTCCCGCGCGGCGTCGAGGCGGCCCGCGGCGTGCTCGGCGATGCCGAGGTGCCGCAGGGCGTACGAGAGGGTGAGGCGGTCGTCGGTGTCGGTGGCGAGGGTCCTGGCGCGCTCGAAGAACGGCACCGCCGCGGCCGCGTCGTCCCGCACCACCTGGTGGTACGCGCCGATCCAGAACGACGCCTCGCCCTCGCCGCGTACGTCGCCGAGCCGCTGGTACAGCTCGGCGGCGCGGTCGAACGACGCCAGCTCGGCCGGGTCGTCGCGCCCCTCGCCGCGGTGCCGCTCGGCGAGGAACCGGGCGTGCGTGTTCCGGCCCCTGGCCAGCGCCAGGTCCGCCTCGACCGCGTCCAGCTCGCGGTCCGAGGCCGCCACCGCCTCGTCGTCGCCGCCGAACACCGCCGCCTCGTACCAGGCGTTGACCAGGTCCAGCCTGTCCCGTTCCGTCATGCCCGCATCGTGCCGGCCGGCACCGGGCGCTGCCACCCGTTTGCCCGGTCCCGCCGGATCACACACCGCGGCGGTACGTCAGCGGCGGAGCTCGGCGACGCAGCACTTGACGCTGCCGCCGCCCTTGAGCAGCTCGGCCAGCTCCACCGGCACCGGCTCGTACCCGCGGGCGGCGAGCTTGCCGACCAGCCCGGTCGCCGCCGAGTTGAGTACGACGTGCCGGGAGTCGCTGACGAAGTTGAGCCCGAACGCCAGCGCGTCCGCCTCGTCGGCGACCAGCGCGTCCGGGAAGAGCTGCGCCAGGACCCGCTGCGCGGCGGGCGAGAACGCGCCGGGCCAGTACGCGATCGTGTCGTCGTCGAGCGCGGCGAGCGCGGTGTCCAGGTGGTAAAAACGCGGGTCGACCAGGCGCAGCGAGATCACCGGCCGGCCCAGCGCCTCCTGCGCCTCGGCGTGCGCCGCGACCGTCGTACGGAAGCCGTGGCCGGCGAGGACGAAGCCACCGGCGTACGCGAAGTCGCCCTCGCCCTCGTTGGTCTGCTCCGGGATGTGGAAGCCGGCCCAGCCGTGGGCGAGGTACCAGGCGCGGTGGTGGGCGGCCTCGGCGCGGCGCTGCTCGTACCGGAAACGGGCGCCGTAGACGTGGCCGTCGACGGTGAAGGCGCCGTTCGCCGCGTACACCATGTCGGGCAGGCCGGCGACGGGGTCGAGGGTGTGCACGCGGTGCCCGAGCCGGGTCAGCGTCTCCCGCAGCCCACGCCACTGCTTGACGGCCAGCTCGGTGTCGACCGGCCGGGTCGTGTCCATCCACGGATTGATCGCGTACTCGACGGTGAACCGTTCCGGCGGGCACATCAGGTATTCACGGGTGCGGGCGGTGCGGGGCTCGGCGCCGGCGATCAGCTCGGCGAGCGGGGATTCGGCCGGTACCACCTCGTACTGGCCGGGCCGTGGAGTGTCGATCACGCTGTGAACGGTAGGTACGCTGGGGCTTTACGGGCAGGCGTTTCTGTTGCGGGCTGGAGGCGCTTCGTTGCGTCTTGACGAGCTGGATCGGCGAATCGTTGCGTTGCTGTGCGAGGACGCGCGGTTCTCGTACGCCGAGATCGGGGCGAAGGTGGCGTTGTCCGCGCCGGCCGTGAAGCGGCGCGTCGACCGGCTGCGCGCCTCGGGCGTGATCCGCGGGTACACGGCGCTGGTCGATCCGGCGGCGCTGGGCTGGACGACGGAGGCGTTCGTCGAGCTGTTCTGCACGGGGCGGACCACGCCGGCGCAGATCGAACGGGCCACGCGGCGGCATCCCGAGGTCGTCGGGTCGTACACGGTGTCGGGCGGGGCCGACGCGCTGGTACACCTGCGCGCCGCGGACCTCAGCCATCTTGAGGAGGCGCTGGAACGGCTGCGCGCCGAGTCGTTCGTGACGCAGACGCGGTCGATGATCGTGCTGTCCCGCCTGGTCGACCGTCCCGCGTCGGGCCCGGCCACCTCCTGATCGCACCATCCGGACGGACCGGCCGGAACGCCGCGGCCCGGACCGTATCGCCGGCCGGGCTCAGGCGGTCTCGTCCGCCAGGGTGGCGACCAGCGCGGCGCGCGAGCGTACGCCGAGCTTGCGGAACATGCGGGTCAGGTGCGCCTCGACCGTCTTCACCGTGACGTGCAGGTGGGCGCCGATCTCGGTGTTCGTGGCGCCGGCCGCGACGAGCCGGGCGATCTCCGCCTCGCGCCGCGTCAGCCGGCTGCTCGGCGTACCGCGGCCGGCGGCGCCCGCGAGCCGACGCTGCTCGGCCACGACCAGCCGGCGCAGCCACGCCCCACCGGTACGCTCCGCCAGCCGCCGCGCCTCCACCAGCTCCGGCTCCGCCGCCGACCAGCCGGACAGCTCGGCCCGCAGCGCCGCCGCGAACAGCCGGGCGTGCACCTCGTCGACGATCCACCCGACGTCGGCGAACCCGCGTACCGCCCGGGTGGCCGGCCCCTCGGCCAGCTTCGGGCGGCCGGCCGCCAGCTCGTACCGGGCGCGGGACAGCGCGAGGTACGCCTCCGAGCCGGTCAACCCCAAACCCGCCGCGTGCGCCTCGCCCCGGTCCAGCCAGTGCGCGGCCTCGGCGAGGTTGCCGGCGCGTACCGACATCTCGACGAGCACCGAGCACCAGTACGTCCGGTTGTACAGCTCGACCTCGGCCAACTCCGGCCCACCGCACGCGCGCACCATCGCCACGGTCGGGTCGGTGACGTCGTCGGCGCTGTGCCGCAGCCGCGCCGCGACACGCTGCCCGACCAGCGCGAACCAGTCGCCGTGCGGCGCGTCCGCCACCGCCTCCGCCGCCTCGGCCGCGACCGGCCCCGCCGCGACCGGCCCGCGCAGCCAGCACAGTACGACCGCCTGGAACGTCAGCGCGAAACCCAGCATCGGCCGGTTGCCCAGCGCCGACGCCGCGTCCGCGCACTCCTGCGCGGCGTCCATCGCCGGCTCCAGCAGCCCCAGCCGGCTCGCCGCCGAACACCGCCCGAGGAACAGGTACGGCAGCGTGTCCGCACGGCCCGACCGCGTCGCCACCGCCAGCCCGCGGTCGAAGTGGCGCAACGCGTCGGCGTCCCGCTCGAACATCAGCTCGGCCCAGCCCAGCAGCGGCGTCGCGTCGAGTACGTCGGCGAGCTCGGTGTCCCGCAACGCATCCAGCGCGGCGCCCGCCGCGGCGACCTCGGCGCGCAGCGACGGCTCCCCGCCGTACCGGATGCCGACGAAGCAGGCGAGCGCCGCCACCAGCGCGTGCAGGCTCGCATCCGGTACGCCCGCCACCGCGCGGCGCGCCCGCGCCAGGAACCGCGGCGCCTCCGGCGCGCCGCAGAACGCCGCACAGATCGCCGCCTCCACCGCCAGCGCGGTGATCTCCCGGCCGGTCTCCTCCGGTACCCGGTCGAGCTCGGCGCCGACCAGGCCCAACGCCTGCCGGTGCAGCCCACGCAGCCGGTCCACGCGCGCGCTCACCCGCATCTGCCGGTACCGCCACGGCGCGGGGGCGTCCGCCGGCGCCGGGGCGCGCAACATCTCCCGCGCCGGGGCCGGCTGGCCCGCCGCCGCCCACACCTCGGCCAGGCGTACGTCCAGCTCGAAGCGGAGCCCGCCGTGATCCGGTGGCAGCAGGGCGCGCGCCGCGGCGAGCCGGTCCGCGGCCAGGCGCGGCGCCGCGTCCCGGACCGACCCCGCCAGCAGCTCGGCCGCGGCCACGTCACCCGGCTCGGCGCACCGCGCGAGATGCCGGGCCAGCACCGACTCCGTCGCACCGCGCGCCCGCAGCTCGGCGGCCAGGTGCCCGTGCAGCGCGCGACGGGTGCCCGGCGGCGTGTCCCGGTACGCCGCCGCGCGGACCACCGGATGCCGGAACGCCAACCCCGAACGCCCGTCCCGCAACAGGTCCCGGCGGATCAGCGCGTCCAGCGCGGCACTCGCCTCCGCCGCGTCCAGGCCCGTCACCGCGATCGCCAGCGACGGTACGACCTCGTCACCCACCACCGCCGCCGCCGTCAGCAGCGCGCGCTCGTCCGCGGGCAGCCGAGCCAGCTCGGCGCGCAACTCGCGCACGAGTACCGCCGGCATCTCGGCCAGTTCCAGCAACTCCGGGTGCGCCTCGTGCACCAGGCCGGGGTCGACGGCGGCGAGCGCCCGGGCGTACTGCGGGTTGCCGGCCGACACCGCCGCGAGCCGGCGCAGCCGCGGGCCCGGGCGGATGCCGAGCAGACCGGCCAGGTCCGCCTCGCCCAGCGGATCCATGTCCAGCCGGTGATGCCAGCCGTCCGGGCGGATCAGCCGCAGCGCCGCGGCCAGCAGCGGCGGCAACTGACGCCCCCGGTACGCGACGACCAGCAGCACCGGCGGCGCCTCGTAACACAACTGCCCCAGCAGCTCCAGCGAGTCGGGATCCGCCAGGTGCGCGTCGTCCAGCAGCAGCACGTACCGCCGGGGGCCGGACAGCCGCTCCACCAACCGGGGCGCCGTCGGCGCCGGATCGCCGAGCTCACGCAGCAGCGGTACGAACAGGCCCGGCCGGTGGTCCCCCGACGAGCGCGCACCCGTGCCGGTCACGACCCGGTGCCCGCCGTCCGCGGCCAGCCGACCGAACTCGGCGAGCAGCCGCGACTTGCCCATCCCCGGATCGCCGACCACCTCGACGTACGCGGGGCCCGGCGCGTCCAGGCCGGCCCGCAGCACGGCGAGCGCCGCCGCCCGGCCGAGCAGCGGCGAACCGGCGGACTCCGCCACGGGTACGGCAGGCTCGGGGACAGCGTGTGAACTCGTACCGCTCATGATCACGCTCCGGACACGGTGGGTGTCCGATGCTATCGAGCCGCGCCGAACCCTGGCTGGATGAAGCTGGTCGGTCAGAGGTACATGCCGGTGCGTTCGGTGCGGGGACCGCCCTTGTCGCCCTCCCCGAAGAACCGCTTGCCGCCGAAGTCACCCTGCAGGCGGTCGTCCAACTCGTCCGCCAGCCGCGTCATCACCTGCAACGCGAGCAGCAGATGCGTCGGCTGGAAGTCCCGGCCGAACACCGGAACGGACGCCCACACCGTGCCGTCCGTGCAGTACAGCCGGCCGATCGGCATCCGCCGGGTGAGCTGCGACAGCCGCTCGTACAGCCGCTCGTCGGGCTCGACCTCGGTCAGGATCGGCGAGTAGACGTCGATGAGCTGCGGGTTGTCGTTCAGCCGGACGAACACCATCGCCGAGCCGGCGCGCACGCTGAACTCGCCCTCGTCGTCCGACTGGAGCGACTCGGGATCGCTCTTGAGGAAGCCGGCGACGACCGTGCGCACCTGCTCCTCCAGCGGGATCCCGATCGCCGCGATCTCCGCCGACGACGGGCGCCGCGCGGGCAGCACGGTGCCGGCCGCGACGGGCCGCGCCGAGCCGAGCGCCGGCACCACCGTGTCCCCGCTGACCGTGTACGTCAGGAACGCCGGGTGCGGCGCCCCGTACACGTCCCGGAGGGTCCGGGTGACCACCGAGGCGACGGTCGGCGCGTCGTCCATCTCCGCGCGCAGACCGAACCGGTCCGCGGTCTCCTCCACCACGCCCGGCGGCGACCAGCCGAGCGCCACCAGGTCACCTACGGCGACCCGGTCCAGCCGGTACTCCTCGGGCAGGCCGGCGTTGCCGACCGCGTCGGCGTGCAGGCCGGTGGCCGACAGCACCCGCAGGACCAGGTCGTACACCGCCTCGCCGGTGCCGGTGGCGGTCGGGTCCAGGGTGACCGTCAGCCGGGCGCCGACCGGCATCGCCGGCAGCGCCGCCTCCAACGCACCACGGAAGTCCAGCCAGGCCGCGTTGACCTTGGACCGCAGGTCCACGGTCTCCGGATCGTCGAGCAGGCTCGCGCGCCCCGCCGCCGGGCCGGTGTCGCCGGACCGCTCGTTCCGCTCACCCACGTGGTTCTCCCTCCGAGGCCCGACATCGCACCGCCGACCCCGGCGTCGAACCGGGCGTCGCGGCGCACCGCCGCAGGGCCGTACCGCCCTTCTCGCGCCCACCCTATCCACTCCGTCGAATCGCCTTCCGTCGATCCAGGTCACCCGGAATCAGCACCACAAAAGCGGCGTACCATCCGCTCATTCGTCACTCTCGGTCGACCATCGCCCCACCAGCACCCGTACCCGTGCGGCCGCCGTCGCCGGGTCCTCACCGCGCCCGACCGCCACACCCATCAGGTACGCCGTCAGCGGTGCGGCCGGCCGCGCCACCCCGTGCGCCACGTCCCGCGCCACCTCCAGGACCAGGTCCCGGTCGATCGCGCCGGTGATGTCCAGGTCCGCGCACGCGGCACGGATCCAGCCGTCCAGCGTCTTCCGCTCATCCGTCATGCCCCCATCATTCGCCCGAACCGACCCGCCCGGCGCGGCAGCGCGCACGACGGGCGCGGCGCGTATGCGGGCCCGGGTGGTGTCGGCCGCGGCGTGGGTTCGCCGGGCCGTCGGCCATGGTTCGGGGCGGGGTCAGGGCTGGTGGTCGCCGCAGCGGGCCCAGTCGTCCTCGGTGTCGCAGTCCCACCACGGGGGCGTGCCGGCCGCGGACCCGACCGGCACGTACGGCAGGTCGGCGAAGAAGCGGCGGACCGCCAGGTCGCGTACCGAGCCCAGTTCGGTGCGGCGGTCACGCAGCACCGCGGCGCGCCAGAGCCCGCAGAGCAGCTGCGGGCGACCGTCGTCCACGTACGCGGCGCCGGCGTACGACGGGCCGGCGGTCGTCAGTGCCCGGCGGAGCGCGGCCACGGCGGGCGCGGTGAGGTAGGGCTGGTCGGCGGCCAGGACCGCGACGTACGCCGGGGCGTCGGTCGGCAGCTGGTCGAGACCGGCGGCGATCGCCGCGGCGGGCCCACCGTACGGCGGGTTCTCGCGGACGACGAGCACGCCCGGCGGGACCGCCTGGGGCGGGCCGACCACGATCCGGGGGTCGGCGTCCGGCACCGCGGCGAGCACCCGGTGCAGCATCGGTACGCCGTCGACCGGAAGGGCGGGTTTGTGCCGACCGCCCAGCCGTTCGCTCCGGCCACCGGCCAGCACGATCGCCGCGTAGCGCGGGTCCATGGACCGAGAGTACGGCCGGGTGCGGCGTAGTCTCGGGCGCGTGGGCAGGGTCACCGACCGGCGGCCGACCGTACGGATCACCGACGGGGCGGTCGACCGGCGCGCGGACACGCTGGTCGTCGAGGAGCCGCTGGAGATCCGTGTGGACGGCAGCCCGCTCGCGGTCACCATGCGTACGCCGGGGGACGACGTCGACCTCGCGGTCGGCTTCCTCTGCACCGAGGGCGTGGTGGGCAGCGCGGCGGACGTCGTGTCCGCGCGGCACTGCGCGGGCGGCGACGGCGAGGCCAACACGTACAACGTGTTGGACGTAGTGCTGGCGGAGGGCACCCCACCGCCGGTGGTCGATCCGACCCGGAACTTCTACACGACCAGCTCGTGCGGGCTGTGCGGGAAGGCGAGCATCGACGCGGTCCGCACCCGCAGCCGGTATCCGGTGGCGGCCGACCCTGTCCGGGTGACGGCTGAGCTGCTGACGGCGCTGCCGGACGAACTGCGGGCGGCGCAGCGGGTGTTCGAGCGTACGGGCGGGTTGCACGCGGCCGGGCTGTTCACGCCGGCCGGCGACGCGGTGTGCGTGCGGGAGGACGTCGGGCGGCACAACGCGGTCGACAAGGTGATCGGCTGGGCCGTACGCGAGGGTCGGGTGCCGCTGGCCGGGCTCGTCCTGATGGTGAGCGGGCGGGCCAGCTTCGAGCTGGTGCAGAAGGCGTCGATGGCCGGGATCCCGGTGCTCGCCGCCGTGTCGGCGCCGAGCACGCTCGCGGTCGACCTGGCCGCGGAGGTCGGCATGACGCTGGTCGGCTTCCTGCGCGGCAGCCGCATGAACGTGTACTCCGGCGCCGAACGGATCGCTCCCGTCGACTGACGACCTCGGTCACGGCGCGGCCTCCGGCTCGTCGTCGGGCGGCTGACCCGGACTCCACGCGTCGGGTGGCATCCCGGCCGCGAGCGCCTGCGTCAGCAGCAGCGCCATCGTGTATCCCGGGTCGGCGGCGAGCGCCTGCCCGAGCACGACGAGGCCGAACGGGGCCTCGCCCAGCCGCCAGCACAGGAAGCCGAGCAGCGACGCCGGTGCCGGCAGGTATGCCTGCTCGACGCGGCGCACCACGTCCGTCCACAGTGCACGGTGCCGGGACCGGTCGCCGGCGTCGCTGAGCAGCCACGCCTCGTCCCGGATCCGGGTCGCGGTGAGGGCCACACCCAGCCAGGCCACCTCGTCGTCGCTGAGGCGGGCGTCCGAGTCGGTCTGGTAGCGGTCGATCGCGGCGCGCACCGCGGTCATGCCCTCGGCGAGGATCCTGTCCACCGCCCCGCCCGGGCCGGCCGCGTCGTCCACCATGGCCTGTGCGTACGCCTCGGCGCGGTGCGTCGCCCGCTCCATCGCGACGCGGGCGGCACCGGTCACCGGCGCGATCCGGCGTACGAGGTCGGCGCGGTTGGGGGCGACGGTGAGCCCGGCGCGGGCGGCCGCGGCGGCGATCCGCCCGTCCGCCTGGTACGGACGGCCCTCGGGCGGGCAGCAGGTCGGGTCGGTGCAGGCGTAGGACCAGTAGCGGTCGGCGGTGGCGCGGAGCCGGTCGAGGATGCGCTCGCCGGAGCGGACCAGGGCGCTCGCAAGGGTGTCCAGGGCGGGGCGGACGGCGTCGTCGGGACCGAACCCGACCAGTACGACGCCACTCAGCGCCTGTGCGGCGAGCATGGCCACGATGCGGCCGGGATCGGGGCCGTCGCGCAGGTCGGCGCGGTAGAGGAAGACGATGCGGGAGTCGCGGAGCCCGGCGATGACGAGGCTGTCGTCGGGGTGGAAACCCAGCAGGTAGGGAAGCAGGGCGAGGAGGTCGGCGGCGCCGCTGGCGCGGAGGGTGGTGGGTGGCTCGTCGGAGGCGGGTGCGCGGGTCATGCGGCCACCGTCCGCGACACCGGTACGCGCCGCCAGCGACCACCCGCCGCCTGTGGACAACGACCCCGTGGTTATCCACAGCCGTTACCGCACGATCCGGCGATTCCCGGGCGAAACACCCCAGCCCTTCACGCAGGGCAACCGCATCGACTGTCCACAAGGGACAGTCAGGGCTGGGGTGGGCCGGCGGATCCGTGGCCGAACAGGGCCGCAGCCGGGGAGCCGCCGGACGGACCGTCGGGATCAGTACCGGAAGCGCAGGCCGTGCAGGTCGACCCCGTCCCGGCGCGGCGGCGCCGAGTCGGCGAGATCGAGCGTCAGGGTGAGGTGTTCGAGCACGTCGTACCCGGCGCGGTGGAAGGCGCGGATCGCGTCGACGTTGCGGGTCGACGGCGAGATCGAGAGCTGCCGCAGCCGGCGGCGCCGCGCCTCGGCGGCCACCCGGTCCAGCAGCGCCCGACCGACGCCGGCCGCGCGGTACGGCGCGGCCACGACGATCGGGTCGACCTCGCCGCGCCGGCCGTGCAGCACCAGCCCGACGAAGCCGATGACGCCGGCCTCAGCGTGCTCGGCGACCCACATGCCGGACAGCTCCAGCCGCGCCACGAAGTGCTCGAACCCGGCGCCGGGGTCCGTCTGCCGCGGCGCGTCGTAGCGTCGCCGGTCGTCGTCGGTCAGCTCGGCCCACAGCTCACGGCACGCGCGGTGGTCCAGCGGGCGGAACGGGCGGACCTTCGTCTGGGTACTTGTCGGTGTTCCCGTCGCGGTGTCAGCCATGACTCTCTGCATACTCTTCCCGCGGCGGCCTCGCCTCTTTTTGCCCGGTCCACCGGCCGGACCGCCTGCTGCGGGACGCCCCGCCACACCGCAACAACCAGCCGTGCCGCGACGGAGCCGACCACACCACGCGACCGGCCCGGCCACGACGGGACCACCCTGCACGACACGCCCGATCCGCGTCCGAGCGGGCGACACGCTGGGCGGCGGGGACGATCGCGACATCCGGTCAGTACGCTTTCGCGGGTGGATCTCGCTTACCTGCGGGCGCACCCGGGCCAGCTCGCCACGTTCCTCCGGCACCAGCGGATCCGTACGACGCCGGTGTCCGGCGGGTCGATCTGCCGGGCCGAGCGGCTGACGCTGGACGACGGGGCTGACGTGTTCGCGAAGAGCCGGGCCGCCGCACCCGACGCGTTCTTCGAGGTCGAGGCGGCGGGGCTGCGCTGGCTGCGGGCGGCGGGCGGCGCGCCCGTCCCGCAGGTCCTCGCGGTCGCCGCGGACATGCTGGTACTCGAATGGATCCCGCCGGGCGACCCGTCGCCGGCGGCGGCGGAGCGGTTCGGCCGGGAGTTGGCGGCGACGCACCGCGCCGGCGCCCCGAGGTACGGCGGGGAGCGGGACGGTTTTCTCGGCACCCTGCCGCTGGACAACCGCACCGGTACGGCGTGGCCGGCGTGGTTCGCCGAGCGCCGCCTCCGGCCGTACCTGCGGCGGTCGGTGGACAACGGCGCATTGGACGGCGCGGACGCCGGCCGGGTCGAGGCGGTACTCGCGCGCATCGACGCGCTGGCGGGGCCGCCGGAGCCGCCGGCGCGGGTACACGGGGACCTGTGGCCGGGAAACGTGGTGTGGGCGCCGGACCGGGCCTGGCTGGTGGACCCGGCGGCGCACGGCGGGCACCGGGAGACGGACCTGGCGATGCTGCGGCTGTGGGGCGGCTCGCCGTACGTGGACCGCACCGTCGCCGCCTATCACGAGGCGTGGCCGCTGGCCGACGGCTGGGTGGAGCGGGTGCCGCTGCACCAGCTCCACCTGCTGCTCGCGCACACGGCGCTGTTCGGCGCGGGGTACCGGGACGAGGTGCTGGCGGCGGTGCGCGCCGTGTCCTGATCCGTGCCGGCGCCGTGACCCGGACGCGTCCGACGGCTGCATACCGTGCCGGTATGCGGAGGATGGTGGTGGCCGCGCTCGCGGTGCTGATCGGGTCGGCGGGGTGCGGTGCGGCGGGGACGGCGGGGCGGCGGGCCGCGACGACGGCCCGGCCGAGTCCGACGGTCAGTTGCCCGGAGGCCGGCGCGCGGCGCATCACGTTCGGCCACGACCACGTGTCCGGCCCGCTGTACGGTGCCGGCCGCAGCGGCGTCGTCCTCGTCAACCAGAGCGACCGGGACTGGTGCGGCTGGTTCCCACTGCCGTCGTCGATCGCTGGCGCACACCGGCTCTACCTGGGCTTCGACACCGGGCGCGACGGTACCGTCGCGGACGTCGCGGAGGCCGTCGCCGAGTTGCGTCGCCGCGGTGCCAGCCACGTGGTGGTCGTCGGCGCGTCGGCCGGCGCGCGCGACGCGCTCGTCGCGGCCACCCGGATCACACCGAAGGTCGACGCGGTCGTCGCGCTGTCCGCGGAACGCCGCGACTACGTCCTGACCGCCGTGCCGAAGCTGCGCGTACCGACGCTGCTGGTCAGCGCCGCGTCCGACAGCTGGGTACCGGCGGCGGACGCGCGGGCGATCGCCGCCGCGGTACCGGCGGCGTACCGGCATCAGGTGGTGGAGGCGGGGTCGCGGCACGGGATCGACCTGGCCACGTACGACGCGCCGGCGGCGGGACGTCGGGCGATCGCCCACTTCCTCACGACGTACGGCTGATGTTTCACGTGAATCGAAATGATCACGTGGGCTGCGTGCGCAGGTACCGGCCGAAGTGCGGGACGGTGAAAGCGACGGTGCCGCGCTCGCCGGAGTAGATCAGGCCCTTCTTGATCAGCGAGTCGCGGGCCGGCGAGAGGCTGGAAGGCTTGCGCCCCAACGACTTCGCGATGTCCGCTGTGGACACCGGCCCGTCGGCGCCGGACAGCTCCGCCATCCCGCGCATGTACTCCCGCTCGGCCGGCGTGGCCCGGTCGTACCGCGAGCCGAAGAACCCGACGGCCAGCTCCGCCTCCGCCTCGGGCGCGGCGACCAGCACGTCGTGCTCCGTCACCGGCGAGGCCGGCGCATGGTCCCACGCCGCCTTCCCGTACGCCTGGACGAAGTACGGATAGCCGCCGGACAGCTCGTACAGCCGCCTCAGCGCGGCCGGTTCGAAGTCGACGTTCTCCCGCTTCGCCGGCGCGGTCAGCGCCAGATCGGCCGCCGCCGGCTCCAACCGGTCGATGCGGGTGTAGCGGAACAGCCGCTCCGAGTACGACTTCGACGCGGACAGGACCGCCGGCAGGTGCGGCAGCCCGGCGCCGACCACGATCAGCGGCGCGCCGAGCTGTGACAACTCGTGGCAGGCCGCGCACAGCGCCGACGCGTCCGCCGGCCCCACGTCCTGCATCTCGTCGATGAACACCGCGATCCCCGTACCGACGTCCGTGGCGATCCCCGCCGCGTCAGTGAACAGCTCCACCAGGTCGATCTCGATGTCGCCGGAGTCGGCCCGCCCCGTCGCCGCCGGTACGTCGATGCCCGGCTGCCAGCGGTCCCGCAGCTTCGCGTTCGGCGGGTTCGACCGCAGCGCGAACGCCTTGAGTACGCCCAGGAAGTCGTCGATGCGGTCCGGCGCGCGGTGCCGTGGCGCCAGCTCGCGTACGGCCATGTGCAGCGCCGACGACAGCGGCCGGCGCAGCCCCGTGTCCGGCCGCGCCTCGATCTTGCCGGTGCCCCAGAGACGGCCGATCGCCTGGCTGCGCAACGCGTTGAGCAGGACCGTCTTGCCAACGCCGCGCAGGCCGGTCAGCACCAGGCTGCGCTCGGGGCGGGCCCGCGCGACCCGTTCGAGTACCACGTCGAACGTGCCGACCTCGCGGTCACGACCAGCCAGCTCCGGCGGCCGCTGCCCGGCGCCGGGCGCGTAGGGGTTCCGCACCGGATCCACGTCTGGCACCGTATCGCGCCGTCTAGCGCGAGCCGTAGATTCACCGGCCGACGCGCCGGGGTGGGGCTCGGGTGCAGAGCACGGTTCTGCGCACCCGATGAGCGGCCGCACATCCGCCGTACGGCGCCGGTCCGGGCCGGCACGGCGGCCGGAAACCGCGTTGCGGCGTACGACGCGCTGCGGCGAGGCTGGAGCGGTGATCCGGCACGAGGGCGACGACCTGCGGGACATGCAGCACCTGGCGGAGCGGCTGTGGTCGCCGGGCGCGCGCTGGCACGTCGGGGACGTGGCGTGGGGTCGCGCCGCGTACCGGGGACGACCGAGGCCGACGGCGCGGTGGGAGCGGCACGGCCGCACGGTGGCGTGGGCGTGGCTGGAGTCGGGCGAGCTGTGCTGGCTGGCGGATCCGGCCGCCGACGCCGTCGACGCGGTGCTCGACTGGGCGCCCGGCGCGCGCGAGACCACCGTGATGTCCGCCGACGCGTCTACCGCCGACGTGCTGCGGCGGCGCGGCTGGCGGCGCGACGACGGGCCGTACTTCGACCATCTGGTACGGGATCTGGCCGGGTTGCCGCCGCTCGGGCCGGGCGCCGCGGTCCGCCCGGTGGACCCGCAGTCGGATGCGGACGTGCTGGCGCGGGCGGCGGCGCACCGGGCCGCGTTCGACCACCTGGTCGGCCGGGATCCGGCCCTGCCCCGGCCGCCGGATCCGGCGCGGCACCGGGCGGTGACCGGCACGTGGCCGTACCGGGCGGAGCTGGATCTGGTGGCGGAGGTGGACGGGGTCGTCGCCGCGTACTGCCTGCTGTGGCTGGACGCGGTCAACGGGGTCGGGCTGCTCGAACCGGTCGGCACCGACCCCCGGTACCGTCGCCGCGGTCTCGCCCGCCGTGTCTGCCTCGCCGGCCTGTACGCGCTGCGCGACGCGGGTGCGACCCGCGCCGTGGTCTGCCCGCGCGGCGACGACGACTACCCGGTGCCGGGCCGGTTGTACCGGGACCTGGGCTTCACGTACGTCGACCGGACCTGCACGTTCGTCGCGCCGTGAGAGAAGCATCGGCCGCTATCGGGCCGTCTAGTGATCTTGCTAGACGGTGGTAGACCGGGCGAGACGGGCGTGCAGGCCGGCGACGAGCGTGTCGACCAGGGCCTGGTAGCTGTCGTCGATCTTCTCCGGCAGCCCGAACCCACCGCCGATCTCCAGGTGCGTGAACCCGTGCGCCGCGGCGCGCAGCCCGCGGGTCGTGTGGATCGCGTCCGCCCCGGCCAGGTCGTACCCGCGGAGCACGGCGAGGAACACCGCCACGACGCGTTCGCCGGCGCGGGTGACCTCGGGGTCGCTGCCGGGCTGTTGGGGCAGCGCCGCGTACCGGTGCGGGTGGTCGACGGCATACCGCCGGTACGCGTGGAGGACGGCGGCGAGCGCGTCGTCGCGGCTGCGCCCCATCACCGCGTCGCCGCACGCGTCGGCCAGTTCGTCCAGCACCCGGGCGCCGACCAACGCCCGCAGCGGCCCGAGCCCCTTGACGTGCTTGTACAGCGACGGGGTGGCAACCCCGGTGTGCGCGGCGACGGCGGCCAGGGTCAGCCCGTCGACCCCCTGCTCGTCGAGTACGACGAGGGCGGCGTCGACGACCGCCTCGGTGTTGAGTCCGGCCCTAGGCACCGAACGCCTCCCCGAGCAGCTTGAGTACGGCGGGCGCCACGGTGTCGGGCGCCTCGGCGGCGGGGTAGTGCTTGACGCCGTCGATCAGCTCCACGGTGGCGTCCGGCAGCAGCCGGCGCGCCTCGGCGGCCTGGGCGGCCGAGTCGGGGAAGTCGGGGTCCTTCGCGCCGTACAGCACGAGGGTGGGGCAGCGTACGTCGGCGATCGAGCGGTTCGCCTCGGTCTTGTCGGCCAGGCCCATCGCCTTGACGGCCGCCATCCCGGTCCGCTTGAAGCTCGCCTTCATCGTCGCGCGGTAGTCGGCGAAGTCGGCGGGCACCGTCGAGTACAGCGACTTGTAGAAGGGGAGCCAGAGCGCGACGCGGCTCATCACCTGGCCGCTGATCAGGCGCATGACCGGGTTCATCGTCGGGTTGGCGGTGAACATGCTGATCAGCACGAGGCCGGCGACCTTCTCGGGTGCCTGCGCCGCGGCCCACACGGCGCTGCTCGGCGAGAACGACGTGCCGACGAGCACGGCCGGCCCGCCGAGGTGGTCGACGAGCGCGAGCAGGTCGGCGCCGACGGCCTCCGGCGAGTAGTCGTCCCACCGGGCGCTCGACTCCCCGTGCCCGCGCAGGTCGACGGTCGCCACCCGGTATCCGGCGGCGACGAGCCGCGGCGTCAGGAACCGGTACGTCTGGCGGATGTCGCCCATCCCGGGCATGCACACCACGAGCGGCCCGTCGCCCTGCACGTCGTACGCCAGCCGTCCGCCGGGGACCTCAAGGAACCGCGTGTTCGTCATAGCCATAAAGCTAATGCTATTAGCTTCGGTTGTCAAGCAGGTGCGCGTTGACCTCTCGTACCAGCGGCGCCAGCTCGGGCAGCTCCACCACCGTCAGGCCGGCCGCGGCCAACTCCTCCGCGCCGTGGCAGTCCACGAACACCGCCGGCTCCCGCCACGCGAACACCACCCGCGCCGCGCCCGCCGCGACGATCAGCTCCGCACACGTACGCGGCCGTGACTTCCGCTTGCTGCACGGTTCCAGCGAGCTGTACACCGTCGCCCCCGCCGCCGACCCACCCAGCTTCGCCAGCGCCGACTCCTCGGCGTGCACGTGCTCGTCGACCTCCCGCGAGTACCCGCGTGCCAGCTCCGCGCCGTCCGGCGAGACGACCACCGCGCCCACCGAGAACGCCGTCGCCGACGGCGGACACCGGCGCGCCTCCGCCACCGCCTCGCCCAACCAGTACCGGTCATCCATCGTCGTCTCCCAGCAGGTAGCGCAGCAGGACCACGTCACCGAGGGCGCGGGTCTCGGCCAGCCGCATCCGGTGCGCCGCGTCCCACCGGTACGCGCCGGGGCCGACGAACCGCGGTGCCTCGGCGTCCCCCACGAACAGCGGCGCCACCGCCAGATGCAGCTCGTCGGCCAGCCCCTCGGTCAGGAACCAGCCGTGTACGGTGCCACCGCCCTCGACGAGCAGCCGACCCACCCCGCGCGCGGCGAGGTCCGCGAGGATCGCGCCGAGGTCCACCTCGTCGCCCGTCGCGACGATCGTGGTCGAGCCGGCCAGGGTGTCGGCAAGGCGTTCGGCGACCGGGCCGGGGGCGTACACCAGCTTCGAGGCGGGGCCGGCGGTGAAGAACCGCGAGTCGGCCGGCAGGTCGCCGCCCCGGGTGATGGTGACCTTGAGCGGCTGCGCCGGACGACCGTCGGCGGTGCGGTGCTCCGCGCGTACCGGCGTGACCATCAGGCGCGGGTCGTCCCGGCGTACGGTGCCGGCGCCGACGAGGATCGCGTCGCACTCGGCCCGTACCGCGTCGACCCGGTCGAAATCCTCCTCGCTGGACAGGATGAGCCGGGAATCGCCCGCATCGTCCAGGTATCCGTCCACGGACATGGCGGCGCTCAGCACGACGTACGGTCGCGAGTCAGGCACGGCGGCCACCCGCGATCCGCAAACTCGGGGTGGTTTCAGGGTGCCAGCACCATGGCAGCGGGGTCGGCGGCGCGCACACTGGAGTCATGGGTTTCATCATCGACCTCATCGCGACGGTCGTTGCCGTTGTCGGCCTGCTGGTCGCGCTCGGCCACGACGGATACCTGCTGGTTCTCGGGTCGGCCGCGAAGAAGCGGACCGGCGGCGCCCCGGTCGAGCGGTTCGTCCGCGGACGCTGGCCGGTCGCCATCCTCGCCACCGTCGGCGCGATCATCGGCCTCGCCCTGACCGGCGGCGGTGCGTTCTCCGACATCGTCGGCCTGCTCGTGGGCGCCGGCAGCGGATACGCGGCGGCCAAGTCCCTGTCCAAGACCCGCAAGAAGTTCCTCGACGGTCCCGAGTACCCGGAGCTTCCCGGCAGCTGACCGGTCCCGCGGCCCTGGCATGATGCGGGTCTGCGACAAGCTTGGGGGTACGCCGTGATCGACGGGACCGCGATGTTCTTCGACTCGGAGCAGGGCTGGGGCCTCATCACGGCTGGGGCCCTGCCCGACGGCGAGCCGGCGTGGGTGCACTTCTCCGTGATCGAGATGGACGGCTACCGCGAGCTGTCCATCGGCCAGCCCGTGCGCTTCGAGTACGAGAAGGCCGAGCAGGACGGCTACCACTACCGCGCGACCCGCGTACTCCCCGCATAGGTCAGCCGAGGCGCCAGGGCGCGCCGGCGGGCTGTTGCAGGCCGGGCATGAACCATTCGGCGCGGCGTACCTCGCGCATGGCGGTGCGGCGCACCTCGGGCGTCAGCCGGTCCAGGTAGAGCAGCCCGTCGAGGTGGTCGACCTCGTGCTGGATGCACTGCGCCATCACGTCCACCCCGCGTACGACGACGGGCTCGTTGCGCAGGTCGACGCCGCGGCAGACGGCCTTCACCGCGCGCCGCGCCGGGAACCACAGCCGCGGCACGGACAGGCAGCCCTCGTCCAGCTCGTGCCAGTCGTCGGACAGCTCGACGATCTCCGGGTTCAGCACGTAGCCGAACTGGTCGCCCACGTTGTAGCTGAACGCCCGCACGTTGACGCCGATCTGGTTGGCCGCGAGTCCCGCCCGGCCCGGCTCGTCGACCGTCTCCAGCAGGTCCGTGACCAGCTCCGCGGTACGCGGGCCGAACGACGTCACCGGCTCGCACGGCGTCTTCAGCACCGGATCGCCGAAGATCCGGATCTCCTGGATGGTCATGCCTCGTCCTTCGTACGGGTCTCGGGCAGCAGCGGGAAGAGTCGGGTGACCGCGCCGACGGGGCCGGCGCCGCGGGGCCGGGCGGCGGGGTCGTGCTCGCGTTCGGCGTACCGGTCGAGGACGGCGCGGATCTCGCCGGCGACCGTGGCCAGCTCGTCGGGCGTCAGGTAGAGCACGGCGCTGTCGGCCGCGTCCCGCCGCCAGCGCCGCGGTGCGTCGTCGCGGTGGGCCAGCCACCGGCGGTACCCCTCGTCCTCCAGCTCGACGGACAGTGTGCCGAGCCCACCGACGGGCGCCTGGCGCGTGGCGCGCAGCCGCCACGGCTTGACGCGGCCCTTCGCGGGCGCCTCTTCGAGGTACCCGTACCGGGCGAGCTGGCGCAGGTGGAACGAGCAGAGACCGGAGCTGTGGCCGAGCCGCCGGGCCGCCTCGGTCGACGTGACCGTGCCCAGCTCACGCACCAGGTCGAGCAGCGCGGCCCGGAGCGGGTGCGACAGCGCGGCGTCGGCCGCCGTACGCTCCTCGTCCGTCATGCTTTGCAAAGCTACCAGCTTTGCAAAGTGGCGTCACGCGCGGGTGAACGTGGTGACGAGCCGGAGCTCCTTCGCCGGTCCCGTGACCCGCCAGTCCTGCGTCCACCGGTCCCCCGACACCACCCGGAACTCCCCCACGTACGCGTCGGCCCGGCACGGATGCGTCACCGTCCACACCCCCGTACGCAGGTCCAGGTCGTGGAAGAAGCGCCCGTCGTCGAACTCCACCCGCAACCCGTCACCCACCCGGCGGTACGTGTACGCGCGCCACGCCGGCCCCGCGTGCGGGCCGAACCGCAGCTCACCGCGCTCGGCGTACGCGAGGCCGTCGGCCGACGGCAGGAACTCGGCGGTGCCGACGAACGTGCCGGACCGCCCCGACGCCAGGTCGGTGATGCGCCGGTCCAGCGTCCACCGCCCGGTCAGGTACGCCACCGGGTCCGCCACCCCCATCGCGCTCACCCGACCAGCCTGCCATCCCCGGCCGGCAGGTCCCGTACGGGCCGGCAGGCGAGCACCGCGGCCAGCACCACCGCCAGCACCACCGCGCCGGCCAGTACGAGCGGGCGGGGCGCGAACTCGGCGCCGAGCCACCCGCCGACGACCTGGCCGACCGGCAGCGCCACCACCGACCCGAGCCCGTCGTACGCGGAGACGCGGGACAGCCGGTCCAGCGGTACGTGCGTGCCGAGCGCCGTCTCCCACGCCACGTCGAACAGGCCGCCGCCGATGCCGCCGGCCAGCGCGCCGATGGCCAGCGCGCCGGGCGTCGGGTACACGGCGAGGACCGCGAGCTGCGGGACCACCGCGCACATGCCGATCAGCCCGACACGCAGCGGATGCCGGAAGCGCAGCCGCAGCATGACCACCATCGCGACGAGCAGCCCCACCGACTGCGCCGACAGCACCAGCCCCCACGGCCCGCGGCCGATCGTGTCGTCGGCGATGACCGGACCGAGCGTGTTCCACCCGCCGGCCAGGATCGCGTTGACCACCGAGAAGCCAAGCACCACCACCCACAGCCAGGTGCGCGAGGCGAACTCCCGCCAGCCGTCCCGCAGGTCGCGCAGCACGCTGCCGGCGGGCCCCGCGCCGTCGGCCCGCCCGGACTCCGCCGGCGGGCGTACCCGGAGCAGCAGGAGCGCGCCGAGCCCGAAGGTCGCCGCGTCGACCGCGACGCCCCAGCCCGAACCCAGGGCGGCGACGAGGATCCCGCCGAACGCCGCACCCAGCACCGCACCGCCGTTGCGGACGAACCCGCCGAGCGCGCTCGCCTGCTGCAACACGTCCCGCGGTACGAGCTGCGGCACCATCCCGGCCATCGCCGGCGCGGTGAACGCGAACGCCGCCCCGTTCACCGCCTCGACGGCGACGATCTGCCAGAGCTGCGCGTACCCGGTGAGGAGGAGGGTGGCGGCCACCGCCTGCGAGGCGAACGACACGACGCTCGCCGCGACGATCACCAGATGCCGTGGCACGCGGTCCGCGACCACGCCGCCGAACAGCAGGAACACCACCAGCGGCACGCTGCGGGCGGCGAGTACAAGGCCGAGGTCGGCGGCCGAGCCGGTCAGGTCGAGTACGGCGAAGGCGACGGCGATCGGGGCGACCGCGTTGCCGACGACGGCAACCAGCCGGGCGGCGAGGAACCATCGGAACGCGGCGATCCGCAGGGGACTGCCGGCGCCGGTCACAGCCGGGTCCCACGGGCGGTCCGCGGCCGGGTTCCGGCTCCCGGCAAGGCCGGGAGCCGGGCCGTCACTTCTGCGTCGCGAGGCAGAGCACGAAGGACTGCTTGTTGTCCTTCATGTCGTTGAAGACGTAGTAGTAGTTCGTCTGCGGGGCCGGGCACTTCTTCCGGTCGTTGGAGCCGTTGATCCGCTCGATGACCTTGAGCGCGCCGCTCGCCGAGCAGGCCGACGGCTTGACCGACTTCTTGTCCTCGGTCGGTACGACGCAGTCGCCCTTCTGCACGGCGCCCGCCTTGCTCTCGGAACTCGCCGAGGGCTTCGCCGACTTCTTGTCGCCGCCCTTGGCGCTCGTCGACGAGTCGGACTTGCCGGGGCCGAGGAAGAAGTACCAGCCGGCGCCGCCACCACCCAGCAGCACGACGACCACGACGATGATGATCGCGATCATGCCGCCCTTGCCCTTCTTCGGCTCGGGCTGCGGCTGCCACGGCGGCGCGGACCCGGCCGGCCCGGCCGGCCCGCCGGGACCGCCCGGGCCGTCGAAGGGCGGCGTACCGAAGGGGGACTGGTCGCCGAACTCGCTCGTCGGGCCGAGACCCGGCACCGGCGAACCGAACGGGTCACCGGTCGGGGGCGGCGGCGCACCGAACCCGCCCGGCGCACCCGAACCCGGCGCACCCGGGAAACCGCCCGGCCCGCCGGAGCTCGGTGCGCCCGGGTAGCCGCCCGGCGCACCCGGGTACGGCGGCGGTTGGTCCGGCTGACCCGACTGCCCCTGCCACGATCCCTCGCGGTCGAACGGCCCGTTGCCCCCGGGCGGCCCGTAGTGCGACATCGATCCTCCTGGGTGTCACCGGCGAACTGGACCGCAACGGTAGCCGGCCGATTCACGTGGTCGCGCACACACCGCCCGCCGAGGCCGAGACCTCGACGGGCGGTGGTGTGGCGACTACAAGCTGGTTACTGCTCCTGCATGCAGAGCACGAAGTCCAGCGACGACATCGACGAGTCGTGCTTCAGGTAGTACGTCGTGTCGGAGCCGGACACGTCGTCGCACTTGCTCGTGTCCGCGGTCCCGTCGAACCGCTTCAACACCTTGTACGCCCCCGACTTGCACTCGACGATCTTGAGCTCGGGGTCGCTGTCGGTGCCCTCGTTGCTCACGCACTGGCCCTCCTGGACCGTGTACGCGTCGGAGGTCTCGCTCGGGCTCGGCGAGTCGGACGGCGAGGGGCTGTCCGACGGCGACGGGCTGTCCGACGCCGACGCCGACGCGGACGCGCTCGGCGACGGGTCGGGGTCGCCGCCGCTGCCCCAGATCGCCCAGCCACCGATGCCGCAGCCCGCGAGGACCAGCACCGCGACGACCACGATGATGATCGCGATCAGCGGGCCCTTGCCCTTCTTCGGCGGCTCCTGGTACGGGCCGCCCTGCCAGCCACCGGGACCCCCGCCGTACGGCGGCGGGCCCTGCGGCGGCATCCCCGGGCCACCCGGCCCGCCGGACATGGGCGGGCCGGACATCGGCGGCCCCGACATCGGGCCGCCGGGCGGGCCGGACATCGGCTGCCCGTACGGATCGGTGTTGTACTGCGGCTGCTGGCCGTACGGGTCCTGGCCGTACTGCGGCGGCTGCTGACCATACGGGTCCGGTTGGTTGTACTGCGGCGGCTGCGGCTCCCCGTACGGCTGGCCGTATCCGCCGGCCCCGGGCTGGCCGCCCTGCTGCCAGGGGTCCTGCGGCTGACCGGGATAGCCGCCGCCCGGTGGCCCGTAGTTCGACATCGATTCCTCCTCGATCGGCGCACGGCCATCGGAGCTGTCTCCTGCATCCGATATGACCGGTACGCCGGGGCGAGGCGCACGGCCGGTCCCGTCACGGTAACGTGGCCTGCCCACCCCCAGGAAACGCGGCCGTCCATGGCACCCGATCGTTCCCGGACCGTCACCGGCGGTCAGTTCAGATCAGACGCAGCTGCCTGGCCCGGGGCTTACGAGGCGTCGGGTCGTCACCCAACCGGTCGTACAGTCGGGGGTCGATCGCGGACAGGTACGGCGATTCCGCCACCGGCTGCGGTTCGGTCGCGTCCCGCCTGCGGCGGCGCGCCGCGTGCGAGAGGTAGAGCCGGTCCTGGGCGCGGGTGATGCCGACGAACAGCAGCCGACGCTCCTCCGCGACCTGCTCGGCGTCGGGTTCGCGGCCGGGCAGCCGCAACGGCAGCAGGCCGTCCTCGCAGCCGACGAGGAACACCACCGGAAACTCCAGTCCCTTGCTGGCGTGCAGGGTCAGCAGCGTCACCCGGTCCGCGCGCGGATCCCAGGTGTCCACCTCGGCGCCGGTCGCCAGCTCCGCGAGGAACATCGGCAGGTCCGCGCCGCAGCGTACGGCGAGCGGCATCAGCAGCTCGACCGCGCCGTGGATGTCCGCCTCGGTCACCCGCACCGTTTCCCGGCCCCACCGCTCGCCGGCCGCCGCGTCCGCGGCCTGGCGGGCGAGCACCTGCGCGGTCAGCCGTACCCGGGCGGCGATGGCGCCGTCGATGCCCGTCGCGTACCGCATCTCGTCGGCGATGGCGGTGACGCCGGGGCGGTCCAGCAGCCGGTCGTGCGACCGCTTCTGCACCGGTACGCCCGCGCGCGACAGCGCCTCGATGACCGGCGCGGCCTGCGCGTCGGTGCGGTACAGCACGGCGATGTCGGCGAAGCCGACGCCGCCGAGCGCCTCCCGGCCGTCCACCCGGCCCGAGTCCAGCGCGTGGAACGACGAACCGCCGACGAGCTGGTCGACCGTCCGCGCCACGTACTCGGCCTCGTCGGCCGGGCTGGTCGCCGCGTACCGCGTGATCCGGGCGCCGTTGATCGCGCCGCGCCGCGCCGGCGCCAGCGTACGGTCGGCGACGAGGGTGCCCGGCGCGATCGCCTGGACGGCCGCGGCCAGGATCGGCGCCGTCGACCGGTAGTTGCGGGTCAGCCGTACCATCGTCGCGGTCGGGAAGTCCTCCCGGAACCGCAGGAAGTAGCCGACGTCGGCGCCACGGAACGAGTAGATCGACTGGTCCGGATCGCCGATGGCGCACAGGTTTCCGTCCGGCGGGCAGAGCAGCCGCAGCAGCCGGTACTGCGTCTCGTCCACGTCCTGGTACTCGTCGACGAACACGTGCGTGAACCGCTGCCGGTACGCCGCGACCAGCGCGTCGTCCGCCGACAGCAGCTGCACCGGCAGGCTGACCAGCTCGTCCACGTCGACCAGGTCGCGCGCCCGCAGCGCCTTCGTGTAGTCGATGAGCAGGTCCATCAGCGCCTCGTCGGCGGCCCGCGCGCCCCGGCGGTACTCGTGCACCTGGCGCAGCAGCCGGCGGGCCTGCACCGTCTCGTCGTCGGGCAGCCCCGCGGCCTCACCGACCGCGTCGAGCTGCTCGTCCGCGTCGGCGATCCGGAACTCCGGGGTCAGCCCCAGCCGACCCGCGTGCTCGCGCAGGATCGACAGCCCCAGAGCGTGGAACGTCGACACGGTCGCGCCGTTCGCCTCCGCGGACTCCCGGTGCCGGTGCGCCGCCGACGACTCGGCCCGGCCGCCGTCCGCGGCGAGCCGCCCCGCCAGCAGGAACCGCAGCCGCTCCCGCATCTCGTCCGCGGCCCGCCGGGTGAACGTGATCGCCAGGCACTGCTGCGCCGGTACGTCGCACTCGGCGATCAGGTGCCCCAGCCGCTGGATCAGCGTCCGCGTCTTGCCGGTACCGGGGCCGGCGATGATCAGCACCGGACCGTCGGTGACCTGTGCCGCCGCCTTCTGGTCCGGGTCGAGCAGGTCCAGCAGGCCGGTACCGAGGCGTTCCATCCCGGTGAGCACCGGCTCGACGTGGCCCAGGCCCGCCAGCGCCTCCGGCGGCGCGGTGCCGTCGGCGGTCAGCAGCTCGTCCTGCTCGGGTACCTGGCGCTGGCGCGGCACCGGCCGGGGCCGGCGCGGCTTCGCCCGCGGCACCGCACCCGGATCCGGTGCCAGGTCGAACAGCGCGCCGCCGCTCGTCGCGCCCAGCTCGCCCGGCTCGAACAGCGAGATCCTTCCGTACTCCCCGTCGTACCCGCCGGCGCGGTGCACATCGCCGCGGCGCAGCCGGGCCACCGCCTCGCCCAGCTCGGCGCCGCCGGCCTTCGCCACGTCCTCGACCGGTACCTCGGTCAGGATCGACAGCTCCGGCCCCAGCTCGGCGAGCAGCGACACGACCTTGCCGTCGACCGTCTTGCTCTTCGGGCCGACCCCGTGGATCTCGCCGAGGATCTCGGGCAGCGGTACCAGGTTGCGGTAGCCGGCCGCGCGCTCCGGCCGGTGCCCCTCGGGCCGGTCGGCCAACGCCTCCACCCGGTGCAGTACGCCGACGGTCAGCGCCTTGCCGCACGTCGGGCAGCGCCCGTCGAGCTCGCGCGTCTCGCCCGGATCGAGTCGTACCGCGCACTTGCGGTGCCCGTCCAGGTGGTACTTGCCCTCCTCGGGGAAGAACTCGATCGTCCCGTCGAGCCCGTCCCGGGTACGCAGGGCGTCGCGGATCGCGAAGTAGTCGTACCCGGTGCTGAACGTCGTCGCCTCCCGGCCGAGCGCCGGCGGCGAGTGCGCGTCGGAGTTGCTGACCAGGGCGTACCGGTCGAGGGACGAGACGCGCCAGTTCATCGGCGGGTCGGACGACAGGCCCGTCTCGATCGCGAAGACGTGCCCGGCGAGGTCCGCGTAGCAGTCCTCGATCGCGTCGAAGCCGGACTTCGAGCCGAGCGCCGCGAACCACGGCGTCCACACGTGCGCCGGCACGAGGTACGCGTCGGGGCTGGCTTCGAGCGTGATCTCCAGCAGGTCCCGCGGGTCCAGGCCGATGATGGGCCGGCCGTCGGCGGCGAGGTTCTTGCCCATGCCGGACAGCGCGCCGTTGAAACGCTGCGCCGCGGCCAGGTCCGGCAGGTAGATCAGGTGGTGCACCTTGCGGGTCAGCCCGTCCCGCTTCTTGATCGTCGACACCTCGACCGACAGCATGAACCGGGTCGGGCCCTGGCACGCCGGCGGCAGTTTCTGGTCGACCGCGCGCTCCAGCTCGGGCCGCAGGCGGTACAGCCCGGGCTCGGCGTCGACGAGGTTCTCCGTCAGGTGCGCGTACCAGGCGGGGTGGGTGACGTCACCGGTGCCGAGCAGGCCGACGCCCTTGCGCCGCGCCCACCACGCCAGGTGCTCCAGGTCGCAGTCGCGGCTACAGGCACGCGAGTACTTCGAGTGGATGTGCAGGTCGGCGTGGAAGCGGCGACCGGCACCCGAGGCGTTCTCGCTGAGCGGCACGCCCGGCATCCTGCCACGAAACCCTCCGATACCACGCAGGGACACCCCGCGTACGGGCAGGTCGGACCGTTGACCCGAGGTGCGGGTGCGGCCGGCGCGGCGCCGCGGCGGGCGTCAGGCACCATGGGCGGATGGACACGCTGGTGGACGGGGAGCTGGCCCTGCGCCCGATGCGGGAGGACGACTTCCCCACGATGGCCCGCTGGCTGTCCGACGCGCGCGTGCTCACCTGGTTCGGCGGGCGCGACCGCCCGATGTCCCTGCTCGATGTCACGGCGAAGTACCGGCCCCGGCTCGCCGGTACCGTCCCGACCACCTGCCTGATCGCCGAGCTCGACGCGGTACCCGTCGGCTACGTGCAGTACTACCGCTGGCGCGACCACAGCGCCGACGCCGCCGTGCTCGGACTGTCCACACTGGACAATCCGTACGGGCTGGACCTGTTCGTCGGCCGGACGGAGCTGTGGGGCACCGGCCTCGGCTCCCGGATGCTCCGCCTCCTGCTCGGCCACCTCTTCGGTACCCTCGGCGCCCGCCGCGTCGCGCTCTCCGCCATGTCGCACAACTACCGCGCGCTGCGGGCGTACGCGAAGGTCGGGTTCCGGCGGGTGCGGTTGGTGCCCGGGGCGGAGGTGCACGAGGGCGTCGCCCGCGACGAGTGGCTCATGGTCACCGACCGCACCTCGTACGCCCGGGCCGCCCGCGCCGACGCCGACAGCACCGGACCCGTCAGTCGCAGTTGAGCAGGGTACGGGCGGCCGGCGGGGCGGTCGTCAGGTCGCGGCACGGGTACGAGCCGACCGCGACGGCCCGCCACCCCGTACTGCCGTGGTGCAGCACCACCCGGATCGTGCCCGCCTTCGGCGCCGTCAGGTCCGCGACCAGGTAGTCGTCCGCGCAGCGCGGCGTACCGACCGTCGTACCGGCGGGCAGCTTGTTGCCGGATCGCTGCCGCGCCACCGCCAGGATCTCCGTACCCGACGGGGCGTCCGCGGGGCACGCCGTCTGCTGCGGCGCGGGCTGCGTCGCCCCGGGCAGCGGAAGGTCCGGCGCACCGACGCCAGGGTCCGTCGGCAGCTCCGGCGTGGCGCTGGTCGTCGTACCGCACGGCGTCCCGCCGGGCCGAGTGGTCGCACCAGGTAGGCCGGGTACGCCGGGCTGGGTGGTCACGCCAGGCAGGCCGGGCACGCCAGGCTGGGCGGTCGCACCGGGCTGGGCGGTCGCGCCGGGCTGGGCGGTCGCACCGGGCCGGCCGCCGGGCCGCCCGGTGATGCCGGGACGGCCCGTCGCATCGACCGGCTCGACGCGGTCCCGGTTTGCCGGGGTGGCCCGCTCCGGCACCACTCTGGTCGGCGGCGATGTGGAGTCGCCCGGCTGCGGCAGGGTCGGCGCACCGGGAGCCGCGCCACCGGGCTGGCCGCTCGGCGCGGAGCAGGCCGGCGACGCCGCGGTGGACGGTGCGGGACGGCCGGTCGCCTGTACCGGCTGCGGCAGGCGGTCCCCGCCACAGCCGGTGAGCAGCGGCGCCCCGACGAGCAGCGCGGCGGCCGCGAAACGCGCCGTACGGGACACTGCCCGCCGGTCCTGAGGGCCGCCCGGGGCGGTGGAACGCGGCCGTGGCATGCGTCGTGTCTACCGCATGGTGCGCGCGGCGCGGAAGGGACGCCGGCCCCGCAACCGCCGTTACTTCTTGATCACGACGAGCAGGCGGGCGGTGTCCGTCTTGCCCTGCTGGCGGCCGGCGACGCCGACCTCCTCGCCCTTCGTCACGGCGGAGCGGTCGGCGGCCTTCTTGTCCGCGCGTACCTTCGTGTCGCCGGTGAGGGTCCAGGTCTCGGTGAAGCCGTCGGACGACTTGACGGTCACCGACGTCGAGGTCACCGACTGCACCGTGCCGCGCTGCACCGCGACGGTGGCCGTACCGTTCTTCGTCTTGACGGTGACGTCGCCGTGCAGGGTGTGCCGCATGACGTACCGGCGGAGCCGCGGGTGCCGGTGTCCCTTCTGCTTCGGCGCGGCGGACTCGCCCGCCCCGGCCGGCTCGGCCTGCGGCTGCCCGGTGTCGGAGATGCCGAGTGCCTGGATCGCCTGGTCCTCGGCGGTACCGCCGAGAGCCGGCCCGCCGGCGTCGGGGCTGCTCGCCCCGCACCCCGCGAGCCCGACCAGCCCGATCGCGCCGGTGGCCAGTGCCACCGCCCAGCGACGCTTCATGCCAACCTCCGATGTGTACGTGTCGCCGCGTTCACCGCGACACGCCACACACTTCCGTGCCGCGGCGCGGATCTCGTCAACGCCGTGTTCGAGCTTGGTAAGAGTCAGAGCGTCACGGTGAAGCGGGCGCCGCCCTCGGGCGCGTGGCCGGCGTCGATCCGCCCGCCGAGCCGGGCCACGAGCCGCGCGGCGAGCGCCAGTCCGAGCCCGGTGCCGACGGGACGCACCCCGCGGTACTTCTGGTACAGCCGGCCCCGCTCGAACGCGACCGCCAGGTCCTCGTCGGACAGCCCGGGCCCGCCGTCGCGTACCTCCAGGGTGCCGGGGGCGCGGACCGCGACGACCAGCGGCGCACCGGCCGGGACCACGCGGAACGCGTTCTCCAGCAGGCCGTCGAGCACCTGGCGCAGCCGCCCCGGATCCGTACGGACACGGGTCGGCCCGGTGTCGGGGAGTTCGAGGCGCAGGTCGACGTCGGCGTCGGCGCAGCGCGGTCGCCAGGCGGTGACGGCGGCGCCGGCCAGCTCGGCCAGGTCGACGTCGACCACCTCGATCGGGAAGTCCTGCGCGGACAGCCGGGCCAGCGCCAGCAGGTCGGTGACGAGCCGGTCGAGCCGCCCCGCCTCGGCCAGCACGGTACGGCCGGCCTCGGCCACCCGCGGCGCGTCGGATCCGGGCAGCACGCCGTCGGCCAACGCCTCGCCGTAGCCGCGGATCGCCGTCAACGGCGTACGCAGCTCGTGCGACACGGACAGCAGGAAGTCGCGCTGCCGGCCCTCGCTCTCGGCCAGGGCACCGGCCAGCCCGTTCAGCGCCGCGGACAGCTCGGCGACCTCGGCCGGCGCCTCGACGGGCAGCCGTACCGTGCGGTCGCCGGCCGACAGCCGGCGTGCCACGCCCGCCGCGCGCCGGATCGGCCGGGCCAGCCAGCGCGCCAGCAGCGCGCCCGCGACCACCCCGGCGACCAGCCCCGCCAGCAGCGCCAGGCCCAGCGACAGCACCGCACCCGCCCCGAGTACCCGGGGCATCGGCTGGGCCAGCACCACGCCGGACCCGTCGCCGAGCGGGCGGCCGGCGAGCATGATCCCGCGCCCGCCGCGTACGCCGGACGCGTCGATCGCGCGCCCGCCCGCGACGGCCCGCGTCACCCGCTCCGGCACCCAGCCCCGGTCGGCGCGGCCGTCGGTGACGAGCGACAGCTCCACGCCGTACCGCCGGAGCCGGCGGGCGACCGCCTCGGACCGTACCGGCTTGCCGGCGCGCGGGACGAGCAGTGCGGTCGCGACGTCGGCCTGTTCGGCGAGGTTGCGCCGGTCGGCGCGGGCCTCCGCGGACCGCGCCAGCGGTACCGCGACGGCGGCGGTCACCAGCACCGACACGAGCGCGACCAGGCACGTGACCAGCGTCGAGCGCCGCCCGAGCCCGCCCGGCCGACGCGTCGTGGCCGGCGCGGTCACGGCGTCGCCTCGGCGGCGTAGCCGACACCCCGGACCGTACGGATCGGGCTGGCCGGGCCGAGCTTGCCGCGTACCTGGGCGACGTGCACGTCGACGGTGCGGGTGCCGGCCTGCGCCGCGTACCCCCAGACGGCGGCGAGCAGCTCCTCCCGGGTGAACACCCGACCCGGCCGCGCCATCAGGTGCGCCAGCAGGTCGAACTCGGTCGTCGTCAGGTGCACCTCGGCGTCGTCGACGGTCACCCGCCGCCGCTCGCTGTCCACGCTGACCGCACCGAGCCGGTGCACCCGGCGTTCCGGCACCGGCCCGGCGGTACGCCGGAGCACCGCGCGCAGCCGCGCCACCAGCTCACGTGGGCTGAACGGCTTCGTCACGTAGTCGTCGGCGCCGAGCTCCAGCCCGACGATCCGGTCGACCTCGTCGTCCGCCGCGGTCAGGAACAGCACCGGGGTCCAGTCGTCGGCGGCACGCATCCGCCGACACACCTCCGTACCGTCGATCCCCGGCAGCCGGATGTCGAGGACGACCGCGACGGGCCGGTCCCGGCGTACCGCGGCGAGGCCGGACTCGCCGTCTCCGCAGCAGGACACGCCGAAGCCGTCCCGGCTCAGGTACAGCCGGACCAGCTCCGCTATCGCCGGCTCGTCCTCGACGACCAGCACCAGTCCCTGCGCCACCGTCCCCTCCTGCCGCGCGATCCTGACCGGCCCCGGTCACGGCCCGGTCACGACACCGTACGACCGGGGTACGGGCGCTGTGGCCTTTGCTCTGCACACCGGTGCGCGGCGCTGCCCCTGGTGTGCAGAACCGGGCTCTGCGCACCGGTGTGCAGAGCCCGGCTCTGCGCACCTCTGCGCATCACGGGGCCCGGCGCGCGGAGCGCCGGCGGTCAGGCCAGCGCCGCGCCGGCGTGGACCGTACGCCGGGCGCGGACCGCGGCGGCCAGCTCCCGCAGCACCGGCACGGTCATGTCCCAGCCCATGCAGGCGTCCGTCACGCTCTGCCCGTACGCGAGGTCGCCGGTGCCGCCCTCGATGCCGAGCGACTGCTTCCCGTCGACGAGGAAGCTCTCCAGCATCACGCCGGAGATGCCGGTCCGGCCGGCGGTGAGCTGCCCGGCGATGTCGGCGGCCACGACCGGCTGGCGGCGGTGGTCCTTGCCGCTGTTGCCGTGCGAGCAGTCGATGATCAGCCGCTCCGGCAGCCGCGCGGCGCGCAGCTCCGCCAGCGCCGCCTCGACGTGCTCGGCCGCGTAGTTCGGGCCGCCGCGGCCACCGCGCAGGATGACGTGGCCGTCCGGGTTTCCGGTGGTCTGCATGATCGCGGCGACGCCGTGCTCGGTGATGCCGGGGAAGACGTGCGGCACCGCGGCCGCGCGTACCGCGTCGATGGCGACGGTGATCCCGCCGTCGGTGCCGTTCTTGATGCCGATCGGCATGGACAGGCCGGACGCCAGCTGCCGGTGCACCTGGCTCTCCGCGGTACGCGCGCCGATCGCGCCCCAGCTCACCGTGTCCGCCAGGAACTGCGGCAGGATCGGGTCAAGGTACTCGCAGCCGACGGGCAGGCCCAGCGCCAGGATGTCCAGCAGCAGCTTGCGGCCGACCCGCAGGCCGGTGTTCGCGTCGAAGCTGCCGTCCAGGTGCGGGTCGTTGAGCAGGCCCTTCCACCCGACGACGGTGCGCGGCTTCTCGAAGTACACCCGCATGACGATCGCGAGGTCGTCGCTCAGCTCCCGGTTCACCTCGGCGAGGCGCTCCGCGTACTCCAGGGCGGCGGCCGGGTCGTGCACCGAGCAGGGCCCGACGATCACGAGCAGGCGGTCGTCGGCGCCGGACAGTACGCCGGTGACGGCGCTGCGGCCGGCCCGTACCGTGGCGGCGGCCGGCTCGGTGAGCGGCAGCTCCTCGGCGAGGAGGGCCGGCTGCACCAGCGGGCGTACCGACTCGATGCGGCGATCTCGGAGCGGTTCCATGGATCAGACCTTTCCGCAGACCGCACTGAGTGCCACCCGGCCGGCCTGCTGCGGGAAAACGCGAAAGGCAGGGGAGGCGTCCCCTGCCTTTGCCGGCTCTGGATGGTTGGTGGCGTCAGCCCACGGTGACCCGACCGACCCCATCCAGGGCCGGCGACGTAAACCACCGATACAGACGCGACACGTTGGGGAGTCTAGCCCGCGCGGCGCTGCCGCGGGATACGGGGCAGATCGAAGACCCGGTGGAACACGCCGGCGAGCCGGTCCAGCTGCCCCGGGTACGGCGCCCGTACCCACAGGTGGTGTGTCCGGTTCTCGGCCGTGAAGCGCAGGTCGACCAGGGCCAGGCGCGGGCGTACCTGCCAGTCCAGGTCGGACATCTCGGTCAGCCCGGTCGACAGGTACGGCCGGATCCGGTCCAGCACGCGGACCCGCCGGTTGACGACGAGCCGGCGGCGGGTGAGCAACAGCACGAGGTCGCCCTGGATGAAGCGGTTCGGTTCGGTGCACTGCGCGACGGCGAGCGTGGTGTCGTGCCGGCCCACGTCCCGCCGGAAGACCGGTACGTGCCGGCTCACCGTGGTCGTGTCGAGCCCCGCCTCGGCGGCGGCGGGCAGTAGGGAAAGGGCGAACGTGTCCATGATTTCCTCCGGCGGATACAACGCCGCCGGAGTCGCCACGTCACGCACCGCATCCCTCGCCGGGGTCAGTGCGACTGTCGAGCCACCCCGGAGCCGGAGCCGCCGGCCAGGAAGTCGAGGTCGCAGCCCCGGTCCGCCTGGAGCACGTGGTCGACGTAGAGCCGCGCGTACCCCCGGTCGTACGACGACTCGGGCGGACGCCACCCCTCCCGCCGCCGCGCCAGCTCCTCGTCCGGTACGTCCAGGTGCAGTCGCCGCGCCGGCACGTCCAGCTCGACCCAGTCCCCGGTACGCACCAGCGCGAGCGGCCCGCCGACCGCCGCCTCCGGCGCCACGTGCAGCACGACCGTCCCGTACGCGGTGCCGGACATCCGCGCGTCGGAGATCCGCACCACGTCGTCGATCCCGGCGTCGATGAGCCGCTTCGGCAGCTCCAGGTTGCCCACCTCCGGCATCCCCGGGTACCCGCGCGGGCCGGAGTTGCGCAGCACCAGCACGGTGTCGGCGTCGACGGGCAGCTCCGGGTCGTCCTTCGCCGCGTCGTACTCCTCGATCGAGTCGAACACGAGCGCCCGGCCGCGGTGCCGCAGCAGCCGCTCCGACGCGGCGGACTGCTTGACGACCGCACCGTCCGGCGCCAGGTTCCCCCGCAGCACCGCGGTACCCGCGCCGACCCCCAGCGGCTCGTCGTACGGCCGGATGACCTCGCCGTGCCGCGGGGCGGACGCCACGTTCTCCGCGACGGTACGGCCGGTGACGGTCAGCGCGTCGCCGTCGAGCACGGGCAGCAGCTCGCGCAGCACCGCGGGCAGCCCGCCGGCGTAGTAGAAGTCCTCCATCAGGTACTTCCCGGACGGCTGGAGATCGACCAGCCACGGGATGTCGCGCGCCCAGGTGTCGAGGTCGGTGAGCGACACGTCGATGCCGAGCCGGCCGGCGATCGCGAGCAGGTGGATGATCGCGTTGGTCGAACCGCCGAGCGCGGCGTTCGCGCGGGCCGCGTTCGCGAACGAGGCGCGGGTGACGATCCGCGACATCCGCAGGTCCTCGCCGACCATCTCGACGATCCGCTGCCCGGCGCGCTGCGCCGTCGCGTACCGCCGGGAGTCGACCGCGGGGATCGCCGCCGAGCCGGGCAGTTGCAGTCCCAGCGTCTCGGCCAGGCACGCCATCGTCGACGCGGTACCCATGGTCATGCAGTGCCCGTTGCTGCGGGACATGCCGGACTCGGCGTCCAGGTACTCCTCGGGGGTCATCCGACCGGCGCGCAGGTCCTCGGTGAGCTGCCAGACGCCGGTACCGGAGCCGAGGTCGCAGCCGCGGAACTTGCCGTTCAGCATCGGGCCGCCGGTGACGACGACCGTCGGCAGGTCGACGCTGGCCGCGCCCATGATGGTGCCCGGGGTGGTCTTGTCGCAGCCGGACAGCAGCACCACACCGTCGACGGGGTTGCCCCGGATCGACTCCTCGGTGTCCATCGACAGCAGGTTGCGGAACAGCATGGCCGTCGGTCGCAGCAGCGGCTCACCCAGCGACATCACCGGAAACTCGACGGGGAACCCGCCCGCCTGCCAGACCCCGCGCTTCACGGACTCGGCGACCCGGCGCAGGTGCGCGTTACACGGCGTCAGCTCCGACCAGGTGTTGCAGATCCCGATCACCGGCCGGCCGTCGAACACCTCCGGCGAGAAGCCCTGGTTGCGCATCCACGAGCGGTGGATGAACCCGTTCCGCCCCTGCTCGGCGAACCAGTGGTGGCTGCGTAACTCCATGCCGCTCCTCCTCCGTCGGGACATCCGAGCACCGACGTTAGCGGTGATCGGATGTCTGGAGAAGGTCACTTCAGCTTGTCGAGCGTGCCCTTCGCCGCCTGCTCCATCTGGCCGCGGACCTTGTCCAGGTCACTGTCCGACCAGGAGCCGCTGGAGTGCGTCACCATCGGCGAGAACTTCAACACCAGGTTGCCGTCCAGTACGAACAGGTTGAGCCGGACGATGTTGTCGCTGCCGTCCGACGACTTGTCCACGTATTCGAACGCCTTCTGGCCGAGCTGCACGTCCTTCGTCGTGCCGGACTTGGCCATGCTCGACGCTTCCTGGTCGTGGTAGTAGTCGTAGAGCGAGGACGCGCCGCTGCTGTCCTGGTAGAACGCGCCGACCACGGAGACCATCGCGGTGTCCCCGCTGTAGTCGCCGAACGACTGCGTCACGATCCGCAGCGTGCTGTCGCCGGAGTCCGAGTCGTCCTCGATCGGGTCGCCGTTCGCCTTGCCGTACCCGGACTCGAACTGGGACCAGTCGATCTTGTCGGCGATCTTGGCGGGCGCCGTGTACTGCCCGCCCGTCGTCGTGGAGTCCGAGCCGCCGGACGACTCGCTCGGCGACGGATCCGCCGACGCGGACACCGACGGCGACGACGAGCCGGCCGCCTGCGTCGGCTTCGGGTCCGGCTTGTTGCCGGAGAGCGCGACGACCGAGATCACCACGATCACCACGAGCAGCAGTACGCCCCCGCCGACGATCCCGCCGATCATCAACCCCCGGTTGCCCCCGGACGGCGCGGGCGGCTGGTACGCCGGCTGCGGGTATCCCGGCTGCCCGTACGGCGGGGCGCTGGGCTGGCCGTACTGCTGCTGCGCGTACGGATCCGGGGCGGGCTGCTGCGCGTACGGGTCGGGGGCGGGCTGGCCGTACGGGTCGGAGTAGCCGCCGGACATCGGCACGCTGGAGTACTGCTGGTTCTGGTCGCCGTAGTACGCCTGGTTCGGATCGGGCTGCTGCCACGACGGGTCGGGCTGGCCGTACGCCGGGTCGTAGCCGGGTTGTGGCCCGTAGCCGGGCTGCTGAGGCTGCTGGGGCTGCTGGCCGTATCCCGGCTGCTGACCGTAACCGGGCGCGTTGCCGTACCCCGAGTAGGGGTCGTAGGGAGGCTGAGTCACGGCGTACCTGAGCTTTCCGGGCGGTGCCCCGACTGTCGGCGGCATGGGGGATGGCGCGAGCTAGACAGTAGTCGCCCGAAGCGAACCGGGCGATCAGCCGAAGAGCGGGAAGCGCGTCCCGGCAAGCACGCGGGCCTCGGCCGGCGTCAGTGCCTCCCGCCCCGTGCCCTTCAACGCGTACCGCAGGTCCGTCCAGCCGGGCCGCGGAATCCCGGCGCCGAGCAGCCCGTCGAGCGTGCGCCGCACCAGGGCGAGCGGTACCGGATCGGGGGTCGGCACGTCGGCCAGGTCGACGGTCAGGTCCAGCCGGTGTACGCACGCCTCGACGGCCAGCGTGGCCAGCAGGTCCGGCAGGGCGAGCACGTGCCGCTGGGTGACGAGTCGACTGTCCGCGGCCGTCGTCCGCGCCGCCCGTACCACCGCGGCTGACGTCTCGTCCCAGAGCTGCACCAGGGTCCGCGGCCGGAACGCCGACGCCGCGACCCGCACCGCGCGGGCGTGCTCGTTCGCCCCGGGCGCCCCGCTCGGAAAGCTCCGCCAGTACGTGATGAAGTCGGTGTCCGCGACGCCCTCGTCGGGCGTGGCCAGCGCGATCAGCGCCCGCTGCCCGTCGAGCAGCACGTGGTAGAGCACGTCAACGACGGACCATCCGGTGCACCGGGTCGGCCGCATCAGGTCCGCGTCGGGCCGCCCCGTCACGGTCTCCGTCAGCTGCCCGTACGCCGCGGCCAGCGCGGCGAGCCCCTGCTCGCGGGTGACCGCGGCGGGCTCGGCCGCGGGTACGGTGCGTTCGTCCGTCGCGGCCACCGGGGGGACGGTGCCGGGGAGCGCGGCGTTCGGGGGCGGGAGTGTCGTGTCGACCGGTGGGACGGCGGGGTCGGGCGCGGGACCGTCCGCTGTCCCGGGGCGTACTCTTATGCCTCTTCTACCGTGCATTAGCTACCTATGCCCCGTTGAGATCGGTAAACGCCGGTACGTGGAGAATAGTCCACACCCATCGTTCGACTCTCCCATACCGTTCCGTTGCACGATGTCGCCGGCAGGACAATGCGCGTTACCGGGCGGGCAGCGTACCGCCGGCCGCGCTCGGGCGTCTGGAGGACCCGATGTCACCCATGCCTGAAATGTACCTGAACGGGCTTGTTGTTCGACAGCAACGGCTTTCCCGGGACGAAACCCCGCCCAGGATGGGGCGTGTGCGTTGTCGTCCCGATCATCGATCGGGCACCCTTGAGCCGTGACGACGCAGGGGGGTACCGGCGTCGCACCAGCCGGAGATCACCAATCCGCTCCGGACGGCCGAGCCGACCGCGGACTCCGCGGCGGGCATGACGTCGGCCGGCCGGCCGATCCGGACGACGCCCGGTCGAGGTCCCCAGAGGATCCGACCGGGCGCCCGACCGATCCTCCGGAGCTGGCGCGTGCGGTACCGGACGAGCAGGTGACGCCGACGGGGCACGATGCCCCGCCGGCGCCCGCTGCCACCCCCAACGAGGTGGCCGGGGTGGCCGACCTCGACGCGCTGGGTACGGCGGTGCTGGCCGAGGCGTTGCGCGGGGTGCGGGAGGCGGTCGCCGGGGCGCGGTTCGCGCTGACCACGGACGGGGCCGAGGAGGCGCGGCGGAGCGTACGGGAGATCGCCGGGCAGCTCGACGACTACCTGAGCCCGCGGCTCGCCACCCTGTCCGGACCGCTGCTCGTGGTGGTCTGCGGGCCGACCGGGGCGGGCAAGTCCACGCTGGTCAACAGCCTGGTACGGGCGCCGGTCAGCGAGGCCGGCGCGCTGCGACCCACGACCCGGGCGCCGGTCCTCGCCGCGAGCCCGGCGGACGCGGCCTGGTTCGGCCGGCCGCACCTGCTGCCGACGTTCGCGCGGACCGGAGCGACCCCGCCGGACGGGCGCAACCTGCAGGTCGTGACCGCGACGGCGCTGCCGTCCGGGCTGGCGTTGCTGGACGCGCCGGACGTCGACTCGGTCGTCGCCGGCAACCGGGACATCGCCGCCGAGCTGATGGCCGCCGCCGACCTGTGGCTGTTCGTCACCACCGCCTCCCGGTACGCGGACGACACGGCCTGGCAGATCCTCGACGAGGCGCGGGACCGCGACGTCGGTGTCGCGGTCGTGCTGGACCGGGTGCCGCCGGACGCCGGCCGGGCCGTACGACGGGACCTGGCGGCGCTGCTGGAGGACGCCGACCTGCCCGACGCGCCGATGTTCGAGCTGGCCGAGTCGCCCGTCGACCACGAGGGTCTGCTGCCCGACGACGCGGTCGCCCCGGTACGCGACTGGCTGGTCCGGCTCGCCGGCGACGCGCACGAGTCCGCGCTCGTCGCCCGGCAGACCCTCGACGGGGCCGTCGGTACGCTCCCGGACCGGCTCGCCGCCCTCGCCGACGAGTCCGACGCGCAGCTGGCCGCCGCCGAGGAGCTGCGTACCAGCGCACACGCGGCGCACCGGGCCGCGATGTCCACAGTGGACGAAGCGGTACGCGACGGCGGGCTGCTCGCCGGCGAGCTCGCCGCCCGGTGGGACGAGCTGATCGCCAGCGGTGAGCTGCTCCGCGCCGTCCGCTCCCGGTCCGGCCGGCTCTGGGACCAGCTCAGCGTGTCCCTCGCCGGGCGCGCTGAGCCGGGCAGCCATTTCGTACCGGCGGCCGAGCAGGCGCTGCGGACGCTGTTCACCGACACGCTCACCGAGGCGGCCCGGCGTACCGCCGAGGACTGGGGTGCTTCGCCGGCCGGTGCCGCGCTGTTGCCCGACGTGGCCGACGCGTCCGACGAGGACCCGGTGACCGCGTGGTTCGACGACCTCGTCGAGTGGGTGCGCACCGACTCCGGCCAGCGCTCCGTCGCCCGCCAGACCACCTACACGCTGCACGCCGTACGGCTGATGGTGCTGGTCGCCGCGCTCGTCGCACCCGCACGCACCACCGCGACCGGGACCGAGCGCGCCATGCTCGACACCGTCCTCGCCGACCCGGTCGTACGCCGGCTCGCGCCCAAGGCCCGCGACGGGCTGACCGCGCGGTTCCACACCGTCGCCGAGTCCCGACGCAAGGGGTACGACGCGGTCCTCAACCGGGTCACCGTCGACGAACGTACGGGTGAGCGGCTGCGCACCGCGGCCATCGCGCTCGGGCCGGCACGGACGGCCGCCGCGCTCGCCCCCGGGTACCGCCCGCTGCCGGCGCCGGTGCCGCCCACCCCGCCGGCCGCGCCCGCCGTCACCGGAGGCGACCTGCCCGGGCCGGACGACCCGCTGTTCCATCCCGCCGCCCCGGCACCCGGGCGTACCGGCGGGGAGGTGCTGCGAACCGAGGCCGCCTTCCTCCCGCCCGCACCGACGCCGTCCGACGCGCTGGACGCCGTACCCGGCCCGGCGGACACCGCAGCGCCGACCGCTCCCGACCCGGCAGCCGGCGATGCGCCGACCGCTCCCGACCCGGCAGCCGGCGATGCGCCGACCGCTTCCCATCCGGCGGGCGCCGAGGCGCCGGCCGTCGCCGATCCGGCGGACACCGACCCGTCGGCGGCTCCCGAGCCGGCGGACGCCGAAGCGACGCCCGCCCGCGATCTGGCGGACACCGAAGCGCCCGCCGCGCCCGTTCCGGCGGACGCAGTAGCGCCGACGACGGCGTCCCACGCGCCCGAGGCGGCGCGCGCCGAGACACCGGCAGCGGCAGCGGATACGCATGCACCGACGGAGGCGTCAGGCCCGGTCGATACCGAGTCGACCGAGCCGGTCGCGGTTGGCATGGCTGACACCGGGGTGTTGGCCGAGGCAGGCGATGCGACCGGCGCGGACGAGGACGCCCCGACGACGTGGCCACCGAAACCGTCCACAGTGGACGATGAGCCGGCCGGCCCATCGCGCGACGAGGCTCGGTCGCCGGACGCCCCGCCCCGCAACTCGACGCCCGGCCCCCACCCGCCGACGGACGCCGAAGCCGACACGGCAGGCGACTCGCGCCCCGCGGACGGCGACGCCGGAAGCGGTGCCGCTCAGACGGCGGCCGACGTGGACGACGCAGACCCCACAGGTACCGACGGCGTGGGCGAGGCCAGCGCCCTTCCGGCGGCCCCGGACGAGGGCTCGCCGGACGGCGGAGACGCTGGCGGGGCCGTTGCCGCGCCGAATCACCAGGCTTCGGCGGACGATCCGCAGGACGGCGGGACCAGCTCCGATGCGGGCGTACCGGACGGCCAGGACTCGACAGCGGATGGCGCGACGGGCGCCGGCGCGACCGTGGCGGACGACCAGGACGCGACGGGCGCCCAGCAGGATGCCGGGGCCGTCGCGGACGGCGAGAGGGCCGCGGACGACGGCCGTACGCCGGGGGCCGACGAGCCGGCCGAGGCGGACGACCCGGTGTCGGAAGCCGACGGGTCCGCCCAGGCGGGCGACGCACGCTCGGAGACCGACGAGCCGGCCCAGACGGCCGACACACGGTCCGACGCCGACGGGGCGGACGCGACGGACGACGCGGGGTCGGGGGCCAGCGGGTCGGCCGAGGCGGAGGACGCACGGTCGGAAGCCGACGGGGCGGACGCGACGGACGACGCGGGGTCGCCGGGAGATGAGGCTTCGGAGCGGCGGGACGGATCCGCCGGTACGGGGCAGACGACAGCGGAGGACGCATGATCCGGCCCGACTCGGCCGCACGTCGCGACGCCGAGGACAGCGGCGCGGACGTACAGGCGTGGATCCAGCAGCTCGCCTCGGACGATCCGATCGGCCCGCCGGACGACGAGTCCGCGCCGGCCGGGGCGGACGCGAACGAGTCGGGGACGTCGAGCCAGCCGGGCATGGCCGACGAGGTATCGGCCGATCCGGCGCCGCGCCGGCGCGGGTGGCGCGGCCTGCGTACGGGGCGGCGTCGCGCCGACGAGCCCGTACCCGCGGACGAGCCGAACGCACCGGATGCCACCGTGGCCGACGACACGGACGAGCCCGCCGCGACCGACCCGAGCACCGACGACACGGCGGGCACGGACGCACGCGTACCGGCGACGCACCACGCGCCACCCGGCGAACCCGCCGCGGCCCGCCACGCGCCGCCCGGCGAACCCGTCGCGGCCCGCCGCGCGGCGCCCGGCGCCCCGCAGGACCCGGTGACCGAAGGCCGCCCAGGAACGCAACGCACAGCCCCCGACGAGCCCACCGAGAGCCGGCGCGACGAGCCCACCGAGGCGGGGCACGGCAAACCCACCGGTGCGCGGCGAGCGGGATTCGGCGTACCCGAGGGCAAGCGACGCGCGACCTCCGGCCGGCGGCACCTGGCGCCCGGCGAAGCCGTCAAGCCGTCCGACGAACCGGCACAGCGCGCGACGTCGGACGAGCCCGCCACCGAGGAGACGCAGCACGCGACGACGGGCGAACCCGAGGCGCAGGCGGGGGACGGGCGGGCCGATCCGCTCGCCGTACCGCGCCGTCACGGGCGCCCCGCGGACTCGCCGTCGTCCGCCAAGGCGCCGGCCGACCTGGCCGTCGAGGCGACCCGGGGGCGGCATCTCGACGCTCCGCCGGAACGCGACGCGCCCACCGACAGCGACGCACGGGGCAACGGCGACGCGCGGGGCGGTGGCGACGCGCGGGGCGCGGCGGTGCGGTTGGCGGCGCTGGCGGAGTTCGTCGCGGCGACGGAGGACAGCGTGCCGGCCGACCGGCTGGCGCCGGCGCGCGAGCTGATCGGCCGGGCCGGCGAACGGTTGGAGCTGTCCGACCGGCACACCGTCGTCGTGCTCGCCGGTACCACCGGCAGCGGCAAGTCGAGCCTGTTCAACGCGCTGTCCGGCCTGGACCTGTCCCGCGTCGGGGTACGCCGGCCGACCACCGCTGAGCTGCACGGCTGCGTCTGGGATCCGGACGGCGCGCCGGAGCTGCTGGACTGGTTGGGTGTGCCGGAGCGGCGCCGGACGGTACGGGAGAGCGTGCTGGACGGCGACGCGCAGAAGGCGCTGCGCGGCCTGATCCTGCTGGACCTGCCGGACTTCGACTCGGTGGAGGAGGCGCACCGGGCGGAGGTGGACCGGCTGGTCGGCGTGGTGGATCTGGTGATCTGGGTGGTCGATCCGCAGAAGTACGCCGACCGCACCCTGCACGAGAAGTACCTGAGTCCGCTGGTGGCGCGCGCGGCGTCGACGGCGGTGGTGTTGAACCAGGCCGACCGGCTGAGCGCGGTGGACGCCGACCGGTGCGCCGAGGATCTGGGCCGGCTGCTGGTGGAGGACGGCCTGGGGTCGGTGCCGCTGCACCTGACGTCGGCGCGCACCGGCGCGGGCGTGGCGGAGCTGCGTACGGTGCTGGCCGGTGCGGTGCGCGACCGGCGTGCCGCGGCCCGGCGTGTCGCGGCCGACCTGGACGTGGTCGCCGCCGACCTGACCGATCTGGCCCCGCCGGACGCCGACGACGCGCTGGCCGTCGAGGAGCGCGCCGGGGCGGGCCTGCCGGATCGCGTCGCCGAGCTGGCGGGCGTACCCGGGTTGTTGGACGTGGCGGAGCAGGACTACCGGCGGCGGGCCCGGCGCGCGACGGGGTGGCTGTTCGTACGGTGGGCGTTCGGTGGGCGCAACGTCCGCCGCCAGCTCGAACAGGAGCGGTACGACCTGGACTGGCTGGACGATCCGGCCAGCCGGACCGCCGAGAAGCCCGCCGCGGCACCTGCCGGCGGGCAGCGCCGTTTCGGTCTCGCCGGCGTACTCCGGGGCTACCTCGACGCGGTCGCTGGGCACCTGCCCGCGGCCTGGCTGGGCGCCGCCCGTACGGCCGTCGCGACGCAGGCGCCCGGCCTGGTCGACCGGTTGTCCCGGCTCACCGCCATCGCCACCCGCCCGGTACGCCCCGGCTGGTGGCTCGCCGTGACCGTGGTCCAGTGGGTGTTCGGTGGCTGCGCGGTCGTCGGTGCGGTCGGCCTGGTCGCCGCCGCCTTCGGGTACGCGCCGCTGCCGGTCGCGCTGCCGCTGCTGCTTCTGCTGGGTGGCCTGGCGCTCGGGGTGCTGCTCGCGGTGGCCGCGGTGCCGCTGGTCCGGGCGGGTGCCCGGGAGCACCGCCGGGCGACCGAGATGCAGCTGCGGTCGGCCGTGGTCGCCGCCGCGACCTCGTGCGTACGGGAGCCGGTGCGGGCCGAGCTGACCGCGTACGAGCGGGCCCGGGCCACGCTCCGCACCGTCCGAAGTGGACGCTGACCCGCGGTACCGGTTGACCGCCGATCCGCGACCGCCGCGTACGCTTTGGTGATGTCAGCCTCACGTGGACGACCCGGCGGCGGCAACACCCGGCCGGGGCAGCCCGGCGCCCGACGTGGCCGGGGTGCGGCGGCCCCGCGCCGCGAGTCCCGTGCGGACTTCTTCGCGCCGATTCTGGCGGCATGTGAGCCGATCGCCGACCTCGACACCGCGCTGGACGCGGAGTTGGCGGTCTCCGCCCTCCTCGGCGGGGCGTACGCGGCGGCGGACGAGGACCGCGCCGGCGCGGTCGCCCGGTTCTGCGACGACCTGATCGACGAGCTGTCGGACCGCGACGACGCGCTGTCCGGCGCGCTGTTGGCGGGCCTGGCCGGTGTCGCCCCGCCCGACGCCCGCGAACGTGCCGCCGAGCTGCTCGCCGACCGTTCCGGCCCGGCGTGGGCACCCGCGGTCGGCGCCGTCACCTGCACGGGCGCCTGGGCGATGAGCGACGTGTACGGCGACCAGACCGAGTACATCCTCGCCTTCGACTACGCCGACGCGAAGCTCGGCGGTCCGGCGCACGCGGTCTGCGTACTGGTGGACTTCAACCTCGGCATCGTGAAGGACTGCTGGGCCTCGCTGCACCCGGACGGCATCCTCGCGGACTGCCGGAAGAGCGCCGCCGAGGACGAGGACCTGCTGCTCGCGGAGGTCGACCCGGGCACGGTCGGCGTACGGGTGGCGGGCCTGTTCGCCGCCACGGACCGGTTGGAGACGCTGCCCGAGGCGCAGGGCCTGGCCGAGGAGCGCAGCGTGGTGCTGGCCCGGCTGTCGGCGCTGCCGGTGTCGGCGCCCGCGCCGGCGGCGACACCCGCCGACCTGGCCGAGATCGTCGAGGACTTCCTGGCCTCGCCGGAGGGCACGCTGGACGGCGCGCCCCGCGAGGTGGTCGACGCCTGCGCCCGGCTCGTCGTGGAGTACTCGCTGGCCGAGCACCGGGCGGACCCGCTGCGCTGGAGCCCGGTCGCGGTGGAGCTGTTCCTGCTCGACTGGGCGCCGCGCTCGGCGGTGATCGACGAGGAGTGCACCCGCTGGCTGCCCACCGTCCTCATCGCCTTCGTCACGTACGCGGGGCACCGCAGCGGCCTGCCGGAGCGTGCCGTGCAGGCGACGCAGGACGCGGTGAGCGAGCACATCCCGGCGTTCGCGGAGTCGATGGTCGGCGCGGACACCGAGCACGTGACGGCGGCCCAGGTGGCCCGGTCCATGATCGCCGACGGCGTGGACCCCACCGACAACGCGGCCGTACGCGCCTGGCTCGACGCCCACATGCGTCCCTGACCCGGCCCGACGAGGGTCAGAATCCGCGGCGCGCGCCAGCTCCCCAGCCTGGCCGCGAAGCCCGCTTTCCCGCCGCGTGGTGCCGCACCGGCGCGGCCGTCCGCCCCTGGGCCCGACGATGCGCCGGCGGCAGGGTCACCCGGCCCGGCACGGTGATCCGGTACGCCGGCGGCGTCGTGCGGCCGACCACCGGGATCCGAACACCGATCCGGTACCCGGTGCCCGGGGTCGGCGCCTGCCCGGGGCCGGCGGTACCGGCGGACTCGGGCGGGCGGCCGTGCGTGCCGGTGGACGGGCGGTGCGGGACGACTCGCGACGGAAAGCGCCATCCGGCCGGCAGGGTCCACCCGGTACCGGCGTGTCGTCCGGGCGCGCCGTGCCTGCCGCGGTGTGGGAGCCGGCGGCCGACGTCCTCGGGCCGGCGTACGGCGGGGTGGGCGGGGTGGGCGGCGTGACCGCGACCGTGGCCGGGTCGTACGGCGGGCCATGACGCGACGCCCGGTCCGGCCGGCTGGCCGGACGCGGCGTGCGGTCGGGCGGGCCTGGCGGGGCGGGATCCGCCGGAGCCGGCCTGCCGGTCCGGTACGACCACGGAACCGCCGCCGCGCGGCTTGCTGAGGAACGGCGTGGTGCTGGCGAGCGGCGCGCTGCGCAGCCGGTCGGTACCGGCGGCCATCAGGGCGATCGACGCGCCGACGGTGATGACGGCGAGGCCGGCGAGTACGGCGGTGATGCGCCGGCTGGATGCCCCGTCGGTACGGAACCGGGGTGGGAGGTGGCCCCGCACGGCGCGGGCCAGTGCCCTCAAGTCCGACATATGCGGTAGCCCGTGTACGGCGGGAATCCCGAATCCGGTGGCGCGGCGTAACCGCGGCGCCTCGGTCGGCTCAGCCACGCGGGAGAGAGTAGCCCCCCGGGTCCCGTTCCCGGGAGTCCCGGAACGCCGATTTCCGCGCCCGTACGCTCCGGACGTGGCAACCGTCACCCGCGCCATCGGCGTCTCCCTTCGCGTCGGCGCCGCGGTCCGGCGCCCCGCCGTACGTCGGCGGGTCGGCCGGGCGCGGCGCCCGGTGCTCGCGTGGTCGATCGGCTCGGGCCGGTTCGTGGTGATGCGCTGGGATGTGCGCCCACCACGGGCCGGACCGACGGTGTGGCCAGGCATGGGCGACAGGTCGGGCCATGCCGCCCTACCAGGCCATTGTTGCACTTTGTATTCGCGCTGTATACACACAGTTGCCGATCCGGGCAGCGGTCGCCCGACCGGACGCGGGGCGCGGCGTGGTGATCGACACGCACCCGTACCGGCGGCCACCTGAACGCTGGTAAAGAAGGTTACGGTCGCGTAGGTTCTGCCCCGGACCCCTGGACGGCCACCGAGCCGGGCAGCGGCCGTTCGAGCCTTTACCATGGCCGACAGGCTGTGGCGACGGTCACGGCTTCTGCCATGCTGGAAGGCAATCGGCAACGGGGCCGACGATCGCGGCACACCCGCGGTCCGGCCCTCTGCGCCGACGCTCCCGCCGGGCGTACCCCCAACCGGGGTCCGCGCGGCACTACGGACACGTCGCACGGTGCGGTGACCCCACACCGGCGGCACAGCGGAGGGAGAGGGATCGAACATGGGTGACAAACCCTCGACGAGGTCCCGTTCCGGCACCGGGCGTACGCGCCGGGCGCCGAAGCGGGACGACGAGGTGGCCCTCCAGGGGCCCACGCAGGACCCCGAGTTCGTGCAACTGCTCGACCCCGACGGCGAGCGGGTGGATCACCCGGACTACTCCGTCGACTTCACCGACGACGAGTACCGGGGGCTCTACCGCGACCTGGCCATCGTGCGGCGCCTGGACCTCGAGTCGACGGCCCTGCAACGCCAGGGGCACCTCGCCATCTGGGCCAGCCTGGAAGGCCAGGAGGCCGCCCAGATCGGCTCCGGCCGTGCGCTGCGCAAGCAGGACATGGCGTTCCCGACGTACCGCGAGCACGGGGTGCTGTGGTGCCGCGGCGTCGACCCGACCGCTCCGCACGGGCTGTTCCGCGGCGCCGACCACGGCGACTGGGCACCCGCCGAGCACAACTTCAACCTGTACACGCTGGTCATCGGCGCGCAGACGCTGCACGCGGTCGGCTACGCGATGGGCATCGGGTACGACGGCAAGGTCGGCACCGACAACGGTGAGGCCGCCATCGTGTACTTCGGCGACGGCGCGTCGAGCCAGGGCGACGTGCACGAGGCGTGCGTGTTCGCCGGGGTCTACCACGCGCCCGTCGTGTTCTTCTGCCAGAACAACCAGTACGCGATCTCCGAGCCGGTCGAGCGGCAGACCCGCACGCCGATCTACCAGCGGGCCGCGGGCTACGGCTTCCCCGGCGTCCGGGTGGACGGCAACGACGTGCTGGCCTGCTACGCGGTCACCCGGCACGCGCTGGACGCGGCCCGGCACGGGCAGGGGCCGACGATGATCGAGGCCTACACGTACCGGATGGGGCCGCACACGACGACCGACGACCCGACCCGCTACCGGAACGGCACCGAGGTCGAGTCGTGGAAGCAGCGCGACCCGATCGCCCGGGTACGGGCGTTCCTTGCGAAGCAGGGGATCGGCGACGACGACTTCTTCGCGTCCGTCGACGCGGACGCGGACCGGATCACCGGCCGGCTCCGGGAGTTCGTGATCGACATGCCGGACCCGTCGCCGGAGATGCTCTTCGACCACGTGTACGCGGACGGTTCGCCGCTGCAGGACGCGGAGCGGGCGTGGTTCCGCGACTACCAGTCCAGCTTCGCGGGGGAGGGCCACTGATGGCGAAGCAGCAGATTCCGCAGACCGGCGCGCAGCAGCTCACCATCGGCAAGGCGCTCAACCTGGGCCTGCGCCGCGCGCTGGAGGACGACCCGAAGGTCCTGCTGATGGGCGAGGACGTCGGCCGGCTCGGCGGCGTCTTCCGGATCACCGACGGCCTGCAGAAGGACTTCGGCGAGGACCGCGTGCTCGACTCGCCGCTCGCCGAGGCCGGCATCGTCGGCACCGCGATCGGCCTGGCCATGCGCGGGTACCGGCCGGTCTGCGAGATGCAGTTCGACGGCTTCTCGTACCCGGCGTTCGACCAGGTCACCAACCAGCTGGCGAAGATGCACTACCGGTCGCGCGGCAGGATCGCGCTGCCGGTCGTCATCCGCATCCCGTACGGCGGGGGCATCGGCTCGGTCGAGCACCACTCCGAGTCCCCCGAGACGTACTACATGCACACCGCCGGGCTGAAGGTCGTGACACCGGCGACGCCGCGCGACGCGTACTTCATGGTGCAGCAGGCGATCCGGTCGAACGACCCGGTGATCTTCCTGGAGCCGAAGGCGCGGTACTACGAGAAGGGCGAGGTCGACCTGGACGCGCCGGTCGCGTCCGCCGAGCCGCTGTTCGCGTCCCGCGTGTTCCGGGCCGGCACCGACGCCACCGTCGTCGGGTACGGGCCGACCATCCGGGTGCTGCGCGACTCCGCGGACGCCGCCGCCGAGGACGGCCGCTCGCTGGAGCTGGTCGACCTGCGGTCGCTGTCCCCGCTCGACCTCGACCCGGTGTACGAGTCGGTCCGGCGTACCGGTCGGCTGGTCGTGGTGCACGAGGCGCCGACGAACCTGGGCCCGTCCGCGGAGATCGCCGCGCGCGTGACCAGCGAGTGCTTCTATTCGCTTGAGGCGCCCGTGCAGCGGGTCGGTGCCTTCAACACGCCGTACCCGGCGTCGAAGCTGGAGGAGCACTTCCTGCCCGACCTGGACCGTGTGCTCGACGCCGTCGACCGTACCTTCGGCTACTAGGAGCGTTTGCGGATGTCGCGCGTCAAGCAGTTCCCCCTGCCCGATCTCGGCGAGGGCCTCACCGAGGGCGAGATCCTGAAGTGGTTCGTCGCGCCCGGTGACACCGTGTCGCTGAACCAGCCGATCGTCGAGGTGGAGACGGCCAAGGCGGCGGTCGAGATCCCGTCCCCGTACTCGGGCGTGATCGTCGAGATCTTCCACGAGGAGGGCACGACGGTCGACGTCGGCGCCCCGATCCTGTCCTTCGACACCGACCCGGGTGCGGGTCCGCTGCCGGCCGCGGAGCCGGCGTCGGACGCCCCGGCGACCGGGCCGCTGATCGGCGAGGAGTCCGCCGACGGGCGTACCGCGGTGCTCGTCGGGTACGGGCCGAAGGCGTCCGGCGGCAAGCGGCGCCCCCGGCGTAGCGCGAACGGGGCGGCCGTGGCCGCGCCACCGGTCGCGCCGATGGCACCCGCCGAGCCGGTCACGCCCACCCCGGCACCGCCGGCCCCCGCCGCCCCCGCGGTGGCACAGGACCGGCCGGTGCTCGCGAAGCCGCCCGTACGCAAGCTCGCCAAGGACCTCGGCGTCGACCTGCGTACGGTGGCGCCGACCGGGCCGAACGGCACGATCAGCCGGGACGACGTCACCGCCGCGCACGAGTCGGCGGCGGCTCCGGCCCCGGCGGCGGCCGAGCGGCCGACGTTCGGGCCGGACCGCGAGCGGCGCGTACCGATCAAGGGCGTACGCAAGCTCACCGCCGAGAACATGGTGGCGAGCGCGTTCACGGCGCCGCACGTGACGGAGTTCCTGACCGTCGACGCCACGCGTACCGTGCGGGCGGTCGAGCGGCTGCGGACCATGCGGGACTGGCGGGACGTCCGCGTCTCGCCGCTGCTGCTGGTCGCGAAGGCGGTGCTGCTGGCGATCCGGCGGCACCCGATGGTCAACGCGAGCTGGGACGAGGCGGCGGGCGAGATCGTCGTCAAGGAGTACGTCAACCTCGGCATCGCGGCGGCCACCGAGCGCGGCCTGATCGTGCCGAACATCGCCGACGCCGGCCGCCGCTCCATGCGGGAGCTGGCCGACGCGATGACCGCGCTGGTCGAGACCGCGAAGACGGGCCGCACGGCGCCGGCGGCGATGCAGGGCGGCACGTTCACGATCACCAACGTCGGCGTGTTCGGCGTCGACACCGGTACGCCGATCCTGCCGCCGGGCGAGGCGGCGATCCTCGCGTTCGGGGCGATCCGGCAGCAGCCGTGGGTACACAAGGGCAAGGTGAAGCCGCGCCAGGTGACCACGCTCGGGTTGTCGTTCGACCACCGGATCATCGACGGCGAGCTGGGTTCGCGGTTCCTCGCCGACATCGGCCAGTTCCTCACGGACCCGGAGGCGACGCTGCTCGCCTGGGACTGACCACCCTTCCGTACGCCGCGACGGCCGCGGCCCCGTTCCTCGGGGCCGCGGCCGTTACGTTTGCCCGGCGTGACCGTGGACACAACGGTGCTTTCCCTTGGTGCACCGAACGATCGAAGGCATGTAAGCGACCTCACCGAAGATTCGTTGGCAGAGAAACGGTCAGTCGAGGTCTAATGGAGTCACACGACGACGAGACAGCAGACGTGAGGCGGAGATGAACACCCTGTTCGAGAAGTACCGGCAGCGTCGGACCGCGCACCGGCGGGTCCGCGCGATCAACCGCGCGCTGGAGCGCTGCCCCTCGCGGGCGATGCGCGACGAGCTGCTCACCATCGCCAACCGCGACTACTGAGACCTCAACTCTCTCTCCCACCCCGCTGCCCGGTCGGTCCTCCCGCGATCGACCGGGCAGCGTGCTGTTTGGGTACCGTGTGCATCCGATCGGTTGTCCGGTGATGGAGGCGTGATGGGTCGCGACGGCGTCGAGCCACCGCAGCGGGATACGTCCGCCGCGCCGGTGTCGCCGCCCGACGCACCCGCACCCGCGCCGTCGCAGGCCACGTCCACCGAGCCCGAGCCGGCGCCGCGGCGTGGGCCGTTCCCGCCGGCCGGCCCGGTCCCGCCGCCGGCCATGCCGGCCCAGCCACCGGCCGCGGCACCCCCGCCCGCCCAGCCCGCTCCGGCACCACCGGCACCGCCCGCTCCGGTCCCGCCCGGCCAGCCCGTCCCGCACGGCCAGCCCGTCCCGCACGGGCAGCCCGTCCCGCACGGGCAGCCTGGCCCGCCCGGACCGCCGGTCCCGCACGGGCAGCCCGTTCCGCTTGGGCCGCATGTTCCGCACGGGCAGCCGAGCCAGGCCGGGCGTGTGCCGCCGGGGCAGCCGGTGGCCGGGCCGTACGGGCAGGTCGGGGGCGCGGCGCCAGCGGGCGCGGGCGGACCGACTGGTCCGGCCGCGTGGCAGGGGCCGCCGTGGCCGCCAGCCGGGGCGACCCCGCCGGCGCGGCCGAACCGCCGGCCGGTCGTGATCGCGGCGGTCGTCGCGGTGCTGGTCATCGCGGTGATCGCGGTCGTGGCGGCGCTGGCGCTGAACCGCGACGGCGACGACGCGTACCCGGTGGGGTCGTGCGTGACGCAGCACGGCGGCAAGGCCGCGTCGACGTCGTGCGACACACCCGGGGCGTACAGGGTCACGAAGCGGGTGGCGGACCGGGACTCCTGCCCCGACCCGAACGGGCCGGTGATCGAGTTGCAGGGTGCGGACGGCGACCGGTTCCGGTGCCTCTCGTCGGCCGAGTGACCTGACGGCCCGTACGGAGTAGCGAGGGCCACGTCGTGATCGGCTCGGCGCCGGGGCCGCGGCGACGGAGAATGGCGCCATGACCGAGCGTGCGCGAGCGAATCGCAGGCACCGTGCGGCGGTGCCCCGTGGGCGGTCCGACCGGAGGAAGGAGCGTCCGTGAGCGAGGTACGACACGCCCGGGTGCGGGCACCGGAGCTGCGCGGTCGGCGCTGGCTGAACACCGGCGGGCGGGACCTGACGCTGGCGGACCTGCGGGGCCGGATCGTGCTGCTCGACTTCTGGACGTTCTGCTGCATCAACTGCCTGCACGTCCTGGACGAGCTGCGCCCGGTCGAGGAGAAGTACGCCGACGCGCTCGTCGTGGTGGGCGTGCACTCGCCGAAGTTCGAGCACGAGAAGGCGCCGGACGCGGTGGGGGCCGCCGTCGAGCGGTACGGGGTGGCGCATCCCGTGCTGGACGACCCGGAGCTCGGCATGTGGCAGCAGTACGCGGCGCGGGCCTGGCCGACGCTCGTCGTGCTCGACCCCGAGGGGTACGTGGTGGCGACGATGGCCGGCGAGGGCCACGCGGACGGCCTGGACCGGTTGCTGGCCGAGCTGGTCGCCGAGCACGAGGCGAAGGGCACCCTGGTCCGCGGCGCCGGGCCGTACGTGCCGCCGCCCCCGGCGCCGACCGTCCTCCGGTACCCGGGGAAGGCGGTGGCGCTGCCCGGCGGGACGCTGCTGGTGTCGGATTCGGCGCAGCACCGGCTGGTCGAGTTCGAGCCGGACGGCGAGACGGTTCGGCGGGTGTTCGGCACGGGTGAGCGGGGCCGCGCCGACGGGACGGCGCCGACGTTCTCCGAGCCGCAGGGCCTGGTCGTGCTGCCGGCGGACGTGGCCGCGACCGTCGGGTACGACGTGGTCGTCGCGGACACGGTGAACCACCTGCTCCGCGGGCTGACGCTGGCCGACGGGAGCGTACGCACGGTCGCCGGGACCGGTGACCCGTGGCGGAGCCGACCCGACGGCACGACCACGGACGACGCGCTCGCCGTGGACCTGTCCTCGCCGTGGGACCTCGCCTGGTACGACGGGGCGCTCGTCGTCGCGATGGCCGGCATCCACCAGCTCTGGCGCTTCGACCCGGTGCGCGGCACCGCCACCGTGTACGCCGGGACGACCACGGAGAGCCTGCGGGACGGGCCGGTCGCGGCGGCGTTCCTGGCGCAGCCGTCCGGGCTCGCCGCGGACGGGGGCCGGCTGTGGGTGGCGGACTCCGAGTCCTCCGCCCTGCGGTACGTGGCGGACGGCGAGCTGCACACGGTGATCGGGACGGGCCTGTTCGACTTCGGGCACGCCGACGTCGACGGCGGGCCGGCCGGCGACACGCCGCGGGTCGCGGAGGGCGCGCTGTTGCAGCACCCGCTGGGCGTCGCGGTGGCGCCGGACGGCGCGGTGCTCGTGGCGGACACGTACAACGGGGCGATCCGGCGGTACGACCCGGCGACCGGCGCGGTGTCCACCGTGGCGACCGGGCTGGCCGAGCCGTCCGATGTGCTGGTGGTGGACGGGGCGCCGCTGGTCGTCGAGTCGGGCGCGCACCGGCTGACGCGGCCGGCACCGACGACGCACCGGTCGTCCGCGGAGCGGTATACGAAGTTGAGGAGCCCGCGACGGTACCGGACGGACCGGCCGGCGACGCCGCTGACGCCGGGCGAGGTGACGCTCGACGTGGTGTTCACGCCGCCGCCGGGGACGAAGCTGGACGAGAGCTTCGGCCCGTCGACCCGGCTGGAGGTCTCGGCGAACCCGCCGGAGCTGCTGCTCGACGGCGCCGGTGTGGGCACCGACCTGTCCCGGCGGCTCGTACTCGCCGACCTGCCCGGCGTGTTGCAGGTGACGGCGCAGGCGGCGACGTGCGACGCCGAGGCGGAGAACCCGGCCTGCCACCTGAGCCGGCAGGACTGGGGCATCCCGGTCACCGTCACCCCGGGCGCGCCCGACCACCTGGACCTGATCCTGCACGGTGTCGCCTGATCCTTATTCGGTTGCTGGCGGCCGGCGGCGTGGGCTAGCTTGCGCCGCAGGTCGACTGAGAGGACGTGTCATGCGCCAGCTTTCCGTTTCGCCTTGGTGCCCATACCGGCCGGACGGAAGCGACCACACGCATGGCACTGCTCAATCTCGGGATCCTGGCGCACGTCGACGCGGGTAAGACCAGTCTCACCGAGCGGATCCTCTTTCACACCGGCGTACTGACCCGGCCCGGGTCGGTGGACGCCGGGAACACCGTCACCGACTCGATGGCGCTGGAACGCGCCCGCGGCATCACGATCCGCTCCGCGGTCGTGTCGTTCGAGCTGGGTGACCTGAAGGTCAACCTGATCGACACGCCGGGGCACGCCGACTTCGTCGCCGAGGTCGACCGCGCGCTGGGGGTGCTGGACGGCGTCGTCCTCGTCGTGTCGGCGGTGGAGGGTGTCCAGCCGCAGACCCGCCGGCTGATGCGTACGCTGCGGGCACGCGGCCTGCCGACGATCCTGTTCGTGAACAAGGTGGACCGCGCCGGCGCGCGGGAAACCGAAGTGCTGGACCGGATCCGGGCCACGCTGGCGCCGGACGTCGTCCCACTGTCCACTGTGGACGACATCGGTACCCGCACCGCCACGGTACGCCCGGCCGCGCCGGACGCCGCCGTCGTGGCGCGGCTGGCCGAGCTGCGCGCCGAGCGGGACGACGCGTACCTGGCGGAGTACGTGACGGACGGCTGGCGGCCGTCCACTGCGGAGCGTGATGCGGAGCTGCGCCGGCAGGCCCGGGCCGGCCACGTCCACCCGGTGTACTTCGGCTCCGCGATGACCGGCGTCGGGGTCGACGCACTGCTGGACGGGATCGCGGCCTATCTTCCGCGCGCGCCCGAGCCGGCCGGGGATCCGTTGTCCGGCACGGTGTTCGCGATCCGGCGCGGCGCGCGGGGCGAGCGCCTGGCGTACCTGCGGCTGTTCGGCGGGACGCTCCGCAGCCGGGTCGCGGTGCCGTTCCTCGGCGCCGACGGCACCCGCCGCGACGTCCGCCCCACCGCACTGGACCTGTTGGTACGCGGCGGATCCCGCGCGGCGCGCACCGCGTCGGCGGGCGAGATCGTCCAGGTCACCGGCCTCACCGGGGTACGCATCGGCGACCGGGTCGGCACGCCCGCGCCCACCGCACCGCCGGCGTTCCCGCCGCCGACGCTGGAGAGCGTGGTGACGCCGACCGATCCGGCCCGGCGTACCGACCTGTTCGAGGCGCTCGGCGAGCTGGCCGAGCAGGACCCGATGATCGCCGTTCGGGTGCGCGGCGACGGGATCTCGGTGTGCCTGTTCGGCGAGGTGCAGAAGGAGGTGCTGGCGTCGACACTGGCCGACGAGTACGGGATCGGGGTGACGTTCGCGCCGACCAGCGCGATCTGCGTGGAGCGGCCGGCGGGCACTGGCGCCGCGGCCGAGCTGATCACCGACCCGGACAACCGCTGGTACGCGACGGTCGGCCTGCGCGTCGACCCGCTCGACGGGGACGGCACCGACTACCGGCTGGAGGTGGAGCCGGGCAGCCTGCTGCCGGCGTTCCGGCACGCGGTCGAGGAGACGGTGGCCGACGCGCTGCGGCAGGGGCCGCACGGCTGGCGGGTCGTCGGCTGCCGCGTCACGCTCACGCACTCGGGATACTGGGCGCCGTTGAGCGCGGCGGGCGACTTCCGCGGGCTCGTACCGCTGGTCCTCGCCGACGCGCTGCGCGCGGCCGGAACCGTGGTGTACCAACCGATCCGACGTGTCGAGGCGACGGTACCGGTGGACACGCTCGGCGAGGTGCTGGCCGCGCTCGCCGCCGCCGGCGGTACCCCGGGCGACATCGTCACCGCGGACGGTGTGGCCCGGCTCGACGGCACGATCGGCGCCGACGCGGTGCACGGGCTCGAACAGCGGCTGCCGCGACTCACCCGCGGCGAGGGCGACCTCACCACCACACCACACGGGTACGCCCCGGCCGTGGGGCCGCCGCCGTCCCGGCCGCGTACCGGGCCGGACCCGTTCTCCCGCAAGGACTACCTGCGCGAGGCCAGCACGACCCGGTGAACCGGGTCAGGTCGTGCTGAAGGGGGCGAGCAGGAGGCCGGCGTCGCCGAGGGCGGCGCGCAGGCGCCGGGCCAGCGCCACCGCGCCGGGCGTGTCCCCGTGTACGCACAGCGAGTCGATGGTGATCGGGATGGTCGCGCCGGTGGCCGCGACGACCTCGCCGTCCACGACCATCCGCAGTGCCCGGCCGACGACCTCGGCCGGGTCGGTGACGAGCGCGCCCGGCTCGCCGCGCGGCACCAGCGTCCCCTCGGCCGTGTACCCGCGGTCGGCGAACCCCTCCGCGACCGTACGCAGGCCGGCGTCGGCGGCGTGCCGCAGCAGGGCCGAGCCGGGCAGCCCCAGCACGGGCAGGCCGTCGTCGTACTCGCGGACGGCGCGGACGACGGCGGCGGCCTGCCCGTCGTCGCGTACCGCGGTGTTGTAGAGGGCGCCGTGCGGCTTCACGTACGTGACGCGGCCGCCGGCCGCGCGGCAGAAGCCGTCCAGCGCGGCGAGCTGGTAGAGCACGTCGTCGGTCAGCTCGTCCGGCTCGTACGCGATGTGCCGGCGGCCGAAGCCGGCCAGGTCCCGGTAGCCGACCTGCGCGCCGACCGCGACGCCGCGCGCGAGGGCCGCCGCCGTCACCCGCCGCATCGTGGACGGGTCACCGGCGTGGAACCCGCAGGCGACGTTCGCGCTGGTCACGACGGCCAGAAGGGCGTCGTCGTCGCCGAGCGTCCACCGCCCGAAACCCTCACCGAGGTCACTGTTCAGGTCCATCCGGCCAGCCCTCCCGGGTCGCTGTTCACGTCGATGCCCGTCGCGGGCACGAACCGTACGGGTGTGCCGGGCCGGGCCTGCGCCGCCCGCGGTACGTCCGCCGGGTCGAGCACCGCGATCACCGGGTACCCGCCGGTCGTCGGGTGGTCGGCGAGGAACACCAGCGGCTGCCCGTCGGCGGGCACCTGCACGGCGCCGAGTACGACGCCCTCGCTGGGCAGCTCGGCGTCGACCGCGCGGGCGAGCGGCGGCCCGGTCAGCCGGGCGCCGACCCGGTTGCTCGTCGGCGACACTGCGTACGACGCGGACAGCAGCGTCCCGACCGCGTCCGCCGTGAACCAACCGGCCCGCGGCCCCGGATGTACCCGCAGCGTCACCGGGCCCGGATCGTCGGCGGGCGCCACGTCCACCGCCGCCAGCACCCCGTACGGCTCGCCGACCGGCACCGTGTCCCCGCGCCGCAGCGGCGCCGGCCCCAGCCCGGACAGCGTGTCGGTCGAGCGGCTGCCCAGCACCGGCGGTACGGTCACGCCGCCGTCGACCGCCAGGTACGTCCGGAGCCCGGCGCGCGCCGGCCCGACCGACACCTCGGCGCCGGCCGGTACGGCCAGCGGCAGCCCGACGTCGGCGCCGCGGCCGTCGACGCGTACCGGGGCGGGCGCGCCGGTGACCGCGATCATCAGTGCGGCCTCGGCGCGGAACGTCGCGCCGGTCAGGGTGAGTTCCAGGCCGGCGGCGGCCTCGTCGTTGCCGACCAGCCGGTTCGCCAGCGCCAGCGCGGGCAGGTCCGCCGCACCCGACCGCGGCACCCCCAGGTACGCGAGGCCCACCCGGCCCCGGTCCTGCACCGTCGTCAGCAGGCCCGGCCTCAGCACGGTCAGCGCCCTCATCCGGCCACCGCCCGGAACCGTACGGACGTGCCGGGGGCGAGCAGCGCCGGCGGCGACGCGTCCGGGTCGAACAACACCGCGTCGGTACGCCCGATCAGGCGCCAGCCGCCCGGCGACGCCGACGGGTAGACCCCCGAGTACTCGCCGGCGAGGCCGACGGAGCCGGCCGCCACCCGGGGTCGCGGGCTCGGCAGCCGGGGTACGGCCAGGTCGGGCGGCAGGCCGGTCAGGTAGCCGAAGCCGGGCGAGAAGCCGCAGAACGCCACCCGGAACGCCGTCCCGGTGTGCCGCGCCACGACGACCTCCACGCTCGTACCCCACAGGTCGGCGACGTCGGCGAGGTCGGGCCCGTCGTACACGCAGGTGATCTCGACGGGGTCCGCGCCGGATGGCCCGACGGCGGGCGGGACCCGTTGCCCCGCAAGGCTTTCCGCCAGCGCGTCGGGGTCCGCGAGGCCGTCGACGAGCACCGTGCGCGCCGCTGGTACCAGATCGGTCGCGCTCAGCTCGCCCGCGTCGCGGCGCCGGACCAGCTCCGCGTGCCAGGCCGCCACCTCGGCCGCGTCCGCGCATTCCAACAGCACCGCGCGTGGCCCGGCCCGATGCGTCAGCATCCCGTCACCCTACGACCCGCCACCGCCGGTTATCGTGCAGCGTGCGCAAACACCTCGTGGTACTCGCGGTCGCCGGCGTGGCCCTGGCCGGCTGCTCGGCGGGCTCGGACGACCCGGCCACCGCCGACGCGAAGGCGGCCTGCTCGACACTCGACCGGATGGGCACCCTCGACTACTCGAAGAAGAGCGTGTCGATCTACGAGTTCGGCGCCGCGGTCGAGCTGGCCACCGCCGCCGCCGGCCGCGACTCGAAGTACGCGCTGACCAAGGCGCAGACCGCCGCGCAGCGGACGTTCGACCCGGGCAACGACACCACGAAGACGAACCTCAAGAAGGCCAAGGACTTCTGCGGCGACCTGTGAGGGCTCACCGCGCGGTGAGCAGCACGTGCCGGTCGACCGGCACGTACCCGAGGCGCCGGTAGATGCGCGCCGGCCCGTCCTCCGCGTGCAGCCACACCGGCCCGTCCGTCAACGTCACCGCGGCCAGGGTGGCCGCCGCCGAGACCGCCGCACCGATCCCGCGCCGCCGGTACTCCGGCCGCACCGTCACCGCCGACACGTACGCCGTGTCCGCCGCCCGCCGCGCCTGCGCGCACGCCACCGTCACACCGTCGATCCGCCCCACCAGGCAGCGGTACCTGGGGCTGGCCAGGTGCCGCGCGGTCACCAACGGCGCGAGCTCCGCGCCGTACACGGACAGGAACTCGGCCGCGTCGCGCGGCGGCCCGACCGTCAGGCCCGGCACCGCGGGCGCGTCCAGCGCCTCGTCCAGCACGTACACCGGCAGCACCAGCCACTCGACCAGCCCCCGGTACGCCGGCGCCGACGTGTCCGCCGCCCGCACCTTCACCGTCCACCGGTCGGCGCGCGCGGCCAGCCAGTCGGCCACCGGCGCCAGGTCCGCCGGCGGTACCACCGGCCGCGCCCACGTCGCCCACGGCTGCGCGATGTCGTAACTGGCGCACCGGATCCCAGCCACCACCGCGCTGTCACCGTCCACATCGGACAGATCGGCGAGCGCGGCCTCGGCGTGGGCGATCCGCTCCGCGATCACGCCGGCCAGCCCGACAGGTAACGCCAGCCGTCCGCGTCGTACTCGACCAGCACGACGCGGCCGGGCGCGAGCGGCGACGCGTACACGCGGGACGGGGGGAGGCCGGCGCACAGCGAGGCGAGCGGCAGGTCCAGCCCCGCGGCCAGCACGGCGACCGTCTGCCCGCGGTGCCGCTCGGCGATCTCCGCCAGTGCCGCGGCGTACCGCTCCAGCACCTGCCGGCCCGACTCGCCGCCGCCCGCCGGTACGTCGAGATCGCCGTCCAGCAGCCACGTCTCCCGTGGCGCGGCCCCCGGGTCGGCCAGCCCCGCGACGTCCTCGACCGGCGCGTCGACCGCCCCCGTCAGGCTCGGCGCGCCCGGCCCCCGGTACACCCGCACCGGCCGGTACGCGGCCAGCTCCGCGGCGTCCCCGCCGGCCAGGCAGGCCAGCCGCGCGGGGCACATCAGATCGGACACGCCGCCAGCGTACGACCGGGCGCGCGGTCGGCGCCCGCCCGTTTCGCCAGCCCGCTCAGGGGCGCCGACCGGGGGACGGGGCGCGGATGCTGCCGCCCGGCCCGGTGTCCGGGGGTACCGACGCGTCGCTGACCGTACGCCGCTCCGTGACGGTCGTCGGCTGACCGTCCTGGAGTACCTCCCGTTGCGTCACCGCCGTGGAACGGCGGCGCCTCGACCACACGCCGAGTGTGATCACCAGCTCGGCGGCCCCGGCCAGGATCAGGATCCAGCCGACGACGTTCACGTCCAGCCAGCCCAGATCAGCATTGACCGCGAACGCCAGAATCGCGCCCAGAACAAGCAGGAAGATGCCAATCCCAATACTCACGACGTCAACACCTCCTACCCCCAGGGGTACCCATCCGTTCCGATCGGTACCCATCCCGGAGACGAAGACGGTCCCCGGGCGGGAGGGCCGGGGACCGTCTTCGAGGGGGTTGGTGTGTGGTCAGAAGGCCGCTTCGGGCAGGTCCATCGGGTCCAGGGTGGCGGCTTCCACGATCGCCCGGTCGCTGGCGAGGCGCGGCAGCACCTCGGCGGCGAAGAACGACGCGGCCGCGACCTTGCCCTGGTAGAAGAGCCGGTCGTCGTCGGACACCGCGCCGGCCAGCTTCGCCAGCGCGACCTCGGCCTGGCGGGCCAGCAGCCAGCCGACCACCAGGTCGCCCATGGCCAGCAGCAGCCGGCGCAGGTGCAGCGCCGCCTTGTAGATCGAGCGCGGCTCGCCCTGCTGCGACGCCCCGGCGTACTCGAAGACCTTGCCGAGGATGCCCTGCACGTTGTCCAGGGCGGTGCCGATCGCGCCGCGTACCAGCTTGAGCTGCTCGTCGCCGCCCTCCGCGTCGACGAACGCCTTGATCTCACCGGCGACCGTGAGCAGCGCCTTGCCCTGGTCCTTCACGATCTTGCGGAAGAACAGGTCCTGCGACTGGATCGCCGTGGTGCCCTCGTACAGGGTGTCGATCTTCGAGTCGCGGATGTACTGCTCGATCGGGTAGTCCTGCAGGAAGCCGGAACCGCCGAAGGTCTGCAGCGACTCCGACCCGAGCAGCTCGTACGCCCGCTCCGAGCTGCAGCCCTTCACCAGCGGCAGCAGCAGGTCGTTGACGCGGCTGGCCAGCTCGGCACCGGCCTCGTCGCCGGTGGCGGTGGCGATCTTCACCGCGTCCTGCCAGTTCGCCGCGTACGCGACGAGCGCGCGCAGGCCCTCCGCGTACGACTTCTGGAGCAGCAGCGACCGGCGTACGTCGGGGTGGTGCGTGATCGTCACGCGCGGCGCGCTCTTCGACGGGTTGGTCAGGTCGGCACCCTGCACCCGGCTCTTCGCGTACTCCAGGGCGTTGAGGTAGCCGGTGGAGAGCGCGGACATCGCCTTCGTGCCGACGAACATCCGCGCGTACTCGATGATGTGGAACATCTGGCGGATGCCGTCGTGCACGCCGCCGACCAGGTAGCCCACGCAGGGCTGGCCGTCGCCGAGGGTCAGCTCGCAGGTCGTGGATGCCTTCAGACCCATCTTGTGCTCGACGTTCGTGACGTACGCCCCGTTGCGCTCGCCCATCTCGCCGCTCGCCGGGTCGAACAGGAACTTCGGCACGACGAACAGCGACAGGCCCTTCGTACCGGGGCCGCCGACACCCTCGACACCGACCGGCCGGGCCAGCACGTAGTGGATGATGTTCTCCGCCATGTCGTGCTCGCCGGACGTGATGAAGCGCTTCACGCCCTCCAGCCGCCAGGACCCGTCCTCCTGCTGGTACGCCTTGGTGCGGCCGGCGCCGACGTCCGAGCCGGCGTCCGGCTCGGTGAGCACCATCGTCGCGCCCCAGCGCTTCTCGGCGAACAGCTTCGCCCACTCGCGCTGCTCCTCGGTGCCGTCGCCGTAGAGCGCGCCGGCGAACGAGGGGCCCGCGGCGTACATGAAGGCGGCGGGGTTGGCGCCGAGGATCAGCTCGGCCGCGGACCACCAGAGGGCGCGCGGCGCGCTGGTGCCGCCCATCTCCTCCGGGATGTCCATCCGCCAGTACTCGGCTTCCATCATCGCGAGGAACGGCTTCCGGAACGCCTCGGGCATGGTCACCGAGTGTGTCGCCGGGTCGAACACCGGCGGGTTGCGGTCGGCCTCCGCGTACGACTCGGCGAGGTCCTCGCGGGCGAACCGGTCGATCTCGGCCAGCAGGCCGCGGGCGGTGTCCTCGTCGATCTCGTCGAACGGCGGCTTCGCGAGCCTGTCCGCCGTGCCGAACACCTCGAACAGGTTGAACTCGAGGTCCCGCAGGTTGCTCTTGAAGTGACCCATGTGCAAGCTCCCCGGACTGCCGTCTGGCGCCAGCGTCGGCGGCGGGCTGTCCCGTCGCCGACCCGTACTCTTCGGTAACCAACTGTATTACCCATCGGTAACCAGTGGCAAGCCGCCCCTGTCGGACGAGCGACACTCACACTCTGAGTGACCTGCGTCACCGCGCGTGAAATGCGTCGTTGACCTCAGCGAAGGGCCGCTAGGTCCGCCGTACGTCCGTGACTGCCGCGCGGCCGGTCGACCGGTACGCGGGTGGCCGGGTGGAAGGAGGCCAGGACATGCTGACCAGCCTGTTGAGCAGGCTCGCCCCCAAGAGCCGCTACGTCGGCCGGCACCGCGCCGGAACCACCGAAGCAGACGAGACGACCAGGTCCGAGGCCGGGACCACCGAGAGCTGACCGCCACGGCAACCACGTCTGAGGGGTACGCGGATGCCGAACATTCGGGGCGGCCGGGGCAACCCGGCCGCCCCGAAACACGTCCGTACCGCGGCGGTCACGCGCCGCTCGGCGCGCCGTCCCCCAGCTCCCAGCTCGGCGTCGCCTCACCGACCGGCATCGACGCCCCCGTGTACTCCAGCAGCACCAGCGCGATGTCGTCGTCCAGGATCCCGTTGACCCACTCCACCAGCGCCGCCTCCAGCGACGCGAGCCCGTCCTGCACGGTGCCGTGGCCGAGCAGACCCCACGCCCGCTCCTCGATCGGGAAGAACTCGCCGTTGCGCCGCGCCTCCGCCAGACCGTCGGTGTACAGCAGGATCCGGTCGCCCGGCTCCAGCCGCTGCACCCGCGGCCGGGCGAGCGGCATGAAGCCGAGCGGCGGCGCCGGCGCCGGCGGGTCCAGCGGAATCGCCTGACCGCGCCGCAGCAGCAGCGGCGCCGGATGCCCGCAGTTGAGCACGGTCAGCGTGCCGCCGCGCTCCTCCAGCAGCGCCGCCGTGACGAAGTCCTCCAACCCGACCGAGCGGGCCACCGCCCGGTCCAGGTCGGCGAGGATCGCCCGCAGGTCCGCCCGCTCGTACGCGACGTGCCGGTACGAACCGAGCACGATGCTCGCCAGCCGTACCGCGTCGAGGCCCTTGCCGCGGACGTCACCGATCAGCAGCCGTACCCCGTAGGTCGTGTCGACCGCCTCGTAGAGGTCGCCGCCGATGTCGGCCTCGGCGCTGGCCGAGACGTACCGGGCGGCGAGGGGGAGGTTGCCGACGCGCGGGCCGAGCGGGCCGAGGATGGCCTGCTGGGCGACGGAGGCCAGGCGGGACAGCGCGGCGAACCGTTCGACCTGGCGCTGGCGTACCGCGCCGACGGCGGCGGCGATCCCGCTGGCGACGAGTACCGCGACGACGTTGACGGCGACGGACGTCTCCGGACCGGTCGGCGCGGTCAGCCAGAACATCGTGGCCAGGACGACCGAGACCATGCCGACCGGCAGGACCGTACGCCACGAGCCGAAGGCGGCGGCGAGGAACGGCGGGGTCGCGAGCAGCCCCACGTAGCTCGGGTCGCGGCCGTCGGCCAGCTCGACCGACGCGATCAGGACGAGCAGCACGAGGGCAGCGCCGAGGCCGGCGCGGGCATCGGGGCGCATCACACGACGCGCCGGGTTACGAGGCATCGCTCATCTCAGGTCCGGGCGGATCGGATGGTCACAGGATGCCCCGCGGCCACGCGGTACGCGAGCCCGGGAGGCCGTTCGTGGATCTTCCTCGACCGGGCGGACGATGGCGTGATGCCGAAATGTCAGGAGATGACCTGGTATTGCACCGTCACCGTGCTGTCCGACAGGGAAGCGATCCGGCTGTACGCGGCGCTGGTGAGGTCGAAGCAGCCACCCGCGAAATAGGGGCCGCGGTCGTTGATCCGGACCTCCACGGACTTGCCGTTGTCCGGGTTGGTGATGCGCACCTTGGTGTCGAACGGGAGCGTCGGGTTCGCGGCGGTGAGGGCCTTCGCGTCGAACGCGTCGCCGCTCGCCGTCTTCGTGCCGGTCGCGACGTATCCCGCCTTGCACGAACCGTTGTCGCCGGTGTTCACCGGGTCGGTCGAATTGTCGTCGCCCGACTGGCCGTTCTTGGTGGTGTTGGTCTTGCTGGGCTGCTCGCCGCTCCCGGCCGTGCTGCGGGGCTTGCCGCGGGAGGCCCGCTGCTCGTCAGCCTGCCGGTCGGCGCCGCTCGCGGCGGCGGCCTTCGTGTCCGGCTGCGCGTCGGCGGAGTCGTGCCCGGCGAGTGTCAGCGAAACGGTGCCCGCGGCGACGGCGGCCACGACAAGGCCGGCAGCGATGGGGAGCACTGGGCGAGCAAACCGCCGGCGAACATGCCTGCCGTTCAACGCTGCTCCCCTTCCTGTCGTCGGGTCCCGCGGAACATAACGAACGGGTTACCCGCCAGGCAACCCCGCCTCCGTGGTCTGTTCACCGCAGTCCGTGAGGATCGCTGATTATGTCCGGGTAGTCACCCGTATGACAGGCCAAGAATGTTCCGCACGTCACGCCCGCTGGGGGTAAACACCTTAGGGGGCAAGGATCAGGCCGTTTCCGGCCGTGATCACACCAGCGCGTACGGTGTCGGTCAGGGGCGCAGCAGACGACGGCGGCGACGCAGCCGCAGCGGCATGAGGGCCGACTCCCACTGCACCGCGAAGCTCATCTTCGAGGCGCCGCGCTGGCGCTCCTCGAACCGGATCGGTACCTCCATGACGCGGTGACCACGGAGCACGGTCCGGTAGTTCATCTCGACCTGGAAGCTGTAGCCGTTGCTGCCCACCGTCGGCAGATCCAGGTCGCGCAGCGTCGCCGCGCGCCACAGCTTGAACCCGGCCGTCACGTCCCGGATCCGCAGCGACAACAGTCGCTGCACGTAGAAGTTGGCCCAGCCGGACAGCAGCCGGCGGTGCAGGCCCCACTCCTCCGCGAGGACACCACCCGTGACGTACCGCGAGCCGATGACGACGCCGGCGCGGGTGGCGAGCAGCGTGCCGAGCATCTCCGGGATGACCTCCGGCGGGTGCGACAGGTCCGCGTCCATCTGGACGACGACGTCGGCGCCGGCGTCGATCGCGCGCGTCATGCCGTCCACGTACGCCCGGCCGAGGCCCTCCTTGGCGGTCCGGTGCACGACCGACACCCGCCCGTCGTACGTGCGGGCCAGGTCCTCGGCGACGTCGCCCGTACCGTCCGGGCTGCTGTCGTCGACCACCAGGACGTGCAGCTTCGGCAGCGGCAGGGCGAGCAGCGCGCGGGTCACGACCGGGAGGTTCTCCGCCTCGTTGTACGTGGGCAGCACGACCGTCACGGCCGTGTCGCACCACGGTGCGGGCAGCTCCACCGCGTGCCCGGCCCGCTCGATCACCGGGTCAGACGACGACATGTCCTGATCGTCCACCACGTCACTCGCCATCGGCCGCCCCTCCTCGATGCACCCGTACCCTCGCCGGCCGGCCCAACCAGTCTCCCACCGAGCGTCACCGACGAGACCGGCAGAGTAGGCCATCCCGGCCATCCGGCGCCCGACGGGCCATCCCGTGGCCCGTCCCGCTCCCGAGGTCAGTAGCGGACGGTGATGCGGCGGGCGCCGGGGTCGACGGTCACCTCGCCGCCGTTGGGTACGACGAGCTGAGGGTCGGTGTGCCCGAAGTCGACGTCCAGCACCACCGGCACGCCCGGGTGGTACTCGTCGAGGGCGGCGAGGACCGCCTCACGCTGGGCGGACACGTACGCGGACTTCTGCTCGGGGGTGGTCGGGTTGTCGAGCGCCCAGCCCTTGGGGCGGCCGACGAGGACCGCGGCGAAACGCTGGAGCATGCCGCGCTCGCCCATGCCGGACAACATCCGGTACACCTCGCGCGCCAGCGGCAGCTCCTCGCAGGTCTCCAGGAAGAGGACCGCGCCCTCGTACGCCTCGGGGGGGCGCAGCCAACGGCCGGCACGCATGTTCCAGTCGACGATCTCCAGGCTGCCACCCCAGGCCGGGCCCGTGACCGCCGTGTCCGGGCCGTGCCACGTCCAGCCCTCCGTGGGCAGCATGGGCGGCTCGGTGGCCAGCGTCGCCGGATCCTGCCAGTCCCGGTCGATGTCGTTGTACGCCGTCGCGGGACGCAGCTCGTACTCGTCGTGCGTGAAGAGGGCGGCGCGCAGCGCCTCCTCGGTGTGCGGGTTCATGCTGCCGCCGCGGCCGAGGGCGGTCATCACGGTGCCGCCGTAGTACGAGACGATGCCGAGGTTCCAGAGGTAGATGTGCAGGTTCGTGTTGTCGCTGTGGCCGAAGAACGGCTTCGGGTTCGCGCGGAGCACGTCCGCGTCGAGGTGCGGCAGCACCTTGATCTGGTCCTCGCCGCCGATGCTGGTCACCACCGCCGCGATGGACGGGTCGGCGAACGCGGCGTTGACGTCCGCCGCGCGCTCCGCCGGGCTGGCCCCGAACTTGCGCGTCGTCGGGTACTCGACGGGGACCAGGCCGAAGTCGTCCCGGAGCCGGCGCAGGCCCAGGTCGAACGGCGCGGGGAAAAGCGCCGGCAGCGCGGCGGCGGGGGACAGCACGGCGACACGGTCACCGGGCTTCGGCTTCTCCGGATACAGCATGTCCCGGGACGCTAGCAGCCCCGACCTGGCCGCACATCCGAGAATCCAGGGTTGACTTGAAGCTGGCTTCAGCTTGCAGGATCGAGCCCGACAATCCTGGGAGGACACGATGGCGGACGGGATCCTGGACGAGGCGTACGAACGGTTGCACGACAGCGGGCCGGAACGCGAAGGCTGGCTGTCCAACCACGCACCGATGGCCGTCGAGGCGCTGGCCCGGCACGGCCACGACACGGACATCCACGCCTGGATCGACTGGTACACGCCGAAACTCGAAGACATGCCCCGGCGGTACGAGCCGATCGATGCCGACCGGTGGCGGGAGGCGCTCGGCGACCCGCGCCGCATCGCCGACTGGGTCGACCTGCTCACCGGCTCCGTCGCCGACACGCCCTGGCGTACCGTCCTCGCGACCTGGTGGCCGCGGCTGCTGCCCGGCATCGCCGCCGGCGCCACGCACGGCGTCATCCGCGTCGGCCACGCCGTGCGTACGTTGCTGTCCGGCGACGAGAGCCCCGCCGCCGTCGCCGAACTGGGACACGCCCTCGCGTACTGGGCGGCCCGGTGGCAGGCGGTGCCCGGCGTCAACCTCGCGGCCGTCGGCGGCACCCTCACCCCCGACACGGCGCTCGACCACGTCCCCGTACTCCCGCACCAGTCCGGTGGCATCCGCGAACGCCTCGCCCGGCTCGACAGCCTCATCGGCACCGGCAGCAGCTCGGAGGTCGTGTCGTGGCCGGACTCGCTGGCGGCGGGGGCGCCGCCGGACGATCCGGCCTGGGCGCGGGACTGGCTGGCCGACCTCGTCGACGCCGCCGTACGCCGCTACCGCTACTTCGGGTACGGCTCGCCGGTCATGCTGGTGCACTCCGCCACCGCGCCGAACGCGGTGCTGCGTACCCTGCCGGCGCTGCCGCGCGAACTCTGGGTGCCGAGCGTCGGCGCCGCGTGGGCCGCGTCCGCCGCGGTCACCTCGGTGTACACGCCCGACCGGCCGGTACCGCCGGGCGACCTGGCCGCACCGCCGTCCGGTCACGACCCGGTACGCGAGCTGCTGGACCGGGCCGCCGCGCACCGGGGCGAGCACGTGATCAAGCTCGTCGACACGGCCGTCGACGTACACGAGCGGACCGGGGACCCGGACGCGCTCGCCGCGGCGGCGAGCGCGATCGAGCTGATGAGCGAGGACTCCTGACCTTCGGACGGTAGCGGCTCGGTGAGCCGGGCGGGGCGGTTGTCCACAGGGGTGGAGCGGTTGTCCACAGCACACGGCTCGCGTTCACCGAGGCGGGCTAGGGTGGCCGCGGGGTCGCCCCCCTGTGGTGGGTGGGGGTATAGGCGGGCGCGCCGGAAACAACGGCATCCCGCTCGCCTCGCTTCGAGCCGGCCACCGGACGCTTCTCGCCGCATACGCGGTCGATGTCCCGGTTTCGCGGCGCTGGGTGGTGCCCGATGTGCCGCCCGTGTCGGGCGGCGTAGGCTGCCTCGGGTGTTCGTGGTCGACAGCGCCCTGAAGCGAGTGCCGGAGCCGATGCGCTCGCTGCTCATCCGGCACCACGAATCGCTCAAGTTCCTGATCGTCGGCGGCACGTGCTTCCTGATCACCACCGTGATCAACTACGCGCTCAAGCTGACGATCCTGCGCGACAAGCCGGTCACGGCGCTGACCATCGCGACGATCGTGGCCACGGTCATCTCGTACGTCCTCAACCGCGAGTGGTCGTTCCGCACCCGCGGCGGCCGCGAGCGACACCACGAGGCGCTGCTGTTCTTTCTGGTCAGCGGCCTGGCGGTGGGGGTCAACGACATTCCGCTGCTGGTCTCGCGGTACGTCCTGGAGCTGCGTACCCCGGTCGTCAGCCTCCTCACGCAGGAGATCGCCGACTTCGTCAGTGGCATGATCCTCGGGACGCTGCTGGCGATGGTGTTCCGGCTGTGGGCGTTCCGGAAGTTCGTGTTCCCGACCGCTGACGCGCGCCCGCGCCCGGAGCGCGCCACGAGCCGTCCTGCCCCCGTCTCGGAGCTGGCCGACAGCGACGAGGTCGCGTGACGGACGCCCGCCCGGACGTACCCCGGGCGGACGAGCTCCGCGCCGTGGTCACCGCAGACCCGTGGCTGATGTCCGTCCTCACCGCCGTACGCGCGGCGCGCCTGCCCGACGCGTGGGTCGGCGCCGGCGTCCTGCGGGACCTGGTGTGGGCCACCCGGTACGGCCACGGCTTCGACCCGGCGGCGCTGCGTGACGTGGACGTGGCGTACCACGAGCCGGGGGACGTGACGCGGGACGGCGACGCGCGGGCGACGACGCTGCTGGCCCGGCTGCGCCCGGACGTGCCGTGGGAGGCGACGAACCAGGCCGCGGTGCACCTCTGGTACGCGGAGTTCTTCGACACCGACCGACCGGCGCCGCTGCCGTCGACCGCGGCGGGCGTCGCGACGTGGCCGGAGACCGCGACCGCCGTGGCGGTACGGCTGGGCGACGCCGGCGGGATCGAGGTGTGCGCGCCGTGCGGGTTGGACGACCTGCTCGACGGGGTGTGGCGGCGGAACCCGGCGCGGGTGACGCCGGCGGAGTCGCGGCGCCGGCTGGCCCGGCAGCGCGGGCGGTGGCCGGGCGCACGGATCGCCGAATCCGATGGACAGGGCGTCGCGGGTGACGCAGCATCCGGCGCATGACACGTACCGATGTGCCCACGACGTGGGACGAACGCGCGATGCTCGCCACGTTCCTCGACTATGCGCGGGCGACAGTGCACGCCAAGTGCGAGGGGCTGTCCGACGAGCTTGCCCGGCAGGCGCCGCTGCCGCTGTCGCCGCTGATGACGATCTCCGGGCTCGTCAACCATCTCCGCTGGGTCGAGTACTGGTGGTTCCAGGTGGTGTTCCTCGGCGAGCCGGACGAGGGCCCGTGGACCGACGAGGACCCGGACCGGGAGATGCGCATCGCGGTCGACATGCCGCTGTCGCAGGTCCTCGCCGAGTACGAGGAGCAGACGGCGCGCTATCGGGAGCTGGTCGCCGGCACCGACCTCGACGCGCGCGCGAAGCGGGAACGGCATGGCGGCGGCGAGCTGGTCAACGTCCGCTGGATCCTGCACCACCTGATCGAGGAGACCGCCCGGCACAACGGGCATCTGGACATCCTGCGCGAGATGGCCGACGGCAGCCGCGGCGACTGACCCCGCACACCGCCGGTCCGGCCTCGGCCCCGCACCCGGGCCGCGTGCCGGCACTCAGCCGTACGCGCCGAACGCGGACGCGGTGATCGCGGCGTGCGTGGCGGCGACGATCCGGCGTACGGGCTCGTCCATGGCGGCGTCGATCACCTGGCGCCGATGCCGTCGCCGCTCGGCCGGCAGGTCCGCGTACGCCGGGGGCGGCGGGCCCAGCTGCCGGCCGAGCGAGGCGACCACGGCGTCGTGTGCCCCCAGGTCGTTGCCCCAGACCAGGGCGTACGTGTACCAGGTCTCGGTGCGGCCGAGCACGCTCGGGTCGGCGAAGCGGATCCGCTCCTCGCGGAACAGTCCGAGCCGGCGGGCGGTGAACCGCCGGCACAGCCCGGCCCGTTCCAGCGACTCGCCGGTGCGCGCGGTCGCGTCCGGCGCGAGTCGGGCGAGCCAGTCGGCCACGCCGTACCGGCCGGGGGTGTTGGCGACGGTACGCAGGACGGCGAGCTGGAGGTCCCGGGTATCGGTGGGTTCGGCGGCGACCTCGACACCGCCGTCGCCGATCTTCAGCACACCGGCGACCGCCGGCTCGGCGAGCAGCGCGCCGGCGATGACGAGGTCGAGCAGTTTTGGGTGGTAGCGGGGGCGGCCGTCGAGGTCGTGCCCGAGCACGTACAGCGCTTCGGGCAGCGGCAGGTGGCCGCGGGCGGGGCTGCCCCGCGGCGGCTCGTACCGCCCGCCCGGGAAGGTCATCGGCTCGACAGGTACCGGGCGCCGAGCGCACGCAGGCGCTCGTGCACCCCGTCGTACGCGGTGGGTCTGCCCAGGTACCGCTTGGCGACCTTGGCGACCATCGTGTAGTTGGTGTCGACGACGTTGCCGACCGGCGCCTGCCCGGCCTGCGCGACGAGCTGGTACGCGTCGAGCGTGTCCAGCCCGGTCAGCTCGGCGGTCCAGGTGACCAGGTCGTGCTGGCTGATCCGGAACGCGTCCTCCAGCGGCCGTGCGGATCCGGTGGACATCAGGTGGTCGTAGGATTCGAGCCGGGGCCACGGGGTTCAGACGCCCTTGACGATGACGACGGCGACGACGGTGTTCATCGCGGCCTCGACGGCCGCCCCGGTCACCTCGCCCTCGCCCTGCCGGCAGTGTCCGTCGCCGATCGCGAACAGCGCACCGTCCACATTGACTCCGATGTAGACGGTCACGCCGGCGCGCAGCTCCGGGGTGTCCATGTTGCCGCCGTGCGCGTCGGGCGTGATCGTCAGCTTCGCCTCGCCGGCCGCGGGCGCCACACCGACGGTGCCGTGCATGGGGTCGAGCGGCATCTCGACGGTGTAGTCGGACCGGCTCGCCCGGTACCGGACGATGCCGGCCGCGGCGTCCACCTCGTACTTCCAGACGCGTTCCTCCAGCGGGGCCTGGAGGGTCGCGGTGGTGTGCGTGCCGGTGAGCGCGCCGAAGTGCGGAAGCGTGGTGGTGACCGCCCAGTCCCGCGCGGGCGCGATGTCGACGAAGTGCAGCGCCAGCGTGTCGCCGGGCTCGGCACCCTCGACGTGGAACGGGCC
>DASXWQ010000075.1:0-101229 GCA_036503555.1 Actinocatenispora sp.
GGTGAACCGCCGGCCGCACCGGTCGCAGTGGGTGGCGGCGGCGCCGCTGTCGGCCGCGCACACCGCGCAGGTACGCCGGGCCAGCGCGGCGCGGGTCGCGGCGAGGGTACGGCCGAGGTCGGCCGCGGCGGCCGCGCGGTCGGCGGCGGCGGCGAGCCGGGACGGCAGTTCGGTGTCGCCGACGAGCCGGCCGCCGGCGGCGAGTGCGGCGTCCGCGGCGCGGCGTACGGCGCGGCGGCCGGCCGTCCCGGCACCGGGACGTACACCGAGGGTGACGATGAGCGGGTGCCGGCCGAGGACGGTGAGGCGCAGCTCGCCGGTGCCGCGCCGCCAGGTACGCCCGGCGCGGACCGGGTCGGCGACGGGCTGCCAGCCGTCCGCGTCGGTGACCGCGTCGTCGAGCACCCGGATCGCCGCGTCCGTCAGGTACGCCACGGGAAGCAGCAGGTGGGCGTAGGTACGGCCGGTCCACCGGCGGCGGCCGGGTTCGGTCACCAGTCCTCCCGCGGGCAGGGTCGTGACCGTGCGTACGAAACGGCGCACGGAGTGGGAAACGCCCCCGTCCCACCGGGCGCGAGCCTATCCGCCGGCCGTCACCGTGCGTACGCCGGCCGGCCAGGATCCCCCATCCGGGCGATTGGACCCGATATGCGGCGAAGATTGGCAGTCGGCGCAGTGCCGGACAGGCGAAGTGTTCTCTACCGAGGCGTCGCAGGCCCTACCATCCACCACGAGAGGTCTCGCGGGCCGAGGACCGGCCGGTACGGCCTCGGTGTCGGCGCCGGCCGACCTGGCCGCGCACCGCCTGCCCGCCGGGAGGTGCCTCGCATCGTGCTGGAAGGTGTCGGCTTGGAGCCGCCCGAGTGGCGGGCGTACCACGTGTTGATGCGGCTGCCGACGGCGACGGCGGAGGAGCTCGCCGACCGGCTCGGGGTCGGCGCGGCGGAGGTCGCGGCGGCGCTGTCGGCGCTGCTGCGCCGCGGCGCCGTCAGCCGTACGCCGGACGATCCGCAGCGGTGGCGCGCGGTACCGCCGGATCTGGCGTTCGGGCCCGAGCTGCGGCGGCGGCAGCGGGACCTGGCGGTGGTCGAGGAGTCCGTGGACCGGCTGAGCGCCGAGTACCGCAACCAGCTCGCGCTGCGCGGCACCGGCGACCTGATCGAGGTGGTGTTCGGCGAGGCGATCGCGCCGCGGGTACAGGAGCTTCAACGCAAGGCGGGCGTCGAGGTCTGCGCGATCGTCAAGACGCCGACGTTCGCGGTCGAGGCGCGGGAGAACCAGGCGGAACGCGACGGGTTGGCGGCGGGCATCGCGTTCCGCACGATCTACCCGCGCGAGGTCCTGGAGATGCCGGGCGACCCGTTCGAACTGGCCGAGTCGGTACGCATGGGCGAACAGGCCCGCGTCGTCGCCGAGACGCCGCTGAAGCTGATCATGGTGGACCGGTCCGTCGCCGTCGTACCGGTGCTGCCGGCCGAGTCGACCGAGCCGTCGGCCCTGCTCGTGTACCCGAGCGGGCTGCTGGACGCGCTGGTCGCGCTGTTCGAGACGATGTGGGCGACCGCGACGCCGCTGCTCGCCGCCGGACCGCACGACGTACTGGAGGCGACCGGCGACGCGCCGTCCCCGGCCGACCAGCACCTGCTGTCGCTGCTGCTCGCCGGGCTCACCGACCAGGCGATCGCCGCGCAGCTCGGGCTGTCCATGCGTACCGTGCAGCGCCGGGTGCACGGGCTGATCGAGCTCGCCGGGGTACGCACCCGGTTGCAGCTGATCTGGCGCGCCGCCCACCGCGACTGGATCTGAGCACGGCGGAGCCCGCCCGGCGCTGGGGGCCGGGCGGGCTCGCGTCCCGACCAGGTACGACGCTGTACCCGGTCAGGCCTTCTTGAGCGTGACGTTGACGGTCACGGTCTTGCCCTTGGCGATCGACACGGTCTTCACCTGCGGCTGGTAACCGTCCTTCGCGACGATCACCGTGAGCGGGTTGTTCCGGACGTCGAGCCACAGCGCGAAGGTGCCGTCCTTGCCGGTCTTCAGCGTGTAGCTGGTCGCCCAGCTGTCGATCTGTACGGTGGCGCCGGCGAGCGCGGTGCCGTCGGGGCCCTTGATGGTGCCGGTGATCTTGCCCCAGGTCCTGGGCGGGTTGACGTGCATCGTCACGCCCACCGGCTGCACCTTGTACGGCGTGTTCGTCTGCACGCCGAGCGCGGCCGTGTAGTCACCGGGCTGGGTGATCGACGGGTCGGAGGCGTCCAGCGACACCGTGACCTTCTTGCTGGCACCGGGCGCCAGCGTGAACTCGGTCGCGTTCGCACCGAGCCAGCTCACGTCGGCGGCACCACCCTGGTCGTACCCGGGCAGCACCTCGGCGGCGTCGATCGGCGGGGTGAACGACCCGCCCGTGTTGCCGCCGACCACGTAGAACCCGAGCCCGCCACCCGCGCGGTACACGGTCTGGAGGTTGTTCGGCAGCGCCGACCACGAGTCGCTGGCCGGGTCGTACGCGAAGCCCTGGTTGGTCAGGGTCGCGTTGCCGTCGGTGACACCACCGGAGACCAGCAGCTTGCCGTTGGCCACCGTGTACGCGCCGCCCCACAGGTCGATCGGCAGGTCGGCGACCGGGGACCAGGTGTCGGTACCCGGGTCGTACGCGTACGCGTGCTTGCCGCTGGTGTCGACCCCGCCGGCGCAGTACAGCTTGCCGTCGAGGGCGCCGCAGGACACCCACGCGGTCGGCTCCGGGTAGCTGGCCGCCTGCGCCCACGAGTCCGCCGCCGCGTCGTACACCATCACGTCGGAGGCACCGCAGGTGTCGGTGCAGCCGCCCACCGAGTACAGCTTGCCGTCGAGGACGGCGCTGCCCGCGCCGGCCAGGATCTTCGGCGCCGCGGTACCGGTGGACCAGGAGTTGCTGGCCGGGTCGTAGATCTCCAGCTTCTTGTCCGGCGTACCGTCGGCGCCCCAGCCACCCACGGCGTAGAACCTGCCGTCGATGAAGCCGTGTGCCGGGTTGCCCTCGCGGGTGTCGGCGGCACTGGCGAGCTTCGTCCACGCGCCCGACGCCGGGTCGTACCCGTAGAGGTCGCTCGTGTCGACGGACCCGTCGTACCCGAAGGCCGAGTACAGCACGCCGTTGTAGAAGCCGACGGCGCTGTCCTGGATGGCGGTCGGGCTGCTGGCGATCGGCGTCCACGTGTCGTCGGTCGGCGCGGCGTCGGACGGCGCGCTGCCCTTCGCCGTGACGATGTTGCCGTGGGCGTCGTAGTGCGACAACGGCGAGGTCGTCGCCTTGACCCGGTTCACCGGGGCGTTCGCCGCCTGCATCTGGAAGCCGCCCGGCTGCTCGCCGAGCTTGACCGTCGCGGCCTGGCCACCGGTGTTCGTGAACGTGACGGCTCCGCTGCCGGTGCCGCCCCACGCCAGTGTCTTCGTCAGGCTGCTCTTGTCGAGCGTGATCTGGCCCGCCTTCAGGGTGAAGTCGGCCCGGGTCACGTCGTCGGTCGCGACGGTGACGTTCGCCGACCCGGACGCGTACGCGGACTTCGCGGCGCTGAACGGGTGGGTACCCGTGAGCGACGAGAACATCCAGTAGAACCCGGTGCCCGCGCCCGCGTCGGTGACGGTGTTCGCGTTCTCCGCCGGCTTGTCGCCGCTGACGACCTTCGCCGCCGTGACACCCGCACCGGTGTTCGCGTCGACGACCCGGCCGGCGACCAGACCGCCGTGTACCGGCGTGCAGGCCTTGTTGCCGACGAACGCGTTGTCCAGCTCCCAGTAGTAGCCGTACTTGCCGGTGAAGTGGAACCGTACCTGCACGGCCGCCTGGTGCGCCGCGCCCGGTAGCTGGACCTCCACGTGCCCGGACGTGATGCCGGTGGTGTGGTGCCAGACGTTGGTCCACGTGGCCCCGCCGTCGACCGTGTAGTCCACGTCGCCGACCTGGCCGGAGTAGCCGTAGTAGTAGGAGTCGAAGCCGACGATCGGCGAGTCCTGCGCGGACAAGTCGGTGACCGGGGTGGTCAGCGTCGTGTCCTGGGTCTTGCCGGACCCGAGGTGGTCGGAGTCGACGATGGCGAAGTTGCCCGTACCGCCGGTCTTGTTGCCGCGCTTGCCGTCGTCGGTGAACTGCCAGCCGCCGCCGTCGGTGGCGTTGGCGACGGTCCAGCCGTCGGGCGTGCCCGCGGCGTCGAATCCCTGGTACGTCCCGGCGTACGTCGTCGTGTACCCGGGTGCGGCGCAGGTGCTCGGGTCCGCCTTGAGCGAGACGTTGGCGGACGTGTCGGTGCTGCCGACGGTCACCTTCGCGTCGGCCGGCGAGTAGCCCGGCACGGACGAGGCGACGTGCAGCGTGTAGTCGTGCCCCTCGGGCAGGTCCACCGAGTACCGCCCGGTGTACGGGTCGGTGTGGACCGCGCCGCCGGGTACGCCGTCGACGGTGATCGAGGCGCCGAGCGGCCAGCCGTGGCCGGACCCGTCGGTGACCCGGCCGGTGACGGTGTGCGTCGGTACGGCGGTGAGCGCGACGTCCTCGGTGACCGAGCCGCCGTCGGCGACGCTCACGCCCCCGACGGTCTTCGACGAGTAGCCGTACGCCGAGACCGTCACGTCGTACGTGCCGGGCGGCACGGTCAGCGTGTACGAGCCGTCGGTGCCGGTGGTCGCCTGGCTGTCGCCGACCGCGACGGTGGCGCCGTCGATGGTGGCGCCGGTACCGGCGTCGGTGACCGTCCCGGACACCTCGCCGTGCGGGCCGCTGCGGAACGCGGCGACCCCGTTCGGCGTGCCCAGGCCCGTCGGCCCGTCGTACCCGGTGGCCGCGGTGCACAGGTACGCCGGGTCGCAGGAGCCGTTGGCGCCTTCGGTCACGTCGTTCAGCGAGCCGGCGTTGGCGTACGGGTACGCGTTGGGGTAGCTGCCGGCGACGGGGGTGCCGGCCGAGGCGTACACGCCGGCGATGATCGGCGACGCCGCGCTCGTGCCGCCGTACTGCTCCCAGCCGGTCGCCTGGTACGTGTTGTACACCGCGACGCCGGTGACCGGGTCGGAGACCGCGGACACGTCGGCCACGGCGCGCTTGCCGCACCCGGAGTCCTGCTGGAACGCCGGCTTCGGCTCGTACACCGAGCAACCCGAGCCGGGGCCGCCGTACGAGTTGTGCCAGACGCTCTCGTGCCAGCCGCGCGCGCTGCCGTCGCGTACCAGCGCGGTGCCGCCGACCGAGGTGACGTACTGCGACGCGGCGGGGAACGCCACGCCGTAGTCACCGTCACCGGACGACACGGTGATCGCCACGCCGGGGTGGTTGTAGTACTGCTCCTCGTACGTCAGCTCCTCGGGGTCCTCACCGGAGCCCGGCGTGCTGGTGTAGTCGGTGCCGTAGGAGTTGGAGACGTACTTGGCGCCGAGCGCGACCGCGGTGTTGACCGAGGTGCCGAGCGCGTCGAAGGACGCGTCGTCGCCCTCCACGAGCAGGATGTGCGCGTTCGGCGCGATCGCCGACACCATGTCGAGGTCGAGCGAGATCTCGCCGGCCCAGCCGGCGTTTGCGGCCGGGTAGTCGGTGCCGCCGCGCTGGTCGACCTTCGCGAAGCAGCCGTTCGCCGTGGTGCACGGCGGCAGGCCGTACTGCTGGCGGTAGACGGCGAGGTCGGCCTCGGCGTTGGGGTTGTCGTACGCGTCGACGATGGCGACGGTCTGCCCGGCGCCACCGTTCGCGGGCAGGTTGTAGGCGCTGAGCAGGTCGGTGGGGCCGTACCCGGCGGGCGCGTCGGCCGCCGGCTGCACGCCCCGGGCACCGGCCACATCGGTGCGACGGAGCGCGAAGCAGGTGAACTCGCCCTTCTTGGCGGCACCGCAGACCTGTTCGACCGCGGCCTTCCCGGTGGGTTTCGCGGATTTGGCGAGTGCCGGCCCCTGGACGCCCAGGCCGACGAGCGCCACCACGGACGCGACGGCCAGACCCCAGAGGCCGGCTCTCGCCGTACGTCGTGCTGTTCGGGTGTTGTGCATCAAGGTCCTCCCAGCCTTTCTGCACGGTTGCCGTACGTTCACGGCAACGGCCCGGCATTGTGCCGTGCTGGGGGTAACCCTGTCGAAGCATTCCGTAAGTGATCAAGATGCCGAAATGGCGGGTCTGCGCCATGACACCAGTCCGCCAGGACCAATGCCACACATCGCCCCTGAACAGGACTATTACCTGCACACAGGACAACGGCGCGGCCCCGAAATGTCCGGGAAACCGCGCCGTCGTTGGCGGAATACCGCCGGCACACCGGCGGCATCCGCGGGTCAGCCCTTGAGCGCACCGCCCAGCGCGAACGAGCCGGACAGCCGCCGCGACATCACCAGGTAGAGCACCGCCACCGGGACGCAGTACAGGATCGAGAACGCGGCCAACTGTCCATACTGGACACCGCCGTGCTGCGGATCGAAGAACGTGAAGATGCTGACCGAGGCCGGCAACTGGTTCGGGTCGATCAGCAGGATGAACGGCACGAAGAAGTTGCCCCACATGCCGATGAAGGTGAAGATCGTCACGACGATCACGCCCGGCCACATCAGCGGCAGCACGATCCGCCGCAGCGTCGCCATCGAGCTGGCCCCGTCCGTCCAGGCCACCTCCTCCAGCTCCACCGGTACGCCGTCCATGAAGTTCTTCATCAGCCAGATCCCGAACGGCAGCGCCGTCGACCCCATGAAGATCGTCGCCGACCACATCTGGTCGATCAGGTTGAGCTGCGTGAACATCGCGTACACCGGGATCATGATCGCGGTGATCGGCAGGCCCGTGGTGAACAGGATCGTCAGCAGGAACGGCCGCTTCAGCCGCGACTTGTACCGCGACAGCGGGTACGCCGCGAGGATCGCGACGACCACCGTGACGAGGGTGCCGCCGCCGCACAGGATCAGGCCGTTCAACAGCGGACGGAACAGGATGTCGACGGTCGTCACGTGCGCGAAGTTGGTACCCGTGAAGTGCTCGGGCCAGGTCACCTTCAGCGTCTGGCCCTCGCCGACCGAGGTCGTCACCACCCACAGCAGCGGTACGAGGAACGCGAGGCCGATCACGCCGAGCACGATGTTCGCCGCGACCTTGCCCGCCGCGTGCACCGACTTGCGGGTCCGCCCCTTCCGTGCGCCGAGGATCGTGGTACCCGGCGCCGGCCCGGCTTCCGTTGTGGCCATCAGTCCGCCTCCGGTCGCAGCGCCCGCAGGTACACGAGCGAGAAGAGGGCACCGATCACCAGCAGCACCAGGGCCATGGCCGTGCCGTACCCGATCTCGTAGCTCTGCAGCGCCGTCTGGTACGTGTAGATCGGCAGCGTCGTGCTCTTGTTGCTGGGGCCGCCCTTCGTCATCGCGAAGATGAGCCCGAAGACCGACAGCGTCTGCAACGTGATGAGCATCAGGTTGGTGGCCACGGACCGGCGGATCGTCGGCAGCGTGACGTGCCAGAACCGTTGCCACAGACCGGCTCCGTCCATCGCCGCGGCCTCGGTCAGCTCGGCCGGCACCTCGGACAGCGCGGCCGAGTAGACGAGCATCGAGAACGCGGTGCCGCGCCAGACGTTCGCCAGCGACACGGCCATGATCGGCAGCGTGTAGAGCCAGTTCTGTTGCGGCAGGTGGAGAAACGCCAGGATCTCGTTGAGCGTGCCCTCGTCCCGGAAGAACGCGTAGAGCACGTAGCCCGCGACGATCTCCGGTACCACCCACGCCGCGATCACCAGCGCGCCCACGATCGACCGCATCGCCTTGGTGGCCAGGCGGAACAGCATCGCGATCACGAGACCGAGGATGTTCTGCCCGACGATCGCGGACAGCACCGTGAAGATCAGGGTCTGCAGGATCGCGTTGTAGAACCGGTCGTCGACGAACGCCTTGCGGAAGTTCGCCAGGCCCACGAAGTGCGTGGTCGTCGCGCCCGTCAGCTGCATGTCGGTGAACGCGTAGTAGACGCAGTAGATGATCGGGCCGGCGAGGAACACCAGCAGCAGTACCACCGCCGGCAGTAGCGGCAGCCCGCGAAGGAATGTCCTGCTCCGCAACGGAACCCGGGCGGCACCGGAGGACTCCGGTGCCGCGCCGGGACGTGCGACCGTTGTGCTCGCGGTCATTTCGTGCCGGATTCCTTGGTCGTCTTGCCGCTGACGATGTCGGACACCGCCTTGTCGTAGTCCGACGTCGCCTTGCTCGGCGAGGAACTACCGGTCGTCACGGCCTCCATCTGCTCCTGGATCACCGTCGACACCTTCGGGTACTCCGCGTACGCCGGGCGGTAGTGCGTCGACGCCACCAGGTCGGTGAAGAACTTGACGGTCGGCGCGGCGGCCAGGTACGACGGGTCGGTCGCGACGTCCTTGCGTACCGTCAGGTTCTGCGCGGAGTTGTCGTACTTGGCGGCGTTCTTCTCCGTCTGCATGGCGGTGATGAACTTCCACGCCAGGTCCGGGTTCTTGGCCTGCCGCGTGATCGCCCAGCTCCATCCGCCGGACATGCTCGTCTTGCCGGGCGCCTGGCCGTGCTGCGTCGGCATCGCGGTCCAGCCGATGTTCTTCGACCAGTCCGCCCACGGCTTCGGGCCGGACTTCAGCCAGGTGCTGGCGAGCCAGGAACCGTCGATCGAGAAGCCGATCTTCTGGTTCGGGAACCAGTCGGTGCCGATGTTCGTACCGATGTTGGCGTCGAGCGCCTGCGACGGCTTCGGCCCGAGCCCGGTGGAGTAGACCGTGTTCAGGAACGACATCGAGTCCTGGAAGCCCTTGCTGCCCACGACCCACTTCTTCTGCTGCGGGTTGTAGAGCTGGTCGTCCGTGCCGTACAGCAGCATCTCGAAGCCCTGCATGGAGGACGCCTCACCGCTGGCCTTGCCGGTGTAGATGCTCATCGGCGTCACGCCGGGCGCCTTGCTCTTGATCGCACGGGCGGCGGCGAGCAGGTCGTCCCACGACTTCGGCTGCCAGTCCGCCGGCAGGCCGGCCTTCTTGAAGACCCGCTTGTCGTACCAGATGCCGCGGGTGTCGGTGCCGTCCGGTACGCCGTACACCTTGCCGTCGAGGCCGCTGACCGCCTTCTTCGCGCTGTCCTGGAACTGCGGCCACTGGTCCCACGACTTGACGCGGGAGTCGAGCGGCTGGAGGAAGCCGGCCTTGATGTCGGAGTTGATGAGGAAGGTGTCCTCGTACGCGAGGTCGGGCGCGGTGCGCGGCGACTTCATCATCAGGTCGAGCTTGGTGTAGTAGTCGTTCTCGGTCGCCTGGATCGGAACGAGCGTGACCTTCTTGCCGGGGTTGGCCTTCTCGAACTCCTTCTTGACCCCGGTCAGGAAGTTCTGCATGACCTTGTTGTTGTTGTCCGTGGCCTGCTGGTACGCGATCTTGATCTCGTTCTTCGAGTCACCGGACGAGCCGCATGCCGCCAACGGCACGAGCATCGCCCCGGTCAGTGACAGGGCCGCGAGCGTTCGGAACCGCATGATGGTCCTTCCCGAGCGGCCAGGATCCGGCTGGGAGGTGGCCTGGTCCGCTCACGTGTGGCACGGGGGGTTGCCGACGGCATGGGCGTCCCCATTCGCGCCACGCCTCTGCGAACCTCCGGCCGGTCAAGCCAACTGTGTTGCACGAAAGTAAAACCATTGGATTAACTAAGTCAATGACCTCCCGGTACCGAGATGACGACGGCCGGCGTCTCCGGCCGCTGGCGCTACCGGAGGCAGCCGGGCAGACGCGCAGCGGTACGAACCTGCCTCGGGTCGGCGGGTACAACCAGGCCGTCGTGCTGGACGCGATCCGCCAGGCCGACGGCATCAGCCGGGTCGAGCTGGCCGAGCAGACCGGCCTCACCACCCAGACCGTCTCGAACATCGTGCGCCGGCTGCTATCCGCCGGCCTCGTCGCCGAGACCGGGCGCGCGCCGTCCCGCGGCGGCAAGCGCCGAACGCTGCTGACGATCCGGCCCGACGCGTACTTCTCCGTCGGCGTGCACCTCGACCCGGACGTCGCGGTCACCGCACTGGTCGACCTGTCCGGCCGGGTCGTCACCCGGCACCGCCGGCGGCTCCCCGCGTCCGCCGAACCGGACCGACTCGTACCCGCGGTAGCGCGGGCCGTACGCCGCGTCATCACGTCGTCCGGCATCGCGCACCGGCGCGTGCTCGGGCTCGGCGTCGCCGTACCGGGGCCGCTGGACACCCGGCACGGGCTGGTCGTCGAGCCGCCGAACCTCGTCGGCTGGCACGAGGTCGCGCTGCGCGACGCGCTCAGTGCCGCGACCGGGCTGGCCACCGTCGTCGACAACGACGCCACCGCCGCGGCCGTCGGCGAACGGTGGGCCGGCGGCGCCGACCGTACCGGCAGCTTCCTGTTCCTGTACCTGGGTACCGGGATCGGCGCCGGCATCGTCTACTGGGACCGGGTGCTGCGCGGCGACTCCGGCAACGCCGGCGAGTTCGGGCACACCGTCGTCGTACCCGACGGGTTGCCGTGCCGGTGCGGGGCGCGCGGCTGCCTGGAGGCGCACTGCTCCCCCGCGGCACTCGTCACCGACCTGGTCGCGCGGCACGGCAAGCGCAGCGCCGAACGGCTCGGCCTCAGCCTCGACCCGCTGCGCGTACGCGCGGACCACGGCGCGCTCTGCCGCGCCGCCCGCGACGGCGACGCCGCGGCGCTCGACACGGTCGGCCTGGCCGCCCGGCGCATCGGCCAGGCCGCGCTGACCGCGGTCAACCTGCTCGACGTCGGCCGGATCGTGCTCGGCGGCGACGCCCTGCGCGGCATCACCGACCTGGTCATCGCCGAGATCGACCGCCAGGTCAACGGGCACGCGATCGCCCGCCGGGTGCGTACCGTCGCGATCGAGCCGAGCCTGGTCGGGCCGGACGCGGGCGCGGTCGGCGCGGCGTCGCTGGTGCTGCACGGCACGTACGCGCCGGGTTGGCGGATGCTCCTCGCCACGTCCTGACCCGCCGGGCCGGTCCCGTCCGCGGGGCGGGCAAGTCGCCGGTCGACGGGGCGTGACCATGGGATGATGGCGCGGTGACGGCGTTCGAGGTGTGGGCACCCGCGACCGACCGGGTACGACTGCGGCTGGGCTCGGCCGAGCACGAGCTGGCCGCCGGTGACGACGGCTGGTGGCGCGTCGAGATCGGCGACGTCGAGCCCGGCGCCGACTACGCGTACCTGCTGGGCGACGACGACGAGCCGCTCCCGGACCCCCGGTCGCGCCGGCAACCGGCCGGGGTGCACGGGCCGTCCCGGGTGTACGAGCAGGACGCGTTCGCCTGGACGGACCGGGACTGGACCGGTCGCGCGCTGCCCGGCAGCGTCGTCTACGAGATGCACGTCGGGACGTTCACGCCGGGCGCCACGTTCGACGCGGCGATCGGCCGGCTCGACCACCTGGTGTCGCTGGGCGTCGACATGGTGGAGGTCCTGCCGGTCAACGCGTTCAACGGGGTGCGCAACTGGGGCTACGACGGCGTCCTGTGGTACGCGGTGCACGAGCCGTACGGCGGGCCCGACGGCCTGAAGCGGTTCGTCGACGCGTGCCACGCGCGCGGGCTCGGCGTCGTCCTCGACGTCGTGTACAACCACCTCGGGCCGTCGGGCAACTACCTGCCGCGGTTCGGGCCGTACCTCAAGCAGGGGCGCAACACCTGGGGCGAGCTGGTCAACCTGGACGGGCCGGACTCCGACCCGGTGCGGGCGTACATCATCGACAACGCGCTGATGTGGCTGCGCGACTACCACGTCGACGCGCTGCGGCTGGACGCCGTGCACGCGCTGTCCGACACGCGGGCCACGCACCTGCTGGAGGAGCTGTCCGCGGCGGTGGACGCGCTGGCGACACGGCTCGGCCGGCCGCTGTCGCTGATCGCCGAGTCGGACGCGAACAACCCGCGTACGGTGACCCCGCGCCCCGCCGGCGGGTACGGGCTGACGGCGCAGTGGGACGACGACGTGCACCACTGCCTGCACGCGCTGCTGACCGGCGAACGGCAGGGCTACTACGCGGACTTCGGCAGCACCGAGGGGTTGGCGAAGGCGCTGACGCGGGCGTTCTTCCACGACGGGACGTACTCGTCGTTCCGGCGGCGGCACCACGGGCGGCCGGTCGACCGGCGGCAGGTACCTGGGCACCGGTTCGTGGCGTTCCTCCAGGACCACGACCAGATCGGCAACCGGGCGACCGGGGACCGGATCTCGGCGACGCTGTCGCCGGGGCTGTGCAAGGTCGGCGCGATGCTCGTCCTGACGTCGCCGTTCACGCCGATGCTGTTCATGGGCGAGGAGTGGGCCGCGGGTACGCCGTGGCAGTTCTTCACGAGCCACCCGGAGCCGGAGCTGGCGGCGGCGGTGGCGACGGGGCGGCGGGAGGAGTTCGCGGCGCACGGCTGGCCGCCGGGCGACGTGCCGGACCCGCAGGACCCCAGCACGTACGAGCGCTCCGTGCTGGACTGGTCCGAACTGGACAAACCGGCCCATGCGGAGATCCTTCGCTTCTACCGCAAGCTGATCGCGCTGCGCCGGGCCATGCCCGAGCTCGCCGATCCGCGCCTGGACCGGGTACGCGTGGACGGCGGCCGGAGCTGGCTGACCGTCCACCGTGGACGGTTCCGCGTGGTGGCGAACCTGGCGCCGGAACGCCGGACCCTGACGGTCAGCGGCGTGCCGGTCGACGTACCGCTGGCGACCGAGCCCGGGTTCGTCTTCGCCCGACGCGAGATCACCCTCCCGGCTGAATCCGCCGCCGTGGTGACCTGCGTTCCCGCTGGGTAGAGCGGCGCGGGTGGTTCGGGCGCGATTTTCAAGATCAACCTGGTTGGTCGACGGGTGGCGGAATGCGGGAGGATGGTGCGCATGGGCGACGCCGCGTACCATCTTCGGTTCGATGCGGGACGGATCAGCCTTGACCTGGTCGGCACGGTGCGGGAGCGGCTGTCCCCCCGACCCGTCGACCGGCTCGCTGACGCCGACCTGCTGCGCGAATGGCTGCACGACACCTGCCTCGTACCCGCCGACCAGACCGCGGCGGTCGACGGCGCCTGGCTGGTCGAGTTCGTCGCGCTGCGCGAGCTGCTGCACCGGGTCGTCCACGCCGAGCTGAACGAGGCTGCCGAGCCGGCGGATCTGTTCCGGCTCAACCGAACCGCCGCCGTCGCCCCGCCCGCCGTACGGCTGCGCCGGGACCGCGACGGCCGCCTCACCCGCCGGCTCGCCGGCCCGCCGCGCTCCGGCGCCGTCCGGTCCGTCATCGCCCGCGACGCGATCGACCTGCTCGCCGGCGCCGACCGCGGGCTGCTCCGCGAGTGCGAGGGCGAGACCTGCGACCTCGTGTACCTGGACGCATCGCGCGGGCGGCGGCGCCGCTGGTGCGCGAGTACCGCCTGCGGCAACCGGCAGCGCGTCGCACGCCACCGGGGCCGCCTCGCCACCGCGGGCTAGGCTCTCGCGGGGCGACGACGGGGGGCAGATGGGTACGGCGGGATACGCGGACGTGCGCGGGCTACTCAGCGCGGCGCGGGACGCGCGGCTGTTCTCCGGCGCGGCCTGGTCGGTGGGCACGGCGGACGGGCCGGTCGAGCGCGGCACGCTCGGCACCCTGGCCACCGACGGCGCACCGGTCGCCGATGACACGCTGTGGGACCTCGCGTCGGTGACGAAGCCGATCGTCGGGCTCGCCGCGCTGGCGCTCGTCGAGCGAGGCGCGCTCGGCCTCGATGACACCGTCGGGGAGTACCTGCCGGACCACCGGGACACCGACCAGGCGGCGATCACCGTACGCCAGCTGCTGACGCACACGTCCGGGCTGCCCGGCCGGCAGCCGCTGTTCCGCTTGCACCGCAACCGGTCCGACCTGGTCGCCGCGCTGGCCGCGCTGCCGCTGCGGGCGCGCCCGGGCACGGCGGTGGAGTACAGCTCGGCCGGGTTCATGGTGCTGGGGCGCGTGCTGGCGGCGGCGTCCGGGCTCGGGCTCGCCGAGCTGGTCGCCGGGACGGTGACCGGACCGGTCGGTATGTCCGACACCGGGTTCCGGCCGTCGGCGGCCGACCGCGAGCGGTGCGCCGCGACCGAGGACTGCCCGTGGCGTGGGCGCGTCGTGGTCGGTACGGTGCACGACGAGAACGCCGAGGTGCTCGGCGGCGTCGCCGGCCACGCCGGCCTGTTCGGCACCCACGCCGACCTGGCGGGGCTCGGGATCGCCTTGCTGCGCAACGGGTTCCTGTCCCCGCGTACGATCGCGCTGGCCGGCACCAGTCACACCGACCAGCTCGGCCTGCGCCGCGGGCTCGGCTGGCAGTGCCGCGACGCGGAGGGCTCGCCGGCCGGTGACCTGTTCGGCCCGGACTCCTACGGCCACACCGGTTTCACCGGCACCAGCCTGTGGATCGACCCGACCCTCGGTCGGTACGCCGTGCTGCTGACCAACCGCGTCCACCCGAGCCGGCACACCCCCGGCTTCGACCGGATCCGGTCCCGCTTCCACACCATGGCCGCGATCGCCACCCCCTGACGGCCGTCCTTCCCGCGCGGCGGCGGGCTGGAGTGACGCCGGCCTGGGCCGCGGCGGGTGACGCGACGCCGATGCGACGCGGCAACCGCCGGCGACCGGTACGCCCGACGCCACCAGGCCGGCGGCGTCGGCACGCCCGAACCGATGCCGGCCCTGGCGCGTGCACTGCGCCGCGGGTCAGCGCAGCAGGTCCATGCCGCGGGACAGGACCAGACCGGCGCAACCGAGCAGCGCGCTGTCCTGCGCCGGGTCGGCGGCCACCACGCTCGGCTGGTACTCCCCTTGCCGGCGCGGAGATTCCGCCCGCAGGTACCGGGTGAGTCGGGCGAGGAAGTCGGGGCCGCCGGCGGCGGCGTCGCCGTGCAGGATGAAGACGCCGGGCGCGAGGAGCTGCTGCACGGTGCCGAGCCCGACGGCGAGGTTGCGCGCGTACTCGTCGGCCAGGGTCGTGTCGCCGCGGGCGACGAGGCGGGCGAGCGTCACGCCGCGCGGGCCGGGCAGGTCCAGCTCGGCCGCGCGGCGGCGCAGCCAACCCGTCGTGGCGATCGTCTTCCAGCAGCCGCGTTTGCCGCAGTCGCAGCGGATCCCGCCGACGTCGACGGTCATGTGCGCGCCGCTCGCCGCACCGGGCGCGCTGAGTACGGTGCCGTGGTGGACGATGCCGACCCCGACCGTGTCGCCGGTCGACACCGACGCGAAGGTGTCCAGCCCACGGCCGGCGCCGAACCACCGGTCACCGAGCGCCTGCACCCGCGCGTGGTGTTCGAGGTAGACCGGAGCGGCGGTGACGGCGGCGATCGCGCGCGTCACCGGGTAGTTCGCGAGCGCGGGCGCGGCGGTCAGCTCGACGACACGGCCGTCGTCCGGCTCGACCAGGCCGGCCGCGGCGACACCCACCCCGATCACCTCGTACCCGCCGAACGCCGCCGCGCAGCTCTCCGCGAGCGCGGTCGCGAAGGACTCGGACTCCTTGGTACGCAACGGGAACCGGCGCTCCTCCCGATGGCGTACCTCGCCGGTCGGGGCGAGGCGGGCCGCGGTGACGCGGCCGGGCAGCACCTCGACGGCGCCGATCGCGCGGGCGGAGGCGGAGAACCAGATCGGCCGCGGCGGCTTGCCGCCGCCCCGGCTCGGCGTGACCGGCTCGGACTCGACGAGGACGCCGCTGTCCAGCAGCGGTTGCAGGATCGTACCGACGGTGGCGCGGGAGACGCCGAAGGCCCGGGCGATCTCGGCGCGGCTCTGCGGTCCGCTCGCGTGCAGCGCGGACAGCACGCGCATCCGGTTCACCACGCCGAGACTGGTCGGCGAGATGAGTGAGGCCGACGCCATCTTCCCCTCCCCGGATGTTTGTAGTAGCTTCCAGCATACGCCGAGCCCGTGCCGGCGGGGAGGTGGGACGCCGTGGCCGCGCTGGCCGAGATGACCCGTACCGAGGCGCGCTCGGTCGCACCGCACGCGATCGCCGTGCTGCCGATCGGCGCGACCGAGCAGCACGCCGAGCACCTGCCGATGGGCACCGACGCCATGCTCGTCGACGCGGTGCTCGACGCCGCGCTCGACCGCCTGCCCGCGCGCATCGGGATCGTCCGCGCGCCCACCCTGCCGTACGGGTCGTCCGAGCACCATCTCTTCTCCGCCGCACTGTCGCTGCGCCCCACGACCCTGCTCCCGGTCCTCACCGACCTGCTCCGATCCCTGGTGGTGACCGGGTTCCGGCGGCTGATGGTGGTCAACGGGCACGGCGGCAACGAGGAGATCATGCGACTCGCGGTGAAGCAGACCGCACTGGAACATCCGGTCGCGGTCGCCGCCGCGTCGTACTGGGCGCTCGGCGAGCCGGACGCGGCGACGCGCGTGCCGGGACACGCCGGGTGGTACGAGACGTCGCTGATGCTGGCACACCGCGCCGACCTCGTCCGTCCACAGCGGACGGAGGCGGCGGCCGAGCCGCCGGTGTTCGACCGGCCGCCGTGGCCGGGACTGGTCGTGGAGAAGCACGGCGAGTGGGCTCGGGTCGGCGGGTTCACCGACGCCGCAACGGATTCCACCGCGGCGACGGGCACCGACCTGCTCGCCCGGCGGGCCGCCGAGCTGGCCGGCGCGATCGTCGCGTTCGACGCCGCGACCACCGAGTTCCGCAGGGAGAGCGACGCACCATGAGAATCGTCGGCGTGGACGTCTGGGTGGTCACCGTGCCGCTCGCCAACCCGTTCACCTCCTCGTTCGAGACGAAGACCGGCAACACCCGCACCGTCGTGCGCCTGCGTACCGACTCCGGTGTCGACGGGTGGGGCGAGACCATGTGGGGCGCGCCGGTCGCGGCGATCATCAGATACCTTGCGCCGCAACTGATCGGGCGCAGCCCGTTCGACCTGGAGGCGTTCCACGCCGACACCCACATGCTGCCGTTCTTCCACGGCTACCTGGGGTACGCGGCGAAGGCCGGGATCGACGTCGCCTGCTGGGACGCGATCGGCAAGGCCACCAACCGCCCGGTGTACGAGCTGATCGGCGGGCTGGTGCGGGACCGGGTGCCGCTCACGGCGCTGATCACGCGGGCCGACGCGGGCCCGGTCGGGCCGGCCGACCTGCCGGCCGCGCTGGCCGAGCACACCGGGAAGGTCGTGCGGGACAACGGTTTCACCGCGGTCAAGCTCAAGGGTACGTCCGATGTGGGCGGTGATGTGGCGATCCTGCGGGCGATCCGGGCCGAGCTGCCCGACGTGGCGCTGCGCGTCGACCCGAACGCGGCGTGGCCGGTGCCGGACACGCTCCGGGTCGGCTGCGCGCTGGAGGAGCTGGACCTGGAATACCTGGAGGATCCGTGCGTCGGCATCGAGGGCATGGCCACGGTACGCTCCCGGCTGCGGATTCCCTTGTGCACCAACATGTGCGTGGTGCGGTTCGAGGAGTTCGCCCCGGCGGTGCGGGCCGGCGCGGTCGACGTGATCCACGGTGACGTGTTCAAGTGGGGCGGCATCGCGGCGAACAAGGCGCTGGCCGCGCACTGCGACACGTTCGGCCTCGGCATGAACCTGCACTCCGGCGGCGAGCTGGGCATCTCGACCGCGGCGCATCTCGCGCTGGCCGCCAGCACACCGGCCCTGCGGTACGCCATCGACAGCATGTACTACCTGCACACCGACGACATCGTCACGGAGCCGCTGCGGCTGAACGACGCGACCCTCGCCGTACCGACCGGGCCGGGCCTGGGCGTGACCGTGGACGAGGAGAAGCTGGCCCGGTACGCCAGCGACGACTGAACCTTCTCACCCGGCCCGCAACGGGAATCGCGGTGATGTTTCGCCATCGACCAGCGCCGATCCGTTTACCTGCTGTAGCTTTCTGATTGCCGTAAGTGTTCGTCGAAGGCTTCGGCGAACCAGCGGGGAGGGAACTGCGATGTTGATCGGAATCGGCGTGGGCATCGGGATCATCATCATCGGCACGTGTCCCTGGTGGTAGCACACCAGCGGCGATCGGTTGGCGGACCGGCGGGGAGGTTCGGCCCGACCACGGGGGGATCGCCGTAGAGGTCGTAGGTGACCTCATGAACCGGAGGCCTCTGGCGTACTGGCGTCAGGGGCTCCCGGCTTTCCGGAAGCTTGTCCGGACCCACGGCATTCGGGACCCGATACGCGCCAGATCCGTTGCGGCGCAAGGATGATCAGGCGGCGAGGCCGAGGGCGCGAAGCCGGCGGCGGTCCGTCGCGGCGCGGCTCAACGCCTGCGCGGTACGCGGCCCCACCACACCGTCCACGACGAGCCCTGCCCCGGCCTGGAACCGGCGTACCGCCGCGAGAGTGGCGGCCTCCGTCGCCGGCCCGGCCGGCAGCAGCCCGGCGTGGTGCAGCAACTCCCGCGCCAGTCCCGGCTCCACCGGCGGAATCTCGGCGTCGGCGCCGTCCACCATCGCGCCGGCCATCGCCACGACCAGCCGCCGTACGTGTCCCATCATCACTGGGCCCCCTTCCGACACCCCCCAGCGTGCCCGGGTACGACGGTCGGCGCATCGGCCGCCAGGCGGGACCCGCCGGCGGCGCGCTCCGACCCACGGCCGAGGCGCCCCTGAGAAGGTGTCAGGGTCGATCCCCGTAGCCGGGGCCGTTCCGCAGCTCGCGTACCTGGCCACGGCTCGGTGCGTCGCCCAGCGAGTGCGCCGCGCTGACCAGCGCAAGATGGCTGAACGCCTGCGGGAAGTTGCCGAGCATCCGGTTCCGCTCGGTGTCGTACTCCTCGGCGAGCAGGCCGACGTCGTTGCACAGGCCGAGCAGCTCGTCGAACAGCGCGACGGCCTCGGTGGTGCGGCCGGCCAACGCGTACGTGCGGGCCAGCCAGAAGCTGCACATCAGGAACGCGCCCTCGCCCGGCGGCAGACCGTCCACCGTGGACTGTCCGGAATGGACCGGCTCGGTCGAGTAACGCCGGACGAAGGGCCCGTCGCGCAGTTCCCGGCTGATCGCGTCGATCGTGCCGAGGATCCGCTCGTCGTCCGGCGGCAGGAACCCGACGTGCGGCATCAGCAGCACCGCCGCGTCGAGCGTCGTGCCGCCGTAGTACTGCGTGAACGACTTGAGCTCCGGATTCCACGCGTTCTCGCAGACCTCGGCGTGCACCTTGTCGCGCAGCTCGCGCCAGGTGTCCACGTCGACGCCGCCGTCCAGGCCGAACTCCTCGACCGCACGCACCAGCCGGTCGAACGCCACCCACACCATCACCCTGGAGTGCGTGAACGCGCGCAGCTCGCCGCGTACCTCCCAGATGCCGTTGTCCGGCTGTTCCCACGTGCGCACCAGGTTCTCGGCGAGGGCGCACTGCAACGGCCAGGAGAAGTCGTCCTCCTCGACGCCGTCCCGGCGCGCCTCGTGCAGCGCGTCGAGGATCTCGCCGTACACGTCCATCTGGAGCTGCGAGCACGCGTCGTTGCCGACCCGGACCGGCGACGCCCCCTCGTACCCGGGCAGGGTGTCGACCGTCCACTCGTGCAGCCGCCGCTCGCCGGCCACGCCGTACAGGATCTGGAGGTCCTCCGGGTCGCCGGCGACCGAACGCAGCAGCCACGACCGCCACGCCTTCGCCTCGTTCCGGTATCCGGTGTCCAGCAGCGACCGCAGCGTCAGCGACGCGTCGCGCAGCCAGCAGAACCGGTAGTCCCAGTTGCGCTCCCCGCCGAGCTGCTCCGGCAGCGACGTGGTCGGCGCCGCGACGATGCCGCCCGTCGGCTCGAACGTCAGCGCCTTCAACGTCAGCAGCGACCGCACCACCTGCGCCCGGTACGGCCCGCGGTACGTGCACCGCTGCGCCCACCGCCGCCAGTACCGCTCCGTCCGGACCAGCTGCTCGCCGAAGTCGTGGTACGACGGCAGCACGTGCTGCGACGACGGGTACCAGGTCATGGAGAACTCGTACCGCTGGCCGGGGCGTACGTCGAAGGTCGCCGCGTGCCGCATGTCGTGCTCGTCGCGCGGCGGGTGCTCGGGCACCACGTCGCCGCGCAGCAGCACCGCGTCCGGCCCGCCGATCGCGGTGATCGTCTCCCGCCCCTCGGCGTCGGTACGCCGCTGCACCCACGGGATGATCTCGCCGTAGTCGAACCGGATGACCCACTCCATCCGCATCTCGACCACGCCGTCGACACCCTCGACGACGCGCAGGATGTCCGCGCGGCGGTCCCGTACCGGCATGAAGTCGATGACCCGCACCTGACCGGTCGGCGTGACGAAGTCGGTCTCCAGCACCAGGGTCTCGTCCCGGTACCGCCGGCGTACCTCGGTGACCTCACCGGCCGGGCAGAGCTGCCAGTGGCCGTCGTCCGGCCCGCCGAGCAGTGCGTTGAACACGCCCGGCGAGTCGAACCGCGGCAGGCACAGCCAGTCGATCGATCCGTCCGATCCGACCAGCGCCGCCGAGTGGGTGTCTCCGATCAGCGCGTACCGCTCGATGGGCAGTGGCATTCCACCTTCATACCCGCTCGGCGTGCCGCGGGGTGCCCCACCCCGCGGATCCGCCGCCGGTGCTCAGCCCCGGGTACGGGTGCGGGCGAAGGCGAGGCCGCCGAGGACCAGGCCGAGCACGCCGGCCACCAGGCCGATGACGCCGACCGTCAGCGCCGGACCGGAGCCGTCCGAGTCGTCCGCCGCGGCCGTCGTCGCCGTGGCCGGCGCGGCGGACGGCGCGGCCGACGCGCCGATCGACAGCACCGGCGCCGGGTGGTCAGGCTCGGTGTCACCGGACGGCACCTGGATCCAGCGCACCACCGAGTGGTCCGAGTACGTCTGCAGCGCCTTGAACGTGAGCGAACCGGACTTCGGCAGCGGCCCCAGGCTCACCGGGAACTCCTGGAACTGTCCGGGCTTGATCGCCGCCGCGGCGCTCGCCGTCCACGTGATCCGGTCGACGGCCTCGGTCACGTTCCCGTCGTCGGTCTTCATCGGCGTCGCCAGCTTCGCCTTGTGTACGTCGACCGTCCAGCCCGGCACCGGCTGCACCGACACCGACGCGACGGGCTTGTCCGTCGGCAGGAAGACCTGGACCTTCGTGGTACTCGCGGTGTCGCTCTCGGTCGGCACCCGGAACGCGACCCGGGTGTAGCTGCCCGGGTCGGCCTGCTTCGGGTTGACCGTCACGTGCGCGGCGGCCGGCCCGGCCAGGGCCAGCGCGCCCAGGGCGCCGGCCGCGACCGCGAGTACCCACTTCGACCTCATCATCGTCCCTTCTGGACAGTCCACTATGGATCTATCGGATCGGCACCGTCGCCGTGACGGTCGCCTCGTCGATCTCGGAAACCCTTGCGGTGAAAGAGAACTTCCACTTGCCGGCCTTCGGCAGCGCCACGTCGCCGATCGCGTGGTTGTCGGTGATCGCCTTGACCGGGATCGTCACCGGCCCGATCCCGCCGCCCGGCAGGCTCGCGGTCACGCGCCACTCCAGCACCTTCACCGGCCGCCCGTCCGAGGGGTGGTACGCGATGGCGTGCAACGTGTTCTGCCCGGTCCGGGCCGGGTCGATCTGGACCTGGAGGCTGAACAGCGAGTTGTTCAGCGTCGCCGAGTACGGCAGGTTCTGCTGCTGGCTCGCCACCGTACGGGCCGACCGCGCCGGCGTCGTCTGCACGAGCACCGCCGTCACGCCCAGCACCACGGCCAGGATCGCCACCTCGACCAGTACGATCCGCCGCAGCCCGCGCCGCCCCGCCGGCTCCGAGGTGTCCCCACCGCGGCGCTCGGCATCCGCGGTGGAGGCGGCCGGACCGGTGGTCCTCGCGTCGCCGGCACGGGCAGCCGGGACGTCGCTCGACCCGGCGGCCTTCCCGTCGCGCGCGGCCGGTGCGTCGTCGTCGCCCGGGGTACCGGTGGCCGCGGCGGGCCGGGTCGCGGCGGGCTCGGCCTCGTCGCCGTACACCTCGTCCCACACCTCGTCCTCGTACGGCGAGGCGTCCGGATCGTCCGACGCTCCCCCGGCGGGCACGACCGCGGCCGGCGCGGGCAGCACGTACCGGCGCACGGCGGCGCGCGAGTAGGAGGCGACGGCGAGGACCAGCGCGAACGCGACGACCTTCACGATCACGAGCCGGCCGTACGTGGTGTCGACGAGCGCGGCGGGCGTGCCGAGCTGGAGGCACGCCTGCACGATCCCGGCGACCGCGAGCACGGTGACCGCGATGGTCGCCCAGCGGGACCAGACCGGCAGGACGGCGGCGAGCTCTCGCGGCCGGCCGCGCGGCAGCAGGAAGCAGATCAGCATGACGAGCCCGCCGAGCCACACCGCCATCGCGCCCAGGTGCACGGCGTCCGACAGCACCGTCGCCCACGGGGCCGGCGACGTGCTCGGATGCCCGCCGTACCCCCAGGTGCCGAGGCCGACGACGGCGAGGACACCGAGCACGACCTTCTCCACCCGGCCCAGCTCGTTGCGGCGTTCCGCGCCGACGATCGCGAGCAGCGGGACCGCCGCCGCCAGCAGGATCAGCCGCAGCAGGTGCGCCCAGCCGAAACGGGAGTTCATCACCTCGACGATGTCGTGGTATGCGACGTCGCCGATCGACCCGCCGGTCGAGTACGGGACCTCCAGGTAGAACTCGGCGAGCGCGCCGAGCGCGACCAGCCCGGCGCCGAGCGCGAGGAGCCGGGCGGGGCCGCGCCGGGACAGCCGCGCCGGCCACAGCACCATGAGGAACAGGACCGAGCCGACGAGCAGCGCCAGCCCCGCGTACCCGACGTAGCGGGAGAGCGGCATGGCCACCGCCACCACCGGGTTCTCCGCCGCGCTGGTACCACCGGACGCGGCCGGCGCGGTCGCGGACGGCGCGCCGATCGAGAACGAGAAGCCGCCCGCGACGGGATGGCTGTCGGCCGAGATGACCCGGTACGTCACGAGGAAGGTGCCCTTGGGCAGGCCGGCCCGCAGCGGGATTCGCAGCACCGTCCCGTCGCGCGTCAGCTCGGGCGTACCGCCGACCTTCGCGCCGGTCGGTGCGACGACGCCGATGTCCCGGGAGATCAGCTCGACCGGCTCGTTGAAGGTGAGCGTGACGCTCGCCGGTGCCTCCTGCACGATCGCGCCGGACCCCGGGTCCGTCCGCAGCAGCACCGCGTGTGCGCTCGCCGGCAGCGCCGGTACCAGCGCGGCGACCACCGCGGCGAGCACCACCAAGATCCGCTTCAGCATGCCACCACCGAAGCCGCACCGGCCCCGGAACGCAAGCCGCGCCACGCCCCGGCCCACCGCGTACGTCTCATGCCGGGATAGTCGTCCGGGGCGGGTCGGAAGTTCCGGGCGGATCGGCGTGGGCTGGCTCACGACGGAGCCGCCGACGACGGTACGTGTACCCATTGGAACAATACGGTCACGTGTCGCGCGGGCCGCCGCACCGCCGGTCGACGGTGTCCGCGCCGCCATGGCAAGTTGGAGGGTGCCCGGACACCGACGGCGGTCCGGGCGTCCTTCGCCACGCACAGACGAGACCACGGGACGGCAGCACATGACACTCGACCAGCCGACACCGCGATCCTTCGCGTACTGGACGCGGTTCGACCGCACCGAGCCGGGCAGCTGGGTGGCGCTGGTGCTGCGCATCGGGCTCGCCGCGATCTGGATCATCTTCGGCGCGTCCAAGATCACCGACCTGGGCGAGTCGGTCCGCGCCGTCACCGCCTACCAGCTCTTCCCGTACGGCCTGGCCGTGGTGATCGGATCCGCCCAGCCCATCATCGAGGTGCTGCTCGGTGTGGCGCTGCTCGTCGGGCTCGCCGTCCGGGTGATGGCCGCGATCTCCGCGCTGATGTTCGCCGTGTACATCGCCGGGATCATCTCGGTGTGGGCGCGGGGGCTGCGCATCGACTGCGGCTGCTTCGGCAACGGCGGCGCGCTCGGCGCCAACCAGAACACCATGTACGGCTGGGACATCCTGCGCGACGTCGGGTTCCTGGCCCTGGCGCTGCTGGTGTTCTTCTGGCCACGGTCCCGCTTCTCGCTCGATTCGGTGCTGTTCCCGGCGATTCCGGCGATCGACGAGGGCGACGATGAGTAGCCGCAAGGACCGCAAGCGCGCCCAGCAGGTCGTCCGCGCCCAGCTGGCCGCCGAGCGCCGGCGCCGCCGGATGATCTGGACGTCGGTCCTCGTCGTCGCCGTCGTGCTCGTCGCGGGCGGCGTCACCGGCGCCGTGTACCTCACCCACCGCAACGCCCAGCAGTCCTCGTCGTACGCGCTGCCGGCCTCCGCGACCCGCGACAACCCGGGCCTCGCGATCAGCCAGGGTCCGGTCAAGGTGGACATCTACCTCGACTACATGTGCCCGCACTGCAAGGAGTTCGAGGCGCTGGCCGGCTCCGTGCTCAACGGGTTCACGTCGACGAAGAAGATCACCCTCGTGTACCACCCGCTCGACTACCTGAACCGCTTCTCCGCCGGCACCGACTACTCGACGCGGTCGGCCGCCGCGGCGGGCTGCGCCGCGGACGCCGGGAAGCTCCCGGACTTCACGACGGCGATCTTCGGCAAGCAACCGAAGGAGAACACGGCCGGCCTGACCAACAAGCAGATCGCCGCCGTCGGCACGGCCGCCGGCATCGACGACCCGGCGTTCGCGTCGTGCGTGACGTCGCAGAAGTACAAGAACTGGGTGACGCACGTGTCGACCCAGGCGACCGAGAAGGGCGTGCAGGCCACCCCGACGGTGTTCGTGAACGACAAACAGGTCGACGCGTCCGCGACGGCGCTCACCAACGCCATCAACGCCGCCGCCTGACGCCCCGACCTCTAAGGTGCTGACCATGAGCGAACCCGTACGACTCGGCCCCGGCGACACCGCGCCGGAGTTCACCCTGACCACCGACACCGGCGACACGCTGAGCCTGGCCGACCTGCGCGGCCGCAAGGTCGTCCTCTACGCGTACCCGGCGGCGATGACACCCGGCTGCACCACGCAGGCGTGCGACTTCCGCGACTCGCTGGACTCGCTGCACGCCGCCGGGTACGAGGTCGTCGGGATCTCGCCGGACGCGCCCGCGAAACTGGCGAAGTTCCGCGAGCGCGACGGGCTGACCTTCCCGCTCGTGTCGGACGCGGACAAGGCCGTCCTCACCGCGTACGGGGCGTACGGGGAGAAGAAGAACTACGGCCGCGTCGTGCAGGGTGTCATCCGCTCCACGTTCGTCGTCGGCGAGGACGGCCGGATCGAGCTGGCGCAGTACAACGTGCGCGCCACCGGCCACGTCGCGAAGCTCCGCCGCGACCTCGGCCTCGACTGAGCGGTCCTCACCCGGTCCGGCGCGGGCGCAGTTGGGACAGCGCGGCGCCGGCCAGGACGACGAGCGCGCCGACCGGCTGGTACCAGGAGAGCCGCTCGGACAGCAGCAGTACCCCGGCGAGCGTCGCCACCACCGGCAGCAGGTAGGTGACGCTCGACGCCACGGTCGCCCCGGCGTCGCGCACCAGCCCGTACTGCAGGACGTACGCGGTGCCGGTGCCGAGGATGCCGAGCGCGGCGACGGCGGCGAGGGGCACCGCCGGCACGTGCCGGGGTACGCCGGTGAGCAGCGGCGCGGCCAGGGCCAGCTCGACCGTACCGGCGAGCAGTTGTCCGGCGGACAGCGCGAGTGCCGAGTTGGGCGTGCCGGTGAGGAACCGCCGGATGTACGCCCAGCCCAGGCCGTAGCAACCGGCGGCGGCGAGCGCCATCCCGGCGCCGGGCAGGTCGTGCCCGGCCAGCCCGCGCCACGCCCCGAGCACGACGAGTACGCCGAGGAAGCCGAGCGCGAGGCCGGCGACGCGCCGCCGGTCGGGCCGCTCGTCGGGCAGCGCGATCAGCGCCACCGCGATCGTCCACAGTGGAGTCGTCGCGTTGCAGATGCCGGCGAGTGCGGAGCTGGTGTGCATCTCCGCGTACCCGAAGAGGGTGAACGGCACCGCGTTGAGGATCAGGCCGGCGACGGCGAGGTGGCCCCAGGTGGCGCGGCCGCGGGGCAGCCGGTCCCGGCGTGCGGCGAGGATCGCGAGCAGCGTGACCACGCCGAACACGAGCCGCCCGAGCGTCACCTGGACCGGGGTGAACGCCTCCTCGCCGACCTTGATGAACAGGAAGCTCGACCCCCAGATCAGCGCGAGCGCGCCGAAGCGGACGAGCCCGCGGCGGCGGGCGACGGGGGCGGCGGAAACGGTCGGGGCGGGGGCGGTACGCAGTGCCATGCGACCATGCTCGCCGGCCACGACCGTTTAGCACAATCAAAACTTTCTTAGTTGATCACGTTAGGATGGCTTACGTGATGAACCTGGAACGGCTGCGGACCCTGCACGCGGTCGCCACGTACGGCTCGGTCACCGCCGCCGCCGACACCCTGCACGTCACCGCGTCCGCGGTGTCCCAGCAGCTCGGCAAGCTGGAGCGGGAGCTCGGCCAGAAGCTGCTCGAACCCAACGGCCGCGGCGTACGGCTCACCGACGCGGCGCAGCTGCTCGTCGGCCACACCGGCCGGATCCTGTCGCTCGTCGAGGAGGCACAGGCCGACCTGGAGGCGCACCGCGACCAGGTCGTGGGGCACGTCACGATCGCCGCGTTCGCCACCGCCGCGCGCGGCATCATGCCGCCGGTGCTGCGCGCCGCCCGCGACAGGCACCCCGGCCTCACCGTCGAGCTGCTCGAACTCGACATGGACGACTCGCTGCCGCTGCTCGCCCGCGGCGATCTCGACGCCGCGCTCTACTGCGACTGGGTCAACGCACCGATGGCGCTGCCCGACGGCCTGTCCGGCGAGCAGCTCCTCGACGACCCCATCGACCTGGTCCTGCCCGCCGACCACCCGATGGCCGGCCGCGACTCCGTCGACCTCGCCGAGCTGGCCGCCGAGTCGTGGATCGCCTGGACGAAGGGCTCCATCTGCTACGACTGGCTCCGCCAGACGCTACGCAGTCAGGGCGTCGAGCCGCGCATCGCGCACACCGCCGAGGAACACCCGACCCAGCTCGCCCTCGTCGCCGCCGGCCTCGGCGCCGCGGTCATCCCACGGATGGGCCGCGACCCGGTGCCGCCCGGCGTACGCGTGGTCACGGTGACGCCGACCCTGGCCCGGCACTGCTACGTCGCCTGGCGCACCGGCACCGACCGCCGGCCGGCGCTGCGCGGCCTGCTCGACCTGCTGCGCGCGAGCTAGCCCGGTCCGTCGGCGTTCAGCGCAGGGATCCCGCGGACAGCAGCGCGCGGGTGTTCTCCCAGCCTTCGAGCCCCTCGTCCAGCCGCGCCAGGTCCGCCGCGGTACGCAGCCGGTGCCAGCCCGGGCACGCCGCCACGTCGCCGTGCGGCTCCGCCCCCGACGCGGTCCGGCCGGCGGCGCGCAGCCCGCCCTGGTCCGTACCGTCGAGGTCGGGGTCGGCGCGCGCCAGCCACTCCGGCACGGGCAGCCCGACCGCCAGCCCCACCAGCCCGGCGCGCTCCGGCAGCGCCGGCGCCGCCGCCACCCGCCGACTCGTCAGCGGCCGGAACAGCTTGCCCACCAACAACCCCGGCAGGTCCGGTACGTCCGGCGCCAGCACCGCCGCCTGCTCGTACCCGGCGCGCTCGGCGGCGGTCAACGCGTCGACCGGCCGCGCCCGGGGCAGCTCGTACACCGGCATCGTGGGCCAGCGGATCGCGTCGGCCAGCGGCAGGTCGGCCGCCGCCGCCCCGATCGCCACGTCCACCTGCGCCAACCCGGACGCGAGATCCACCACGTCCTCGGCGAGCGCCCGCCGCCAGTCCTCGACCGGTACGCCCGGCGGCGCCCAGCCGGCCGGTCGCAGCAGCACGACCAGGCAACGGGTACTCATCCGACCGCCTCCACGTCGTCGTCGCGCAGGTCCAGTCCGGCCGTCGCCGACACGCCCTCCAGGTAGCCCCGGGCGCGCTCGGTGCGCGGGTAGCGGGACACCAGGTCCCAGAAGTCGGCGCCGTGCCCGGGTACGACCAGGTGGCACAGCTCGTGCAGGAGCACGTAGTCGACCACCCAGTCGGGCATCCCGCTCAGCCGGGTGGACAACCGGATGGTCCGGTCGGCGGGCGTGCACGAACCCCATCGGCCGTTCTGGTTGCCGACCCAGCGCACGCTGGCCGGCACCGCCGCGGCCGGCTGGTCCGGCAGGTACCGCCGGGCCAGCGCGCCGGCCCGGTCGAGCAGCTGGGTGTCGCTGCGCGGCGCGCGGCGCTCACGCCGGCGCAGCCGCTCGACCATCCGCCCGACCCACTCGTGCTCCTCGGCGACCGAGAACCGGGCCGGGATGAGCACCACGACCCGGTCGCCGTCCCGGTACGCCGAGACGGTGCTGCGGCGACGCGCGCTGCGCCGCACCTCAACCTCGTCCGACCCCCGCTCGCTGCGCTCGCTCACGATCGCACGCTATCGGCCGGCCGCCACCCGCGACCACCGTCGACACCCTGCGCCAGCCTGCGACCGTACGGTATCGACCCGTTACCGGAACGATTTCCGTATTTGCTCGCGCGCGCCACATTGACCTGGCCGACCGGCCCGCTTAGCGTCGTGATCGACGAGATCCCGGGCCGGCGCTCGTTCCCGGCGCACGGGGAAGGTGGCGGGTGCATCGCCAGGTCCGGGATCTCGCGCTGGTGCGAGGGGGTTGGCAGCGGCACCCGCAAACCGGGCGAGGCACCGTTTTCGCCCTCGACCGATCAGTCGGTCCGCGACACGACGACGGCAGGGGTACGTCCGGTCGCGAGTGGTCCAATGCCAGGACGTACTCTTAGTCGTCGTTCACGAACACTCAGTGAGATCAAGTTTGTGCGGCCCGTCCAGTCGCCGGGTTCCGAGCCCGGCGCCGGACCGTCGGGTTGCTCACACGCGCCGGTTGGCGCGGCGAGGAGCAGGCCGCGGCTGGGTAGGGTCCGCGCGGACCGGCGCTGCGATCCGGCAGCGCCGGGCGAACACGAGGAGGGGACCGTGGCCGAGACCTACAACGGCTACTGCGTGAAGTGCAAGGAGAAGCGGGACTTCCAGGGCGAGGTCTCGGTCAGTGACTCCGGTCGCCGGATGGCCAAGGGCCCGTGCCCGGTCTGCGGCACCAAGATGAACCGGATCCTGGGCAAGGCCTGATCCACCTCGCGGGCCGGCAACGGCCCGCGTTCCGCTTTCCGGCCGGCGGTACGCCGACGGCCACCGCGAGGTCCCGAGCCGTCGCCAGCAGGCCCGACGGCGGCTCGGGACCTTTCGCGTACTGTCCGAACTCCGACCAATCGGCCGTACTTCTGTGGACAAGTCGCCCCAGCCTGTGGATAACACGCAGAGGGGTGTAGCGGCGCTGTGGATAACCCGTCGGTACCCGGGCGGGCGTGAACCATCGTTGTCCGCATGAAACGACCACTTCTGCTGCCCAGCGTGCCGCGGTTGCAGCGGGACCGGAGCACCGTGCAGGTCGGGGTGCATCCGGAGCGCGCCGTCGTCGTACGGGGCGACCGGCCGGCGCTCGCCCGGGTGCTCAACCTCTTCGACGGCACCCGCTCCGAGGCCGTCGTGCGGCGTGAAGCGTCGCTGCTCGGCCTCGCCGACGCCGACCTGACCGGGCTGCTGCGGATGCTCGCGGCGCGCGGGCTGGTCCGCGAGGCGGGCTCGCTGCTGCCCCGCCGGCTGTCCCCGGCCGCCCGCCGCCGGCTGGAGCCCGAGTCCGCCGCGCTGGCGCTGCGCCTGACCGACGAGGTGAGCCCGGCCCGCGTGCTGAGCCGGCGGCAGCGGGCCCGCGTGCTGCTCGTCGGGCGCAGCCGGCTCGCCGCGCCGCTCGGCGCCCTGCTCGCCGCGTCCGGCGTCGGCCACGTCCACCCCACCGGCGCGGGCACCGTCGTCGGCACCGACCCGTCGGTCGGCGGTGTGCTCCCGGACGACACCCGCCGGCCGTACCGGCGGGCCGTGTGCGACGCGATCCTGCGCGCCGCGCCGGACACCGACACCCGGGTCATCGACGGCTCCGACGCCGACCTCGTCGTCCTGCTCGGCCGCCCGCGCCCCGCCCCCGCCGCGCTCTACGGGCCGGTCCTGCGCCGGGTCCGGCACCTCGCGGTGTGGGTGCGGGACGGCGCGGTCGTGGTCGGCCCGCTCGTCCGCCCGGGGCGTACGAGCTGCCTGGGCTGCGTCGAGATGGCCCGGCAGGACCGCGACCCGAGCTGGCCGGTGCTTGCCGCGCAGCTCGCCACCATGCCCGATCCACCGCCCGAGCCGATCGAGGCGACCCTCGCGGCGATCGGCGTGGCGACCGCCGCGGCGCAGGCGCTGGGCGAGATCGACGGCGACGACCCGGTCACGCTCGACGGCGCGCTGGAGATCACTCCGCCGGGCGTGATCCGCCGCCGGGCGTGGCCGCCCCATCCGCGCTGCGACTGCCTGGACCGTCGTCGCCGGGATCGCCGCCCTCGTCGCTGAGGCGGGCCGTGTAGTCCCGGCTCACCTCGTTGAGCCGGGAGATCATCGACACGAGGGCAGCGAGCTGGTCGTCGTCGTACTCGTCGAGGACCCGCTCGACCTCGACGGCGAGCCCGGCGAAGATCCCCTGCGCCCGGGTCACGTGCACACCGGTGGCCACCACGACGACCTTGCGGCGGTCGGCGGGGTCGCGGCGCCGTTCGACCAGGCCGCGCCGCTCCAGGCGGTCGAGTACCGCGGTGATGGCCGAGGTGCTCATGCCGGTGAGGGCGGCAAGCCGTCCGGCGGTCAGCACCTCCTCGTCACGGGCGAGGTCGAGCGTCTTGAGATCGGTCGAATTCAGGCCGAACTTCTCGGCGATCGTCTGGTGCAGCATCACCGCGCGCGACGCGCTCTCCCGCATGGCGTCGTTCAGCTCGCCATACAGTCGCGTACGACGCTCGCGTGACATCATTGAGGCATCGCTTGACGTCACCTTGACGCTCCTATATCTTTCGATGAGTCGAGACATCCGTGCCATCGAGATGTCCTGTCCGTTGAGCAATCCTATCGAACGGGGTACGTCATGAAGTCCGAGCAGACCCCTGTCCTCATCGCCGGCGCCGGCCTGGCCGGCCTGTCCACCGCGCTGTTCCTGGCCCACCACGGGGTACGCGCGATCGTGGTCGACCGGCACCCCGGGACCGCCAACCAGCCCAAGGCACGCGGCCAGAGCCCGACGATCATGGAGGCGTTCCGGGCGACCGGAGTCGCGGACGCGATCCTCGCCGCGGCGCCGCCCGGCCGGCCGCAGATGACCATCGTCATCTGCGACGCCGTGACCGGCACCGTGCTGCACAGCTTCTCCGAGTCGTTCCCGGACTACGCCACGCTGTCCCCCACGTCCGGCGGGATGGCGAGCCAGCAGGCCGCGGAGGCGGCGATGGCCGCGCGCGCCGCCGAACTGGGCGCCGACCTGCGCTTCCGTACCGGGTTCGAGTCGTTCAGCGAGGACGTCGACGGCGTCCGGGTCGTGCTGCGCGACCTGGCCACCGACGAGCCGTACGAGGTGGCCGCGGACTATCTCGTCGCCGCGGACGGGCACCGGGGCGAGATCGCCCGGCAGGCGGGGATCGGCACGCACGGCCGCGGCGCGTTCGGGCACACCACGACGGTGCTGTTCCGCGCCGAGGAGCTGGTCGACGTCGTCCCCGACACCGCCGTCCTCATGTACTACGTGCAGAACCCGGCGCTGCCCACCGCCTCCGGCGCGTTCGTCTCCACCGACCGGCCCGGCGAGTACGTGGCGGGCATCAACGACGACCGCACGCGTACCGACGAGGAGACGATCGAGGTGATCCGCACCCTCGTCGGCCGGCCCGACCTGCCCGTCACGCTGCTCGGCGGCAACACGTGGGAGGTCGCGCACCGGGTCGCCGACCGCTTCAGCGCCGGGCGGGTGCACCTGGTCGGCGACGCGGCGCACCTGATGCCGCCCACCGGCGGGCAGGGCGGCAACACCGCGATGCTCGACGGCATGCACCTGGCCTGGAAACTCGCCGCGGTCGTCAGCGGCCAGGCCGGCCCCGGCCTGCTCGACAGCCACGACGCCGAGCAGCGGCCGTACGGGCAGACCATCGCCGACTGGCAGTTCGCGAACATGTTCGAGCGGCTTCACCCCGACCAGACGCCCGACGACCTGCCCGAACTGCCCGACCCCACCACCGGCCTGTTCGGGTACCGGATGGCGAGCGGCGCGATCGTCGGCGGCGCGGCGACGCACGGGTTCGCGGACCCGACCCGGGCGGCGACCGGCGTACGCGCGCCGCACGTGGAGCTGCTGCGCGACGGCCGGGCGGTGTCCACCCGGGACCTGCTGTTCGACGGGTTCGTGCTGTTCACCACGGATCCGGAGTGGGTCGCGGCGGCGGCGAAGGTGGCCGAGCGGCTCGGCATCCGGCTTGACGCGTACCACGTCGGCGGCGAGCTAACCGACCCGCGGGACCGTTTCGCCGCGGCGTACGGGGCCGGCGGCGGCGCGACCCTGGTACGCCCGGACGGCGTGATCGGCTGGCGCACCACCGGCGCGGCGGACGCGGCGGAGCTGGACGCCACGCTGCGTACGATCCTGGACCGCTGATTCCAACCCGGGGCTCCGCCCGGGGAGCCCGGGCGGAGCTACCGCCACACCGCTCCGGGCACATCGGGCGAAGCCGGCCTGCCGGCCCGGGGCGCACCAGGCGAAGCGACGGCCAGGCCGCCCCGGGCAACCGAACGAAGCCGGACCGCCGGCGCAGGCGCCCCGGGCGAAGCGGCCGGCGCGGCAACCCGAGGTGCACCGGACCAGGCGGCACCCAGCGCCGATCCGGGGCGCGCTGGACGAGGCGGCTGGCCGCGGCGATGGGACAATGCACAGGTGACCGATATCCCGCGGCGTGCCGTGTCCCGTACCGCGAAGCTTGCGAGCCTGCCGCTCGGGCTCGCCGGGCGGGCCGCGCTCGGGCTCGGCAAGCGCGTCACCGGGACCGCGGCCGACCTGGTGTCGGCCGAGATCCAGCAGCGCACCGCCGAGCAGCTGTTCAGCGTGCTGGGCCAGCTCAAGGGCGGCGCGATGAAGTTCGGGCAGGCGCTGTCGGTGTTCGAGGCGGCGCTGCCCGAGCACCTGACCGGGCCGTACCGGGTGGCGCTGACGAAGCTGCAGGAGGCGGCGCCGCCGATGCCGGTCGCGAGCGTGCACAAGGTGCTCGCGGAGGACCTGGGACCGCGGTGGAAGCGGCGCTTCGCCGAGTTCGACGAGACGCCGACGGCCGCGGCCAGCATCGGCCAGGTGCACCGCGCCGTCTACCACAACGGCATGCAGGTCGCCGTCAAGGTGCAGTATCCGGGTGCCGGGCCGGCGCTGATCTCCGACCTCAACCAGCTCGGCCGACTTGCCGGGCTGTTCCGCGTCCTGCAGCCGGGTCTCGACGTGAAACCGCTGGTCAACGAGCTGCGCGCGCGGGTGACGGAGGAGCTGGACTACACCCTCGAAGCGGACACGCAGAAGGCAATGGCCAAGGCGTTCGCGCACGACGACGAGATCTTCGTACCCAAGGTGTACTCCGGCTCCGGCCGAGTGCTGATCACCGAGTGGCTGGACGGTACGCCGCTCGCCGAGATCATCGCGTCCGGCACCGAGGAGCAGCGGGACCTGGCCGGGCTGCGCATGGCGACGCTGCACTTCTCCGCGCCGGCCCGGGCCGGCCTGCTGCACGCCGACCCGCACCCGGGCAACTTCCGGTTGCTCGACGACGGACGGCTCGGCGTCATCGACTTCGGCGCGGTGTCCCGGCTGCCGGACGGGCTGCCCGAGCCGATCGGCCGGCTCACCCGGCTGGCCCTGTCCGGCGACGCCGACGGCGTGCTCGCCGGCCTGGGCGAGGAGGGTTTCGTACCGTCCACTGTGGAGGTCGACGCGCAGGCCGTGCTGGACTACCTGCTGCCGGTGCTGGAGCCGATCGGGGTGGACGAGTTCCGGTTCACCCGGTCGTGGCTGCGCAGCGAGGCGGCCCGGCTGGCGAATCCGCGCAGCGACGCGTACCAGCTCGGCAAGAAGATGAACCTGCCGCCGTCGTACCTGATGATCTACCGGGTCACGCTCGGCTCGATCGGGGTGCTCTGCCAGCTCAACGCGAAGGCGCCGTACCGCGGGGTGCTGGAGCGCTGGCTGCCCGGCTTCGCCGACTGACCTGCTCGACGGTCAGGGACCGTCGAAGCCGACTTCGATGGAACGGATCTCGTCGCGGGTGCAGTCCGCGCAGAGCCAGGACTCGCCGCGCCGGTCGCGCTGGCGGCACCAGTCGAGCCGCTGCCCGGCGTCCGCGGCGGTACGTCCGCAACTTCGGCAGGTGACCTGGTCGGTCCGGGAATCAACCTGGATGTTCATCGCACGCCGTCGGCGGGTGGCAGCTCGTCACCGGCACTGCCCGCCTCGCGGCACACCTCCGTCCGGCACACGAGGCTACTCGCGGAGCGGGCTGCCGGGTGTCAGACCGTCGACATGGTGTCGCTCATCTCGTTGCCGCAACCGTTCCGGTGAGCCGGCCGCTGGCACGCGCCGCGTCGCGTACGGCGCGCACCGCGTCGCCGGGCTTCGTCCCCGCCGACAGCCGCAGCGGCTCGGGCAGCGCGTACACGGTGAAGCGGTAGTGGTGGGTGCCGGTGCCGGCCGGCGGGCACGGCGGTGTCCAGGTGGCGCGGCCGGCGGAGTTGCGGCCGACGGTGCCGGACGGCTGGCCACCTGCGTCGATCCGGCGCGTACCCGGCGGGATGTCGGTGACCACCCAGTGCGTGTACGTGCCGCCCGGGGCGTCCGGATCGTCCACCACCAGCGCGAACGCCCGCGTACCCGACGGGCCGGCGGACCAGGACAGCGCCGGTGACTCGCCCGCGCCCCGGCACGTGTACCGCGTCGGGATCGGCTGGCCGCCGGCGAACGCGGGCGATCGTACGGTCATGCCGGCGGGCGGCGTGCGGCCACCGTCACCGCATCCGGCCAGCGCCGCGGCGGTGGCGACGAGGGCGACGGCGATCCACCGCACGGCCGGACCGTACCACCGCCGACGGCGGAAAGCGGCCGGCCCGCGCCGCGACGTGTGGGTCGCGGCACGGGCCGGCGGGAGGGGTACGCGGATCCGGTGCGAGCCTCGGCTCGGCGTACCGGTCGCGTACCGGGGTTGAGGGTCCGGCGGCGCCGGTCAGCGGCCCTTGCGCGCACTGGCCGCGACCCGAAGGGCCGGCCGGTACGGCAGGGAACGCCAACGCGGCGCCCGGCGCATTCGTGCGCGCGCCAGGGCTTCGTACAACGTATACATCTCAAGGCTCCGGTTCGTCGTCTCGTTCATCTCGGTTCTCACTGTGGGGGTGGGCGGGCTGACCCGCGTGGACACGGACATCAGGCCGCGGACGACCTGGCCGCCTCACGCAGGACGGCGTCGGTACGGGCCGCAACCTGGGCCCGCGCGACGGCGTCACGCGCGAGGTCTTCCTTGCGGGGCCGGCCCCGCGGCCGCTTCCGCGGCACGACGGCACCGTGCTCGAAGATCTCGCCGCCCCAGACGCCCCACGGCTCGTGCCGCTCCAGGGCGCCCGCAAGGCACTCGATCCGCAGCGGGCAGTCGCCGCACAGCGACTTCGCCACCTCAAGGTCCGCCGGGGTGTCGGCGAACCAGAGGTCGGCTTCGAAGCTCCGGCAGGGCAGGTCCACCCCGGTCTCGACGGTCGCGTCGAGCGGAGTCACAACCAGGCTCATCGCCCGGTCACCTCGTTTCACGCTCGTGGCTTGATCAACTTCTGGGGAACAAAAAGGCCGCGGAACCCGGTGTGCGGGATCCGCGGCCTCAAGGTGAGCCGGTTGGCCTGGTCAGGCCAGATGTTCCGGTCTACCTCGAGGCGGGATACCGCGGGCACGAACCTTGGTCGCCATGACCAGGGCTGCGGCCGCAACTACACCGGTCCCCTGCTGCTGGTCGATGCCCTCGACGCCGGCATCGACGGACTCGTGCGCCTCGTTGGAGACACTGAGCCCCTGGGTACGGAACTGAGAGACCGCATAGATCGGCTCGCTGGTTGCGAACCGGCCGGCGGCCGGAACGCCCTGGACGCACGTCGGCGCGTCGGTGCGGACGTCACTGCTGGCGGGGCCGCTGTCGATGGCGGTGAAGGACCGCTCGACCCACGACTCGACCGGAACGGGGAACCCGAACACCGGCACCGAGGACGCGGGCAGGACGATCGACAGCGGCATCGACGGTCGCTGATCGCGGTTGATGTTCTCCACTGTCGTCACCTCCTCGCGGCGTTCGGGACGCTGGCCATCGGGCTGCTCCCTGGGATCGGAATCCGACTCCGCCCCGGCGTCTTCCACGGTGAAACCCGCGGAAAAAGCTGGCGCGTCGTCCGGACCATGGCAGGCTATGCCGAGATCCGGTCGGGTGGCAATCGAATTTCCGAAGACGTTGTGGAAGTCTCCGAAAATCTCCGGCTGACCACCCCGGCACCGCTGTGACCAGCGGCAACGGCAAGCCTACGCCGTATGGTCAAGACCCGGCCGTCGGGTCGGCCGCCTCGTCCGGCTTCGCGCCGCCGATGAGCGCGAGGACGGCCGTGCCATACAGCCCGAGCTTGCGGGCGCCGATGCCGGGGATCTCGACCAGTCGCTCCGGCGAGTCGGGGCGCCGCTCGGCCAGCGCGGCGAGCGTCGCGTCGGTGAACACCACGTACGACGGGACCTTCTGCCCGCTCGCCACCCGGGAACGCCAGTCGCGGAGCCGTTCGTACAGCTCCTCGTCGATGTCGGAGGGGCACTCGGCGCAGCGGCCCAGCTTGCGGTCCGCGGCGGCGGTCAGCGTGACACCGCAGACCCGGCACGACAGCACCGTCGTACGCCGGGTGCGGCGCGGGCCGGTCCCGGGCTGGGCGGACGGCCCGGACGGGGCGGCGCCGACCGTGGCGCCGGCGCTCGGCAGGAAACGCGACGGGCGGCGGGGCCGGCCGTTGGGCGACCGGGCCTCCGGCCAGGACAGCCAGAGCTGCTCGCGGGCGCGGGTGATCCCCACGTACAGCAGGCGACGCTCCTCCTCCACCTGCTCGTCGGTGCGGGCGAACATGACCGGCAGGTTGCCCTCCACCAGCCCGACCAGGAACACCGCGTCCCACTCCAGGCCCTTCGCCGCATGCAGCGACGCGAGCGTCACCCCGTCGACGGCCGGTACGTGCTGGGCCGCGGCGCGCCGCACCAGCTCGGCGTGGAACTCCAGCAGCGCCTCCGCGGCGCTGAGCTCCCCGTCCGGCGCGGGGTCCTCGTCCGACCGGCTCTCGGCGGACGGGCGGTGCTCGGCGGCGAGGCGGGCCAGCGCGGCCAGCGCCTCCCACCGTTCCCGTACGGCGCCGCCGCTGGGCGGCATGTCCGGCGCCCAGCCGGTCGCGGCCAGCGCGTCGGTGACCGCGACGGGCAGCGGAGTGTCCGGCTCAACCCCGCGCGCCGCCGACCGGATCGCGACCATCGCCTGCCGTACCTCCGGCCGCTCGAAGAACCGCGCCGCGCCCTGCACCGTGTACGGCACGCCGGCCTCGGCCAGCGCCTCCTCGTACGCCTCGGACTGGGCGTTGGTGCGGAACAGCACGGCGATCTCGCGGGCCGGCAGCCCGGCGCCGACCAGCTCGGCGCAGCGGGCGGCGACCGCCGCCGCCTCCGCCGGCTCGTCCGGGAAGGCGCGGATCGTCGGCGCCGGGCCGGCCGGCCGCTGGCCGGTCAGCTCCAGCCGCAGCGCGGCCTGCGCGCCGCGCGCCCGCGCGATGACCTGGTTGGCGAGCCCCACCACCTGCGGCGTCGACCGGTAGTCGCGGACCAGCCGGACGACCACGGCGCCCGGATGCCGCCGGGCGAAGCCGATCAGGTGGTCGGCGGACGCGCCGGTGAACGAGTAGATCGTCTGGCTCGCGTCGCCGACCACGGTCAGGTCGTCCCGGCCGCCGAGCCAGGCCGCGAGCAGCCGCTGCTGCACCGGGTTGACGTCCTGGTACTCGTCGACCACGAAGTGCCGGTATTGGGAGCGGATCTGCTCCGCCACGTCCGGGTGTTCCTCGATCGCCCAGACCGCCGACCGCAGCAGGTCCTCGAAGTCGATCGTGCCGGCGGCGCGCTTGAGCCGCTCGTACTCCTCGTAGACGAGGACCATGTCCTCGGGGCTGACGGAGATCTCCCGGCCGGCGCGCGCCGCGGCCACCGGGTACGCCGACGGCTCGATCAGGCTCGCCTTGGCCCACTCGATCTCCCCGGCCAGGTCGCGGCCGAGCGTCTTGTCCGGTCGCAGCCGGGCGCGCGCCGCGGCCAGCCCGACCAGCCGCGCCTTGCTGGACATCACCTCGGGCAGCTCGCGCCCGCCGAGCAGCCGCGGCGCGAAGAACCGCAGCTGGCGCAGCGCCGCCGCGTGGAACGTCCGTGCCTGCACGCCGCCGGCGCCCAGCGCGCGCAGCCGCTCGCGCATCTCGCCCGCCGCCCGGGCCGTGAACGTCACCGCCAGCACGTGCTGCGGTCGCACCTGACCGGCCAGCACCCGGTACGCGATGCGGTGGGTGATGGCGCGCGTCTTGCCGGTGCCCGCGCCGGCGAGGATGCAGACCGGCCCGGCCGGCGCCGTCACGGCGGCCCGCTGGTCGGCGTCGAGACCGTGCAGCACCGCCGACGGCTCGCGCGACGCCGCGGACGCATGGCCGTCCGGCACGCTCGTCGCCTCCCCCGCTTCAGTCGGTTGCTGAGGTCTCCGCCACACCGGGATGTTCCCAGCCCGGTACGACGTTATCTCGGACAGGCGCGGTTACCGCGCGACGGCGACCCTTTCGAGGAGGCTCCCCCCGATGAGTGGTACGGACCAGTCCGTCACGATGTACTCGACCCCCTGGTGCGGCTACTGCCGCCGGCTGAAAAGCCAGTTCGACCGCGAGCAGATCGCGTACACGGTGGTCGACATCGAGCAGGACCCGAAGGCGGCCGACTACGTCATGAGCGTGAACGGCGGCAACCAGACGGTCCCGACCATCCAGTTCTCGGACGGGTCCGCGCTCACCAACCCGAGCATCGTCCAGGTACGCGAGAAGCTCGGCGCCCTGGTCGCCTGAGAGTCCACGACGACGCCCCCGCCCACCCGGCGGGGGCGTCGTCGTCAGCCGAGGCCGGCGGGCTCGGCCTGGGCGGTGACCTCGGACAGGGGCCGCATCGTCCGGATCCCCTTGGCGGTGAGGGCCACGACGGCACCGATCGCGTACGCGGCGGTGAAGCCGAGCACCAGCCCGGTGGCGCCCACGTGGCGCACGAGCAGCCCGGCGACGAGCGGGGCGAGCGCGGTCAGGCTCATCACGACGGTCATCAGGGCGCTGTTGACGCGGCCGAGCATCCGGTCCGGCGTGATCGCGGTGAGGTAGCCGAACAGGCAGGCGTTGACCGCCGGCGACGCCAGCATCAGCACCGCCATCGGTACGCCGGCGGCCGGGCTCGACGCGAGCGGCAGCACCGCGAGCAGCAGCGGCACCCCGACCAGGCACATCACGTGGATCAGCCGCGTGGCGCGGACCCGGCGTACCAGGATGCCGGCGACGATCGCGCCGACCAGGGCGCCGATCCCGATCGCGGTCTCGACCAGGCCGATCAGCGGCGGGGGCGTGCCGTTCCGCTGGAGCAGCAGGATCAGGCCGAAGATCATGCCGTTGATGGCGAAGTTGATCCAGGCGCCGATGAGCAGCGTGGCCCGTAGGAACGGGTCGGTGACCAGGAACCGCAGCCCCGCGGTCAGGTCGCGCAGCGGTGAGGTGGTGGGCGCGACGCGGTCGGACTCCTGGAACGGGCGGCGGATCGCGAGCAGCCCGACGATCGACAACAGGTAGCTGACCGCGTCGGCGGCGAACGGTACGACCCGGCCGATCGAGAAGAGCAGGCCGCCGAGTGGCGGGCCGGCCAGGTTGACCCCGGCGTTGCGCGCCTCGTTGCGGGCGACGGCGACGGGCACCTGGTCCAGCGGTACGAGGTTGCGTATCGCGGACGGCTCCGCGCTCTGGAACGCCGCCGAACTGGCGCCCTCGACGACCGCGACGACGACGATCAGCGGCAGCGTGGCCCGGTCGAGCAGCACGGCGCCGCCGAGTACGACGAAGGCGGCGAACCGGATCGCGTCGCAGGCGAGCATCAGCCGGCGCCGCTCGACCCGGTCCACGAGTACGCCGGCAGGGATGCGCAGCGCGGTCTGCACCACGCGCACGGTCGTACCGACGGCGCCGGCGGCCACCGCGGAGCCGGTCACCGCGAGGATCAGCAGCGGGTACGCGAGCGAGGTCACCGCGCTGCCCAGGTCGGACAGCGACTGGCTGGTCCACAGCAGGGTGAAGTCGCGGTTGCGCCAGAGGCTGTCCGCCCTGAGCAGCGGTCCGCGCGGTCTCACGGCTGGTCCTCGGACCAGGGTCTGGCCGGGATGGCCCATGCCACGAACCGGATGGGCCGCGCGCCGTCCGGCCGTACGGACGGGTCGGTGAAGCGTTCGCCCTTTCCGGCGCGGCGCAGGATCAGCGCGACGATCTCGTCGTTCAGCTCGTGCATCTCGGCCGCGGTGAGCCAGAGGAACGTCTGGTCGAAGAACGCCGCGTCGTACCAGTCCTGCGGCTCGGACTCCTTGCGCCGCTGGTACGCCTCGTGTTCCTCGTACTCGCGCTGGTAGGTCAGGCCCGCCAGGGCCTGTTGGGCGGCCGCGGCCTCGCCCTCGGCACGCTCGCCCCAGGTCCGCTGTTCGAGCACGGGTTTCCAGGGGCGTTGCCGGCCGGTGCCGCCGCCGGCCTCCTCGACGTAGCCGTACTTCTGCAGTTGGCGCAGGTGCCAGGAGCAGTTCGCTGGGCTCTCGCCGACGCGCTCGGAGAGCTGGCTCGCGGTGAGCGGGCCGTCGAGGAACAGCTCCTCCATGATCGTGACCCGCAGCGGGTGGGCGATCGCGCGCAGCTCGCGCGGGTCGCGCAGGTGGCGATGCGGCAGCGTACCGCCGGGTTCGTCCTCAGCCATGCATGGAAGCTACTCTTTCGAAAGAGTCCCTTCAACCCCTTCCTCGTACCTCCGGAGCGTGTCCAGGAACGTCCGCCGCTCGGCCGGACTGAGCGGGCGCAGCGCGTGCCGCCAGGCACGGGCACCGACGGCGAGCCAGTCGTCGATCGCGGGACGGTGGTCGGCGGCGATGCTGACGATCGTGCGGCGCCGGTCGTCGTCGTCCTCGCGGCGGTCGAGGATGCCCTGCCGACTCAGGTCGCCGACCATGAGGCTCACCGTCGCGGGCGCGACCTCCAGCCGCTTCGCCAGCTCGTTGACCGGCATCGGGCCGTCGAGCAGCAGCAGCGACAGCAACGTCAGGTGGCGCGGCGCGAGCGTGAACGACGCCAGCGCCGCCGGCACCCGGATCCGCTTCGCCCGGCCCACGAGCCGCGGCATCAGCAGCAGCATCTCGCGTACGCCGTCCTCCACGCCCACGCCGTCCCGCGTTGACATAGCTCTCCTCACAAACTAGCTTTGCTTGCAAATGCGTTTGTCCTCAAAGCAGTTCCAGGCTAGGGCAGCAGGAGGCGGCATGGCCGACACGGCCGAGTTCAACCGCGGCGTGATCGCGGAGTTCCGGGCCAACGGCGGACACGTCGGCGGCATGTTCGCCGGCGCGGACCTGCTGCTGCTCACCACGACCGGCGCCCGCTCCGGCCGCGCCGTCACCAGCCCCGTCGGGTACCTCGCGGACGGCGCACGGCGGCTCGCGTTCGCCTCGAACGCCGGCCGCGACACCCACCCCGCCTGGTACCACAACCTGCTCGCGCACCCCGACGTCACCGTCGAGGTCGGCACCGAGCGGTACGCGGCGGTCGCCGCACCGCTGCGCGGCGCGGAACGCGACCGGTGGTACGCGCGAGCCGCCCCCGCCTACGCCGACTACCAGCGCCGGACCACGCGGCGGATCCCGGTCGTCGCGCTCTACCGCATCGACAGCGAACGGGGCCGCGCGCTCGCCACCCACCTCGTACGCGTGCACGCCGAGCTGCGCGCCCAGCTCACCGGCGCGGTCGCCAGCGCCGGGACGGGTGGGCTGCTCACCCACTGCCTGACGTTCTGTACCGCGCTCGGCGAGCACCACGGCAGCGAGGACGCCACGTTCCCGCGACTCGCGGCGGCCGTCGACGGACTCGGCCCCGTGCTCGACGCGCTGCGCGCCGAACACCGCGCCGTCGCCGCGACCCTCACCGAGGTACGCGCGCTCGCGGCGGACGGGGACGCCGAGGCCGCCGCGGAGCGTACCGCCGCGCTCGGCGTCGCGCTGGACGACCACTTCGGCCGCGAGGAACGCGAGCTGTTCCCCCGCCTTACTGCTCTGCCAGCCAGCTGGTGATGAGGTAGTAGGCGACGGAGGTCTGGAACGGGAGGGCCGGGCCGGCCGAAGTGTCGAAGTCGGCGCGGCGGAACCAGCGGGCGTCCTCGATCTCGACGCCGTCGACGGTCACCGGGTCGGCCGGGTCACCGAGCGCCGTGTACGCGAGCATCAACGACCGCGGGAAGGGCCACGGTTGGCTTGTCACGTAACGGATCCCGCTCACCGCGAGGCCGACCTCCTCGGCTACCTCGCGGGCCACGGCGGCCTCCACCGACTCGCCCGGCTCGACGTACCCGGCGAGACAGGAGTAGCGGTTGGCCGGCCACTCCGGCTTGTGCGCGAGCAGGCAGCGCCCCTCCGGCCCCGGTACGCCGTCGTGCACCAGCGCGATCATCGCCGGGTCGGTACGCGGCCACAGCGTGCGGCCGGTGGGTGCGACGCGGGTCCAGCCGGCCTCGGCGCTCTCGGTCGCCTCACCGGTACGCGGATGGAACTGGCTGTCGACATGCCAGTTCGCCAGCGCCACCGCGGTCGTGAAGACGTCCACGTCCGTCTCGGTCAGCAGGTGCCCGGTGGTACGCAGGGACACCGGGCGGGTGTCCGGCAGCTCGGGAAGCGATGCGGCGACGGCGAAGCAGGGTACGTCGTCGTCGGACAGGCCGAGGAACAGCCGGTCACCGTCGGGCGCCGCCGCCGCCGACACGTACGCCAGGCGCGGCGGCTCGCCCCGCGCCAGCGCCGAGTCGCCGTCGACCACCAGCACCCGGGCCCGCTGCCACGCCTCCTCCAGCCACACCGGATCGGTACGCCGGTGTGCGGCGCGGTCGACCGTCCCGTGGTACAGCCGGGCGGCCACCTCGGTCGTCCCGCACGACATGTGTGTTCCCCCTGTTCCGCGGGTCGGGCCCGCCTCGCTGATCAACGAGGCGGGCCCGGCCACGTCACTCTCCGTGTCCGCTCTCGGCCCGAGTCACCGGGAAAAGGCGGGTCAGGGACGGCTCGATCACCGATGCGTCGCCCAGCACCACGGTGGCCGCGTTCGCCGGGGCGAAATAGCGCTCCGCGACCTCGGTGACCGCTTCGACGCTGGCGGACGCCATCCGCTCGGCGTGCCCGGTCAGCCAGTCCAGCCGCAGCCCGGACCCGGACAGCGAGGACATCAGGCCGGCGAGCCCGGACTGGGTGGCGAGGCTGAGCTGCAGGGTGCCCACGCCGTACTGCCGGGCCTGCTCCAACTCGTCCGCGCCGACCGGGGTCGACACCAGCCGGCCCAGCTCGTACCACGTCTCGACGAGGGCCGGGGCGGTCACCTCGGTCGCCACGTCCGCCGACACCACGACCGACGAGCCGGCCGCGGAGTGCTCGATCGACGAGCGGGGCGAGTAGGTGTAGCCCTTGGCCTCGCGGATGTTCTCCACCAGGCGGGACGAGAAGTATCCGCCGTAGACCAGGTTCGCCAGCTGCAGCGCGGAGTGGTCGGGGTGGGTGCGGCCGACAGCGCCGAGGCCCATCCGCAGCGACGACTGCACCGACCCGGGCCGGTCGGCGAGGGTCAGCGGGCCCGGCTCGATCGGCGGTACGGCGGGCAGCTCGACGCTCTTGCCCCCGCCGTTCCAGGTGGACAGCGCGGCCTCCGCGGCGTCCAGCGCCTTCCCCGGCGGTACGTCGCCGACCAGGATCAGCGTCGCGCCGGCCGGGTGCACCCGCTCGGCGTGCAGGGTACGCAGGGCGCCCGGGCGCACCGCGGCCAGCTGCTCCGGCTCCGCGGTCTGCCGGGCGTACGGATGGCGGCCGTACATGCGGTGGTTGAGCGCCTCACGGGCCAGGTACGCCGGCTGGGTCTTCGCGACGCGGACCTGGTCGGCGAGCCGCTCCCGCTCGGCGGACACCTCGCCCGCAGGGTACGTCGCGTCGGACAGCACCAGGCCGAGCAGCTCCAGCAGCCGGCCCAACCCCGACGACAGCGAGTTGCCGCCGACCAGCAGCCGGTCCGGGTCGACCGCCGCGGTCAGGCCACCGCCGATCCGCTGCAGCTCGCTGGACAGCTCCACATTGGACAGTTCGGACGTGCCCGACAGCATGGTCTCGGCGAGCACCATGCCGCGCGCCACGTTCGTCCGGGCGAACGGGACCCGCAGCCGCAGCTCCACCAGCGGCACCGCCGGCCGGCGCGCGGCGATGACGGTGAGGCCGTTCGCGAGCGTACGCTCGGCGGTCCTCGGCAGCTTCAGCTTGCGCGCCGCCGCAAGCGCCGGCACCTCACGCATCGTCGTCATGCGGCACCTCCCGGAACGACCTCGACGGTAGCGCGCCGGGACGGGCGCAGGCTCGCCGCAGCGGCCACGATCGACTCCTCGCTGACCTCGCCGATCAGGCGGGGCAGGTCGTTGGTGAGCGCGGCGTCGCCGCGCTGCTGGGCGATGGTGCCCATGCGCAGCGCGCGCCCGAGCACCGGGTCGAGGTCACGCAGCAGCTGCGCGACGATGCGGGCCTTGATCCCGTCCAGCTCACCCGGTACGAGACCGTCGGTGGCGAGCCGCGCCAGCTCCTCGTCGACGGTGCCGAGCACGTCGTCGATCCGGCCGCCGGGCGGCAGGTGCGCCGATAGCAGCATCGCGGTCGGGTCGCGTACCTCGAACGGCTCGCCCATGAACCCGACGTACCCGCCGATGCCGGTGACCGCGCGGTCCTTCAGCACGAGCCGCTCGACCAGCCGGGACGAGTCGCCGTCGGTGAGCACCTCGGCGAGCACGACATACGGCAGGTACGCGGAGAAGTCGCCGATCGGGTCCGGAACCCGCCAGGCGGAGGCGAACGCCGGCAGCGGAGCCCGCTCGTCCACGTAGGAGTCACGGCGCTCGGCGGACAGGTCCGGCTCGGCGAAGCTCGGCCGGACCGGCCCCGGCCGCGCCGGTACGTCGCCGAAGTGCCGCTCCACCAACGCCTGCGCCTCGGCCACGTCGAAGTCGCCGGCCAGCGCGAGCGTCGCGTTGCTCGCCGCGTAGAACGTCGTGAAGAAGTCCTCGGCGTCGGCGACGGTCGCGGCGTTCAGGTCGACGAACGAGCCGTACCCGTCGTGCGCGTTGGGGAAGGTGTCGAACATGACCGGGGGCAGCCGCAGCCACGGGAACCCGCCGTACGGCCGGTTCAGCACGTTGACCCGGATCTCCTCGGAGACCACGTCGATCTGGTTGCGCAGGTTCTCCTCGGTGATCTTCGGCCGGCGCATCCGGTCCGCTTCGAGGAACAGCGCGCGCTCCAGCGCGTTCGACGGGAGGAACTGGTAGTAGTCCGTGTAGTCCAGGTGGGTCGAGCCGTTGAACGTGCCGCCCGAACCCTGCACATATCGGAAGTGGGCCAGCTTCTCCAGGTTTTCCGAACCCTGGAACATCAGATGCTCGAACAGGTGGGCGAACCCGGTCCGCCCCTCCGGCTCCGACCTGATGCCGACGTCGTAGATCACCGCGACGGCGACCACCGGCGCGCTCCGGTCCGGCGCCAGCACGACCCGCAGGCCGTTGGCGAGGGTGTACTGCTCCACCGGGTAGCTGGTGGTCGGGATCCGCACGCGGCGGCTGCTGAGACTGCTTCGAGCGGGCACCTTGCGACCCTATCCGCACTTTCCCCGTACCCGCATGAGGCCCCGCGGAGAGTCCGCGGGCCACCTCCTATCCTGGGGTTCCGTTTTGTCGGGCCGCAAGGTGGTGACCGTGCCGGTACTGGTGCCCATCGACACCCTGTTCATCCTCGACGGCCTGATGGCCTGCGGGGCCTGCCACGGTCGCATGACCCCGGTGTACGGCACGCCCGTGTCGCCGGTGGCCCGCGGCCGGCACTACGCCTGCCGCGGCGGCTGCGAGCGGTTCACCGTCGACGCCGACCACGCCGAGCGGTACGCGCTGGACGGCGCGCTCCGCCGACTGTCCACTTCGGACGACGCGCCGTACATCCCGGGGTGGACTCCCCCGTCGGACGGCGACGGCCAGCGGCACGTGGCACGCCGGTGGAACGCCGCGTCCGCGGGCGAGCAGCGCGACGTGCTGCACCACCTGATCCGTACCGTCGTGGTCGGCACCGACGCCCGCACCGCCGCCAGCGAGGTACCGCTGTCGGTCGCGTTCCACCGCCGCTCGGGCTGAGCCCGGCTCAGGCCCGGCGGATCGAGTCGACGGCGGACTTGACGACCCAGTCGTACTGCTTGTGGGTGCCGGGGATCGACACGTACAGCACGGCGGCGGTCGGCTTGCCGACGTCCACGGTGACGACTCCGACCAGCTCGTTGTCCGCCTTCAGGCCGTCCTTGCTGTCGTCGAAGTGCAGCCGGAAGATCGACACCCACGCGTCCAGCCCACCCAGCGTGGTCAGCTTGTCCTCGATCTTGTCCATGTGGTTCGGCTGCGGATAGTACGACTCGCGTACGTCGGCGACGATCTGCTGGCCGACGCACTTCAGGTCGAGGATGTTGCCGTCGTTGACGGTGGCCGGCACCGACCCGGACAGCACCGACGCGAGGTACTGCCCACGGGAGTAGTCCTCGGTGACGAACGACTGGCCGACCCGGTAGTGCACCTTGAGCTGGCCGCCGACCCAGTCCTCGTGCCACGGCCCGAACGGCGCCCCGAACGACTTGTACGAGATGCCCGCCGTCTTGTCCGTCGTCCGCGGGCCGGGCGGGGGCGGCGGCCCCTCCTTGTACCCGGGGTTGCCGGTGGCGGTGGGCGGCGGGCACGCCTGGGCGAGCGGCGGCCCCGTCTGCTTCTGCGTGTGTATCCCGAACGGCAGGTCGTCACCGCCGCCGAACGATCCGGTGATCGCCATGGCCAGCACCACGACGAGCCCGACGCCGAGCACCGCGCCGGCCGCGCCGAGGAACCAGCCGAGCCGGAGCGTGCGTACCCGGGTGGGGGCGGTGGTGCCGAGCGCGATCGGGTCGCGGCGGTGCCACCGGCCGCGGCCGGCGTCGGGCGGCGGGGCCGACACCTCGTGCGCGGCGGTGACGAGGCCGGCCTCGGCGCGCGGGTGCGCCGGATGGTCCGGCCGTACGATCGGACTCGCGCCGGGCGCGGCGCCGGACCGGCCCACGGGCGGCGGTACGACGACGAACTCGGTCGTGTCGCTGGCCTGCCCGGACCACACGGCATGTTCGCGGTCGTTCTGGTCGGTCATCTCCGCCCTCTTCGGGTTCGCCACGCGGTGCCAGCTCCGGCGGCGCGCCCCAGCCCGTTCCGGTGGGATCTCACCGGCCACGGTAGCCGGCGCGGCTGTGGCCGCCGGGTGTGCCCGGCGGCCGAGCGGGGATCGTGATCCTGGGTCGTGCCGCCGTCACCGGCGGTCAGGGTCACCGCGGTGGTCGGCGTGCGGCTGCGCGGGCGAACGCAGCTCGATCACGGTACTGGTCTCGGGATGCCGCGCGGACTTGCTGGGATGCCAGGGCGCCAGCGACACCACCGCCGCACCGGCGACGCCCGCGGCGGCGATCGCGAGTACGACGAGCAGTTCGGTACGGCCGGAGCCGCCGGTGGCGGCGAGCATGGCCCTACCGCTCAGCAGGGCCTTACCGGGCAGCATGGTGCCGGCGAGCATGCGGTGATCCTTCCCCGTGGCGCACTGGACGAGAGCGCCGCGGCGTCCGCGGCGGCCTCAACGGCGGAGGGCCCCGTACCGGTCCGCCAATCCGTTGCTGCGCGTGAGCGTCGCACGGATTTCCCGTCGCGTCAGCCCCGAGATCGGCACTTCGCCCAAGTTCCGTCAAGAATTCGACAGAAACTTCCGGCGGTGCCGCTCAGCCGCCGGACGACGCCGCGGCGGAGGCCGCCGCGCGGTCTCCGCGGATCGCCTTGCGTACCGCGGCGACCACGGGATCGACACGCTCCGCAAGCGCCGCGACACGCTTCCGCCGCTGCCAACGTTCCGTCGCGCTCAGCACCGTACGCAGCTCGGCCGCCGACGCGAGCGCCGCGGCCGCCGCGTCCCGGGGGTCGACCCGCTCGGCCGGCTGGTCGCCGCGCAGCGCCTGGCCGACCGCGTCGACGTACCCCTGGTACGCGCGGGGATCGGTGACGGTGAGCCGCTCGACCGGGAAGATGCCGAGCACCCGGGAACTCTCGGCGGTCAGGAAACCGTTGTTCACCAAGCGATCCCGCACCGCGGGGCGGGCGCGCCGGGCCTGCCGCCGTACCCAGTGGCGCCAGTCGCGCGGCCGCGGCGACGCGGTGATCTCGGCCAGCACGGCCGCGGTGAACGGGTCGGCGTCCGGGACCGTACCCGTGGGCACAGCCCGGCGCTTCTCGTCGCGCAGCGCGCCGGCGAGCAGCAGGTCGGCCAGCGCCGCGCCGCGCAACAGGTACCCGATGCGGTCGTGGGCGACGAGCCGGCCCCGGCCCGTGTCGATGGCCAGCAGGTACGTCCGGGCCGGCAGGTCGTCGGGAAGTCGCACGCTCACTCCTCTTCGGTGTCCGATGTGGACGGTCGGCCGGGCCGGCGCATCCGGCCCACGTCCTTGGGCAGCCGCCCCGCGTCGGCGAGCGCGCGGCGCAACAGGAACTCGATCTGGGCGTTGGTGCTGCGCAACTCCGCGCCGGCCCAGCGGGCCAGCGCGTCGTGCACGGCCGGATCCAGCCGGAGCAGGATCTTCTTTCGCTCGGTTGCCATCTTCCGAACCGGCCTCACGCTCAAGAACCGGCGCACCGTCGCATGTGGACGGTGCGCCGGTTCGGCTACTGGTACAGCGATCCGGTGTTGACGATCGGCTGCGTACCTCGTTCGCCGCAGAGCACGACGAGCAGGTTGCTGACCATGGTGGCCTTGCGCTCCTCGTCCAGCTCGACCACGCCGCGCTCGGTCAGCCGGTCGAGCGCCAGCTCCACCATGCCGACGGCGCCCTCGACGATCCGCTGCCGGGCGGCGACGACCGCGCCTGCCTGCTGCCGCTGGAGCATGACCTGGGCGATCTCCGGCGCGTACGACAGGCGGGTGATGCGCGACTCGATCACCTTGACGCCGGCCGCGGCGACCCGGGCGCCGATCTCGTCGGACATCTTCGCGGTGATCTCGTCGGCGTTGTCCCGCAGGGACAGGCCGGCGTCGTCGTGCGAGTCGTACGGGTACGCGCCGGCGACGTGGCGGACTGCGGTCTCCGCCTGGATCGAGACGAACGCCCGGAAGTCGTCCACGCCGAACACCGCCTTGGCGGTGTCCTCGACCTGCCAGACCACGACGGCTGCCATCTCGATCGGGTTGCCGTCGGCGTCGTTCACCTTGACGGTCTCGGTCTCCAGGTTGCGGATCCGGGTGGAGATCTTGTGCCGCTTGGTGAACGGGTTGACCCAGCGCAGCCCGTCGGTGCGGATGGTGCCGGTGTAACGGCCCAGCAGCTGGACGACGCGGGCCTCGCCGGGAGCGACCGAGTTGAGCCCGCCGCCGAGGATCGCGCCGGCGACGATCGAGACGACCCCGAGCGGCACGAGCCCACCGGCGTCGGCGGACGCGCCGACCACGATCACCGCGATGCCGAGCACGAACAGCACGAGCATCAGCACCAGCATCGGCAGCCCGGCCGCACCGCGCGCCGGACGCTCGGCCACCTGCGGCGCGGGCATCCGCACGTCGACGCGCTCACCGGGGGACGTCGTACTCATCTGACTCCACTTCCTCTCCTCGGCCACCCCACCGGGCGGCTATCCGAAGCCTAGCAAAGTGATATCACTTTTCGCCAGTGCGGCGGTGGTGGGGAAACTCGGCTGCGCGACCGGCCGGCGTCGGGGACGCTGGCCGGCATGACCGCTGGACCGCCCGCCGGGCTGCGTACCCGACCGCTGCGCGACGACGACGCCGACGCCGTCCTCGCGGTGACCGCCGACTGCGAACGCGTCGACCTCGGCGAGGTCGTGATCGAACTCGCCGACATCGTCGCCCAGTGGCAGCGGCCCAGCTTCACGCTCGACACCGACAGCGTCGGCGTGTTCGACGGCGACCGGCTCGTCGCGTACGCCGAGGTCTACCGGACGCGCCGGGCCGAGGCGTACGTACGGCCGGACCGACGCGGCGAGGGCATCGGCACCTGGCTCGCCGGCTGGACCCGCGAGCACGCCCGGGCCGGCGGCGGCGCGCTCGTCGGCCAGACCGTACCCGCGACCAACACCGGCGCGATCGCGCTGTTCACCGCGCACGGGTACGCGCCGCGGTGGACGTCGTGGCTGCTCACCCTGCCGGCCGGGACGGCGATCCCGGCGGCGCCGCTGCCGGCCGGGGTGACGGTCCGGGAGTACCGCGACGGGGACGGGCGCGCGGCGTACCGGACGATCGAGGACGCGTTCAACGAGTGGCCGGACCGGGAGCCCACGGCGTACGAGGACTGGGCGGCCGGGGTCCTGCGGCGGCCCGGGTTCGCGCCGTGGCAGCTCCAGCTCGCGGTCGAGGACGGCGTGGTGGTCGGCGCCTGCCACGTGCTGGTGTCCGGCGAGGGCGGCTGGGTCAACCAGGTCGCCGTACGCCGCGACCGGCGCGGGCGCGGGCTCGGCCGGGCGCTGCTCGCCGCCGCGTTCGCCGCGACCCGCGCGCACGGCGCGACGTACGCCGAGCTGTCCACCGACTCCCGTACCGGCGCCCTCGACCTCTATCTGCACCTCGGCATGACCGTCTCGAAGACCTTCACGCACTACGCCGTCGAGGTACGCGAGCCCGCGGCCCGCTGACCGCGCTAGCGACGTGGGGCGACGGCGGTCGGGACGTGCCGGTCGGTGAGCTCGCGTACCGCGGCGGGGTCGGCGCCGGCGTCGGTGACGACCCGCTCGAAGTCGGTCAGCTCGCCGACCCGGTGCAGCGCCGTGCGGCCGAGCTTCGTGTGGTCGACGAGCAGCACGCGCCGGGTCGTCACGGTGAGCAGGGCCCGCTTGGTGGTGACGATCTCCTGCTCCTGGTGGTACACGCCGCCGTCGCGTACCCCGGCGAACGAGTAGAAGCCGATGTCGGAGTGGAGCGCCCGGGCCGACTCGACGCACGGCGAGCCGACGAACGAGTCGTGCAGCTCGTTGTACTCCCCGCCCAGTGCGATGAGCCGGATGTTCTTGCGGCCCATCAGGAGCTGGACGATGGGCGCGAAGTTCGTGATGACGGTCAGCGGGTCGATGTCGCAGGCCAGTTCGGCCAGGGCCAGCGTGGTGGTCGAGTCGTCGAGCAGCACGGACATGCCCGGCTCGATCAGCTCGACGGCGGCGCGCGCGATGTCCCGTTTCGCCTCGATGGCGAGCTGCCGGCGGTACGTCACGTTGCTCTCGAACACGCTGGACGGCAGCGCGGTCACGCCACCGTGGAACTTCCGTACGAGGCCGCGGCGGGCCAGCTCGTCCAGGTCGCGGTGCGCGGTGACGAGGCTGACGTCGAACCGGTCGGCCAGGTCCTGCGCGCTCGCGGTGCCGACCCGCATGAGGTATTCGGCGACGTCCTGCTGGCGTGAGCCGGGGTCCTTGCGCCGGCGCCCGTCGGTCATCGGAGTCCCTTTCCCGCCCGGCCGGCGGGCTCCCGCCGGCCGGTTGCACGGTACCCGGTGCGTACCCGGACGGGTGACGGCGGTGCCGGTCGTGACGAAATCATGGCTCCAAAATTACAAACATGAGTGGTAACTTGTCGCCCGTCGGCGAAAATTCGACCGCATCTGCTCGGCCGGACGGCGCGGCACGGACGCCCGCCGCCACCGGCCGCCCACAGACCGAGGTGTCGCCATGACCACCAGACCAGTGCACCGCCCCGGGCCGCCGCCCGCCCGCCCGGCACGTACGGAGTCGTCACGATGACGGCCACCACGCTCGACCTGGCGAACCTGTCGAGGTTCCGCCGCAAGCTGACGCTGCTGTCGTCGATCGGCATGTTCCTGGACGGCTTCGACCTGACCGTCATCGCCGTCGCACTACCCGTACTCAAGAAGACGTGGACGTTCTCGCCGCTCGCGTCCGGCATCACGAGCTGCTCGGCGATCGTCGGCATGTTCGTCGGCGCGCTGGTCTTCGGCCGCGTCTCCGACCGCCTCGGCCGCAAGACGATGTACCTGATCGACCTGATCGGTTTCGTCGTGTTCGCGGCGCTGGCCGCGTTCTCCCAGAACGTGTGGGAGCTGATCCTCTTCCGGTTCCTGCTCGGCCTCTGCATCGGCGCCGACTACCCGATCTCCTCGTCGCTCACCGCCGAGTTCGGCTCGGCCCGCGACCGCGGCCGGCTCGTCGTCGCGCTGAGCCTGATGTGGAACGTCGGCGCGTTCGCCGCGTACGGGGTGGGCGTGGCGTTCCTGCCGCTCGGCCCGACCGCGTGGCGCTGGATGCTGCTGGTCGGCGCGGCGCTCGCGCTGGTCACGCTGTTCTTCCGGACCAGCATCCCCGAGTCGCCGCGGTGGCTGATCGCGCACGGCCGCGCCGACGAGGCCCGGCGCGTCGTCGCCGACCTCGTCAACCGCGAGTCACCCGGTACGACGATCACGCCGGAGGAGGTCGTCCTGCCCGACGCCGCGCCCGCGCGCGACGGTGCCGGCGGTGCCCGTACCGGACAGTGGCGGCGGCTGTTCGCCCGCGGACTGGTCGGCGCGACGGTGTTCGTGTGCACGTTCTGGTTCGCGCACGGCGTGGCGTACTACGGCATCCAGATGTACTCGCCGACGATCCTCACCTCGCTCGGCGGGTCCAGCCAGCTCTCCGCGAACATCGGCTCGGCGATCATCGCGCTGCTCGGTGTGGTCGGCGCCGTCATCTCCTGCCTGTTCGTCGACTCGTGGGGACGGCGGCCGGTGCTGACGACCGCGTTCGCCGGGGAGACCGCGGTACTCGTGGTGCTCGCGCTGATGCACGCGCCACCGCTGGCGATGATCGTGGTGCTGTTCGCGATCGCGATCCTGTTCGCCAACATGGGTCCCGGCACCCTGGACATGGTCTACTGCACCGAGCTGTTCCCCACCGAGCTGCGCGCGGCCGGCACCGGCCTGGGTACCGCGGTCAGCCGGGTCGGCGCGATCCTCGGCGTACTCGTGTTTCCCGACCTGGTCGGCTCGTGGGGGGTGAACGGCGCGCTGTGGCTGTTCGTCGCCGCCGGCGTACTGGGCCTCGTCGTCACCATCGTGATGGCCCCCGAGACCAAGAACCGCAGCCTCGAACAGACGACCGGCACCCGGGCGCCCGTCGCCGCCGTGCCGGGACTCGCCACCACCAAGGAGGAACAGTGACCACGACCCGGTTGACCGTGTTGGGATTCCGGGCCGGCCGGCCCGACGCGACGTCGCCGTGCTCGGGCTACCTGCTCGAACACGACGGTACGACGATCCTGGTCGACTGCGGTCCCGGCATCATCACCGAGCTGGTGTCGCGCCGGCTGGAGCACCGGCTCGACGCGGTGGTGCTGACACACCTGCACCAGGACCACATGTTCGACGTCGTACCGCTGGCGTTCACCCGGCTGCTCACCCAGACGCCGCCGGCGCCGATCCCGCTGTTCGTACCCGAGGACAGCCTGGACACGCTCGCCGTACTCGACGACTGGGTCGCCGTGCCGTCCGATCCGGCGGTCGGCCGCCCGCTGGCCACCGCGTTCGACATCCGGCCGCTGGTCCGCGACGGCGCGACCGAGGTACCCGTCGCCGGCGACGTGACGCTGACCGCGTACCGCGCGCAGCACGTGGTGCCCAGCGCGTCGCTCCGGTTCCGTACCGGCGGGGCCACGGTGGCGTTCTCGTCGGACACCGGCTGGTGCGACGGGGTGCTGGCCGCCGCCCGGGGTGCGGACGTGTTCGTGTGCGAGACGACCTACCTGACCGCGGATCCGGCCATGCTCACCGAACACGGCCACCTCACCGCGGAGCTGACCGGGAAGCTCGCCCGGACCGCGGGCGTCGGCCGGCTCGTCGTCAGCCACCTGCTCGGCTTCGACGACGAGAAGTCGTTCGCGGCGGCGGAGGAGGCGGCCGGGCCGGTGCCCGTCACCGCGGCCCGCTCCGGCCTGGTCGTACCCGTCGAGCCGGCGGCGCGCTGATGGTGCTGGTGCTGTGGGACGTCGACCAGACGCTGCTCGACGTCGGCGCGGTCGACCGCGAGGTGTGGTACTCGGTGTGCGGCGAGCTGCTCGGCGTACCGGCGCGGGCGGCGACGGTCGTGCCGGGCCGCACGATCCGGCAGATCCTCCGCGACATTCTCCGGGAGTACGGCGCGGACACGGCCACCGCCGACCGCCTGCTGCCGGAAGCGCTGCACCGCGAGGCCGAGCTGCTCGCGACGCGGCCGCTGGCCGCGGAGGGCCGGATCCTGCCGGGCGTACCGGAGGTGGTGGCCGCGCTCGACCGGGCGCCGGGCGTCGTGCAGTCCGTACTGACCGGCAACCAGCTCGCCACGACCGAGCTGAAGCTCGCCGCGTACGGGCTGGTGCCGCCGCTGGACCTGCGGTTCGGCGCGTACGGCTCGGACCGCGAGCACCGGCCCGACCTGGTACCCGTGGCACGGTCCAGGACCGCCGCGGTGCACGGCGCGTCGGCCGCGACACCGACCGTGCTGGTCGGCGACTCCCGGCTGGACGTCGAGGCGGCACACCGCAACGACGCGCGGATCGTCGCCGTGGCCACCGGGACGACGTCGGCGGCGGAGCTGCGTACCGCGGGGGCGGACGTGGTGCTCGACGATCTCGCCGACCTGCCGCGCAGCCTCGACGCGATCCTCGGCGAGCGCGCCGCATGAGGCGGCGGGCTCGGGACCGCGGAGGTGGAAAATCCGTGCTGACGACGGTGGGGCGCTGCTAGGGTCTGGCGCATGACGATCTGAGGATCCGCGCCTTTGCGCGCCCACCGGCCAGACCAGCACGCACACCTCAGGGAGTTTGTCATGACCGAAAAGCCCGACACGCCGGACGACGACGCGCAGCCGGCCGAGGAGCCCGAGTTCCTGAACCGGGCGGCCCGGCGCGCGAAGGGCAAGAAGGGCGGCGCCCAGCAGCAGCGTCTCGACGGTGGCCCGAACCACGTCGACACGCACGGGCCCACCCACGGCCAGCGCGACTACGGCCGCCGCCGCTCCGGCTGACTACGTCTCCTGACGCCGCCCCGGAAACCTCCCGGGGCGGCGTCGCCGTGCGCTCAGCCGATCAGGTCCGGCAGGGTCGCGAGCGTACGCAGATGGGAGCGCGGGTCGGCGATGAGCCGGCGGGTGGCCAGGTCGAGCAGGCCACCGACCGCGGTGACCTCGGCCGCGGGCGTACCGTCGGCCTTCGTGACGTGCTGGACGATCCGGAACGTCTTGTGCCCGTCCTCGTACACGAAGGCGCACGAGACGTCCACCTCGTCGCCGCCGCGCAGCTCCCGCAGGTACCGGATGGTGGTTTCCAGGGCGACGGGGCCGACGCCGGTGGCGAGCAGCGCGTCCTGGGCGACGCCCGCGGCGCGCAGGCACTCCCAGCGCGCGTGCTCCGCGTACTGCAGGTAGACGGCCTGGTTGAGATGGCCCTGGGTGTCGAGTTCGTACCCGCGGACGACGATCCGCGTGGTGAAGGGATCGGTGCTCACGAGCTCTGACCGTACGGCGTCGCGGCCGGCAGGTCAGTGATCAACGCCGCAAGCGCCGCCGCGTCGAGCAGGTCGACGGGCGCCTCGGTCACCCCGGCGGCCACGTAGTGGAACGCGGCGCCGACCGCGGCCACGTCGACGCCCGCCAGCTCCGCCCACGCCAGCCGGTACGCGGCGAGCTGCACCGCCGCGGCCGTCGCGTCGGCGCCCTCGGGACGGCGCCCGGTCTTCCAGTCGACCACCTGGTAGCGGCCGTCGGGCTCGGCGTACACGGCGTCCATCCGGCCGCGGACCACGATGCCGGCGACCACCGTGGCGAACGGCACCTCCACCGCCACCGGCGTACGGTCGGCCCAGTCGCTCGCCAGGAACCGCTCGCGCAGCGCGGCCAGGTCGGCGTCGGGTACCGCGTCGGCGTCGGCGGCGCCGGGCAGCTCGTCGATGTCCAGCAACTCGCGCGCCCCGAGGCGCCGCTCCAGCCACCGGTGGAACTCGGTGCCTCGGGCGGAACGCGGGTCGGGCCGGCGCGGCAGCGGCCGGCGGATCCGCCGGGCCAGGGTCATCGGGTCGGCCGCGAGCGCGACCAGGTCGGTCACGCTGAGCGCCGCGGGCAGTGGGATCTCGCCGGCGCCCCGGCCCTCCCGGTCCCGCTCGGCCAGCAACAACTCCACCTCGTACGCCCAGTGCCGTTCCTCGTCGTCGGCCGGCTCGGCGGCGTCGCCGGTACGCAGCGCGGCAAGCTCGGCGCGGACCAGGCTGGCGGCGTCGGTGAGCGCGGGCCGGCGCGCACCCAGCGGGTCGGCGGGCCACTCCGCGCGCGGCGGGTTCGCCTTGACCGGGTTCTCCGTGTCGGGCGGCGGCTCCTCGGCCCAGGCGTCGACGTGGCCGGCGCCGGCCAGGCACCGCTCGCGTACCTCGGTGAGCAGCTCCGACGGGCCGCGGCGGCCGGTCGCGTCCCCGTCCCACCAGTACCCGGAGCAGAGCAGCAGGCGCCGCGGCCGGGTGATCGCCACGTACGCCAGGCGACGCTCCTCGTCCGCGTCGTGCTCCACCCACCGGGCCAGGAAATCCTTGCGCAGCCTGGACAGTGCGCGCTGGTTCTCCACAGTGGACACCCGGAACTCGGGCAGCCCGGTACGGTCGCCGCGCAGCCCGAACGGCAGCACGCCCGGCCGTGCCAGCCAGTGGTCGGCCTGCGAACGCGCCGGGAACACCTGCTCGGACAGGCCGGCGAGCGCCACCACGTCCCACTCCAGCCCCTTCGCGGAGTGCACGGTCAACACCTGGACGGCACCGGTCACGACCTCGACGTGGCCCGGCTCCAGGCCGCGCTCCTGTTCCTCCGCGGCGGCGAGGAACGCGAGGAAGCTGGCCAGCGTCGCCGTCTCCGAGTCCGCGGCGAACCGCGCCGCCACGTCGCCGAACGTGTCCAGGTGCGCCCGCGCCAATCCCGCGTCGACGCCGGCGTGCAGCGCGACCTCCACGTCCAGCCCGATCGTGTGCTCCACGTCCGCGACGAGGTCGGGCAGCGCCGCGTCCAGCCGGGTACGCAGGTCGGCCAGCTCCGCCGCGAACGCCGACAGCCGCCGGAACCCCGTCGGCGAGTACGACTCCGCCGGGCCGAGATCGTCCAGCGCCTCGACCAGCGTCACCTCGTTGCCGCCGGGCCCGTCGTCGGTCGGCCGGTACCGCTTCGACAGCGTACGGGCGCGGCGGTGCAGGGCCACCACGTCGCGCGGGCCGATCCGCAGCCGCGGCCCGGTCAGCAACCGCAGCAGGCCGGCGCCGGCCGCCGGGTCGGCGAGCACCTGGAGGGTGGTGACGACGTCGCGTACCTCCGGGGTGTCGAGCAGGCCGCCCAGGCCGACCACCTCGACGGGCAGCCCGCGCGAGCGCAGCGCCTGCTCGACGGCCGGGATCTGCCGGCGCGAGCGCACCAGTACCGCGGTCGTGGGCGGACTGTCCACAGTGGAGTTCGTACGCCAGTGGGTGTCGATCCCGGCCGCGATCCAGTCGGCCTCCTCGGTGTTCGTCGGCAGCAGCGCACAGCGCACCGCACGGCCCGGCAGGGCGTGCGGGGCCGCGCCCAGGATCACCGCGGCACTTCCCCGGGCGCGCAGCGGCGCCGACACCGCGTTCGCCACGTCGAGGATCGACGGCGCGTTGCGCCAACTCACCGTCAACGACAGGCGATCGGCCGGCGTACCGTTGGGGCGGGCGAAGTCCGCGGGGAAACGCTCCAGCGTGCCGGCGCTCGCACCGCGCCACGCGTAGATCGACTGGGCCGGGTCACCGACCGCGGTCACCGGATGCCCCCGCCCGAACAGCGAGCGCAGCAGCACCACCTGCGCGTGCGACGTGTCCTGGTATTCGTCCAGCAGTACCACGCGATAACGGTCGCGCTCGGTGGCGCCGACGATCGGATGGTCGCGCGCCACCCGCGCGGCCCGCGACATCTGGTCCGAGTAGTCCATCGCCTCGGCCGCGTGCTTGCGCTCGGAATACTTGCGTACCAAGGGAAGCATCTGCAGGCGGGCCTTCTGCCGGGCGAGCAGCCGCTGGGTGTCCTGCGACATCGTGCCCGGGATCTGGGTGATCGCGGCGATCAGCCGTTCGGTGAAGCGGGTCAGCTCGTCCGCGTCGCGCAGGTGCTCGGACATCTCCGCCGCCAGGCCCAGCACCTCGCTCGTCACCGTCACCGGCGCCAGGTCCACCTCCGACATGTCCCCGTCGTACCCGCGGACCACGGCGTCGGCGAGCTGCCAGCACGCGGCCTCGGTCAGCAACCGGGTCGTCGGCTCGAACCCGGCGCGCAGGCCGTGCTCGGTGACCACGCGCGCCGCGTACGAGTGGTAGGTGGCGACCGTGGGTTCGCCGGGCAGCGCGTCGGATTCCCCTGCCACCTCGGGGATCCGGGCCAGTTGGCTCAGCCGCGACGAGATCCGCACCGCCAGCTCGCCGGCCGCCTTGCGGGTGAACGTCAGGCCCAGCACCTGATCCGGCCGTACCAGCCGGTTCGCGACGAGGTAGACGACGCGTGCGGCCATCGTCTCCGTCTTGCCCGAGCCGGCGCCGGCCACCACCAGCAGCGGCCCGAGCGGCGCCGCGATCACCGCCTGCTGCTCGGCCGTCGGCTGCGGCAGGCCCAGCAGCTCCGCCAGGCGTACCGGGGAGAACCGCGTCTCGGCCCCCGGTTTCACTGGCCCGTCACCTGGCGGCCGTGCGTGGACAGCGGGCAGCTCGACTGCACCGCGCAGGACCGGCAGTGCTCGTTCACGACCGCGCTGAACGTGGCGGCCGCCATCCGCCGCGCCGCGTCGTGCACCATCTCCTCCGCCCAACCCGGATCGTCCGCGTCGGCGAGCGCCGGCTGCCGCTGCTCGCGCGGATGCGCCCGGGTACCACCGATCTGCACGAGCGCCGCGCCGCCCGGCTCGACGCCGTCGGAGATGCCGGGCAGCTCCGTGAACGCGTCGTGCCCCGCCGCCACCTGGTACGCGGCGAGCTGCGGGTGCACGGCCGCGGCGGCGTCGGTCGGCGCCGTACCACCGGTTTTGAGGTCGATGATGACCGGGCGGCCGTACTCGTCGAGCTCCAACCGGTCGACCGCGCCGGTCAGCTCCACCGCCGGATCGTCCGGCCGGGACGGCAGCTTCGTCCGGAAACGGCGCTCGGTGGCAACCAGCCGGCGCGGGTTGTCGGCCAGCCACTCGGCCAGCTTGTCGAGCATCCGGTCCGCCTCGGCCCGCTTGCGGTCCACCACCCAGCGCGCCGGGAACTCCACCTCGTCCCAGTGCTCGTCCAGGTATTTCCGCAACGCCGCGAGGTCGTCGGTCTCGGCGGCGGCGTTGTGCACCAACGTACCGACGCTCTGCTCCACGCCCGGCGGGTTCGCGCCGCCGTGCCGCTCCAGCACCCACCGCACGCCGCACCGGCCTACGTTCTCCACAGTGGACGGTGAGACCTCGACCGTCTCGCCGGGCCCGGCCAGCGGGCGCTCGTCCGACAGCGCGCCCATCCCCCACCACGACGCCGGATGCGCCCCCGGTACGCCCGCCGCCGCCAGCTTCGCCAACTGCCGCGCCGCCGACCGCCGCCGCGCCGGGTCACCGTCCACATCGGACACCACGGTACGCAGCTCGGCCACCAGCGCCGGCAACGTCAACGCCCGCGGCACCACCGTGGTACCCGCGACGTCGGTGCCCGTCAGGTCGGTGACGAACCGACTCGGCAGCTCCTCGCCGTCGCCGGCCGCCACCGCCGACACGATCAGCCGGTGCCGGGCGCGTGTGGTCGCCACGTAGAACAGCTTGCGTTCCTCGTCGAGCAGGGCCGCACGGTGCGCCGCCGTACCCACGGCCGGCGGGTCGGCGGGCTCGCTGCCCGCCGGATCCGGCTGCCGGCCCGCGGCGAGGTCCACCACCAGCTCCGACCCGAGCAGGCTGCCGCGCAGCCGCAGGTCCGGCCACGCACCCTCCTGTACGCCCGGCACCGCGACGAGATCCCACTCCAGGCCCTTCGACGCGTGCACGGTGAGGATCCGCACCGCCTCGCCGCGCTCCCCGGTCGGTGCCAGCGAGTCGCCCGGAAGCTGTTGCGCCGCAACGTGTTCGCCGAACGCGGCCGGCCCGACACCGGGCAGCCGCTCGGTGAACCGGCGGGCCGCGTCGAACAGCGCGACCACCGCGTCCAGGTCCCGGTCCGCGGCCGCGCCGCGCTGCCCACCGGCCAGCGCCAACCGGGTCCACCGGTCCGCCAGGCCGCTCCGCTGCCACACCTCCCACAGCACGTCCAACGCCGTCGCGCCCGGCTGGTGCGCGGTACGCCGGGCCGTCGCCAGCAGCTCCGCGACGCGTACCGCCGGGGCGGCCCACCGCCGGTCCACCGCCACCAGCTCCACCGGCCGCCGCAACGCCTCCAGCAGCAGTACGCCCGACGGACGCCGGTCGCCGCCCGGCAGCGCCAGCGCGCGCAGGCCCTGGCGCAACTGCCGCTCCGTGAACGGATCCGCGCCGCCCAGCGGCGAGTGCAGCAGCCCGACCGCCGCCTCCTCGGTCAGCGTCTCCGGCCGCAGCGCGCACCGCAGCAACGTCAGCAGCGGCGCCACCGCCGGCTGCGCCGACAGCGGCAGGTCCTCCGCCGCCACCCGCACCGGCACGCCGGCCTGCGTCAGCGCCCGCCGCAGCGGCGCGAGCTGCCGCACCGTGGACCGCACCAGCACCGCCATCCGCGACCACGGCACGCCGCGCAGCAGGTGCGCCTCCCGCAGCGCGTGCGCCAGGTACGCCGACTCCTGCGCCGCCGACCGGAACACCCGCACGTCCACCGCCCCCGGCTCCGCGTCGCCGTCGTGCGGCGGCGGGGCCACGGCGCGGTGCCGGGGCGGGCCGGTGAGGCGGGAGGCGACGCGCCGGGTCAGCGCGGACAGCTCCGCCGCCTGCCGCCACGCCGTCCACAGCACGACCGTCGGCGCCGGTACGCCCGGCGCGACGGGGAACCGGTCGCCGAACCCGCTCACCCCCGCCGGATCCGCGCCACGGAACGCGAACGTCGACGAGTCCGGGTCGCCGAACGCCACCAGGTGCCGGCCGTCCCCGGCCAGCAGCGACAACAGGTCGAGCTGCGCCGGATCCGTGTCGTGCAGCTCGTCGACGAAGCAGTAGCGGAAGCGGTCCCGCTCCGCCGCCAGCAACGCCGCATCGTCCGTCAGCAGGTCCACCGCCGCCCGGATCAGCTCGGCCGGATCGTACGACGCGGCGCCGTGCCCCGTCGCGTCACGCAGCGCCAGCACCGCGCCGTACTCGTCGGCGAAGCGCGCCGCCGCCCGCCAGTCGGCCCGGCCCAGCTCGGCGCCCCACGCCGCCAGCCGCCCCGGCGGTACGCCCCGCTCGGCGGCCCGGGCCAGCAGGTCACGCAGCTCCGCCACGAAACCGCGGGTACCGAGCGCGGCGCGCAGCTCGTCCGGCCAGCCCGCGTCGTACGTCGCGTCCTCGATGCCGGCGGCGAGCATCTCCCGGATCGTCACGTCCTGCTCCGGCCCGGCCAGCAGCCGCGGCTCCGGCTCGCCGCGCTCGGTCGCCGCGCGCCGCAGCACCCCGTACGCGTAGCCGTGGAAGGTGCGGACGACCGGCTCGGCCCGGAACGCGACACCCGACGCGTCGGTGGCCAGCCGGGTCGCGACCTGCCGCCGCAGCCGCCCCGCCATCCGCCGGCCGAACGTCAGCACCAACACCCGGTCGGCGCCCGCCGCCGCGGCGCGCGCCGCGACCGACTCCACCAGCGTCGTCGTCTTCCCCGTACCCGGTGCGCCGAGCACCAGCAACGGCCCGCGCTCGTGCGCGACGACCTCCCGCTGGGCAGCGTCGTGCGCCAGCGGTGCCGAACCGGACACCGCCGGCCGTACGAGCCTGTACCCCCCGGGTGCTCCGAGCGGTGTGCCGGCGGGGCCGCCCACGCCGGCGCTCGGAGCGTTCACGCCCGATGGCTCCGACGCCTCGCGCTCACCGCACCATCAGACCACGCCGGTACGACACTGCACATCCGCCCACACCGCCCGGCCACCTGGACGATCAGGCGGAGTGGTGCGACAGGGTCACGTCGTACTCGCGGTGCTCGCCCGCCGTCAGCCGCACCTCCGCCGACACCGCCGGGAAACCGGAGGCGACCAGCGTGTACTCACCGGCCGCCACGTCGTCGAAGTGGTAGCGGCCGTCGTCGTCGGTCGCGATCTGGCCGGCGGCCTCGCCGCGCGCGTCGTACAGGGTGACGAGGGTGTCGGGCAGCGGGCGCCGGTCGCGGTCGGCGCGCGCGACGCCGAGCACGCTGGCGCCGCCGACGAGCCCCACGTCCAGGCCGAGCGTGCCGGTCTCCGGCACGAGCACCGGCACCGCCGCAGGCCGGTAGCCCGGCGCGTGCGCCACCACCGTGTACCCGCCGGCCAGCAGCTCGGTGAACCGGTACCCGCCGGTGTCGTCGGCGGTGCCCGCGGCCAGCACCTCGCCGCCGCTGTCCACCAGCGACACCGTCGCGCCCGGCACGGTCTCGGTGCCGCCGGCCAGCCGTACCGTGCCGGTGAGCACCGCGGTGCCGGTGAGCGTGATCGGCAGCTCGACCGGCCCGGCGCCGACCGCCACCACCGACGCCGACGGCTGGTGCCCCCGCGCGCGGACGATCAGCGTGTACGTGCCCGACGTCGGCGCGGGCACCTGGTACCAGCCGTCCACGCCGGTCACGCAGCGCCCGGTCTGCCGGCCGGACAGGTCGATCAGCGTCACGGCGGCCTCCGCCACGACCTTGTTGCCGGCGTCCCGCACGTATCCCCGGACGGGGACGCCGGCGGGCTCCGGCTCGGGCGGCCGGCGGCGCCCGTTGGGTCGTACCTCGCCGCCCCACGTCGGCCCCGCCCACTCCGGCAGGTCCGCGGTACGCGACCGGTCGTCGCCCGCGGCGACCCGCGCGCGAAGCGTCCGCCCACCGCCGGCCAGTGCCGGCTGCGTCGCCGGTACGCCCGGCCGCGTCGGCGCCGTGCCGGCGTACGCCGGCACGGGCTGCTCGATCGGCGCGTCGTCGGCCAGCCGTCCGCCCGCGTCGTCCTCGGACCGGCCGGCCCGCGCGGGCTCGGCGAAGCGTCCGGACGCGGCGGCGTCGGCGAACCGCTCGGCCAGCCGAACGGGCTGCTCAGCGGCCTGGGCGTCGGCCGGTGTGTCGGCGGCCGGTGTCGCGAAGCCCGGCACCGGGCTCCCGGTCGCCGCGTCGGCGGGCCGGCGGACGCGGCGGTGCGCGCGCTCACGCAGCACCGCGGCGAGCACCAGCAGGATCGCGGCGAGCAGGGCGGCGGCACCGATCGCGGCGGGCCAGCGCCAGCCGTACTTGTCGTGGTCGATGTGCCCGGTGACGGCGAGGCCGGCGCCGGCCACGAGGACACCGAGGATGAGGCCGGCTCCGATGGCGGGTGCCCACCAGCCCCTGGTGGTTTTCGTCATCTGCTGTCAGTCCCCCTCGTCGCACGCTGCCTCGGCCCGCCGACGGGCCGGGGTTCATGATGACGCGGATGGCCGGGCCGATCGCGCCCGGCCGAGGGGTCCCCGTCGGCCGGTGACCGGGCGAACCGGACACCGCCTGGCAGCCTACGCTTCCCACCCCGGTATGCCCGATCCCACCCGAATGGTTACGCACTGCCACCGCCGCATCGGTCGTACCGAACGGATCGGGCCGGTCGTCCCGGTGTTCGGTGACGGGCCCGCGCGGGCCCGGTACTGCACGTATCGTGCTTGCATCGAAGCGTGACGAGGGAGGCGAGCGTGTCAGCGGGCATCGCTGCCGGGCACCCGGCCACGGCCGAGGCCGGCCTGTCGATCCTGGCCGCGGGCGGCTCCGCCGCGGACGCCGCCGTCGCCGCCGTCCTCGCGAGCTGCGTCGGCGAGACCGTCCTGACCGGGCTCGGCGGCGGCGGGTACGCCACCTACTTCGACGCCGCCACCCGCACCGTGACCTGCCTCGACTTCTTCGTCGCCGTACCCGGGCTCGACGGCGACGCGCGCCCCGGGCCGATGACGCCGGTGACCATCACCCTGGGCACCGTCCCCATCCCGTACGAGATCGGGGCGTCGAGCGCGGGCGTACCCGGGGTGGCCGCGGGGTGCGGCGCGCTGCACGAACGGTGGGGCCGGCTGCCGTGGCCGAGCGTGGTCGCGCCGGCGATCGAACTGGCGCGTACCGGCGCGGTGCTGCCCGCGCCGCAGGCGCACACGCTGCGCGCGCTGTCCCCGGCGCTGCTGCCGTCCGACGGCGCCGTCGCGTACGCGCCGCGCGGCCGGCTGCTGGAGGGCGGCGAGCTGCTCCGCCACCCCGGCCTGGACAAGGCGCTGACGCTGCTCGCCGAGGACGGCCCCGACACCTTCTACACCGGCCAGGTCGCCGACGCGATCGTCACCGCGGTACGCGCCGCCGGTGGCGCGATGGGCCGCGCCGACCTCGCCGCGTACCGGGTGCTGGAGCTGCCGGCCGGGCACGCCCGCTTCGCCGGCGCCCACGTGTACGGCCGGGCCGGCGACCTGAACCGCACCGTCGACACGTTCGCCGCGCTCGGCGACGAGGTACTCACCGTGGACCGGCCGCGGCGGGCGGTGCTGCTCGCCGACGCGCTGCGCGACCACGCGCCGCAGAAGCTCGGCGACACCACGAACATCTCCGTCGTCGACCCCGACGGCAACGCCTGCGTGGTCACCACGACGATGGGCCTCGGCTCCGGGGTGTGGCTGCCGGGCCTCGGCGTACACCTGAACTCCATGCTCGGCGAGAGCGAGCTGTTCGTCGGCGCGCTGCCGCCCGGCGCCCGGATGTCCAGCATGATGTGCCCGCTGGTGGTCACCGCGACGCCCGCGGCGCCCGGGCCGGCGGAACCCGACGCGTTCGGCGCGCCCGGGCCGGGGCTGCCCACCGACACCGTCGTCGAGGTACACACCGCCGGTGGCGTGGCGCCGCTCGACGCGCCGGCCGACTCGGTCGCCGAGCTGGCCGACGTCACCGCGCCGGTACCCGTGCCGGACGTCGCCGCGGACGGCGCGCCGCCGCCCACGCACCCCGGTGACGTGCTGCTCGCGGTGGGCGCGGCCGGCGCGTCCCGGATCCGTACCGCGCTGGCCCACACGATGGTCGGCGTCCTCGTCGACAAGCTGCACCCGGAGACCGCGATCGGCCGGGGCCGTTTCCACGTCGTCGAGTCCACCGCGCACGCCGAGCCGGGCGTACCCGACGACGAGCTGGCCGCGCTCGCCGCCGCCGGGTACCTGGTCCACCGGTGGCCGGGGCTCGACCACTACTTCGGCGGCGCCTCCGCCGTCGGCCCGACCGGCGCCGGCGGCGACCCGCGCCGCGGCGGCATCGGCATCCACCTCTGATCGTCCCGGGTCCTGCGCATTCGCGCCGTTGTCGCGTTTTCGGGGGCGATGTATTGACCTGGGCGAATTCGTACTGCTAAGAATCCTTCATGTTTCCCCTCAGAAGAGCGTCCCTCGCGCTCGCCGCGGCCGGAGTCGCCGCGCTGATCCTCACGCCGGCCATGGCCGGCAACGCCGCCCCCGCCCCCACACCGACCCGGGTACGCGCCGCCGCACCCGACCCCGCCGCCCCACACCGCGGTACGGTGCCGGCCATCCGCGGCACCGCCGCGCGTACCCGGATGGCGGACGCCGCCGCCGGCTTCCGCGCCGCGCACCGCGGCCTCATCCCGTCTGGTACCAGCCGCGACGTGACACCGTCGCTCGCCGAGCAGATCCACCCCGCCCAGGGCACCAGCCTCACCAACGTGTCCGGCACCGGCGGCGTCGTCGCGACCCAGAGCTTCAGCGCCACGCTCAACGTCGCGCAGTCCAGCACGACGATCTACACCCCGACCGTGTACCCGGCCGGCGGCTCCTGCATCGAGGTCACCACCGTCTACCGCCCCGGCAGCCGCTCGGTCTCCGTGTGGGACTGGTGCAACGCCATCACGTTCGTGGTGTCCGTGCCGATCGACGCCACCTTCCAGAGCAAGTACGCCAGCGGCGGCTTCTACTCCACCGAGGTGCTGCGCACCAGCAGCAGCCCCAACACCTGGGTCGCGTACCTCTACAACTACGCGACCGCGACCTGGGAGACGCTCTACACCTCGTCCGGCTCGACGCAGGCCGGCACCAGCGGCTGGGACGTGTACGAGCTGTACTCCGACGTCAACGGCACCGGCACGAGCTACGCCTGCACCGACATGGCGGGCACCACGTTCGAGGCGCGCTCGATCCGCCAGTACATCAACGGGTCCTGGGTCAACGCCGCGCCCGGCAACGCCGGCACCGCGTACGACCAGCCGCACGACAACTTCAAGTGCCCCGACATGAGCTACCAGATGCTCAGCCAGTACGACAACTGGCGCGCTGTGGGTTGAGGTCGCTGCGCCGCCCGCTTCTGTTTCCCCACATCACCGCTTCTTCTTGGTGACGAAGCTCTCCGGGGGTCGGCGCGGGTTGGTCGGTAACGTGCGGGCATGGGGTCCGTGCCTTTCCGCGCGCCGACCGCCGGGCTGGGCCTGGCGGTCGTGTCCGCGCTGGCCTTCGGCGGGTCCGGGCCGGTCGCGAAGCCGCTGATCGACGCCGGGCTGAGCCCGCTGTCCGTGGCGTGGCTGCGGGTGGCGGGCGCGGCGCTGCTCCTGCTGCCGCTGGCGCTCGCGCACCTGGGCGCGTTGCGGCGCCGCCCGCTGGCGATCCTCGGGTACGGGCTGTTCGCCGTGGCGGGCGTGCAGAGCTGCTACTTCGCCGCGATCGCGCGGATCCCGGTCGGCGTCGCGCTGCTCGTGGAGTATCTCGCGCCCGTGCTGGTGCTGGCGTTCGTCCGGGTGGTGCTGCGGCGTCGGGTACCGCGGGCGGCGGTGGTCGGTGTGGTTCTCGCCGTCGTCGGCCTGGCGAACGTGGTCGAGGTGTGGTCCGGCGCCCGGTTCGACCCGCTCGGGCTGGCGCTCGCGCTCGGCGCCGCCTGCTGCCAGGTCGTCTACTTCGTCCTGTCGGAGTCCGCGGGGGACGACACGCTCAGCCCGACGGGGATGCTCAGTCTCGGTCTGCTCGTGGGCGCCGCGGCGCTCACCGTGGTCGCCCGCCCCTGGTCGATGCCCTGGCACCTGCTCGCCACCGCCCCGACCGTACGCGGTCATGCCGTGCCGGCGCTGCTGCTGGTGGCCTGGATCGCCGTGGTGGCAACGGTTCTGGCGTACCTGACCGGGATCGCAGCGGTGCGCCGGTTGTCCGCGCCGGTCGCCTGCACGGTGGCCACGCTGGAGGCGGTCGTCGCCGCGCTGCTCGCCTGGGTGCTGCTGGGTCAGGCGATGGACGCGGTCCAGATCGTCGGCGGCGCACTCGTCCTGGTCGGCGCCGTCGTCGCGCAGCGCGCCACCCCACCCGCCGTCGTACCCGAGCCGGAGCCGGTCCCCGCCCGCGTCTGACCCGCTGTCCGCTCCCGTCCGGCCGCCAGGCTCGGGCACCGGGCACCGGGCACCGGGCACCGGGCACCGGGCACCGGGCACCGGACGCCGCCGCTGGACGCCGGACGCCGGACGAGGGTGCGGCGGTCAGCCGGCGACGACGCGGGCGAGGTGGGCCAGCTCCGGGTCGTCGAGGGCGGCGGCCAGCGCCTCCTTCAACGCCCGGTCGTTCGTGGGGCGGGCCTGGCGCAGCAGCTTGCGGCCGGCGGTGGTGACGTCGGTGTAGATGCCACGCCGGTCGTCGGGGCAGAGGTAGCGCTCCAGCAGGCCGCGGTCCTCCAGCCGGGTGACGAGCCGGGTCGTGGCGCTCTGGCTGAGCACCACGGCGTCGGCGACCTGGCTCATCCGCAGGTGGCCGCCGGGTCCGTCGTGCTGCCGGTTGAGCACGTCGAGCAGCGAGTACTCCCGGACGCTGAGCCGGTGGCCGGCCTGCAGCGCGCGCTCGACGTGCGCCTCGATCCGGCCGTGCAGCGCCGAGAGCGCGCACCAGCCCTGCGCGAGCGCGGTCATCTGGGCATCGGTCGCGGTCATCCGGGCCTCCTGTCGTACGTGAGCAAGACTACCCCACGACCGAGATAGTCGGCGCTTGCAAATATCAGGCGTCTGCAACTATTGTTCGTGAGCGTTGACCGCACACGCAACGAACAACCCCGGAGGGGATCCGGACCATGCCACTCGCCCTGCTGGCCCTCGCGATCGGCGCGTTCGGCATCGGCACCACCGAATTCGTCATCATGGGGCTGCTACCCGACGTCGCCGGCACGTTCGGCACCTCCATCCCGACCGCCGGGCTGCTCGTCACCGGATACGGCCTCGGCGTCGCCGCCGGCGCACCGATCATGACCGCCCTCGGTACCAGGATGCGCCGCAAGCGGATGCTGATGCTGCTGATGGCCGTCTTCGTGGTCGGGAACGCGCTCACCGCGCTCGCGCCGACGTTCGGCCTCACCGTCGCCGGCCGGGTCGTCGCCTCGCTCACGCACGGCGCGTTCTTCGGCATCGGCTCCGTGGTCGCCGCCGACCTCGTCGCACCGCACCGCAGGGCCGCCGCGATCTCCCTGATGTTCTCCGGGCTCACCGTCGCGAACGTCGTCGGCGCGCCGTTCGGCACGCTGATCGGCCAGCACCTCGGGTGGCGCGTCACGTTCCTGATAGTCGCCGGCCTCGGCGTCGTCGGCCTCGCCGGTGTCGCCTCGCTCGTCCCCGACCTGCCGTCCCCGCCCGGCGTACGGCTGCGCCACGAACTGCGCGCCTTCCGCAACGTCCAGGTGCTGCTGGCGATGGCGATGACGGTGCTCGGGTTCGGCGGCGTGTTCACCGCCATCACGTACGTCGCGCCCATGATGACCCGGGTCACCGGGTACGCGCCGGCCTCCGTGACGTGGCTGCTGGTGCTGTTCGGGCTCGGCATGGTCGTCGGGAACCTGGTCGGCGGCCGGTACGCCGACCGGGCGCTCATGCCGATGCTGTTCGTCGCGCTCGGCGGGCTCGCCGTGGTGCTGGCGCTGTTCACGGTGACCGCGCACGACAAGGCCGGCGCGGCGGTGACGTTGTTCCTCATCGGCGCGCTCGGCTTCGCGACGGTACCGCCGCTGCAGAAGCGGGTGCTCGACCACGCGGCAGGCGCGCCGACCCTGGCGTCCGCCGCGAACATCGGCGCGTTCAACATCGGCAACGCGCTCGCCGCGTGGCTCGGCGGCGCGACCATCGCCGCGCACCTCGGGTACACGTCGCCGAGTTGGGTGGGTGCCGCGATGACGGGTACGGCGCTCGTGCTCGCCGTGGTCTCCGCGCTGCTGCCCGGCGGCCGGGCGGCGAGTACCCCGGCGCCCGCGCCGCGCGAGATGGCCGCGACCCGCTGAACGCTCTGGTAGCGTCCGCGGTGCACGCGACGAGCCGAGGGAGGTGAGACCCATTTCCGCAGTGACCGGGTGGGCGCTCCCCCCTCGTACGGCCTGATCCGAAGCGGCCGTCGGGCGCCCCCGACTTCCGCGAAGGGATCACGCATGCCCACCTACACCGGCCCCGACGGGGCCACCCTGCACTACGACGACCCGCGCCCGGACGGTACGCCGCCGGTGATCGTCCTGGCGGGCGGCGCCGCGCTGCACCCGCGGTACCTCGGCGACCTGGCCGGGCTGGGCGGTGAGCGCCGGCTCGTCGTACCGCACCTGCGGGGTGTCGGGCGTTCGCCGCTGCCGGCGGACGTCGAGCTGGCGTCGTTCTGGCGGCAGGCCGACGACCTCGAACGGCTCCGCGAACACCTCGGGCTGCCCCGGCTGCTGCTGCTCGGCCACTCGGCCGGCACCCGCCTCGCGATCAGTTACGCCGCGCGGTTTCCGGACCGGGTGGCCGGCCTGGTCCTGGTCACGCCGCCCGCCGGGTACCTGGTGGAGGTGCCGTCGGACACGCCCGCGCTGACCGACCGGCGGCGCGGCGAACCCGAGTTCGACGCCGCGCTCGCGGCCTGGGCGGCCGGCCCGGAGTCGGTCGACGACGCGGGTTTCAACGCCTGGCAGCGTACGGTCGCGCCGCTCGGCTACGCCGCCTGGGGCGAAACCGAACGCGCGCACGCCGCCGACGCCCGGTACAGCTACCCGGCGAACCGGGCGTACTTCAGCGTCGAACCGCCGGCCGACCTCGCCGACCGGCTCGGCGCCGTCACCGCGCCCGTACTGGTGATCGCGGGGGCGCGGGACTGCAGCGCCGGCGTCGCCCAGGTCGTCGCGCTCGCCGGGCTGTTCCCGTCGGCCGACGTGACGGTGCTCGACGACTGCGGCCACTTCCCGTGGGTCGAGCGGCCGACCGCCTTCCTGCACGCCGTCGACACCTTCCTCACCGCCTGACCCCGTCGCGCCGTAAGGCCGGCCCGCGGACACTCCTTGCGAGGCACGCGGCTGACACTTGAGAACCGTTGCGGTGCAACGGATCAGGCGGGGACGCGGGCGGCGGCGAGGCGGGACAGGAACGTGACGTTCGCCGCCCAGCCGTCGACCTGCGGGGTGTCGGCGCCCAGCCACACCGGCTCGTCCGCCGGGTACGCCGCGAGCTGCGCGGCGATCCCGGCGCGGCCGACGACCACGCACGCGTGCCGGTGCCGGGACGCCAGCACGCACAGTCGGCCGGCCTCCAGATGGAACGCCGAGGCGTCCCGGCGCCCGGACAGCGGATGCCAGGCCACGACCACCTCGTACTGTCGGCCCTGCAATCGGTTCGCCGTGTCGACCGTGACAGCGCCGGGCGGGATCCCCTGTGCCGCAACGGATGCGTCGACCGCGGCCCGCACGTACGCGCGCTGGTCGCGGTGCGTCACGCCGACCGCCACGTCCGCCGCGGTCAGCGGTCTGGCACCCGAAGGGTCCACAGTGGACGCGCCGGAGCCGAGCAGCCGGCCGACGATCGTGCCGATCGCGGCGACGCACTCCGGATCGGTCCGCGGCAGGTACGCCTCCGGCAGTTCGAGCAGGCCCCAGCCGGTGTCGGCCGCCGCCCGCAACACCGTCCCGTACGGGTCGCGTTCGTCCACGGTGAGCCGCAGTGCGCGCTCGCCGGGCGCGCTGCCCGCCCGGAACGGCCGCGTGTAGAACGCCTCCGACACCACCGACGCGGCCGACGGCGGCAGCCGCCAGCTCACCGGCAGCGGTACCACCGGCGTGTCCGGATGGTTGCGCAGCACCGTACCCGCCGCCGTGTCCAGCGGCCACGTCGCGAGCGACCGCACCACGTGTTCGTCCGCGATCGTGAACGGTGACAGCTGCCCCGGATCACCGACCAGAAGCAGCCGGTCGAACAGCCCCGCCACCCGCACCAGCGCCGCCGACGACATCTGGTACGCCTCGTCCACGACGCCCAGCTCGAAGTGGTGGTCGTCGCCCGACACGAACGCCCACTTCGCCGCCGTCGCGATCAGCACCGGGCAACCGGCCAGGTCCGCGGCCCGCGCCGAGTACGCGATGGTCGGCTCGGCGTCGTCCGGCTGGGTGTAGTCGGCGGAGTGCAGGCGGCCAACCCGGGCCGGCGCGACGGCGGCGGCGATCGCGGCGGCCAGGTCGTCGGCCTGGTCGTTGGTCTGCGTGATGATCGGTACCTGCGCGCCGGACGCGACCAGCCGCGCCGTGACCTCACGTACCAGCGTGGACTTGCCCGCACCGGGCGGCGAGTCGACGACGACGGTGCGCGCCCCGCCCGTCAGGTACGACCAGGTGCGCTCGACGGCGGTGCCGTGCTCGGCGGCCGGGCCGGTGGTCACTCCGGGCTCCGGTGGGTCCACGGCAGCTCGTCCGGCAGCGTGTCCCCGAACACCGGCTGCGGCCCGAACGGCGCCAGCACCACCGACTCGCCGACCGCCGGCAGCGCCGCGTCGGCGTGCTCCGGCTTGCGCCCCATGCCCTTCACCACCACGCAGTCCACCACCCCGTCGGCGTCCCGGTCCCCCGTGCGTACCTGCACGCCGGAGGCGGCCGGGAGACGCTGCCGGTCCGACGACCGACGATCGGCCAACCACAGCTCGGTACCCGGCGGCCGGTCGAACGGCAGCTCCGGTCGCACCCGCAGCAGCGGCCGGAGCACCTTGGTACCGCGGGCGGACAGCTCCCGCCGCTCGTGGTCGCGGAACACCACGGTGCCGGCGAGCGCCTCGCCGGACGCGACGTAGCCGGCCATCACGACCGGATCGTCCAGCGCCATCTGCCGGTCCAGCGCGGCGGTCCGCGCCTCCAGCTCGCCCAGGAACCGGAACGCGCGCAACGCGTCCAGCCGGGTGCTGAAGTGCGCGGTGCCGGCGTCGACCCGGTCCAGGTGGTGCGTCCAGGCGCGGCGGTCCGACTCCCAGCGCGCCTCGGCGTGCGCCGCCGCGAGCAGCGCCGACACCAGCTCGCGTACCCGCCAGGTCGCCGCCCAGGCCGGCGCCAGCGCCTCGTCCGCCAGGGCGCGCAACGACTCCGGGTCGCCGTCCTCGATCGCCGGCGCCAGGACCTCGGCGTCCCAGGCCGGATCCGGCACCGGGCCCGCCGCCGGCAGCGCCTCGCCGGCGCGCGCCGCGGCCGGCCCGTCCGTACCGTCCGGCGGGTCGACCCAGCCCAGCGCCGCATGGACGTCGGCGTCCTCCGCCGGCAGCTGGCCCGTCACCCAGTGCGTCGTCAGCAGCGCGCCCGCGGCCACCACCACCGCCGAACCGGGCAGCGCCCGGCGCCCGGCGAGGAAGCTCAGGTGCGCGCCGACCGCCGGCAGCACCGGATCCACCGCGTACTCCCCGTCGGTGCGCAGGTAACGCAGGGAACGGCCGAGCGTGTCGCACAACCACGCCGCGGTCGCCTGGTTCGGTACGAACAGCTGCGGCGCCCGCGGGCACACCTGCTCCGTCCCCGCCGGTACGCCCCGGCGGTCCAGCACCGTGACCTCCTCCCGCGCGGCGAACCCGTCGAGGTACGCCAGCAGGTCGGTGGCCACGTCGGTCAGCGCCGCGAAGCGGACGTCCCGGTTGCGCGGCTCGGCCATCACGACGGTGCGCCAGGAGCCCGGCGCCGTCCCGTACCGCAGGGCGACCGGGGCGCCCGGGTCGCCGGCCAGGTGGTAGCCGACGACGACCAGCGGCGCGTCCGCCAGGTACGCGTGGCACCGGCTCGCCGCCGGCACCGCCCGCCGCTCCCGGTACGCCCGCAACCGCAGGTACGTCGACAGCTCGCTCACGTCGCACCCGCCGCGGACGTCACGGCGTGTCCGCGAGGGCGAGGGCGCGGGCGGCGCGGGACAGGCCGTCGGCCAACGCCGTCTCGGCCGGGCCGTGCGGGGTCCGGCTGCCGTCGGCGAGCCCCAGCGCGTCGGTCACCGTGGCGACCGTGCCGCAGGTGTTCGCGGCGGCGGTGCCGAGCCGGGTGACGGCGCCGCGCGCGTCCTCGCCGGCGCGGCAGAAACCGAACAGGTCGCAGCCGAGGCAGCCGTCGCCGAACCGGTGACCGAGCGCGCCGACCGCCGCGGCGACCCGGTCGGCGGCGTCGACGGCCGTCGGGTCCGGCAGCGTGGGCGCGTCGCCGACCCCGGCCGCGCCGAGTGTCGGCAGCAGCGCGGCGAGCCGTCGTACCTGCGGGGCGACGTCGAGCGCCGCGCCGGTCGGGCGGAGCGAGAAGTTCTCCGGCAGGACGAGCAGCGCGCGCTCGGCCGTCTCGGCGTACCCGCGGAGCGCCAGCACCGTCACCGCGACCTGCCGGGCCGCCGCCGCGACCTGCGCCGGGTCGGCGACCCCGTCCACGCACGGGAACGGCCGCGGCTCGACCACGTGCAGCGGCCCGTGGCCGGCCACGATCAGCACCTCGTACGACAGATGGGTGGTGCGGTCGCCGAGGCGCAGCGGCAGCACCGGCGCGCGCAGCAGGGTGACCGCGTCGGCCGGCGCGTCGGCCAGCGCGGCGCGGGTCGCGTCCGCGCGCGCCTCGTCGGTGCCGGCCGGGATCTCGCGGATCCGGCCGTGCGTCACCGGTACGCCGAGGACGTCGCGCACCGGGTCGAGCAGCGCGGCCAGATCGTCGGCGGTGCAGGCGGTCTCGAACCGGCGCTGCCGGGCGTGCGCGTAGGGACTGCGGTGGGCGGGTGGGCAGCCGAGCAGCGCGGCGACGGCCGCGATCGGCAGCTCCGCGGTGTCCAGCGCCTCCCGCCGGGCGCAGCCCGGCACCTCCAGCAGGCCGGCGACGCGGCGGGCGGTCAGCGCCGCCCGGGGAAAGCCGCCACGCCAGCGGGCCAGCTCGTCAGTCGGGTACACGAGAACCGACCGTACCGACCGGGTACGACAGATCAGTCGGCGCGGTACACGTGGTCGCTGATCAGGCGGGCGGCGCCGACGACGCCGGCCCGGTCACCCAGCTCGGACAGGGTGATCGGCAGGTTGCCGGTGGCCAGCGGCAGCGACGTGCGGTAGACGGCGCCGCGGATCTCGGCGAGCAGCGTGTGGCCGATGCCGGCGACGCCGCCGCCGATCACCACGAGCCCCGGGTTGACGAAGCTGACCAGCCCGGCCAGCGCGTGCCCGAGCCGCCGGCCGCCCGCGCGGATCATCGCCACCGCCACCCCGTCGCCGACGCCCGCCGCGTCCGCCACGTCGACCGCGGTCAGGTCGCCGGCCTCCGCCAGCCGCCGCGCCAGCACCGCCGACTGCCCGGTACGCGCGGCGGTCAGCGCCTGGCCGCGCAGCGCCGCGCCGCCGAAGTACGCCTCCAGGCAGCCGACGTTGCCGCAGGCACAGACCGGCCCCTGCTCGTCGACCGACATGTGCCCGATGTCCCCGGCGCAGCCGTTCACCCCGCGGTACACCTCGCCGCGGACGACGATGCCGCAGCCGATCCCGGTACCGATCTTGACGAACAGGTAGTCGTCGACGGACCGGGCGACGCCGGCGTGCTTCTCACCCAACGCCATGATGTTGACGTCGTTGTCGACGAGCACCGGGCAGCCCAGCGCCGCGAAGAACGTCTCCCGCACCGGAAACCTGTTCCAGCCCGGCATGATCGGCGGCGACACCGGTACCCCGTCGGCGAACGACACCGGCCCCGGTACGCCGACGCCGGCACCGGCCACCGGCGCGTCGTCCTCGGCGCGCAGCTCCGCGACCATGGCCAAGGCGCGCGCGATGACGGAGTCCGGCCCGTCGCGTACGTCGACGGCGGCGGCGCGGTGGGCCAGCACCCGCAGCTCGCCGTCGGTCAGCGCGACGTCGACCGACGTGGCGCCGATGTCGATGCCGACGAAGCGGATGCGCCGCGCGATGCGGACGATCGACGAGCGGCGGCCACCGCGGGAGTCCGCGTACCCGTCGGTGTCGAGCAGGCCGCCGCGGACGAGCCGGTCGATCTCCACGGCGAGCTTGGACCGGGACAGCGCGACGGCGTCGCCCAGCTCCGCGCGCGAACGCGGACCCTCGTCGCGCAGCCGTCGCAGCAGCCTGGCCTGGTGCGCGTTCTGCGGGCGTACCACGGCCATGCACCTCACCTCCGCACCGAGCGGGGCAGTGCCTGAGGGCACTTCGTCCACGCGAAGTCGAAAGTACCGCACGAACGGGCAGGAATTCGTCCACAGAGGGGCTGGCTTTCGCGTTTCCACGGCATTACGCTGCCGGTCTGAGCCATTCCGGACCCGTGATCACGTTCGTCCCCTGCTGCACCACGGCCCGACGGCACCCACCCAATCGCCCTCGGCCGCACGCACCCCAGCGCGTGAAGGAGGAGCAGATGTGTGAGACCCACCGACCAGCCCCAGAGGCTGTTGGGGGACCTTCGATCGTGCGAGGCGAGTCCCCTTCGTTCGCTCGCAGGGCGGAGGTGCGAGTGCGTACCGGCGTTGTATGCGCTCTGTCGGGGTCGCGACTCGCTGGTCGGCCGGCGGGTCGGCGACTCGCGACCCCGACCGACAACGCCGCGATCGGGCGAATGGGGCCGCCGCAGCCGATCACGAGGTCCCCCAACGGCCTCTCGGTTCAACCCGGGTGAGGCGGTCGACGTGGACGCGTTGCTGTCGGTCGACGGGCTGGTCAAGCAGTTCCCCGGGGTACGCGCGCTCGACGGCGTCACCCTGTCCGTACGCCCCGGCGAGGTGCACTGTCTCCTCGGGCAGAACGGCGCCGGCAAGTCGACCCTGATCAAGGTGCTGTCCGGGGCGCACACCCCGGACGCCGGCGTGGTCCGCTGGCGGGGCCGCCCCGTCGGCTTCGGTACGCCCCTCGCCGCGCTGCGCGCCGGCCTCGCCACGATCTACCAGGAGCTGGATCTCGTCGACGGGCTGTCCGTCGCGGAGAACGTGTTCCTCGGCCACGAGCGGTCGCGGCTCGGATTCTCCTTGCGTACCAAGGGAAATGCGGAGGCTGCGGCGTTGCTGGCGCGGCTCGGGCACCCGGACATCGCGCCGGGGCGGCCGGTCGGTTCGCTGCCCGCGGCGAGCCGGCAGATCGTCAGCATGGCGCGGGCCCTGTCGTACGACGCGCGGCTGATCGTGATGGACGAGCCGTCCGCGGTGCTCGACGCGGGCGAGGTCGCGACGCTGTTCCGGGTGGTACGGCAGCTCACCGCGGACGGCGTCGCGGTCGTCTACATCTCGCACCGGCTCGACGAGATCCGACAGATCGGCGACCGGGTCACCGTCCTCAAGGACGGCCGTACCGTCGCCGCCGGGCTGCCGGCGCGAACCACGACGACCGCGGAGCTGGTGCGGTTGATGACCGGCCGCACCGTGGAGTACGCGTTCGGCGAGCGCACCGGTCCGGTCGAGCAGCGGGAACTGCTGCGCGTCAGCGGGCTCGCCCGGGCCGGCGAGTTCACCGACGTGTCCTTCACCGTCCACAGTGGAGAGATCGTGGGGCTGGCCGGGCTGGTCGGCTCCGGGCGTACCGAGATCGTCGAGACCGTCTACGGCGCGCGCCGGCCGACCGCCGGCACCGTCACCGTCGACGGCCGGCGCCTGCGCCCCGGCTCGGTACGCGCCGCGGTCCGCGCCGGCATGGGGCTGTGCCCGGAGGAACGCAAGAGCCAGGGCCTGTTCGGCCACGATCCCGTGTACCGCAACGTGTCCGTGGCGAGCCTCGCCCGCTACGCGACCGCCGGGTTCGTCGCACCGGCGCGGGAGCTCGCCGCCGCCGCGCGCTCCCTGACGGACCTCGACGTACGCCCGGCCGATCCGCGCCGGCCCGTCCGTACCCTCTCCGGCGGCAACCAGCAGAAGGTCGTGCTCGCCCGCTGGCTGGTGCGCGGCTGCCGGCTGCTCGTGCTGGACGAGCCGACCCGCGGTGTCGACGTGGGCGCGCGTACCGAGCTGTACCGGCTGATCCGGCGGCTGGCCGCGGACGGCGTCGGCGTGCTGCTCGTGTCCAGCGAGATCCCGGAGGTACTCGGCCTCGCCGACCGGGTACTGGTCGTCGCCGACGGCCGCGTGGTGGCCGACGCGCCCGCGCCGACGCTCACCGAGGAACGCGTACTCGACCTGGTCATGGAGGAACGCACATGAGCGAGCGTCAGCGAGCGAATCATCGGCTCAGCGCGATCGTGCCTCATGGCCCGTCCGAGCGGAGCGAGGAGGGGACATGAGCGACGACGTCACCGTCCCGCCGGTGGACGAGCACGCGCGGGTCGAGCGTACGGCCGGCGTGGCCGCGACGTGGGGCGGGCGGCTCGCGGCGGTACGCGGGCTCGGGCTGGTCGGGGTGCTCGTGATCCTCGGCGTCGTCGGCGTGGTGACCACGCACGGCCGGTTCCTGAGCGGTGGCAACCTCGTCAACATCCTGACGTCGTCGTCGATCGTCGGCGTCGTCACCGTCGGGATGACGTTCGTCATCATCGGCGGCGGCATCGACCTGTCCGTCGGCGCGCTCGTCGCGCTCGCGTCGGTGTGGGCGACGACGCTCGCCACGCAGGACCTCGCCATCCGCTACGGCGCCTGGGTGATGGTGTTCTGCGCGGTCGCCGTCGGCGCCGGATCCGGTCTGTTCAACGGGATCCTCGTCGCGTACGGCCGGCTCGTGCCGTTCATCGTCACGCTCGGGATGATGGTCGCCGCGCGCGGTCTCGCCCAGTCGATCTCGGACCGCAAGACCCAGCTGGTGACCGTGCCGTCGGTCAACGCGCTCGCCAGCGACGAACTCTTCGGCATCCCGCTGCTGGTGTACGTCTTCGCCGCGGTCGTCGCGGTCGGCTGGATCGTGCTCAACCGCACCACGTTCGGCCGCCGTACGTTCGCGGTGGGCGGCAACGCCGAGGCCGCCCGGCTCGCCGGCATCGACGTACGCCTGCACACCGCGCTGCTCTACGTGGTGTCCGGTCTGTGCTGCGGCATCGCCGCCATCATGATCATGGCGCTCACCACGACCGGCTCCAGCACCCACGGCGACCTGTACGAGCTGGACGCCATCGCCGCGGTCATCATCGGCGGGACGCTGCTCACCGGCGGGCGCGGCACGCTCGTCGGTTCGATCCTCGGCGTCCTCGTCTTCACCACGATCACGAACCTGTTCGTCCTCAACAACCTGCCGACCGAGGTGCAGAACATCGCCAAGGGCCTCATCATCTTCGCCGCCGTACTGCTCCAGCGGCGTGGCCGCACCGCGACCGGCTGATCCCCATCAAGGAGGGCACCATGACCGACCTGAACCGGCGGCGCCTGCTCGCGGGCGGCGCGATCCTCGGCACCGGCGGCCTGCTCGCCGCCTGCACCGGCAACACCCCGAAGGAGAACTCCGGCGGTACCGTCGACGCCGCGCGCGGCGACAACGCCAAGCCCGGAAAGCACGTCACGATCGGGTTCTCCGCGCCGCAGGCCGACCACGGCTGGGTCGCCGCGATCTCGAAGAACGCCGCCGCCGAGGCCAAGCAGTACTCCGACGTGTCGTTCCAGCCGGTCGAGGCCACCAACGACGTCACGAAACAGATCTCGTCCATCCAGACGCTGATCGACAAGAAGGTCGACGCGCTCGTCGTCCTTCCTTTCGACGGCAAGGCACTCACCTCGGTCGCGCGCAAGGCGATGGACGCCGGGATCCCGGTCGTGAACCTCGACCGGGTGTTCGACACGCCGCAGGCGTACCGGACGTGGATCGGCGGCGACAACTACGGCATGGGCCAGTCCGCCGGCGAGTACGTCGGGAAGCGGCTGAAGGACGCCGGCGTGGCCAAGCCGCTCATCGCGGAGGTGGCCGGGATCGACAACCTGCAACTCACGCAGGACCGGAGCCGGGGATTCAAGGAGGCGCTGGCGAAGTACGGCTACACCGTGTCGATCCGGCAGGCGGCGCAGTTCACCGTCGAGTCGGGCCAGCAGGTCATGTCGAACATCCTCCAGGCCCGGCCGAAGCTCGACGCCGTCTGGAACCACGACGACGACCAGGGCGTGGGCGTCCTCGCCGCGATCACGCAGGCGCACCGGTCCGAGTTCTTCATGGTCGGCGGCGCCGGCTCCGCCAACGCGATGCGCCTCATCAAGACCGACAAGTCCGTACTCAAGTGCACGGTCACCTACCCGCCGACGATGGCCGCGTCGGCCGTGTCCCTCGCTCGCCTCATCGCCCAGGGACGCGGCATGAGCGACCTCACCGAACACGAGGTGCCGGCGTACATGGTGCTGGCGTCGGCCACCGTCACCAAGGACAACGTGGACCGCTACCTGCCGCTCGGCTTCGAGTCCTGAGCGCGCCGGTCGGCGTCAGCTCACGGGGATCGGCGCATACCAGAGGCGCGTGGTGTGCGGGTCGTGGGCGGCGACCAGCAGCGTACCCGCGGTGGCACCCGTCACGAGGGTCGTGTCGCCGTGCGCGGAAACCGTTGCGGGGACCGGGATCCGTGCCCAGTCCACACCGTCGGCCGACCACCACAACGCGAGCCGCCCGGCGTCCGGGACCGTCGTGACGAGACCGCCGCCGGGCAGCACCGCGAGCGAGCGTACGCCGGAGGTCCCGTCGGCGGAGCCGAACACGCCGATCCGGTGCCAGGCCCGACGATCCCGGCGCCACGCGGCGAAGCGCGAACCGTCCACGCCGACCGCGACCACCCCGTACGCCGTCGTGACCACGCGGTCCAGGGTCTGGCGTCCGTCCGACGCGGCGATGCGGTCGCGCCGCCAGTGCCGACCGTCCGCCGACGTCCACGCCACCGGCTCGCGGCGCAGCCTCGGCCGGTCCAGCACGTACCGGCTGCCGACGACGAGCCAGCCGCCCGCCGTCGCGGTCGCGTCCGCCGCCGTGGTCTGCTCGCCCCGTACGCCCGCGAGCGCCGGATCGTCCGGCAGGCGCCGGAAACCGCGCCCGTCGCCCGACCACCAGACGGCCACGCCGACCCGCCCGCTCGACCCGTCCCAGTCGCCCACCACCACCGAACCCGTTGTGCCACCGGCGATCCGGCTCACCCCGACCGACCGCGGGCCACCGTACAGCTCGACCGCGCCGGGCACCTCGACGACCGTGCCGTCGGCCCGCTCGTACCACGAGCTGGTGCGCGGATTCCCGTGCGCCCCACCGACCTGCGCGCCGACCGCGACGATCCGGCCCCGGTGACAGCCGCCCGCGTACAGCACCTGGCGGTGGCCGTAGTAGGTGTGCGGCGCGGTCCGCGTCCGGCGCCACGTCACGCCGTCCGTGCTGCGCCACACCCCCGGCCCGCCCCGGTACGCGCCCAGCAGGTACCAGCCGTCGCCGCACCGCAGCACGTCCCGCGCCGCGGTCGCGCCGGCCAACGGCACCGCCGACCACCGCGGCCGCGTACCGGCGACGCCGTCCGCGCCGACCCCGGCCAGCACCAGCACCGCCAGCACCGCCGCCCCGCCCACCCGTGCATCCACCACGCCGCGCCCCCCGCGCCCGACAAACGACGGATCCTCAAGGTGTGCCACACCGACTCCCATGATGGAGATGAACTCCAGGCGATACAACGGCCGATTACTCGGCGTATGACCGCGCGCTCCTCGACCGCGTCAGGAACCCGACTGCGCGGACACCCTTCCACCACTACGGTGTCCGCCATTCAGTACGGGAGGATGCATGGCGGAACCCCGTGGGTTGCGGGCACTGTTGTCCGCGGCGCAGTGGGCGGAGCTGGTCCAGCACGGGACGCGGCACGTACACAGGCGTGGTGACCGGCTGATCCATCAGGGCGACCGGGACCGCTGGATCCTGCTGCTCGCGGCGGGACGCGCGAAGGTGATGTATTCCGGAGCGGACGGCAGCGAGGTACTCCTCGCGGTGCGCGGGCCTGGCGACGTTCTGGGCGAGTTCGCCTCGCTTGACTCTGGCCCCCGCTCAGCGACCGTGCAGGCAATCGAGGAAGGCATCGCGTACACCGTGAGCGCACCCGCGTTCCAGACATTCATCCGACGCTACGGCATGCAGGCCGAGGTCGACCGGTACGTCATGGCGAAGCTGCGAGAGAGCACCGCTCACACGTGGCGGCTAGCCTCCCGCGCCCCCGAGGCGCAACTCGCCGAGCTACTCATTGAGATCGTCTCCGCGGCGGGCGACACGCACCCCTCGCCACGCGACGTCACCATGTCGCAGGACGAACTGGCGCGTTCCCTCGGACTCGCCCGCAGCTCGGTCACGCCAGTGCTCGCAGCATGGAAACGACGCGGACTCGTCGATACGAGCCACGCACGGATCCGTGTCGTCGATGTCGCCGCCCTGCGCGCCATCGTCCGACCTTCCTGATAGGGCGCAGGACACACTGCCCGCCAAACGTCCAATTCTGGACAGTCCTGAGCCGGTCGACTCCCGAAGATCAGTCCTGTCGTCGCCGATAGACCGGGAGCGAAACATGACTGAACTCGACCCAGTGGAGCCGCGCGACCTACCCGACCACCTAGCGATTCTGGTCGTTGACACGAAGGGCTTCAGCAAACACTCAGATCGGCAGCAGAACCGCCTCGCTCCGTTGATCCCCGAGGTCTTGGAACAGGCCAGCCACAGCGCGGGAATCTCCGAGCTGTGGGACCTGCGCATCTTCCCAGACAGCACGGGCGACGGGTACATGTTCGGTTTTCCGCCGAAGCTGCTGCCACATGTGGTGCACAGGTACTTGGAGCACCTGCAAGCCGAGTTGCGACGCCGGGCCCGGGCGCTGCGCGCGGACGGAATCAGTATGCGGCTGCGCCTCAGCCTGCACCTCGGCCCCACTGAAGTGCTCAAGGATCCGCGGATCGACTCACCCGTCGGAGCAACGATGATCGGTACGCATCGACTGGTAGACGCCGACCCGTTGCGAGCGTTGCTCGCATACTCGGATCCCGATGTCACATTTCTCGCGGCGGCCCTGTCCGAGGCAGTGATGGACGCGGCGGTTCGCAACGGCAGTTCCACCCGACACGAGTCCGAGTTCGTCAAGGCCCCGGTGCGAATCGAGGCAAAGGACTACACGGGCATCGCGTACCTTCGAGTGCCGGCACCATCCGGCGCGTTGTTGGAGAAGGGCTTGCTCGGGGTGCAACCGGCGCCGGCTCAGGAGGTCCCCGACACCGAGCCCGTACCGGTCCCCGCCGACCCGAGCGGTACTACTCAGACGGTCGGTCCAATGGATGGCAACGCCACCGCCGCGGCTCATGTCGGCGGTCATGTGGGGGTCCTCGGAGGCGGGAACACATTTGCCCGCGACATCGACCAGTCGACCACCAGCTCGACCGTACACGGCAACCATTACCAGGCGCGCGAGATGACGATCGGGGACACCAACACCGGCGAGCAGGCTGGCCGCCGTTATCACCGGGAGCAGGATCGATGACGAATGCCGTACCAGGTCTCGACGGGGTCGACCCAGGTCTCGCGGCACTGCCGGACTGGCCACCAGCTCAGTCACCCGACCCTGCCGAACAGCGTCCCCAGACAATCGGAGCTCCCGCCGACGCGGCCCCGACGCCACGGGTCGGAACGACGGTCAGCGCCGCGGTCGTCAGTGCCGAACATGTGGACCAGTCCACTCACCATCAGACCGTCCATGGCACCACCATCAACGCCAATGTCGTGTACAGCAGCCTGCCGGTTGAGGTTGCGCCGCCAGTCCGACGAGTCCTGGTGCTCTGGGACGAAATCCATCGCGCCGCAATGGCCGCGGTCTCGACCGAAGGTATCGCCGGAGCGGCCGAAACCTTGGGTGCGGAGCGTGTGCTGTTGCTTGGGGCCGATCCGGGCGAAGGCGCAAGCACCGCACGGCTGTGCATCGCACATCATTTGGCGACGCAGGTCGTAGCGTACGAGCCGCCGGTGGAGCGGCTGGCCCTGGACGATGACGAGGAGACGCTTGAGGATGCCGTTCGCGATTGGAACAGCGGCCGCCTCGTCCTCGTCGATGCCATCGGCATGCCAGACGATCAACGCGTCCGGCTCATCGAAGACATCGCGGCAGTCAAGGCCACCGTGGACGCTACCAGCAGCTTTCTGCTCGTCACCGTGCCGCGACGCGACCTCGCCACCGCCCGCACGCGGTACCCGAACTGGACAGCGAGCCTACCGAAACCTGACGGGGTCGGGGTTTTCCAGCGCAAACTTTCCGACACGGTCGATCGTGGCTTGGCTGCCGAGCTCATCGCCGATGGCTGGTTCCGCAACGAGCTCCACGCCGCATGGCCCGCGCATGCCGCGCACCTGGCCTCGCTCGTAGCGACGAGCGCGGCACACGGCACTGCTTCGGTTGACAGGATTCGGGAGGAAGTCAGATCTGCCCTGGCGGACTGGACCACACAGCTGCGAAGTGAGATAGACGGAGATCACGACGCGCGGTCGCGCAGCCTGCTCATTGCCACTGCGCTCGTCGAAGGCGCAACCCCAGGGGCGATCACCGCCATGGCTGAATCGCTCGTGACGCACAGCGGTTACTCACTGGACGAGCCGCTGCCTCATCCGATGATCGACTGCAGCGTCGTCACACGCTTGAAAAGGCTCGGCCACGTCGATGCCACGCCCGGGTCCGTGACTTTCACTCGGCCGGAGTTCGGCCGTGCAGTTCTTCCTCATGTCTGGGTCGAGCATCCTCGGCTCCAGCAAGCATTGCAGAACTGGGTCATCGACATGCCGACCGAGTCCAGCCTACGGTCGGACGATCTGGCCCAGGCAGTCGATCGCGTGGTGGAACTCGTGGTGCGCAATGGCCCGCACCTTGCTGGGGCGTTCGGGCGCGGTTGGATCGCTGTCCGCGCCGACTCTCTCGCAACTCGACTGCTGACCGCCACAGCGACCGATCCGCGCATCGGGCGGGACGTACGCCGAATGCTCTGGAACTGGTCGAAGTCAGCTCCGCGCGACGTGCAGCGCGTCGTCGCGATCGTGTGCGCCGGCGAGTACGGGGAGGTTTTCCCGGCGAATGCACTGACCCGCCTCAAGCATCTCGCGGACAGCGAAGATGACGCGGTGCAGCGGGCAGTGGTCGAAGCGGTCACGAAGATCGCCAAGAATCTCGGGCCGGACCGGCTGCTCGGGTATCTCCATGACTGGCTGACGCGACTCAGTCCCCGGCAGGCTGAAGCCTTGGCTCGCGCGCTGAGGAGCGCACTGGCCGACGATGACGTCCGCGCGCAACTCACGATTGCCGAACCCACCTTGCAAGGGACCCGGGAGCGGTCGGCCATCCAGTTCTGGCGCACCGCGCTCGATGTGCTCCCGTACGAGCGGAGTGCCGAGGTTATCGGGTCGTGGATCGACGCCGCCAACAGCCGCGGTGCAGCTGAGGGTGACTTCCTCATCGACCAGTTGATTCGAGCTGTCGGAACCAGCCAACGCAGGATGGTCCACCTGGCCTGGGCCACCAGCGGCCAGCGGTATGCCGGAAACGCGGCCGAGCGACTCATGCAACGACTACTAACCCGACTCGACGAGCCGTTCATCTCTGCGCGCACGGAGGAGCTGTCATGACCAACACTGGTCTGTGGTCTCGATTCACCGGATATGTCAGCGGTACCACCGCACCGATGAGCCCGGCCGCCCTCGCCGCCCCACCCGCACGCACGACCCCAAACACGACGCTCATCCTCGACACGCAACACGAGTACCTCCGCGTCAGCGCCGATGTACAGGTCATGTACACGATGCCCAGCACCGCCATCGCCAGAGACCAGGTGTTCCAGATCGCCCGAGCAGCGATACAGCGGCGAGCCGAGGAGGTGAGCCGTCGTTACACCGTGACGCAACCGGACCGGATCCACGCCGAGCTCTGTTCCGAACTCCGCGACCCAACCCCGATCGGTGTGGATGACGCTAGAGCGTGGGCGGCGTGTGCAGGTGTACGTGCCAGATCCGAGGACCGCGAGGTCGTCGAACGGTTCGAACAAGCGCAGATCCGAATCAGTGAACGGGCTCGACAGGACGAGAGTTCGGAGTACCTACGCCGGCGCATCGAACCGCTGCTGACTGATCCACGGCGTGCCACCGCGTGGTGGTTGGCGAACAACCCCACCCGCATAGCGGATCTCCTCGCGATGGCACAGATCTTCACGCAGTTGCACGACATCTTCACCGCCGGTCCCGTGCCAGACCCGGCAACCCCGGAAACCCTTGGCGACCTCGTCGACGAGCTCTCCGCAAGCATCGACACACCGGGAGCCCACCTGCTCGGCTGGCAGCTACGGCGGCTCTTCGCCATGAACGATCGACACGACCTCGCCGAGCGTGCCGCACGCCTCTCGGGAGTCAGCGATCCACTGGGACCGATCGACAGTCCTGAGATCGACGATCCGGACACGGATCTTCCTGGTTCGGGTGAGCCAGATGGCGAGTAACACGGACACGACGCAGATCATGCGGTCGGAACTCGACGAGGTCCGAGACGAGCTGCGCCGGATCGATGCCAAGGCGCGGGACCTGCTCGTGATCGCGACTCTGGCCGTCACCGTCTCGGTCGCCGTCGCCAGTTTGCTCGACAGCACGCCGCCGGTTCCGATCGCGATCGGTTACGTCCTCGCGGCGGGGCCATGGCTCGCTGCAGTGGTGCAACTCATCCTCGTGGTCCGTCCGATGGTCGTACACCAACCCGAGCAGGCTTCAGCCTCGATGGACTCGTGGCTCCATCATCGCTGGCAGGCACTCATCCATGTCATGGCGGTCAAGTACACCCGGGTACGTCGCGCCGTCGACCTTCTGCTCGCTATGACAGGACTGAGTGTCTTGACGACGGTGGTGTGGATCGTCGTCCACGCGGTCCTGTAGCTCGGTGCGGGATGTAATAGGTACCGACCGGCCGATGTGTATACGGACAGGCCGGTCGGTACCGTCGCGGACTCGTCGCTTGCGCGTGCAAAGGACGCGGCACGAGCAGGCCAAGTCAGTGCGTCGTCATCGACGTGATCGTGAGGGGCAGCCTCGGTTTCCCGTCACCCGGGCCGGTCTCGTCGACCTCACCGCCCGCCGCGACGCCGTCCACCACGGACATGCCGGCGGAGACCGTGCCGACCACGGCGTACGACGGCGGCAGGTCGTCGTCCCGGTAGCAGATGAAGAACTGGCTGCCGCCGGTGCCGGACTCACCGGTGTTGGCGAGGGCGACCGTGCCGCGCGGGTAGGCGATTCCGCCGCCGGTCGGCATGTTCTCGTCCGGCACGGTGTACCCGGGGCCGCCGCGGCCGGTGCCCGACGGGTCGCCGCACTGCACGATCCACAGCCCTCGCGTGGTGAGCCGGTGACACGGCGAATCGTCGTAGAACCCCTGGCGCGCAAGGCTTGCCAGGCTGCGTAACGTGCACGGCGCCTTGTCCGCCGCCAGCCGGACGGTGATCGTGCCCCGGTTCGTCACCAGCGTCGCCGTCGTCGGTACGGCACTCTCGGGGTCCGGCGTCCGGACCTCGCGCGCCGGCTGCTGCCCGTCCGACGGGTACCGGCACGCGCCGGACGCGGCGCTGCCGGTCGGGCCGTGTGACGGCCCCGGCCCGTGCGGTGTGCTGTCCCCGTCCGCCGACCAGTAGTGGTAGGCCACCAAGCCGCCGCCGCCGCAACACAGCACGAGCACCACCGCACACGCACCGACCAGCCACCCGATCCAGGCCCGCGAGCGCCGCGGCGGCTCCGCCCCGTACGCCGGCGTCGGGTAGTGCGGTCCGCCCGGCGGCGGCCCGCCCGGCGTGGGGTACGGCGGCTGCCCGTACGGCGGCGGCCCGCCCCCCGACTGCCAGGACGGCCGCGCCCCCGACTGCGGCTCGTATCCCGAGGAAGCGGACTGGTCACCCGGCAGCGGCGCACCCGCCGACGGTTCCATCGGCCCGGCTGCACCCGCCGCCCGCTCGGCCGGCGTGGCCCCACCGGGCGACGGCTCGGCGGCCGCGGACTCGGCCGCACCAGGCGACGGCTCGGCGGCCGTGGGGTCGGCCGGTGCCTGTTCGGCTGGTGGGGGCGTGGGAGTCGGGCCGGGCGTGCCACCCGCACCGGGCTCCGGCGTCGCGGCGGACGGATCGGAGGGCGAGCCGGAAGGCGGCTGGCCGGACGGCTCCGAAGGGTTCATGGGCGGTTACGCTACCGCCTCCGGCCCGGGACAGACGCCCCGACCGCGCGAACGTAGGGCCGCGCCGGGCGCCGGATCCCTTGGTACGACGTGGATCCGTGCACCGGACATTCGCCGGGTACGGGTTGAAGCGGCGCGGCTCGCGCCCTAACCTGGGCGCGGCAGGAGCCCCTCCGATCCCCCAGCAGGAGGCCCGATGTCCCGCCCGTTCCGTCTCCGTACGCTGCTCGCGCTCGGCGTCGTCACCGCCGCCGTCGGCGCGCTCTCCGCACCGGCGCACGCGGTAGCCTCACGCACCGTGCGGGTCATGTCGTTCAACATCCACCACGGCGCGAATGCCGCCGGCGTGCTCGACCTCGCCGCCGTCGCGAAGGTGATCGCCGACAGCGGCGCCGACGTCGTCGGCCTACAGGAGGTCGACCGGCACTGGTCCGAGCGCAGCGACTGGCTCGACGAGGCCACCTGGCTCGGCGAGCGCCTCGGCATGCACGTCGCGTACGCGGCGAACCTCGACCAGGATCCCGCCACGCCCGGCGCGCCCCGCCGGCAGTACGGCACGGCCGTGCTCAGCCGCTACCCGATCCTGGAGTCCGGCAACACGCTGCTGACGAAGGGCGGCGACCCCGCCACCGAGCAGCGCGGCCTGCTGTACACCCGGGTCATGGTCCGCGGCGTCCCGCTCCGCTTCTACGACACGCACCTGCAGAACACCTCCGCCCCCGTACGCCAGGCGCAGGCCGACGAGGTCACCGACCTGATCGGCACCGGCGGCGGCCCGATGGTCCTCACCGGTGACCTGAACGCCGAGCCCACCGCCGCCGAGGTGGCCACGCTGACCGCCCGCTACCCGGACACGTGGCCGGCGACGAACCCCGACGACCCCGGCCTCTCCTACCCGTCCGAGGCGCCACACGCCCGCATCGACTACGTGCTGTCCACCGCCACCCCGACCGCTGCCACCGTCCTACCCGTCACCGTCTCCGACCACCGTCCGGTCCTGACCACCCTCACCCTCCGCCGCTGAGAACCCTTGCGTCGCAAGCGTTACCGCTCGTCGTGCAGGACGCTGCTGTAGCGGCGGATCAGTGCCAGATGGATGCGGCCCACGACGGCGGGCGGCAGCGCCGCGGCGACCAGCCGTACCGCCGCGGGGAGCGGCTTGTTGGTCGACTCGGTCCCCGCGGCCCGGGCGACCAGGCGCACCCGGCGGGCCCGCAACCCTTCGTACCGCCGCAGTGCCGCGACGAGGTCGGTAGGGCCGTCGAGCAGGCGGCCGAGCAGCCAGGCGTCCTCGATCGCCTGGTTCGCCCCCTGCGCCTGGGTCGGCGGGAACGCGTGCGCCGCGTCGCCGACGAGCGTCGCCGTCCCGCGCCCCCACACGTCGGGTACGTCGTGCAGCACGTGCGGATACCGGCCGACATCCGCGTCGGTGACCGCGTCGAGCAGCGCCGGCACCGGCTCGGCGTACCCGCCGAACCGTTCACGCAGCATCGCGACGGCGGATGCGGGCTCGGGTTCCGTTGCGCCCCAACGGGTGTCGAACCACCACTGGAGCACGCCGCCGCCCGCCGGCATGAGCCCGACGAGCCCGGCGTCGCCGACGAGCAACAACCCGGTCGTACCCACGGCCAGCTCGGGCAGCACCCGGCCGAGGCCCTGCCAGGTCGACCAGCCGACGTCGCGCGCGGGCCGGTCGCCCAGCACCGCGCGGCGCACCGCCGACCGGTACCCGTCGGCGCCCACGAGCACGTCCGCCCGGTGCTCGCCGCCGGCCGCGTCGACCACGGTCACGTACCCGTCGCGCACCTCGACGCCGTCCACCGGCGTGTCGAACCGGACCAGGTCGGCGGGCAGGCCGGCGGCAAGCCGGTCGATCAGCCGTTCCCGGGCGACGACCGTGACCGGGCGGCCGGTCGCGCGGTGCAGGACCCGCAGGTCGGCGGTGACCGCCCGCCGCCCGTCCGCGGTACGCATCGCCAGCGTGTCGGTCCGCCCGCCCGCGCCGTCGAGATCCACACCGAGCGCGGCCAGCGCCGCGGCGCCGTTGCTGAAGATGGTCACCGCCGCCCCGCCGCGACGCAGCCCCGGCGCCGCCTCCAGCACCCGTACCCGGTGGCCCCGGTCGATCAGCCCTCTGGCCAGCGCCAACCCGCCGACGCCGGCCCCGGCGACAAGTACCTCCACGGCACGCCTCCGATCTCATTCACTACGATCGTACTAGTACCGATGGTGTCATAAGATCTCGCCGTGCCCGCACCCAATCTCACCCGCCGCCGCGCCCTCGCCGACGCCGCGATCGAGCTGCTCGTCGAGTCCGGCGTACACGGCGTCACCCACCGCGCCGTCGAACGCCGCGCCGACCTGCCCACGGGCACCGCCTCCAACTACTTCCGTACCCGGGAGGACCTGCTCGTCGCCGCCGCCGAACGCGTACTCGACCTGCACCGCGCCGACATGGCCGACGCCGCCGACCGACACCTCGGTACCGACCCGACCACCCGCGGCACGCTCGCCGACCAGCTCGTCGACCTCATCGCCGGCTCGCTGCACACCGCGGCCACCGAACACCGCACCCGGTACCTCGCGATCTTCGAACTCTGGCTGGAATCCCTCCGCCGCCCCCGACTCGCCGACGCCGTCGCCGGCCTCGCCCTCGGCGCCGAGCAGTTCACCGCCGGCCACCACGCCGACCTCGGCCTCGGCGTACCGCCGGACCGGATCCCGCTGCTCCTCCGCCTCTACGGCGGCGCCCTCTTCACACTCGTCGCCGGCCCGCCCGCCGCCGCCACCCCCGACGCCGCCCGCGCCCTCGCCACCGCCCTCGTCACCTCGGCCCTCGCGGGAGACCTGCTCACTTGAGGTCAGAAGGTGGCCGCAGCGACCCGTAGCGTTCCTCCTGAACGAGGACAACGAAGGGACCGACATGACCGCGACCGAACCGACCATCGTCACCGGCGAACGCGCCGACCTGCTGGAGGTGCTGGGCCGGCACCGCCACTTCCTGCGGTACACGACCCGCGACCTCACCGACGAACAGGCCGGCCGGCGTACCACCGCCAGCGAGCTGTGCCTCGGCGGCCTCATCAAGCACGTCGCGTCCGTCGAACGCGGCTGGGCCAACTTCATCCTCGAAGGCCCGTCCGCCATGCAGAACGCCGCCGACATGACCCCCGAGGACTACGCGAAACGCGCCGACGAGTTCACGCTGCTGGCCGGCGAAACCCTCGCCGACGTACTCGATGCGTACGCCGAGGTCGCCCGCCGCACCGACGACATCGTCGCCACCCTCCCCGACCTCGACGCCAGCCACCCGCTCCCCGAGGCCCCCTGGTTCGAGCCCGGCGCCCGCTGGTCCGCCCGCCACGTACTCCTGCACATCATCGCCGAGACCGCCCAGCACGCCGGCCACGCCGACATCCTCCGCGAATCCCTCGACGGCGCCAAAACCATGGGCTGACCCCGAGGCTGTCGTGTTCGGCTCAGAACAGGCCAGCCGAGGATCCCACCGGCTTTCTGCTCTCAGGCGGAGGCGGTAGGACCCGGGCGTCTTCGAGGTCGGCGGCGGTGATGAGGGTGCCCGCGAGGACCCGGTCCAGGAGGGCGGCCTGGCGGGGTTGGAGCGCCAGGCAGGCTTCGAGTACCGCGACCAGATCGCGGAGTTCTTCCGTCATCTCCGCCGGCCAGCGACGGGTGTGCAGGCTGTCGAGGGGCGAACCACCTCGGCGACCGGCCGGGTCGGCCTTCCGGTAGTCGAACCAGTGCTTGACGATCCGCATACCAGAAACCTCGTACCGCCAGACAGCCTCACTCACCGGAGCGAGGGCGCCAGTGCCAACGCGGAGCTCCCGCGTGTCGGGGTCGTAGTCGATGCGTTCAGGCATGTCGGCCGGTCGCGCCGAAATCGGCCGAACGACGCGTGGGCGAAGGTGCCTCGGTACCCTCGCACCGCCGTTGGGCCACTCGCCGTACGTGTGCAGCCTCATGACCTCGTTCCCGACGTCGACAGCATCACGCCACAACGCGGCGTCTGCCGTCAGCGGTACGCGTACGCCGGGCTGCCGGAGCTCAGCGGCGAACCGTGCCGTGTAGCCCGAGTGCGCGACCACGCCAGCGACGTACGGCATCACGTCAGCCGGCCGCACGTGGATCCCCAACCGATCGGAGAGGAAACCAGGAAGACCCGGGGCCGCGTTGGCGAATCGTCCGGCACCATCCCGGTACAGCGGCAGGACAAGCCCACCACGACCATGCATGAAGTGGGTGTCCGGAACGCCAGTGCTGAACACCGCAGCAGGTCCCGCGGTCAGAGGCTCCCGGACTTGTGTGACCAGGAAAATTTGACCCGCCGCCGAGATCCGCCACAATGACGGGCGCGGGTAGTCCAGGACGCGCCCGTCCGCCACGAGGTGGTGGCGGTCAAAACTGCGGAAGCCGATGCGCGTCAGCCGAGGTCGGCGCGACGCCTCATCACGCAGTGAACGTTTCGGCGTTCCCAGCACGTCATCGCCGACGATCGTGTCGATCGTGCGGTCGCGCGTCTCCTTCAGCAACGTCCGCCGCTCCGACGAGTCGGCAGTGACCAGGTCGCGCCATCGCGCCTTCAGGACTTCGGGGTCAGGGTGGTGAACCCAGTTTCGGTTGGGCTTGATGCCAGGCGAGCCAAAAGGAAACAGGTGGTCGATGCGTGGGTTGCGGGTCCAATACGAAGGCTGGATGGGGCGCAAGGGCGAGGTGGGGTCCGAGGGACAGTCGAGGAACGACGGATGCTCCGGGTCGATGGTCGCCAGCCGGGCGTACTTCTCATCGATGGTGCCGGAGAGGGAGAGATATCGGATGCGCGCCGAGCTGTTCGACGTCATGGATCCTGTGCGGGCGAAGACACCGATACAGACGGGGTGCGGGACACCGGGGAACACACGGGTGCGCACGCTGGACCAATGGCCCTCCGCGGAGAGGTCGATGATCCAACCGATGTCCGCCATCCGCCGCAGGTACTCACGCATCCCGGCGAATCCCGGCCCGTCGAGGTACGCCTTCGTCGTGATGAACGCGACGACGCCGACCTTGTTCGCCGGCGACTCGAACGCCTTCCACAGCGCCCATCGCCAGAAGTAGACGGCCATGTCGTGCAGCTTGTACTCGTGCCGGCCGTTGCCGGTCAGCCGGAAGTCGTCGAGCAGCGCGGCGCCGGGGCGTCCCGCCAGCACCCATCGTCCGTATGGCTTGGCGTGCCTGCGATACGGCGGGTTGCCGAGGACGACCATGACCTCCTCGTCGGTCTTCACCCTGTTGGCATCGCCAAGTGACTTCGCCAGCGGGTCGTACAACTTGGCGCGCGCCGGCAGGGATGCCTTGCCAGGGTCGCCGAGGGTGTCCGCGACGTACAACCGCATCTCCCGGTCGTCCACTTCAACGCCGTACGACTGCAGTGCCTGGTCGAGTTTGAGCTCGCTGACCGAGAACGGGCCGATCTGCCGTTCGAAGCCGATCAGCCGCGGCAGCAGTGACCGCACCGCACCTGGTACGTCGTCACCGTCGGACCTGGCCCGTTCCGCTACCTGGTCGACGACGCTGCGCAGGAACGTGCCGGTACCCGCGGCAGGGTCGAGGACAACCACGTCCCGTCGCGAGAGGCCGGTCTCGACACCGAGCTGATCTGTCAGGACCCGGTCGACAAAGCCGACCATGAAGTCCGTTACCTGGCGCGGCGTGTAGTAGGAGCCGGTGGCTCGGCGCAGCGCAGGATCGTACGCCTCAAGGAAGTCCTCATACAGCTGATGGTGTGAGGTTGCGACCGGCCAGTCCGTCCAGTCGGCGACACCGATGACGCGCACCATGGTCTGCATGGCGATGCTGCGGTCCTGGATGCTCGGCCCGCGGTCGGCCGGCGTCGTCAGAATCGACAACGCCCGGCCCACCAGGAGATGCCGCTTCGCCAGCCGCCCACCTATTTCTGGGATCTCCAGCCCTTCGAAGACCACGCCGGCTCGACGAGCCAGCAACAGGCCGAACGTCACCGTCTGGGCGTACGCGTCGGCGAACTCCGCCTCGTCGAGGTCCGGAAACAGCCACTCCTGCCAGTCCGCGAGATGCGCCGACAACAACGACGGGACACGTCCACGGCGTTCTGCCAGTAGCGAGTCGGTGACCTCGTCCAGGAGCATGTGGCAGAGCCCGGCCGACCAGCGAATCAACTGGCCGAGATCCCTGGGCCGAGTTGGTGGGGTGAGCAGGAAGGTGCGCAGCAGCCGGGCGAACCCGGGGCCATCGGGCGCGAGTTTTCGGCCCGCCCTGTCAAGGTCGCCGACCAACCTCTCGGCGGCGACCCGGGTGCCGAACTGAAACAGCGCGTACTCCTGGCCGTCGGTGTAGAGCACGTTGGGAAAGGCGCTGAGTTTTTCGAACTGCTCCCGGTCGTGTCTCCTCCCCCAGCCCGGCGTGCCCGGGACGTGGAAGCCTGGTCTTTTCAGCTCCACGACACCGCACAGGGCACCACCCACCATCACTGCCATGTCGGGCCGTACGCGAAGCTCGCGGTAGCTGGCCTGCGGGTGGATGCGAATCTCGGCTCCGCATGCGAGGGCGGCAGCGCTGAGAAGGCGTTCGATCGGCGATGTCAGGCTCGCCTCCTGCTCACCGATACCCGACCGCACGAGCGGAAGCATCTCGGCACCGAACTCGCACACCGCGTCGGCGACGGCCCGCTGGTACCGCTCGGAGCTGGATCCGGTGCGTCGACGCTCGTTGCCTCGCCCCATGCACGTCCTCCCGGTGTCCCGTGTTGGTCGTTACACGAACCTCCGTTACTCATCGACATGGATCGATTACGTACTGACTTGACAGCATGGAGCCAAACGACGCAGAGATCAAGCAGAAGACACTTCATGCGACAAAGTGGCGGATCGGGCTATCGAGGTGGTAGATCTCCGGGACCTCGACGGCGCGAGCGGCCGATAGAAGACGTCGCGGGCGCGTGCATGAGCCGGACAGCGAAAACCGCCTCGACGGCGCGTGGCCGGAGGCGGTGTCGGTGTGCCTTGTGGCGACATTCTATCGCCCAGAGGGCACAAGATCGGGTGATGTGCGAGCAAACGTGAGGGAGTCGGCGATGGGTGGGTCGTGGGGGTGGGTGCGGGTTAGGTTGGGCGGTCGGTGAGTGGTACGCGGGGATGGGCGGCAGGCGTGGTGGACGGCGGGGCAGGGCAGGCACTCCGGGCCGGGGTCGGGGAGTTGGGGGAGGTCGAGCGCGAGCAGGAGTACGTGACGGGCCTGTACGGGAAGCTCGACGCGATGCGGGCGACGGCCGCGGCGCACCTGGCGGACGCGTTGCGGGCGAGCGGCGGTACGCCGGGGGCCAGGTCGGAGCGGGAGTCGGTGGTGGCGCGGGCCCGGGAGCAGGTGGCCGGGCTGGACGCGGTGGAGCAGGGTCTGTGCTTCGGGCGGCTGGACTTCGCGGACGACACCCCGCGGTACGTGGGGCGGGTCGGGATCTTCGACGAGGACGACGACTACGAGCCGCTGCTGGTGGACTGGCGTGCGCCGGCGGCAAGGGCGTTCTATCTGGCGACGGCGGCGTCGCCGGCGGGTGTGCGGCGCCGGCGGCACATCACGCTGCGGGGGCGCGGCGTCGTCGGGATCAACGACGAGGTGCTGGATCTCGACGAGGCGGGTGGCGCACCGAACCGGGACGGTCTGACGGGCGAGGCGACGTTGTTGGCGGCGCTGACCCGCAGCCGTACGGGGCGGATGCGCGACATCGTCGACACGATCCAGGCGGAGCAGGACCAGGTGATCCGGGCGGCGATGCCGGGTGTGCTGGTGGTGCAGGGCGGCCCGGGTACGGGGAAGACGGCGGTGGCGCTGCACCGCGCGGCGTACCTGCTGTACACGTACCGGGAGCAGTTGTCGCGGCAGGGTGTGCTGCTGGTGGGGCCGCATGCGACGTTCCTGGCGTACATCGAGCACGTGTTGCCGGCGCTGGCGGAGACGGGCGTGCTGCCGCGTACGGTGGGCCAGCTGTTCCCGGGGGTCGACGCGCGGCGGGCGGAGAGCGCGGCGGCGGCCGCGGTGAAGGGCGACACGGCCATGGTCGACGTGGTACGCGCGGCGGTGGCGGACCGGCAGCGGGTGCCGGCCGAGCCGGTCGAGGTGCGGATCGCGGACACGCATGCCGGGTTCGGTTTCCAGCACGACACGGTGCTGCTGGATCCGGAGGTGATCGAGCGGGCCCGGGAGCGGGCGCGGCGCAGTTTGCGGCCGCACAACCTGGCCCAGCCGGTGTTCGTCGCGGAGGTGGTCGACGCGCTGGGTTGGCAGGTGGCGCAGCGCCTCGGCGACGACCCGTACGCCGACCAGGCGCTCGGCGGCAACGACGCGCCCGGCGAGGGTGCCCTGCTGCTGGACGAGACGGATGTGGCGGAGATCCGGCGCGAGCTGGCCACGGACGCGGCGCTGGCCGCCGCGCTGGACGAGCTGTGGCCCATCCTCACGCCGCGGCGTCTGCTCGCCGACCTGTACGCCTCCGACGAGCGGATGGCGGCCGCCGGCCTGACCGACGAACAGATCGCGCTGCTGCGCCGGGAGCCGGGTGGCGGCTGGACGCCGGCGGACGTACCGCTGTTGGACGAGGCGGCGGAGCTGCTGGGCGAGGACGACGCGGCGCGCCGTGCCCGGGAGGAGCGGGCCCGGCGGATGCGCGTCGCGTACGCGCAGGGGGTGCTGGACATCACCGCGGGTTCGGCGTCGCAGGAGTTCGAGGACGAGGAGTCGGAGATCCTGGAGGTCACCGACCTGCTCGACGCCGAGCACCTCGCCGAACGCCAGGAGTACGCGGAGCACCTGACGGCGGCGGAGCGCGCGGCCGTGGACCGGGAGTGGACGTTCGGGCACGTCATCGTGGACGAGGCGCAGGACCTGTCGCCGATGGCGTGGCGGCTGCTGATGCGCCGCTGCCCGACGCGTTCGATGACGGTGGTCGGTGACGTCGCGCAGACCGGCGAGGAGTCCGGCACCGGCGCCTGGTCGGACGTCTTCGACCGGTACGCCACGGACCGGTGGCGCCTCACCGAGCTGCGCACCAGCTACCGCACCCCGGCCGAGATCCTGTCGGTGGCGGCGCGGCTGCTCCGGCACATCGACCCGTCGCTCGCCGCGCCGCGCGCCGTCCGGGAGACCGGCGTACCGCCGGCGATCGTCGCCGCCGCGCCCGACCGGCTGGCCGCGACGCTCGCCGACACGGTGGCCGCCGCGGTCGCCGAGGTCGGTGACGGCCGGGTCGGCGTGATCGTCCCGACGGGGTCCGCGGCGTCGCTCGGCGGCGCGGTCATCGCCGCCGTACCGGACGCGGCGACGGGCGACGACCCGGACCTGGAACGTACGGTCGCGGTGCTGACGCCCCGGCAGGCCAAGGGCCTGGAGTTCGACACGGTGGTGGTGGCGGAGCCGGCGGCGATCGTGGCCGGGTCGCCCCGCGGGTACAGCGACCTCTACGTCGCGCTCACCCGTACCACCAACCGTCTCGTCATCGTCCACAGTGGACACCTGCCGGTCGAGCTCACCGCCTGACCCGGCTGACCCGCCGCCCCGCGCGGGACGGGCTCACTGCATCATCGACACCGGTGGGTGCGTGTGGTCGCGGCGGCACCGGTACACCTGCAGCGTGTAGCCGCGGGCGATGCACACACCGGTCGGCTCGGACGAGCGCGGTGGCGCGTGCTCGTCCTCGACCGGCCGCCAGCTGCGGTTGCCGCCGTCCCACTCGTAGCTGTCGATCGTCAGAAGCGCCTCAGCTGGCGATCCACAGGGGCAGTCCGTCGGGAACGGGTCCCGGAACGTCCACGGCGCCGGCCATCCGCCGACCTTCCATCCGGGCGCGACGGACAGGTCGAACTGGTAGAGGTTCCGGCCGTCGTCCCAGGCTTCGACCCGGTCGGCCAGGTCGGCCGGGAGCGCCTCATGCGGCGGGTACTCGGTGACCTGCTCGGGATGGAGCACACACGGGTTCGGGAGATAGTCGTCCATGACCAGGCGGGGTTCGGGCGGCGAGGTGAGCGCGTCGGTGACCGTGGCGGCGCGGCGCCAGCGCAGTCGTACCGCGGGAAGCTCCTCGTCGGGATGGTTCAGCGGACACCACAGGACCTGGAGCAGGTCCGTGTCGTCCGGGCAGAACAGGTCGGGCAGGTCCCGGGCGTGAAACTGGGCGACAGGCAACAGCGGCACCGGCCGGTCGTCGAGGACGTGGCTGAGCGCATGGATCCGCCGCACCTCGGCGCTCTCCCCAGCGGTGTACGGCCGGCCGACGGCACCCGCGACCAGCGAGCGAAGGCGCCGCTCGTCGTCGGGCCGCGCCAGGCCGTATCCCTCGTGCGGGCCGACGCACGTCGGCCAGGGCTCGTCCGCCGGCCACAGCAACGGGCCACCGACCGAGCTGTCCGCCACGGTCGGCGACCCGGACCGCGGATGCAGTCGGGTGCTGGTGCGCGCGTGTCTCGCGAGCTCCGGGAACAGCCCGACCACGTCCACCGGCCGCGCCGGCGTCGTCCTCGTCATCCGAAGTCCCTTCGTGTGCGGCACCAGCGGCTGTCTACCACTCCGGTACGACACGCAGGGCGTCAGTCGTCGCCACCGTCGCAGGTGTCGCGGCGCCATCGGTAGTCGGAGTCCCCGTGATGGTGGCCGTGCGTGCGGTGGCCCGACGGGCTGGGGCTGGCGCAGGACGCGTACCGGCGGCTCCGTGACGGCGACGCCGACGGTGTCGCCGACGGTGTCGGCGACGTACGCGTGGCGGTGTGCGGGACGGTGGGCGTGGGTGCCGGCGCGGCGGAGGTCGGGCGCGCGGGCAGCCGGGAGACGGCGGCGGCGGTGGGCCGTTCGTTGCCGGCGGCGACCTGCCGGTCCGGGAGCGGGTCGGTCAGGCCGGTCATCACCGCCCCGAACGCGGCGCTGAGGAGGACCGCCGCGGCCACGGACAGGCCGAGCACCGTGGCCGGGCGTACCCGGTGGCGGCGCCGGTGACGGGGCGGGTGCGGTTCGGCCACGGGCGGACCTCGTGAGGGCTGGGCGGAAACTGCCGGTACCTGCCGAGACTGCCCGGTCCGGCCCGCCGACGGCATCGGCCGCGTGGCCCGGCATGGATAACGACCCGGCGGGTGGATGTCCCCCGACCGGCCGGATCCGCGCGGAACGCCCGCCCGGCGCGGGTCAGGGTGCGAAGATCTGCGACTCGTCCGCGAACGACTTGAACTCCAGTGCGTTGCCCGCCGGGTCGTGGAGGAACATCGTCCACTGTTCGCCGGGCTGGCCGGGGAACCGCAGGTACGGCTCGATGACGAACGCGGTGCCGGCGGCGCGGAGCCGGTCGGCGAGGGCGCGGAAGTCGTCGGCGGGCAGCAGCAACCCGAAGTGCGGCACCGGTACGTCGTGCCCGTCGACCTCGCTGTGCCCGGCGGGACCCGCCGCGTGCGGGACGAGGTGGGTGACGAGCTGGTGGCCGTACAGGTCCCAGTCGATCCAGTGGTCGGACTCGCGGCCCTGCGCAAGCCCCAGCACGGAACCGTAGAAGGTGCGGGCGGCGGCCAGGTCGTCGACGGGTACGGCGAGGTGGAATCCGGGTCGGTGCATGACCGTGATGATGGCAGCCGGCCCCGGTCGGCGACCGCGGGATACCGCATGGTGGGCTGCCACCGCTGCCGGCGGCCCCGCCGGGGCACGGCCTAACCTGGGGTTTCGACGAACGCGGAGGGGACGATGACGACACCGACCGGCGAGCGGGCCGACCTGTTGCGGATCCTGACCGAGCAGCGCGAGACGTTCCTGGTGGCGCTGCACGGGATCGACGACGAGCAGGCACGCCGGCGTACCACGGCCAGCGAGCTGACGCTGGGCGGCCTGGCGCGGCACCTGGCGCAGTGCTACCGGACCTGGTTCGCGATCATGGCCGGGCGGGGGCCGGAGATGACCGCGGCGGAGATGGCCGACCCGGAGCAGTACCTGATGCGTGGCTCGGACACGGTCGAGGCGCTGGTGGCGGACTTCCGGGTGGCGTTCGACGAGCTGGCCGCGGCGCTGGCGGACGCCGACGACCTGGACCGCACGGTCCCGCTGCCGTCGTTCCCGTGGGCGACCGGGGAGCCGCAACGCTGGTCGCTGCGGTACATCGTGCTGCACCTGTTCCGGGAGACCACGCACCACTCGGGGCACGCCGACATCATCCGCGAGTCCCTCGACGGCGCCAGTACGACCGCCCGCCTCGCCGAGGTCCTCGGCCTCTGAGCCGCGTCACACCCGGCTGGAAGAATCCGGGGTGTGGAGACTGACTGGACGTACCTGCCGGAGCCGGCGCGCGGCATCGCCGTGGCCACCGAGACGGCGGTGGCGGCGGCCCGCGACGCCGACCCCGAGCGGTACGCCGACGCGACCGAGCGGCTCGCCGCGCACCACGCCGAGCAGGTCGGCATCGTCGCCGGCGAGACGGTACGGCTGCTGCTGGAGGACCGCTACTCCGACGGGCTGACCGGCGACGACCTGCGCGAGGTGCTGACCCGCTGCGCGCACGCCGCCACCTGGTACGACGACTTCGACCCGGCCGTGGCGACCACGCTGATCGCCGGGGCGCTGGGCGTACACGAGGCGGACGGGGAGCGGCTGCCGCTGAGTGCGTCGGACATGGCCGGCCACGCTCCGCTGCTCATCGCCGTCCTCGCCGCCGCACCGCCCGCGAAGGGCGAGACGCGCCACCCGCTCACCGTGTACCTGCGGGCCGCGCTCGCCGAGATCGCCCGTACCCAGACGATGGACTGACGCGGTCGTCCCGGGCGAGCCTGGACGACGCCGAAACGCCCACCCGGCGCCCCCGAAAGCGACCGCCGGGTGGGCGTTGGAGGCTCACGCCCGCTGCGCCGGACCCTCCGCGGCGACGGCGGTGGCCGGGGGTACCGCCGGACGCGGCTTCGGTACGCCGAGGCGCCGCTGGATGTAGATCTCCACGATCAGCAGGTTCGCGAACAGTGCGAGCCACACGCTGCCGCTGGCGATGTCGTGGAACATCGCCGCCTCGTCGCCGTGGTACATCGGGCCGTCGAGGAGACCGGACGCGATCACGGCGACGATGATCTGCCACGGGCGGGACGCCAGCGAGGCGAGCGTGACGCCGAAGTTGCGGATCATCCAGCGCCGGTGGTCGGCGTACCGGAGGGTGCGGGCGGCGCGGTAGCCGGCGATCGCGGTGACGATCCACATCGCGTCGAGGGCGTACAGCCCGGCGATGTTGGCGACGCCGAACGTGCTCATCGTCGCGACCGGGATGGCCAGCACCATCGACGGGAACACCCCGGCGAAGAAGTACGCCCGGCCGGTCCAGCGGTGCACCTTCGGGTACTTGTTCCGCAGCCACGGCCAGAACTGCGCGAACCCGGTGAGGGTCGCGACGGTCGCGGTGGCGATGTGCGCGACGAGCAGCCAGTAGTG
>DASXWQ010000076.1:0-16266 GCA_036503555.1 Actinocatenispora sp.
TACGAGGCGCAGATCGCCGGGTTGCAGGACCGCCCCGCCGGCCGCCCGCTCTACGGCTCCGCAGTCAGCCTCATGCAGCGGTACTCGGCCTACGAGCTGCGCGCCCGGCGCGCCGCCGCGGTCGCCGCCGTACGCCATGGCTCCGACCTGGAGTTCGTCAACGGCGGCGGCACCGGCAGCGTGCACAGCACCGCGACGGAGCCGGTCGTCACCGAGGTCGCCGCCGGCTCCGGCCTGTACGGTCCCGCCACGTTCGACGGCTACACCGCCTGGCGTCCCCGCCCCGCCGCCTGGTTCGCCCTCCCGGTCGTACGCCGGCCGGCGCGCGGCGTCGTCACCGTGTCCGGTGGCGGCTGGGTCGCCTCCGGGATACCGGGGCGGGACCGGCTGCCGCGCCCGACGCTGCCGGTCGGCCTGCGCCTGCTCGGTACGGAGGGCGCCGGCGAGGTGCAGACCCCGCTGTCCGGGCCGGCCGCCGACCACCTCGCCGTCGGCGACCGGGTGTGGTTCCGGCACGCGAAGGCCGGCGAACTCGCCGACCACGTCACCGAGCTGCACCTGGTGGACGGCGACCGCATCGTCGACACCGTCCCGACGTACCGCGGCGAGGGCCACGCGTTCCTCTGACCGGCTGCTCGCTACAGACCGACAGCACGGTCGATCGTTCGTCGGCGATCGGCCTGACCCGGTCGGGGCCGACCACGCGTCAGTCCCGCACGTACCCCGACAGGTACTGGCGGATGAGGGCCTTGGCCTCGGTGATGACCCGCGGGTCGCCGTCCGGCGCGCGGCGGAACGCCAGCTTGATCAGCGCGTCGCCGGTCTCGACCGCGACCGTGAGCCCGAAGTCGAGCGACTCGCCCGCGGTCAGGTCGAACTGGCGTACCAGCACCTCGCGCAGCTCACGGACGATGACCGCGTTGTTGTCCAGGTCGGGGTCGAGCAGGTGCACGTCGACGATGTCGCCGAAGTGCAGGCCGCGGAAGCCGGGCGTGTGTCGCTGCATCGTGACGTACTCGTCGATGACCGCGTCGACGCCGTCCCACCAGTGCGTGAGGTTGCCCTCCGCGAACCGGTGCCCGATCCGCCCCAGGTACGTCTCCAGGTTGCGCAGCGTCAGCGCCTGCACGACGGCGCGCTTGTCCGGGAAGAACTGGTACACCGAGCCGATCGCGACGCCGGCGCGCTCGGCGAGCAGCGTGGTGGTGAGCCCGTCGTAGCCGAGCTCGTCGACCAGCTCGGCGCAGGCGTCGAGCATCCGCTGGACCCGTGCCGCGCTGCGCTCCTGGACCGGTACCCGGCGCAGCGGCGCGCCGCTCTTCCGGGTCGCCGCGCCTTGCCCGCCTGCCACCGCCATCGCCCCCTCGCGTACGCCACCATCATGCCCGATCTTGTGGGGCCGGATCGTTGACGTGCGCGTACATGAGGAGTATTCACATCCCATGCTCGTGCGATGGTCACAGTCCGAAGGACCGTGGCGGCGGAGGCCACCGCGCGGCGACCATGGTTCGGTAGAGGAGGCGCGATGACCGACCCCCGCTGGGCGAACTGGGCTGGCAACCAGCGTGCGATCGCCGACGCCGTCGCCCGGCCGACGACCGCCACCGAGATCGCCGACCTCGTCACCGCCGTACGCACCGGCGGCGGCACCCTGAAACCCGTCGGCTCCGGACACTCCTTCACCGGCGCCGCCGCCACCACCGGCACCCGGCTCGAACCCGCCGGATACGCCGGGCCGTTCACCGTCGACCGCGACAACCGGCACGTCACCGTACCCGCCGGCATGCCGCTCTACCTGCTCAACCAGGTGCTCACCGCCGCGCACCTCGCCTGCCCGAACCTCGGCGACATCGACCGGCAGACCGTCGCCGGCGCCATCTCCACCGGCACCCACGGCACCGGGGCCAGGCTCGGCGGGCTCGCCACGTTCGTCGCCGGACTGACCCTCGTCACCGGCACCGGCGAGGTGCTGCACTGCTCGCCCACCGAACACCGCGACGAGTTCGACGCGGCCCGGCTCGGGGTCGGCGCCGTCGGCGTCCTCACCGAGGTCGAGCTGGCCTGCGTCGACGCCTTCACCCTCGCCGCCGACGAACGGCCACTGCCGCTGGACACCGTACTGTCCACTGTGGACGAGATGGCGGCGGACAACGACCACGTCGAGTTCTACTGGTTCCCGTACACCGAACGGTGTCTCGTCAAACGCAACAACCGCACCGAGACGCCGGCGCCGCTGCCCCGATGGCGGGGATACCTCGACGACGAGCTGCTGTCCAACACCGTGTTCTCCGTCGCCTGCCGGATCTCCCGCCGCATCCCCAGCCTCGTCCCGCGCATCAACTGGCTCTCCGCCCGCGCCCTCGGCGCCCGCACCTACGCGGACCGCTCCGACCGCGTCTTCTGCACCCCGCGCCGCGTCCGCTTCGTCGAAATGGAGTACGCCGTGCCCCGCGCCGCGCTCCCCGACGCGTTCGCCGGGCTGCGCCGCGCCGTCGACACCTGCGGCATCCCCATCGCCTTCCCCGTCGAGGTACGCCTCGCCGCCGCCGACGACATCTGGCTGTCCACCGCGCACGGCCGCGACACCGCGTACCTCGCCGTCCACCAGTACGTCGGGATGCCCTACGAGCCCTACTTCCGGGCCGTCGAAGCCGTCATGCGCGACCTCGACGGGCGGCCGCACTGGGGCAAGATGCACTGGCGGGACGCCGACTCGCTGCGCGCCACCTACCCGCGGTTCGACGACTTCCTCGCGGTGCGGGACCGGCTCGATCCCGACCGGGTCTTCGCCAACGCGTACACGCGGCGGGTGTTCGGCGACTGACCGGCGGGCGGTGCGGTCTGGTGTGCGAGCCGCGTCCGGCGCGCCTCAGCGCGGAGTCGGGCTGGACGAGGCTGACTGTGGGGAATGGGCAGCGATAGTGGCGCGACGCCGCGCCTCGCGAGGAGCGGGGCCGGCCGGCCCAACCACCGGAACGGCTGGGCGATCCGGCTCGATCACCGAGTTTGCTCAGCCCCCACCCACCACCGGGGGGACGACCCCGGCCCAGCGTAGTCGTTCGCCCGGCGCGCCGACATGGCCTGTGGACAGAGACGCCCGGCCTGTGGACAACCGACCCCGGACTCGACGGCATCTGGTACGCGGGACCCACCCGAGACGATCGGCGCGCAGCGCGCCGACGAACGCGTCCCGACCCGCGGCCGACCCGCTCGGCATCCCGCCGCCCGGATTCTTGGAGTCCCGCACGTACCAACGGATCCCGTCGTCCGCCACCTCGACGCAGGCACCACCAGAGCTGCCACTGCGGCGCGCCTTCCGCCACCCAGTCACCGCGACCTCGACACACGCGCCGCCTTCACTGCCACCGCGACTCGACTTCCACCAGCCACTCACCGCGACCTCGACACAGTGGCCGCCGGAGCTGCCGCTCCGACTCGACTTCCACCACCGCAGCGTCATCGCTCTCCTCTGATCCGCACGATCTGGTCGGCCACGTCCTCCGGCGGCAACGCCCGACGCCGAGGAGGACCACCCGCGCGTGAGGGCGGACGTTCAGGCGAGGCGGGGCATGATCGTCGTGGCCAGGGATTCGGCGAAGCGGACGGGGTGGCGGTCGGGCATCACGGCGAGCTCGCTGACGCCCAGCCCGGCGTACGTCTCGGCGTCGGCGAGGAAGGCGTCGGGCGCGTCGACGACCGGGCCGACGTAGACGGCGGTCTTGGTGATCGCGTCGTAGTCGCGGCCCTCGTCGGCGCAGTGCCGGCGGAGCACGTCGAGCTTGTGGGCGACCTCGTCGGGATTGGTCGCGAAGATGTTGCAGGCGTCGGCGTACCGCGCGGCGAGCAGCAGCGTCTTCTTCTCACCGCCGCCTCCGACCATGACCGGCGGGTGCGGCCGGCTCAGCGGCGCCGGTACGCAGAGCGTCTCGTCGAGGTCGTAGTACCGCCCGCGGTAGGGCCCGTTGTTGTCGCTCCACATCTGCAGGCAGATCTGGATCGTCTCCTCCAGCCGCTCGAACCGTTCCCCCATCGGTACGACGGGGACGCCGAGGCCGCGCTGTTCCCGTTCGTACCAGGAGGCGCCGATGCCGAGGCGGGCCCGGCCGCCGGACAGCACGTCCAGGGTGGTGACGATCTTGGCGAGAAGGCCGGGATGGCGGTACATGACGCCGGTGACGAGCAGGCCGAGGGTCATGCGGTGGGTCAGGCCCGCGACGTACCCGAGGGTGGTGTAGCCCTCCAGCATCGGTTCGTCGGCGGTGCCACGGTGTTCCATCTGGAAGTAGTGGTCCATGACCGTGAACGAGGCGACGCCCGCCTCCTCCGCGATCCTGGCCGTCTCGGCGAGCGTCGGCGCGACCTCCGCCGGTTCCTCGGGTGTCGAGTACGTCCAGTAGTGCAGGCCGAGCCGCATGACATCCTCCTCGTCGCCGGTCGGGCGCCCTGTCACAGACCCTAGAACCTCGCTCCCGGGTACGTCAGCCGCACCGGTCATCCGGTCACGGGGTGGGGCGACCCCAGGTGACGGTGGCGGCGACCGTGGTCGTGAGGTTCCCGCCGGTCGCGTACGGCGTGACGACGTCGGTGACGGCCGCGTCGAAGGCGGCCGACTCGTCGTCGGACATCCACGTCCGGGCCAGCGACGCCGTCGAGTGGAACTGCTCGACGTAGTCGGCGACGGACTGCCGGAACGGTACCGGCGCGCAGGCGAGCCGGCCGGCCACGCGCAGCAGGCCCAGCCGGGACAACTCGTCGGGCAGCGAGAACGCGGGGTCGTGGTCCGGGCTGCGGGAGTGCCGGACGATGACCTTCAACAGTTCGGCGGCCCACGGCGGCTCGTGGTAGCCGTGCTCGACGATCGCGAGTACGGCCCGGTCGGTCATCGCCGCCGCCACCCGGGTCAGCGTCTCCCGCCACGGCATCCAGTGCAGGCTCGCCCCGGCGGTGACCAGGGCGTACGGCCCGGTCAGGGGTGCGGTCGCGGCGTCGCCCAGGATCCAGCGCAGTCTCGGCGAGTCGCCGCCGGGTCGGCGCGCGCCCGCGGCGAGCATCGCCGCGGACACGTCCAGCGCGTCGACCTGGTCGACCCGGTCGGCGAGCGGCCGGGCCAGCGCGCCCTCCCCGGCACCGAGGTCGAGCACCCGGCGCGGCCGGTCCACCGCCAGCCGTGTCAGCGCGTCGAACACCTCCGCCGGGTACGGCGGCCGGTGCCGGTACGCCTCGGCCACCTCGCCCGCGCCGAACACCGCGGCCAGCCTGGCACGTCCGCTCGACTCCACGCCGCCGACCGTAGCGCATGCCACGGCCGGCGCGGGGTCAGGCGTCGGAGGCGGACTTGCGCGGCGCGGCCTTCTTCGCCGGGGCGGCCTTCTTCTCGGCCGTCTTCTTCGTCGCGGTCTTCTTGGCGGCGGTCTTCTTCGCCGCCGTCTTCTTCGTCGCGGCCTTCTTCGCGGCGGCCTTCTTCGCCGGCGCCGCCTTCTTCGCCGCGGCCTTCTTGCGCGGGGCGGGGCCCTGGGCGCGCTTGTCGGCGAGCAGCTCGGCGGCGCGGTCCAGCGTGATGGACTCGGCGGTCTCGCTGCGCGGCAGGGTGCGGTTCGTCTCGCCGTCCGTCACGTACAGCCCGAAGCGACCGTCCTTGACGACGATCGGCTTGCCGGTCACCGGGTCGTCCCCGAGCGTACGCAGCGGCTCCTTGGCCGCGGCGCGCCGACCGCGCTGCTTCGGCTCGGCGAGCACCTTGAGCGCCTCGTCCAGCGTGATCGTGAAGATCCGGTCCTCGGTGTCGATCGAGCGGGAGTCGGTGCCCTTCTTGATGTACGGCCCGTACCGCCCGTTCTGCGCGGTGATCTCCTCGCCGTCGGGCGCGGTGCCGACCACGCGCGGCAGGGTGAGCAGCTTGAGCGCGTCCTCCAGCGTCAGCGTCTCCATCGACTGGGACGCGAACAGCGACGCGTTCTTGACCGTCTGCCCGTCGTTGGTCGACACGTACGGTCCGAAGCGACCCGACCGGACGACGACCTCCGCGCCGGTCGCCGGGTCCTCCCCCAACTCGCGAACGCCCGAGTTGGTCGTGAACAGCTCGTCGACCTTCTCCGGGGTCAGCTCGTCCGGCGCGATGCTGTCGGGCAGCGCGGCGCGGTCGCCGCCGTTCGGCTCGTCGTCCGGCAGCCGGCGCTGCAGGTACGGCCCGTAGCGGCCGACGCGCACGACGACCTGCCGGCCCTCGTCGTCGGTGAACAGCTGGATCGAGCTGACGCCGCGGGCGTCGATCTCCGACAGCCGCTCGGTGACCAGCCGCTTCAGGCCACCGGACCGGGCGACGGTCCCCTCGGCGCTGCGGTCGTCGCCGAAGTAGAAGCTGCGCAGGAAGTTCAGCGACTGGACGTCCCCGGCGGTGATCTCGTCGAGCTCGTCCTCCAGCCCGGCGGTGAAGTCGTAGTCGACCAGCCGCGGGAAGTGCCGCTCCAGCAGCGTCACCACGGCGAACGCCACGAAGGACGGGATCAGCGCCTGGCCGCGCTTGAACACGTACCCGCGGTCCTGGATCGTCTTCATGATCGACGTGTACGTGGAGGGCCGGCCGATGCCCAGCTCCTCCAGCGCCTTCACCAGCGACGCCTCGGTGTAGCGGGCGGGCGGCTGCGTGGTGTGGCCGGCGGGGTCCAGCTTCTCGGCGTCGAGCGGCTGGTCCTTCGCGAGGTTCGGCAGGCGCCGCTCGGCGTCCTCGGCCTCGGCGTTCTCGTCGTCGGTGGACTCGACGTACGCCCGGAGGAAGCCGGGCTCGGTGATCGTCTTGCCGCTGGCGCCGAAGTCGCACGCCTCGCCGGTCGCCGACGTGGCGGTGACCCGCACCGACACCGAGTTGCCGACCGCGTCGATCATCTGCGACGCGATGGTGCGCCGCCAGATCAGCTCGTACAGCTTGAACTCGTCGACCGACAGCTCCTTGGCCACCGCGCCCGGCGTACGGAAGGACTCGCCGGCGGGGCGGATCGCCTCGTGCGCCTCCTGCGCGTTCTTCACCTTGCGGGTGTACTGGCGGGGCTCGGTCGGCACGTAGCGGTCGCCGTACAGCTCGCGGACCTGCTGGCGGGCCGCGGTGAGCGCGGTGTCCGACAGGGTCGTCGAGTCGGTACGCATATAGGTGATGTAGCCGTTCTCGTACAGTCGCTGGGCCACCTTCATGGTGGTGTCCGACGAGAACCGCAGCTTGCGCGACGCCTCCTGCTGGAGCGTCGAGGTCATGAACGGCGCGTACGGCCGGCGCCGGTACGGCTTCTCCTCGACCCGGGTGACCTTGAACTCGCGGCCGTCCAGCCGCGCGGCGAGACCGCGGGCGCCCTGCTCGTCGAGGTGGATCGCGCCGGAGTTGGGGCGGACCCGGCCGGTCGCCGGGTCGAAGTCGCGACCGGTGGCGACGCGGTCGCCGTCCAGCGCGATCAGCGTCGCCGAGAACGTACCGGGGCCGGCGGCCTCGTCGACCTTGCCCTGGACGGCGAGCGTCGCCTGGATGTCCCAGTAGTCGGCGGAGTGGAACGCCATCCGCTGCCGTTCCCGCTCGACCACGATGCGCGTCGCCACCGACTGCACCCGGCCGGCCGACAGCTTCGGCCGGATCTTCTTCCACAACACCGGGCTGACCTCGTACCCGTACAGCCGGTCGAGGATGCGGCGCGCCTCGTACGCGTCGACGAGGGCCTGGTTGATCTCGCGGGGGCTGGCCACGGCCGCCTGGATCGCCGGGCGGGTGATCTCGTGGAAGACCATCCGGCGGACCGGGACCTTCGGCTTGAGCAGCTGCTCCAGGTGCCAGGCGATGGCCTCGCCCTCGCGGTCCTCATCCGTCGCGAGGTAGAGCTCGTCGGCGTCCTTGAGCAGCGCCTTCAGCCTGCTGACCTGCTCCTTGCGGTCGGGCGTGACCACGTAGAGCGGGCTGAAGTCGTGGTCGGTGTCGACGCCGAGCCGCGACCACGACTCGTCCTTGTACTTGGCGGGGATCTGGCTCGCGTCCCGGGGCAGGTCGCGGACGTGGCCCCGGCTCGCCTCCACGACGTATCCCGGGCCGAGGTAGCCCGAGATCGTCTTGGCCTTCGCCGGGGACTCGACGATGACCAGCCGGTTGGTGCTCTCGGATCGCGGCACGGTACTCCAGTCAGACGATCAGGTGGCTCGGTGGCGACCATAGGCCGCCAGTGGGACAGGATGACACAGCGCGACACGGCGGTGTGCCCACAGGCTGTCAAACGTAACGCGCCGCCCGCCACCGGGTTGCGCGGGACACGCGGACGGGGACATAGTTCGCGTACTGGGCATAGCACGTCAGTCGGCAGCGCCGGTGGCGGCCGACACGGCCACGGCACCCGAAACCGGACGATCGGACGGGCGCGGCGCCGGTACCGGCGCGGGAATACTGGCCAGCCGCTCCGCCGCCAGGCACGCCCGGCCCAGACCCACCCGGATGCCGACCGCCTCGATCCCACACTTGATCAGGTACATCTGCGGGACGTTCCCGATGATCACGGCCACCATGTACATCGGCGTGTCGGACAACACGCCGACGTACAGCAGCGGGGCGAGCACCCACAGCACGAACGCGTAGATCAGGTTGCCGGACAGCCACGACGTGTACCGGGCGACGCCGGGCACCTCGGCCGGGACGGTGGACAGGCGCGCCGCGCGGGCCGCCCGCAGCGCCGCCCGGGCGTACGCCGAGACGACGATGTTGCAGGTCATGACCATGGTCATGCCGACGGCGACGGCGATCATCCACCAGCGCCGCTCCACGATCACCGGCAGCGCGATCGCCACCGGCGACGCGAGCACGGTGATCCGCATCGCCACCTCGGCCGCCACCGCGAGCGCCGACAACCGGCCCGCCCGGCGCCCCGTCACCAGCGGCGTCAACCCCGCGAACAGCCCCTGGTAGTACTTCGCGCAGACCAGCACGAAGCTGAGCGCCACCCCCAACATCAACAGGTTGTACCCGGGGTCGGGCGCCGGGTAGTCGGGCGCCCGCAGCGCGTCCAGGCCCGGGATCTCGTTCGGCCCGGCGCCGGTGGCGCGCTGCGCGACGGACAGCAGCGGGCCGCCGAAATCCAGCCCCAGCTCACGCAGCGCGTACGTGACGACGAGCAGGCCCACCAGGTACGACAGCACCGCCGACACCAGCGACCAGCCCAGCAGCCAGCGCAGCCGCATGTTCCGCCGGCCCGCCGCGTACGCCTCCTGCCGGCGCCGTACGCGCAGCAGGCGGCGCTGCCGGCCCGGCGCACCGGAGAACGGCGCGAACAGCCCCACCAGGTTGCCCCGCAGGTCCGCGCCCGCCGGCTGGACCCGCTGCGCGTACGCCGCGCGGAGCGCGCGCAGCTCCTCGCCGAACCAGTGGCCGAGCTGCCCGTACAGCGGACGGTCCGGCGCGGGGCGGAACAGCAGCAGCCGCCGCGTCGGGGCCGCGTCGAGCAGGTCCTCCAGGAAGCGGGCCATCAGCGGCGTCTCGGCGTAGAAGTCGTCCGGCACGATCCCACCGACCGCGGGCGCGCCGGTGCCGAGCAGCACCAGCAGCTGCCCCAGCGAGTAGAGGTCGGCGCGATCGGCGGCGGGCCCGTCGTCGCGTACCTCGGGCGCCACGTACGGCTGGTCGGGGCCGGCCTCGCCCGGCAGCGCCTGGCTGTACAGGTAGTTCATGCCCAGGTCGAGCAGGGTCATCGTGAGCGTGCCGTCCTCGGCCTCCGCGACGATGATGTTCGACGGCGACAGGTCCTGGTGGACCAGGCCGACCCGGTCCAGCTCGGACAGCGCCACGAACAGCGCCCCGCCGTACCGGTCCAGCAGGTCGAGGCGGAGCCGGCGGCCGTGCCGCGGCGACGGCTCGTCGGCCAGCCGCTCCGCCAGCGTCCGCCCCGGTACGAAGTCCATCAGCACCCAGCTCTCCGCCGACGCCCACAGCCGGGCCAGGTGCCTCAGGCCGGTCTCCTCCCGGCGGTAGCGCTCGACGTACCCGCGGGTGGCACGCTCGATCGTCGGGATCTCCAGGTACGGCAAAAGCAGGCACTTCAGCGCGAACTCGCGGCGCGCGCCCTGGCTGATCGCCCGGCTCGCGCCCGTCACGATGAACGACGTCGTGCCGTGCCGGTGGAACTCCAGCGTCGCCGGGTCGATGCCGGCCCACTCGCGCTCCGCGTCCGGGTCGCCCTCCGGCGCGTACAGCTCCATGAGGGCGGCGCGGACGTGCGGCGCGGCGAGCAGCGGCCGGCACAGCACGGCGCAGTCGTGCCCGGCCGCCGACCCGGCCGAGCCCACCCGGCGCGACCGGTACCGCTGCGAGTGGTCCAGCGACAGCATCGTCAGCAGCAGCACGCTCAGCCGCCCGTACAGCCGGTGGTGGCGCGGGGAGTGCGGCTCGGCGCACCAGGCACCGAGCACGGCGAGCGTGTCGTCCCAGCTCGCCTCGTACCGCGCCGCGAAGGCACGGCGGTCCGTCGGCACCGACCGCAGCAGCGCGCGCCACGCCCGGACCGGCGCGTTGCCCCAGCCGGACAGCGCGAGCGGCGAGTCAGGAAGTCTCGACAGCAGCACCGTCAGGTCGACCCTGGTCAGTCTCGGCATCCCGGCATCTCCCTTCGTGCTTCCCCACCGGAAAGAACCGCGGCACCGTCGCGAACCCGGTCCCCGCGTGCCCGTGCACCACCCGGTACGCCCGCTCGTACGCGTGGCGCGCCGCCACGATCAGCCGCGCCGGGCTCCGCTCGAACGCCGGCACACCGACCGGCGGCACCACGTCCAGCAGGTACGGCGGTCCGGTCGGCCGGATCGCCTGCGCCACCAGCATCTCCCGGTCCCGCTGGTACTCCCGGACGGCGCGGCGCCGCGGTCCGCCGACACCCGGCGCGAGGCGCTCCAGCGCCGCGGTCACCAGCAGCTCGGCCGGCGCGTACGGCCCGGCGGACGGGCCGGCGCGGCGGGTGCTCAGCGACAACACGTGTGTGCAACCGTCGCGCACGGCCAACCGGTACGGATGCACGGTCAGCATCGCGCCGTCCACCGCCGGGCCGCCGCAGTCCGAGGTACCCCGCGACACCACCGGCAGCCACGCGCTGGCCCGCAGCGCGCACACCAGTTCGTGGGCGTCGGCGAAGTCGTGCCGCAACTCCGTACGCGGCGGGTCGAGGCGGGTGATCGCCACGTACAGCGGGGTGGGCGAGGCGAGCACGGCGCCGAAGTCGAGCGGCTTGCGGCGCACCAGCACCTCGCCGAGCGCCCAGTCGAGATCCATCGCGCCGGACCGCAGCCGCCACGGCGACAGGAACGCCGGGCTCGTCAGGTCGTCGTAGTACGCCGCGAGATTCCGCCACGAGTCGCCGGCCAGGAAGTACGCCGCGTTGAGCGCGCCGGACGACGCCCCGTACACGCCGTCGAAGACGCTCCCGAACCCCAGGTCCTCCAGCGCCGTGAGCATGGCGCCGGACAGCACCCCACGCATCCCGCCGCCCTGGACCGCGAGACCCACCTTGTATCCGTCCGCCCGGTCACCGCGCGCCTGTCGATCGCGCAGCACCCGAAGCACCGGATGGTCGAGCCGGACAGCCACGCCGTCTCCCGACACTGGACGCCAAACAACGCAGTCGAGGGTAGCGCCCGCCGGGTAACCGCAGGATCCCGAAGCGTCGCCGAACGGCCCGTCAGGTGGGCCAGGCGTCGGCGGGAGCGCCGGACGGAGGCGGCCCGAGTACGTCGGTGAGCGTGGTGAGCTGCGCGCGTCCCACCAGGCGCAGGGCCGGGCCGCTCGACAGCAGGTCGGCCTCGAAACCGGCCACCCGCAACGCCAGCCGCAGCGGCTGCCACGCCGACTCGGCCGCCGGCAACGGCAGCAGATACCCGAGGCTGTCCCGGCGGCCACCGGACAGCGCCCACAGCCGCAGCGCCAGCCCGTCCGCGCGGAAGTCCACGGGCGGGCGGGTCACCGTGCCGTGCAGCCAGGCGTCCGCGATCGGGGCGAGCGCCGCGCAGAACGCGGTGCGTACGCCGATGTTGTCGTCGACGGTCGGCACCCGGCTGCCCGACAGCCCACGCTCGTCGAACGCGGCGAGCAGCGCGCCCGCCCGCCACTCCGCCGCGACCACCACCGACACCCGCGCCGTGCCGCCCATCCGGACCACCTGGCCGGCACCCGCCAGTACCCCCGCGACGTCGGTCGGGCGGGGATCGGCGAGTACCGCGGAGAACAGGGATGCCTGCGCGGGTGCGGCCCGCCGGCGCCGCGACCGTACCGGCCGGTCCGGCGGATCGGTCTCCACCGCCGGTAGCGCGAACAACGCCCCGGCCGCCTCGGGCTCCGCGGCGACCGGGTCCGGCACGCCGTGCCCGGGATCCGTGACGGGTGGCTCGGCGTCCGCGGTGTCCGGCACGGGCTGCTCGCGATCCGCGGCCGGCGGCTCGGCGTCCGCCACAGGCGACTCGGCGCCCGCGACGGGCGACTCGGCATCCGTCACGAGCGGCTCGGCGTCCGTGCGCGGTGTGGCGTCTGTGACGGGTCGCTCGGCGTCGGCGGCGGGTGGCTCGGGGGCGGGGGTGGGCTTGGGGGTTCGGGACTTGGGCTTGGCCGGGCGGGAGGATCTGCGGGTGGCGCGTGCGGGGGCCGCCGCCGGGTCGGTGTCGGCGGCGGGCTGGCGGGGACGGCTCACCGGCATTCGGGTACCTCGTCGAACGCCTGCTGCAGGTCGGCGGAGCGGACCTTGCTGGTGTCGAGCGCACCCGCGTCGTACTGCTTGTTGAGCTTGTCGATCGCGGCGGTGACGCCCCGGTAGAACGCGTTCGCGTCGGTGGTGGGGAGCTTGCGGATCGAGTCCCGGGCGGTGGCGTACGCGTCGCCGGCGGAGCCGAGCGCCGCCGAGAACTCACCCGCGATCTTCTTCCCGTCGTCGACGTCCGGCGTCCCGGCGGCGAGCAACCTGTCGCGCGCCTTGTCGCTCGCCTTGGCCTCGGCGTCGAGCAGGTCGACGATGCTGACCTTCGCCGCGTCCGGCGTCGTGACCTGCTGCATCTCCCGCTGGGTACGCCCGGTCAGGTCGCTGATCGTCGCGCTCCACGGCCGCAGCGCCTGGCAGACGTGCTTCGCCCACGTCTTCGCCGGTACGCCGGACGAGCCGCAGCCGGCCAGCGCCGCCGCGAGCACGGTGACCGCGACGAGCGCCGGCCGTCCTGTGCCGAAACGGACGAGAGCCCCCATGGACCGGAACGGTAACCGGTCCATGGGGGCCCGTGCAGCCCAGCGGGTCAGGCAGATGCCTTCGCCGGCTCCTTCGAGGCGGCGTCGCCGTTCGTCTCACCGACGGCGATGGGGCGGCGCTTCGCCACGACCAGCGCGGCGACGATGATCGCCAAGGCGACCAGGGCGATCGCGACGCGTACGCCGGTGTTCGCGTCCGAGCCGATGGAGAACATCACCACCGCCGGCGCGATCAGCAGCGAGACCAGGTTCATCACCTTGATCAGCGGGTTGATCGCCGGGCCGGCGGTGTCCTTGAACGGGTCACCGATCGTGTCACCGATGACCGTCGCGGCGTGCGCCTCCGAACCCTTGCCGCCGTACACCCCGTCCTCGACGAGCTTCTTGGCGTTGTCCCAGGCACCGCCCGAGTTGGCCAGGAAGATCGCCATCAGGATGCCCGTCGCGATCGCGCCCGCCAGGTACGACCCGAGCGCGCCGACACCCAGCCCGAACCCGACCACGATCGGCGCGAAGATCGCCAGGATGCCCGGCGTGATCAGCTCACGCTGCGCGTCCCGCGTGCAGATGTCCACGACCTTGCCGTACTCCGGGCGCTGCGTGCCGTCCATGATCCCGGGGAACTCCCGGAACTGCCGGCGTACCTCGAACACCACGGCGCCGGCGGACCGGGCCACCGCGTTGATCGCGAGCATGCTGAACAGGAACACCACCGCGGCGCCAATGATCAGGCCAACCAGGTTCGCCGGGTTCGCCACGTTCAGGATCCCGACGTACTGCTGGAGGTTGAGCGCGCTGATGCCGCCCTTGCCGGCCTTCACCGCGGCCGACCCGACCGTGTCGGTGAAGGAGCCGAACAGCGCCGTCGCCGCGAGTACCGCGGTGGCGATGGCGATGCCCTTGGTGATCGCCTTCGTCGTGTTGCCGACGGCGTCCAGCTCGGTCAGGATCTGCGCGCCCTCGCCCTCGACGTCGCCGGACATCTCGGCGATGCCCTGCGCGTTGTCGGAGATCGGGCCGAACGTGTCCATCGCGACGATGACGCCGACCGTGGTCAGCAGCCCGGTGCCGGCCAGCGCCACCGCGAACAGCGACAGGATGATGCTGCCGCCACCGAGCAGGAACGCCCCGTAGACCGCGGCGGCGATCAGGATCGCCGAGTACACCGCCGACTCGAAGCCGAGGCTCACGCCGGACAGTACGACGGTCGCCGGACCGGTCAGCGACGTCTTCGCCACGTCCCGCACCGGACGCCGGCTGGTCTCCGTGAAGTACCCGGTGAGCAGCTGGATCAGGGCCGCCAGCACGATGCCGATGAGCACCGCGACGATCGCGATGACCCGCGGGTTGTGCGTGTTCGCGGCGATCTCGGACCCGACGCCGTGCAGCTCGCGGAACGTGCCCGGCAGGTAGACCAGCGCGGCGACCACACACAGCACCGCGGAGATGCCCGCCGAGGCGAAGAAGGCCCGGTTGATCGCGGCCATCCCGGACTTGTCGCTCTTCCGCAGCCGGGTGATGAACACGCCGATGATCGCCGTGACCACACCGATGGCCGGCACGATCAGCGGGAACACCAGACCCTCGGTGCCGAACGCGGTCCGGCCCAGGATCAGCGCCGCCACCAACATCACGGCGTACGACTCGAACAGGTCGGCCGCCATGCCGGCGCAGTCACCGACGTTGTCGCCCACGTTGTCGGCGATGGTCGCCGCGTTGCGCGGATCGTCCTCGGGGATGCCCTGCTCGACCTTGCCGACGAGGTCCGCGCCGACGTCCGCGGCCTTGGTGAAGATGCCGCCGCCGACCCGCATGAACATGGCCAGCAACGCCGCACCGAAACCGAAGCCCTCCAGGACCGTCGGGGCGGAACTCTTGTAGATGATGACGACGACGCCGGCGCCGAGCAGGCCCAGGCCGACCGTCATGAACCCGACGACGCCACCGGTCCGGAACGCGATCTTCATCGCGCCTTCCCGGGTGGTACGCGCCGCGGCGGCGACCCGCAGGTTCGCACGGGTGGCCAGGGACATGCCGGCCCAGCCGATGAACGCGCTGAACAGGGCCCCGACCACGAAGAAGGCGGACCGGCCGATGCGTACCCCCCAGCCACCCTCGCTGACCGGCAGGGCCAGCAAAAGAAGCAGGGCGACCACGACGAAGATGCCGAGCGTGCGGAACTGTCGGGTCAGGTACGCCGACGCGCCCTCCTGCACCGCCTCGGCGATCTCCTGCATCTTGGTGGTGCCGCGGTCCGTGGCGAGTACCAACTTGACCAGTCCGGCCGCGAACCCCAGTGCGACGAGTGCGATGACCGCCGCGATGACCACGTACACGAGGTTCGAGCCGGTCAGGGGTACGTCAGTCAGGGACAAGGTCTCGCCGCCCTTGGCGAGAGTGGTGTCCATCCGTCCTCCTGTGCCGCTTCTTCAGATCCGGTCCGACCGGACGGTCGGGCCAGTGGGACCCGCGTACTTTAGCGGGCTCGACGTGCTCATCCTCACATGAGTGGCCCGGTCAGCACTGTGGGCCAGGCCACTGTGTTAATACGATTGGCATTACGGACGGACCCGACCGGTCGTCCGGATACGTGACCGTCGATGTTGATCAAGACGAATGGGGCGCCGGAAAACGCGGCGTGACAACGGATTCACCATCCGGTGACGATCATCGGCAGTCGGGCCCGCGCCCGCGGATTCATTCACCTCGGCCGATGCCGCGAGCCCGCAGATCACTTTCGGCAACACACCGCGCGTCGGCGATTCTCGTCAGCCCGCTGGCGTGGTCAGATCGGACGCCCGGTCCGGTCCGAGGACGTCGGGTTCAGCGGGTGGGCCGGCTCGCACTCGACGCGGTGAGTCTGGCGGCACGGCTGATGCTGGGTGCGGTGTCGGGCGGCGCGGCTGGCCCTGGCCGTGGTGAGCCGGGCGGCGCGGCCGGCGCTGCGTGCGGCGAGCCGGGCGGGGCGGCTGGCTCTGGGTGCGGTGTCGGGCGGCGCGGCTGGCCCTGGCCGTGGTGAGCCGGGCGGCGCGGCCGGCGCT
>DASXWQ010000077.1:0-81604 GCA_036503555.1 Actinocatenispora sp.
ACCCGTGCCGCCCGCCCGCGCGGCGTCCACATCGGACACGTTCGCGGCCAGGATCTCCGCGGACCGCGCGACCAGCGCATCGGCCATCGCCACGAGCGCAGCATCCTTCCCCGCCCGAGACACCACGGCCAGCACGGCCGCGGCCTCACGCGAACGCGCGGCGCTCTGACGTACGGCAGCTTCGTCGGACATGCCACCAAGCCTAGCCACCGGCGTGCGCCGCTCCGATACGGTCCCGACTGTCCGGTACCAACGCGGAGGTGCGCCGATGTCCAGTTCGAACCAGACCGGTGCCGACCCGTCGGGCGTCGGCCCCGCGTCCGGGGTACCGGCGTGGCGGGTGTCCATCCTCCGGCCGGACCGGCAGGTCGCCGGCGAGGGCGTTCTCGTCGACTCCCGGCACGTCCTGACGATCGGGCACGTCCTGACCGAGGCGCTGCTGGGCGCCAAGCCCACGCCCCGGGCGGAGCTGCTGCTGCGGTTCGGTACGCATCCGCCGGTCGCGGTGCAGGTCCAGCTGGCGGAGACGCTCACGCCCCGGTCGACCTGGGTGCTGTCGCTGCCCGCCGACGCCGGTCACGAGCCGGCGCGGGTTGGGCACGCACGCCGGGGCGACGTCGTGTGGGCGGCCGGATCACGCACGGACCCCGGCGACTGGGCCGAGGCCGAGGTGGGTCTGGAGGGTGCGGACGGGACGGTGGAGCTGGTCATGGCCCGGGGACCGGTGCCGTCGGACCCGCTGGGTTCGGTCGTCGACGACGCCGGCCGGCTCGTCGGGCTCATCCCGTTCTCCGGGCTTCCGCGCATGATCCCGGCCGAGTCGGCCGTCGGGCCGGTCGTCGGGGCGGCGCGGCCGGCCGAGGGACCCACGACGCCACCGGTGGCGCCGCAGCAGCGGGCCGCACCGGCGTCGCGGGTCGCCGCCGAGCAGCCGAAGGGCGGGCCGGACAGCGCCGAGAACCCTGACGCACCAGCCGATTCCACCGACGCGGCGGATCAGCCGGCCGGGTGGCATGTGGTGCCGCGGTTGGCGGCGGACACCGCGACGGTCGACGACCGGCTCTCCCGCCGGCGGTACGTCGACGCGCTGGTGGCGTTCCTGCGGCACGCGGACACCAGCCCGCCACTGACGATCGGGGTGCACGGCGCCTGGGGTACGGGGAAGACGTCGCTGATGCGGATGGTGCGCGACGAGCTGGACCCGGGCGCGGGTACGGACGAGGCGCTGCCGCTGCGGTTGACCGACGGCCGCGGGTCGACGGTGACGAACGCCGAGGTGGTGCGGGCGGTGCGCAGGCCGCCCGAGCCGGCGGCGCCGGCGGCAACCGTGGTCGGCGGCGACGACATCGCCGAGTCCGACTGGCGGCCCACGGTCTGGTTCAACCCGTGGCTGTACCAGAACGGCGACCAGGTCTGGGCCGGCCTGGCGTACGCGATCATCAGTCAGGTCACGGAGCGCCTGCCGCGGGGCGACAGGGAGCGGTTCTGGTTGCGGCTCAACATGTCCCGGGTCGATCGGGAGTCGGTACGCCGCAACTGGCACCGGGTGGTCGTCGGCCGGGTGCTGCCGATGCTGCTGTGGTGGCTGGTGGGGCTGGCCGCGGTGGCGGCGTTGCTGGTCGGTACGACGTGGCTGAAGCCGGTGTGGTCCCCGCTGGTGCACGACGCCGCCGGCTGGCTGGGCATCGGCGGGGTGGGTACGGCGGCGTTGGGCGGCGCGGCGCGCTGGTGGTGGTCGCGTACCAGGCCGGCGGCGGAGAGTTTCGGCACGCTGCTGGCGCAGCCGTCGCTGGTGCCGGGCGGCCGGCCGGGTCCGGACACGCCGACGCCCGAGCCGGGGTACGCGGGGCGGCTCGGTTTCCTGCACCTGGTGCAGACCGACATGCGCCGGGTGCTCGACATGGTGGCGACGCCGGAGCGCCCGCTGGTGGTCTTCGTCGACGACCTGGACCGCTGCTCCCCCGGTACCGTCGCGCAGGTCATCGAGGCGATCAACCTGTTCCTCGCGGGCGAGTTCCGCAACTGCGTGTTCCTGCTGGCGATGGAGCCGGCGGCGGTCGTCGCGCACGTGGAGGCGGCGTACCCGGACCTGCGGGCGGCGACGGCGGACGATCCGCACGGGCTGGGCTGGCGGTTCCTCGCCAAGATCGTCCAACTGTCGCTGCGGCTGCCGGAGCCGGACCCGGCGACCGACCTCACCGCGTACGTCGATCACCTGCTCGGCGAGGAGCCGCCGCCGCGACCGCTCCCGCCGGACCGGCAGGTCACGACCGGCGAGACGGTCGACGTGTCGAAGCCGACCGTGCTGGGCAGCGTCGTGCTGCCGACCCGGATCCCGACCGTGACGACCGTGCCCGGGGCACGGGTGGCGCGCCAGGAGTACCGGCAGCAGGTGGCGGAGATCGCGGCGGCGATCCGACGCGGCCGGCCGACCGACGCCGAGACGCTGCGGGCCGCGTCCCTCGGGGCGCAGCGTCTCGTACTCGGACGCGGGGAGCCGCTGGCGCCGGAGACGCTGGCGGCGGCGGAGCAGGTGTTCGCGGAGCGCTACTCCGACCGGGACGCGAAGGCCGCGATCCTGGCAGCGCTGCCGTCGCTCGGCACCGGCAACCCGCGCGAGCTCAAGCGGTACGTGAACCTGTTCAGGTTCACCACGTTCCTCGCCGAGCGGGTGCGGCTGCGTGGTGCGCCGGCGCCGGACGGGCCGGCCGTGGCGAAGCTCGCCGCGTTCGCGATCCGCTGGCCGCACCTGGCGACGGTGCCGGGCCGGCTGCCCGCGCTGGAGGCCGCGGCGGACGGGGATGACGAGGCGTGGCGGGCGGCGCTGGCCGCGGCGTACCCGGGGCTGGCGGAGCCGACGGGCGCCGCGCTGCGCGGCTTCCTCCGGACCGCGCCGACGATCGGCCCGGCCGGCTTCCACCTGCTGTGACCGGCGTTGTGCCGGGACCTGTTTCGCCGGCCTTTGCTCTGCACACCGGCGTGCAGAGCGGCTCTGCGCACCGGCGTGCAGGGCGGGGCGGCGCTAGCGGCCGAGGATGACGAGGTCGTCCCGGTGGATCAGCTCCCGCTCGTACTCGGCGCCGAACTCGGCGGCGAGGTCGTGCGTGGTGCGGCCGAGCAGCCGCGGCAGCTCGGCGGCGTCGTAGTTGACCAGGCCCCGGGCGACGGAACGGCCCGCCTCGTCGACCAGGTCGACGGGGTCGCCCGCGGCGAACGTCCCCTCCACCCCGTGTACGCCGGCCGGCAGCAGCGACAGCCGCCGCTCCACGACGGCACGTACCGCGCCGGCGTCGAGGTGCAGGCGGCCGTGCGGCGCCGTCGCGTACGCGAGCCAGAACAGCCGCTGCCGGGTCCGCCGCGGCGCCGCGTGGAAGTACGTCCCGACGGACGTGCCGGACAGCGCCTCGGCGGCCTTCGGCGCCGCCGTCAGCACCACCGGTACGCCCGAGCCGGAGGCGATCCGCGCCGCCTCCACCTTCGTCGCCATGCCCCCGGTGCCCACGCCGGAGCTGCCGGCCGTCCCGGCGTCGACGCCGGCCAGGTCGGCCGCGTCGCGTACCAGCTCGATGCGGCGGGCGCCGGGCCGGCGGGGGTCGCCGTCGTAGAGCGCGTCCACGTCGGAGAGCAGGACGAGCAGGTCGGCCCGGACCAGCGCGGCGACGAGCGCGGCGAGCCGGTCGTTGTCGCCGAACCGGATCTCCTCGGTGGCGACCGTGTCGTTCTCGTTGACGATGGGCAGCACGCCCAGGTCGAGCAGCTTGCCGAGGGTACGCAGGGCGTTGCGGTAGCGGCTGCGCCGGACGACCTCGTCGACGGTGAGCAACACCTGGCCGACCCGCTGGCCGTGCCGGCCGAAGGACGTCGCGTACCGGTGGATGAGGGCGACCTGGCCGACGCTGGCCGCGGCCTGCTGGGTGGCGAGGTCACGCGGTCGGCGGGCGAGACCGAGTGGCGCGAGGCCGGCGGCAATCGCGCCGGACGAGACGAGGATGACGTCGCTGCCCGCGGCGCGGCGCGCGGCGAGCGCGTCGACGAGGGCGTCGAGCCGGTCCGGGTCGAGGCCGCCGGCGCGAGTGGTCAGCGACGAGGAGCCCACCTTGACCACGACGAGGCGGGCGGATGCCACCGCCGCCGCGCGGTCCGTCTGTTGCGATCCGTCCATCGTGTGCGCACCGTACCGCCAGCGGCACGCGCCGGGACAACGGGTTATCGCCGGTCCCGCGGGCCGGTCACCAGTGGTATTCGGGGTGGTGTTCGGCCGGCACGGTGAGCTCGTCGAGCCCGGCCGGTACGGGATCGCGGTGCCAGCCGCCGGTGGTGACGTCGAGGCCGACGTGCGTGGCGCGGACGTACAGGTCGGTGGCGCCGCGCCGGGTCGGGTCGGGCCGGCTCTCGGCGAGGCCGCCGACGACGAGGACGCGGTCGCGGGGGCGCAGGTGCCGCAGCACGTGCTCGGCGAGCGGCCCGGCCGTCTGCACGGTGATGGTCACCTCGTCGGCCTCGGCACCGCCAGTGATGCCGGGCGAGTCGGTGGAAACCGGACAGCAGAGCGCGAACCTGGCGAGCAGCGCGCCGTCCAGGGTGTAGTCGCGGACCGGCGCGTCCGGGACACGACCGACGTACAGGGTGGAAACGCTCACGTGAGGCCCCTTACGCGAGGTGTGGGCACCGCCTCGATTGTGCGGTCGGCGGGCCGGCGCGCGCGGGTGATTCGCCGCAGTGGCCCGGTGCCCTGCCCCACAGCGTCGGCCGGCGGGACGCAATCTGCCCAGACGCCGACAGAAGCTCTCAGGCGGACACCAGGTGGCGGTACCCCGACGCACAGGCGCGCGCGGTAGCGTACGGCCGACGTGACCGGCGTCTCGGCGGCCGGCCGGAACCGTGACCGGCGCCGCGTACGTCGGAGCAGAGGCGCTGTGGGCGACCGGTGAGCAGGCGGTCACCATGGAGGTCAGCACCGATGGCGATCGCCGACCGCGGACGCCCGGCGCGAGGCCACGCGGAGGCGGCGGAAGCGGCCAACGGACACCCGGAGGAAGAACCCGACATGGCGAGCAAGAGCAAACCGAAGAGCAGCGCGCGGCCCGCCGGCGCCGGCGGCAAGGGCCCCGGCAACGCCGGGAAGCGGCCGAACGCGGGCGGCGGTTCGGCGAAGCAGCGGGCCAAGGCGGCCAAGGCGGTCGCCGCCGCGCGCGCCGATCGGGCCCGCCGCAACCGGGTGATCATCACCGCCTCGGTCTGCGCCGCGGTGTTGATCATCGTGATCGGCGCCGTCTCCTGGGCGGTGTACGAGACGAACAAGCCGAAGACGATCCCGACGGCGAACGTCACGGCCAACTACCCGGTCACGATCTCCGGCAGCACGATCGTCGCGGGCAAGGACAGCGCCAAGACCAAGATCGACATTTACGAGGACTTCATGTGCCCGTACTGCGGGCAGCTGGAGCAGAAGAACGGCGCGGAGATGCAGAAGGACCTCAACAACGGTTCGCTGCAGATCACGTACCGGATCGTCGACACCCTCAACCAGAACTCCACGCCGCCCGGATACTCCCAGCGCGCGGCGAACATCGCGTTCGGCACGGTGAAGGACGGGAAGTTCGCGCAGTTCCACTGGGCGCTCTTCCACAACCAGCCGAGTGAGGGCGGCCCCGGCTACAGCGACGACCAGATGATCGACCTGGCCAAGCGGCTCGGCGTGAACGGCGACCACATCACGAAGGTGTCGAAGGACGGCACCTACAAGAAGAACGCCGACACCCAGGCGAAGAAGCTCGCCGACGACAAGACCCTGCACCAGGCCGACGGCAGCTACGGCACGCCGACCGTGGTGCACGGCGGGAAGCTCGTCGACACGAACCAGTCCGGCTGGCTGGCGGCCCTGGTCGGCAGCAACGGCTGAGCCGGAACACTCCGGCGGCACGGGCCCGGCACCCCGCGAAGGGTGCCGGGCCCGGCTCGTCCCGGCGGACGCGGTACCCGGCCCGGCACCGCGCGACCCGCCGGCGGGTCAGGTCGTCTCGGCCTCGACGTCGGCGGTCTCCGACGCCTTCTCCAGATGCTCGCGTACCCGGGACATCTCGGCGCCGGGCACCCGCCGCCGGTCGCCGGTACCGCCGGCCTGCCACGGCCGCGGCCCGGAAAGCGGCCGGTACTCGACACCGGCCGCGTCGAGCCGCCCCAGGTGTACGGGGAGCCGGTCGGCCAGGTCGACGGCCGGCGCGCCGGTCCACGCCACGTCGGCCAGCGCGCAGGCCCGCGGCCAGACCATGTAGTCCAGGTGCCGCGAGTTCGGGATGTACTCCGACCAGCCCTGGAATTGCACGCCGATCACGTGCGCCCGCTCCGCCTCGGTCCAGTCCGCCGGTACCGGGTCGAACGCGGCGACGTCGCCGAGCGTGGCGGGTCCGCCGATCGACAGCGGCTCGTCCGGCGAGTCGGACTGGTCGTAGTCGAAGTACGTCGGGTAGACGGGGCAGCGGACCACGTCGTACCCGGCGGCGGCGGCGCGCTGCCCGACGCCCGAGCCGCGCCAGGCGGTGACCATCGAGTCGGCGAGCACACCGCCGGTCACGTACCCCTCGTCCCAGACGACCATCCGCCGGCCCGCGGCCGACAGGTGCTCGCCGAGCGCGCGCAGGAAGTGCCCGTGCAGCTCGACGGGCTCGGTGTAGCCCAGCTCCGCCAGGTACGCGGAGATCTCCGGGTCGGTCACCCAGTCCCGCAGCACGCACTCGTCACCGCCGAGGTGCACGTACGGCACGGGCAGCGCCTCGGTCAGCTCGTCCAGGATCTCGGCGAGGAAGCGGATCGTGGCCGGCACGGGGCGTACCACGCCGGCGGAGATGCCCCAGCCGGTGTGCACGGTGTGCTCGCCGACCCCGTGCTCCGGGTACGCGGCGAGCAGTGCCGACGCGTGCCCCGGCAGGTCGATCTCGGGGACGACGGTGACCCCGCGCGACGCCGCGTACGCGCCGATCTCGGCGAGGTCGTCGAGCGTGTAGTACCCGCCGTGCGGGGTGTGGTCGTGGCTGCCGTCGCGTTGCCGGCCGATCTGGGTACCCGGTCGGTGCGCGCCGACCTCGGTGAGTCGCGGGTACTTCCGCGACTCGATGCGCCAGCCCTGGTCGTCGGTGAGGTGCAGGTGCAGCCGGTTGAACCCGTGCATGGCGAGCAGGTCGACGTAGCGCAGCACGACGTGCTTCGGCTGGAAGTGCCGGGACACGTCGAGCATGCCGCCGCGCCACGGCAGCGCCGGCGCGTCGGCGATCTCGCCACAGTCGACCGTCCACTGTGTACCCGCGGGCGACGCGGCGCGCCACGCGCCGTCGGGCAGCAGCTGGCGCAGCGCGCGTACGGCGTGCCGGACACCGTCCGGTGTGGACGCTCCGATGTGGACACCGGTCTCGTCGACACGCAGCCGGTAGCCTTCCGGCTCGTCGGCCGGCCCGTCCAGCGCCACCGTGATCTCGGTGCCGGTTCCGTTGGTGTGCAACGGAAGTCGGAGCGGCGCGAGCAGCTCGCGAACGAGGTCGGTGGCCTCGTCGGGTCCGGTCAGGCGGGTGTCGGCGGTCAGCGTCACGCTGCCGGGCAGCCGGCGCGCCCGCACGGGGCGCGGAATCAGGGTGTCGTACCGGTCGGTCATGCGTGTTCTCCCTCTGGTCGTGCGGCGGTCGGGCGGCGAGCGTCGGGCGTCCCGCCCGGCCGGTCGGATCCCGGGGCGGCTCGGTCGGCTGCCGCGCCAGGTCGGTCGGCTGCCGGGGTGGGTCGGTCGGATGCTGAGTCGGGTCGGTCGGGTCCCGGGGCGGCGGCGGGTCTCGGCGTGGCGGTACGCAGCGCGACGCCGAGCCCGGCGGCGACCGCGGCGAGCACCGCCGAGGTGGTCAGGGCGGTGGGCATCCCGGCGGCGTCGGCGAGGAACCCGATCAGCGGCGGGCCGCCGAGCTGCCCGGCGTACCCGACGGTCGAGGCGGTGGCGACGCCCCGGGGTCCGGCGAGCGCGCCGGCCCGCGCGATCGCGATGGGGAAGACGTTCGCGATGCCGAGCCCGAAGACGACGTACCCGCAGAAGACGACGGGGACCGCGGTCGGCCAGGCGGCGAGCAGCATCCCGCCGGTGGCGAGCGCCGCCCCGCCGGACAGCACCGCGGTACGCCCGAGCCGGGCGACGAGCGCGTCGCCGGCGAAGCGCCCGGCGGCCACGGCGATCGAGTACGCGGCGAAGCCGTACGCCGCGGTGGAGGCGCCGGTGTCGAGGTCGTCGGCCAGGTGCAGGGCACCCCAGTCGGCCATCGACCCCTCGCCGTACGCGCAGCACAGCGCGATCACGCCGAAGCCGACGAGCGCCGGCAACACCGCACGCACCGGCCGGGACGCGCTGCCGGGTACGCCGGCGGCGGCGGTACCGGTGACGCCGGCCCACACGGGCGCCGCGCACACCGCGACGACGACGAGGCCGGCGGCCGCGACCAGGGCGAGGTGCGGGGTGGGTCGCAGGTGGTCGGCGACGAGGCCGCCGACGAGCGCGCCGCCGAGCAGCCCGACGCTCCACAGTCCGTGCAGCGTGGACATCACGGCCCGGCCGGTGGCGACCTCCACGTCGGAGGCCGACGAGTTCAGCCCGACGTTGTTCACGCCGTACCCGACGCCGAACAGCAGCAGCGCGGCGGCGAGCCCGACGACCGACCCGGCGAGCGTCGGTACGACCACGACCAGGCTCAGCAGCACGGAGCCGACGACGGTGACGCGGTGGCTGCCGTACCGGTGGCAGAGCCGGCCGGCGAGCGGCATGGCCACGAGCGCGCCGAGCGTCGAGCACAGCAGCGCCAGGCCGAGCGCGGTAGCGGAGGCTCCGACGTGCTCCTTCACCTGCGGTACCCGGACCGCCCAGGACGCCATCATCACCCCGTCGAGGGTGAACAGGGCGCCGAGCGCGACGAGTCGCTTGTTCATCCGCTCCCTCCCGCCGGTACGCCCGCGAGCCGCGGGAGTTGGATGAGACAGCTGCTAGGGTCAGAAATTAACAGGGAGGGTTCCTGATGGAAAGAGGTCCGGGCACCTCGGATCACTCCGAATCCGCCGGAACGACCCGGCCGGCCCCCGGCACCGCGGTACGGCCGGGCGGAACGGCGCGGCCGGCGACGCCGCGGACCGCGCGGCTCATCAACGACCGCGCCGCGTACGAGCTGCTGCTCGACCGGGGGCCGCTGACCCGTGCCCAGCTCCGCGAGCTGACCGGCCTGTCCCGCCCCACCGTGGCCGAGCTGATCGACCGGCTGACCGCCGACGGGCTCATCGCCGTCGTCGGGGAGGCCGGCGCCGACCGCCGCGGCCCCAACGCCTCGGTGTACGGCGTCGTCGCCGACCGCGCGCACGTGGCGGGCGTCGAGGTACGCGCCGAGAAGGTCATCGCCGTCCGCGCCGACGTGACCGGCCGCGTCGTCGGCCGGGCCGAGCTGCCGCTCGACCCCGACGCCACGCCCGACACGCAGGTGCTCGCCGCGCTCGACGCCGCCGGCGGCACGTCCTCCCCCGCCGCGGTCGTCGTCGGTACGCCCGGGCTCGTCGACCCCGCCACCGGCGACGTGTCGTACGTGGCGGCCCTGCCGACCTGGCACCACAACCTGCTGCCGGGCCTGCGCGCGCACCTGTCCGTACCGGTGGTGGTGGACAACGAGGTCAACCTGGCCGGGCTGGCCGAACACCGGCTCGGCGCCGCGCGTGGCCGGGACACGTTCGTACTGCTCTCAGTCGGCACCGGGCTCGGCGTCGCCGTCGTCCTCGCCGGGAAACCGCTGCGCGGGGCCTCCGGCGGTGCCGGCGAGATCGGCTACATCCCCTACGCCGCAACCGATTCGAACCCTGTCGGGAACCTCCAGGGGTTGGTCGGCGGCCCGGCCGTGCTGGCGCTCGCCGCCTCCCACGGCGCGACCGGCGACCTGCTCGGCCCCGCCGTACGCGCTGCCGCCGGGCACCCCGGCTTCCTCGACGCGCTCGCCGAACGCGTCACCGTCGGCGTCGTCGGGCTCTGCGCCGTCCTCGACCCGGGCTTCGTGGTACTCGCCGGCGAGGTCGGGCACGCCGGCGGCGACGCGCTCGCCGAACGGGTCGCCGCACGCCTGGCCGCGGCCGTACCGCTGCCGACCGAGGTACGCGCCGGCACCGTCACCGACTCACCGGTCGTCGCCGGCGCGGTGCTGACGGCGCTGGACCTGGTGCACCGCAACACCTTCCGTACCGACTGACGCGGCGGGGCGGCACGACGCCGGGCCCCGCCGCGGGTCGGGTCAGCGCGCCAGCAGCGCCTGGTACCAACGGAAGCTGGACTTCGGGATCCGTTGCTGCGTCTCGTAGTCCACGTACACCAGGCCGAAGCGCTTGGCGTACCCGTAGCCCCACTCGAAGTTGTCCATCAGCGACCAGCAGAAGTAGCCGCGGACGTCGACACCCTCGTCGATCGCGGCCCGTACGGCGCGCAGATGCCCGTCCAGGTAGGCGATCCGGTCCGGGTCGTCGACCGCACCGTCCACAACGGAGTCCGGGTAGGAGCTGCCGTTCTCCGTGATGTAGACCGGCGGCAGCGACGGGTACTCCTCGCGCAGCCAGACCAGCAGCCGCCGCAACGCGTCCGGCTCCACCGGCCACGGCATCGCGGTACGCGCCAGCGAAGCCGGCGGGTTGTCCACCACCCCGATGTCCGTCGCCACCCGCCGCGCCGGGTCCTGCTCCTGCGACGGCGCGGCCTTGGCGTACTCGGGGAAGTAGTTGTTGACACCGAGGAAGTCCAGCGGCTGCGCGATCGCGGCGAGGTCCCCGTCGCGCCGGAACGAGAAGTCACTGATCTCGCCCCACACCTCGCGCTCGATCGCCGGGTACGCCCCGGCCAGGACGGGATCGGAGAACACCCGGTTGGACAGCAGCTCGGCCCGCTCCGCCGCGGCCACGTCGGCCGGGTCGTCGGTCGCGGGCGTCACGTGGTTCATGTTCAGCGTGATGCCGAACCGCTCGTCGCCATGCCGCTGCGCCCGCATCGCCGACACCGCGAGGCCGTGCCCCAGCAGCAGGTGGTGCGCGGCGGCCAGCGCGCCGTGCCCCTCGCGCGCGCCGGGCGCGTGCCGGCCCTCGGCGTACCCGATGAAGGCGGAGCAGAACGGCTCGTTCAGCGTGATCCAGTGCGGCACCCGGTCGCCGAGCGCGGCGTGCGTCACCGCCGCGTACTCGGCGAAGCGCTCGGCGGTGTCACGCACCCGCCAACCGCCGGCGTCCTCCAGCGGCTGGGGCAGGTCCCAGTGGTAGAGCGTGGCCATCGGGGTGATGCCGGCGGCGAGCAGCTCGTCCACCAGCCGCTGGTAGAAGTCGAGACCGGCCTGGTTGACCGGACCCTTGCCGTGCGGCTGGATGCGCGGCCACGCGATCGAGAACCGGTACGCCCCGACGCCCAGCTCCTTCATCAGCGCGACGTCCTCGCGGTACCGGTGGTAGTGGTCGCACGCGACGTCGCCGTTGTCATCGCCGGCCACCGCGCCGGGGGTGTGGCTGAACGTGTCCCAGATGGACGGTCCGCGCCCGTCGGCGTCGACCGCCCCCTCGATCTGGTACGACGCGGTCGCGGTGCCCCAGAGGAATCCGTCCGGGAAGTTCGGCAGGTCCGATGTGGACATCTCACACCTCCAGCTCGAAGACACCGACACCGTACGCCGGCAGCGTCACCGCGGTCACCGCGTCGCCGCCGCCGAGCGGGCGCAGCGTACCGGTGACCGTCGGGGTCACCGTGGCCTCGCCGTCGTGCTGGCTGACGAACCAGACGAAGCGCCGGCCGTCGGCGTGCACCAGCGTGTCGGTGAAGACCCGCGGGTCGTCCACGGTCACCGCACGCTCGACGCCCGCCACGGCCGCCAGCGCGTCGTAGATCCGGTACGTCTGCTCGGGGTTCACCCGCGCGCTGACCGCCGCCATGTGCTCCAGCGGGTACGTGCAGAGGATCGTCTCGCCCGACCCGACCGCGTTGCGCAGCAGCGCCGGGTTGCCGTGCTGGTCGGTCGCCACGACCTTCGCGCCGCGCGCCACGACCGGCAGGTACGCCCGGCTGTTCTCGTTGCCCGCCACCGTGAAGCGCAGCACCTCGCCGGCCGCGATCGACCCGAAGTCCTCGGCGAACGTCAGCTCCACCACGTCGTCGTCGATCGGGTTCGTCAGCCCGTACGCGAGCTGGTGCTCGACGCCGAACATCTCGTCCAGCTTCTGGAACCACGGCCCGCGGTGGAACGCGTGCTCGCCCGAGCAGTACGACAGGTAGACCACCGCGCCGGACTCGGCGAGGTCGTGCAGCTGCAACCAGGTCGGGGCGAGGATCTGCCGCGTCGACGGCAGCAGGTAGAGCTTCGCGTCGGTGACGATGCCGTCCTCTTCGCGGGTGAAGCCGACCGGCAGGCTCGCCTCCCGGGCCGCCACGTACCCCTGGCGCAGGCTGTGGAACACCAGGCTGCGGTCCGGCGCCGTCGAGATCGGGTAGTCGCGCTCCAGGTACGACGTGACGACCAGCGCCGCGTCGGTGTCCGCCCGTCGGGTGTTCGTGAAGTCCACAGTGGACAGAACCTGCGCGAACGCGTCCAGCTCGCGCAGCGGCGCCTTCGGCTCACCGGTGTTCGTCGTGATGCCGAAGTGCATCTCGAACGGGTGGTGCCGGTACGGGTCCTGCGTGTTCAGGTGGTCGTAGTCGGTGTTGTTCCAGGCGATCCAGCCCGTCGCGCCGGCCAGCAGCGAGTTGTGCAGGCTCTGCCGGTAGTAGTGCCCCTGGTTCGGCTCGGAGACGAAGTCGGTCGACAGCCCGAACTCCTCCAGCACCACCGGCTTGTCCGCCACCGCGGCCATCTCGCACAGGAACGCGGCGTTCAGGTGCTGGCGGACCTGGTCGGACTCCATCCGGTACACGTGCGGGCCGACGAAGTCGACGAGCTTGCCGGTCTCCCGTACCGAGAAGCCGTTGTCGTCGCCGGTGACCTCGATGCCCCAGGCGCCGTCGCCGAGCGACACCGGCTGGGTGCCGCCGCCCGCGCGTACCGCCTGGACCATGAGGGTCGCCCAGCTCGTCACGTCCGACCGCGGCGCGACACCGTGGCCGCGGCGCCGGCCGTAGATCGGCATCTCGTTGCTGATCAGCCAGCCGGTCACGGCCGGGTGCTCGTGCAGCCGCGACACCATCTGCTCGACGAACCACGCCTGCCGGGTCACCAGCCAGACGTCCGCGTACAGGTCGCGCTGCAACCCGCCGCGCCACGCCGGATCCCAGTTCTCACCGGACATGTGGCCGACGATGAACGTCGGGATCGACGTCATGCCGTACTCGGTGTGCGCGTCGAGGAAGTCGCGGAACAGCTCGACCTTCTCCTCGTCGACGGTGTCCGGCTCCGGGTGGAAGTCCGGCCAGTAGAAGAACGACCGGGTCTGGCGCAGCCCGTGCTCGGACAGCACCCGCAACTCGTCCCGTACCACCGCGGGGTCGTAGTTGCGCCACATCAGCGGACCGCCGGTACGGGACCAGAAGTTCGCGCCGAGCCAGGCGACCGCCCGCCCGTCGACAGTCACCATCGCCGAGTTACGCCGCATCAGGGGTTGTTCCTTTCGGTTGTGCGAGGAAGCTACTTCACGGCTCCGGCCGTGAGGCCCTGGACCAGGAAGCGTTGCAGGAGCAGGAAACCGACCACGACCGGGATGCTGACCACGAGCGACGCGGCCATCACCTGGTTCCAGTAGACGTCGATCTGGGTGGAGTACTCGCGGAGGCCGACCGCGAGCGTCTTGGACGAGTCGTTGGTCATCACCGAGGCGAAGAGCGTCTCACCCCAGGCCGTCATGAACGAGTAGATGCCGACCGCCACAATGCCCGGCTTCGCCGCCGGTACGATGATCGACAGCAGCGTGCGCAGCGGCCCCGCGCCGTCCACCTTCGCCGCCTCGTCCAGCCCCTGCGGGATCGTCTCGAAGTAGCCGACGAGCATCCAGATCGAGAACGGCAGCGAGAACGTCAGGTACGTGATGACCAGGCCGGTGCGCGACCCGTTCAGCGCGAACCCCGTCGCCTGGCCGATGTTGACGTAGATGAGGAACAGCGGCAGCAGGAACAGGATGCCCGGGAACATCTGCGTGGACAGCACCGTCATCCGGAACGCCTGCCGGCCCGGGAAGCGGTACCGGCTGATCGCGTACGACGCGAAGATGGCGATCGCCACCGACAGCACCGTCGCGCACACCGAGACGATGGCGCTGTTCGCGAAGTACATGGCGAGCGGGATCGTCGACCACATGTCGATGAACGGCCGGATCGTGACCGTGGTCGGGATCCAGTGGAACGCGCCCTGCACGTCGCCCAACGGCTTCAGCGCCGACGTGAGCATCACGTACAGCGGGACGAGCGTGAACAGGGTCAGGAACGTCAGCCCGACGACCCGGACCACCTTGAACGAGCGGGACTCACGCACGGCTCCCCCTCCTCCGCGACGTCACCAGCAGGTACAGGCCGGTGACCACCATCAGGAACAGCAGCAGCAGCACGCTCATCGCCGAGCCGAGGCCGAAGTTCCAGGTGAGGAACGACGACTGGTACACGTGGATCGAGATCAGGTCCGCCGACGGCGGCACCGACTCGGAGAACAACGTGTACGGCACGTTGAAGTCGTTGAACGTCCACAGGAACAGCACCAGGACCAGCACCTGGTTCACGCCACGCAGCATCGGCATGGTCAGCTTGCGGAACTGCTGCCACATGCCGGCGCCGTCGACCGCCGCCGCCTCGTAGACGTCGCCGGGCAGTGACTGCATCCCGGCCATCAACGTCAGCAGCGCGAACGGCCACAGCCGCCACACCGCCACCACCACGATCGACACGAACGCGTTGTTGCCCAGGAGCCAGAACGTGGTCCCGTCGGTGATGTGCAGCTGCGCCAGCAGGTGGTTCACCATCCCGTTGTCGCGGGACAGCATGAACTTCCAGATGATGACCGCCGCGTACACCGGCAGGGCGTACGGCACGAGGAACAGGGTGCGCAGGATCGCCCGGCCGCGGAAGCCGCGTTGCAGCAGCGTCGCGCCGAACATGCCGAGGAACCAGGACACCGCGACCACGATCACCGTGAACGCGATCGTCACGCCGAACGACTTCAACAGCGAGACGCCGATGCTGCCGTGGAAGTCCACCGCGTACCGGTAGTTGGCGAGGCCCGCGAACGGCGCGTCCAGCCAGTGCCGCAGGTAGAACTGGTTCAGCTTGAGGAAACTGATGCCGATGCCGGTGAGCATCGGGATCACGTGCACCAGCAACTCGAACAGGATCGCCGGTGCGAGCAGCAGGTACGGCAGGGCCCGCGACCGGGCGACGCGCCGGGGTCCGGAGTCCTTGGTGGACCCGGTGGCGCGCCGCCCGCTGCGGACGGCCGGTTCGGTTGCCGTCATGGGTTTCGTTGCCCCGCCGTCAGTTTCCGCCGCTCTGCATCTTCTGCTGGGCGGCTGCCAACGCCTTCTTCACGTCGGCCGCGGTGAGCTTCTTGCCCGTCGCGGCCTGCGCCGCCAGGTCCTTCATCGCGTTGCCGACCGTGGTCTCGAACTGGCTCTCGTTCGTGATCATCGGCATCGGCGCGGCGGTCTTGGCGAGGACGTCGACGAAGACCTTGTTCTGCGGGGTCTGGAACGTCGGGTCGGTCGACGCGGCCGCCGTCACCGGCAGACCACCGTACTTCTTGTTCAGGGTGACCTGCTCGTCCTTGCTGGTCAGGAACTTGATCAGCTTCAGCGCGCCGGTCTCGTTCTTGTCCTTGAACGCGGCGATGTTGATGCCGGCGACGTGCGAGTTGATCGCCTGGCCGCCGGTCGGCAGCGGCGACAGCATCGGGATCGGCGCCACGCCGTAGTCCTTCATGCCCTGCGCCTCGATGCCCGCGGCGGTGTTGTTCTGCCCCATCAGCATCGCGGCCTTGCCGGACGTGAAGTCGCCGATCGCGTCCGTCGTGGTGGCGTGCTCCGCCGACGACGGCGTCGCGACCTTGTCCTTGCCCAACAGGTCCAGGTACTGCTGCACGGCCTTGACCTGCGCGTCACCGGTGTACGTCGGCTTGCCGCTGCTGTCGAACCAGTCGCCGCCCTGCTGCTTGCCGAACATGAACGCGAAGTGCGCGTTCTCGGTGTAGCTGCCGCCGGCCAGCGTCACGCCGTAATGCTTGCCCTTGGTGAGCTTCTGGGCGTCCGCCACCAGCTCCGCCCACGTGGACGGGGGGTTCTTGATCCCGGCCGCCGCGAACTGCTTCTTGTTGTAGAACAGCCCGTACGACAGGCCGTAGAGCGGCACGGAGGTCGGCGTCTTGCCCTTGGCTCCGGTCGAGCTCATGCTCGTGGCGAGGAACTTGTCCTGGCCACCGACCGTGTCCATGTTCTTCTTGTCGAAGTCCACGAAGGCACCTGTCGCCTGCAGCGACGCCGACCACGTGTTGCCGATGTTGACCACGTCCGGGCCCTCGCCGGAGGTCGTGGCCGACATGATCCGGTTCAGCAGGTCGTTCCACCCGATGACCTGGAGGTTGACCTTGATGCCTGTCTGCTTGGTGAACTTCTTAAGCTCCGGGCCGAGCACCGCCCTGTCGTTCGGGATGCTGGTGCCCTGGTTGCTTGCCCAGTAGGTGATGGTCTTCGAGTCCGAGCCACTGCCGGACCCGCAGGCGGTGAGCCCGCCGGCGACCAGGGCGGCGGACAGAGCCACCACACCGATAATCCGCTTTCGCACGATCGACTCCTTCGTCGCCGCGTTGTGTACGCGGCGTCCGTGCCGCACGCCTGAGCCACCTGGTGGTCGCGGGCGTGAACCGGTTCAGGTGTCAGCGATGTTAACCCAGGATCCCGGATTTCTGAACCGGTTCACTTGGACGATACATCTGGCCCGACGGCGCGGCCAGCGACCCGGACGTACGACGCCAGCCGGACATCTCGCCCACCGGCCGGCGGCACCGCTAGCGTGTCTCGCCGGCCGTGCTGCCGCGAACCCGCAGGTACCGGGGGGTCAGCCAGACGTCGCTGGCCGCACCGTTCGCGATCCGGGCCAGCAGCAGCCCGGCCGCCGCGCCCGCCTCCGCCGTCACGTCGTGACCGAACGCGGTGACCGCCGGCCGGACCAGCTCGCACAGCGGCGAGTCGTCCCACGCCAACACCGCGAGATCCGCCGGCACGCGTACCCCGGCGCTGGTCAGCTCGCTGACCGCGGCCACCGCCATCACGTCGTTGTCGTACACGATCGCGGTCGGCGGGTGCGGGCCGTCGAGCAGCGTGCGCGTCGCGGCCAGCCCCTCCCGGGCCGTGTAGTCGGTCTCCAGCTGGACCTGTTCGCAGCCCAGCAGCGCGCGGCAGGCCTCGTCGAAGTACCGGGTGCGCAGGGCCGCGTGCGCGAGGCTGCGCGGCCCGGAAATCCTTGCCACGCGCCGATGTCCGTGCTCGACCAGGTGCCCCACGGCGCGCATCATCGCGTCGTGGTCGTCCACCCGGGTGCTCGGCAATCCGGGATACTCGTGCTGCGCGCCGAGCACCACGGCCGGCGCGTTCAGCTCGCGCAGCAGGTCCGGCCGCGGGTCGTCGGTACGCATGTCGAGCAGGAGCACGCCGTCCACCCGCCGCCCGATCCACCACCACCGGTACGTGTCGAGCTCGGTCGCGGCGTCCCCCACCGTGGTGAGCAGCAGCGCCGTGCCGCGCCCGGCCAGCGTCTCCTCGATGCCGGCCACGACGCGCATGAAGTACGGCTCGGTGGCGAGCAGCTCCGGCTCCCGGAACGCGACGAGCCCGACCGCGTCGGCCCGGTCCGACGACAGCGCGCGGGCGGCGCTGGACGGTACCCAGCCCAGGTCCTCGGCGATCCCCAGGATCCGGGCCCGCGTCGCGGCGGACACGCCGGGCCGGCCGTTCAGCGCGTACGACACCGCGCCCTTGGACACGCCGGCCACGCGGGCGATGTCCAGAATCGTCGGACGCTTCATCGCGCCGCCTTTCGGGGACCCGTTCCACTGAACCGGTCAAGTATATGGCCGTGAAAGCGTTTACGGCATTGCCCCGGATCGAATGGGCGGACGGCGTGCCGCTTCGGACACACCGATCATAGGGTGACGGTCAGGCGGCGACCCGGAACCCGGTGTTGCCGGAGGACGAGTCGGGCGTGTTCCGGCTCCGCGCCCCGACTCGGTACCGGTTGCAGTACGACCGGTGGCACAGGTACGAGCCGCCCTTCATCACCCGCGTGTCGCCGTCCGGCGGGCCGGCCGGGTCGGTCGACGGCAGCGCGAGATGGTCCGTGCCGAACCAGTCGGCGCACCACTCCCACACGTTTCCCGCCACGTTGTAGAGGCCGAAACCGTTGGGGCGGAAGGACTTCACCGGCGCGGTCCCGACGTACCCGTCCTCGGCGGTGTTGCGGCCCGGGAAGTCGCCCTGCCACACGTTGCAGCGGTGCTGGCCGCGCGGGGTCAGCTCGTCGCCCCACGGGAAGCGCGCCTGGTCGAGCCCGCCGCGCGCCGCGTACTCCCACTCGGCCTCGGTCGGCAGCCGCACCCCGGCCCACGCGCAGTACGCCAGCGCGTCGGTGTGCGAGACGTGCACGACGGGGTGGTTCTGGGTTGTCGACACGTCCGTCCCCGGCCCCTCCGGCGCCCGCCAGTACGCACCGGAGATCGCCCGCCACCACGGCACGGCGACCGGCGCGGGTGGCGCGGTCCGGCGCAGCGCGGGCGGCACCAGCAGGTGGAACACGTACGACCAGCCGAACACCTCGGCCTCGGTGCGGTAGCCGGTCTCCTTGACGAACGTGCCGAACTGCGCGTTCGTCACCGCCGTCGCCGAGATCCGGAACGGCGCCACGGTCACCTCGCGTACCGGGCCCTCGGCGTCGTCCGGGAAGCCCTCCGGGTCGTCCGTACCCATCCGGAATGTGCCGCCGGGCAGCGCCACCAGCCCGCCGTACCGCGGGGACGCGGCGCGGCGGATCTCCGGACGGGCCCGGTCGCCGGCCGAGTCCCGGCCGGGCGCCACGGACCCCGGCGTCGCGGCGGGGCCGCCGGCACAGCCGGCCTCGTCCGCGGGCGGAACCTCGCGGACGGGGGCACAACAGGCATGTTCGGTGTTCGTCGACTCGCTCATCGCCCCTCATTGTGCTCCGGCCGCCGGCCCGGCCGACCCGACCTCACCCGGGCGTGACCAGGCGCAACCCATGTCGGGTCACTGCGTCGTCGCCATCAGCAGGATGCCGAGAACGGCGAGCACGGTGGCCGCGGTACGCGCCCGGCTGAAGCGTTCGGCGAAGAACAGCGCACCGAGCACGCCCGCGAACAGCACGCTCGTCTCCCGCAGCGCTGCCACGAGCGCCAGGCTGCCCCGGCTCTGCGCCCACACCACCGCGCCGTACGACAGCAGCGACAGGACACCGCCCGCGGCGCCGGCCGGCGCGTACCGGGCCAGGGATCGCCCGAAGCCCGGCCCGGACAGCAGCAGGCACACAACCGGCAGGACGGGGCCCTGCAACAGGAACAGCCACGCCGCGTACGGCCACGGGTCGCCGGCGATCCGCACCCCGACCCCGTCGACCAGGGTGTACGAGGCGATCACCGCGCCGGTGGCCGCGGCGAGCCCCAGCCCGTCACCGCGCCGCGGCCGGCCGCCCGAGAGGACCAGCGCGCCGAGCGCACCGCAGACCAGCCCGATCCCGGCCAGCTCACCGATCCCCAGCCGCTGCCCCAGCACGAACACCGTCACCAGCGTCACCAGCAGCGGCGACACGCCGCGCGCCAGCGGGTACACCCGCCCGAACTCGCCGTGCCGGTACGCCGCCGTCAGCAGCAGCAGGTACCCGGTCTGCAGGAGCGCCGAGGCCACCAGGTACGGCCAGGCCCGTCCCGGCGGCAGCGGCAGCAGGATCGCGCCGACTCCCCCACCCACCAGGTACGCCAGGCCGATGAGTGCGGAGGCCACGAGCCGGTCCGGCACCGCCTTCGCGAGGGCGTTCCAGCCGGCGTGCAGGACGGCGGCGAGCAGCACCACGACGACGACCGTCGCGCTCATCGGCGCCGCCCGACCGGCCACGGTGGCCGGCTCACGCGGACGGGTCGGCGCGGTCGAAGGGGCGGCCGGCCAGTTCCCAGCGCGGCTCGATCGGAATGTCCAAAGTGGACAGTACATGCGCGGCGACGTCCGCCTGCTCCATGCCGTCCGGCGCCCGGCGCGGCACGCGCGGCCCGCTCGCCGCGATCCAGGCGAGACGCTCCTCGACGCTGTCCCCGCCGTGGCCACCCGCGTCGACGTGCCCGTGGTCGGTGCAGACCACCACCGTCCACTCCTCGTCCGCACGGGACGCCCGGGCGCGCACCGCCGCCAGCACCTGGCCGATCCGCCGGTCGGTCTCCTCGACGCTCGTCACGTACTCGTCGACGACGCCGAGCCGGTGCGCGTACGCGTCCGGCGCCCCGAAGTACACGAACGCGGCGGTGACGTCCTCGTGCCCGAGCACCGCCGCGGCGTCGGCGGCGATCGCGTCCTCCGCCTTCTCCCACGAGGCGAGGTCGTGGCCGGGATCGCCGCCGGGCGGAAGGTACCCACCGCCGAGGAACACCGGGCCGCCCCGCGCCGCGCAGACGAGCGGCGGCCAGTCCGCCGCCGTGTACGTCCGGGCCGACGGCAGCGCGACGCGTACCCGGGTGAGGAAGTCCGGGTGCTCGGCGATCCGGTGCCCGTCCAGGTCGTTGTCGACGATGCCGTGCTGGGACGACAGCACGCCGGTCGCGATGGTCGCCCAGTTCGGCCCGGAGATCGTCGGGTTGACCGGGTTGACGCGCACCGGCGCGAGGAACCCGTCCGCCGAGATCCGGTCCAGCACCGGGGTTCTCGCGGCGAGCAGCGTGTCGTACCGGACGCCGTCGACGCCGACGACGAGGACTCGACTGGACGGGGTGGCTGCCACGAACGCTCCTCAGGAGTGAAACGCCTCTGTACCAACGCCTTTCCGGGCCGGGGCGCTGGCGCCGTCCATCCTGGGCCGACCTCGTACCATCGGTCCAGTCGAATCTGCCCATACTTCTGATCGGCCTGACCTATGAACCTGACCTACCTGCGCGCCTTCCACGCGGTGGCGACCCAGGGCAGCTTCGTCCGGGCCGCCGCGGCGCTGCACGTCAGCCAACCCACGCTCTCCGAGCAGGTCCGCGCGCTCGAACGGTCGTACGGGGTGCTGCTGTTCGACCGGGTCGGCCGCCGCGTCGCCCTCACCACCCTCGGCACCGAGCTGCTCGACGTGACCCGGCAGCTCTTCGGCCTGGCGGACGAGGCCGACCGGATCCTCGGCAGCGCACGGGAACTGCACGCCGGCCGGCTACGGATCGGGGCCGACGCACCGGTCCACGTGATGCCGCTGCTCGCCGCGATCCGCGACCGGTACCCCGGCGTACGCGTGGCGCTGTCCACCGGCAACTCCGAGCAGATCCTCGCCGAACTGCGGGCCCGCCAGTCCGACGTCGTGATCACCGCATCGGACGGCGCCACCACCGACGGGCTGTACGCGATCACCCTGCGGCAGGACCCCGTCGTGGCGTTCGTGTCGCACCGGCACCCGCTCGCCGACCGGACCGAGCTGTCCCTGGCCGACCTGGCCGACCACCCGCTCGTCGTCCGGGAGCGGGGCTCGACCACCCGCCGCGTACTCGAGAACGGGCTGGCCCGGATCGGCCGCTCGCTCGCGGACTGGCCGGAGCTGATCGAGGTGGACAGCCGCGAGGCGGTACACGCGGCGGTCGCGGTCGGCCTCGGCGTCGGTGTCGTCACCGGAAGCGAGCTGCCGCACGACCCGCGGGTCAGCGCGCTCGACCTGACCGGCACCGACCTGACGGCCACCGAGCGCCTCGTCTGCCGTACCGACAGCCGGCGGTCCCGGCTCGTCCGCGCCGTGTTCGACCTCGCCGCCGCAATCGGCGCGATCCACCCCGAACCAGCCGGTACCCGCCCCGACACGTCCCGCGGATCCGTAACCACACCGTGACCACTTGTCCGGAAGGGCGGTGGTTAGCGGCCGGGCATGGCAGGGTACGGGAGACTGTGTCGTTGTCGGCTGCGCCGGAGGGTGGGTGACGGGAATGCTTCGCACGACGGCCCCGCGGGAGCCGGGCCGATGAACCGACCGCCCTTCGCACTCACCCGAGACGACCGGGACGCGCTCGCCGTACTCACCGTGGCGGGCGACATCGACGTGGACACCGCGTGGCGCCTCCGCGAGGAGCTGACCACGATCCTGGCCGAGCAGGACGCGGTCGTCGAGATGTCGGGGGTCGAGTTCCTCGACTCCACGGGCCTCGGCGTGCTCGTCGCCGGCTACCGGCAGGGCCGCAACTCGGGCCACCGCATGGCGATCGCCGGTGCGCCGCAGCGCGTCCTCGACATCCTGGAGCTGACCCGGCTCACCACGATCTTCGCGCTGTACGACGACCTCGACGCCGCCGTCGGCGGCCTCGCCGGCTCGCCCTCGAACACGAACTGACCCGCCGCCCGGCGGCTGGCACGAATCCGCGATGGTTCCCGGCTCCTCCGTCTGACACGGTGATCCCAACACCGAACGGCGGCACGGAGGAGACGGGGACATGAGCGACTACGACACCACCGACACGGGCACCGACGGCGCCGACCACGTCGTGGTCGAGGAGCACACCGACGGCAGCGCGACCATGATCGACGACACCGACGGCGACGGCGTCGCCAACGAGGTCGCGTACGACACGGACGGCGACGGCGTGGCCGACCGCGTCTTCACCGACACCGACGGCGACGGCCGGCTCGACACCGAGGTCGTGGACAGCAACCACGACGGCACCCCCGACGCCATGTACGCCGACACCGACGGCGACGGCCGCATCGACTACGTCGCGACCGACACGGACGGCGACGGCCAGTTCGACGTCGTGGCCGCCGACACCGACGGCGACGGCGTCGCCGACGCGTACGGCGTGGACACCGACGGCGACGGCGTGATCGACCGGGTCGCGGTCGATCACAACGAGGACGGCCGGATCGACGCGGTCGCCAGCGACACCGACCACGACGGCGATCTCGACACCGTGACGTACAACGACGCCCCGAGCGACCCCAACCCGCTGGCCCGCTGACCCGGCCGGCACGTCGCTCCCCGGACACGCGGGGCCCTCGCCTGCGTCCCGCAGGCGAGGGCCCCGCGATCATGTCCGGATCCGCACACGGTCTTCGCGGAATCGCCACATCGGGCTGCTGGACTGACGGGCATGTTCGGAGTGGGACTGGCGTACCGGTGGTACGAGCGGCGGCTGCGGGCGGCGCTCGCCGGTGGGCCGCTGCCCGGGCACGTCGGCCTGATCATGGACGGCAACCGGCGGTGGGCCCGCGACATGGGGTACGCCGACGTCAGCGTCGGCCACCAGCACGGCGCCGACCACGTCGACGACGTCCTCGACTGGTGCGCCGAGCTGGGCATCGACCACGTGACGATCTTCGTCGCGTCGACGGAGAACCTGACCAACCGGCCGGACGCCGAGCTGCGTTTCCTGATGACCGCGCTCGAACGTACGGTGACGCGGCGGGTGGCGCGGCCGGACAACACCTGGCGGTTGCGCGTCGCGGGCCGGCCCGACCTGCTGCCGGACACCACCGCGCACGCGCTCAAGCTGGCCGCCGACCGCGGCCCCGCGAGCGGGCCGTGCCTCACCGTCGCCATCGGGTACGGGGGGCGGCAGGAGCTGGTCGACGCGGTCCGGTCGCTGCTCACCGACGCCGCCGAGGCGGGCGTCGACGCGGCGGACCTGGCCGGGTCGCTGACCGCCGACGACATCGCCGCGCACCTGTACACGGTCGGGTTGCCCGACCCGGACCTCGTCATCCGTACCAGCGGCGAGCAGCGGCTGTCCGGCTTCCTGCTGTGGCAGTCCGCGTACTCCGAGCTGTACTTCTGCGACGTGTACTGGCCGGCGTTCCGCCGCGTCGACTTCCTGCGGGCGCTGCGCTCCTTCGCCGCCCGGCAACGCCGCTTCGGCGGCTGACCCGCGATACGGCGACACCACCGCCGGATGTGTACTGTCATGCCCTGATCCGGCACTGGGTGAGGTGTTCGATGCGGCGGTGGTTGGGCGCGGTACATCCGGCCCTGCTGGTGGCGGTGGTCGCCGTGGCGACGGTGCTGACCGTCGTCGTCGGCCTGGCGGTCACCGGCGGCAGCGGCGACGGCGCCGGGCACGACGCGACAGGTACGCCGGCCCGGTCCGGGCACCCGTCGCGCTCGACGGCGGCGGCGCCCGGCGCGGTGCCGGCCGGGTTCGAGGTCGGCGTCAGCCACGGGCAGCACAGCATCGACCCGGGCATGGACGAGGACGCGAACGCCCGCGCGCTGGCCGTGCTGCGCACCCTCGGCCCGGTACAGAACGAGTACATCATGGGTTGGGGCCCGCAGAACCCGGAGCCGAGCCCCGGAAAGTACGACTGGGGCGGCCTCGACGACCGGATGGCGCTCGTCAAGCAGTCGGGTGGGCTGCCGGTGCTCACGCTGGCCGCGGCACCCGACTGGATGAAGGGCGGCAAGGCCGGCAAGACCGACTGGGGCACGCTCGCCGTCGCGCCGACCCCCGCGCACTACGACGACTTCGCCGCGCTCGCCGTCGCCATCGCCACCCGGTACCCGCAGGTCAGGTACTTCCAGGTGTGGGACGCGATGGTCGGCTTCTGGAGCGACACCACCAACGCCTGGGACGCCAAGGCGTACACGACGTTCTACAACACCGTGTACGACGCGTTGAAGAAGCACGACCCGGCGCTGCACGTCGGCGGGCCCGGCACGCCGCTCGACGTCTGGCACCACCCCGGCGCCGACCAGCGCTCGACGGTACGCGGCGCCTGGGGCACCGCCGACCAGCGTGGCCTCACCGCGCTGGAGTACTGGCTGGCGCACAAGCACGGCGCGCAGTTCCTGACCGTCGGTACCGACGCGACGACGAAGGACGGCAACCACCCGGCGGCCGGGACCGGCGCGCAGCGGTACCGGGCGCTCGGCGAGTGGCTGGCGAAGCGCACCGACCTGCCGCTGTGGTGGGCGCGCATCGACGCCTCGGTACGCAAGGGCGACCCGGCGACGACACCCGACGCGCTGCGTACGACGCTGACCGCGATGCGCGACGGCGGCGCCCGGGTGGCGCTGTTCGAGGGGCCGCAGTGCGCCGACGAGGGATACCCGTGCGTGTGGACCGCGACGGACGACGCGGCCGGCGGCCGGCAGACCTCCCTCGCCCCGGTGCTGGCCGACTTCCGCGCGCGCTGACACCCGGTCGCACCGGCCGCGATGGTCGGCGGACACCGCGTGATGATCACTGTGGGTCTGCTCACGCCGTACCTCGCGGGTCCGTTGACGCATCGATGTGAGCCGATACCGTGACGACGTCGTCCGGCCCCCCGCGGCCCGGCCGGGCCACTCCGGGCGGCACCGCCGAGTCGCCGCAACGCGAGCCGGGGACCCACGTCCCTCGGGGTGAATCCGTGGCATGCCACGGTAGGGCGCTCTTCCCGCCCGAACCCGTCAGCTAACCCGGTAGGCGGTACGGGAAGAAGGGCTCGTACCCGGATGAGCACAGCACGCTCGGTGCGCGCAGGGCTCCGGATGCTCGGGCTGGTCGCCGCCGCGACCGCCATGACGGTCGCCGCGTCACTGTCCGGCAGCACCGCCGCGCACGCCGCACCATCGGTGGCGGACCTGGAGAAACAGATCCGCGCCGACTCGACGAAGTTCGAGAAGGTGGTCGAGCAGTACAACAAGACCACCGAAGACAAGAAGAAGACCAAGGCGAAGATCGTCGCCCTGGACAAGCAGCTCAAACCGCTGACCGCCCAGGTCGCCGCCGCGCAGAAGCAGGTCAACGCGCTCGCGGCCACCGCGTACAAGGGCGGCAGCGCCACCGCGTGGAACGCCGTGCTCGGCGGCACGTCCTCCGACATGCTCGACGGCATCGCCACGCTCGACCGGATCAGCGCCGGGCAGCACCGGCAGATCACCACGCTGGTCGACAGCAAGCGCACGCTGACCGACCAGCGCCACAAGCTCGACGAGCTGTACGCCAAGCTCGCCAAGCAGGAGAAGGATCTCAAGGCCAAGAAGGCGAAGATCTCGGCCGACATCGCCCGGCTCAAGAAGCTCCGCGAGCAGGCGTACGGCCAGGCCCAGGAGTCGTCGTCGGCCAGCGGCGCGTCCGGCCAGACACCGCCACAGGTGTCCGGCCGCGCCGGTGCCGTCGTCGACTTCGCGTACGCGCAGCTCGGCAAGCCGTACGCGTGGGCCGCCGCCGGACCCGACTCGTACGACTGCTCGGGGCTGACGCTCGCCGCGTGGGCGAAGGCGGGCGTGAGCCTGCCGCACGTGGCGGCGGATCAGTACAACCAGATCACGCACATCAGCCGCAGCCAGATCGCCCCCGGTGACCTGGTCTTCTACGAGGACCTGGGACACGTGGCGATCTACGTCGGCAGCGGCAAGGTGATCCACGCGCCGACGTTCGGCGAGGTGGTGAAGGTGTCGTCGATCGACATGATGCCGGTGTACGGCATCGGCCGCCCCTGACCCGGGTCGGTCCGCGGTGACGCGGCCGGCCGTACGGTGCCCTCGCGGCACGGTACGGCCGGCCGCGCCGCGTTCCGCGGTACGACGTCGCCCCGCGTCGGCGGCGTCGGGTCAGGAGGCGAGGACCGCGTCGAGCAGCGGGCCGAGGCGGCGGTTGACCGCCGACATGGTGGCCCGTACGGTCGCCTGCCGGACGTCGCCGCTGGCCACCGCCGAACCGACCAGGCGTTCCGCGCGCTCGTCGGCCACCAGCACGAGGACCACCACGACGACGCGGCACGGTCCCGCGGTCACGATGTCGACGTGCTCGACCGCGCAGCGCGCACGGCCGCCGGCCAGCACACTGACCGCGTCGGCGGTGGCGAGCGCGGCGACCCGCAGCAGGTACGGGTCGAGCGCGGGGCCACCCGCCCGGCCCACCGCGCGGACGCCGTCGGCGGTCAGGCACACCTCCACGGCGCACTCGGCGCCGGCGGTCGCCACCTGGATGCGTTCGATGATCGCGCGGCGGTCACCGGACGGCCGGGGAGTGTCGACGGCGCCGCCACTCACCGGACGGTGCTCGACCTCGGCCGGGTCGATGTCGACCGGATCCAGCTCGTACCCGGCGCCGGCGGCCACGGCAAGCCGCGCGTCGACGCCCAGCCGGTCGCGCAGCGCGTGCCCGGCGGCGGCGGTGATCTCGTCGGTGTCCATGCCCTCCGCCACGTCCAGCCGCAGCGTGCGCCCGCCACCCGCGTCGGTACGCAGGTCGGCGGCGCGGACCCCGGGCACGTCGCGTACGGCGGCGAGGACGGTCTCGGCGTCGAGCTTCGCCGGCCGCTGCGCGCCGCGGCCGAGCACCGGGTTCTCCGCCGTACGGTCTTCTGTCGACTCGTCCGCGGCCTGCCGTGCGGCCCGCCGGCCGCCGGCCGCCGGTTCGACCCGCGCACCCCCCTGGTCCGGCTGCTCGGCACCGTGGCCGGGGCCGGACCGCGCATGGCCCGGCGCGGACCGCTCGGCGCCGTGGCCCGGCGGGGCGCCGGACGGCTGTGTGGCGCGATGGTTCGGCCGGGCGCCGACCGCCTGGCCGGGCTGCGTCGGACCGGGCGGCGTCGGACCGGGCTGCGTCGGACCCGGCTCGGTCGGGCCGGCGGCCCAGCCGCCACCCGGCTGCGCGTCCGGCCGGCCGGCGGCCGGCTCGGCGGCCCACCCGCCACCCGGGTACGCCTCGATCCGGCCACCGGCCGGGTCCTGGCGTGCCTCCAGCCAGCCAGCACCGGGGCGGGCGTCGGGCAGGCCCGGCGGTGTCTCGGGCCGGCCGCCGATCGCGTCCGAGGCCCAACCACCCGGTGCCGCGCCCGCGGTCGGCTCGGGCCGGCCGACGCCGTGCCACTCCGCGTCCGGCCGGGTACCGGCGACCGGCAGCGCGCGTTCCGCGGCGAACCGGCGCGCCGCCGCGAACGGCTCGGCAACCTGCGGCTCGTCGGGCGCCGGCGCCGCGTCGGCCGAGGGATCCGCGTGCCGCGACCGCCGTACGGCCGGGTCCCGGACGTCCGCCGCCTGCCGCTCGTCGGGCGCCGGCCACCAGTGCCGCCGCCCCGGCGGCTCGGGTACGGCCGGGTGCCGGGGCTGCTCGTCCCGGGCCGCGGCCTGGAGTTGCGCAAGCCGCTCCGCGGGGTCGAACCGGTTCCCCGGCGCGGGCGTACTCGGGCGGAAGAGGTGCTCGTCGACCTCGGCGGCCGGGGTGAACAGCTGCTCCTCGCCGTGCCCCGGCGCCGGTGACGCCACGAAGAGCTGCTCGCCGGCGTCCGGCGTCAGCCGCTGCGGCAGGCCCGCCAGCGGGACCGGCACCTCGAACCGGGGCGGCTCGTGGTCGTCGTCCGGCGTCGGTACCGCGAAGCGCGGCGCGGCGGTCGGCTGTGCGAACCGCGGCGCGCCCGTCGGCTGCTCGGCGTCGGGGTGGGCGTGCCGGGCGCGGCGGCGCGGCTGGTCGGCGTCCGGCTGGTCGGGGCGGGCCGGCAGGATGACCGTCGACTCGGGGCGGAACGGCTCCGGCGCGAGCATCGACCAGGAGGCCGGCTCCCCGCCCGGCGCCGGCTCCGGGATCTGCCCCAGCACCGGCGTCTCGGTCGTGTCCGACCGGCCGTGCCGCCCACCGGCCCGGCGCGACCCGTAGCCGTCGGTGTCCTGCGTCTCGTCCTCGGCGTCCGCCGCGACGTGCCGGCGGGACAGCCGTGCCGTCGGCTGGTCCGGATGCCACCCCGGCTCTGCGGGCACCGGCGGCCAGGGCCCTATCCGGTACCCGCCGTTACCTGCGGCATCCGGCCCCGTGGGCTCTGGTCTCGTCGGCTCGTACACGAAAGCACGCTCCCCACCCCGGTACCGTCGTCCCGCCGCGCAGAATTGTGCCGGATCGGCGAACATTATGCGTCCCGAGGCCCGCCCCACCGCAACGGTGGGTACGACACCGGAATGGCGAACGTCACCCTCCGCGTACCCACGGTCGCTCCCGCGCCGTCCCACGCACCGTCTGTCCGGCTCGTCCGGGTACCGACCGGCCACCTGGTACGCATGGGGTCGGCCGACGCTCCGATAGGCTCACACCAGAACCACCCGGACTCCGGTTGCGGATCGTCAACCGCCGGCGCACCCCTCCTCGGGTCGTGCCGGCACGTACCGGCCGCGGCCGGGCGCCGGGTCGCCGGAGCGAAGCGAGGTCAGTCATGCGGGCAGACGCGAGGCAGCGGTCCATCCCCACCGCCCCTGTCGCGGCTCGGGGTCGGGCATGACCGCCGAGTCCGGCGGCGCGCCCACCCCGGTGCGCACCCAGCCGGTACGCATGCCGCGGTCGCAGCGCCGCGCCCAGCTGCTCGCCGCCGCGCAGGAGGTGTTCGTCGCCCAGGGCTATCACTCGGCCGCGATGGACGACATCGCCGAGCGCGCCGGCGTCTCGAAGCCGGTGCTCTACCAGCACTTCCCGGGCAAGCTGGAGCTCTACCTGGCGCTGCTGGACACGCACTGCGACGCGCTCGTCGGCCGGGTACGCGAGGCGATGGAATCGACCACCGACAACAAGCTGCGGGTCGCCGGCGCGATGCAGGCGTACTTCGACTTCGTGGACGGCGAGGGCGAGGCGTACCGGCTGGTCTTCGAGTCGGACCTGCGCAACGACCCGGCGGTCGCGGAGCGCGTCGAGCGGGCCGAGCGCGGCTGCATCGAGGCCGTCACCGAGACGATCATGTCGGACACCGGGGTCAGCCGGGACCGGGCGGAGCTGCTGGCCGTGGGGCTGACCGGCGCCGCGGAGAACGCGGCGCGCTTCTGGCTCGCCTCGCGGCGTACGGTGCCGAAGCCGGACGCGATCGGGTTGGTCGCCGCCCTCGCCTGGCGCGGCATCTCGAACTTCCCGCTCGCCGATCAGCGGCCCGACGACTGACAGGTGATCGGTCGGATACGCTTCACCTCGCAGCGAGACGATGCAAGGAGGCGGCCGTGGAGGTCAAGATCGGCGTGCAGTACGCACCCCGTGAGCTCGTGCTGGAGAGCACCCAGACTCCGGCCGAGGTGGAGCAGGCCGTCGCCGACGCCCTGGCCGGCAAGTCCGGCGCCCTGCTGTCCCTGGAGGACGAGAAGGGCCGCAAGGTGATCGTCCCGGTCGACAAGATCGGCTATGTCGAGATCGCCGAGTCGGGCGCGCGCCCGATCGGGTTCTCCGCCGGCTGACCGGCCGCCGGCAGGATTCGACGAGGAGGAGTGGCCCACGCGGGCCGCTCCTCCTCGTCGTTGTCGGTCAGTTGTTCAGGCCGAGGCTGGTCATCCGGTCCTGGTGTGCCGCGGTGAGTCGCTTGATGAGATCCATCACTCCGGCCAGGTCGCCGGAGCCGTGGAGCACGAGCATGGTCAGCTCGTCGCGCTCGGCGGCGACCCGCTGGGCCTGGCTCAACGCCTCACCCATCAGCCGGCGCGCCCACAGCGCGAGCCGGTTCGCGAGCTTCGGGTCGGCGGCGATCGCCGCGCGGATCTCGTGGGAGGCGAAGTCCTCGTACCGCGTGTCGTGCAGCACGTCGAGCACCAGGTCGCGGTCGCGCGGCTCCAGCACCTTCGCCACCTCGCGGTAGAAGTCGTCCGCGATGCCGTCCCCGACGTACGCCTTGACCAGGCCCTCCAGCCAGTCGGCCGGCTGGGTCGAGTCGTGGTAGCCGTCCAGCGGCGCCACGAACGGCGCCATCGCCCGCTCCGGGTCGACGCCCAGCTCCGTCAGGCGCGCGGACAGCCGCTCGTAGTTGCCGATCTCGACCGCGGCCATCGCGCTGTGCATGGCACGTCGGCGCAGGTCGGGGGCCAGCCGAGCGTCCGCCGCGATCCGGTCGAACGCCACGAGCGTGCCGTACGCCAGCACGGCGAGCAGCGCGACGACCGCTTCGACCGGCGGGACGTACGACGCGTCGGGCGACGAACCGGGCTCAGCCGCTTCGTTCTGCGTACCCTCGGACAACCCGTGACCTCCTCGGCACCGGCCCGCGTCACGGTCACCACGACCACGCACGGGTACCGAACGGTGAGGTTACCGCCCGGGCACCGCGCCGGTCGCTCCCGCCGCCGGGCGGGCGCCGGTTCGGCAGATCGGCCGATCAGCACGTACCATGGCCTCTGAAGTGGGGACAACGGACCCACCAGTAGACGCCACGGGAACCCGCGACGCCGCCCCGAGTGCCGGAGTTCCGGCCCGGGATGGCCCACGGCACCGTCTCGCGACAGCACTGGTCGCGAGAGCTGATGCCTGGTTGCTCAGTCTTGCCGGCGATGTCCGCCGACACCGGCGTGCCGCGACAGGCCGCCGTCAGCGCCGTGGCGGGAGAGGGACACACACTGCACAGGAACACCGAGAGCGACACGAGCCCGGAACGGGACGTGGCCGCCGGCGACACGCCGGAACGGCCCCCCGCCGAGGCCGCCGTCGCCGAAACGACCTCATCGACACAGCAGCCCGGCGACGACGCCGAGGTACACGAACTCTCCGCCCGCGCGCCCGTGCGGTCGGACAGCCCCACGTTCCGCGAGCTCGGGGTGCGGGACGAGACGGTCGACGCGCTCGCCGCGGTCGGCATCGAGCACGCGTTCGCGATCCAGCAGGACGCGATCCCGATCGCGCTCCGCGGGTCGGACGTGATCGGCCAGGCACCGACGGGCACGGGCAAGACGCTCGGCTTCGGCGTACCGATCCTCGAACAGATCCTCGGCCCGAACGAGGGCGCCGACGGCAGGCCGCAGGCCCTGGTCGTCCTGCCCACCCGCGAGCTGGGCCTCCAGGTCGCCCGGGACATCGAGACCGCCGGCAAGCTGCGCGGCATCCGGGTCCTGCCGGTCTACGGCGGCCGGGCGTACGAGCCGCAGATCGAGGCGCTCGCCACCGGCGTCGACGTCGTCGTCGGTACGCCGGGGCGACTGCTCGACCTGGCCAAGTCGAAGCACCTCGTCTTCACCGGCATCCGCATCCTCGTCCTGGACGAGGCGGACCGGATGCTCGACCTGGGCTTCCAGGAGGACATCGAGAAGCTCGTCGGGATGCTCCCCGACCAGCGGCAGACGATGCTGTTCTCGGCGACGATGCCGGACCCGATCGTCTCGCTGGCCCGGAAGTACCTGCACCGGCCGATGACCATCCACGCCACGCACACCGCCGAGACCGGGCCGAACCCGCTCACCGAGCAGTTCGTGTACCGGACGCACTCGCTGAACAAGGCGGAGGTCGTGGCGCGCATCCTGCAGGCCCGTGGCCGCAGCCTGACGATGGTGTTCTGCCGGACCAAGCGCGCCGCCCAGAAGCTCGCGGACGACCTGGACTTCCGCGGGTTCGCCGCGGCGGCGGTCCACGGCGACCTGGGGCAGGGGGCGCGCGAGCAGGCGCTGCGGGCCTTCCGTACCGGGAAGATCGACGTGTTGGTGGCGACGGACGTGGCGGCCCGCGGGCTGGACGTCTCCGGGGTCACCCACGTGATCAACTACGACTGCCCGGAGGACCAGGACACGTACACGCACCGCATCGGCCGTACCGGCCGGGCCGGCGCCTCCGGCGTCGCGGTGACGTTCGTGGACTGGGAGGACCTGCCGCGCTGGAAGCTCATCCACAAGGCGCTCGGCGCCGCCGTGGCCGACCCGCCGGAGACCTACCACACCTCCGAGCACCTGTACGCGGACCTCGACATCCCCGCGGACGCCCCCGGCACCCTGGCGCCGGAGCAGCGCACCCGGGCCGGCCTGGCCGCCGAGGAGCAGGAGGACATCGAGCCGCACCGGCGTACGCAGGGCCAGCATGGCCGGTCCCGCCGTCGCGGCAGCCGGTCGGCGCGTCCGGACCAGCCGGCCGCCCGTACCGACGGGCCGGGGCACCGCGCCGAGGCCGCTCCCGCCGAGCCGGGCGGTACGCCGGGTCGGCGTCGGCGCCGCCGCCGGCTGGACGGTGACGCGGTGGCGGACCGTTCCGCGGACGCCACGTCCGCGCCGGCCGAGTCGGCACCGCCGGCAGATCAGCCGGCCGAGGGCGCCGCACCGCGTCGTAACCGGCGTCGTCGGCGCAAGCCGTCGGTCGGCGCACGCGGCGGGAACGCCGACCCGTCGATCGACCCGACCGACGCCTGACCGAGCTTGCTCGCGCACCGAGACCGTGGCCCCGGACCGTTCCGGGGCCACACGCATGTCGGCGGGTCGGCGGTGTCGTGGCGGTTGGTAGCGTCGTGGGCGTGACGAACGCACACCGTCCCCAGCCCGACGACGCCGACGCGTACTGGCGGCGGCCGGCGGACGGCGGTGTCTCGCCGCGGCGGGCCGCACCGGCCGAGCCCGCGGCCCCCCGGTACGAGGGGCCGCCGGCGAGCGTCCCCCCGCCCCCCACGTGGCGGCCGCCGGTGGTGGTTCCGATGGAGCCGCCGCGGGACATGCCGAAGCAGGACACCGGCCGGATTGACGGTGAGGAGCGCGCCGCGCGTACGGTCAGCTACGGCGTCGGCCTGGTCGCCGCGGCCGTGGTGCTGGTCCTGCTCATCGTGGTCTGCGCCCGCCTCGTCGGCTGACCCCGCACACCGGGATCGGTTGCGGGGCAAGCGATTCCGCTCAGGCGACGTCGGCCGGCGCGAGGTCGACCGCGACGGCGAGGCAGGACATGCCCCAGCCGGGCGCCGCGTGCGGGGCGTACTTCGCGGCCATCAGCCGGCGCGCCCGGTGCGCCTCGGGCCCGTCCAGGATCCGGCCACGACCGGCCCGCGTGTACCTGTCGATCCGCATCTCGACCGCGGGGTCGCGGGCCAGGTTCCGTACCCACTGGGGTCGGTCGCCGGTCGCGGACAGCAGGTACACGGTGTTGTCCTGGACGGCGAACCACAGTTCGACGGTCTGGGTCCGCGGGTAGCGCCCGGCGGGCAGGCCGTTCGTGGTGAGGAAGACGTACTCGGCCTTCGCCAGGTCGCCGTGTGCGAGGTCGGTGAGCATGTTCGCGCCCTTTCCCCATGCCCCGGCGGTCCCGCCGAAGGCGCTGGTCACCCGCTCCACTACCCAAATTACCGCCGGGACGGGCCGGGTACGGGCAGCTGACACGGGGTTGAACGGGTTTTAACGATCGGCTTGCGGGCACCTAACCGCCCAGCGGCGTCGCCCCGGGAGCCGCGCCAAACCGGCACGTGACCATCACGGCGGAGGTAACTTCTTGGGGGTTGCGCACTGACTGTCGGTAGCCACGATCGGCGGGGGGTGGATGCCGACACCGGCACCGAGGGGGTTGGCAGTGACCGCACCACGACATACGACGACCAACGCCGGCATACCGGTCGCGAGCGACGACGACTCGCTCACGCTCGGACCGAACGGCCCGATCCTGCTCCAGGACCACTACCTGCTTGAGAAGAACGCCCAGTTCAACCGCGAGCGGGTACCCGAGCGCGTGGTGCACGCCAAGGGCGGCGGCGCGTTCGGCTTCTTCGAGGTCACCGAGGACGTCTCGGCGTACACGAAGGCGGGCGTGTTCCAACCCGGCGCCCGGACCGACACGCTCGTCCGGTTCTCCACCGTGGCGGGCGAGCTGGGCTCGCCGGACACCTGGCGCGACCCACGCGGCTTCGCGATCAAGTTCTACACCGAGCAGGGCAACTACGACCTGGTCGGCAACAACACGCCGGTGTTCTTCATCCGCGACCCGATCAAGTTCCCCGACTTCATCCGCTCGCAGAAGCGGCGCGCCGACAACCACCTGCGCGACCACGACATGCAGTGGGACTTCTGGACCCTGCGTACCGAGTCGGCGCACCAGGTCACCTGGCTGATGGGCGACCGCGGCATCCCGAAGTCGTGGCGGCACATGAACGGGTACTCGTCGCACACGTACCTGTGGGAGAACGCGGGCGGCGAGCGCTTCTGGGTGAAGTACCACTTCAAGACCGACCAGGGCGTCGACCACCTGGCCCAGGCCGACGCGGACCGGCTGGCCGGCGAGGACACCGACCACCACATCCGCGACCTGTGGACCGCGATCCGGGCCGGCGACGCGCCGAGCTGGACGCTGCGCGTGCAGGTCATGCCGTACGAGGCCGCGGCCGGCTACCGGTTCAACCCGTTCGACCTGACGAAGGTGTGGCCGCACGCCGACTACCCGCTGATCACGGTCGGCCGGCTGGTGCTGGACCGCAACCCGGACAACTACTTCGCGCAGATCGAGCAGGCCGCGTTCGAGCCGTCGAACATGGTGGCCGGCATCGGCCCGTCCCCGGACAAGATGCTGCTCGGCCGCCTCTTCGCGTACCCGGACACGCACCGCCACCGGATCGGCCCGAACTACGCGCAGCTGCCCGTCAACAGCCCGAAGACCCAGGTCGACTCGTACGCCAAGGACGGCGCGATGCGCTACCGCAACCCGGCCGACCCGGTGTACGCGCCGAACTCGTACGGCGGGCCGCACGCCGACCCGGCGCTCGCCGGTGAGGTCGCGTCGACGTACGGGGTGGCGGACGAGGTGGTCCGCACGGCGTACACGCTGCACGCCGAGGACGACGACTTCGGCCAGCCGGGCACCCTGGTACGCCGGGTGTTCGACGACGCGCAGCGCGACCGGCTGGTGTCCAACGTGGTCGGCCACCTGTCCGACGGGGTGTCCCGACCGGTGCTGGAGCAGGCCGTGCAGTACTGGCGCAACGTCGACAAGTCGATCGGCGACCGGATCGCCGCGGGCGTCGGCGTCAACGGCTCCTGAGCCGGCGGTTCCGCTTGGCTGCCGGCCGGGCGGTTCCTGAGCCGGGCGGCGTTCGCCGGCGGTCCGGGCGGCTCCCGGCGGGTTCCGCCGGACGGCCGGCGGCGGCTCGTGGCCGCGGGCCGGTCGGTTCCTGGGCCTGCGGGTTCCGCCGGATGGCCGGCGTCGGTGGCTCGTGGCCGCGGACGGTCGGCCGGTGGGCCGCGCGGGAGCCGCGTGGCAGGCTGGACGGGTGACCGCCTCCCTGGACCGCGCCGGCACGTCGGCTGCGGCACCCGCCGATCTCGGCCTGTTCGGCCCGGACAGCGTGACGTGGCGGGTGCACGGCTCGCTGCTGCTCGCGGTCGGCGGGCTGCGCGCGCTGTTCCTGCAGGCGCTGCACCCGCGCGCGATGGCCGGCGTCGCGCAGAACTCCGGCTTCCGCGAGGACCCGTGGGGCCGGCTCTACCGCACCGGCGACTACGTGGCCACGGTGACGTTCGGGACGACGGCCGAGGCGCGGCGCGCGGCGGCCCGGGTCCGCGGCATCCACCGGCGGCTGCGCGGCCACGACCCGTACACGGGGGCGGAGTTCCGGGTCGACGACCCGGAGCTGCTGCGCTGGACGCACGTCTGCGAGGTCGAGTCGTTCGCCACGACCGCGCAGCGCGGCGGCGTCCGGCTCACCGACACCGACCTCGACCGGTACTACACCGAGCAGTTGCGCGCCGCCGAGCTCGTCGGTCTGGATCCGGCGACCGTACCGTCGTCGGTCGCGGCGGTCGCCGACTACTACGCCGAGATGCGGCCCCGGCTGGCGCTCACGAAGGACGCCGCGGCGGCGGCCGGTTTCCTGTTCTGGCCGCGGATGCCGTGGCCGGTGGGGCTGTCCGCGGCCCGGGGCGGCTGGATGGGCGTGACCGGGCTGGCGTTCGGCCTGCTGCCGGGGTGGGCCCGCCGGGCGTACGGCGCGGTTGGCCTGCCCGTCGCCGACCACACCGCCACCCTCGCCGTACGCTCGCTCGCCGGCACCCTGGCGCTGCTGCCCGAGCGGATCCGGCACAGCCCCCGGGTACGCGACGGCCTGGCCCGGGCCCGCGCCGCCGGCCGCCTCTGACGGCTACGCGAAGTCGGCCGCGTGCGCGGCGACCCAGTCGGCGAACGTGCGCGCGGGGCGGCCCGTCACCCGCTCGACGGTGTCGAGCACGACCGGCGGCAGGCCGACCATCCTCGCCTGGATGTCGAGCATCCCCCGCACGTACCGCGGGTCGACGGACCGGGACATCGCCTCGAACGCCTCGTCGACGGAGACCCGCTCGTACCGCACCGGGCGGCCGAGCACCTCGGCGATGACGCGGACCTGGTCGGCCTGGCTGAGCCATTCCGGCCCGGACATCGGGTACGCCCGGCCGGCGTGACCGTCGTCGGTGAGCGCGCGAACGGCGACGGCGGCGATGTCCGCCGGGTCGATCGGCGCGGTCGACGCCTCCGGGTACGCGCCGCGGACGACGCCGGTGCGGACCTCCGGCGCCCACCACAGCGCGTTGCTCGCGAACCCGCCCGGCCGCAGGTGCGTCCAGCCGAGACCGGACTCCTCGATCGTCTCCTCGACACGCCGGTGGTGGTCGCCGATCGGGTTGTCGCCGTGGCCCTCGACCGCGAGCGAGGACAGCAGGACGATCCGCTCGGCGCCGGCGTCGCGGGCAGCGTCGACGGGGATCCGCGGGTCGCCGAACGTGGCGTACAGGAAGACGGCGGTGGCGCCGACGAACGCCTTGGCCAGCGAGTCCGCGTCGGCAAGGTCGGCACGCCCGGTCTCGACACCCGGCGGTACGTCGAGCGTCTCGGGGCGGCGCGACAGGGCTCGGACGGCCCGGCCGGCGTCGGCGAGCTGGCGTACCACTTCGGCGCCGACGCCGCCGGTCGCTCCGGTCACGACGATCATGGCAGGTTCCTCTCGTTGATCAGCCTGACGTAAAGATCAGTCATCCTGTAGGCGATGATAGTCATCCTTGGAGATGACTATCCCGCCCGGGTGGCGGATTAGGATGAACGTCATGCCCGCAGGTCCCCGCCGCGCCCCCGTACCCGAGGAACGGCAACGCGACGCCGAACGCTCCCGGCGACTGCTGCTCGACGCCGCGCTGCACGAGTTCGCCGCGCACGGGTACGCAGGGACGAAGGTCGCCGACATCGCCGCCCGCGCCGGCGTGAACAAGCAGCTCATCAGCTACTACTTCGGTGGGAAGGAAGGGCTCTACCGCCAGCTGCACGAGCAGTGGCGGCGGCGCGAGGACGAGTTCGCCGGGCCCGACCGGACGCTGGAGGAGGCGATCCTCGGCTACCTCGTGGCCGGGCTGGCCGACCCGTGCCCGGCGCGACTCATCGCGTGGAGCGGGCTCGGCGACGACGGCTCGCCCGACGTACTCGCCGACGAGGACGACGAACCGCGCGCCCGCGCCTGGCAGCAGCGCGGCGAACTGGCCCCCGACGTCGACGTCGCCGCGTTCCTGCTGGCGATCCGCGGCATGGTCATGGCGCCGGTGATCATGCCGCAACTGGCCGGCAGGCTGCTCGGCGCGGCACCCGACACGCCCGAGTTCGCCGAACGGTACGGCGCGCTGCTGCGTGCCGTCATCCGCCGGCTCGCACTCCCGGCGCCGCCGCCTCCCGCGCCGGACGGTACGCCACCGCCAGCGGAATGATCACCGCGACCAGCACCAGCGGCACCGCGAAACCGATCCGCCACGTCGACACCGACTCGACCGCGCCCACCAGCGGCGCGCCCACCAGGAACCCGACGTAGTTGAACAGGTTCACCCGGGAGACCGCGAGCCCGGTGCCGGCCGGGTCGTACCGCCCGGCGGCCGAGAACGACTGCGGCACCACCACACTCAGCCCCAACCCCAGCACGCCGAACCCGACGACCGCGAGCGCCGCGCCCGGCGCCGCCACCACCAGCGCCAGCCCCAGCACACCGACCATGGCACCCACGCGTACCGCGGCGACCGCGCCGAACCGCCGCACCACCCGGTCCGCGGCGATCCGCCCCAGCAACATGCACCCCTGGTACGCCGCGTACCCCCAGGAGGCGACCGCGGCCGGCGCGGACAGCCCGTTGCGCAGGTAGAGGGCGCTCCAGTTGGACGTGGCCGAGTCCGCGACGTACATCAACGCCACCGCGATGCCGATCACCACGATCGGCCGCCACGGCACCCGCGCCGCCGCGTCCGCCGGCAGCGGACCGCTCGCCGCCTCCTCGGTACGCGGCAGCAGGCGCGGCCCGAACCCGACGGACAGCCCGACCCCCAGCACCGCGACGACGCCGAAGCCGGCCCACAGCGGCAGCCGCCAGTGCTCGGTCCCGGACGAGACCAGCGCGCCGAGGATGCCGGCGGCGCTCCACACCGCGTGGAACGACGCGAGGATGCTCCGCCCGTACCGGCGCTCCAGGCCGACGCCCTGCATGTTCATCGTGGCGTCGACGGCGCCGACGCCGACGCCGAAGAACGCGAGCGCCACGTACAACCCGGGGCGGCTCGGCACCAGGCCGGTCGCCAGGACCGACAGGCACACGACCGGCTGGACGACGCGCAGCACCGGGCCGCTGCCCAGCCGCTCCGCGACCAGCCCGGCGAGCAGGCTGCCCACCCCGGCGACCACGGGTACGGCCAGCAGCAGGCCGGCCAGCTGCGCGTCGCTGAAACCGAACCGGTCCTGCAACACCGGTACCTGGGTGAGGAGGGCGGCGAAGCACAGCCCCTGGACGAAGTAGCTCGCCGAGATCGCTACCCGACGGCGGCCGTCCCGGTATCCGATGTACCCGGCGATCGAGGCCATCCTCGCCTCCCGTCCGCGTCCGTGCCGGGAAGAGTATCCGAAAGTTCCTCGCGTTGGGACCCGCTCCGCCCCGTTCGCCTCCGGTCAGGCGACCCGGCCGCCGGACCGCGCGTGGCCGCCGCCGTCAGGCCGCGCTCGGCACCGCCCGCCAAGCCGCGCGTGGCGCCGCCGCCGGGCCGCGCTCGGCGTGGCGCGCACCGGTCAGGCGTCGAGGGCGCGCTGGACCGACTCCCACGGCTCGCGGTCCGGCGCCTCGGCGCCCACCGGGCACACCCGACGGAAGTCGCACCAGCCGCACCGGGCGCTCGGCGCGGTGGGAAACGCGTCGTCCGGGCTCTCGCCGGCCGCCATCCGGCGCTCGGCGGCCGTGATGTCGCGGGCGGTGTCCTCGGCCCGGGTCACGTGCCGCTGCAGCGACTCGTCGGTGTGCTCGTGCGCCGCCACCTCACCGGTCGGCAGGTGGTGCAGCTCGACCCGGTGGCAGGAGCGGTGCATGGTGCGCGCGGCGGCGAACGCGTAGAGCGCGAGCGCCAGCGAACCGCGCGCGTCGTCGGCGCTCAGCGGCATGCGGCCGGTCTTGTAGTCGACGATGACGAGCACGTCGCCGCGCCGGTCGATCCGGTCCACCCGCCCGTTGAACGCGAGTACCTTCGTGCGGGTCGCGACCACCCGCTCCACGCCGACCGGGTCGTCGTCAGGATCGAGCGTCGCCGCGTACGCCTCCAGCCAGCGCAGCGCCACCGCGAACGCCGCCTTCCCCTGCTCGGCGTCCCGGTAGCCCTCCGAGACCCAGGTCGCGCGCAGCAGCCGGGGCAGCACGGCGGGATCGCGCGCCTCGGGATCCAGCCCGTACCAGTTCTTCAGGGCGGTGTGGACGCTCGCGCCGAGCGAGTTGTGCGCCCACGGCGGGCCCTTCGGCGGCTGCGGGCGGTCGACGTACTGGTAGCGGTAGCGGCGCGGGCAGTCCTCGTACGCCCCGAGCTTGCTCGGCGTGCACACGAACAGCTTCTCCGGCATCCCGCCGAGGGTGAGCTGCTCGGGCACCACGGCCCGGCGTACCTGTTCGGTCATGCTGCGCATCCCGTCGACTCTGCGGTGGAACCGGACACCCACGATCCTGCCAGGGACCTATGACAATCCGTACTCGGCGGGGGCGGCGCCGGCGCCACCGGGGGTAAGGTTGCGGCGATCCCCTCCGGAGGTGCACATGGGACTGCTCCAGTGGATGCGCGGCGACAGCGACTCGCCCACGTCCGCGATGCTCGCTGCCGGTCTCGGCGAGCTCAGCGGCGTCCTCTCCCCGGGCAAGCGCAAGCAGACCGAGCTGATCCAGGAGCTGCAGAACAAGCGGGAGGACGTCAACAGTGGCGCGCCCGCCGGCCTCGACCTGGACAACGGCGTCGCCGTGATCCGCCGCCGGACCGCCCCGCAGGCGGCCGAGCCCACCGCCTGACCGCGACGGATCAGCCGGCGTACTGCTTGACGAAGCTGGCCACGGCCTCGGCGATGAGCTGGACGGCGATCGCCGCGACCAGCAGGCCGGAGATCCGCGTGACCACTTCGATGCCGCCCTGCCGCAGCACCCGGACGATCACGTTCGAGAAGCGCAGGAACGCGAAGATGATCAGGTGTACGGCGATGATCGCCACCCCGATCGCCGAGTACTCGCTGAAACTACCGGCCTGACGCACGAACACGATCGTCGCGACGATCGCGCCCGGCCCGGCGAGCAGCGGCGTTCCCAGCGGTACGAGCGCCACGTTCGACGTGGCACCCGAGTCCGGATCGTCCTGCTTGCCGGTCAGCAGTTCCAGCGCCACCAACAGCAGCAGCAGGCCGCCCGCCGCCTGCATCGCCGGCAGCGAGATCCCCAGGTACGACAGGATCTGCCCACCGGCGACCGCGAACGCCACGATCACCCCGAGCGACAGCGCCACGGCCTGCCACGCCGCCCGGTTCCGGGCGCGGAAGTCGAGGCTGCGGGTGAGCGCGAGGAAGATCGGTACGGAGCCGGGCGGGTCGACGATCACGAACAGCGTGACCAGCGCCTCCCCGAACAGCTTCACGTCCACCCGCGCCACCCCTCCCACCCGTGCTCAGCGTCGCGGCAACCCCATCACGTCCGCTCCGGTGGCGCCGCCCCGGGGCCACCGAGAGTGACCGGGCGCGCCCCCGTCGCCATCTCGAGGATCCGTTCGTACGACGCGCGGGTGGTCGTCTCGACCGCCAGCCCGGTCGGCTTGTTCGTCCCGTGGAAGTCGCTGGAGCCGGTGACGAACATGCCGTTCGCCGCGGCCAGGTCGCGCGCCCGGGCCCGCTCGGCCGGCCCGTGGTCGGGGTGGTCGGCCTCCAGCCCGGCCAGCCCGGCCTCGGCCATCTCGGCGATCACCCGATCCGGTACGACCCGGCCCCGCTTGTGCGCCAACGGATGCGCGAAGACCGGCACCCCGCCGGCGCCCCGGATCAGCCGGAGCGCCTCGAACACCTCGATGTCGTCCTTCGGCAGCCGGAACCGCTGGCCCAGCCACTGCGGCGCGAACGCCTCGGACACCGTACCGACGAGACCCCGCCGGATCAGCGCCTGCGCGACGTGCGGCCGACCGACCGGCGCGCCGGCCGCGTCCGCGAGTACCTCGTCCCAGGTGACGTCGATGCCGCCGGCCCGCAGCAGGTCGACCATCCGCTGGGCCCGCCCGGCCCGGTTGTCCCGTACCCGCTCCAGTGCCGCGGCCAGTGCCGGATCGTCCGGATCCGGCAGGTACGCCAGCAGGTGCAGCCCGATCCCCGGCGCGGCACCCAACCACCGCGCCGACACCTCGATCCCCGGCACCAGCGTCAAACCCTCCGGTACCGCCGCGGCCGCCTCCGCCCACCCCGCCACAGTGTCGTGGTCGGTCAGCGCCATCACCGACAACCCCGCCCCCACGCCGAGCTTCATCAGCTCCGCCGGGCTGTCCGTACCGTCGCTGGCCGTCGAGTGGACGTGCAGATCGATCCGCATCCGCCCATTCTCCCTACACCGAAGCCGAAGAACGCGCCGGAAGGCGATCAGCACGGGACAAGGCTGAGCCGGATGGCACCAGGAGCCGACCAACAAGCCCCGGCCGCGCCGGTGGGTGATCAGCACACGGCTGGGTCGCGACCAGACGTGGGGGTGCCGGCGGCCCCCCGGCACCGGCCCGGGGGGCCGCACCCCCAGGCAGCAGCGGAGCGACAACGGTCCGCGCTCTCCACGGACACACTCCACCCAGTCGGCTACGCCCCGTCCGACTCGCCTTCGCTCTCGCCGAGGCGGGCCTCCACGGCCTCCGGCTCGTACATCTCCTCGACGACGCGCAGGTAGAGCTCGTTCGGGTTCGGCAGGTGGGGCACCTCGCGCAGGGCCTGGTCCTGGCCGGCGGACTCGAGGACGAACGTGCCGTAGTTGAGCATCCGGCCGAGCGGCGACTGCTGGTACTTCATGTCGGTGACGCGCATCAGCGGCATCATCGCCACCTTGCGGGTGACCAGGCCGTTGATCAGCATGACCCGCTTGTTGGTGAGGATGAAGCGGTCCTGGAACCAGTCGAGCACACGCCAGCCGACCCAGACCAGCGACAGCACCCAGAGCAGGACGACCACGGTGACCGCGATGTCCGCCTTGTAGTGCGCGAGCAGGCTCGACACGAAGCCCATCAGGAACGTCGCCAGTACGACGACGAGGATCGGGATGATGATGTGGATCCAGTGCCGGCGCCACTCGCCCCGGTACTTCTCGGTCGGGAACAGGTAACGCGCCACGTACGAGCTGGGCTCGGGCTCGACGGGCAGCACCCGGCGCGGGCCGTCGTTGGGCAGACCGGTGGTGGTGTCGTAGAAGTCGTCGTCGTCCGTGTACTCCGCCGAGGCGATGGGTGGGGGGATGTCGGACGGGTCGTCGGACGGCGCGGTGCGCACGTCGCGGTACTCCGAAGGCGCGTCCGGATTCGGACGCGCCTCGGGGGTGGATCCCGACTCCATGCCCGGGATCAGATCGTTGTCACGGTCCCGGTCCGGGATCGGCTCGGTGTCGCGCCGGGCGTCATCCCCTGACCGGTCCGACTCGTCGCGATGCATCCCGACAAGCTAGCCCACGAGGCTGGAGAAGAAGTTCCCCACGCCGGTCAGAATGTCGACAATCCCGCCACCGATGGTCTTGGCGACCGTCGCTGCGGAGTTGGGCTTGTAGGCGATGAAGAAAATCAGAAAGGCGAGACCACCCCAGGTGAGGATCTTCTTGATCATTGTCCCTCCCCGACGTCACGTTCCACTACTGAGAGTATCAGCCAGACGCCACCCTGTGAACATACCGACCTGAAATCACCAGGGTAATCAGCCACTATTCCGGCACTCGTACTCAGTCCTCACCAACAAGGTACGGCGACAAAGCACCGTACACGAGTTCCGAGGGCAGCGAGTCGGTCAGATCGTGGAGCACGACGTGCTCAGCCAGGACGTACCCGGCAGCGGCGGGATGGGCCACCGCGTACAGCCAGAGGCCCTTGGCCTCACCGACATAGACGCAGCGGTCGTCGGCCGAGGGCACCGACCAGAGCGGGGTCGGATGCCCGGCCGCGATGATCTTCGCGTGAGCAACGTCACCGGTCACGTGCGCGGCGAGGACGGGGCCCGGATCCGGCCCCTCGATGCCGGCGAACCAGCAGCCGAGACCGATCCCGGGCTCCTCGGCGACCAGTACGACGTCGGCCGGGCCGCCCAGCGGAGCCGGACCCGAGCACGCCAGTACGGTCGCGGCGGCGCCGGTGCGCTCGTCCCCCGCCCAACCGACCCCGGTGACCATCCAACCGGGCAGCGGCGGCCACGGACACCACAGCGGTACCCGGGACAACTGGGCCGTCGCGTCCACCACGTCCGGCCCGACATGCCGCGGTATGTGCAGCGGCGCGACCTCGCCGTCCTCCGGGCAGCGCCAGTCGCTGTGCATGAGGTCCGGTGCACGGACCGGACCGCCGCACCTCGGGCATCGCACCGCCACGCTCACCTACATCACCGTGATCTCGTCGGCCGACCCCGTCAAGTCGGCCGGCGCGGCATGCTGCCTGATCCAGGCGTGCATGGCGATTCCGCTGGCCACGCCGGCGTTGATGGAGCGGGTCGAGCCGTACTGGGCGATCGAGCAGACGAGCGTGGCGGCCGCGCGGGCCGGGGCGGACAGGCCGGGGCCCTCCTGGCCGAACAGCAGCAGGCTGCTCCGGGGAAGCGTCACCGACTCCAGCGGTACCGCGCCGGGCAGGTTGTCGACGCCGACGAGCACCAGCCCCTCGGCCTCGGCGTACGCGAGGAGGTCCTCGACCGTCGGGTGGTAGCGGACGTGTTGGTAACGGTCGGTGACCATGGCGCCGCGGCGGTTCCACCGGCGGCGGCCGACGATGTGCACCTCGCGGGCCAGGAACGCGTTGGCGGTCCGTACGACGGTGCCGATGTTGAGGTCGTGCTGCCAGTTCTCCACCGCGACGTGGAAGTCGTGCCGCCGGGTGTCGAGGTCGGCGACGATCGCCTCGCGCCGCCAGTAGCGGTAGCGGTCGACGACGTTGCGGCGGTCGCCACCGGTCAACAGCTCCGGGTCGTACCGCGGGTCGGTGGGCATGGGGCCCGGCCACGGACCGACCCCGACGCCGGTGTCCTGCTCGTCCTGCACAGGCGGAACGATACGACGCACCGGCGCCGGCCGTCGGCGGCGCGTGCGGTCAGCGGCCCGCGAGGGCATCGGCCAGGCTGCCCAGGAACCGCTGCTCGGCGGGGCTGACCGCCTCACCGCCGATGCCGAGGAAACCACCCGACTTGGCTGCGCCGCACACCGACTCGGCGATCCCGGTCAACCACTGCGCGTACGCGTGGGCGTCGGCCGGCGCGGCCTTCTCCGCGAGCAGCGCCGCAGCCCGGCGTACCTTCGCCAGCGTGTCGGTGAGGCCCTTCGCCCGGTCGTTGAACTCGACCGCGGTCGGCTGCGGGCTGCCGGTGTCGTCGTCGGTCCACAGCTCGGCGGCGACCCGCCGGACCAGCGGGCTGTCCGAGTGGCGGCCCGACTCGATGCCGCGGTCGCCGGCCAACCCCTCGTCGACGGTACGGCGCATGCCGTCCGGTTCGGCGGAGGTCGCCGCGATGACGACGAGTTCGGGCAGCTCCACGAGCAACTGCCACTCGTTCGGCGAGTAGTCGGTGGTACGCGCCGGCCTCTGCTCTGCCTGGCTGGACATGTCGGCCTCCCCACGCTCGGCGGTTCCGCACCCAGGATAGAGCCGGAATGTCCGCCGGAGGGAACTTTCCCACCGAGTGCCGCCACGATGAGTACACGAAAGGTACCCGCAGAGTCAGGTGACGAGGTCGCTGCCCCAGCCGTCGTAGTCGCCGCCGTGCGCGCGCACCACGGTGAGGACCTCGACCGTGGCGTCGTCGATCCCCGTGAGCGCCACCGCCCGCGTCACGGTCAGCGTCGCGCCGCCGTCCGGATCGGTCGACGCACTCACCCGGTACCCCAGCTTGCCGAGCTCGCTGCCCGCGGCGCCCGCGGCCTTCGGCTCGGCGAAGTGCGCCGAGTGCTCGATCGGGCGCGGTACCTCGGCGCGGTCGCCGCGGGACACCAGCGCCCGTACCAGCGGGCGGTTGTAGCTGCGCTGCTCCGCAGCGGGATCCGGGGTGAACACCTCCCGCACGTACGTCCACTCCGGGTCCGGGGTCGACGACAGCTCGGCCTCGAACGGCCCGGACAGCTTCAGCTCGCCCGGCTCGGCCGGGAGCTGGCAGACGAACGTGCAGGTGCCGTCCGCGATCACGCGCCCGACGTACTGCCCGCCGGTGCGCTTGGCGACCTCGCCGGACACCTTGTCCTCGAAGACGTAGAGCTGGTGCGCGGTCTCCCGGTCCGGCGAGCCGTCGGGGCGGGTGGTGCCCAGCTCGACGCGGATCATCAGCCGCACCGGCAGATCCTCGACCGGCGCCAGGCGTACCGCGGCGAGATCGGCGGTCAGCATCGCGTCGGCGTCACCGACCCGGCCCGGGAACGTCTGCCACTCGGGCTCCCAGCTCGGCTTGTTGCGGCGAAACAGCGGCACGCGGCGACCCCCTCGGTGGTACTGACCAGGCACTCCGGTACCGGACAGTCTGCCGTACCACGCGGCCGTGCCGCGGCGTGCCACACTTCTCGCCATGCACGTGGAGACGGTCGCGCCGACCGACGGGGGGCGGCGCCCGGGACCGCCGGTGCTGCGGCTCGGGCGTACCGGACGGTGGGTGCGGATCGCGGTCACGTTGCTCGGCGCCGCGCTGCTGCTGGTCGGCACGCTGGTCGGGCAGGACGACGACTTCCCTTTCGGCCCCTTCCGGATGTACGCCACCGCCGACAAGCTCAACGAGCCGGTCCGCGACACCCGGCTGCGCGCCGTCGACACCACGGGCCGGACGTTCGCGCTGACCGACAACGCGACCGGGTTCCGCCGCGCCGAGCTGGAAGGCCAGCTGCCGCGCTTCGAGGCGCACCCGGAGCTGCTGGGCCACCTCGCCACCGCGTACGCCCGGCGCCAACCGGACCAACCCCGCCTCACCCGCATCGACGTCGTCGTGCGGCTCATCCAGCTCCGCGACGGCCGCCCCACCGGGCATTACAGCCAGCGGACCGTCGTGTCGTGGAGCGCGCGGTGAGCCGGCTCGCGCGGTGGTTCACCGACCCGGTACCGCTCGGCCGCGTCGCCGCGTTCCGCACGCTGGCGTACCTGTTCGTCGCCGCCGACCTGGTGCTGTTCACGCCGTGGGTGCGGATGCACGCCGACGTACCCGGCGCGCTCTACCAGCCGCTGCTCGTGGGCCGGATCCTGCCGCTGCCGACACCCGGATACCTGCTGGTCACCGTCACGTTCTGGGCACTGCTCGCGGTCGCCGTCGCTGCCGCCACCGGCCGCGCGCCGCGGCTGCTCGGCTGGCTCGTCTTCGCGCTGTACCTGGAGTGGATGGTCATCGCGATGAGCTACGGCAAGGTCGACCACGACCGGTTCGACCTGCTCGTCGCGCTCGCTGTGCTGCCGACCGTGGGCCGCGCCCGGCACGGCGACGAGACCCGCTCCGAACGCGCCGGCTGGGCACTGCGCACCACCCAGATCGCCGTCGTCGCCACGTACTTCCTGTCCACGTGGGCGAAGCTCCGCTTCGGCGGCCTCGACTGGCTGACCGGCGCCACCATGACCCGCGCCGTCCTGCGCCGCGGCACGATCTTCGCCGAGTGGTCCACCCACGTACCGCACCTGCTCGTCGTGGTGCAGTTCCTGATCGTGGCTTTCGAACTGACCACGCCGCTGGTGTTCGTCCTGCGCGGCCGCTGGCACTGGCTCTGGGTCGGCCTGATGTACGCCTTCCACGTCATGGTGTACGCCGCCGTCACGATCAGCTTCATCCCGCACCTCGTCGCGATGGCGAGTTTCCTGCCGCTGGAGCACGTCCGCCCCGTCGTACGCCTGCGGCGGCTGCTGCGCCGCCCGGCCCGCGACCCCGTGCCAGCCGACTGAACGTCCGGCCCACGACCGGGTTGTGCCCGCTCCGGGTTACAGCCGGGTATGGGTGAGGTCCGGGTCGTCGCCAGGTCCCCGGGCCCACGGCAGGTCGTCGCCGGGTCCGGCGTGCGGTCAGCCGGGTCGGGCGTGCGGTCAGCCGCGCTCGGCCTGCGGGAGGGCGCAGGCCGGGGTGCCACCGGGCATCCGGTCCCGGTTTCGGGAGATCCACCGGTACACCGGCCAGGCCAGCCAGCGGACCGGCGGCGCGCCGAGCACCACGCCCAGCGGACGCCAGAACGAGCCGGCGTCGCGGAGCAGCCGCGCGATAGCGTCCGGACCGTCCGCCCGGTCCGAGCCGATCCACTGCACCGCCGCCTCCGCCGCCTCCTGCGTCACGCCGAGCGCGGTGAGGTCGGCCCGCTGCCACGGCAGCACCTCGGCCCGCGTCGGGATGCGCCGCTCGATGAACTGCGCGCAGGTCGTGCAGAACGCGCAGTCCCCGTCGTACAGGAAGATCGGCCTCATGGTTCCCATCGTCCACCCTGCCGGGCGCCGTGACGACGTGACCCGCGCCGCCCGACACGCCCGTACGACGGAAAACGCCGAAACCAGTGGACGCCGGATCGAACACGTGTTCGAATGAACCCATGCGTTGGGAGGAGCTTCGAGCCGACCGGGCCGCCGAGGGGATGTTGCCGCTCGACCTGCCCGACCCGGGCGTACCCGAGCGCGGGTCCGGGCGGGCCGGGCTCCGGCTCGCCCCCACCGGCCCGGTCATCGCCGGCACCGACGACGCGGTCGCGATCGAGATCCACGCCAAGTCGCTGATCAACCGCGTCCCGGCCAGCTCCGACATGCCGTTCCAGTGGACCATCAACCCCTACCGCGGCTGCACCCACGCCTGCACCTACTGCCTCGCCGGCGACACCAGGATCCTGATGGCCGACGGCACCACCCGCGCGTTGTCCGAGCTGCGCGTCGGCGACGAGATCTACGGCACCCGGGCGGACGGCCCGCACCGGCGCTACGCGACCAACCGGGTCCTGGCGCACTGGTCCACCGTCAAGCGGGCGTACCGGGTGGCGCTGGCCGACGGCACGGAACTGGTCGCCAGCGGGGAGCACCGGTTCCTCACCCGTCGCGGCTGGAAACACGTCACCGGCACGTCGACCGGCGCGGACCGGCGGCCGCACCTGACGCTCTCCAGCCACCTGCTGGGCACCGGGATGCCCGCGCCCGCACCGAAGGACTGCGACGACTACCGGATCGGCTACCTCAGCGGCATGGTGCGCGCCGCCGGGCATCTCGGGACGCAGGCATACCACCACGGCACGGTGCACCGGTTCCGGCTCACGCTCGCCGACGACGAGGCCCTGCTGCGCGTCCGCGACCACCTCGCCGGGTTCGGAATCACCACCACGCTGTTCGACGTCCCCGCCACCGCGACGCGGGAGATCCGCACGTCGAGCGAAGCCGACGTCGCGGCGATCATCGCGTTGATCGCCTGGCCCTCCGGCGCCGCGGACGACTGGCACCGGGGCTTCCTCGCCGGGCTGTTCGACGCCGGGCCCAGTGACGCCGGGCCCAGTGACACCGGGCCCAGTGAAACCGGGCCCAGTGACGCCGGGCCTAGTCACGCGGAGGGCAGCCACGACCGCGGCGTGCTGCGCATCGCCGGCACCGATCCCGACATCCTCGACCGCGCCGCCGAGTCACTGCGCCGGTTCGGCTTCGAGCCTGCATACGAGCGCCGTGCCGACGGGCTGCGTCACCTACGGCTGCGTGGGGGTCTCGCCGAACGGCTGCGCTTCTTCCACCTCACCGACCCGGCGATCACCAGCAGGCGCTCCATCGTCGGCGCCACCCTCACGTCGGACGCCGACCTTCGCGTCACCGCCGTCGACGACCTCGGCATCGACGTACCCATGTACGACATCACCACCGAAACGGGCGACTTCATCGCCAACGGCGTGGTCAGCCACAACTGCTTCGCCCGGAACACGCACACCTACCTCGATCTCGACGCCGGCCACGACTTCGACTCGAAGATCGTGGTGAAGGTGAACGCGGGCGCCGTCCTGCGCCGGGAGCTGGCGAGTCCACGGTGGCGCGGTGAGCCCATCGCCATGGGTACGAACGTGGACTGCTACCAGCGGGTCGAGGGACGTTACCGGCTGATGCGGGAGATCCTGTCCGCCCTGCGCGACCACGCCAACCCGTACTCGGTGTTGACGAAGGGCACGCTGATCCAGCGCGACATGGACCTGATCCTGCAGGCCGCCGAGATCACCGACGTGTCCGTGGCGTTCTCCATCGGGTTCGTGGACGAGGAGTTGTGGCGGCACGTCGAGCCGGGCACCCCGTCGCCGACCCGCCGGCTGGACCTGGTGCGCCGGTTCGCCGACGCGGGACTCGGCGCCTCGGTGCTGATGGCCCCGATCCTGCCCGGCCTCACCGACGGCGCCGAACAGATCGACCGTACGGTCGCCGCGCTGGTGGCGGCCGGCGCGCGCAGCATCACGCCGATCGTCCTGCACCTGCGCCCGGGCGCCCGCGAGTGGTATCTGGCGTTCCTGCGCCGCGAGCATCCGCGACTGCTCGAACCGTACCGGCGGCTGTACCGGGACGGCAGCTACGCGCCGGCGGCGTACCAGCGGGAGGTGACGGCCCGGGTGCGTACGGCCGCGCGGCGGCACGGGCTGCGCGACCGCGACGACAGCTTCCGGCGCGTCGGCGGCGACACGCCGGACGGCAGCGGGGGCGATACGGACTCTCCCGATCCGCGCCACGCCGCGACCTCCGGTCAACTCCGCCTGCTGTGATGCCGCGCCCTTCGGCCGTGCTGCCCCATCCCCCGGCTGCTGCGACGCTGCCGCCGGCCGCTGTGATGCCGCCGCTGCCGCCGGCAGCCGTGACGCCGCGGGCTTCGGCGGTCGCGGCGCGGCGTTCGACTGTTGTCGCGACGCGGCTGCCGGACGTGCCCGCTCCGCGGCATTTCCGGTCACCGCGGCCGGGGCAAAACCCCAGCGTCCGGCCGACTCCGACGGCCGCGAAACCGGAACCGATCGGGGGCCGCGCCGTCGCGACATCGGGTTGTACGCTCAGGGCTCGACATCGCGATTCCCCATCAGCTCGGCCCGCCCGCGTGTACCCGTGTGCGGCGACGGCGCGAGCGGGCGCCGCGCAGCCGGAGAAGGAAAGGCAGGACCATGACCTGGCCACAGGGCCCTGTAGACCCCTACGGGCAGCAGCCCGGCGGGAACGACCCGTACGGTCAGCAGCCCTACTCGGTTCAGCCCTACTCCGCTCCGGGCGGCTACCAGCCTCCGTTCCAGCAGCCGTACGCGGCCTATCCGCCGGCGCCGAAGACGAACGCGATGGCCGTGGTCTCGCTGGTCGCCTCACTGTGCGGCATCTTCCTGGTACCGCTGGTCGGGTCGGTCGTCGGCATCATCTTCGGGCACATCGCGAAGTCGCAGCTGAAGACGAACGGCGAGAACGGCGACGGGATGGCGACGGCGGGGCTCGTCCTCGGCTACATCTTCGCCGGGCTCTACGCCCTTGGCTGCTGCGGTTACGGGATCTTCGTGGCGGGCATGTTCGGCATCGCCGGTGCCGCGTCCTCGTCCAGCAGCTCCGACTACACGTTCATCCTGCCGACGGTCAGCGCCGCGCTCGGCTTCTGAGCCCGACCGCCCGGTTCCGCCACCCGATCACCCGACACCGCCCGGGCCGCGTGCGCGGCGCGGGCGGCGGAGCGGGATCAGTCGCGGTAGCGGGCCTCGCGGACGCTGTTCCCGCCGTCCACGACGATCAGCTGGCCCGTGACGTACGAGGCGGACGGCGTGCAGAGGAACGCGATGACCGCGGCGACCTCGTCGGGCGAGCCGGGGCGACCCATCGGGGTGTCCAGGCCCTGACGCAGTTCGCCGAGCGTCGAGGCGTCGGTGTGGATCAGGCCCGGCGCGACGGCGTTGACGGTCACGCCGTCGGCGACGAGCTCCATCGCGAGGGCCCGGGTCAGGCCGAGCACACCGGCCTTCGCCGCGGCGTACGCGGCCTCGGTGGGCATCGCGTTGATCGGCCCCTCGGTGGCGGAGACGCTGACGACCCGCCCCCAGCCGTGCTCGGACATCGTCGCCACCAGCGCCCGGCTCACCAGGAACGCGCTGGTCAGGTTGCGGTCCAGCTCCGCGTGCCACTCGTCGTGGGTGAGCTGGGTGACGGGCCGGAAGACCTCCGGGCTGGTCCGGGAGGCGAGCCCGGCGTTGTTGACGAGGATGTCGACGTCGCCGAGCTGGTCCTGGACCGCGTCGGCGAGCGCGCCGACCTCCGACTCGTCGGTCAGGTCCGCGACGAAGCCGGTGCCGCCGATCTCCTTGGCGCGGTCGTGGATCCGGCGGGTCGTCGACACGATCGCGACGGTGGCGCCCATGGCGGCGAGGCGGCGGGCGGTGGCGAATCCGATGCCGTTGGGGCTGCCGGCGCCGGTCACCAACGCGACCCGGCCGGTGAGGTCGTCGCCGGCCGGCGGCGGCAGGTCCGGCAGCGTCTGGTCGGTCATGCCAAGATCCTCCCTTTTCCCCGGCCGCCGCCGCAACGGGGCCGACTCCTCCGTTCGCGGCGTCACAGCTCCGAGCGGCCCAGCTCGCGTCACCAGCCGAAACTACGGTGGCCGTGAATCAGGGTCCGCGGTTTCGGTCAGCCGTAACCGGAACGAGCCCCGACCGGCCGACGGTGCCGCCGCCGGCCGGCTGGTGCCGGGCGGGGTACGACGGCGGTGGTCCGACGGTGGCAGGATCGCGGGCGGCCCCGCGGCGGGGCCACCGCCGGGTACGGCCGGCGGTTCCGTCCACCGTTCGGGAGTGCGTGTCGTGGCCGTCGGGGTGCGTGTCGGCAGTCGGTACGTCGCGACCGACATGATCGGGCGCGGCGCGTTCGGCACGGTGTTCCGCGGCGAGGGGCCGGCGGGGCCGGTGGCGATCAAGCTGCTCCGGCCGGACCTGGCCACCGATCCGGACGTGGTGGACAGGTTCCTGCGGGAGCGTTCGGTCCTGCTGCGGCTGCGTCATCCGAATCTGGTGAGCGTGCACGACCTGGTCGCGGAGAGTGATCTGCTGGCTCTGGTCATGGACCTCATCGACGGGCCGGACCTGCGCGTACATCTGCGCCAGCACGGGCCGCCGCCGGTCCCGGTGGCGGCGGCGCTGGTGGCCGGGGTGGCGGACGCGTTGGCGCACACGCACGCGGCGGGCGTGATCCACCGCGACCTCAAGCCGGAGAACGTGCTGCTGCGGCTGGACGGCGCCGCGCCGGTACCGCTGCTCACCGACTTCGGCATCGCGGACCTGGCCGCCGCGGCGGCGGGCGAGTCGACCGCCCGGACCGTCGTCGGTACGCCCGGCTACCTGGCGCCGGAGGTGGCGCGCGGCGGCACGGCCACCCCCGCCGCCGACGTGTACGCCTGCGGTGTCGTGCTGTACGAGCTGGTCACCGGGCGGATGCCGGCGGCGGGCGAGCACGCGCTGGCGGTGCTGCACCGGCAGCTGACCGAGGTGCCTGAGCAGCCGGCGGAGATGCCGGACGAGCTGTGGCGGACGGTGGCGTCGTGCCTGTCCCGGGAGCCCGCCGACCGGCCGAGCGCGACCGAGTTGGCGGCGACGTTGCGCGGTGAGCTCGTCGCCCCGGTGCGGCACACGGCGGTCGTGCCGGCGCCGGCGGCGCCGACGAGCGCGCTGCCGCTGCACCTGCGGCCGCCGGACGAGTTCGTCGACCTGCCGCCGGTACGCCGGCGCTGGCCGCTGTTCGTGGCGGCGCTGGCGGCGGTGGCGGTGCTCGGCGTGGCCGGCGGGTACGGCCTGCGGTACACGACGGCACACCCGGCCGCACCGCGGACGCCGTCGGCGTCGCCGACGCCCGCGCCGACCGCGGTCCGGACGTACGTCACGGATCTGCCGTCGACGCAGGTCACGAACGGCTGGGGCCCGGTGGAGCGCAACCGCGCGGTCGGCGGGCAGGCGCCGGACGACGGCGGACCGCTGGTGCTCGGCGCGACGACGTACCAGCACGGCCTGGGCACGAACTCGCCGAGCCAGGTCCGGCTGTACCCGGCCGGCGGGTGCACGTCGTTCACCGCGATGATCGGCATCGACGCCGCGGCGGTGCAGGTCCAGGGCGGGTCGGTGGCGTTCCAGGTGGTCGCCGACGGCAAGGTGGTGTACGACAGCGGTGTGGTGAACTGGCAGACGCCGCCGAAACCGGTCCAGGTGGACGTCTCGGGCGTTCAGGTGCTGGACCTGGTCGTGACGGACGGTGGGGACGGCAACGCCAACGACAACGCGGACTGGGCGGACGCCGCACTGGTCTGCACACCACGCTAGGCGGACCGGAGAGGAGCGGGCCATGTCGGGCGATCCGCTGACCGCGGCCGAGGGTGTCGCGTTGACGCGGCTGGCGGTCGACACGGTTCGGGCCCGGCTGCTCGCCGCGGCGCCCGCGCCGGCGCCGCCGGTGCTGCCGGCATTGCTGGCGCCGGGCGCATCGTTCGTGACCTTGCAGCGGGGCGGGCGTCTGCGCGGCTGCATCGGCTCGCTGCGGGCGATACGCCCACTGTTCGCCGACGTCGCCCGCAACGCCACCCGCGCGATGCGGGATCCGCGGCTGCCACCGGTCGCCGCGGACGACTGGCCCGAGCTGGACGTGTCGGTCGCGGTCCTGACTCCGCCGGAGGAACTGGCCGTCGCCGACCGCGGTGAGCTGCTGGCCGCGCTGCGGCCGGGCGTCGACGGGGTGCTGCTGACCGACGGCCGGCGGCGCGCCACGTTCCTGCCCGCCGTCTGGGAGAAGCTGCCGGAGCCGGCGCGATTCCTGGACCACCTGCTCGCGAAGGGCGGCTGGGCGCCCGGCGGCTGGCCCGACGGCGTGGCCGTCAGCCGGTACCGGTCGGTCGAGTTCGCCGATCCGGCGCCGCGCGGCCCACTGACCGCCGGGTGAGCGGTGCGAGGATGGGTCGGTGAGCGAGACACCGGACGGACCCGCGCCGCTGATCGTCGAGGCCATGCGCAAGGCGGCGGTGGCGTGGCTGGGTGACCTGCCCGGCCAGCCACCCGGGCGTACGCGCACGGTGTGGTGCCTGTGGCTGGACGACGCGCTGTACGTGGTGTCCGGGTCCGGCGAGCAGTCGGTGCCGGGCCTGGCCGACGCGTCGTCGTGCACGGTGACGGCGCGCGGCGACAGCGGCGGCCGGATCGTGACGTGGCCGGCGGCGGTGAGCCGGGTGACGCCGGGCGGCGAGGAGTGGGAGCGGGTCGTACCGCAGCTCGCCGGTAAGCGGCTGAACCTGCCGGCGGCCGAGGACACGCCCGCGCGCTGGGCCGCGGACTGTACGGTCAGCCGTCTGGCACCGGTCGGGTCGCCGCTGGTGCCGCTGCCGTCGGAGTCGCTGGCGGCGACGCCGCAGGACTCGCCGGCGGCCCGGCGTACGGCGGCCCCGTTCCGGTTACACCGCCTGCCGAAGCGGCACCGCAACCGCACCTGACCCGGCCGCCACACGGCCTGGTGTGCAGAGCCGGCTCTGCGTACTGGTAGGCAGAGCCAGCTCTGCGCACCTGCCGCGCACACGACGCCCGTCGACGGGACGGCGCCGCGCGAGCGCGGGTGCGGTCAGGCGGGCGGGATCTGGAGTTCGCCGATGGCAACGGGGGCGACGCCGCCGGCGACCGTGGCAGTGACGACCGCACCGTCCGCGGCGGACACCGTGCAGTCCAGTGTGGACGGACGGCCCATCTCGACGCCCTGGCGCACCGTGTAGGTGGAGTCGCCGGTGCCGGCCAGGAGGCCGGCGGCGACCAGGTACACGCCGTGTGCGAGGGCGGCGGACCCGGTCGCCGGATCCTCCGGTACGCCGAGGTCGGCGGCGAACACCCGGGCCCGGGACAGGCGCGCGTCGCCGTCCCAGGCGCTCACGGACAGGGTGTGCCCGATCCGACGCAGCGCGCCGATGTCGATGGTGACCCGGGCGAGCGCGTCGGGACGTACGAGCAGGTGTGCGGAGTCGATGCCGCAGCCGGCGACGCGCGGCGCCGGACCGGCGTGGTCGTCGGCGGTGAGACCGACGGCGGCGAGCAGCGGCGCCGGGTCGAGCTCCAGCCCGACCGACGGGGTACCGCCGGTGAGGCGGGCGGTGTCGGCGGTGGCGGCGATGGGCAGGTTCCCCGCGCCGCACTCCTGGACGAGGTCGCCGGCGGCGAGCTGGCCGAGGCGTACCAGGGTGGCGGCGGTGCCGACGCTGGGATGCCCGGCGAACGGCAGTTCGGCCGCCGGGGTGAAGATCCGCACCCGGTAGTCGCCGCCCGCGACGGGCGGCAGTACGAACGCGGTCTCGGACAGGTTGAACTCGCGCGCCACCGACTGGTACTGCGCGTCGGTCAGCGCGTCGGCGCCGAACACGACGGCGAGCGGGTTGCCGGCGAAGGGCCGGTCGGTGAACACGTCGACGATCTCGTACCGCAGCATGTCGGTGAATCTAGGCGCCGCCGGGGCGGTACGCGCCGGCCACCGCGGGATCGGTGGCCGCGACCGGCGTCACGCCGCGCCACGTGCCGCAAGTGTCGCGGCCTGCCCGGTCGCGGCGGCTACCCTGACGGCGTGACCACGGCGACGCGCTGGCGGCACGTGCCGCGCCGATCGGCTCCCCGCCGCGGGGCCGGCGGCCCGTCCGCGTCGCGACGGCCCGGGCGACGGGTGGCGACGCGGTGAGCCGGGTGTATGTGGCCCGCCTCGCCGGCCTCGCGGTCTACGACCCGAACGGCGACCAGGTCGGGCGGGTACGCGACGCGGTGAGCCGGCTCCGCCCGGGTGGTGCGCCGCCGCGGGTGGTCGGCCTGATCGTCGAGATCGGCGTGCGGCGGCGGATCTTCGTACCGATCGGCCGGGTGACGACGATCGACCAGGACGCGGTGCTGCTGTCGACCGGCACGCTCAATCTGAAGCGGTTCGCCCGCAAGCCCGGCGAGGTGCTGGTGCTGGAGGACCTGCTGGACCGGCGGGTCAGGGTCACCGAGCCGGGCGCCGATCCGCGGCCGGGCACCGTGGTCGATGTGGGGATGGATCAGGAACGTACCGGCGAGTGGTCGCTGCGGCGGGTCGCGGTACGCGACGCGCCGGGCCGGCTGGGCCGCCGGGGGCACCTGCGCCAGGTCGACTGGGAGCAGGTGCCGGACCTGGCCGGCGTGGCCGGCGAGCAGGGCACGGACAGCCTGCTCGCGCTGCTCGACACGATGCGCGCCGCGGACCTGGCGAACACGTTGCAGGAGCTGTCCGGCCGGCGCCGGCTGGAGGTGGCCGGCGCGCTCGACGACGAGCGGCTCGCCGACGTCCTGGAGGAGCTGCCGGAGGACGACCAGATCGAGATCCTCGGCTCGCTCGACCTGGAACGCGCCGCGGACGTGCTGGAGGCGATGGACCCGGACGACGCCGCGGACGTCCTGGCCGAGCTGCCCGAGCCGGAGAAGGAGCGGCTGCTGGCCCGGATGGAGCCGGAGGAGGCGGCGCCGGTCCGGCGGCTGATGGACTACGAGCCCGGCACCGCGGGCAGCATCATGACGTCCGACCCGGTGATCCTGCTGCCGGACGTGACGATCGCCGAGGCGCTCGCCGCGATCCGCGAACCCAAACTCTCCCCGGTACTCGCCGCGCAGGTCTTCGTCAGCCGCGCGCCGGCCGCGACCCCCACCGGGCGGTTCCTGGGCATGGTGCACTTCCAGCGGCTGCTGCGCGAGCCGCCGTCGGACCTGGTCGGCGGCGTCGTGGTCGGCGACCTCGATCCGGTACCTCCGCAGGCGCCGATCGCCGACGTCACCCGCCGGATGGCGACGTACGACCTGGTCGCGATGCCCGTGGTGGACGAGATGAACCGGCTCGTCGGGGTCGTCACCGTCGACGACCTGCTCGACCACCTGCTGCCGGACGACTGGCGGGACCGCGACCATGCCTGACCGGGTACCGCGGCGGTCGCCGGAGCAGGCGACCGCGGCCGGGCGGCCGGAGCCGACACCCGCCCGCGTACGCCCGCCGGAGCGGCGCGGGACGCGGCTGGACCAGCCGCGCGTACCGGGACGGATCCGGCTGCCGAGGTGGGACGCCGACTCGTTCGGCCGGTTCGCCGAGGCGACCGCGCGGTTCATGGGTACCGCACAGTTCCTCGTGGTGATGACCGTCATCGTGGTGCTGTGGGTGGCGATCAACCTGGTCGGTCTGTGGGGCCTGCGCTGGGACCCGTACCCGTTCATCCTGCTCAACCTGTTCTTCTCCACCCAGGCGTCGTACGCGGCGCCGCTGATCCTGCTGGCGCAGAACCGGCAGGCCGACCGCGACCGGTTGACGATGGACGAGGACCGGCGGCGCGCCGCCGCGCAGAAGGCCGACACCGACTACCTGGCCCGGGAGATCGCCGCGCTGCGCATCGCCCTCGGTGAGGTCGCCACCCGCGACTTCGTCCGCTCCGAGCTGGCGCGCCTGCTGGAGGAGATGGACCGCCGCGACGGCCACCATCCGGTACCGGCCAGCGACACCGCCCCGGGCCAGGGCACCTGACCGCTCGTACCGGTGTCGACGCGCTCCGCGTTCGCTGCCGTGACCGGGCTTACCGGCATCCGGTGTCGTCGCCCACATCGCGCCCCAAGCACTGAACGAACGCGGCCGAAGGCGCCAGATTGGAGGGGCCATTCCCCCCTGGTACGGAAGGACGACGGTGCAGCCCGACGAGACCCGGCCCGCCGACGACGGACCCGAGGATCGCCAGCCGCGGCGCCGGATCGAGCTGAACTGGGTGCAGGTGGTCGCCGCCGTCGCGGCCGCCGTGTCCGCCGCCGTCGCCGCCTCCGCGCTCGGCATCGCCGGCACCATCGTCGGTACCGCCGTCGTCAGCATCGTCGCCACCGTCGGCAACGCGTTCTACACCGCGTCACTCAAGCGCACCCGGGAGAAGCTGCGGGTCGCCCAGGTCAAGGTGCTCCGGCGTACCGGGGCGACGCAGGAGGACGCGGGCGACGCGCACGCCGCGCTGGGCAGCGTCCGCGCCGCGCTCGGCGAGCCGACCGTCGGTACGGCGACGGTCCGGATCCCCGGCCAGCCCGACCGGTCGGCCACCGGCACGGCGCAGGTCCCCGGCACCCCGACGTACGCCGGGCGCGCCACCGCCGATCCCGCCCCGCGACCCGGCGGTACCGACCCGTGGGCGGCCACGGCCCCGCTGCGCTCCGACCCGGACGCCACGGTCGCCCACCGTCCGGCCGACCCCGACGCGACGGTCGCCGACCGCCTGGCCGACCCGGACGCCACGGTGGCCGACGCGACGCGGCCGGTGCCGGCGGACGGCACGACCCGCCCGCCCACGACCGACGCAACAGTCCGCCGCGCCGCACCCACCGACGCGACGCGCGCGGCCACACCGGCCGACGGCACGGGGTTCGCCGGGCGCGCGGGGCGGTCCGCCGCACCCGGCAGGCCCGGCCACGTGTACGGCGGGGCGAGCAAGCGGAAGGTGCCGCGCCGGGCGCTGGTGCTGGTGGGCAGCGCCGCGCTGGTGTTCGCGCTGGCGTTCGGCGTGCTGACCGGGATCGAGGCCCTGATGGGTACGTCGTTCTCGGCGCTGTGGGGCCACGGCGACTCGGGCAGCACGGCGGGCGCGCTGTTCGACGGCAACGCCGGTACGCACCGAAAGGGCAGCGACGCGTCGAGCCCCACGCCGCAGACCTCGACGTCCGGGTCGGGTACGCCGGCCCCGTCCGGTTCCGTCACCCCCAGCGGTACGCCGAGCGGGCGCCCCAGCCACGCCCCGAGCCCGTCCGGTACCGGCGGGGCGGAGCCGACGCACAGCGCGGCGCCGACGCCGAGCGACCCCGGGCGTACCGGGGAGCCGACGCCGGCGCCGTCCGGGACGCCGAGCGGCTGAGCCCGCGGGTGGACGTCGCTTCGGCCCACGCCGGCCGCGCGGTCCCGGACCGACGGGGTTCCGCTCACTGGAGCGGTAGGCGCAGTCCCATCAGGGTGGCGTCGGGGAGTTCGGCGAGGGGTTCCCAGCCGCGGCGCAGGTACAGGCGGCGGGCCGGGGTGTCCTGCTGCCACGTGGACAACAGCGCGGCCGGATGCGGCAGGCCGGCGAGCAGCGCGTCGTGCAGCGCGGTGCCGATGCCCTGGCCCTGCGCCTCCGGCAGGACGGCCAGCTCGACGACCTCGAAGTGGCCGCCGAGCCAGGCGGCGGCGACGTCGGCCGGGGCGAGGTCGGCGACGCGGTCCGTCCAGAACTGCCCGCGCGCGCCGCGGTACCCGTATCCGAAGCCGACGAGCGCGTCGTCGTCGACGGCGACCACGCAGCGGAAGTCGTCGCGGCCGGCATGGGTCGGCAGCGACCGGTCGCGGAAGAGTGCGGCGGTCTCGTCGTCCTCGCCGTACGGCGCGAAGGCCGCCTGGTAGACGGCGCCCATCTGGGCCGCGCGGCGCAGCGCCTCGTCCGGCCCCCAGCTCACCACCTGGTATGTCACCGGCCACCCCTCCGCGGACGCGTCGACGGCCGCGTGCCCCAAGGGGTGGGCAGGGCACGCGGCCGGATGTCCGACATCTTCACTCAGCGACCGGTCCGCGTCCAGCCGTTGGCCGAAATCAGTGCGTCGTCACCCGATCGCTCGGAGTCGAACACCACCCCATGCCCGTCGTGTACCCGGATCGCGTCGACGTACACGCCGCGGCCCTGCGAGTTCACGTCCGTCCGGTACGTCCAGCGCACCGAGCGGGTGCCCGCCGGGAGCGACGCGCGGCCGGTGAGCCACCGCCGACCGCCGTACCCGGTGACGACGCCGTCGGTCAGCCAGTCGTACCCGCCGCCGGAGGCGTGGAACGGCACGGTGGTGTACGTGGCGCCGTCGGGTGAGGCGGCGAGCGTGAGGGTGTCGGCGCGCGGCTCCGTGTCGTACCAGAGGGCGAAGTCGAGAGTGCCGGAGCCGGTGGGTGCGGGCAGCGGCGCGGTGAGTGTGCTGGTGGCGTGGTCGGTGCGGGTGTACCAGGCGGAGCGGGTCACGGGGTGCACCGGCAGCGCCAGGCCGAGGTCGTCGGCGACGGCGCGGCGGGCGACGTTGTTGCTGCCCCAGTCGCGGCTGGGGTGCACCCGGTTGGTCAGCAGCACCACGAGCGAGCAGGACAGCGGGTCGACGACGATGCTCGTCCCGGTGTACCCGGTGTGCCCGAACGTCACCGGCGAGGCCAGCGCACCCATGTACCAGTTGAGCCCCAGCTCCCAGCCGAGCCCGTGCGGGTCGTCCGGGAACAGCGTGCTGGTGTAGTCGGAGAGCATCAGCCGGACCGTGTCCTCGGCGAGGATGCGTGAGCGCCCGTACCGGCCGCCGTTCAGGTACGTCTGGGCGAACACGGCGATGTCCCGCGCGGTGGAGAAGACCCCGGCGTGCCCGGCGACGCCGTCGAGCGCCCAGGCGTTCTCGTCGTGCACCTCGCCCCGCACCAGCCCGCGCCCCGCCCACGGCTCGTACTCCTGCGCGGCGATCCGCGGCTTCAGGCTGGCCGGCGGCGTGTACATGGTGTCGGTCAGGCCGAGCGGGCCGGTGATGTGCGCCGCGACGTACGCGTCGAGCCGCTGGCCGCCGACCGCCTCGACGAGCAGTCCGAGCGTGAGGAAGTTGAGGTCGGAGTAGACGTAGGCGGTGTCGGGCGGGCCGGACGGGGTGGTGGCGAGGATCGCCGCGACCCGCTCGGCGTACGTGCGGTAGCCGGCCCACAGCGACGGCACCGGGTCGGGGATCAGGCCGCTGGTGTGGGTGAGCAGGTGCCGTACCGTGATATCGGACTTGCCGTTCGCCGCGAAGTCCGGCAGGTAGCGGACGACCGGCGCGGCCAGCTCCACCAGGCCGCGCTCGATGAGCTGCGCGACGGCGGTCGCCGTGAACAGCTTCGACATCGACGCGAGATCCCAGATCGTGTCGGTACGCGCCGGTACCCGCTGCGCCTCCGGCAGCTCGACGACCGTCGTACCGTCCAGCGCGTAGCGGACGGCGTCGCCGACCGCGGCGTACTCGACGATCACGCCGTCCTTGGCGGCGATCACCGTGGCGCCGGCGTACATCGGGTGCTGCGGGTTGTCCGGCGTGGTGCCGAGGTAGCGCGCGGTGTCCGGCACCATCGCGTCGACCACCTCGGTACGCAGGCCGACCTGCCGGGCGGTGCCGCGCCGGAGCGTACGGCCGGGGGTGAAGTGCAGGTCGCCGGGGCCGACGGCGGGTGGCCCACCGGGGCTCGCGTACGCGGTGCCGGCGAGGCCGGGGCCGATCGCGGCCACGGCCGCGCCCGCGGTGGCACCCAACAGCAGGGAACGTCGGGAGATCTCGGACATCGTCGCCTCCGTCCTGACGGGACGAAGAAATCCTGCACCTTCTGATCGTTCCAGGAAAGCCCTTGTCGCGAACCGTGTCCGGGCGACGCGGGTCACGTGGGCGGCGGCGGGCACGCTCCGGCGCGCCTCGTAGCATGGAGACCATGTCCGCCCCTGCTGTCGCCGAGCTCGAAGGCCAGATCCGCACCGCGCTGTCGCGGGTACAGGATCCGGAGATCCGTCGACCCATCACCGACCTCGACATGGTCAAGTCGGTCGACATCACCCCGGACGGTGCGGTCACCGTCGGCCTGCTGCTCACGGTCGCCGGCTGCCCGCTGCGCGACACGCTCCAGCGGGACATCACCGAGGCGGTCGGCACGGTCGCCGGGGTCAGCTCGGTGCACGTGGACTTCGGCGTCATGTCCGAGCAGCAGCGCCGCGACCTGCAGGGCAAGCTGCGCGGCGGGTCCGCCGGCGGCGAGCCGGTCATCCCGTTCGCCCAGCCCGGCTCCCGCACCCGGGTCTACGCGGTGGCCTCCGGCAAGGGCGGCGTCGGCAAGTCCAGCGTCACCGTCAACCTGGCCGCCTCGCTCGCCGCGCGCGGCCTGTCCGTCGGCGTGGTCGACGCGGACATCTACGGCCATTCCGTACCGCGGATGCTCGGCGTGACCGACCGGCCCACCCGGGTCGAGGACATGATCATGCCGCCGCAGGCGCACGGCCTGAAGGTCATCTCGATCGGCATGTTCACCCAGGGCAACGCGGCGGTCGTGTGGCGTGGCCCGATGCTGCACCGGGCGCTCACCCAGTTCCTCGCCGACGTCTACTGGGGCGAGCTCGACGTGCTGCTGCTCGACCTGCCTCCGGGCACCGGGGACATGGCGATCTCCATCGCCCAGCTGCTGCCCACCGCCGAGATCCTCGTCGTCACCACCCCGCAGCTCGCCGCAGCCGAGGTGGCGGAGCGGGCCGGCGCGATCGCGTTGCAGACCCACCAGCGCCTCGTCGGCGTCGTGGAGAACATGTCCTGGCTGGAGCTGCCGACCGGCGAGCGGATGGAGGTCTTCGGCGCGGGCGGCGGCGCCCGGGTCGCCGAGACGCTGTCCACCACGATCGGCGCGCCGGTGCCGCTGCTCGGCCAGATCCCGCTCGACACCCGGGTACGCGAGGCGGGCGACGCCGGCTCCCCCGTCGTACTCGCCGAGCCGGACTCGCCGGCCGCCACCGCGATGGCCGCCGTCGCCGACAAGCTCGCCGTACGGCGGGAGAGTCTCGCCGGCCGTTCCCTCGGGCTCTCCCCCGCCTGAGAGGGTTCGCGGGGTTCGTCCGCGTCCACCGACCGTTCGGGGACGTCGCGGGCTGAGAAGTGTCCCACCCCCGTCGTACGCTCAGGGTCCGCATTCATGGGGGTGGACCGTGACGACCGACGTCGCCGTGGCCGAGCGGCTGGAGCCGCACCGGACCGAGCTGACCGGCTACTGCTACCGCATGCTGGGTTCCGCGTTCGAAGCCGAGGACGCGGTCCAGGAGACGCTGGTGCGCGCCTGGAAGGCGTACGACGCGTTCGAGGGCCGCGCCTCGGTCCGCACCTGGCTCTACCGCATCGCGACGAACGTGTGCCTCGACATGGCCAAGGGCGCCCAGCGCCGGGCCCGGCCGATGGACCTGTCGTCCGGCTGGACCGCGTCGTCGCCGCTGCCCGACACCCTGCCGGAGACCGCGTGGATCGGCCCCGCGCCGGACGGCCGGGTGCTGCCCGAGTCCGGCGACCCGGCCGAGTTCGCCGCCCACCGCGATTCGGTACGACTCGCGTTGGTCGCCGCGCTCCAACACCTGGCGCCCAAGCAGCGCGCGGTGCTGATCCTGCGCGAGGTGCTGGCGTGGTCGGCGGCCGAGGTCGCGGAGCTGCTCGACACGACCGTCGCCGGCGTCAACAGCGCGCTGCAACGGGCCCGCGCCACGCTCGCCACGCGGGAGAGCACCATCCGCCCCGACCCGCTCGACGACCGGCAGCGCGAGCTGCTCGGGCGCTACGTGGCCGCCTTCGAGTCCTACGACCTGGCCGCGCTGACCGAGCTGCTGCGCGAGGACGCGACGCTGTCGATGCCGCCGTTCCCGCTGTGGCTGCGCGGGCCGGAGGAGATCTGCGCCTGGTTCGTCGGCACCGGCAACGGCTGCCGCGGCTCCCGGCTGGTCCCGGTGCACGCCAACGGAATGGCCGCGTTCGGGCAGTACCGCCCGGACCCGGCCGGCGGGCACGCGCCGTGGGCGTTGCAGGTCATCGAGATCACCGGCGACCGCATCACCGGGCTGAACAACTTCCTCGACACGCAGCGCCTCTTCCCGCTGTTCGGGCTGCCCAGCCACCTCGACGGGCGTACGGGGGCGCACCTGGCGGCGGCGGGCGCCTGACCGTCGCGATGAGTTCGGCGCCGGTGGGTCGTCTGTTCCTGTGACAGCACGCATCGCAGGAACACGGAAGGATCCCCCGACATGTCTGCTCACACCTCGGCCGCACCGGCTCGTGCCCGCGTCGTCACCGTCGTCCTGTGGACGGCGCAGATCGCGCTCGCCGCGTTCTTCATCGCCGCGTCCGGCGCGCCCAAGCTGCTCGGCGCGGCGCAGGCCGTGGACAGCTTCGCGCAGATCGGCGTCGGCCAGTGGTTCCGCTACCTGGTCGGCACGTTGGAGGTGGCCGGCGGCATCGGCCTGCTCGTACCGCGGCTCTCCGGGCTCGCCGCGTACGGGCTGGCCCTGCTCACCGTCGGCGCCGCGATCACCCAGGCGTTCGTCCTGTCCGAGCCGTCCCTGGCGGTCTTCCCGCTGGTACTGGCGGTGATCTTCGCGGTGATCGGGTGGCTGCGCCGGGACCGCACCGCGGAGCTGCTGCGGTGGCTGCGCCGCTGACCGGCCGGTACGTCAGGTGGCGTCGACGTCGAACCGGGGTCGGCGCCGCGGCGTGTCCGCGGCCGGCTCCGGCCTGGAGCCGGTGAGGTCGAACGAGTCGGCGGCCGCCGTCGCGTCCGAGTAGATCTCCTTGAACGGCTTCGTCAGCGCGTCCTGGTCGCCCTCGGACAGGATGTGCTTGCGGACGAACGTCTTCGGGTGCAGGTCCTCGATCGAGATGTCGGTGCCGAGCTCCCGGGACAGGTCGCCGGTGGCGTTGGTCGCCATCCGGCGGAGCTGCCGGATCATGTTCACCCCGTCGGAGATCAGCTTCGGCAGCTTGTCCGGCCCGAAGATGAACAGCCCGATCAGGACGATCACCATGATCTCCGGCCAGCCGAGACTGTCGAACATCCTTGGGCTCCTCATCCCGCGACCGGCGTACCTGCACCGGTCGGACGGTCCAACCTTACGCACCCACCGCCGGCCGGCAAGAGGCCCGAGCGGTCAGTTCGCGTTCGTCGCGGCGAGTGTGAGGTTCGCGGTGTGCTTCGCGCCGTCCCGCTCGTACTCGATCGGTGCCACCGAGCCCGGCGCGTCCTTGCGTACGAACGCGATCAGGTCGGTCGACTGGGCAAGCGGATGGCTGTCGTACCGGGTGATGACGTCGCCGGCCCGCAGACCCGCCTTGTCGGCCGGCCCACCGGACGTCACCTTCGACAGCCGCACCCCGCCGTTGGGGCTCTGGTACGTGCTGTCGAGGGTCGCGCCGATGACCGTACGCCGGGCCTTGCCGGTCTGGATGATGTCGTCGGCGACGCGTTTGGCCTGGTTGACCGGGATGGAGAAGCCGAGGCCGATGTTGCCGCTCTTGCTCTCGCCGCTGCTCGACCCGTCGCCGATGGTGAGGATTGCCGAGTTGACACCGATGACGCGGCCGGCGCCGTCGAGCAACGGGCCGCCCGAGTTGCCCGGGTTGATGGCGGCGTCGGTCTGGATCGCCGCCATGTACGACTCGCTGCCCTCGTCCTTGCCGGTGAGTACCGGCCGGTCGATGTCGCTGACGATGCCGGCGGTGACGGTGTTGGACAGGCCGAGCGGTGCGCCGATCGCGATCACCGGGTCGCCGACCGCGATCCGGTCGGAGTCGCCGAACTTGACCGGGGTCAGGCCCGTCTTGTCGACCTTGAGCACGGCGAGGTCCGACTCGGGGTCGGTGCCCTTCACCGTGGCGTCGGCGGTGGTGCCGTCGGAGAACGCGACCTTGAGCTGACCGCCCTTGCCCGCGGCGGCGACGTGGTTGTTCGTGAGGATGTATCCGGACGACGAGATGATGAAGCCGGAGCCGTTGCCCTCCACCTCGTCGGTGTGGATGAGGATCGTCACCACGCTCGGCAGTACCGCCTTGACCACGCCGGACACCGACTGCGGCGCCCGGTCGGCGGCCTTCGGCTTGTCCGTCGCGGACGGCCCGAGGACGCCGCCGCCGGCCCCGCCACGCGAGGCGCCCAGGTATCCGAGGGCGCCGCCGAGGGCGCCGGCCAGCAGCGCGATCACGATGGTGAGGATGATGCCGGTCTGCCGGCGCGGCGCGGCGCCGGTGGCGGGCGACGGGTCGACGACCGGGTCGAGCGGCGGGCCGGCCGGGCCGGTCGGGTGCTGGACCAGCACCGCCGGGGCGGCCGGGTTACGCCACGGGTCGGCCCCGCCCGCGCTCGACCACCAGGCGGACGGCTGCTGCGGGCCTCCCGGCGACTGCTGCGGGCCTCCCGGAAACGACTGCGGGCCTCCCGGGAACGGCTGTGGGCCTCCCGGCCCGGGTGCCCCGGGACCCGGTGTCCCCGGGCCTGGCATGCCGGGAGCGCCGTTGGTCCTGCCGCCGTCGGTCACCCTCGGTCCACCTCTCCCCAGCGCCGCGACGCGTGCGCGCCGCGTCGGTCCTCGCGTATTCCAGGATTACACGCCATGGCATCCCCGACTCGCCCGGATCATTCCTTAGGCTCTACGCCATGGCCACCCTGGGACCGCAGAGCCACGTCTTCGCCGAGTCGTACGTCGCGGAGGATCACGTCCTGGCCGCGGCGCGTGCCCGGTCGGCGGAGATCGGGCTGCATCCGGTCGGCGCCGGCGCCGGCGCGACGCTGCGCCTGCTCGCCGCCGCGACGGGCGCGCGGGCCGTGGTCGAGGTCGGTACCGGCGCGGGGGTGAGCAGCGTCTGGCTGCTGCGCGGGATGCGCACGGACGGCGTACTGACCACGATCGACCTCGAACCGGAACATCAGCGGCAGGCCCGACAGGCGTTCCGGGACGGCGCGTTCCCGCCCTCGAAGACCCGGCTCATCGCCGGCCGCGCGCTCGACGTGCTGCCGCGTCTCGCCGACGGGGCGTACGACCTGGTGTTCGTGGACGGCGACCGGGCGGAGTATCCGCAGTACGTGGCGGAGGCGTACCGGTTGCTGCGGCCGGGCGGGGTGGTGGCGGCGGCGGGCGCGTTGGGCAACGGGCGGGTGCCGGACCCGGCGGCGCGGGACCCCGAGACGGTGACGCTGCGCGAGATGGTCAAGTCGGTACGCGACGCAGACGAGTGGCTGCCCGCCCTGCTGCCCATCGCGGACGGCCTGCTCACGGCCGTGAAGGCGGGCAACGGCGCGGCCTGAGCGGACCCGGACTGTAAGGACCGGATCGCGTTTCCGGGCGGTCCGGTGTCAAGACCGCGCGAAGTGATCTTGCGAATAGCCCAAGGTTGTGCGGTTTCGGCAGACTTGCCGTCGTGTCCCATCCGTCCACACGCACCCGGTGCGCGATCGCCTGCGAGTACCACGGCTGTCCGAACGCCGCGGCCATGATCGCGCTGCTGCCCGGGCCGGGTCCGTACGGCACGCTCACCGTCGACGGCTTCCGCGCCGGTACCGAGGTGGCGCAGCCGCTGTCCGACCCGCGGCTCGCCGGGGCGGTCCAGGCCGCCGGGCCCGACCTCGCCGCCAACCTGTACGACCGGGACGAGGCGCTGGCCCCGTTCTGGTGCCCGACGTGCGAGCGGGCGTACTGCGTGGGGCACTGGCGGCTCGCCGAGGGCAGGTCCGGGCACCTCGGCACCTGCCCGTACGGGCACCGCCGCCCGCTCTGACCGGCGCCTCAGCGCTGGTGGACCGGCTCGTTCTTGCCGAGGACGACCAGGCCGGAGTCGGTCACCGTGTGGAACTGCCGGTCGTGCGCCAGGTCGGCGCCCAGGTGCGCGCCGTCCGGCACGTGTACGTGCTTGTCGAGGATGGCCCCGCGCACCACCGCACCCCGGCCGACCCGTACGCCGTCCATGAGTACCGAGTCCTCGACCCAGGCGCCGTCCTCGACGATCACGTCGGGCGACAGCACGGAGCGGGCCACGGTTCCGGTGACGATGCAGCCGGCGGACACCAGCGACTCGTACGCCCGGCCGCCGAGCACGAACTTGGCCGGCGGCAGCGGCGGCACGTGGCCGCGGATCGGCCAGTCGGCGTTGTACAGGTTGAACACCGGGTGCAGCGACACCAGATCCATGTGGGAGGCGTAGTACGCGTCGATCGAGCCGACGTCGCGCCAGTATCCGCGGTCGCGTTCGGTGGCGCCGGGCACCTCGTTCGCGGCGAAGTCGTAGACGTTCGCCCAGCCCTTGTCGACGAGCATCGGGATGATGTTGCCGCCCATGTCGTGCGCGGACGACGGGTCCTCGGCGTCCAGCCGCAGCGCCTCCAGCAGCGCGTCCGCGGTGAACACGTAGTTGCCCATCGACGCGTACGAGTGGGCGTCGTCGCCGGGGATCGTCGGCGGCTGCGCCGGCTTCTCCAGGAACCGCTCGATGCTCGTACCGTCGGCGCCGGTCTCGATCACGCCGAACGCCCGCGCCTCGGCGCGCGGCACCCGGATCCCCGCGACCGTCACGCCCGCGCCGGACGCGATGTGCGCGTCGACCATCTGGCGCGGGTCCATCCGGTACACGTGGTCGGCGCCGAACACGACGATGTAGTCGGGGCCCTCGTCGTACACCAGGTTGAGGGACTGGAAGATGGCGTCCGCGGACCCGGTGTACCAGCGCGGGCCGAGCCGCTGCTGCGCCGGCACCGGGGTGATGTACTGCCCGAGCATCGCGCTCATCCGCCACGCCTGCGAGATGTGCCGGTCCAGCGAGTGCGACTTGTACTGGGTCAGCACGCACAGCTTGAGGAACCCGGCGTTCACCAGGTTGGACAGGACGAAGTCGATCAACCGGTACTGCCCGCCGAACGGCACCGCCGGCTTCGCCCGGTCGGCGGTCAGTGGCATCAGGCGCTTACCCTCGCCACCCGCGAGAACAATGCCCAGCACCCGCGCGCCCCTTGCCATGATGCGACCATAGCCGCCCGCGGGCCGCCGGGCACCACGAGACACAGGGTGTTAACAGCCCTGTCGTACACCGGGCGACCGTTCGGCCACCTGCTACTCGCCCGTACGGCCCGGTCCGGGCCCTCTCAGGTGCGGCGGCGGCGTACCGCGAGGGTGAGGGCGGTGCCGGCGGCGACGAGGGCGAGGCCGACGAGCGCGACGAGCGCGTACCGGGAGCCGGTGCTCGGCAGGGTGCTGCCGCCTCCGCCGCCGGGCGGCGCGGCCCGGCGTACCGCGAGGGTGACCGAGCAGCCCGGTCGGTGGCGCCGGACGGGCAGGACACCGCCGGGTCGTCGGTGACCAGCACGTTTCGCATCCGGCGGTCGCCCGTCGGAGGATCGGACACCACCACGCTGTACCGCACGTGGTACGTGGCGCCGACCGGCACCGCGCCGGACCAGCTCAGCACCCTGCCGGCGTAGCGCACCGTCCCGCCGTCCGCCTCGGCGTCCCCGCGGTATACGGAGTTGAGGAGCCTGCGACGATACGCGGCGTCGTCGAGCACGTCGGACAGGTCGTCGGTGTAGTGCACGTCGGGGTGCGCCGCGCCGCCCACGTTCCGGACCGTCACCGTGTACGTCACGCGCTGGCCCGGCGCCGCGTGCGTCACGTCCGCCGTCTTCGTGATGTCGATGTCCGGCACCGGGACGGAGAACGCGAGCTGCTGCGCCAGGTACGTGTCGCCGCTGGTGCTGAACGTCAGCGTGGCGCGCGTCGAGCCGGCCGGGATCACACCGTGCGGCACCGTGAACGCCTTCGCGTCCACGCTCATGTTGTTCGGCACGTCCGGGTCGACGGCGCCGTCCGCGCTGCTGTTGAAGAACTTGGTGCGGTCACCGGTGCCCGGCTCGGCGATCAGCGTGTCGTTGATCGCGAACCGGCTGCCCGGCACGCATCCGGACCGGGTGGGAGCGCGGCGCCCCCGACGGTACGGTCGCGTCGGGGTGGCTGGCGTCGCAGCGCCGCAGCGTCGAGCGGCCCAGCCGGTACTGCGCCAGGTCAGCGCCCCACGACAGGTATGCCCGGGCGACGGTGGCGCCCGGCGGCACCGTGAGCTGCGAGACGCTGGAGTTGGCGCCGCCGACGGCCGGGTCGGCCGGCGTACCGATCGCCACCGCCGCCGTCACCAGGGCCGCTGCCGCCAGTGCCACCCAACGCCGCATCACACACTCCCCCGAAGCCTTCGCGGAGAGTAACAACGCAATCGCAATCAGGTGATCATGTACGCCGGCGGCCGGCACGCGCCGCCAGCACCAACCCGGTCAGCGCCGCGAGTGCGCCCGCCGTACCCAGGCCGACGTGCACCGCCGGCAGGACCGGCCGCGCGTACGGCGGGCCGGCGTGGGCGAGGAACGCCACGGCCCAGCCCAGCGCGTACAGGCCGAGGACGGCGAACGCGATGTGCCACTGCCGGCCGCGCAGCCACGCCACGCCGACGCCGCCCGCGGCCAGGGCCGGCGGTGCCACGCACAGCTGCACCGCCTCCGGCGTGTGCCACAGCAGGGAGCCGAGCGCGCCACCCGCCACCGACAGCGCCAGCCCGGCCAGCGCCACCACCGCACACCGCCAGGCGGCACCCCACCGGCTCATCGTCGTCTCCCGCGGTCGGTCAGTCCTCGGGCGGCAGGCTGTCCATGAACGAGCTGACCGAGAACACCGCGTTGCCGGCGCCGGGCGGGCCGTACCCGGGCGGGGCGGCGAGCTTGTTGCGCTCCATCGTCTCCCGGTACGCGGTGAGCAGCTTCAGGTGGTACTCCAGCGGCGCGCCCTGCGGGTTCGCCTTGCCGAGCGGCGTCGTCGGCTCCGGGCACCAGGTGGTGAACCGCGGCGTGATCCCACGGGACATGAAGTATTCGAGGCCCTCGGCGGTCGACTCGATCGCCGCGTCGACGTCGGTGAAGCCGTGCGGCGCGGCCATCTCGATGCCGGCCACGAAGTTCGGGATGACGTTGCGCGCGCCGAACACGTCGGCCGCGTCGAGGATCCGGCGGTGCCACTCCTCGCGCCCCACGTACCGCTCCTTGCCGGGGCAGTACAGCTCGAACAGCCGCTTGTCCCACACCTCGTAGTTCGGGTGGTAGATGCGGATGCCGTAGTCGAAGAACCGCTGCACGTCGGCCTTCGGCAGCGCCTGCGCGACCACCTTGCCGATCCACCGGCCCGGGAACCGCTCCTCGATGGCCTTCGCGTACCGCCCGTAGAAGTCGGCCTCCGCCAGCCCCTCCACGGTCTTCGTCACCGACCCGCCGGTCAGCGTGTACGCCGTGGACAGCTTCGCCGTGTCGTACTGGTCGATGAGGGCCAGCGCCTCCAGCACCTCCTCCACCGGCTTCACCCCGGTGTACGGACGGCCGGCCTTCTTGTGCTGGCGCCAGTTGTGGTTGATGTCGCAGTACTGGCACTCCTCGTGGGCGCCGAAGTACTGGCAGACGCGGAAGACCGTCAGGTAGATCAGGTAGCCCCACTGGATCGTCGGCGCCACCTCCATCACCTGCTTGCCGTTGGCCAGCGGATGCCGGTAGTACTCCGGCATCGGCGGCAGGCCCACGTCGGCGATGGCCTTCCCGTCCATGTGCAGGCGCAGCACGCCGTCCTCACCGGCCGCCACCCGGTACGGCGAGGTCGGGTTCACGCGCACCGACACCACCGTGCGGCGCAGCGACCACGGGCCGCCGGTCAGCACGATCTCCTCCGGCGGCCGGCGCAGCGCGGCGCTGCCCAGCTCCGGCAGCTCCCGGTGGTCGAACGAGAAGATGAAGTACGACTTCGGCTTGACCTCGCCGTCCTCGTTGTCGGTGAGCGCCGAGTCGTCGAACGCCATCCCGGTGCGCAGCAGATCCTCCTTGAGGATCGCCTCCGGCGGCAGGTGCCCGAACCGTTCGATCGCGCTCCCGATCAGCTCCGTCCGCGACACCGACTCCGCGCGGGTAGCCCCGACACTCAGCTCGACCTCCGCCATCGCCGCCCCTCCCGACACCGCTTCACCGAGGGCCCCGACACGCACACCACCGACACCCGCTGCCACGGTACGCCGGGCCGCCGGGCACCCGGCCCGCCACCCGAAACCGGGTGAGATCCCCCATTGCCGCGGCAACCGTCCACGAGCACACGGCATACCGCCGCCCCACCCGGGCTGGCGGCGGGTCCCGCGACGACAGCGACGTCTCAGCCGCCTGTCAGTGCCGCCGGGCAGGCTGGCGCACGAACGTCGGACACGGGGAGCGCGCGATGACCGTCCACCACCTGACCGTCCCGGGCGCCACGCTGTACTGCGAGGTCACCGGCACCGGCCCGAGCCTGCTGCTGGTTCCCGGCGGCAGCGGCGACGCCGAGACGTACGGGGCGCTCACCGCCGAGCTGGCCGACCGGTACACGGTGATCACGTACGACCCGCGCGGCAACTCGCGCAGCCCGCTGTCCGGGCCGCCCGTCGAGCAGGACATCCCCACCAACGCCGACGACGCCGCCGCGGTACTGACCTCGCTGGCCGACACGCCGGCCCTGGTGTTCGGGTCCAGCTCCGGCGCGCAGATCACCCTCGACCTCGTCGCCCGGTACCCCGAGCTGGTGCGCATCGCGGTCCCGCACGAGCCGCCGGCGGTTGGGCTGCTGCCCGACCACGAGGCGCAGCGCGCCGCGTTCCGGCGGGTCCGCGACACGTACGCGACGCTCGGTGTCGACGCCGCATGGGTGACGTTCGGCGAGGTCACCGGGCTGGCCGCCGGCCCGTCGTACCCCGACCCGGCGACGCTGCCGCCGCACATCGCCGACGCGATCCGGCGCACGCTCGCCAACCGGCCGTTCTTCCTGGGGTACGAGATGGTGCCGTTCACCGAGTACGTGCCGGACCTGGACCGGCTCGCCACGGTGAAGACCGAGATCGTGCCGGCCGGCGGCGTCACCTCGGCCGGGCAGCTCGCCGCCCGACCGATCCGGGTCGTCGCCGAACGCCTCGGCACCGAGGTCGTCGACTTCCCCGGCGGCCACGTCGGCTACGCCGAGCACCCCACCGAGTTCGCCCTCCGCCTCACCGACATCCTCGGCTGACCGCTACAGGTCGAAGACGGCGCCGAGAGCGATCGCGATGCGGTCCATCGTGTCGGTGTCGAGCGCGCCGAGTCGCTCGGTGAGCCGGGACGTCAGGACGGGACCGACCTGGGCGACCAGCGCGGTGCCGGTGACAGGAGTGTCCACGCGCACGGTGACCAGGGTCTCCCGCGCGGTCCGCGCCGTGTCGATCTCCACGCACTGCACCGACTTGTACAGGTCGGCCAGGGCGTCGTTGCCGACGATCACCATCACGCGGTCGCCGGTCAGCCCGGAGACGCGCCAGACCTCGCCGCGGGTCACGCCGTACGGGACTCGTCGGCGAGGCCGGCCATGTCCGCGGAGCCGGTGTGGCCGTCCGCGCGGAGGGTCGCGGCGTCGAGTCGGAGGATCTCGTTCCGCAGGGCGCGTGCGGCGATGGCCGAGACGCTGGTGTTGCCGCGCTGGGCGGCGCGCTTGCCGGCCGCGAGGTAGGCATCCGGGATCTGGACCGTAACTTTCGCCATACTCGCGAGCATACCCTGCGCCGTACCCGCGGCCGTCGACTCAGGAGCCGCCGAAGCGGGTGGCGAGGCGGCGGTACGTGGCGGGGGCGAGGCCGCGGACGGCGACGGGCAGGCGGAGCCAGCCCGGGGCGTACCGCTCGGGGCGGTCGGTGGCGATGGCCCGGACCAGGGCGTCGGCGACCCGGTCGGCGGCCAACGGCCGGGGCGTACGCCGGTGGTAGGGCTCGCCGCGCCGGTCGAAGAACGCGGTGCGCACGACGCCCGGTACGAGCACCCCGACGCGTACGCCGGTGCCGGCGAGCTCCAGCCGCAGCGACTCGGCGAACGCGTCGACGCCGGCCTTGGTACCGGCATAGACCGCCTCACCGGCCACGCCGGTACGCCCGGCGATCGACGTGACGAACGCGACCGTACCGGTGCCGCGGGAGACCATGCCGGGCAGCAGCATCCGGGTCAGCTCGATCGGCGCGGCCAGGTTCGTCGCGACCAGCTGCGACACGGTGCCGGCCGGCATCGAGGTGAAGCGGCCCGCGTACCCCTGGCCGGCGTTGTTGACGAGCAGGTCGACGCGGCCGGCGGCGTCGAGTGCGGCGGTCGCCAGGTGGGTGACGGCGGCCGGGTCGGACAGGTCGGCGGCGAGCGGCGTACCGCCGGTCATGGTCGCGAGGACGGCGAGCCTGCCGGTGTCCCGGCCGGTCAGGATGACCCGGGCGCCCAGCTCGGACAGCCGCAGCGCGGTCGCCCAGCCGATACCGGACGACGCACCGGTCACCAAAGCAACCGCGCCTCGGATACGCATCAGTCACCAACCTTCGCCTCGTCGGGGACCGGCTGGGTCTCGGGCGCCAGGTGCGGCGCCCGGGTGGCCAGTACGGCGATGCCGGCGGCCATCACGGCGAGCGCGATGATCTCGCCGAGCACCGGGCCGACCCCGACGGCGATGGTGCCGTCCAGCCAGAGCAGGCCGACACCGATCGAGATGAGCGGGTCGACCGTGGTGATGATCGCGAGCGCCGGGCTGCCCAGCTTGCCCGCCTGGAACGTGTTCTGGTTGAGCAGTACGCCGAGCGGGCCGAGCACGCAGATCGCGTACAGCTGCCAGTGGTACAGCAGCTCGGGGAAACCGTCGGCGAACCGGTCGGACAGGCTGCGTACCAGGCCGGCGGTGACGCCGTAGCAGATGCCGGTGGCGAGCGCGAGCGGCAGCGACCGCCACCGCCGGGCCACCGAGTACGAGGCGACGAGGCACACCGTGAGCAGGACAGCGAGGCCGATGCCGAGCGGCAGGATCGTCGCGGGGGTGAGGTCCTTGCCGCCGGAGTCGGTCGGCCGGGCCACGGTGAGGAACGAGACCAGCCCGGCCAGCGCCAGGCAGGCGCCGACGATGCGCATCCCGTCCGGCCGCCGGCCGGCCAGCGCCGGGGTGAGCAGCACGTAGAACAGCAGGCTGCACACCAGCAGCGGCTGCACCAGCATGACCGGGCCGAACCGCAGCGCCACCACCTGGAGCGCGAAGCCGAGGATCGCCAGGCCGATCGACATCCGCCACAGCCGGTTGCCCAGCAGGTCCGCGAACAGCGACGGGTCGCCGGTGCTCCGCTCGGGTACCTGGTGGTTCGCCCGGTACTGGAGGTTCGAGGACAGGCCGAAGGACAGCGCACCGAACACCGCGGCGGGTACGGCGATGAGCAGCGCCGGTGGCATGGTCACCCGGCCCGCGGGGGCACCGCCGCGTCCGCGAACGCGGACCGTACGGCGTCGGCGAGGGGCTCGGCGAACGCGCGGAGCGAGTCGTCGTACAGCACGCACAGGCCGGTGACCCCGGCGTACCGCATGATCCCGACGCCGAGCGGTACGCCCTCGGCGAGCGCGACGACCGGATACACCTCGGTCAGCCGGTGCCCGGCCAGCCGTCGCTGCCGCAGCGGCCCCGGGATGTACGACGCGATCATGTTGAAGAACTGCGCGTTGTAGACGCGGCGCGCCATCCAGCCGTGTACCGGCGCGGGGAACATGCCGAGCGCGCGCATCACGAACGCGGCGGCGTGCGGCTCGCCCTGGTTCATCCGGCGGTGCAGGTCGCCGCGGATGGTGTGGATCCGATCGGCGACGCCCATCGGCCCGACCGGCAGGTCCACCGACACCACCCCGGTACGGTTGCCTGCCGTGCGCCCTCCGTCAGCGGACGCCATCGCCACCGGCAGCATCGTGCGCAGCCGGGTCGGCGTGTCCGGCGCGCCGGCGACACCGGCCCGGTGCAGCGCCTCGGCGACGACGCCGAGCAGCACCTCGCTGCTGCGTACGTGGTGGGCGCGGGCGGCGGCGCGGACGTCGTCGGTGGGCAGCGGGACGGTGACGATGCCGCGCCGGTTCGGGGTCAGGTCGCGGTTGAACGGGTGCCGTGGCGCGCCGGCCGACGTACCCAGCTCCCACATGCCGCGCACGACCCGCCGGGTGTGGAACGCGATGCCGCGCAGCGTCGGCGCCGGGCGGCGGGCGGTCCCGCGGCGCCGGTGCGTGGGCGCGCCGGGCGTCTCCAGCAGCCGGTCCAGCGTGCCGATCAACGACAGCCCGTCGCCGATCGCGTGGTGCATCTTGAACGCCAGCGTGCACCGGTCGGTGCCGGCGGTGTGCAGCACCAGCAGCTGCCACGGCGGGCGGCGCAGCGACACCGGCTGCGACCAGAAGCGGTCGAGTACGGCCTGCCGTTCGGTCTCGTCGGCGGCGTCGACCTCCGTCACGTGGTCCGCCGGCCGTACCGTCGGGTCGGCCACCCAGCCGGGGCGCCGCCAGTCCCCCCGCGGTACGAGCCGGCGGCGCAGCGTGGTGAGCACCGGCAGGGCGGCCTCGATCCGCTCGGCGAGCACGCCGGCGCCCAGCGGTACGGCGCCCGGCTCGGGCTCGGCGGTGATGACCGCGCCGACCTGCTGCGTGATCGCCCGGGTCTGCACGTGCAGGAAGAACGAGTCCGGCGGGCGCAGCGGCCAGGCCCGGCGTACCGGCGCGATGCGTGCGGCGTCCCCTGCGGGCGGCGCGGCCGGCGGCGTACGCCGGGCGAGGGCCGGCAGGTCGGTGTGCGCGTCGTGCCCACGCAGGTACGCGTCGATCGCGCCGGCCCCGGTGTCACCGGCTGGTGCCGCGTCGCCGGACGCCGCGTCGCCGAGCGCGGCGAGATCCGGTGCCGTGTCGCCGGGCACGCGTACGCCGGGCGCGGTGTCGGTGGCCATCGCGGACACCAGCGCGGTCAGCGCCGCGGGCCGGGAGCACGTCTCGGCCAGGCCGGACAGGGCCATCAGCGCGGCGTTCGCGGCGCCGTGCGCGGCGATCGGCCGGTACATCACCACCGGCCGCCCGCTGGCCAGCGCCTCCAGCGCGGTCGCGCCGCCGGCGTTCGTCACGACGAGGTCCGCGGCGCGGGTCAGCCCGGCCATGTCCGGCGTCCACCCCAGCGGTACGAGCCGCTCGGCGGGCAGGTCGCGGGCGGCGAGGTCGGCGCGGAGCTGTTCGTTCCGCGCGCAGGCCACCACCACCTGCACCCGGTCGCCGACCGCGAGCAGCGCGTCAACGGCCTCCGTCACCGCACCGAACCCGTACGCCCCGCAGGACACGAGCACCACGAACCGGTCCGTACTGAGGCCGAGGGTCTTGCGTTCCACCAGCGGATCGCCCGGGTGGAACCGGCTCTCCACGGTCGGTACGGTCGCGCGCGCCCGGATGCCCGGCTCGGCCAGCTCCGCCATCGGCAGCGCCGCCGGATGCATCAGGTAGGTGGTGTCCAGGTCCCGGTACAGCCAGAACGGGTGCGGGGCGAAGTCCGACACCCAGGCGCCGACGGGTACGGGGAGCATCCGGTTGCGGCGCAGCCAGGCCAGCCCGGCCGACCCGAGCGGGTACGTGGACAGGATCAGGTCCGGGTCGAACCGCTCGACCTCGCCGGCGAGCCGGCGGCCGGACCAGCCCGCCACGAAGCCCTTCGACGCCGACGCGAACCACCGGTGCCGCCAGAGCGTCGAGTAGAAGAACTCGTACAGCCAGGGTGTGGTCCGGACGTTCGCCACGTAGATGCGGCGGAACAGGGGGCCGACCCAGTGGCCCATGGTGTCGAGCGTGTCGACCCACCGGACCTCGCTGCCCGGCCAGTGCCGCTCCACGTCCTCTTCCAACGCCCGCCCGGTGGCATGGTGCCCGCCACCCATGTCCGCCGACACCACCAGCACCCGCCGCGGTGTCCCCTCCCCGCTCGGGCCCATCCACCGTCCTCCGGCTGTCGATCTTCCTGCTTCTGTGACCGTACGCCGGATTGCCGCCCGCGGTGCGCGTTTGTTCCGCGCCGCACAGCGCCGCCGACGCGCCGCCGTCCGGCCCGCCCGGCGGTGACCTGCCGTTGCGCCGGCACGCCGAACATGTCGCGAATTCTTCCGCACCATCCGGTTCCGGCGAGGTCGGTCGAGCCGGACCGCGTCGACCGCGGCGCGGACGACCCGGGTGCCGGGGCCGGCCGCTCGGCCGGGTCGGCCTCCCGCACGGTCGGCAGCACGTTCGCGCGGCGTACCGACACCGTCGGGTGGGACCGGCCGGCGCCCGGCGGTCCCCGGTACGTGGAGGCCACGGTGGGCCCCGCCCGAGCCCGGATACGCTGACGGCTGCCTGGGCAATCGATGGGAGACGCCATGCCGAGCACGGCACTGCTCACCGACCAGTACGAGCTGACGATGGTGTCGGCGTCGCTACGGGACGGGACGGCCGACCGGCCGTGTGTCTTCGAGGTGTTCGGTCGGCGGCTGCCCAACAACCGGCGGTACGGCGTGGTCGCCGGCACCGGCCGGCTCGTCGAGGCGATCCGGGACTTCCGGTTCGACCCGGACGACGTGGCGTTCCTGCGCGAGCGCGGCGTCGTCGACGCCGAGATGGCCGACTGGCTCGCGCGGTACCGCTTCACCGGCGACATCGAGGGGTACGCCGAGGGCGAGCTCTACTTCCCCGGCTCCCCGATCCTGACGGTCGTCGCGCCGTTCGCGGTGGGTGTGCTGCTGGAGACCCTGGCGCTGTCGGTGCTGAACCACGACTGCGCGATCGCGACGGCCGCGGCCCGGATGGTGACGGCGGCGCGCGGCCGGCCGATCATCGAGATGGGCTCCCGGCGTACGCACGAGCGGTCCGCGGTCGCCGCCGCGCGCGCGGCGTACCTCGCCGGCTTCGCCTCCACGTCGAACGTCGAGGCCGGCCGCCGGTACGACATCCCCACCGCGGGTACCGCCGCGCACGCGTTCACGCTGCTGCACGACTCGGAGGCGGAGGCGTTCGCCTCGCAGATCGCCGCGGTCGGCAAGGACACCACGCTGCTCGTCGACACGTACGACATCACGCAGGGCATCCGGACCGCGATCGAGGTGGCCGGGCCGGAGCTGGGCGCGATCCGGATCGACTCCGGCGACCTGTCCGTCATGGCCGTGCAGGCGCGCGAGTTGCTCGACTCGCTGGGCGCGCGGGACACCCGCATCGTCGTCTCCGGCGACCTGGACGAGCACTCCATCGCCGCGCTGGCCGCCGCACCCGTCGACGCGTACGGCGCGGGTACCGCGGTCGTCACCGGCGCGGGCGCGCCGACCGCGCAGCTCGTGTACAAGCTGGTCGAGGTGGACGGCCGGGCCGTGGTGAAGCGCTCGGAGAACAAGCGCACCGTCGGCGGCCGGAAGTACGCGGTGCGCCGGCACAAGCCGACCGGTACCGCCACCGAGGAGGTCGTGGCGTCGCAGTGCCGGCCGGCCGAGGAGCCGCACGACCGACCGCTGCAACGGTCGTACCTGGTCGGCGGCGAGGTCGTGGCCGACCTGCCGGACCTGGCCGCCAGCCGCCGGCACCTCGCCGAGTGCCTGGTGTCGATCCCGTGGGACGGGCTGAAGCTGTCCGCCGGCGACCCGGTCGTACCCGTGGTCATGCTCGGCCCCACCGAGCACTGACCCGCCGCCGTGCCCGCGCAGCCGGTCGGGCCGGCGGCCGGGGCAGAATGGGCGCGAAGGTCGTGTCCGTGGGGAGGAGTGCCGGTGTCCACCGCGCTGATCGTTGTCGACGTGCAGAACGACTTCTGCGAGGGCGGTTCGCTCGCGGTGGCGGGCGGATCCGCGGTCGCGCACCAGCTCACCGAGCTGTTCCGGGCGAACGCGGCGGAGGGCGGGCCGCGCCGCTGGGAGCACATCGTCGCGACCCGCGACCACCACGTCGACCCCGGCGACCACTTCAGCGCCAACCCCGACTACGCGCACTCCTGGCCGCCGCACTGTGTCGCCGGTACGGTCGGCGCCGACCTGCATCCGGGCCTCGACACGGCGTACCTGGAGGCGATCTTCGACAAGGGCGCGCACGCCGCGGCGTACTCCGGGTTCGAGGGACGCGCGCACGGCACGCCGCTGGTCGAGTGGCTGCGCCGGCACGCCGTGGACAGCGTCGACGTCGTCGGCATCGCCACCGACCACTGCGTACGGGCGACCGCGCTCGACGCCCGCCGGGAGGGCCTGGCCACCCGGGTACTGCTGGACCTGACGGCCGGCGTCGCGCGGGAGACGGTCGACACCGCGCTCGACGAGCTGCGGGCCGCCGGGGTCGAGCTGACCGGTACCCCGGCCGTCGCCTGACACGACAACGGCCCCGCACCCATCGGGGTGCGGGGCCGCGTCGTGTCCGCTGCTACTCGCTCTTGTCCGTGACGGCCGGCGCCGGCGAGGTCGGCGCGGCCGGCAGCTTGCCGTGGTGGTCGGTGCCGGCCAGCTCCGGGAACTTCAGGTCGAAGGCGGGCCGCTCGCTGCGGATCCGTACCATCCGGTCGAAGTTGCGCAGCGGCGGCGGGCAGCTGGTGGCCCACTCGAGCGAGTTGCCGTAGCCCCACGGGTCGTCCACCTCGACGACCGGGCCGCTCTTGTACGACTTGTACACGTTCCACAGGAACGGCAGCGTCGAGATGCCCAGGATGAACGCGCCGAGGGTGGAGATCGTGTTCAGCGTGGTGAACCCGTCCGCAGCCTGGTAGTCGGCGTACCGGCGGGGCATGCCCTCGGCGCCCAGCCAGTGCTGCACCAGGAACGTCCCGTTGAAACCGATCACGGTGAGCCAGAAGTGCAGCTTGCCGAGCCGCTCGTCCATCATCCGGCCGGTCATCTTGGGGAACCAGAAGTAGACCCCGGCGTAGACGGCGAACACGATGGTGCCGAAAAGCAC
>DASXWQ010000078.1:0-103142 GCA_036503555.1 Actinocatenispora sp.
AGGAGTCGTCGCGGGACGACTCCTCGCGGGCGGCGATCGCGGCCTGGACCCGCCGCAGCGTACGGAGTGCCTTCTTCGCGGCGGCCCGCACCTCGCCGTCGAACACCGTCCTGCCGCGGTCGGTGGCGAGCAGCTGCTCCAGCATCGGCCTGGCGCGGTCGTCACCGGTCGAGCCGAGCGCGACGGCCGCCCAGTACCGCTGGTCCGGGTCGTCGCCGCCGGCCACCTCCAGCAGCCGCGGGATGACCACGTCCGGATCGAACCGCGACAGCGCGCTCGCGACGTACCCGATCCGTTGGTACCGGCGGTGCACCAGCTCCTGCCACAGCGCCGCGAGCGCCGCGTCACCGCCGATCGTCGACAACGCCTCGGCGCACCGGGCGCGCATCCAGTCGGCCGGATCGCCCAGCAACGGTACGAGAACGTCGACGACCGACTCGTCGCCGAGCTGACCGAGACCGATCACCGCCTGCTCCCGAGCCATCCACTGCGGATGGTCCAGGAACGCCGGCAGATCCGGTACCACGGAACGGATGCCGAGGGCGATACAGCCCATCATCGCCCACGCCTGGCAGTTGTACCGGCTGTCGGCGACGGCGGCGAGCAGCGGCCGCTCCAGGCTCGCGTCACCGAACACGGCGGCCCGGTTCATCGCCCGGCAGAACAGCGTCCGGTGGTACGACGGGTAGTCGCGGACGAGCTCGCGTACCGCCTCGGCGGCGGCGTCGTCACCGTGCCGCTCGACGCGGTCGAGGAGCCGGGTCAGGGACTCGACCCGGTCGTCCAGGTCGCCCTCCCGGAGCGAGCGGGGGTCAGCGTCTGTCACCGCGCCAACGTACCGGCCGGGGTGGGCGCCGCGTCGGCAGGAGCCGACAGTCGCCGGTTGGGCCGGCCGTTCAGCGAGGTACGGCGGCGGAGACGACCGGGGTGCCGTCGGCCCGGGCGACGGTGAAGAAGGCCAGCTCCGACACCGCGACCGGGGCCTCCCCCGTGACCTCCCGCGCCTGGCCGGACGCGGTCCAGGTGGCGACCACGTGCGAGTCACCGTCGGCGGCCACCACGACGAGCTGGTACCTCGTGCCGGGGCGCAGCCCGCCCACCGCGGCGCGGACGGTGATCCCGTCGCCGTGACTGACCGCGACCGCCGACAGGGTGGCCCCGGTCGTGGTCGCCGCCGTCGCGGCGAGCGAGATGGCGACGTGCCGCTGCGGGTCGGTGTGCCGGCCGCTGACCGCCACCCCGACGAAGATGCCGGCCGAGACGAGTACCACGAGCACGAGGCTGCCGATGCCCACCAGCCCCCGGGTACGCCGGCGCGGGCGGGACCGGCCGGGCCGGACCGAACGCGGGCGCCGCGACGCGGGCCGGGTGGCCGGCGCGGCCGACCGTACCCGTCCGGCACCGGTCGGGCCGTCCCCCGCCGCGGCCGGCGCGGTGGCGGACTCCTCCGGCGCGGCCGGGACCTCGGAAGCCGCGGGCGGGGCCGTCGAAACCTCAGGCGGCGCGAGCGGGGAGCCGGCAGGGGCCGCCGAGGCATCGAGCGGCGGGGGCGGGGAGCCGAGCGACGCGGTCGACACCTCGGGCGGCGCGGCCGGGGGGCGGGGGATGCCGAACTCGGCGGCGATCGCCTGCCGGTCCTCGTCCGGGATCAACGCCACCGCGGCGACGGTGCCGGCGAGCTCCTCGGACTCGGCCCGGCACGCGTCGCAACCCGCCAGGTGCCGCTCGATCGTCGCCCGCTCGGCGGCGTCCACCGCGCCCAGCAGGTACAGACCCAGCGAGAGCCGCACGTGCGGCTCGTCCGTGGAATCCACTCGGCATCAGATCCTCAAGGTCACCCCCGGCGGGCCGGGACCACTTCGCTCTGTCCGTTCGTACCAACGACGGGCCTGCCCGCCGCCCGGTTCACCGTGCGCGGTTCGGCTTCGCCGAAACACCGGAATCACCGTACGGGGCGTCATTCCGGGCCGGTCGTTGTCACCCTTTCGGGGACGCGGCCGGCGACGAATCCGCCCGGTGCGTGAACCACGACCCGGGTCGCCCCGTCATGGGGGCAGCGACCACGAGGGAGCCCTCGCGGGACGCGACGGGTCAGCCGCCATGGAGGTAGATGTGTTCAGCGTCGCGATCGTAGACGACCAGCCGGTGTCCAGGGCCGGCATGGAGATGCTCGTGTCGGAGGATCCCGCCCTGGAGGTGGCCGCCTCGGTCGGTACGGTCGACGAGCTCAGCGGCGCGTTCCACCTGGTGATCGTCGATCTCCCGCCGCGAGCCGCGAGTACCAACCTGGAGTTGATCTCCCGGGTCGCGGCGGCCGGGCGGCCACTGGTGTGCACGTCGTGGGACCAGCCGCCGACGCTGCTGGCGACGATCCGGGCCGGCGCGCGGGGCTGCATCACCCGCCACACGGAGCGGGCGGCGGTCCGGGACGCGCTGCGCATCGTCGCCGAGGGCGGGTTCTACCTGTGCCCGCGGCTGGTCGGCCGGTTCCAGGACGAGCTGTCCCGGCAGGCGGACGAGGACCCGAGCGGCCTGGCGCCCCGGGAGATCGAGACGCTGCGGTGGATCGCGCTGGGCTTCACACACGCCCAGGTCGCCCGGCGCATGGGGCTGTCGGAGGCGACCGTACACACGTACGCGAAGCGGATCCGGGCCAAGCTCAACGTGAGCAACAAGGCGGAGCTGACCCGCATGGCGATCGAGCTGGGCCACCTCCCCGAGCACCGCCGCTCCTCTCCCGCCGCCTGACCGGCGCTAGTCGGGATCGGGGCAGGTCATGATCGCGAGCGTGACCGTGTTGATGTCGTCGGCGTACGCCTCGGGCAGCTGGTCCTTCAGCGCGGTGAGCCGCCGCTGCCACGCCACGCGTACCTTGCCGTCGTCGGGCAGGTCGTTCTTGTAGTCCCAGATCCGCTTGCGCACGGTGTCGGCGTCGGCGCTGCCGGCGGGCAGGGCGAGCAGGTCGCCGAGCGCGCCGAGGATCGCGTGGCTTGCGCCGTCGCCGACGTCCCCGCCGGCCAGCGCGGACAGCAGCGGCAGCAGCGTACGGATGCCCTGCTCGCCGGCGCCGTCGAGCAGCAGCGGGAAGAGCGTGTCGGCGCGGCCGTCCGCGCCGCTCAGGTACGACGTGACGGGCTCGGCGTGCCCCAGGCCGACGAGCTGCACGGCGGCGTCGTGCCCGGCGAAGGACGGGTCGCGGGCGGCGATCTGTCGTACCAGCGGGGCGAGGGTCCGGACGGGTGCGCCGCGCAGGCCGGGGCCGGTCAGTGGCGTGGTCAGGAACGTGGCGACGGGCTCGGGCGGCGCACCGTACGCCGGGCGGCGGCGGTCGCCGGCCGCGAACCGCAGCAGGCCCGGGGTGAGGGCGTCCTCGACGGGCGGCCGGCGCGCGTCGGCCGGTGCGTTCGCCTCGCGTACCGTCCAGGGGTTGCCGAGGAAGGACACCAGGCCGCCGGACGTGACCGCCGTGCCGCGGTCGCTGACCCGGTGGACAAGGGACGCGCCGTAGCGGTCGAGGACGTCGTGCAGCGCCGCCGTGGCCGGATCGCCGGGCCGGACGCCGGCGCGGGTGACGACGACCGGTACCTGGCCGCGCCAGCCGTACTGTTCGAGGAGCGTGCCGAGCTGGCCGATCCGGCCGGGGTCCGGCGCCGCGCCGGTGTGGTCGGTGCCGAGGAGGATGACGGGCTGGCCGATCGGCGCGGCCAACCGGTCACGTACGGCGGCCGGCTCGGCGTCGGCCGGCCCGAGCACGACGACCCGGCCGGCGGCCCCCTCGGGCTGGTACTGCTCGGTGTCCGCCGGCCACACGATCGGCCACGACGGTTCGGTACGCGGCCCGGACAGTGCGTCGAAGCGGTCGTCGAGCGGCATGGTGTCCGGCAGCGGGATGTACCGCAGCCGGCCGGGATCCGTCGGGAACGCGGCGGCCCGGACGGTACCCGGATCCAGGAAGGCGACGCCGTACCGGCCGCGGTGCGCCAGGAACACGGCGTCGCCCACCTGGACGAGCGCCTGGCTGTCGGGCGGCGACGACTCCACGCGGCGCAGCAGGTCCACGTACCCGGCGAGGTCGGCGGCGGTGCCCGCGGTGTCGACGTCCGAGCCCGTCAGCGGCCGGCCGAACCTGGCCAGTGCCGGGCCGTACCAGTGGTTCACCAGCCCGGACGGCCAGCCCAGCTCGACGCCGTCGGGACCGAAGACGATCCGCCCCCACAGGTACGGCCGGTCGGCCCAGAGCGCGGCCGTGTCGGCGCCGACGGTCTCGTACACCCCGGCCGTACGGCCGGCGGCCGGCACCACGCGCACCATCGTCGCCTTGCCGGCGGTCGTGGTACGGCCGTTCGCGTCGAGCGGGACGACGCGGTGCTGCGCCATCGGTACCCGTTCCCCGCCGCGCGCGAGCTGGGCGACGGGTACCTGCACGAGGAGGCGGTGCTTGTCGGCGCGGGTGGCGAGCGCGGCGAGGTCCAGCTCGCCGTCGAGCGTGCCCAGCGGTACCAGGCCCATCAGGTCGAGCGACTCGGGCGGGTGGCGGCGCAGGAACCCCTCGGCGAGCTGCGAGCCCTGCGCGCCGGGGCCGAAGCTCAGCGGAATGATCTGCGGCAGCTCCGGCCGGGTGTTCGCCTCGTGCAGGTGCGGGTCGTCGTCGAGCGCGGCGGTGTCGCCGGTGTGCAGGTGGATGCCGTGCGTGAGGGACGGTACGGTGCGCCGGTCGCCGCACAGCTCGGCCAGGTCACCGCCGGCGAGGGGCAGGGTCATCGGTGTCCTCTTCTCAACAGTTGGCCAGCGTGTGCGTGAGTATCTCGACGAGCGCGGCGTGCGCCTCCCGGCCGTCGGCGCGCAGCCGGTCCCGGAACTCGTCCATCCGGTACACCCAGGTCATCCGGTCGGCGGGCGTCACCCGGCAGGCCAGCATCGCCCGCCGCAGCTCGGTCAGCGCCGTGTTGGCGGCGGGGTCCCCGGCGGCCTGCTCGGCCGACATGGCGAGTACGCCGTCGATGGCGTCGAAGACGCGCGCGTTCGACGCGGCGTTCGGCTCCGCGACTCCGTGCGCCAGGACCGCCGCCTGCCTCGGGGTGAGGGCGTTCTTCGCGACGAGCCGCAGCAGCCGGTCGTTCCACGGCTTGCGTTCCTGCGCCGACGATCGCGGCACCAGGTAGTCGACGACGAACGTCTCCGGCAGCCGCCCGCCGTACGTGAAGTCGGGCTCCAGCACGGTGTGCGGCCGCGGCACGTACCGGGGTTCCGCCGGGTCGGACACTCCCCCGTTGCGGGTCACCACGTCGAGCAGCACCGTGTACGGCGCGGCCTCGTCCGCCGGCACCCGGCTCAGCCGGGCCGCGATCTCCGGATCGGTCAGCTCGGCGGCGTGCCGCCGCAGGTACCGCTCGCGGTCGGGCCAGTCGTTCGCGGCCAGCCAGCCGGCGAGGACCGGCGGCAGCTCGTACCCGGTGGGCCCGCCCGGCAGCTCGTCGGCGCGGCGGAACAGGCCCGGCGTGGGCCGTTCCTCCAGCCGGTCCGGCTCGCCGTCGGGCGTACGCAGCTGCCAGACGTCGTCCATGCCGGCGGTGGTGCGCTGGATCGTCACCGGCCGGTACCTGTCGCGAAGCTCCTCGAAGGCGCCGCGGTCCACCGCCTTCACGAACACGACCGGGTGTACGCCGGCCCGCGCGAACCGGAGCAGCGTGGTCGACAGGTCCGCCGTCGTCGCCGCCCGGGTCGCGGCCGACGGCGCGTGCACCGCGACCACCGGCCGCGTCATGTCCGCCGCCCACTCGCGCAGCGCCTCGACCTGCGCGCGGGACGCGCCGTCCCAGGCACCGAGCGCGAGCAGCCGGCCGTCCCAGGCGGTGCCGGCCGGCGCCGTGACGAGCGGGTCCCGCGGCCGGTCCGGCGCAGGCGTCGTGCCGCCGGGGGCCGGCCCCGCCGGCACGGGGTTCACCGCCAGCTCGGCCAACGACTCGGCGGCGTCGTCCGCCGAGTCCTCGGCGGCGATCGCGTCGAGGTGGTCGAACGCCCGCTCGACCGTGCCGTGGTCGAGGGTGTCGCCGAGGGCGTGCACCGCGCCGTCCCACGTGACCAGCCGCCAACCGGGGTCGGCGCCGCCGCCGAACCGGAACACCGTGGCGATGCGGTGTTCCCGGCGCAGCGCGGCGACCGGCGCGGCGTCCCCGGTGACCAGAAGGACACCGGTACGCGCCAGTATCGGGTCGCCCGCCAGCGTCTCGGCCACCTCGTCCAGCCGGGCCCGGGAGTACTGGGGGACACCGCCCGGCCCGGCCCGGTCGGGGCGCAGCACCAGCACGGTCCTGCCCCGCGCCGCGCCGGTACGCGCCAGCCACGGCTCGACGCGCGCCGGCGGCCTGCCGATCCAGCGCGGCCCGCCGTCCCCCGGCTCGCCCGCCAACCGTTCCCACAGGCCGGGATCGGACACGTCGGTATCCGCCGCGTCCGGGCCGCGGGCGACCAGCTCGTCGAGCTCGTCGCGGCGCAGCACGGGGCCGAGCCGGCGCACCCGTCCGCCGGGCTCCCGGACCAGCCAACCGTCCTGTGTGGACAGACCGGCCGGGCCCGTCGTGACCCGGTTGGCCGCGCCAGCGCCCCGCGGGCGTACGAGCAGGGTGTGGTGGCTGTCGGCGAGCTCGGCGAGGGCCCGCTCGTGCCCCGCGCCGGTCGCGCCGGAGCCGGGCGGTTCGAACAGCACGACCAGCGGGCGCGGGGTGGGGCGACCGTGGTTCGCCAGCATCGCGCGCAGCGTGGCGAGGTTGCGGTGCGGATCGACCAGCGTGCTGCGCGGCGCACCCGGCTGGGGCAGGCTCCGGGCGTCCACGTGGTGGAAGACGATGACCGGCTGGTCCATGCCGCGGGTGAGGCCGCGCAACGCGGCGGTGTTGAGCCGGTGCTGCGCGGCGGTGACGTCGCCGTACGTGCCGATTCCGGCGGGGACGCTGCCGATCTCCATGCCGTACCGGCGGACCCGGTTCTCCAGCGCCGGCTGCCAACGGCTGGTCTCCCAGACCGCCCGCAGCTGCTCGTCGATCGCGGGGGCGTCCGCGCCGAACAGGTCGCGTACCAGGGCCAGGCCGGTGCGGTCGACGTCGGCGGACCGGTCGCCGAAGTGCTCGCCGAGCCGCTGCGGCCGGTAGTCCGCCGGGCCGGACCGGACCGCCGCGGCCACGAGCCGTTGCACGACGCGTACCACGAACTGGAGGTGGCCGAGATCGTCCAGGCCGTCCGGGATCCGGATCTCCACGTGGTCCCGCTCCGGCTCGCCGACGCTGTCCTTCAGCGCGTCCAGCGACAGCGCCGACTTCGTGCCGGCGAGCCGGATCAGGCCCTCCCAGTCGAGGTGGTCGACGTGGTCGAACGCCCGCGGCGGGAGCGGCTGCGTCTGGCCGGATCCGCGGTGGTACAGGCCGTTGGCGCCGATCCGGAACAACACGTCCATCCGGTGCACGACGTGCCGGAGCAGGTTGGCCAGGCGCGGCGCCTGCTGCCCGAAGTCCGCCACCGAGACGTGCAGGTGCCCACCGGTACGTTCGGAGTACACGCCGCCGTGCCGGCGGACCACCGCACGCACCAGGGCGAGGTCGTACCAGGTCTGGCGCCACTTTCCCGGCCCGTACGGCAGGATCGGCGCCACGATCTCGCCGGTGACCGTCGAGTCCCGCTCGACCTTCCAACCCTTCCGGTCCGACCGGTACCCGGCCAGCATCGTGTCGTGGTAGTTCGCCAGCTCGTCCTGCTCGGTCAGCCCGAACTCGCGCAGGTCGGCGATCACCGCCGCGTTCAGGGCCCGCGGGTCGACGCCCGCCGCGGCGTCGTACTCGATCTCGGGGCCGAAGCGGGTGGTCAGCTCGCCGGGCAGCGGGTACAGGTGGACGGGAACGCGCGCGGTACGCAGCTCCGCGGCCACCAGCTCGCCGGCCGTCACCGTCTCGCCGGGCGCGATGGAGCGGGCAAGGTGCCCGGTGTCGACCGTGCCGTACCCGGCGGAGCGGTCGCCGCCGATCCGCGTCCAGTCACCGGGCATGCCGTCCGGCCACACCGCGGCCAGGTCGCCGCGGACCACGGCGGCGCGCTGGCCGACGCCGGGCAGGAACACCGGTGCCTTCGACCGGGCGGCCTGGCCGCGCAGCCGGTCGAGCAGCGCGGCGGACACCGGCGCGGCCGGCACGATCCGGACCGGCCGCCGGGACCGCGCGGACAGCGCGCCGTCGAGCGTCTTCCGGTCGGCGCGTTCGTCGCCGCCGAGGAACACCGTACGGACGTCGTCGCGCAGGTCGGCGGCGCCGGCCTGCTCCGGCGTACCCGAGCCGTGCACGATCCGGGTCGAGACGACCTTGTTCAGCGCCTGCCGCATGCCCGGCTCGGCGGAGACCTCGCGGGCCAGCGTCAGCGCGGCGACACCCGACGTCGCGTCCGTGAGCCCGCCGGTACGCACCGGCCGGCCGCCGGCGTCGAGCCGCAGCACCGTCACACCCGGCCGGGCCACGGCCGCCGCGTGTACGTCGTCGGGGTCGGCGAACGCCTCCCGGTCGAGCAGGCCCGGCTCCTGCGTGTCGACCCAGCGCAGCGTCGCGCCGGTCGCGCCCGGCTCCGACCACAACCAGAACACGTGACCGGGCCGGTCACCCTCGGCCGGCAGGCGCAGCAGGGCCATCGCGCCGGGTGTGGCGGTCAGCCAGCCGCGCAGCCGGGACACGTCGGCCAGCGGCTCCGGCGAGCCGCCGAGCAGGTGCCGCAGGTCCGCCATCCGCAACCGGGCCGGATCGGTTGCCGCGTCGAGGTCCGCCGTGTTCGCCGCCCGCCCGTGGTACGCCACGAACGCGGCGTACGCCCGCGGCACGCAGTCGGCGAGCGCCGTGTCCAGGTCGGCGTCCGGCAGCGTCTCGACCGCGTCGACCCATTCGCGCAGCCGGGCGGCCGACGCGTTCCGGCGGCCCGCGCCGATCGCCAGCGCCTGGTTGACGGCGTCCACAGTGGATGGTCGGTGGGGGTGCTCCGAGCCGCTGGCGTCGTCGCTGACCACGGGTGACAGCGGAGCGCTGCCCTCGGGGCTGATCGGCACGTGCTCGATCCAGGCGTACACCTGGCGGTTCCGCGCGTCGTCCGCGGGCCTCGCCGCCATGCCGGGCGCCCGGGAGGCCGCGAGCTCCGCGCCCCGGCTGGTCGGATCGGCGAACAGCTCGTCCACCGAGGCGGGCAGCTCGTCGGCGTCGAGCCCGCGCTCCGCGGTGATCCGCCGAAGCTCCTCGGCGACCAGCGCCTTCAGCCGCTCGTGCACCGTACGCGCCCGGTTCTGCCCGGACTCGGCGGCGCGGTCGGCGTGCCCGTGGCGCAGCTGGTCCACGACCTCGTGTACGGCGCTCGGGCCGTTCCCGCCGCCCTCGACGTGGATCAGCGGTCGCGACCACGCACCGCCCGGCGCCGACCGCGCGGCGACCGCCCGGTCGGCGATCGCGTACGCGAACTGGCGCGACGCCCACGGATCCATCGTGGCGGTGTGTCGGCCCTCGTCGAAGTCGACGGCGAGCACGTCCGGCGCGCGCCAGGTGAACTCCCGTACCCAGTGCGGGTGCGCGGACAGCAGCTGGTGCACCTGGCTCGTCGGCCCCGCGATCCGCCCCGTCGGCGCGGTGCCGTGCGCCCACTCCATCGTCCCGTCGTCGCGCACGAACAGGTACAGGTAGTGGAACTTGTCCCAGGACGGCCGGTACCAGCGGCCACGCACCGTCGTACGGGTCGCCGGGTCGGCGCCGTCCGGCGCCAGCTGGAGGTAGTGGTCCACCGCGAGCGTCCGGTTGTACCAGGCGTGCGAGTCGACGAACGCCGCCTGGTGCGGCTCCACCGGCTCGAAGTCACCGGTGTCCCGGTCGAGGTGACCCCAGACCGACTGCCCGTTGAAGTCGACCGTCACGTACGCCCGCCGCTCGTCCGAGCGGTCCGCCCGGTACCGCGTGACCGGCCGGCCCTCGCTGTCCTCGGTACGTACGCCGGCCGGGACGGTCTCGTCCGCCGACGGCCCCGCCTCGTCGGGTACCGAGGCGTGGCTGTCCTGCCCGGCCGTGCCGGCCATCGAGGACACGGCCGTGCGCAGCATGTCGCCGGTCACCGGCTCCGCCGGCTTCGGCGGCATCAACGCCAGCAGCGCGCCCAGCATGGCGCTGACCGCGACGTCCGAACCGATGTTGACCAGGCCGAGCAGGTCCGCCTCGCCGCGTGCCGCGTCGACGATCTGCTTGATCGTGGCGGGGTCCTTGAGCTTGGCCCCCACCTCCGTGTAGAGGCCCTTCCAGACGTTCTCGGCGATGGTGTTCCACAGCTGCCGGCCCTGCGCGGTCGGCTCGTGGTCGGCGAGCCGCCGCTCCGCCAGCTTCACCCGCTCCTCCAGGTACCCCTGGAGGACCTTGGTGATCGCCGACGCGACGATCGGCCAGCCCGGCACGTACGCGCCGCCGATGCCGGCCGCCGACATCAGCAGCTCGACCGCCTCGGACTGGCTCTTGACGATCGCCTTCGCCATCGTCAGCGGGTCGTCGTCGTGGCCGAGCAGCGCCTCGGCGGCCGAGTGGTCGCGCAGGTAGACCCGTTGCTGCCAGTGCCGGAACGCCTTCATCGAGGCGTGCGTGGCGGCCGTGGTCGCGAAGTCGAGCGCGGCGGGCGCGGCCGACGCACCCGCCGGCAGGAACGCCGGAGCGGACATGCTCAACGCCTTGCTCGCCGCGCCGAGCGCCCGTTTCACCCAGACGCCGGTCCGGTCGTTCCGGGTGGTCAGGTACCCCTTGACGCCCTCGCCGAGGACCAGCCCACCGATCCGGCGGCCGACGTCCGCGGTGAGCCGGCTGAACTCGGCGACGGACTCGAACAGCTCGGCGCCGGCCTGCACGTGCTCCGGGGTGACGGTGGGCGTCTCGGCACCGAGCACGTCGGCCGCCTGCCGGCGCAGCTCCGCCATGGCGTGCGTCAGCCGGGACCGCTCGTGGTGCACCATCACCCGGTTCGCCGGCGACTCCTTGACGAAGCCGAACCGCGACAGCCGGTTGACCACCTCCATGAGGTGGTCGCCGCGGGCGATCCGCTCGTCGACGATGCCCGACAGCTCGTGGTCGGTCAGCTTGCTGCTGGCCCGTTGCAGCGCCGGTGGCGCGGCCTGTGCCGGCGCGCCGAGATCCGCGCCGTAGCGGGTACCGGTGGCGTCGGTCGACGCGGCGTCGACCAGCGCCCGCGCCGTCGACGCCGACTCCCGTGCCGGCGGCGCCGCCCGCACCACACCGGCACGGTCGACCACCAGCGTGCGCAGGTCGATCGCCGACGGCAGCCGCTCCGTCGGCTCCGCGATCCGCTCGTCCGCCGGCCGCGTCAGGTCCGCGAACACCAGCCGCGTGCCGTCGTACCAGGCGACGGCGGCGTGCCCGATCGTCCCCGGCCGCCCCATCAGCACGTACGCCACGGCACCCGGCCCGGCCGCGACCACCCGGTCGCGTACGTCGGCCCAGGAACCGGCGAGCGTGAAGTGGCGGTCGGCCACCCCGGGGAAGACGTGGCCGCCGATCTCCGCGTCGTCCAGCGGCGCACCGCGTACCGCGGCGGGGCGCGGGGCGCGGCCCTCCGGGTAGAGCTCCGCGGCGAACCGGCGTACCGCCTCGACGCAGACCGCGTCCCGGTCCGCTCCCGTCACCCGCGGCAGGTCCTCGGCCACCTCGGCGAGGTGCTCGGCGGCGTGGGCGAACGGCGGCCGGTCCCTGGCGTCGTCGCTCACCACCGGCGACGGTGGGTCGCTGGACTCCGGGGTGGCGGCCGTGCGCTCGACCCAGACGTACGCCTGGCGCCTGTTCCGTTCGTCCCCGGCGGTCGTCCGCCCGGGTGCCCGGGACGGCGCCGACCCCCGGCTCGTCGGCGCCGCGAACACGTCGTCCACCAGCGCCGGTACGTCATCGGCGGCGAGACCGCGCTCCGTCGCGATCCGCCGCAGCTCCTCGGTGACGAGCGCCTTCAGGTGGGCGTGGGTGGCGTCGGCTCGGCGCTGACCGGACTCGACGGCCCGGTCCGCGGGCTCGTGGCGCAGCTGGGACCAGGTCGAGCGGGCGAGGTTGCGGCCGTTCCCGCCGCCCTCCACGTGCACCCGGGTACGCCAGGCACCGCCGCCCGGCGCCTCGTGGTCGGCGACCAGCTGGTTCGCCACCGAGTACGCGAACTGGCGTGCCGCCCAGGTACCCGACCGCGGCGTGAAACCCGCCCGGTCGAAGTCGAGCGCCAGCACGTCGGGGGTGCGCCAGCTGAAGTCCCGCAGCCACTCCGGATGTTCCTCGAAGTGCCGGTGCACGTTGTACTCGTCGGTGTCCATCCGGGTCGTCGGGGCCATGGCGTGCGCCCACTCCAGGACGCCGTCGGCGCGGACGAACAGGTAGTGGAACTGGCCGGACCACGGCCGGTACCAGCTGCCCTCGACCCTCGTACGCGTCCCGTCGGGGCCGAGTTCGAGGTAGTGGTCGGGCCCGGGGATCCGGTTGTGCCAGACGGTCATCTCGGCGAACGCCGACTCGTCCGGTCGTACCGGCTCGAACGTCCACGTCCCGCGGGTCAGGTAGCCCCAGACCGGCCGCCCGTTGAACGTGACGGCGACGTACGCCCGGGCGGCGTCGGACAGCGCGTCCCGGTAGTGCGTCACCGGGCGGCCCTCGCTGTCCGTCGCGGCGATGCCGGCCGGTACCGGCTCGGCCGGCAGCGGGTCGGCCCGGGTCGGGCTCGGACTCGCCCAGCCCTGCTTGAGCATGCCGACGACGCCGAGCACCGCCGCACGCAGCATCTCGCCGGTGACCGGCTGCGCCGGCTTCGGCGGCATCAGCGCCAGCACGGCGCCCAGCGCGGCGTTGACCGCGACGTCGGAGACGACGTTGACGAGGCCGATCACGTCCGCCTCGCCGCGTACGGCGTTGACGAACTCCTTGAACGCGCCCGGGTCCTGGACCTTCTCCGTCACCTCCGACCGCAGGTCACGCCAGACGTTGTCGACCACCGTGCGCCACAACGTCTTCCGCTCGTCCGGGTCGACCCCGGCGAGCTTCCGCTCCGCCAGCTCGATCCGCTCGTTCAGGTACCGCTGGACGACCTTGGTGACCGCGGACGCGATGATCGGCCAGCCCGGCACGTACGCGCCGCCGATGCCGGCCGCCGACATCAGCAGCTCGAAAGCCTCGGACTGGCCCTTGACGATCGCCTTCGCCATCGTCAACGGAGCGTCGTCGTGGGCCAGCCACACCTCGCCGACGGCATGCCCGTTCCGGAAGTGCCGCAGCTGCCAGCTCTCGAACGCCTTCACCGCGGCCATCGTGGCGGCGGTGGTGCCCAGCTCCATCGCGGCCGGCGCGAACGACGCGCCCGCCGGCAGGAACAGCGGGCCGGACATGTTCAACGCCTTGCTCGCGTACCCCAGCAGCTTCTTCGCCCGGTCCCGGACCTTGTCGTCCCGGGTGGCCAGGTAGCTCTGGTACGTGGCGTCCTCGACCAGGTCCCGGATGCGGTGGCTGGCGTGCTCCGACACCTGGCCGAAGTGCTCCACCGACTCGGCGATCCGGGCGACGATCTGCTCGTGCAGCGACGGCGCGACCCGCTGCCGCTGGCTCGGCAGCTGCGCCGCCTCGTGCTCCAGCCGGGACACCGCGCGCGCCACCCGGACCCGTTCGACCAGCACCGTGGTCGCGGCCCGGCGCGACTCCTTGACGAACTGCTGCCCGGACAGGTCGACGAGCTCGCCGATCAGGTGCCGGCCGTGCGCGACCTGCGCGTCGACGAGGTCCCGCAGGTTGTCGTCGACGACCGAGAAGCCGCTGTTGACACGCTGGAGCCTCGGCCGCTCCGGCATCTCCGTACCGAGCAGCGCGTCGACCGTGACCGGCCGGCCCGTCGCGTCGACCGGCGCCACCCGGGTCTCCGGATGCCGCAGCAGCGCAAGGTGCGGGTCGTCCGCGCCCGGCGCCGCGGACACCGGCACGAGCCCCGCCCCCGGCTCCAGCCAGAACAGCTCGGACGCGCGGTCGCCCGACACCAGCCACGCGACACCCACCGGACCGTCCGGCGCCGGCCGCAACCGCACCAGCGCCGCCGATCCGGGGCTCGCCAACAGCCCGCGTACCAGCCGCGCCGGGTCGGCCTCCGCCGCGGTCGCGCCGAGCTCCGCCAGCACCGTCGACAGCGTCGGCGCCATCGCGGGCCGCAGCACCGGCTCGACGTCCACGTCGTCCGGCACGCCGAACCGCACCACGTACGCCGCGAACGCCTCGGCCGCCGCCGGTACCCGCGACCCGCCGAGCCCGTCGCGGGTCGCGGACGACCGGCGCGCCCACTCCGAGAGCCGCCGCACCGACGGGCGCTCGGTACCCGCGGCGGTCCGGAGCGCGTCGCGGGCCGAGAGACGCGCCGCGGCCTGGCCCCGGGTCTGCAGCCGCACCGACGTCGCCCGCGACCAGACCGTCTCGTACCCCTGGTCGTCGACCGGCACCGCCCGCGCCGACTGCTTGAGCTCGTCCGCGACCGGCAGCGCGAGCGGCAGGTCGTGCAGGTCGCTCAGCTCCTCCAGCGCCGCGACGTCGATGGGCTGAAGCGCCACCCGCGACGGCTTGACGACCAGCCGCTCGCGGGTCCCGGCGGTCAACCCGCCCAGGTAGCTGCGCATCAGCTTCGAACGCTCGGCGCCGGGCGCCGCGTGCACCAGCGAGGAGTGCGGCTCCGGCAGCGGTTCGGTGGTCAGCGCGGTCACCAGCGCCACCTGGTCGACCGGCTCGGTCAGCGGCCGGTCGTGCACGTACGGGCCGCTGCGCACCGCGATGACCCGCCCGTCGCGGCAGACCAGCAGGGTGCTGCCGGGGGCCGTCACGTCCCCCACCCCGGTCGGCGCGTCGTCAGCACGTCATCACCTCCGTGGCCAGGTGACCGAGATCGGCGGCCCGGTCGGGCCGCGCCTGGATCAGCTCGCGCAGCCAGCGCACCCAGTTGACCCGTTCCGCGCCGACGAGCGCGCTCCGGTTGCCGCGTACGACCATGTCGGCACCGGCGAGGTCACCGGCCAGGGTCAGCCGTACCGCCTCCAGGACCGCGGTGTTGGCGTGGTGCTGGGCCGTCGCGCCGTCGCCGCCGCCGAGGCGTACCGGCGGCTCGTGGGGTACGCCGACCTCGCGGAGCAGCGCCTGCACGTGCGCGTCGGCCGACTCGATGTGCGCGGTGGCGAGATGGTCGGCACCGGCCGCGCCGTACCCGAGGTTCGCGAGCTGGATCGCGCGGGCCGCCGCCGGCGCGGTGTCCGGCACGGGCGTGGCGGGCGGCCGCTGGCGTACCTGCTCGACCCGGGCGCGGGTGAGCGCGGCGCTGGACGTGGCCCACCGCACCGCGTCGGCCCGCCAGCGCGACGCCGCGGGCGCCGTACCGTCGGGCACCCACCGCCGCTGCCGCAGGTACCTCGGCGTCCAGACGGCCGGCAGCGGCGGCTCGCCGGTACGGTGCACGACCGCCCGGTCCCGGATCGACGCGGGCAGCGCGGCGAGCACCGTGCCCACCGGTACGTCCGGCGCCAGCTCGATCAGCGTGGCCTCCGGGACCGGTACGACCCGCCGCGCGCCGTCGAGGTCGACCGGCGCGTCGGTGTCCGGCGCCACGACGTGCCCGGCCGGAACCCGGTGCGCCGTGTACCCCGGCGGCAGGCTCGCGCGGATCGCGGCGTTCTCCAGGGCGTTGACGCCGTTCGGCTCGTCGTCGAGCGTCACGACCAGCGGCCGGCCCGCGCCGATCCGCTCAACCAGCCCGTACAGCTCGGCGCGCTGCGCCTCGTCGGCCGCGCCGGTGATCGTGACCACGACCGTCCCCCGGCCGCTGGTCCTCACCGCACCCGGCGCCGTCGGGCCGGCGGTCTCGCCTGCCGCCGACGCCGGCGGGCCGGTCGTGCTGCTGACCGTCCCCCGACCAGCGGTCCCGACCGCCCCGGGCGCCGTCGACCCGGTGGTACGGGGCCGAGCGGGTGTCGCGGCCGGATCGGTGCCGCCGAGGTGGATGTGCAGCTCCGCCGGGTCGGCGGTGTCGACGACGCCGCGCAGCCCGGGCAGGTCGACACCGAGCATCCCCGGCTCGTTGCCTACGACGAGTCCCGCCGGCAGCGGCTCGGGCGGCGTGACCCCCGGCGCGTACACGCGGTAGTGGTCGGCCGCCTGCGGCACGGTGCGTACCGGTCCGTCGGCGGTCCACGCCATCGGGACGAACGCCGTCGCGTCCGCCGGCGGTACGTCGGTGAGCTGCCGGACCGGGACGACGGCGGCCGGGCCACCGCCCGCGCGCAGCCGGCCCACGATCGACCCGACCGTACGCCAGGGCAGCGTGACACCCGGGGCGGGCTGGAGCACCGCCCGGTTCCGCAGTCCCTCCGGCAGGGCCGCCAGCGCCTCCGCCGCGGCCCGGACCGACTCGTCCGGCGCGACGCCGGTGGGATCCACGAACAGGATCCGCCCGCCCGCGACGGGCGTACGCAGGGCCGAAGGGCCGATGTCCGCCGCGCCGGCCCGGCCCATCACCCATCCGGCGCGGACCGGACGCGCCGTCCACCCCGCCGGCATCGCGTCCTGGACCGCGGCAAGCTCGGCCTGGCCCTTCTCCGTCAGGGTCCGCCCGAGCCACACCGTGTCGATCGCGGGATCGCCGTGCCGCAGCGCGTCCGCCACCCGCTTGACCTCCGCGGCCTCCTCGCGGGTGAGGACGTCGCCCGGCTCGGCGACGACCAGCGCCCCGGACCGGCCGGTCGAGACGAAGTCCGGCGGCGGCGTCTTCCCCACCCACACCTCGCCGGTCCCGCGGGCGTCCCAGTGCAGGCCGTTGGGCGAGGCGTACGTGCCGGTCTCCGGGCCCTTCGCCAGCCCGTACGGCGCGCGGACGCTCGGCGCCGGGCGGTTCGTCGGGTGGAACCGGTACCCGGCCGCCACCATCGTGAACGCGGGCCCGCCCGCCTCGGAGACGGGTACCCGCCACGGGTCGGGCGCGGGCCGGGCCGTGAGCGCGAACTCGGGGAAGTACACGGCCGCGTTCTCCGTGGTGGCGGCGAGTACCCGGTCGGTGATCGCGCCGGCCCGGTCCGGTGTGATCGACGTGCGCGAGCCGGCGAACTCGACCGTCAGGTTCCGCTGGTGCTCCGGCCGGAGCTGCGCGAGCGCGGCCTCCACCAGCCGCAGGTTGCGCACCGACCCGTCGACGGCGACCGTCAGCCCGGTACGCGAGCCGACGCGCGCGCCGGGCGTCTTGCCCAGGTACAGCGTGACGACGGTGCCGTAGCTGGACATCGACAGGTCACGCGGCATCGCCGTGAAGTACTCCGCCTCCGCCGGGGTCGGCTCGCGCATCTCCACCGGCTTCGGCGGCGGGCCGGCCGGCGCGGGCGGAGTCTCGGCCACCGGCTCCGGTGTCTGTTCGGAAGCGGGTCCGCGACCGGGCCGGTCCTGCGGGTGGACCACGACGTCGTCGGCCTCGGCGGGCGTGGTGACCGTACGGGCGGCTGTGACCGGCACCTGCAACGCCGTGTGCTCCGTCGGCTTCGGCAGCGCCGACCTCCCGAACAGCACGCCCGCCGGGCCCTTCTGCCCCGCCAGCCCGTGGAGCACCCGGTCCGCGATGTCCTGCGCGCGCGCCGCGTCGACCGGCTGCCGCTCGCCGAGGAACTGCACGAGCAGGCTCGGCCGGTGGTGCGGCGGGATCGCCGTCAGGACCTGCCGTACCTCCGACAGGCTCGTCACCGACCGGTCGATCTGGACCGCGAGACCGCTCCCGGGCGCCCGTACCATCGGCACGAACGAGACGGGCGCGCCACCGCGGTAGATCAGCAGTGTGTTGCCGTCGACCCGGATGCGGATGCCGTCGGGCAGCGACCCGGCCGGGATGTCGAAGCGCTCCTCGGCCGAGGCGCGGCTGGTGTCCTGCCGCGCCCAGTTCGCCTCGTTCCGCGCCGCGACCTTCTCCGCCCTGGCCTGCGCGCCGACCATCGCCGCCGTCTCGGCGCCCAGCGTGGCCTGCCCGCGGGCCTTCGCCGCGGCGTCCTTCGCCGCCTGCTCCGCGTGCGCCGTCGCCAGCTTCTCCGCGGCGACCTTGTTCGGGATCGGCGAACCCTTCGGCTCGTCCGCGCCGGGCCGCGGCGGCAGGTCCGCCGCGGACTCCGGTGACGTACCGAGGACGGCGGTCTTCGAGCCGTCGGTGGGGTTCGTGATCGTCCGGGCCTTCGCGGCCCGCGCGTTGTCGTCCGGCCCGCCCTTCGTACCCTCGGCCGGCTCGGTGTCCGCCGGCGGCCGGTCCCGTACGGCGGGCGCGGCGTCGACCACCTCGGTGTGCGGCCTCTGCCGGACGAACACGACGCCGTCGGGCTCGGTCTGCGTCGCCGAACCGTCCGGCTTCCCGCGCAGGGACAGACCACCGCCGCCCTTGCCGCCCTTGCCGCCCTTGCCTGCCGGGCCGCCCTTGCCTGCCGGGCCGCCCTTGCCGCCGGCACCCGTCGGTCCGCCGCCCTTGCCGTCGTCGGCACCGCCGAACGACCGGCCGGGGCGAGACCGGTCCGGCCCACCGAACCGGATCGTCCCGCTCGTCGCGTCGTACGTCAGGTCGTGCGCGGAGATCCCGCTGCCGTCCTGGGGTACCAGCGAGCCGTCCGGATGCATCCGCAGCGACGACGGGCCGGTGCCCTTGGCGCCCGACGGCACGTACCGCTCGAACGAGACCCTGCCCGTCGCCGTACCGATCTCGGCCACGTCGATCCCGCCGTTACGCGAGGGCACCGGTTCGACCGCCGAACGCTCCGGGTTCCACCGGTAGATCCCCGCCCGGCCGGTCGCCGGGTCGGTGTCGGCCGCCCTCGGCCGCACCGCGACGTCGCCGGTGTCCGCGGGCGCATCCCTGCCCGGCGCCACCGAACCCTTCGTCGTGGCCAACGGCGTCCAGCGGCCCGTACGCGGGTCCCGCACGATCAGCGACGTCGGCTCCCGCTCCCACCGCAGCTCGCCGCCGTCGAGCCGCTGCCCCGTCGACGGAACGACACCGACCCGCTCGGTCGTGAACCTCCCGCCCCGGTACGTCTCGGCGCGCCAGCCGTGCGCGGCCCCGTCCACGTCCAGCCCGTGGTACGTCGGCGCGTCCGCACCGGTCTCCGGCGACCCGCCCGTCCGCGGCGGCTTCGTGTACGTCACCAGGTGGATCGAACCGTCGGGATCGCGCCGGAGTACCTGGAACGGCGGCGGATCCGGGGCCGTGCGCGGCCCGACGACGTTGTCGATCGGGGTGACGTCCCACGACCTGCCCGCCGGGTCGTACGTGAGGGTGCGCTCGCGCGGCCCGCCCACCGGCATGCGCTTCCCACCGACGGACGCGGTGACGTCGAAACTGCCGGGATCCTTGCCGCTGAGCGGTTTCACCTCCATGACGCTCTCGCCCGGGCGCAGGATCGTCGGGCGCATCGAGCCGTCCGCGCCGAGCTCCGTGTACAGGTGGCGGGAGTCGTCCGCGGGCGCCCGGCCCGATGCGCCGGGCACCACGCCGTCCGACGGGCCTGTGCCGTCCGCGGATCCGAGCCGCCGCCCCGGGCCGGACAGGTGCGACTCGCGGGTCACCCGGACCAGGTCCGCGTGCCCGAACAGGTCGTTGCGCACGATCTGCCGCCCCGGTACGGGTGGCGACGTCCGGGGCGGGCCCGGCCGGCGGGCCCGCGCCAGGTCCTTCTCCGAGTACGCCTCCCGGGCAGGCCGCTTTCCCGGATCGCCGCCACCGCCCGGCTGCGCGACCTTCTCACCGTCCACCCCGGGCGCCTTGTCGACACGGTCGGGGGCCTTCCCGCGCGCCGGATCGACGCCGTCGGCGGGTTTCGCGGTCCTGCCGGCCGGCGCCTTGGCGCCGTCGGCGGACGGGATCCGTTGCGGCGCGGCCGGTTCCTGTGCCTGGCGGGCGTCGAACGCGGCCAGGAACTTGCGGCCAGCCGGAGACGCCGTCACCTTCGGCACAGTCCTGGCCTGCGCCGGCGGCGCCGCGTCGGTGCCGGGCACGCCGTCCCGACCGGAGTCCTCGCCCAGGGTGCGGCCGGGCGGTGCGGCGCGGGTCGGGCGCGGCGGCGGCGCGTCGGTACCCGGGGGGATCGGCTCGTGGCTGTCCAGGACCGTGACGTGGTACGCGTCGCGGGCTCCGGTCAGCCCGTCGGCGAACCGCTTGCCCTGCGAGGCCACCCACGGCGGCGTCGCCCTGCCCGGCGTACCGACGACGAGGGCGGGGTCGGAGCCGGCCGGGTCGGCGTACCGGCCCCCGCGTACCGCGCGGGCGACGTCCGGGGACACGTCGGCCGGGCGTACCCACCAGCCGCGGTCGCCGAGCTCGACGACGTGGCCGTCGGACAGCGGGAACGTGATCGGCTCGTCGCCCGGCGGCAGATGGTAGCTGCCGTCCTTCATGCCCTGGCCGACGCGCAGCACCGCGGTCGTACGGCGGAACTCGTCGCCGGACAGCTTCTCCTGGGCGAGCGAGTCGTCCGCCCGCTCGCCCGGGCGGCCCATGATGCCGTGCCGCGCGGACGCGTAGTCGACGCGGAACTGCTCCGCCAGGCTCTCCCGCGTCGAGGCCGGCATCTCGTACCGGGGCCGCGTGATCGGGCCCATCATCGTGTCGAAGTCGCGGGCGGCGTTCCCGAGCGTCGCGGTCAGGTCACGTTCGTGGAGCACCCGGGCGTCCAGCGTGCGGTCCAGCAGGTCGGTACGCTGCCGCCACTGCTCCCACCGCGCGGCGTCCGCGTCCTCGGCCTTCGGCCCCCGCCCGAACTCGCCCGGACGGGTGCCCCAGACGTCGTGGTACGCCCGGGTCAGGTCGCGGCCGAGCTGCCCGCGTACCCGGTCGAGCACGGCGTCGGGGACGTCCCCGTCGTGCTCGGTCGCCCGGATCTTCGCGGCGCCGAGCTGCTGCTCCCGCTGCCCGGTCAGCGCCAGGTAGTCCTTCGTGCGCGCCACGGTGAGCGCACGGCCCTCCGCCCAGCTGGGTACGGAATCGCCGGACGGCCGGTGGTTCTGGATGCGGTCGGCGATCCGCCGCCACCCCGGCACCCGCTCGCCCGCCGCACGCGCGTTCAGGTACGCCTCGCGCGCGCTGCCGTGGTACATCCCCCGCGTACGGTCGATGGTGCCGGCGTCCAGGTGCTCGGCCAGGTCCGGCCGGTCCCGCTGGAACCCGGCGACCACGTCGTCGAACGTGCCGCCCTTGTCGACCGCGCGTACCCCGTCGATCGCCGCGTCGTCGGAGAGCCGTGCCTTCAGCGCCTTCTCGTTGCCGTCGAAGCGCTTCGGCAGCTTCGCGACCGCCCGCTCGCGCCACATCGCGTCCCCGAGGCCCCGGCCCGACCCGCCGGGCTTCATGCCCCGGGTGAGAGCGGCCCGGATCTCGGTGCGGACGTCCCCGGTCACCCGCTTCTCCCAGGGCCGCACGTCGTCCCGGTCGACACCGTGCTGCTGCTTCCACCGGTCCAGCCGGTCCGCGAACCCGCCCTTCATGAAGCGGTCCAGCGCCACCTCCCGGTCGAACCGGGCCGGCAGCCCACCCTCCAGGTCCTTCTGCCACGCGGCGAACTCCTTCCGTGCCCCGGGCAGCTCCCCCTCCCGGAACCTCCCCCGGTACCCGCCGGTGACCTCATCGACGTACTGGCTGCGCATGCCCGCGACGTCGCCCGCCGACAGGCCGTTGTCCGGGTGTGCGCGCTGGAAGTCCCCGTGTGCCCGGTCGAACGCCGCGCCCGCCCGGGTCTGCGCCTCGTCCAGCCCGCCGTGGTACCGGAACGTGTGCGGCAGGCGGCCGACCTGCGCGTCGACCTCGCCCTCCCACTTCCGGTACACCGAGTGCGGATCGTCGCCGCTCCCCCGCGGCGCGCCGGCCGCGTCGGCGTCGTCCATCGCCGTACCCCGGGTGACGGGCTCCATCGGCCGGCCCGGCCTGGCCGTCACGGGCCGCGCGCCGTCCGGGTCCGCGTACCGGTCCCGCCAGATGTTCGCGAGCCGGCGGTCGAAGTCGCCCTTCAGCCAGCTCAGGGTGTTTCCGTCGAGGTCCTTGCCGGTCTGCTGCCGCCACGACTGGTACGCCCGGTCGAACCTGTCGCCCGGCATGCCGCGCCCCTTGGCCATGCCCTGCATGGCGTCGCCGATGGCCTCGTACCGCTGTTGCAGACGGTCCCGGGAGGCTTTCCACAGCGGTTCCTTGACCCTCTGGCTGGTGAGCAGGTCCTCCCGGGTCACCGGCGTCTCCGCCAGCCCCTTGTTCGGATCCGTCGGCCCCGACTCGCGCGGCGCACGGCCGCCGAACATCTCCCTGACCGTCCCGCCGACCGGCGGCCGCACACCGCCGGCCGGCCCCCGTTCGGGACGCAGGGAGAGCGGCTTCGCGGTGTCACCCGGCCGCGCGCCGTCCGGGGCGGCGCCCGCCCGGTCGGTGGTACCCGGTCTCGCATGGACGGTCGGCGCGTCGCTGCCGGCGCCCAACCTCCCCTCCCGTACCGGCGGGGGCGCGGCACTCGCCTCCGGCGGGTCCTGCCGGTCGCCGGTCGGCCGGACGGCGGGCGCCGCGTTCGGGTCCGCCTGGCCGGCGCGTGGCGTACGGGGGCCGGGCGGTGCGGCATCCAGCGACGCCCGGCGGGGCGGGTCGTCGTGCCCGGCCACACCGGCCTTCCGTACCGGCGGGACCAGCCCGTCCCCACCGGATCCCTTCGACGGCACCGTGATCGTGTCACCACTCACCCCGGTCCCCTTCGGTGGCACGGCAACCGTGTCGCCCCCCTTACCAGATCCCTTGGGCGGCACGGCAACCGCGTCACTCCCGACCGCCTTGTCCGGCGCCCTGCCCACGTCACCACCGGACCCGGATCCCTTGGACGGCACGGTGACCGTGTCCCCGACGGTGCCGGGTCCCTTGGGCGGCACCGTGACCGTGTCACCACCTGTCCCGAGGTCCTTGGACGGCACGGTGACCGTGTCACCACCGGTGCCGGGTCCCTTGGGTGGCACGGTGATCGCGTCGTTGCCGGTGGGGTTCTTCGCGGGCGGCGTACCGCCGGACCGCTCGGGCGGCGCCGTCGACGGGCGGGTGGGTACGCCCGAGCCGTGGTCGGCTGGGTTGGCGTCGTGCGGCACGTTGTCGGCGGGCCGCGCCGGGTCCGGGCCACCCAGGCGGGGCGGTACGCGTGGCGGCGTCCCGTGGCCCTGCGGCGCCGCGCCCGGCTGGGGACGCATCGGTACCGGGGTGCCGTTGGTGTCGACCTGGTCGTGCCCGCCGGCCGGCTCCCGGGGACCGCCGCCCGCGTGGACCGCGCCGGGATGCGCAGACGAGGCGGGCGGGCCGGCACGGGTCGGCGTCGGTTCGCCGACCGGCGGCGTGCCGGCCTTCCCGGGCGGCGTGGACCCGTGGTCGGGTGCGGCGTGGCCGGGCGGGTTCGGCGCGGCGTCGTGTGCCGGCGGGGCGCCGGCCGGGCGGCTCGTCACGGGCCCGCGGTTGCTCGTGACGGGCCCGTGCTCGGGTACGGAGCGGTCCGGTTGCGGCTGGACCGGCTTCGTGCCGTCGGCTGGGTGCCCGGCGGGTGGCGTGTTCCGTACGACGGCGGGTGGCGGCGCGGACCGTCCCGGATCGCCGACCCGGCCGTCGCCCGGCTTGTTCCCGGGCGGGGCCACGGCCTTGTCGCCGCCGTGGTTCGTCGCGGGCGGCGCCTTCTGCGGCTGCGGCGCGGGCCGGCCGGTACCGACGGGTGAGGTGTCGTGCGCGACGTTGCCGGCGGGCGACGTGACCCGGTCGCCGGTGGTGCCGCCGGGGCGGCCGGGCGGTGGGCTGACCGTACCGCCGGTCTTGATGTCGTGCGGGCCGCCACTCGGCGTGGGTGTCTTGCCGTTACCGGGGTCGGCGCGCCCGCCGCCGGGGATCGGGTTCGGGTGGATGACCGTGCCGTCGGCGCCAGCCGGGGTGTCCTTCGGGCCGCCGTGCGGACTGATCTTGCCGCCGGCCAGGAGGGAGCCGCCGAGGCCGAACAGGCCGCCGAGCCCCACGGCGAGGCCGAACTCCTTACCGTCGATCGTGAACGGCTGATGGGTGGCGGCCGCGGCGATCCCCTCGCCGAACACCATCGTCCCGGCGCCGATCGCGCCGCCGACGACGATGTTGGAGACGAACGGCGCGACCTTCGCGGCGATGTTCGGGACGATCCTGCCGCCGATCGACAGGACCGCGGCGATCACCCGCGCCAGGAAGTTGATGAGCCGGCCGAGCGGCAGGAAGAACGCGGCGATCCCCACCACGCTCAGGATGATGTCGACGATCGCGGCCTTCGCGAGCTTCTTGAGCAGCTTGCGGATCTCCTCCGCGTACTCCTTGATGCTCTTGGCGACCTCGTGCGTGTTGTCCGCGACCTTGCTCACCTGGGTGGCGGTCATCGTCGTGACGTCCTGGAAGTAGGCCGAGGCCCGGCCGGTCCACTCCAGCTTCTTGTGCGACTTCGTCACGGCGGTGGCGAGCGCGTCGAGGTCCTTGCCGGTCTGCTCCCACTGGTCGGCGAGCTTGTCCAACTGGTCCGGATCCGGATAGGAGACGTTGCCGCCCACCAGCCTGCCTCCACTCGCTCACGACCACCGACCAGGCGCCACCGCAGCTCACCATTCCACCGGGTACCCGCCGCGCCACAGAACCCAAAACGGAGGACGCGGCGGGCACCCCGGGTGGGGGACGTCCGGTGTCACCCGTGAACCGGTACGCCGCGCCGGCCGTCTGCCAGGTACCACGAGATGCCGGACGGGAGCACACGATGGCGTACGAGAACGAACTGCACGACTTCCTTCAGCAGGCCCAGGAGATCACCGCCCGGATGCGGGCGGCGAGCGAGCAGATGGCGCAGCACGACATCGTCGGCACCGCCGCCGACGGCGCGGTACGGGTGGCGATGACCTCGACGGGCGACGTCTCCTCGGTACGGATCGAGCCGCGCGCCGCGCACCCCGACGACCTGCCGCGCCTGGAACGCCACCTCACCGAGGCCATGCAGGACGCGCTCAACAAGGTACGGGGCGTGGCGGAGCAGCTGATGCGCCCGCTCACCGACGAGCTGACCCGGCTGGGCGACGGGTAGCGGCCCGCCGCTCAGCCCACGATCGCGCGCCCCATCGCGAACAGGTCGTCGAACACCCCGAAGACGCCCATCGCCAGGACCGCGGACACCACGATGCACGCCACGCCGATCACCTCGACGAACCGCCCGCGGTCGCGGCTGTCCACCACGGCGCCGAACGCGGCGTGCTCGTCGTCGGTGTGCTTCGGCCGGTGCAGCACGGTCACCGCCACGCCGACGCCGACGAGCAGCCCGCCGAGGAGCACCAGCGCCCAGACCGCCGCGTTCATGCCGAGGTACCGGTAGGCGCTGGCACCGACGAGACCGAACAGCCCCACCGCACCGGCCGCGCCCAGCGGTATCACCTCCGCGGCGAAACCGACCTGGCGGGCCCGTACGACGAGGGCGACGCCGGCGGTCCCGGCCAGGCCGAGCGCCCACGGGTCACCGGACAGCGCGAGCGCCGGCAGCGCGACGACCAGCGCGACGGCCGGGATCGCGAGGACCAGCGCCAGGAGTTGCCGGGCCCGCAGCATCAGCCGCGCGGTCGTCGGCGCCACCCCGGCGGCGTCCTTCGGCATCCGGGCGCTCCACGCGGCGACGAGGCCGGCGAGCGGCCGGGCCAGCGCCACCAGCGCGAGCGCCGTCACGGCGGTGGCCGCCGCGGTCTGGGCCGCGTCGGCGTGCAGGACCGCCAGTACCACGGCGACCGCGCCGGCCACCGCGAGCGGCACCTCGACGGCGAGTACGGCCGGCTCCGGGGTGGCCGCGAGGGCCATCAACGTACCGGCGTTCGCGCCGACGACGACGCCGCACCAGAACAGGCCGCCGCCGAGGGACTGGCCGACCAGCCCGCCGACCGCGGCGAGGCACGGCACCGCGCACAGCGAGACGGCCAGGCAGGCCGCGGCGGGCAGGCGGGCACGTTTCTGGTTCAGCGCCCACGCGAGCGCCAGCAGGACGATCGCGACCAACGCCAGCCCGACGGCGGCGACGAGGCCGCCGCCGGGCGGGCGCAGTGCGACGACCGCGGCGGTGAGCGTGATCCAGCCCGTACCGAGCCAGACGGTCAGGACGCCGCGGTGCCCGGTGCTCTCCCGATGCTCCCGGGCGTCGGCGGCGACCAGCTCCTCGATGTCCTCGACGACCGGCGCCGTACCCGGATCGTCGGCGCTGTCCCGCAGGTAGAGCACCTGCCCGTCGGCGACACCCGCCTCCGCCAGCGATGTCGCCACCGGCCACGGCTGGTCGCCGGCCGGCGCGAGCGACCACGCCGGGGCCATCACCCCGCCGCCGGTCTCCCCGCACAGGTCGGCGAGACCCACCACGTACTCACCGATCGGACTCTCCGAGGGGAGCGCCACGTCGACACGGCGTGCCGAGCCGACCACGGTGATCCGGCTGCGCCTGTCCAGCACGGGTCAGCGCTGCCAGGTCTTGGTGTTGGAGGACTCGGCGTTCAGGTAGTTCTCGTACGCCACGTCGAGGGCGTGCGCGATGAACGGCAGCAGTCCCGTGTTGCCGCCGGAACCGTCGCCCCACAGGCCCATCGAGGCCAGGTTCCACTCCTGCTCCAGGCCGGTGAAGTACTGGTGGGCGTCGCCCTTCCAGGACTCCGCGAGCGGCGCCAGCTTCTTCTGCAGGGTGTCCAGCTCGGACGCCAGGTTGCCGGAGATCGTGCGTACGTGGGTGCCGGCCTCGGCCAGCTCCGGCGGCACCTGGAGGTTGCTCGATTCGATGTCGGGCATGGTCTGCTCCTTGGGTACGAGGGGGCGGGTCAGAGGTTCGCCGGCGGCGGGACGGGGGTGAGCGTCGTCGGCTGGCTCGACGGGTTGTTGGGCGTGTCGACGAGGTTGCCGTCGATGCCGACGAGGCTCTTGAGGTTGTCGGCCTCGCTGTTGACGTAGTTGACGTAGTTCCCGCGCAGGCCCTGGCCGATGTCGACCAGCGCGTCGTGCAGGGCGACCGAGTACACCTGGAAGTTGGTCATCATCTCGGCGAACTGCGCCGAGGACACGCCGAGCCAGGTCGCGCCGAGCCCCTCGACGTACGTCCGCAACAGGCCCAGCTGGGTCTGCACGTCCTGGGCGGTGGTGTCGCAGTCCGACGCGGCCGTCGCCACGTACTGCGGGGTGACGTTGTACTGGGTCATCTGCGCTCCTCCTGTTCGTTGGTACGGTGCGTCACCGGGGCGCCCCGCTGGTCGTCATCAGGTCCTCGGTGAACGCCACCTGGATCAGCTCGGCGGGCGACCGCCGCCGCACGAGTACGCCGCGGCCGGGTGGCCGAACCGCCGCGCGCTGGTCGCCGACGAGTACGCCCTCGCGGCGGTCGCCGCTGAGGATCAGCCCGGCGGAGCCCATCTCCTGCATCCGGGTCACCAGGACGTCGGACATCAGCGAGCGGGACGAGCCGGCGACCCGGCGGGCGAGTACGACGTGGAAGCCGATGTCCCGGGCGTGCGGCAGGAAGTCGGCGAACGCGCGGAGCGGGCTCGCCATGCCGCCGCCGACCAGGTCGTAGTCGTCCACGACCAGGTAGATCTCCGGCCCCTCCCACCAGTCCCGCGCGGCGAGCTGCCGCGGGGTGACCGTGGGCGGGGGCAGCCGTTCCCGCAGCTTCGCGCTGACCTGCTCGACGTACACCTTGAGGGTCTCGGAGTCCGCCGCGTACGCGCCGAGGTGTTCGTCCGGGACGAGGCCGAGCAGCGCGCGCCGGTAGTCGACGACGACGAACCGCGCGTCCCAGCCCGAGCGCCGCTCCACCATCGCGGAGATCCAGGTACGCAGGAACGACGTCTTGCCGGCCCCGCTGTCACCGAACACCAGCAGGTGCGACTCGTCGCCGGCCGCCAGGTCCATCTCGACCTGCCCGAGGTCGCTCTGCGCCAGGCCGATCGGTACGGCGCCCTCGCGCCGCGCCGGCAACGCCAGGACGTCGGCGAGGCCGATCCGCGCGGGCAGCAGCCGGATCGGCGGTGCGGACGGGCCGTGCCAGCCCTGGACGACCTGGTCGAGCAGCGCCTGCTGCGCCTCGCGCAGCCCCTCGGTGGTCTCGACACCGTCCGTCCGGGGTACGGCGAGGTGGAAGTAGAGGCCGGGGTTGGCGAGGCCGCGACCGGGTACGCCGGTGGGGATCTGGGCCGCGAGCTTGCGGTTGATCTCCGAGTCGGTCGGGTCGTTCAGCCGCAGCTCGATGCGGGTCCCGATGGACTCGCGCAGTGCCGGGCGGATCTCCATCCAGCGGCCCGCGGTGAGCACGAGGTGTACGCCGACGCCGAGCCCGCGCGCGGCGATCTCGGTGACCAGCGGGTCGGCCTCCTCGTACGCGGCGCGCAGCGCGCCCCAGTTGTCGACGAGCAGGAAGACGTCCGCGGTGCGGGTGTCCGCCGGCAGCCGGCCGGCGGCCCGCCGCGCCCGGAACTCGGCGATCGAGTCGACGCCCAGCGAACGGAACAGCCGCTCCCGTTCCTCGATCAGGGTGTGGATCTCGCTCAGCGTCCGCCCCACCAGCTCCTCGTCGCCGCGGCCCGCGACGGTGCCGACGTGCGGCGCGTCCGCGAACGGGTGCAGCGTCCCGCCGCCGAAGTCGAGGCAGTAGAACTGCACCTCGGCCGGGGTGTGGGTGAGCATCGCGGACAGCATCATGGTCCGCAGCTGCGTGCTCCGGCCGGTCTGCGGCGCACCGACCAGCGCGAGGTTCGACTGGGTACCGGCGAAGTCGATCATGAGTAGCTGCTGGTCCTGGTGCAGCGGCCGGTCGAGGACGCCGACGACCACCTTCATGTCGCCGCCCGCCCACTCCGGCGCGCACAGCCCGCGCCCGGGCCGCACCGCGGGCGCGCCCAGCAGCAGGTCGAGAGGTACGACCGGGGGCAGCGGCGGCAGCCAGACCTGGTGTGCGGGCGCGGCGAGCGGCCGCATCCGGTCGACCAGGACCTGCAGCTCGGTCGGGCCGCTCTCCGCTGGCTCCTCGTCCGCCGGCTCGGCCTCGGCCGGTGCCACCGCGCTGTCCGGCAGCGGCGCCACCTCGAACGGCACCACCGTCCGCACCGGCCCCGCCGCCTCGGTGCGCTGCGCCGTCGTCAGGTACGGCGCGGAGACGTGCGCGACCCGCAGCCGCAGGTACACCGACTCGCCGACCTTCAGGTACGCGGAGCCCGGGATCGACGGCAGCTGGTAGGCGTCGGTGGTGCCGATGACGGTGCGGCTCTCGCTCGCGGAGAACGTCCGCAGGCAGATCCGGTACGACAGGTGCGAGTCGAGGCCGCGCAGCCGCCCCTCCTCCAACCGCTGCGTCGCCATCAGCAGGTGCATGCCGAGGCTGCGCCCGACCCGCCCGATCTGTACGAACAGGTCGACCAGCTCGGGCCGGCCGGACAGCAGCTCGCTGAACTCGTCCACGATGATCATCAGGTACGGCATGGGTTCGAGGTCCGTGCCGTCCGGCTTCGTGGCGCCGGCCGCGCGCCGCGTCTGGTACTCCCGGATCGAGTCGACGTCACCCGCGTCGCGCAGCATCTGCTGGCGGCGTTGCTGCTCGCCGAGCAGCGCGGCGTGCACCCGGCTGATCATCGCGTGGTCATCGACCAGGTTCGTGATCAGCCCGGACACGTGCGGCAGCCCGGACAGCGGCGCGAACGCGGCACCGCCCTTGAAGTCGATCAGGACGAAGCTCAGCACCTCGGGCGAGTGGGTGAGCGCGAGCCCGGTCACCAGCGTGCGCAGCAGCTCGCTCTTGCCGGAACCGGTGGCGCCGACGATCAGGCCGTGCGGTCCCGCGCCGCCCTGCGCCGCCTCCTTCAGGTCGAGCAGCACGACGCCGCCCTCGCTGTCGGTACCGATCGGCACCCGGAGCTGCCGGCTGCTGTCCGGCCGTACCCAGAGGGTCGTCGGGTCGACCGTCAGCGGGTCGCCGTCGAACAGCATGTCGGTCAGCGACACGTCCCGGGTGAGTACCTGGTCGCGCTCGTCGATGAGGCGCAGCGGCGCGAGGCGGCGGGCGATCAGCTCGGCGACCCCGGCGTCCATCGTGTCCGGTACGCAGCCGTCGACGGCGGCGGACACCAGCTCGCCGCGGCCCTCCAGCGCGGCCCGGCCGTCGTCGGTGAGCCGGATCCGCAGGTCCACCCGGCTCGGCTCGTCGGACTCGCGTTCGGCCAGGAACACCGCCGTGATCCCGTACTGCGGGCCGGCCTCCGCGAGCAGGCTGCGCAGCAGCTCCGAGCGGCCCCACTCGGACACCGGCTGGAACCCGGTGAACAGCACGACCAGGTGCCGCGGGCGTGGCATCTGGCTGCGGTCGAACGTGATCTGCACCCGCTGCACGGCCATCTGCTCGCGCCGCGCGCGCAGCTCCTGCTCCAGGAACCCGGACAGGTCCGCGGTGTCGACCCGTACCAGCGGCAGAACCCCCGCCTCGCCCGCGGCGTCCGGCTCCAGCGCGTGCGGCAGCCACTTCGCCCACTCCCAGTCGCCACCGTCCGAGGACTCGACCGCCAGCAGCACGTCGTCGGGGGCGTGCAGGACGGCGAGCTGGCACAGCACCGACCGGGCCAGCCCGGCCGTCCGCTCCCGCGGCCCGAGCAGGCTCACCACGCCGGCGTCGGCCAGGTTCACCACGGCCGGCTGCCCCGCCACCGAACCCAGCCGCGACATCAGCCGCCGCGCCGCGGTCAGCGACCCCCAGTCGTACTCGCCGAGCGGGTCCAGCTGCTGGCTCAACCGCACCGGCGTGGTCAGGTTGGCGCGCCCCAGCCCGACGCGTACGTGCAGGAAGTCGGGGTCGCGGCCGCGGCGCTCCCAGACCCGGTCGAGCGAGGTGCTGATTCCCCACAGCTGCAACGGATCCGGGTGGTTGACGGCGTTCACGGTGCGCTGCATCGCCGCGCTCTGCCGTGCCCGTACGCGCGCCTCGTCGAGATGCACCCGGTACCGCCCACGCTGCCGGCGCACCTCGCGGCGGTTGCTGCTGCGCATCTGCGAGCGCATCGCGATCGTGACACCGATCGACACGACGACGAACAGCATGCCGAACGCGATGAGCACCGGGCGGCCGAACGTGATCATGTAGCCGGCCATGCCGGCCGAGCTGAGGATCGGCAGGATCATCGCCAGCCACGAACCGGCGTTGCGGCCCTTGCCCGCGTCGGGCGGCAGCGGCAGCGTGATCGGCTCGGTGGACGGTGTCGGCGGCAGGAACCGCGGCGGCCGGTGGAACGCGAGCCGGGTCATGTCGTCCTCCGCGTGTACGCCCGCTTCATCCCGTGCACCCGACCTTCACCTGCGCCACCGCCAGGCCGGCGCGCGGCGACGGCGGCTTTCCGGCGCTGGACAGCCGTACCGTGATGCCGGCGTCGCCGACGGGGTACGTGCCGCCGGGCACCCAGGTCGTGGCCGACACCCCCTGGTCGATCGTGAACCGCGCCAGCTCCGAGCCGCCCGGACCGTTCAGCACCGAGTACGTCACCGCGTGGACCGGTTGGTAGACCGAGCCGTCCGTCGCCGGTACGAGGACCAGCACCCGGCAGCGCCGCATCGCCGCGGCCGGCCGGAACCACCACTCGACGCTCGGCGCGGTGCCGGAAGCCTTGTCCGTCAAGGGAACCGCCTCGTAGTCGCCGTGGCAGCCGTTCCGCAGCCAGCCGCCCCGCCCGATCGTGGCCCAGGTGGACTGGCGGCCCTGGACGGTGAAACCGCGGTCGTCCGCCGCCGCGCAGTCCCAGCCGGCGACCGCCGACCAGGTCGCCGCCACCGTCGGGCCGGCCGGCGCGTGGTGCGTCGACGGTTTCAGCTTCACCGGTTTGATGAGCTGCATCGCCACCCCGCCCAGCAGAGCGAACAGCGTCGCGACCGTCGCCACGATCAGCGTCACGTGCGGCCGGGCCGTCGGACGCTCGACACCCGGCCGCGCCCAGCCCTGCTCGGTGAACGCCCGCAGGAACTCCCGTCGCTGCTCGCCCGGCTCACCAACGCCTCTGTCCCGCTGCTGCGTGTCGACGCTCGTCACGGCCCGCCCTAGCTGATCGGCGCCGTACCGGCGCCCCTGTCACCCTGCCGCCCAGATGACGGATGGCACCGCCCACCCGTTCACGCTTCCGGCTACTTCTTTTCGTTGTGTTCCTTGATGGGCGCGTCGGTGAAGTCGCGACTGCCGTCGTCGGTACCGCCGGTGTCCTTGCCCTTCGGGATGTGCGCCGGCAGGTCCTTGCCGTCGGGCAGGTTGTTCTTGTCGTACTTGTGGGCGCCGCCCGGCAGGTCGTCCCCGTACTGCAGAAGGTTCTCGCACAACGAGTCCTCCGCCGTCGCGTACGTCGACGCGGCGGCCTTCACCAGCGCCTGGATCTTGCCCAACGCGGCCTGGCCCTCGGGCGGCACCTTCTCCGGCTCCGACGGGACCTTCTTGTCGTACGGGTCGGTCTTCGGTACGCCGAACATCTCGGTCACCGCGCTCAACCACTGCGCGTTGAACCCGTCCACCTCCGTCTTGGTGGTGCCGGCCCACCCCAGGGTCAGTCCCTTCCACGTGGCCGAGATCTTGTCCATGCGGGTGTTGATGCTGTCGATCGTCGTGTTGAGCGACGTGGCGTACTGCTCGATCTGCACCGGGCTGACCTTGATGGTCTGCCCGTGGTCGTAGTTCTCTGGGGCGGGCGTCGGATAGCTCACGCGCCACCTCCGGTCTGGCCGGCCAACTTGTGACCCTCCTTGTTGATCTGCGCGATGATCGACGAGTTCTTCGCCTCGGAGTCGACGTAGTTCTTGTACGACGAGCGCATCCGCGACAGCGCCTCGTCCAGCGCGTCGGTCAGGTCCCGGGTCGCCTTGTGGAAGTCGGTGGACAGCAACCCGAACGAGGTGCCCGCCGGGCTCTTCCAGTTGTCCTGGATGTTGGTGAACACCCCGTCGACGCTCTTCAGGTCGGTCTCCAGACCGTCCCGCTCCGCCTGCACCGCGGTGATCGCGTTGTGCAGCGCCTCCAGGTCGACCTTCCAGTTGATCTTCGTACCGTCCGGCTCCGTGGTCCAGATCGGCTTGCCGTCCGGGCCGTACTCGGTGGTGCTGCCGTCCGCCCCCGTGATGACCAGATCGCCGTTCGACTTGTACGTGTAGTGGTCCGCGAGCGACTCGTCACCGCCGGTCCAGGTCTCCAGCAGCTGACCCTTGCCGTTGTACCTACTGTGCTGATCCCCTTGCGTGACAATGTAATCGCCGTTCGACAGCCACTGGATCGTCTCCGGCGGCTGGCCCGGCTTCGTCACCAGGATCGGCTGGTCCTTCCCGTTGTACTCGGTGACCGTGCCGTCCGGGTCGGTCAGCGTGTAGTGCCCGTTGCCGAGCCCGTGGTACGTCTTCGCGGTCGACTCGTCGTTACCCTGCCACTGCTTGATCTCGTTGCCGTCACCGTCGTACAGCACGTGATGGTCGCCGGTCGTCGCAACGTAGTTGTTCCCCCGGTACTGGAACGTCGTGAGCGTCCCGTCGGACTTCCGCTGCTGGACCAGATGCCCGTCACCGGTGTACTCGGTGACCGTCCCCTTCGGGTCCGTCAGCGTGTAGTGCCCACCACCCAGCCCGTGGTAGGTCAGTGCCGTCGACTCGTCGTTCCCCTGCCACTGCTTGATCTCGTTGCCGTCACCGTCGTACAGCACGTGGTGGTCACCGGTCGTCGCGACGTAGTTGTTCCCCCGGTACTGGAACGTCGTGACCGTCCCGTCCGAGTTCTGCCGCACCAGATGCCCGTCACCGGTGTACTCGGTGACCACACCCTTGGGATCGGTCAGCGTGTAGTGCCCGCCGGCCAACGGGTGGTAGGTCTGCGCCGTCGACTCGTCGTTGCCCTGCCACTGCTTGACCTCGTTACCCTTGGCGTCATAGAGCACATGCTCATCACCCGTCGTGGCAACGTAGTCGTCCCCGCGGTACTGGAACGTCGTGACCTGATGACCCGGCCGCGTCTGCTGCACCAGATGCCCGTCACGGGTGTACTCGGTGACCGTCCCCTTCGGATCCGTCAGCGTGTAATGCCCGTTGCCCAACCCGTGGTACGCCTGCGCCGACGACTCGTCGTTCCCCTGCCACTGCTTGACCTCGTTACCCCTGGCGTCATAGAGCACATGCTCATCACCCGTCGTGGCAACGTAGTTCTCACCCCGGTACTCGAACGTCGTGACCTGGTCACCCGGCCCGGTCTGCCGCACCAGACGCCCGGCGCTCGTGTACTCGGTGACCGTGCCCTTCTGGTCGGTCAGCGTGTAGTCGCCGTTCGCCAGCGGGTGGTAGAGCTGCGCCGCGGACTCGTCCGCACCCTCCCACTGCTTGACCTCGTGACCGCTCGCGTCGTACAGCACGTGCTCGTCACCTGTCGTGGCAACGTAGTCGTCACCCCGGTACCGGAAAGTGGTGACGTGACCGCCGTCGACCTGCTCGACCAGATGCCCGTCCCGCCGGTACTCGGTGACCACGCCCTTCGGATCCGTCAGCGTGTAATCGCCGTTCCCCAACGCGTGGTACGCCAGCGCCGACGACTCGTCACTCCCCTGCCACTGCTTGACCTCGTGGCCGCCGCCGTCGTACAGGACGTGCTCGTCACCAGTCGTGGCAACGTAGTCCTCACCCCGGTACTGAAACGTCGTCACCTGACCGTCCGGCGCGGTCTGTCGCACCAGATCCCCGTCACCGGCGTACTCGGTGACCGTCCCCTTCGGATCGGTCAGCGAGTAGTGCCCGTTACCCAACCCGTGGTACGCCGACGCCGACGACTCGTCCGATCCCTGCCACTGCTTGACCTCGGTACCGTTGGCGGCATAGAGCACATGCTCGTCACCAGTCGTGGCAACGTAGTCCTCACCCCGATACTGAAACGTCGCGACCTGACCGTCCGGCGTCGTCTGGCGGCTCAGGTGACCGTTCGACTGGTACTCGGAGACGGCACCGCTCGGATCCGTCAGCGAGTAACGGCCGTGCCCCAACGAGTGGTACGACAACGCCGACGACTCGTCGGAGCCCTGCCACTGCTTGATCTCGTGACCACCGCTGTCGTACAGCACGTGTTCGTCGCCGGTCGTCGCGACGTAGTCGTCGCCGCGGTAGTGGAAGGTGGTGATCCGGCCGTCGGGCCAGGTCTGGCGGAGGGCATGGCCGGACGCGTCGTAGTCGACGACGGAGCCGTCGGGCTGGGGCGCCCGCTGGGCCGGCTGGTCGGGCACGGGCCACCTCCCTGGCGTCCGGGCGGAGGGCACGCCGGAGACGACCCGGCTGTGCCGCAGCCTGCCAGAGATTGGTGGGTACGCGGGAGTGACCAGTTCGGTCGACACGGACATACCCAGTTCGCTGGGCCGTGAACCGGTCGGCCCCGCGGTCCGTTAGCTGGGCCATGACGGCCACCACTCCGCGCGGCCCACGCCCGGCCCGCCGCGCCACGCAGCGCGTCGCGACCCGGGGGTGGGGCAGCCACCGCACGATCACGACCGCGCTGCGAGCGGCGTCCAACGGCTCGGTGATCAGCGTGGGCCCGGGTGTGTACCACGAGACGGTGCTGGTCGACCGGGACGTGACGATCGTCGCGGACCGGGAGCACGGCGCGGTGGAGCTGGTCTCGTCGGACGGTCCGGCGCTGGTGAGCCGCGGCGGTGAGGTGACGGTGCACGGCCTGGTGGTACGCGGGGACGGGGCCGGCGCGGCGGTGCAGACCGGCGCGGGTCGGCTGACGATGGTCGACTGTGAGGTGACGGACGGCGGGCTGGAGGCGGACGGCTGGGCGACGCCGGTGGTGGAGGGTTGCCGTCTGCGCGGGGCGGGTGTGCGGGTGTCGGGTGACGCGGACGTGACGCTGGTCGGGTGCGCGGTGGAGGACGTCGACGGCGACGCGGTCGTGGTGGGCCAGTCGGCGCGGGCCGGCCTGCGCGACACGACGGTGCTCCGGCCGTCCGGTCGCGGGGTGGTGCTGGCGGACCGGGCGGTCGCGGAGCTGGTCGACTGCACGGTGGCGCACACCGGTGGCGTGGGCGTACACGCGGAGCAGCGGGCACGGCTGGTGTTGCGCGACGCGCGGCTGAACGACACGGGCGACGACGCGGTCCGGCTGGTGGGCCCGGAGTCCGACGGTACGGCCGGCGACGACGAGGTGTGCGTCGCCGAGGTGACCGGGACGATCGTGACGCGGGGCGGGGCGCACGGGCTGTCGGCGTACGGAGCGGCGCGGGCCACGGTGGGCGCGTGCACGGTGAACGGTTCGGCCCGCAGCGGCCTGATCGCGGAGGCCGGGGCCCAGGTGTCGGCGGACGGCTGCACGGTGTCGGCCAGCGGCAGCACGGCGCTGGTCGCGCGGGGCGGTGCCCGGGTCACGGCGACCGACTGCACGCTGGCGAAGGCCGGCGCGAACGGCGTGTTCGTCGACGGCACGGCCCGGGCCGTGTTGCGCGGCTGCGAGGTGCGCGGCTCGTCGTACAGCGCGGTGCATCTCGCCGGTTCCGCCGTGGCGGAGCTGGACCGGTGCACGGTGGCCGGCACACCGCAGCACGGCGTACACGTGACGGGGCAGGCGATGCTGCGGATGTCGGGTGGCCGGGTCGAGCACACCGAGATGACGGGCGTGCAGGTCGAGGAGTCGGGCGACGCGACCGTACGGGAGGCCACGATCGAGCACGTGTCGGTGGGGATCCGGGTGGACACGCCGCACCGGCCGCTGTTCGAGTCGTGCACGGTCGGTACCGCCGCGCAGGCCGGGATGGAGGTCGCGGGCGGCGGTGGCCCGACGGTGCGGGAGACCCGGTTCGCCGACAGCGGCGGCGCGGGCGTGTTCCTCGACCGGGAGTCGACGGCGACGCTGGAGGACTGCGTGATCCGCGACAGCGGCGGCAGCGGCCTGGTCGTGTGGGACGGCGCCCACCCGGTCGTACGCACGTTGCGCATCGAGCGCTGCGGCAAGAACGGCGTCTACCTGGCGGCGGATGCGGCGGGCGCGTTGGACGACGTGACGGTGTCGGCGAGCCAGTTCCCCGCGGTGTACGTCGGCAAGGGGGCGCGGCCGCGCTTCCGCCGCTGCCACGTGGAGCACACCGACCGGGACCTCAACGTGGTCGACGGCGGCGAGCCGACGTTCGTCGACTGCACGACGAGCGACGTGCGTACGGCGACGATGCCGGGCACCGTCGCGGTGGCGCGGGCGCAGGCCGGCGTACCGGCGGGTGCGCCGGAGCCGGCCGCGCCGCCGACCGGTGCCGACCCGCCGCCGTCCGGGCTGGACGCGCTGCTGGCCCAGCTCGACGACCTGGTGGGGTTGAGCCGCGCGAAGCACGACGTGGGCACGCTCGTGAAGCTGATGCAGATGGTGAAGCGCCGGCAGGAGGCGGGGCTGGCGCCGCCGCCGCTGTCCCGGCACCTGGTCTTCGCCGGCAACCCGGGTACCGGCAAGACGAGCGTCGCCCGGCTGTACGGCCGGATCCTGCACGCGCTGGGGATGCTCACGGAGGGGCACCTGGTCGAGGTGGACCGGGGCACCCTGGTCGGCGAGTACGTCGGGCACACGGCGCCGAGGACGCAGGCCGCGTTCCGGCGGGCGCTGGGCGGGGTGCTGTTCATCGACGAGGCGTACGCGCTGGTGCCGGACGGCCAGTCCAACGACTTCGGCCAGGAGGCGATCTCCACGCTGGTCAAGCTGATGGAGGACCACCGGGACCAGGTCGTCGTCATCGTCGCCGGGTACCCGGACCAGATGGGCCGGTTCATCGCGGCGAACCCGGGCCTGTCGTCCCGCTTCAACCGGACGCTCACGTTCGACGACTACACGGTCGACGAGCTGGTCGACATCGTCGCGCACCACGCCGGCGATCACGAGTACGAGGTGCCGGCGGAGACCCGCGCGGCCCTCGCCGACTACTTCACGACGACCGACGACGGGCGGCGGTCCGGCAACGGCCGGTTCGCCCGGCAGGTCTTCCAGGACATGACCGAACGGCATGCGTACCGGATCGGCGACGTCGCCGACCCGACGACGGAGCAGCTCAGCGCGCTGCTGCCGGCCGACGTACCGGAGTAGCGGACACCGTTCCCGCATCGCAGAAGGAGGACGCGCCATGGCCGACGACAAGAACCAGGACCCGCCGCCGGACGTCAACACCCCCGACCTCACGCTCGACGACAAGGGCTGGCCGCCGTCGGCGACCGGCGACGTCCCCGGCTCGAACAGCGGCGGCGACGACGGCCCACCCCCGGTCGTACCGGACTTCTCGGTGCGGGTCCAGTCGCTGCGCGACGCGGAGAGCGCGCTGCTGCCCAGCGCGGAGAAGGCGGTGACGTCGTACAACACGTTGAAGACCGCGACCAACACGAGCAAGAACTGGATCTTCCAGCAGGAGCACTCCGGCGACCTGGGCGAGTACTACTTCTGGAACGTGGCCTCGCAGGGCAGCCAGACCCAGCAGATCCAGCCCGACAAGGACCTCGCCGCGCAGACCCCGAAGATGGTGGCCAGTCTGGACAACGCGCTGCTGTCCATCGCCGACGCGGTCCACCTGGCCGGCCAGGTGGCCTACTACATGAACCTCGCGGCGCAGGTCTACACCAAGGCCGACAAGGACTCGTTCCTGCCGACCGAATGACCGGCCGCTCAGCCGCCCGTCGCGCCGAACGGGAAACCCCGCGAGACCAGCTCGTCGCGCAGCGCCCGCAGCCCGTAGAACGTCCGCGACTTCACCGTGCCCGGCGGTACGCCCAGCAGCTCGGCGGCCTCGGCGACCGAGTACTGCTGGAAGTAGATGGCGACGACCGCGGTGCGGAGCCGTTCGGGCAGGGCGGCCAGGGCGGCGCGTACCTCGCGCGCGTCGAGCAGACGGTCGAGCTCGTCGCCGCCCTCGGCGAACGCGTCGATCCGGTCGTCCGGCAGTTCGGGCGGGCGGGCCTGGATCGCCCGGATCTGGTCGATGGCGATCCGGCGCGCGACGGTGAACAGCCAGGCCCGGCTCCAGCGACCGTCCGCGGAGCGTGCCTCCGGATGCCGCCAGGCGCGTACCAGGGTCTCCTGCACGATGTCCTCGGCGCGGTGCCGGTCGCCGTTGGTCAGCCGCATCAGGAAGCTCACCAGGACGGGGGCGTTCGCCGCGTACAGCTCGCGCAACGCCCGCTCGTCCGTCCCGGCCGGACGTTCGCCCGTGGGCGTGTCCCCCACGAGCGCATCCATGTCGCCCACTATGCGCGGTATCCGATCACCGTTCGGTCGGCTGCCCTGAGCTGCCCGACGGCACCACGACCTCCTCGGCGGCCGGCTTCTCCGTCGCCTCGTCCTTCGCCGGCTCCGGATCGTCGTCGTCGGTCCGCGACGCGCGGGGCCGGACCAGCCGGCGTATCCGCAGGACGAGCAGCGCCGCCGCGACGAGCCCGATGAGGCCGACGATGACCAGCGCGGACGTGCGTCCCGCGGCCGGCAGCGTACCGGCGCTGAGGCTCTGGTCGCCCGCGTCGGCCGCCGGGCTGCGCTCCTCGGGCAGGTTGCGGGTGACCGACGCGGCCGGGTCGATCATGCCGTGGCCGTACTTGTCGTCGGTGGCGCGCTTCGACATCTTGTCGGCGGTCACCGCGACCCGGTGACCGACCTGCGCCGCGGACAGCCCCGGGTACGCGGCCCGCACCAGCGCCACCTCGGCCGCCGCGTACGCCACCGCGAAGGAGGTGCCGCTGCTCGCCAGGGTTCCGGTGCCGGTCACGCCGAGCGTGGCGACGTTCAGCCCGGGCGCGACGACGTCCACCGCACCCGAGCGGTACGTGTCGGCGAGCTGCCCGTCGACGCCGACGCCGCCGACCCGCAGCACCGCGCTGCCCGACGTACCGGCGGGGTAGGCCGGGGCCGTCTTGCCGGGGGCGGCGGTCACCACGACGATGTCGTGCGCCACGGCGGCCGCGACCGCCTTGGCGACGCCCTTGTCGGTGACGTCGACGTAGGACCCGAGGGCGATGACGGTGGCCCCGGACGACACGGCCACCTCGATGCCGGCGGCCTCGTCGACGGGGCGGGCCTTCGGGCTGGTCGTCACGATCCGTACGGGCAGGACGGTGGCGTCCGGCGCGAGACCCGCCAGGCTGCCGCCCTTGTCGGCCTGCGCGACCACCAGGCTCGTCATCGACGTCCCGGTACCCAGGCAGTCGGTGTTGCCCCGGCCGGTGCCGGACACCAGGTCCGCGCCGAGCGCGACGTGCCGGCCGAGCTGCGGCAGGCTGCCGTCCGCGCCGGAGTCCACGACGGCCACGAGCTGGTCCTTGCCCCGGCTGCGGCTCCACGCCTGGTCCGGCGCGAGCCGCAGCGCCGCCCAGTTGGACGGGTCGCCGGAGCTGGCCGCGGACGCGCACTTGCCGCCCAGGTCGGTCGGCTTGGGCGGCGCGGAGCTGGGCACCGACGCGGGACCGCCCGGCGCCTTGTCCGCACCGGTGTGGCCGCCACCCGGCTTGGCGGTGGTCGTCGGCGGGGCCGAGGCGCCGGCCGGCAACAGGCCGTACCGCACGCCGCTGCCCACCGCGTCCCACGGCAGCACGAGCTGCCAACCCGCGTGCAGCTTCGCCGGGTCGCTCAGTTTGCCGCGGTCGGACTGGGTACGGCCGGCGTTCAGGTTGTAGATCTCGACGGACCGCTTCGCGCTGCCCAGGAACCGCTCGGAGATCTCGGCCAGCGTCTCCGGCCCACCCTGGTACGACGACGCGACCGTGTAGTACTTCACGTATTGCGTGCTGTCCTGCGGGTCGGCGGCGGCGGGGACGGCGACCAGCACCGCGACGACGGCGGCGACGAGCGCCGCCACCGCGGCGCGCCCGCGGGTACTCACCTGGTCAGCCGCCACCGCTGGTCCTTCGCGTAGTCCTGCTGGCGCCACTGGTCGATGGTGCCGCCGTCGGAGGTGTTGAGGTCGTCGCCGTACACGTCGAGCACCTTCTGCGACCACCAGTTCCGCAGGTAGTAGGTGCCGTCGCCGGCGGGTTCGAAGTGCCAGCGCTGGGTCTTGGCGGCGTCGTTCGGGTTCGCCTGGACGATCCGGGCGCCGTCGGCACGCGACGCGTCCTTCACCGCGAGCGCCTTCCCGCTGTACCCGTTGATGATGTGGTACCACCCGCGCTGGTGCGCGACCGGCACGATCTTCCAGAACTGGTCCTTGCCGCGCTTGTCGCGGTACTGCTGGATGGTCACCCCGGGCGCCGGGTTGTTGTCGTCGCCGGGCACGTCGAGGACCTTCTGGTTGAACCCGTTCTGGATCTCGTACGACACGGACAGGTCGACCGACAGCTCGTACGGCAGCGGCACCGGGTTCTGCGGCTGCGGCCGCGGGCTCGGGCTGTGCGACGCGGACGGGCTCGGCGAGCTCGACGCCTTCTTCGGCGCGAGCCGGGTGTCCTTCGCGTAGTAGTCCACATAGGACAGGACCCGGTCGGCGTTGTCCTGCAACGCCTTCGACTGCGGCACCCCGCCGGCCTGCCGGATCGCGGTGGCGCTCCACTGGAACGCGGCCAGCGCCAGCGTGTACGGGTCGCCCGAGGTCAGGGCGGAGAGCTGACCGGCCAGGTCGCACATGGTGGTGCCGAGCATCGGGATCGCCGTGTCCGGGTTCCACGGCGAGGCGGTCGTCGCGTCCGGCGAGGACGCGTACGCCGTCCAGATCTCCGGCAGGAACTGGGCGATGCCCTGCGCGCCGCTGGCCGACTGCTTGTTCGGGTCGAAGCCGGAGGCGGCCATGAGCTGCGCGGCGACCCGGGCCGGGGTGACCGCGGCGCAGATCTGGCCCGCCTTGAGCACGTCCGCGACGTACTCGTCGGGCAGCGCCTTCACGGTGTTCGGCGCGAGGTCCGGGGTGTCCGGCGCGGGCGTCGCCGTGCCGGTGTCCGCGCCACCGAACTCGGGCTGCCGCGCGTACCAGTCGGCGTACGACGAGACGGTGTCCACGTACTTCTGCGCGCTGGCCGGGATCCCCTTGACCTTCCGTACGGCGTCCGCACCGACCTTCGTCGCCGCCACCGCGGTACGCCACGGGTCGCCGGGGACGCCCGCGGTCCGCAGCTCGCCGACCATCTCGCAGGTCTGGTGCGCCAGCGCGACGATGTTCGCCTGCGGGTCGCCCTGCTGCGCGTCAGGCCACGGATGCCACTTGTCCCAGCCGTGCGGGTCGAGCCCGGCCAGACCGCGCCGGCCGCCCTTGCCGACCGCGCCGGAGTCGAAGCCGCTCGCCGCCATCACCTGCCCGGCCAGCCGGGGCGCGGTGAGCGACGGGCAGGACAACGCCGCGGTCTGGATCGTGCGCAGGTCGGTCGCCGACACCGGCGTGCCGGTCAGCTCACCGTTGTCCGCGAGCACCGGCTCGAACGCCAGGTATCCCTGCGCACCCACCGCGAGGACCAGCACGAGCACCAGTACGGAGCCCGGCCACCGGCGATCGAGGATCGGGCGGAACAGCCGCGCGGAACCGGCCGCGACGGCGACGAAGCGGCGGGAGATCGTTCGGATGGCGGTCCGTCTCACGATGCACTCTCTCCTGTACGTCTGCTGTCGCCCTCACGACGGGCGAAACAACCGCCCGGTTCACCGGTCGAGGACGAGGGCACGAGGCAGTCCGCCTTCACTGGCTCGGGGTGAGCTGATCACGCAGCATGGAGTGTTCCCGCTGGCGCGTCGTCGTACGGGCGACCCACCGACCCGGCCACGCGACAATACGAGTCTCACTCAGGTTCACAGCGTAGCGGACCGGGGAATACGGGCAAACCCCCGCCAGAACCCGCACCAACCCCCGTCGGCGTGAGAAACCTCGCAGCGCGTCGACACCCCGGCCGACGTGGCGGTCCCGCCGGCCGGACGCGAGCGGGCTCGTCGGTCGGGTCCGCGAGCTTCGGGCCCGGATCCTGTTCGACCACGGCCGGCGGCCGGACTTCCGGGACACCGCCGGCTCGCACGTGGACGACCAGGACCTCGACCACGGCGCCCGGCACTTCGTCGGCAGGCGCGACGTGGACGGGCGCGTGCTGGGCTACGTCCGGCTGGCTGCACGACCTGGGGCTCGACAAGGCGGTCGTCTGCGCACGCCAGATGTTCGAGATCGACCCGTACCTGGACATCGAGATCCATCCCGGCGGGCTGACCGACCAGAGCCGGATCGGCCGGCATGTTCACGGCGCCGCACTCCACCGTGGCGGCCGGGGCGCTGCGCCCGGGCGACACGTACGTGCTGTCCGGGATCGGCGCCGGCTTCCAGTGGGGCACGCTCTGCCTCCGGCACGCCTGACGCCGGCCCGCCGGGTTGCGCGTATGACGACCGCCGGTACGGCGCCCGCCCCGCGCGGACGCGGCGAACCGGCCGATCATGCTCCTGCACCGTACGGCCGGCGGGCCCCGCCGCTTGGCGGCCTTCGTAGGGTGTGGTCATGGCGGGTTGGACGTTGGCTGTCGACTTCGGTACGTCGAACACGGTGGCGGCGTTGCGCCGGCCGGACGGGCGCGCCGGCGCGGTGCTGTTCGACGGCTCACCGCTGCTGCCCTCCGCGGTGTACGCCGACGCCGACGGCACCCTGCTGACCGGTCGCGACGCGGTGCACTCGGCGCGGTTGGCGCCCGCGCGGTTCGAGCCGAACCCGAAACTGCGGGTCGACGACGGCACCGTACTGCTCGGCGCCGACGTACCGGTGGCGGAGCTGTTCGGTGCCGTCCTCGGCCGGGTCGCGCGGGAGGTACGGCGGGTCGCCGGCGGCGAACCGGGCCGGGTGATCCTCACGTACCCGGCCGGCTGGGGCACTCACCGCCGGGGGCTGCTGACCCGGGCCGCGGCGGACGTCGGGTTCGCGACCGTCGAGCTCGTCGCCGAGCCGGTCGCCGCGGCCCGGTTCTTCGGTACCGACGGTGCCGTGGCGGCCGACGGCACCGCGGTGATCTACGACCTGGGCGCCGGTACGGCCGACGTGTCCGTGGTGCGGGGCGACCGGATCCTCGCCACCGACGGGCTCGTCGACGCCGGCGGGCTGGACGTCGACGCCGCGATCGTGGCGTACCTCGCGGCACAGTACGGGGAGCGGGATCCCGCGGCGTGGCAACGGTTGCGGCAGCCCACCGACGACGCGGAGCGGCGCGAACGCCGCAGGTTCGTCGAGGACGTACGGAGCGCCAAGGAGATGCTGTCCCGCACCGCCCAGGCGTTCGTCCACGTGCCGTGGCTCGACGTCGACGTGCCGATCGGCCGCGATCAGCTCGACACGGTCGCCGAGCCGCTGATCGCCCGTACGGTCCGGCTCACCCGCGCGACGATCGTCGCCGCCGGCCTGCCGGTCCCGCCGCCCGGCCCGCTGTACCTGGTCGGCGGCGCGAGCCGGATGCCGCTGGTCGCCACGATGCTGCACCAGCAGCTCGGTGTTGCGCCGATCCTCACCGAGCAACCCGAACTCGTCGTCGCCGACGGCGCCCTGGCCACCGCGGCTCCCGAGGTACCGTCCGCGGTCACCCTGGTGCCGCCCCGCACCGGCGACCCGGTTTCCCCGGTGGTGACGCCGGGTTCCGATGGCGTGCCTGTGCGGGTGTCCGGGGAAGGGCGGGCGGCTGCGGCAGGCGTCCGGGCGGTGGCGGCGGGAGTGCTCGGTGCGGCGGCGCTCGTCGCGTTCCTCGTCTCGCTGTTCGGCGGTTGGATCGGCCTGGCCAGCTGGGAGTGGCTGGTGTGGCCGGGCAGCGACCACGGCAGCCACGTCGTGACCGGATACCTGTGGGCGGCGTCGCTGTCGGTACTCGCACTCCTGCCCGCGGCGGCGCTTCCGCTGTGGCCGCAACGGATCGCACGCGGCGCCGGCGCCGTGCTGGGGCTGCTGGCGTTCGGCTTCGCCGCGCTCTGGTACGCGGCCGAGCAGACGCGGCCCCACCTGGGCGCCGGCTCCTGGGCAGCGCTGCCGGCCGGCCTGGCGCTCGCGGCGACCGCCGTGGCCATCGGCGGTCCGGCCTCGCTCCCTGGCCGCCGGTCAACGCCGCGGTAGGCACGCCGGCCGCCAACGCGACGGCGGCGGCAGCGCGCGAACCGCCCGGAGATCCCCTATGCGGCCGGGGTACCGTCACCGGTCGGTGCCGGGCCCCGGGCCTCCTCGGTACGTTCGGGCAGCAGCAGAACGGCGCCGGCGAGGAAGCAGACCGCGCCGACGAGGGTCTGGGTGTTGGCCCGGGCCAGGTCGTGCACCTGGCCGGTGACCGGGTTGATGTACCCGGCCGCCGCGGAGACGCCGAACGCGATCGACCCGACCAGGTTGACCAGCGTGATCCACCACGCCCAGGACGCCGGTCGCCAGGCGGCCCAGCCGTGGCACGCCTCGTACCAGGCGAGCAGGCTGGAGACCAGGAAGCAGACCGAGCCGATCGCGTCCGGTCGCCACACGTGCTGGTATGCGGTGGTCGTGGACAGGTTCTGCACGGTCGCGAACCCGGTGCTGACGTTGAAGTAGACGGTCCCGACGAGTTGCACGGCGGTGGCCCACCAGTCGATCCGCCGCGGCTGGAGGGTGCGGAACCGCCGGCGCGCGCGGTTGGCCGCGGGCGGTGCGGCGTCGACGGCCTCCCGGTACGACAGGAACGACGCCGCGGTGAAGAACAGCGACCCGACGAAGTAGGTGACGGTGTCCGCGCGGGCGCCGACCGCGCTGGCGTACCCGGGTATCGCCCCGAGCGCGAACAGCAGCGAGCCGACGGCGAACAGGATCGCGATCCACCAGCCGCGCGCCCGGGGCGCCCACCAGGTCGACCCGGTGACGGGCTTCTGGTGCTTGCGGTGGTAGCGGGATCCCCGCAGCACCGTCACACCGTCCGGTCAGAACGCGGCGGCGCCGGCCTCGGCGACGGTCTGGTCCTGCGCGCCGGTACCGCCGCTGACCCCGATCGCGCCGACCACGGATCCGTTGCGCCGCAACGGTATCCCACCGGCGAAGATCATGATGCGACCGTGGTTGGACGCGTGGATGCCGTAGAACTGGCCGCCCGGCTGCGAGTTCTCACCCAGCGCGGCGGTCTCGATGTCGAACGCGCGGGCCGTGAACGCCTTGTTGATCGAGATGTCGACGCTGCCCAGCCACGCGCCGTCCATGCGGATGTGCGCCACCAGGTTGCCGCCGGCGTCGGCGACCGCCACGTTCATCGGTTGCCCCACCTCCGCGGCCCGGGCCTCGGCGGCGGCGATCACGCGGCGCGCGTCCTCCAGCGAAACGGTGTCCATGTACGGCTCCCCCCGTGCGTACCGCGCCCGTGCCGGGTGCGGCGGGTCCTGGTCACGGCCGTGGCTTGAGGACGATCTTCGAGTAGCCCTCTTCGCGCCGGTCGAAACGGGCGTACGCGTCCGGCGCGTCGGTGAGGCTGAGCTCGCGGGAGACCACGAAGCTGGGGGTGGCCCGGCCCGCGACGATCAGGTCGCGCAGCTGCCGGTTGTACGCCTTGACGTTCGCCTGCCCGGTGCCCATCCGCAGGCCCTTCTCGAAGAACCTGCCCATCCGGAACAGCAGCTCGCCCTTGGCCGCGTGCTCGTTGGGCGCGCCCGGGTCGGACGGTACGTACAGCCCGACGACGCCGAGGGCGCCGGTGGCCCGCACCGCCTCGACCAGGTTGTTGAGCACCACCGCCGGCTGCTCCTCGCCGCTGTCCACGGTCGCCTGGTAGCCGACCGCGTCGATGCCCTTGTCCGTACCGACGCCGTCGGTCCGGTCCTTGATCTGCGCGACCGGATCGCCGGCGCTGAAGTCGATCGGTACGGCGCCGATCTGCTCGGCCAGGCGCAGCCGGGACGGCACGCGGTCGACGCAGTACACCACCGACGCGCCCTTGATCAGCGACGAGTACGCGGCCATCAGCCCGACCGGCCCGGCGCCCATCACGGTGACCGTCTCGCCGGGGCGCACGTCGGCCAGGGTCGCGCCGTGGTACCCGGTGGGGAAGATGTCGGCGAGCATCGCGAAGTCGTTCTCGTGGTCGGTACCCGGCGGCAGCTGAAGGCAGTTGAAGTCGGCGAACGGCACCCGCAGGTATTCGGCCTGCCCGCCCCGGTAGGGCCCCATCGAGACGTATCCGTACGCGCCGCCCGCGAAGCCGGGGTTCACCGTCAGGCAGAAGCCCGTCCTCCCGGCGAGGCAGTTGACGCAGAACCCGCAGGCCACGTTGAACGGCATCGACACCCGGTCGCCCACCCGTACCGAGACGACACCGGCGCCCACCTCCGCCACGATGCCCATGTTCTCGTGGCCGAAGACGATGCCGGCCTCCGCCGCGGTACGGCCCTCGTACATGTGGAGGTCGGAGCCGCAGATGCAGGTGGAGGTCACCTCCACCAGGGCGTCCGTCGGCGCCTCGATGACCGGGTCGTCGACCTGCTCCACCGTGACCCGGCGCGGCTCCTGGTACACGACCGCTCTCATGGCGAGCTCCCACCGTCTCGATGCCGCGGCGCCGCCCGGCCCGCGCGACATGCGTTGCGCCGCAACGCGAGTACCGCCCCGTGGTGTGCGCGCCCACGGTCACGGGCCGCACCAGCCGACCGTACTCCGGCCGGCGGGACGGCACGGCCGGAACGGCCGGAGAGCCCACCCGCGGACCCGTGCCGGGTGGGTCCTGTCCGTTATCGGCCGGTCGCTCACCCGCTGTCGAAACAGGGTGGCGGCCCGCCGCGGCGTTCGCGATCATCCGGTCATGTCGGACAGCGCGCCAGGACAGGGCCTTCCCGCCGGCTTCGGGTTCCGGCCGTACCACGGCGGTGAGGACCACGACGCCATGGCCGCGGTACGGCTCGGGTGTGCGGAACGGGACCGGGTCGATGCCCGCTCGGTGGTGGAGGGTCTCCCGACGGCGGCCGAGATCGCCGAGGCCTCCGCCCGGCTCGCGGACCCGTCCCGGAACCAGATGCTGGTGGTACACAACGGAAGCGTCGTCGGCTACGCGACGATCAGGTGGTGGCAGGAGCGCGACGGCACGTGGCTCTACCTGCACCGCGGCTACCTCCTGCCCGAGCATCGCCGCCGGGGCGTCGGCTCGGCCATGCTGGGCTGGGCCGAGGAACGCGTCCGCCAGCTCGCCGCACAACACGACACGGTGCGTACGGCGGTGATCGGCGCGAACGCCATGGCCTCCGAACAGGACGCCACGGCGCTGCTGCTCGCCGCCGGTTACCGACGTGTCTTCAGCCTGGTCGAGTTGGAGCTGGCCGACCTGGGGCCGTTGGCCGAGCGGCGCGCCGACCTGCCAGCCGGGATACGGACCGGGCCGATCGGGGCGGGCGACCACCGTGCGGCCTGGCGTACGGTCGTCGATTCGTATGCGGACAACGGTTTGGTGCCGAAGTGGCCGTTCGAGGACTTCGCCGCCGCCGACCCGACGTGCTGGCGCGCCGCCTGGCACGGACGCGACATGGTCGGCGTGGCCCTCTGCTCCCTCCGCCGCCACGACCGCACCATGGGCGAGGTCGAGGAACTGAGTGTCCGGGCGGACCGGCGGCGTCTCGGCGTCGGCCGCGCCCTGCTGCTGGACGGCCTGCGCACCCTGCGCGAGCAGGGTGCGACGACCGCCCGGCTGTTCACCGGCACCGCGAACCCGCACCGGTCGTACGACCTCTACCAGAGCGTGGGGTTCCGCCGGCGGAACGAGTACGTCCGTTACCGCAGGCCGCTTGCCTGATCGACCGGCCGTCGCCCTGCCGTGTTCACTCGCTGCGGAGCGCCGGCGCCGTGGCCATCCGTCCGGCCCGGGTCGCCGGAAGAAGGGCACCGAGGACGCCGATCACCGGGCCGGCCAGGCACAGCAGTACCAGCATCAGCGGGTGGTAGACGGTGACGAAGCGGGCCGGCATCCCGGTTTCGATCAGGTTGCCGGTGAACGTCAGCACCCGGTGGTGGGACAGCACGCCGAGCGGGATCCCGACCAGGCCGCCGAGTACGCCCAGGGCGGCCATGGAGGTCACCACCATCGCCACCACCTGCCGCGGTGTCATTCCGACGGACTTGAGGATGCCGAGGTCGCGCGCCCGTTCCCGGGTGTCGAGCACGACGGTGTTGAGCACACCGAGGCCCGCGGAGACGCACAGGAGCAGGGCGAAGGCCAGGAACAGCCCGTCGAACACCGGCGCCGAGTCGGCGCCGGCGGGGCTGACGGGCAGCAGCGCGTCGCCGAAGGTCCGGCGCAACGCCCTCTGGTACGCGTCCGGGTCGGTGCCGGGTGACAGCGCGACGCTGTACTCCAGCGGGGCCGGGTGGTCGGGCGGTGCGTGGGCTCCGCCCGCCGCGTCGCCGCCGAGCGCGTCGGCCGTGGACCAGTCGAGCATGATGCGATTGCTGTCGGCGCTGAAGACGGTGCCGACGATGCGCACCGCGATGCGCCGTCCCCCTGCGGTCAGCTGGAGCGTGTCGCCGAGCCGGTGGTGCCGGACCCGCAGGAACGCCTCCGACACCAGCGCCTCGTGTCCGCTGCGGAACCAGCGGCCCCGGGACAGCATGCTGCGGTACACCACCGACGAGTCACCGCGGTAGGCGACGACGTCCATCTGCGTGGCGAGACCGACGAGATGCGTCGGGAAGTGCGTCGACGCCGCCACCGCGCCGGTACCGGGCAGGGCGTGCAGGCGCGCCTCGATCTGGGCCCGCGTCAGGTTGGTGGGTTGCACGGCGATGGGTACCGCGTCGCCGTTCAGCGCCGACATGATCCGCGTGACCGAGTCGTGCAGCCCGCTGCTCAACGTGACGGTCAGGGCGCCGAGTACCACCGTGACGAGCGTCAGTGCGGTACGCGCGGGACGGGCGAACGGCAGGCTCAGCCCCAGGCCGACCGGGCTCGGCAGGGACCGCGCCGCGAGGAAGCGCTGGACGCCGCGGAACCGTCCGGCCCTGGCGCCGGTGAGCGGGTTGATCGCCCGTGCCGCGGGCAGCCGACCGGCACGCAGTGACGGCACCAGCGCCGTACCGACGACCGCGACGAGCACGGCGACCGCGGCGAGCAGCCAGATCGACACGTCGGCGGCGGGCAGCGCGGGCAGTCCGAGGTCCGCGCCGAGGGTACGGACGGCCAGCGCGACGAGTGCGCTGCCGACGACGTCACCGACCAGGCAGCCCACCGCGGCGGGGATCGCGATCATGCCGACGTACACGGCGGTGCTCTGCGCCGGGGTGAAGCCGATCGCCTTCATCACGCCGATCGTGCGTACGCCGGCGACGACGGCGCCGCTGACGACGTTGAGGATGATGATCAGGGCGACGATCGCGGCCAGCACCCCGAACACCGTCACGAACGGCAGGATCTGGTCGAACTGTTTCTGGAACTCCTGCTGCACCGTCAGGTAGCTCTCGCTGCCCAGCAGCGCGCCGCGCGGCAGGCCGGCGGTCACGCGCGCCACGTCGTCCCGCAGCGCCGTGGCACTGCCGGCGTCGGAGAACCGGTACAGCATCTGGATGCCCGTGTCGGAGTAGGCGGCGATCTGGGCGGGCGTCACCCAGGCGCTGGCCGTACCGGTGGCCGACGACGCGACGCCGACGATGGTGAGGTCGGGCAGGTTCTCGCCGGTCAGCTTCTGGCCGACGCCGAGCTCACCGGCGAACTCGGCGCTCACGACCACCTCACCGGTCGACCGCGCCCAGCGGCCGGACCGCAGGGTCAGCTTGTCCACCGGCCCGTCCGGGGAGGCCCGACCCACCAGGACGGTGCCCTCCGGCAGGCCGTACTGGCGGCTGTGCATCACCTTCGGCACCGTCGCCGTGCGGTACGGCCCGCCGGTGGCCGTGACTCCCGCGACCCTCGCGTTGGCCCGGAGGCGCGCCTCGCTCACCCTCGCCGGGTCGTACGTCGCGGTCACGTGCGCGCCGTCGGCCGCCGCGAACGCCTGCTGGAACGGCGTGTGCGCCGCCGTCAGCAACCCCAGCGCGAACACCAGTGTCAGCGCGGCCATGCCGACCACCACGCCGACCACGACGGTCTGCATCCGACGCCGCCGTACCATCGCCCGGCAGGCCGCCCACACCGCGCTCATGCCCCGCTCCGGTCGAGGACGCGTTCCCGGACGATGCGGCCGTCGACCAGTTCGACGGCCCGGCTCGCGCACCGGTCGGCGAGCCGCTGGTCGTGCGTGACCATCAGCAGGGTCTGCCCGATCTGGTTGAGGTCCAGCAGCAGGTCCATCACCTGCTCGCCGTTGCGGCTGTCCAGCGCCCCGGTGGGTTCGTCGGCCAGCAGCAGCGCCGGCCGGTTCATGAGCGCCCGCGCCACCCCGACCCGTTGCCGTTCGCCGCCGCTGAGCACGGCCGGGTACGCGCGGGCGCGGTCGGCGATGCCGAGCTCGTCCAGCAGTTCCACCGCGCGTATCCGGGCCTTCTTCGCGGACGTGCCGATCAGCCGGGCGGACAGCGCCACGTTCTCCAGTACCGGCAGGTCGTCGAGCAGGTTGAAGAACTGGAACACCATGCCGACGCGGCGGCGCCGGTAGCGCGCCAGCGCGCCCTCGCCCAGGGCGTCGAGGTTCTCGCCCATCACCGACACCGACCCGGTCGACGGGCGGTCCAACCCGGCCACCATGTTGAGCAGCGTGGACTTGCCGCTGCCGGAGGGACCCATGACCGCAACGGCCTCACCGGCCGAGATCTCCAGGCTCACACCGTCCAGCGCGGCGGTGTCGCCGAACTCCTTACGCACGTCGTCCAGCCGGACAACGGGATCCTCGTGCACCATGCCACGACCGTACGGAGGGGCGGTGGGTGCGGTCATCGCTCGCCGGGCGGAACCGTGGCGCCGGCTCATACCGGGGATGGAGACGGTTCGTCCCCGCGGTGTAGGGCGTGTCCCCGGGTACGGCTGGCATGATGGCGCGGTGAGCGTGGTCCTCGCGTCGATCGGCGTGCCGGCCTGGGCGTTCGTGCCGATCGTTGCGGCCGTCGTCGTGCCGGTGGTGATCTGCCTGCGGCTGCGTCGGAGGCTCGGCCAGCAGGCCGGCCAGCGGGCCTGGCGGCTGGAGCGGGAGATGCAGGGCGCCGCCGACGACGCGGTCCGCGCGGAACGCGAACGCATCGCGCGCGAGCTGCACGACATCATCGGCCACACCGTGAGCGTGATGGTCGTCCAGGCCGGCAGCGCGCGCGTCGCCACCGCCGACGGCACGCTGACGACCGCGCTGCGCGCCGTCGAGGACAGCGGCCGGGAGGCGATGACGGAGCTTCGGCGGATGCTCGCGCTCCTCGCCCCGGCCCCCGACGGTACGGACGCCGAACTCGCCCCGCAGCCGGGCATGAGCCGCCTCGGCACGCTGATCGACCGGATGGCGTTCGCCGGGCTGCCGGTCGACGTGACGATCGGCGGCACGCCGCGACCGCTGCCGCCCGGGATCGACGTCACCGCGTACCGCGTGATCCAGGAGGCGTTGACGAACGCGCTCAAGCACTCCGCGCCGGACACCCGCGCCGAGGTCGAGGTCCGCTACACCGACCGGAACCTGCGGCTGGAGATCCTCACGACCGGGCCGAGCGTGCTCACCGGCACCGGGCCGGGGCCCGCGGTCGGCGGCGACGGGCGCGGCCTGACGGGACTGCGCGAGCGGGTCCGCGTGTACGGCGGGGACCTGTACGCGGGGCGCCGGCTCGGCGGCGGTTTCCGGATCCGGACCAGGATCCCGCTGGCGCGGCCGTGAGCGGGCCGCGTGTTCTGATCGTCGACGACCAGGCCCTGCTCCGCTCGGGGTTCCGGATGATCCTGGGCAGTGCCGGCATCGACGTCGTCGGCGAGGCGGGCGACGGCGCCGAGGCCGTCCGGGCCGCGGCGCGGCTGCGACCCGACGTCGTCCTGATGGACATCCGGATGCCCGAGGTGGACGGCCTCGCCGCCACCCGACGCGTACTCGCGGGCGATCCCGGTTGCCGGGTCCTGATCCTCACGACGTTCGACCTGGACCGCTACGTCTACGAGGCGCTGGCCGCCGGCGCCAGCGGCTTCCTCCTCAAGGACGTCACCCCCGAGCACCTGGTCGCCTCGGTACGGCTGGTGACGACCGGTGACGCGCTGCTGGCGCCGTCGATCACCCGCCGGCTGGTCGAGCGCTTCGCCGACAGCGGCCATCCCGTGCACCGGGACCTGTCCGGGCTCACCCCGCGCGAGCTGGAGGTGCTCCGGCTGCTGGGTCGCGGGCTGTCCAACACGGAGCTGGCCGCCGGCCTGCACCTGTCGGAGGCCACGGTGAAGACCCACGTCGCGCACATCTTCGCGAAGCTCGACCTGCGGGACCGCGCCCAGGCCGTCGTCGTCGCGTACGAGACGGGCCTGGTCTGCCCCACCACCTGAACCGGTGTCGGAAATCCGGTTCGAACGACCGGCGAAGACGACGAGGATGTACCGGTGATCACCTGCCATCTTCGCTACGAGATCGATCCCGCTCAGGCGGCTGCCTTCGAGGAGTACGTCACCGGGTGGATCCCCGTCGTCGCCCGGTTCGGCGGGGTGCACCACGGTTGTTTCCTGCCGCACGAAGGGGCCAACGACGTCGCGTACGCGCTGTTCTCCTTCGCGAGCCTGGCCGCCTACGAGCAGTACCGTGCCGCCATCCGCCAGGATCCGCGCGCGCAGGAGCTCTGGCAGCTCAGCGCCCGGACGCGGTGCATCCGCCGCTTCGACCGGTCGTTCCTGCGGCCGGTACTCGACGGCACGGGGACCGCGCCGACCTCGTAACCCTGCCGCTCCCCGTCAGTGCCCGGGCCCGATCATGAGGACGGTCTTGCCCTGGGTGGTCCCGGCTTCGAGGCGCCGGTGTGCGTCGGCGACGTCGGCCAGCGGTACCACGGTCGGCGGTTCGGGTCGCAGTTCGCCGGCGCCGAGCGCGGACAGTGCGCGCGCGAGGTGATCACCGATCATCGCCGGCGCGCGGCGGGCCACGTCACCGATGTTGTAGCCGGCGACGGACTGGTTGTTCTTCCACAGGCTCCGGAGGTCGGCCGTCCAGTCCTGGTGCCGGCCGAGGTCCCCGTACGCGACCAGCCGGCCGAACGGCGCCAGCGCCGCCAGGCTGGCCTGTCGGACCGGCCCACCGATCGGGTCGAGGACCAGGTCCACGCCGCGACCGCCGGTCGCCGCCCGGATCCCGGTGCCGAAGTCGTCGCGGAGGAACACCGCGTCGTAGCCGAGCGGGGTGGCGAGCGGAAGCTTCGCCGCGGAGCCGACCGTGCCGTAGACGCGGTCGGCGCCCAGCAGTCGGGCGAGGCGGGCCGCCGCGGAACCCACCCCGCCGGCAGCCGCGTGCACCAGTACGGTGTCGCCGGGCCGCATCCGACCCGCGTCGGTCAGGATCCCGTACGCGGTGACGTACACGCATGCGACGCCCGCGGCGTCCACAAGGGACAGTCCACCGACCGGCCGGACGAAGCCGGCGTCGGCCACCGCCAGCTCGGCGTAGCCGCCGAAGCCGGGCAGGTACGCGGCGACCCGCTCCCCGATCGTCACTCCCGCCACCCCGGCGCCCGTCTCGGCGACCGTGCCGGCGACCTCCAGCCCTGGTACGTCGTACCCGTTGGCGCCGTCCGGCTCGCCGAACTCACCCCGGCGGTGCTGGATCTCGGCGAAGTTCACGCCCGCGTACGCCACCCGGATCAGGACCTGGCCGTCGCCGGCGGATGGTGCCGGCTGGTCGATCTCTTCGAGTACCTCCGGTCCGCCGGTGGACCTGAACCCGAACGCGCGCATGGGCCGCTTCCTCCTCAGTGTGGTGAACAGCTGTTGCCCCGCGAACCGCACCGTGGACCGGCCGGCCACCGCTCAGCGGGTACTCGCGTCGGGGTGGTGCCGGTGGTAGTGCCGGGCCGCGCGGGCGCGGTTGGCGCAGGACGGCTTGCACCACTCCTGACGACCGTGTTCCTTGACGAAGTACCGGACGCAGCGCGGCGCGGTGCACGCGCGGAGCTGCTCGCGCTGCGGTCCGGCGAGGAAGTCGATGGCGGCGCGGGCCAGTCTCGCCCGCAGTACGCGGGCCGGATCCGTTGCGTCGGGCACGATCTGGCTCACCGGCTCGCTGCCGGCGCGCCAGTCGAGCCGGACGGTGACCGGGCAGCCGGCGGCGGCGGCGTTGAGCCGGGCCAACGACGGCTCGAACGGAGGCAACCGGTCGAGGTCCGCCGGGCTGGCCGGGCCGGGGCGGACGGCGTGCGCGAAGAGCGCCCGTACTGCCTGGCGCAGCGCCGTGACCTCGACGCGCATCGCCTCGTCGGGTGTGATCGACCCGAGCTGCGCCCGCCGCTGGGTCAACCAGTCGGCGAAGCCGGCGAGGTCGGCCAGCTCGTCGGTGACTCCGCCGTGCCCGTCATGACGGATCGTGTTGGCAAACTCGACGGCCAGTTGCACGACTCCACCTCCTTGACCGCGACGCTCACCCTAGCCTAGCGTTCCTAACGTAAAAATTCATCTTTACCGTTAGGGATGTGGATCATGCTGCTCCTCGCGCATGTCAGCGACCTTCACCTGAACGGCACCGAACGGTCCGTCCAGCGGGTCACCACCGTCATGGACCACCTGCGCGCCCTGCCCCGGCCGGTCGACGCGCTACTCGTCACCGGGGACATCGCCGACCACGGCGCGGAGGACGAGTACGAGACCGCCGCCCAACTGCTCGCCGGCCCGTTCCCCGTACTCACCTGCCCCGGCAACCACGACGTGCGTGCCGCGTACCGCAAGACGTTGCTGCACGAGCCGGCCAGCGACGAGCCCGTCAACCGCCTGTACCACGTCAACGGGACCGCGATCCTGATGTGCGACTCGACGATCCCCGACAGCGACGACGGCGAGCTGGCCGAGGAGACGCTGCGCTTCATCGTCGACAGCCTTGACATGCTCGCCGCGGACACCCCGGCGCTGATCGCGTTCCACCACCCGCCGGTCGCGCTGCACCACCCACTGCCCGACGACTCCCGGCTGCGCAACTCGTCCGCGCTGGCCGACCTGATCGCGGACCGCCCGCAGGTGGCTGCGCTCATCGTCGGACACGCACACACCGGCGCCGCCAGCACGTTCGCCGGCCGACCGTTGCTCGCCGGACCCGGCATCACCTGGACGCTGCGGATGCCCTGGGAAGGCAGCGACATCATCGATCGCGCCGCGCCTCCCGGCCTGGCGTACCACGTGCTCGACGACGAGCGCCGGATCACGACGCACTACCGCGTCGCGCTCTGACCGACGCCACCGCGAGGAGTATTATGCTCGCAGCACGAGTTTAATTGACTGCGGGACCTGGTGCCGGCGCCGTCGGTACACAGTGTCGGTGCCCACCAAGGAGGACCCGATGAACGCACGAGGCGTCGCCCTCGTCACCGGTGCGTCCCGCGGCCTCGGCGCGACCATCGCGCGCCGGCTCGCGGCCGACGGCTGGCCGGTCGCCGTCAACTACCGCGCCGGCGCCGAACGCGCCCGTCACGTGGTCGCCGAGATTCGGGGCGGGGGCGGCACCGCCGAGGCGTTCGCCGCCGACGTCACCGACGAGTCCTCCGTCGCCGACCTCGTGGAGCGCGTCACCCGCGAGCTGGGGCCCGTCACCGTCCTGGTCGCGAACGCCACCGGCCCCCAACCGGCCGTACCCGTCGACAGCCTGGCCTGGCAGGACCATCTCGACCAGCTGACGTACTTCGTGAAGAGCCCGACGCTGCTGCTGCGTGCCGCGCTGCCCGCCATGAAGCAGCGGCACTTCGGCCGCGTCATCCAGATCGGGTCCGACATGTTCGAACGCGCGCTGCCCGGCATGTCCGCCTACGTCGCGGCCAAGGGAGCACAACTCGGCCTGACCCGATCCTGGGCACGCGAGCTGGGCCCCGCCGGCATCACGGTCAACCTCGTGGCCCCGGGCTGGATACCCGTCGAACGGCACGCCGGCACGCCGGACGCGGACCTGCGCGACTACCTGGCCGACGTGCCGGTCGGCCGCCTCGGTACGCCGGATGACGTCGCCGCGGCCGTGTCGTACCTCGCGTCCGACGGGGCCGGGTTCCTGACCGGCCAACGGATCACGGTCAACGGCGGGCACACCATCGACTGACCGCGAGCGCACCCTCGCACCGACCGGCATGACACTCGGCTCAACACCGCGGCACGAACCCGGTTGACACGGTGCCTCGGCCTATTATCCTCGTCTCACGAGGATAAAATGGAGGACGCGTGCACATCAACGACGTTGGCGCTCTGCTGCTGGACATGGACGGCACGCTCGTCGACTCCGACGCCGCCGTCGAGCGGGCCTGGACCGTCTGGGCGGCGGAGCACGACATCGCGCCGGAGTCGGTGCTGGCGATCGCCCACGGCGTACCGGCGCACGCGACCGTACGGCGGCTCCTGCCGGAACTGGACGAGACCGGCGTCGCCGCATCGGCGGCGCGGCAGTTGGCGCTGCAGTACGACGACCTGGCGGGCGTCCGCGCGCTCGACGGTGCACACGAGTTGCTCGCGCTGGTGGACCGCCTCGGACTGCCGTGGGCGGTCGTCACCAGCGCGGACGCCCGGCTGGCCAAGAACCGCCTCGACGCGGCCGGCATCGTTCCACCGCTCCTGATCACGGCCGACGACGTGTACCGCGGCAAGCCGGACCCCGCGGGCTACCTGGCGGCAGCCAGTTGGCTGGGCGTGGATGCGTCGCGCTGCCTCGTGGTGGAGGACTCGGCTGCCGGTCTGGCCGCCGGATGGGCGGCCGGCATGCGCACCGCGGGACTGCGCGGGCTGGACGCCGACCTGCGGCTGCGGGACCTCACCCACCTGACGCAACTCCTGCACCGCTCCCACGCGGCGCCGTGGTGGCGCGACGCGGTCGGCTACCAGGTCTACCTGCCGTCGTTCAACGACTCCGACGGTGACGGGTGGGGCGACCTGGCCGGGGTGACGGCGCGCCTGGACCACCTCGTCGGCATCGGCGTCGAACTGCTGTGGCTGACCCCGTTCTTCGTGTCACCGATGCGCGACCACGGCTACGACATCGCTGACTACCGCGCCGTCGACCCACGGTTCGGCGGCATCGACGCGCTGCGCGAGCTGCTGGACGCGGCGCACGCGCGCGGGTTGCGCGTGCTCGGCGACCTCGTCGTCAACCACACCAGCGACGCCCATCCGTGGTTCACGGCCGCGGCGTCCTCGCGTACGGACCCGTACCGGGACTACTACATCTGGCGCGACCCTGCGCCGGACGGTGGACCGCCGAACAACTGGGTCTCACACTTCGGCGGGCCGGCATGGACGCGGAGCGAACCGACCGGCCAGTACTACCTTCACCTGTTCCGGCCCGAGCAGCCCGACCTCAACTGGCGCAACCCCGCGGTTGCCGCGGAGATCGACGCCGTCCTCCGGGACTGGGCGGGCCTGGGACTCGACGGCTTCCGGATCGACACGGCCGCGTACCTCCTCAAGCACCCCGACCTGCCTGACAACCCGCTGCTGCCCGGCGATGCGCTGTCGCCGGTGTCCGGAGCGACCAGGGACTGGCGCCGCCAGGACCACTGCTTCGACATTCACCAACCCGACGTGCACGGCATCCACGAACGCTGGCGCCGCGTCGTCGACCAGTTCGGCGGCTTTCTCGTCGGCGAGGTGTACGAGCTGGATCCGCACGCGCTCGCCGCCTACGTGACGACCGAGCGGCTCCACTCGTCGTTCTGGTTCGGGCTGGTCGAGTCCGACTGGGATCCGCGGCGCATCCGCGACCTGCTCGCCGCGGCCGCGGTGGCCAGCCCGCGCCTGTCCTGGGTACAGGGCAACCATGACAGGTCCCGGGCCGCCACCCGTTTCGGGCGCCGGGACCAGGACCCGACGCACGTGGATCCCGCCCTGGGCCGACGCCGATCCCTGGCGCTGCACGCGCTCATGGCGCTACTGCCCGGGACCCTGTGGCTGTACCAGGGCGAGGAGCTCGGGCTCGGCGACGGGATCGTACGGCCGGAGGAGATCGTCGACCCGTTGGGCGCCGCACAACCGGATCGGAGCCGCGACGGGGCGCGTACCCCGATGCCCTGGAGCCCGCGGCCCGGCCTCGGATTCACCAGCGGACGCGCCTGGCTGACGGAAGGCGGGCGAACACCGGCCGACACCGTCGACGTGCAGGAGGCCGATCCCGCCTCGCACCTGCATGCCGTACGGCGCCTGCTGCGCGCCCGCCAGTGGGCCGAGCGGACCGTCCGGTACCCCGACGACGACGTCGAGGTCACCGATCCGCTGCCAGCCGGGCAGGTCGTGATGGTCCGGCGTGGGCAGGTGTGGGCGGTGGCCAACCTCTCCGATGTCGACGCCGGCCCGATCCACCTGCCCGCCCCGGCCGTCTACGACACCGACGACCCCGAGACCACACCGTCACGCCCACGTCGCGGCGCCGTCCAGCTGGCGCCCCAGCAGGCCCTCCTGCTGGTCGGCCCCTGACCACCCACGGGAGCTTGGATGTCCCTTCGTTTCCAGCCCTTCCGGGTCCAGGTTCCCGAGTCCGACCTGGCCGAGTTGCGTACCCGGCTGGCGCGTACCCGCTGGCCCGGGCCGGCGCCGGCGCCCGGGTGGTCACACGGCGTCCCGCAGGACGTGGTCGAGGACCTCTGCCGGTACTGGGCCGAGAGCTACCGGTGGCGGGCCGCGGAAGCGCGGCTCAACGCCGTCCCGCAATACCTCGTGGACGTCGACGGAGCACCGATTCACGTGCTGCACGCCCGCTCACCACATGCCGACGCGCTGCCGCTGGTCCTGACGCACGGCTGGCCCGGTTCGGTGCTCGAACTGGTCGACCTCGTCGCGCCGCTGACCGACCCGACCAACCACGGCGGTACCGCCGACGACGCCTTCGACGTGGTGATCCCGTCCCTGCCGGGGTACGGGTTCAGCGGCAACCCCACGACCGCGGGCTGGGGCGTCGAACGGATCGCCGCCGCCTGGGCCCGGCTGATGGCCGGGCTGGGCCACACCCGGTACGGCGCGGTCGGAAGCGACTGGGGCACAAGCATCTCCAGCATGCTCGGCACGTTGGACCCCGAGCACGTGGCCGGCATCCACCTCGTCCCACCGCTCGCCGGCCCGGACCCGGCGGCCGCCGTCGAACCCACCGACGCCGAACGGGAGGCGCTGGCCCAGGCGGAGGAACGCGGGCGTACCTCGTCGGCGTACTCGGAGATCCACCGGACCGCGCCGCAGACCATCGGGTACGCACTGCTGGACTCGCCCGCCGGGCTCTGCGCCTGGATGGGCGAGAAGCTGATCGCCTGGAGCGATCACCGTCTCGGCCGGGACGGCAGCCTGCCGGGCGCCCTGTCGCGCGACCAGATCCTCGACCAGGTCAGCCTGTACTGGCTGACCGGCACCGCCGCGTCGTCGGCGCGGCTCTACGCGGAGAGCATCGACACCGTGTCGGGATGGATCAGCGGCGCGTCCGTCGACCCGGTCGCCGTACCGGTCGGCGCATCGATCTTCCCCGCCGAGGTGCCGCGGCCGTCCCGGCGCTGGGCGGCCCGCCGCTATCCCGACATCCGCTTCTGGCGGGAGCACGACCGCGGCGGACACTTCCCCGCACTTGAGGTGCCCGACCTCCTGGTCGACGACCTGCGTACGTTCTTCCGGCCGCTCCGATGACCCACCAGGTCGGTGGGCGGGTGTCAGCCGCGGCGGGGATCGGCGCCGGGTTCCTTCACGACGCGGTCGCCGACCTCAAGCTGCTTCCACAGGTCGCGCCTCACCGTGACGTTGCGGACCTCGCCGTCGTCGTGCCTGATCTCCAGCTTGCGGTAGAGGTTCGCGCCGTCGTACATGGCGCGGGACTTCTTCACGACGACCCCGCTCCAGGCGTCCTCGCCGGCCATCGGCCACTCCTTCGTCATGTCTGGTGATCGCCGGAAGCTTATCACCGATAAGCTTCGTACGATCCGCGCGGGCGCGAGTACGGTGCGGTGGTGCCACAGCAGCGACGGACGGACCGCGCCGCGATCGTCGCCGCCTCGATCGCGGTACTCGACGAGCGCGGCCTGGACAAGCTGTCCCTGCACGCCGTGGCGGCCCGGCTCGGCGTGCGCCAGCCGGCGCTCTACCACCACTTCCGCGACAAGAACGAGATCCTCGCCGCCGTCGCGGCCGACGTACTCGACCGGCACCACACCGAACGGCTGCCGAAACCCGACGAGGACTGGCGTGACCTGCTGGTCCGGTACGCGCACAGCCTGCGGCGCGCGATGCTCGCCGTCCGGGACGGCGCCCGGCTGCTCGCACTCGCCGGGCCGAGGGCACCCGAGCTCGCGAACGCGATGGCGCAGGTGTCGTTCCTCGAACGGCACGGGTTCAGCGGCACCGACGCCGTCCTGGCGTACGTCGCCGTCTCCCGGTACACCATCGGCGCGACGCTCGAACAGCAGACCGCCCGGGACGGAAGCACGATCCGGTTCCCCGCGGACGATGCGTCGTCCCCGGAGGCCGCCCACCTGGTGGAGCTGGCCGGGCAGGTCGCGCGGCTCGGCCCGGACCACGAGTTCACCGTCGGCCTCACCGCCCTGGTGAACGGGCTCGGACCGGCGTCCCGACGCACCTGATCACGGCGCCGCCGCGACGGACACCGACCGGCCGCGCCGGTCCCGCGGTCAGGGACGCGTCGGGTAATGCAGCGCGGCGAGCAGTTGGTCGTGCAGGGCGGCGTTCGAGTACAGGCCGCCGCCCCGATCGGTCGCATGCCCACCGGTCCGGTCGGTGAAACGGCCGCCCGCCTCCTCGACGAGCAGCACCCACGGCGCGTGATCCCACGTGTGGTACCGCTCGACCAGGAAGCCGTCGATCTCCCCGCGTACGAGCTCGACCAGCGGCAGCGGGCTCGGCGGCGCGGGAGCCGCGCTCGGTGGGAGACGCGCCCGGGACGCGTCGTCCAGGGCGGCGAGTACGGCGTCGGCGAACGCCGGGGTCGCACTGACCGCGAGGCGCCGCGTGGCGCCGTCCTCGCGCGGCCAGGACGACTCGAAGGCACCGCCGCCCCGAGTGGCCCACCAGCAGCGCCGCAGCGCCGGTGACACGACCACCGCGACCTCCACGGTCCCCCGTACCTGCAACACGATCTGGATGCGCCAGTTCGGGTCGCCGCGGCTGAAGAACCTGGTGCCGTCGATCGGGTCGAGGATCCAGACCCGGTCGGACGCACCGAGCCGGCCGAGTTCCTCGCCGAGGAACGCGTCGCCGGGTCGCGCCGTCGACAACGTCTCACGGAGCAGTCGCTCCACTGCCGGGTCGGCTTCGGTGACCGGCGTGCCGTCGGCCTTCAACGTGACCGAGACACCCGCCTCGAAGTGGGCGAGCGCCAGGTCCGCGGCCAGGTCCGCGGCTTCGAACGCGAGTCGGAGATCGTCCATCGGGTACGACGCTAGCAACCAGCCCCCGTGGCCGGCCGTGGACCTGCCCCGCTCGCCCGCGACGGGCGATTCAAGGGGATTTCATCGCCCCTCGCTAGCGTGTGGCGCCGTCGTCCGGGCGGCCCGTGGACGGCAAGGGGGCAGGGCTCGATGGCGCGCAGGTACAGCTCGCGGAAGCCGCTGATCGCGGCCGCAGTGGCGGTGGTCGCCGCGACCGCGTCACTGACGACGGCGGCGGCGGCGAAGCCCGACACCGACCGGGGGCCGGAGAAGCCCACGATCCGGTACACCGAGTACGGCATCCCGCACATCATCGCGTCGACCTTCGACGGGCTCGGCGAGGGCTACGGCTACGCCGCGGCCAAGGACAACATCTGCACCCTGGCCAGCACGTACCTGATGGTCGAGGCGCAGCGCTCCCGCTACCTCGGCCCGGACGGTCACGCCGACACCGGCACCTCGGGCGGCACGACCAACCTCAACAGCGACCTGTACTTCCAGCGGATGAACGACGACCACGTGGTGGAGCGGCTGATCGACAAGCCCGCACCCACCGGTCCGGAGCCGGAGGTCAAGGAGGCCATCGACGGCTACGTCAAGGGATACAACCGGTACCTGAACGAAACCGGCGTCGACGGCATCTCCGACCCGGCCTGCCGTGGCGCCGCCTGGGTCCACCCCATCACCGCGCTCGACGTGTACCGGCACGTGCACGCCGAGGTCGTCATGGGCACCTCGCAGTACCTCCTGGACGGGGAGGTCACCGCGGCGCCCGCCGACGTACCGGCGACGTCGCCGAAGGCACGTCCGGCCGCCGACGCCGGGCAGAAGATCGTCGAGGCCATGGCCCGGGGCCACCAGAACGACATCGGCAGCAACGCGCTGGCCGTCGGTGCGCAGGGCGTCTCCGGGGGTGGGAGCATGCTGCTCGGCAACCCGCACTTCCCGTGGCAGGGCAAGAACCGCATGTGGGAGGCCCAGCTGACGATTCCGGGGAAGTTCAACGTCTCCGGAGCGAGCCTGCTCGGCTTCCCCGTGGTCAACATCGGGCACAACGACAACGTCGCCTGGAGCCACACGGTGGCCACCGTGGCACCGTTCGGGCTGTTCGACCTACAAGTGGATCCGTTGCACCCCACCAGATACCTCGTCAACGGCAGGTGGGAGGACATGACCTCGCAGCAGGTCAGCGTCGACGTACTCGGCCGGGACGGCTCGACGAGCACGGTCACCAGAACCCTGTGGTCCACCCGGTACGGCCCGGTCACCACCTCCCTGGCGGGTGTCCCGCTGCCCTGGCTCGTCAGCGCGCACGCGGTACGCGACGCGAACATGGACAACCTGCGTGCGGTGAACACCTGGTTCGGGCTGGACAAGGCGAAGGACACCGACGACGTCGTGGCGACCCTGGAGACCACGCAGGGCAGCCCGTTCTTCAACACCCTCGCCACGGACCGCAGGGGCAACGCGCTGTACGCGGACATCCAGGCGGCGCCGAACATCACCGACGCCCACGCCAACTCCTGCCTCACGCTGACCGGCAGGACGACGTTCTACGGGCTGCGGATCCCAGGCGTACCACCGGTGTCCATTCTGGACGGCAAACGCAGCGCCTGCGACTGGCCGGACGATCCGAAGGCCGTCGCGCCGGGCCTGCTCGACCCGCACGTACAGCCGCGACTGGTCCGGTCGGACTTCGTCAGCAACGCGAACGACAGCCCGTGGTTGGCCAACCCCGCCGAACCCCTGTCGTACCCCCGGGTCCTGGGCGACACCGACAGCACCCGGTCGACCCGGACGCAGCAGCTGATCCTGACCGCGCAGCAACGCATCGACGGTACGGATGGACTGCCCGGCAAGGGTTTCACCGCCGAGACGATGCGCGAGCAGCTGTTCGCCGACCACAGCCGGACGGCGGACCTGGCTCGCGCGGCCACCGTACGGATGTGCCGGAGCTTCGTCGGCGGGCTCGCCCCGTACAACGGCGGCCTGATCGACGTGAGTGCGGCCTGCCCCGTCCTTGCCTCGTGGGACGGCAACTTCACGCTGAACAGCCGCGGCGCCTGGCTGTTCGAGAACTTCTGGAACAGCCTCCCCGTACCCGACGTCGGGGTGGCCGGTGTCGAGACCGCGCCGTGGAAGGTCGGGTTCGACCCCGAGAACCCGGTCACGACACCGAACACGCTGGACACCGACCGGCTCGACGTGAAGCTGGCGTTCGGCAACGCGGTCAGCGCACTGCGCAAGGCCGGGATCCCGCTGGACGCCCCGATGTCCGACGTGCAGACGGTGACCCGCAACGGCGAGCGCATCCCCATCCACGGCTCGTTGGGCACGCTCGGCGTGTTGAACGTCATCGACCCGGCCCCGGACGCAGCGGGAAACCCGGACGTCACCTGGGGATCCAGCTTCATCCAGGAGGTACGGTTCGGCGCCGACGGACCACCACAGTCGTCCACGTTACTGACCTACTCCCAGTCCGCCAATCCGCGATCGCCGCACTACTCCGACCAGACGACGTTGTTCTCGGCCGGCAGGTGGGTGACGGACCGGTTCACCGAGGAGCAGATCGCGGCGTCACCGGTACTGGAGACCAAGGTCCTGGACTGACCGCGGGCCGGGTCGGGCCACGGCGGTCACGCGCAGGGGAGAGCGTCGACCGGGCGTTATGCTGCGTGCCGTGCAGACCACGCGTCTCGACATCGGTCGGATACGGGCGGCTCGCCGGCTCATCGACCCGACCTTCCGCCACACTCCCCTGTACCGCTGCGAGGCGCTGGAGCCGGCCCTGGGGTGCGCGGTGAGCATCAAGCTCGAAACCGCGAACCCGGTCCGCAGCTTCAAGGCCCGGGGCACCGAGGTTCTCGCGAGTGTGCTCGCCGAGAGCGACCAGCGATCCGTGGTGTGCGCCAGCGCGGGCAACCTCGGCCAGGCCCTGGCGTGGTCCGGCCGCGGCCGGGGGCTCGACGTCACCGTCGTCGCCTCCCGCCACGCGACGGTGGCCAAGCTCGATCGCATCCGCGCCCTGGGCGCCCGGTTGGAGCTGGTGGACGGCGACCACGAGCTGGCTCGCGAGCGGGCGGCGGCCCTGGCGGAGCAGCACCGCATCCGGCTGCTCGAAGACAGCCTGGACATCGAGACCTGCCTGGGCGCGGCGACGATCGGCCTGGAACTGGTGGAAACCGTGCCGTCGTACGACGCCGTCCTGATCGCTCTCGGCGGCGGGGCGCTGGCCACCGGCGTGGGGCATGTACTGAAGGCCTTGGCGCCCGGTGTCGAGGTGATCTGCGTTCAGCCGGCGGGCGCACCGGCGATGACACTCTCGTGGCGCGAACGGCGCGTCGTGACCACCGAGACGACCAACACCATCGCCGACGGTGTCGCCGGCCGGCGTCCCATCCCGGTCGTGCTGGACGACCTCCTGGTGGTGGCCGACGACGCTGTCCTCGTCCAGGAGACGTCGATCGTCACCGGTATGCGCCTGCTCCTCGAACATGCCGGCCTCGTCGTCGAGCCGTCGGCCGCGCTCGGCCTCGCGGCCGTCCTGGAAGATCGTGACCGCTTCGCCGGCCGGCACGTCGTCACCATCGTGTGTGGCGGCAACGTCGACCTGGACGCGTACCACCGCTGGGTCGGCGCTGCTGGGAGAGCGTCCAACGCGTGACCCGGAACGATGGCTGCGCGGCCCGCACAGCCATCGTTCATCCATCACACGCCGGCTCGTCCCACGCTGGTCAGAACGCGCTGATGGTGTCGGGCTGGCGTTCGCGGCGGGTCAGGGCACTGATCAGCGCGGACTGCCCGTGCCGCGCCGCGGCGAGATCGGCCAGCAGATGCAGCACCGGTACGAACGCGTCCGGCGCGAACTCCGGCATGGCGATGTCGACGGACCGCGCCAGATCGTCGCTGTGTACCACGATCTCCACCAGCCGGGTGAGGACGAAGTCGGCGCGCCGCAGGCTCCAGCCCTGCCAGGGGATGGTCACCACGGGCGCGGCCCGGCCCGCGGTCAGCAGTGCGTCGGAGGACCGGAACGCCGCATCGCAGCGAGCGACCATGGCGTCGAACCCGTCAGCGGCCTGCCGTTCGTCGGTCGACCGGTCCATGGACGGATCGTCCAGCGACGTCGCGGCCACCCACGCCGCCCGCCGGTAGTGCTCGGCCGCCTCGCCGATCGGCTCGCCGGTACCCGCAACGGGCAGGATCTCCGCCGCGCGTTCCAGTTGACGACCGAGATGGCAGGCGAGCATTCCCACACTCATCTTCGGCAACACGCTCGGCGCGTCCCACCGGGCCCGGACCTCGTCGCGCCCGATCAGCGCGAGCACCGTCCTTGCCGCACCGACGAACGCCACGTCGAACGACTCCATGCCGCCTCCCATCACCTGATTGGTACCGACTGATCCGTCTGTTGTTCCAGATCGCCTGGAACGACTCCCATCGGGGCGTCAGTTCTTCTGGCCGGTGAGCGCGACGGTGACACCCACGCCGATCATCGCGCAGCCGCCCGCACCGTTGATCCGCGCCAACCGCCTGGGCGAGCGGGCGAACAGGTACGGGCGCCGCCGGCGAGCAGGCTCCATGTCGCGTCGAACACCAGCGCGATCACCACGAACACCGCGCCCAGCAGGAGTATCTGCACCGCCCGGGCGCCGCGGGTGTCCGGGCTCCGTCCCGACGTTGCGTACGCGTGGCGTCGGGCGATGGCGTGGATTCCCAGGATGACGAGGTAGACCGCACCGATCAGCTTCACCACGGTGAACAGCAGGACGGAGCGTTCCATCACCGAGCCGATCCCGAGCGCCACGGCGACCACCAGGACGAAGCCGCCCGCCTCCTGCCCGACCGCCGAGAACATCGCCACCCTTCGACCGTTCGACAGCGCCCGGCCGATCACGAACAGCACACCCGGCCCCGGAATCGCGATGATGAGCGCGGCCGTCAGGGCGAAGGCCAGCAACCGGGCGAGCGGGATCATTCGCCAAGGCCAAGGCCAAGGGCGTCGGGGTTGGGCGGCGGTGTGGTGTTCTGTCCATCCGGGCGCAGTACTGCCCGTTCGGCCGCGGCGACCATCATGTCGGCGACCGTGTCGGCCGACAGAGCCCTGCCCGTGTAGAGCTGGTCGAAGAACTCGAAGCCGGTGACCGCCCACAGCAGATGGACGGCGTCGGCGGCGGTGAGGTCGGGGCGGAGCGCGTCCTGCTCGGCAAGTCGTTGCGCGTGCCAGGTCACTCCGGCCGCGCGCGCCTCGCCCATGCGCTGCACGGCGCCGCCGACCGCTTCGGGGTTGAGCTGCGCCATGGAGTACAGCACCCGCAGCACCTCGCGGTGCGCGGCGAAGACCGGCACCGAGGCCCGGATCGACGCCATCAGGCCGGTACGGGCGTCGGTGTGGCCCGCGCCGTCGGCGGCGCGGTCGAACCCGCCGCGACTGCGCAGATCCTCGCCGAGCGCGTCGAACAGCCCGGCACGTGAGCCGAACATCAGGTACACCGTCGAACGCGACACCCCGGCCATGGCCGCGACCCGCTCGATGCTGACCTGCTCGGTCGGCGCGTCGCGCAGTCGCTGGTACACCGCGTCGAGGACGCGACGGCGGGTCTCCTGTGCGGAGTCCGCGCGGAGGCGCTGCTCGTACTTCCGTGTGGCCATGGCACCACCCTAGCTTTCACTTGACATGACGTCCAGCGAAAGACAGGCTGTCTATTGAAAGACACGATGTCCGATGAATTCACTCGGGAGGAGAACACCATGGATCTAGAACTGCATGGACGACGAGCCCTGGTCACCGGTAGCTCCAGCGGCATCGGCCGAGCCATCGCGATCGGGCTGGCCCGGGAAGGCGTCGCCGTCGTCGTACACGGACGGGATGCCGGCCGGGCGCAGGCCACCGTGGACGCCATCGTCGCCGCCGGCGGGAAGGCGGAAGCCGCGTTGGGCGACCTGACCGACGACGCGGTCGCACTGCGGGTCGCCGACAGCGCCGCAGCGGCCTTCGGCGGTGTCGACATCCTCGTCAACAACGCCGCTTCGGCCGGCGAGGACGGCGGCTGGATGGCCGGTGGACCCGACGACTGGATCGAGCTCTACGACGCCAACGTCGCCTCCGCCGTACGCCTGATCGGAGCGCTCGCACCCATGATGCGTGAGGCGCAGTGGGGCCGCATCATCCAGATCAGCAGCGCGGCGCACCCCTTCCCCCTGCCCATGAAGGCGGCCTACAGCGCAGCCAAGGCCGCGCTGGCCAACCTCACGGTGAGCCTGTCCAAGGACCTGGCCGCCACCGGAGTCACCGCGAACACCATCAGCCCCGGCCCGACCATGACCGACGGATTCCGGGAGTTCGCCCTGGCCTTCGGCCGGCGCCACGGGATGGGCGACGACACGGACGCCGCGGCCCGCGCACTCATCGACGGCCCGCTCGTCAACCCCTCCGGCCGGCTGACCGAGCCCGACGAGATCGCCGCCCTGGTCGCCCTGGTCGCCAGCCCGCTCGGCGCCTCGATCAACGGCGCCAACCTCCGCATCGACGGCGGCCTCACCCCCACCGTCAACTGACACGCACCCCAACACGAATCGCGTCGACGAGCAGTTCCGTCGCGACACCGCCTGGTCGTACCCGACGCCGCTCCCCGCGGGCAGAGAGATCGCCGGGCACATCGCCTTCCGCGAAGTCGACACCTCTCTGGACGGTCATCTGCACGATCGCTAGGAGAGGATCGTTCGAACGAGAAAAGGGCGGTGGCTGTGCATGAAGGCGGTGCGGTTCCACGGGTACGGCGGGATCGACGTGCTGCGGGTGGAGGAGGTGGAGCGTCCCACGCCCGGCCCCGGGCAGGTGCTGGTCGAGGTCCGCGCCGCCGGGATCCAGCCCGGTGAGGTGATGATCCGCGAGGGCGCCCGGCACGGGCGGTGGCCGGCGACGTTCCCCTCCGGTCAGGGCAGCGACCTGGCCGGAGTCGTGGCGGAGGCCGGCCCGGAGGTACGCGGCTTCGCGGTGGGCGACGAGGTGCTCGGCTTCACGCACGCCAGGGCCAGCCACGCGCAGTTCGTCGTGGCCGACGACGTGAACCTCGTCGCACGCCCGGACGGCCTGCCCTGGGACGTGGCCGGCTCGCTGTACGTGGCCGGCACGACCGCGTACGCCACCGTCTTCGCCGTCGACCCCGGGCCGACCGACACCGTCGTGGTGTCCGGCGCGGCGGGCGGCGTCGGTTCGCTTGCCGTGCAACTCGTACGGCGGCGCGGCACCACCGTGATCGGGCTGGCCAGCGAACCCAACCACGCCTGGCTGAGAGAGCACGGCGTCATCCCGGTCGCGTACGGAGACGGCGCGACCGAGCGGATCCGGCGGGCCGCGGGCAGAAACGTCGACGCGTTCATCGACACGTTCGGCGACGGGTACGTGGAACTGGCGGTGGAGTTGGGCGTACGGCCCGAGCGGATCAACACGATCCGCGACTGGCAGGCCGCGGCGAGGGTCGGTGCGCGGACGTACGGAGAGGGTTCGGCGGCGTGCGCGGTCGTGCTCGGCGAGATCGCCCGGCTCGCCGCGCGTCGGGAACTGGACGTGCCCATCGCCCGGACGTACCCGTTGGAGCGGGTGCGCGACGCGTTCCGCGAGCTGGAGCGGGGCCACACCCACGGCAAGATCGTGCTCCGCCCCTGAGTCTCGTCCGGGCATGATCCTGGCACCGCGCGCACCCGATCGTGGCGCGGCGGACACCGCCGGGTCCGGTTGGTGGGCGCGGCGAAAAACCGGCGCCCTTTCCGGCGAGCTGGGGCAGGCTGACGTCATGACCACGACTGTCCGGACGGCGGTCACCGACGCCGACTACGAGTCCTGGCGCGCCGTGCGTATCGCGGTGATGCCGTACGAGCGCTGCCCGACCGTCGCCGAGCTCCGGGAGCTCGACCGCCCCGGCCGGCTGATGGTGCTGGCGGAGGTCGACGGCGAGGTGGTCGGCAGCGGACTGGCGGACCGCTCGCGCGACGGCGAGCGGGCGACGCTCATGCCGCGCGTCAGCCCGGACTTCCGCCGCCGCGGCGTGGGTACCGACGTGCTCCGGGTGCTCGCCGACCATGCCGTGGCCCAGGGATTCGATGCTGCGGGGGCCAGTGTCGACGACGAGGAGTCCCGGCTGTTCGCCGAGCGGTTCGGTTTCGTGGAAACGAATCGCGAGGTCGAACAGGTGCGGCGGATCGGCGACGAGCCGCATCCAGCGCCGCCGACGGGGTACCACATCGTCTCGGTCGCCGAACGCCCGGACCTGTGGACGGCGGCCTACCACCAGGTCGCGGTGCCGACCCTGCCGGACATGGACCATCCGGTCGCGCTGAAGGTCTCGGCAGCCGACTGGGAGAAGGAGTGGATCAACGACCCCGCGGCGATGTTCGTGGCGGTCGCCGGCGACGAGGTGATCGGCGTGGCCGGCCTGATGCTCGACTCCGACCGCCCGGAGCGTGCGGAGGTCGCGTACACCGCCGTACGCCAGGAGTGGCGCGGCAGGTCCGTCGCCGCGACCCTCAAACGCGTCAGCATGGCGTGGGCCGCCGACCACGGCATCACCGAGATCTACACCTGGACGCAGCGCGGCAACGACGCGATGCGCCGGCTCAACGAACACCTCGGCTTCACGTACGGCATCGTCAGCATCACCATGCGGGCACCGCTGCCGCTCCCGCCGCGGACCGCAGACCGGCCCCGCACTGAACGTCGTCATCGCTAGGCGGACTCCCACGGTCGCGACCGGGGGCATCGATCCACGGGCGTACGCCCGTGGGCCACCACGGGTGACGCCCACCGGCCGATGCGCGCCACCCGTCCGCGGGGCATGGTCGAACCCATGATCGACGTCAACGACCTGACCAAGCGGTACGGGCGGGCCACCGCGGTCGACCGTCTGACGTTCACCGTGCGGCCGGGGAAAGTAACCGGCTTCCTCGGTCCGAACGGTGCGGGAAAGTCGACCACGCTGCGGCTCGTCCTCGGCCTGCACAGCCCCACATCCGGTACCGCCACCGTCGACGGTCGACCGTTCCGCGACCGGCCACGCGGGCTGCGGCACGTCGGCGCGCTGCTCGACGCGGCCGACATGCACGGCGGCCGCAGCGGCTACGCACATCTACGCGCGCTCGCCGCGAGCAACCGGATCCCACGCCGACGCATCGCCGAGGTCCTCGCCGAGGTTGGGCTGGAATCGGCTGGACGACAACGGATCGGCGGATACTCCCTGGGAATGCGGCAGCGCCTCGGTATCGCCGCGGCACTGCTCGGCGACCCGCCGGTACTGCTGTTCGACGAACCGCTCAACGGACTCGACCCGGAAGGCGTCCTCTGGATACGCGGGCTGTTCCGACGGCTCGCGGCCGAAGGTCGCACCGTGTTCGTGTCCAGCCACCTGATGCGGGAGATGGAACACACCGCCGACCACCTCGTCGTGATCGGCCGCGGCCGGCTGATCGCCGACGAGACGTTGGCCGAGTTCGCGTCCCGGGGCGAAGGGCTGCAGGTGGCCGTGGACACCGCGGATCCGGCCACGCTCACCGCGGTCGTCGACGCCGCCGGCGGCAGCGCGGTACCGGCGCCGGACGGGACGTTGACCGTCACCGGACTGACCGCGGCCCGGGTCGGCGAACTCGCGTACGAGCACCGGATCCTGCTGCGCGAGCTGACGACCCGCAGTGCCTCGCTGGAGGCGGCGTTCCTGGCGCAGACCGCGGACGCGGCCGACTACCTGACTGGAGAGCGCCGATGACGACCACCGCCGACCGCGAAATCGACGCGGAACCGGCAGCGCGGTTCACCGACCTGCTGGCCGCGGAATCGATCAAGTTCGTCTCGCTGCGCTCGACCCGATGGGGCGTGCTGTTGAGCGCGCTCGTCGTGATCGCGATGAACGCCAACGCGGCGTTCTCCGACTACCGCAACTGGCCGACCTACAACCCGCAGATCCGCGCCTCGTTCGTCCCGGACTGGGCGGTGAGCGACGCGTTCTCGGCGGGAGCTGCGATGGTGCTGATCCTCGCCGCCGGCACCATCGGCGCGCTGGCAATCGTCAGCGACTACGCCAGCGGCTTGGCGCGTACCACGTTCGCGGCGGTGCCGGCACGTTCCTCGGTCGTACTAGCGAAGGCGACCGTCCTGGCCGGTGTGCTCCTCGCGTTCGGGGTGGTGGTCGCCGGCGGCTCGTTCGTCGCCTCGCAGGGGATTCTCGCCGGCCGCGGCATCAACGTGACCCTCGCCGATCCGGGCGTACTGCGCGGCGTCGTGGCCTCCGCGCTCCTCGCACCGGTGTGCGGTCTCGCCGGGCTCGCCATCGGCGCCGTGATCCGGTACACCGCCGGCAGCATCGTCACCACGGTTGCCCTCCTCCTGCTCTTCCCGGCCCTGCTGGAGGATCGCCGTTACCTGACCGCGGTGATCCTGCACGCCCAGCCGTACGGTTCCTGGGGTGCGCTGCATGGTCTGGACACGCAGCACCTGTCGCCCTATCCAGCGACGACCGTCGGATCCTGGCTGGGGTACGGGATCTGGGCACTCGCCTCCGTCGTGGTCGCAGCTCTCGTCGTACGGAGACGCGACTTGTGACCGCGCAGGGGCAGGACGACGCCGCGGTCGCGCCGCGGCGTCGTGCTGCCGGAGACCGCCACTGGCGAAGATCCGGATCGAGCGCCGGCAACGAGGACAGCGACGGCGGCCAGCAGTGAGTCAGGAGCCGACCACATCACTCCGTCACGGGCAGGCACTCGCCGAGCAGGTCGACGACGTCACGCCAGGCCCGCCGTGCATGCCGTGGGTGGTAGCCGACGCCGGGGACCACGGCATGGTCGACCGGCGGGTGGTGGAAGGCGTGCAAGGCGCCGCCGTAGACCACGAGGCGCCAGTCGACGCCCGCGGCCTGCATCTCGGCGGTGAACGCGTCGCGTTGCGCGGGCGGCATGATCGGGTCTTCCGACCCGACGCCAGCCCACACCGGGCAGCGAATGCGCGCCGCCTCGCCTGGTCGGCCCGTGGTCAGTGCGTTGACTGTCCCGATCGCGCGCAGCCTGACGCCGTCTCGCCCGAGTTCCAGTCCGATGGCGCCCCCGGTGCCGTAGCCGACGGCGGCGATCTGGTCGGGGTCGGCCCGCGGTTCGGCACGCAACACGTCGAGCGCCGCGTGGCCGATGCCCCGCATCCGGTCGGGGTCGGCGAGCAGCGGCATGCAACGACCCAGCATTTCCTCGGGGTCGCCCAAATAGCGCCCACCGTGGAGGTCGAAGGCCAGCGCCACGTACCCCAGCTCAGCCAGGGCATCGGCGCGGCGGCGCTCAACGTCGCTGAGACCCATCCCCTCGGGGCCGATCAGGACCGCGGGACGGCGGTCGACACCGGGAGGGAGCGCGAGGTGTCCGACCATCGTGAGGCCATCGGCCGCGTATTCGACCGTACGCGTCGTGACTGTCGTCATACGGCTGGACTGTAGCGACTGTCGAACCCCGTCGGGCCGATATTCACCCCTGGCAGACAAGGGCCTGTCCCGGCCGCACCACCAGGACGCAGTTGCCTGGCGGCAAACGATCGTTCGGCCCGGATCAGGCCGGCATCTGCGGGAACTGCACCGCCAAGGCCAACTGCGGCGACGTGACCCGTGAGCGCCATCGGCGCCTCGACCGTCTAAGGCACTACGCGATGTGGTCAGCCACGCGATCGGCGCCCGGGGCGGGCTCGAACCGACCGGACTGGCGGCCACCGCAGCGGCCCTGCCCCCCGATGCCCTTACCGACCTCGATAACGGCCCGGACGACCGGGCCGAGTTCTCGTCGTTCGCCGCGCTGCTGGAGGCCGCCGAGTGGCTACCCGGGCTGCGCCTAAGCCTGGACCGGGCGGTCGCCGAGCCGCTGGACAACCATTCGAAAGCCGCCGGGTGGCGCCGCAAACGTGGCTGGCCCTCTCGACCCTCTCGAACTACACCCTCAGCAAAGAGCAACGCCGGCGCGTCGACGGCGCGCCCGGACCCGAACACGCGTCGCTGAGGCCCAGGTCAAGTCCGGGCAGCCCGGCGCGCTGATCAACGCCAACATCGTCGTCCCGACCGAGTCCGACACCGTGTGCGGCACACCCCGCTACCGCGACGTCCGCACCGCCGAGTACCGCCCGAGGTCGATGCGACGGGCGCGGCGTTCTTCGACCAGCACATCCGCCTCCAACGCCTCCACCCCCGGCACCGCGCCGGCACTCTACGACGACACCGACGGCGGCACCGGCCTGATCTTCGTCGGCTACCTCGGCCCGCACCTGCCCAGCCCCGGCACCAACCAGGTGCGCCCGTCGCCGACGCCTGGGTGCCTGGCCGACACACCGTTTCCTTGGCGCAGCAGCCGACGACGGTCACGTCCAGGCCGCGGCGTGCGGGTCCCAGGTTCCGCTCTCAGCGCCGCGCAGAACCGGATCGACGAAGTCGGCAAGCTGGGTGAGGACGTCCGCGAACTCTGCCGGCAGTTCGGTGGTCCAACCGGACCGGTCACGCCACGTCCGCCACGTCGGCTGCACCCGTGGCGGCATCGCAGCAAGCTCGGGCAGCAACGGTACGAGTTCAACCTCGCGGTGTTCGGCAACCGCCTGCACCGAGGCCCACACCTCCGCGGCGGACAGAGCGTGGGCGCGGGTGAGCGTCCAGACATCGGCGAAGTCACGCCACCGCGTGTTCGCCTCACCGCGGGCGATCGCGGTGACCACCTTCTCCGCTATCACCATGCTCAACGGATAGCCCAGGACCTGCACGGGCGGCTGGCCCGTGTCGACGATCCGCGGAAGGTCGATCAGTTCTGGCTCCGGCCAGATCGGATCACCGAAGTTCACGTCCACCCCGACCGTGATGCGTGCACGCCCGAGCATGCCCACGAGCTTCGCTCTGATGCCCGAGTACTGGTCCTCCTCGCGAATCTCGCTCGCGGTGACGGCGTCCGCGTCGAATATGACGCCGTCCGGCATGTCGATCGCGGCGATCTGCCGTACCCGCTCGGCGACATCGTCGGCCTCGTTGGACAGACGACTGGCCCGCAGATCGATGTCTTTGGTGGGACGCCGCGCAGTGAACGCTGCCAGCAGCACCCCGCCCTTGAGGACGAAGTCGTCACGGTACGGAGAGGCGGAAATCCTCGCCAGCAGCGCTTCCAGCACGTACAGGGTCTGCAGTTCTTGCACGTCGCCGCCGGTCTGCCGGGCCAGCCGCTGGATCGCGAGGGTGGCATCACCGGCCGGGGTTCCGCGCTGGGCAGCGGGGCTCACAGCAGGACCTCCAGGGCGGTGCGGACGCTGGGCGCCGCGTCGGGGAACTTCGCAGCCATCGCCAGCAACCTCGACGGGCTGTTTCCCCGGCCGCGCAACCACCGTTTCAACGCGCCGATGGCCAGATCGGCGCCGTGGTCGTGGCGGAGCCGGAACACGTCAATGATCGTGCGTTCCGGCGAGTACAGGCCGATCGACACGCCCCCCGGCAGGGCGTACTCGCCCCGGCCGAGTGCGAATGTGTCGGCGGCGAAGCCGTGCCAGGTGATCGGCGCGTACAACACCTTCACCGGATGAGTACCGCGGGGCAGGGCAATGTCGCTGCTGGTGGGGATCTCGTCGGTCAGATCGTGCAGCGACAAGGCGGTGAGCAGGCACAGTGTCGCCTGCGGCTTCCGGGCGGCGACGGCCATCCACGCTGCGGTGGTGTCGTCGGTGGACCCGGCGCGCAAGAACAGCCCCGGAGCGATCCGCTCGTATTCGCCCGAGGCGACGAGACGATCCAGCTGATGCCGAGTCAGTTTGGTCGGATTGTGGCGGTATCCAATCAGATCGTCCAATTCTGGATCGCTCATCGATCGTCCTTCGTCAACAGAAACCGCGACAGGGCAATGTTACCTGTTGCGGTTCTTGTCGAAGGTATCCGCGCGTGAGTCAGGGTTCGGGTGGGCACCAGCCCACATCACAGCAGCGCGGGTGGGTGAGCACAAGATCGTCGAGGGCGTCGGCCAACTCGGGCGTGGCGTGGCGCACCGTGTCGGCGGCGGCCTGCCGGCCGGGTGTGACGCCCCGATTGGCCCAGGCCCGTACGTCTGGCCACCGGAGTCAGCCCAAGCAGTTGACATCGCTCACTGGTCGGGTCCCTCTAGCTCGCACCCGCCCGTGCAGCATCGGTGGCCGTCTTCGCGGCCTTCAGGAGTGTTGTTCGTCAGAAGCGCCCTGCAACGAAAGAGTTGCTCCACGTCGGTAGCTGCCGCCACGGCAAACCAGAAGCGGATCGGCCACAACGCCTTGCGGACCAACCTCTCATCAGCCAGAACGTGCGGCATGACAACCCATCGTTGAAGGGCAGGCACTCGTCCCGAGTGGTACACCACTCGAGCGCGAACCGTCCCGCGTGCCACGGTCGACTCACCGCCGGGCGACGAGTGGCCGTACGAGTGGGTTTCACCGTCCACAGTGGACACGAGGGTCGGCACCAAGCAGCGCCGCTGGTGTCCCGTGGGGCCTCATGGGCATCAAAGGCAATCGTGATCTTGGCCTGGCGGCTGCCGCAGACGCGACAACGGCGGCGGCACCCGGTTGGGTGCCGCCGCCGTTGTCGCAGGTCAGACGCCATCTACCTGAGGTTTTACGGGCGGGCGAGGACCTGGCGGGCCATGACGATCCGCTGGACCTGGTTGGTGCCCTCGTAGATCTGGGTGATAGTCGAACTGAGAGCAGGTTCCGCAGGTCAGCGGGCTGGCGCGACGCCTAAGTCAGCACCAGGTCAGCAGTTGTCGCCGTGGTCCGGCGAGGCTCGAAACCTCATCCCTGTACGGTCAAGATCCAGGGATCCAGACTCGACCTCCAATTACACAAGGACACCGATGATTCTTTACAGAGTCTTTGCTCTGCTGGTAGCGGCCTTGTTTGTGGTCCTTGGTGTCGTGCAGATCGTGTCACCGTACTACATGGAGAAAATACTGAAGCAAAACCGCGCGGCGGCCGACTTCGTTCCCCGCATGGAGGGCGGCCTAGGGTGCATCATCGGGGTCGCCTTCGTGGCGATGGGGTTGCTCCTGGCGTGCGGCGGCCTCTTCGGAAAAATCATTGTGAAGTGATACATCACCTGATCAGCTGCCTACGGGAGAGCCCGTGGCCACGTGTCGGCTGTCGAACAACGCCGGCTGCATCGAGCCCCTCAACCCGGCTTACCTCACCCGGGGCACTCTGCGTCGCCGGGTAGCGCAGCGCCAGGCCCTGGCGGCGGCACAGCACTACGGTGACTGCGCGACGTAGTCTGACCGATCCTTGCCTGTCCGGCCTCGGTCGCAATGCCGTCTCACCGAGGATGTGCACGATGCTTGCGGCATGGTCCTGTCGGCGTCGCGCGGTGTTCTCGGCGAGTCCGCCGGCTACCAGCGGGACATCCTCGATGCGCATGGCGCACCGGACGGGTACTGATCCCGGGTTCGCGCGCTCATGCATCAGGGCAGCCAGAGGGAAGGTTCCCCGTGCACCAAACACTAGTCACCGCCAGGGTGATCCCACCCAGGAATATCGGCAGCAGCACGGCCTTCGCGGCCGACGTTAGCCGACGTCTCGAGACAACCAGCCAGGTCCCAAAGTAGACCATAAATACCATCATTAGGAATGATGCGCATAGTACCCCTCCAAAAACTGCATCATTGCTATTGCAGCCACCCATCCAATATAAGAACAACCCTAGACCGACAAGACCGCAGATTGCATACGATGCAACTGCGCGAACAGTGACGAATATTGGCCCAATTGGGCGCGCGACTTTGGATCGACGCATCTCATGCTCCATCGCAAAATATAGAAACCAGCCTCGCAGACGAGATAGTCAGTCAGCGCAACGGTGCGCGCTCATCGACGTGCCGGGTCTGCGTCCCCACGAAGGCATCGGTGGCCGCCGGCCCATACGCCAGGCTCAGTGTGTCGAGCCAGTAGCGCCACGCACCGCCACGCGACGCCGGCCCCGCGAGGCGGTAGTTGACCTGCCACCGCACCCACTCCCCGCGCTCCAACCACACCGCCGGTGGCCGCCGGCACCGTCGCGGCATCCCCAACGCCGACACCACCACCTCCACGCGCAGCCGACCCTGTGCCTCCCCTACTGCCACGTCAGCGACGTCCGGCTCACCCGCACGCCACCGTTCCCGCGGCGCGAACCCGTCTACCTCGCTCATCTCCACCTCATGCACCAGGGACGCCCTTGAGCGGGCAGCATGAACCCCACCGGCGCCGCGTTACGACGCCCCGTCGCCGGTGCACCCGCGACCGCGTCGTCCGCACCCGCTGCGCCACCACATCCACACCGTCAGAGTCGTGAGCAGCGCCTGCGGGCGCAACCAGCATCTGGTCGAGATCCGGTTCCGGTTTGCTGAGCACCACGCACCCAAGCCACACGAGGGTCATCGCGGCGATCCGCCAAGCGCTCGCCGGCGGCTGTGTTCACGCAGGGGTTGTGCGAGTCGTGAGCCATCGTTCGATAGCCGAGTAAGCGGAGTTGGTCAGGCCGTCTGCGGCCACGACCCGGTGCGGGAGTGCTCCCGGCCGATGGTGAGCGGCGATCCAGGCGCGGTCTGCTTCGGTGATCTCGTCGTCCACCCAGACGAACGGCCGGTCTGCCGCCCGGTCCAGAAGCGTGCGCGTCTTCCAGGACAACCCATGCCAGGCGTCCCGGGCGGTCAACTCGAAGTGTTCCGGCCAGCGCACCACGGGCAGCCGCGGCAGCCCGAGCCATGGCGCGACGCAGTCGTTCGCGTCATCCATCCAGCTCGTGGCCCAGACCAGCTCACAGCCCAGAGCGGCCAGACGTACACCGTGTCGAGGATCGATCCGTTCGACCAGCGGGCTGCACCCCGACTGGACCGCGGGCCCGTCGAAGGTCGGGTGGCCGCCGTCCCGGGCGCCGAACGGAATCAGTGGCCCGTCAACGTCAAGAAACAGCAACGGACGCCGCGCAGCATCGATCACCGCCGCACGATAGCGACCACGACCAGCGAACAACGGAGACCCCACGCCACCCGCCCGGCTACGACCCGGCAGAGACCAGCCTGCGTCGCAGTGCGTTTGCATGGGTGGCGGGCGATCCAGTACCGAGTGAGTTGTCGACGAGCTCGTACGGCCCCGCTGCCGGAACCAGTCCCAGGTTCAGATGCCGCAGGTAGCCATCCCAGTCCGTCAGCTTCGACCGGTCGCGGGCGGCGCCGCGGCGACGAAGGTAGGTGAGCATCGAGTCCGCGTCGCCGTGCACCCAGACGATCCGTAGCCACCCACCCGACGCTTCCACCGCGGACCGGGTTCCGCTGAGCCACTGTTCGTCGGCGAACTCGCCGATGAACGGAGCAACAGCGATCACCGAACGCCCGATCCGCACGTTGTCCAGACTCGTGTCGAGCAGCGCCCGGTACTCGGCGGGCCGGACCACGGTGCGGTACGCGTCGCTGTCCCGGTCACCGGGCGGAAGGGACAGAACAGCCAGTGCCGTCTCGACGAGCGGGCCGCACAAGGTGTCCTTGTCCAGCAGCGCCCAGCCCGTCTGGCGGGCCAGCGCCCGGGCGATGCTGGTCTTCCCAGTACCGGCGTAGCCACCGATCAGTACCGCCTGCGGGCAGGCAGGCTCGTCCTGTTCCGTCACGCCGCACCGTCCGTTCGTCACGCTCGCCGCATCAGCTGTACTGATGATCCTGTTTGACAGGATGGAGCGGGGCTCCGGTGTGGGAGTCCGGTGTGGCCGGGAGGGGGCGGGGCGTGTGGTGATCGAGGCTGGGATCGTGGCGGCCTATGTGATCGCGTGGGTGGTGGGTAAAACGCGGCGGGCGGCCGGGCGGGTGGACGCCGAGGTCGACACGGCGATCGATGCCGGGTTGGACAAGCTGCACGAGGTGGTCGCGGCCAAGCTGGGTGCACATCCCGCTCTGGCGGATGCTGCCGAGGGGGCCGCCGGCGGGCAGGGTCAGGTCACGGAGTTGACCCGTCAGCGGCTGGAGTTGGAAGTGACCGCAGCAGCAGGGAAAGACGACGCCTTCGGCCAGGCGGTGACCGCGCTGGTGACCCGGCTGCGGGCCGCCGAGCAGGCGGCGGGGGTGTCGGTGACGGCCGGGCCAGGCTCCCGGGTGTTCACCGAAGACGCGCACGCGCAGGCATCCGGCGGTGGTACCGCGTTCGGGCAGATCGGTGGGGACGTGCACACCGTGCACCTCGGCCCGGGCGGTGGTCCGGCGGACCCTCAGAGGCCGGGCCGGGAACGCCACTGACCGGACCCGGCACACTCGCTGGCACTGCGACAACGACGTCGGCGCGGCCACCTGCCCCGCCAATGTCGCCGCACGCGCACGCGCAGGCCCGGTCCGGTGGGACCGCGATCGGCCACGTGGATGGCAACGTCCAGCAGACGTTTCATCAGTACGGCATGGCACCGCTTCCAGGATCGGCGCGGTCGGCGTACCTCCGGCAGGTGCAGCGCATCGCCCCGCCGCAGCTGGTGGACCGGGACGCAGAACTGACCGAGCTGGCCGCGTTCTGCGTCGATGAGGACCGCGGGCCGTGGGTGTGGTGGCAGGCCGGGGCGTGGGCGGGGAAGTCCGCGCTGGTATCCAGCTTCGTACTACACCCGCCGCAGTATCTGGCCGACCGGGTGTCGTTGGTGTCGTTCTTCATCACCGCCCGGCTGGCAGCGCAGGACACCGAGCAGGTCCTCGCCGCGGCGCGTCTCTACCGCGCCGACCTGCTCGCCGACGGCGACGACGGAGACTGGGCCGCCCCCACCCGCGCCGACCTCCGGGCCCGTCTCTGCCAGGCCCTGCGCTCCTGCTCCGACGCCCACCTGCCCGAGCACCCCGACCGCGCCGCGAGCCTCCTGCAACAGCTGCTGGCCATCGACCCCCTGCACGACGCCACCTGGCGGCGACTGCTGCGCCTGCAGACCAGCGCCGGCCAACACGACCGCATCCCGCACACCCTGGCCCGCATGCGCGCCCACTACACCGCCGCGGGCCTGCCACTCAGCGACGACCTCGCCGATCTCGCCGAGCGCGTCGAACGAAACGCGTCCCCGTAGCAACAGCCGCAGCCCAGCCCGGCCCGCCCAAGCAGCGCCTCCGGGGTCGCCTGGCGACCAGATCCGACCCGCCGATGGCGGTAGAGAGTGTCAGAGCGATCCGCCGCACGCGGGCACACGCCATGCGCGCACCGTCCACACCATCCACAGCCGTATCCACAGGTTCATCCACAGGCGGCCAGCCACCGGTGCCGATCACCGTCTGGCCCGCCGACCCGACCGACCCGGAAGCCCTCGCCCAACGGCTGCTGTCCACCTTCACCCGGCCGGGCCAGCTGACCATCGCGCTGCACCCCCACCCCGGGCTAGTCATCGCCGCCGGCCTCGGCGGCCACCGCCTGGCCGCCGTGTCCACCCGCCGGCGAGACACCGAGCTGCTCACCCAGCTCGCCGACCGCCACGCCGCCGGCCCGCGCCGCGCCCGGCTGCGCGTCGAACACACCGTCCACCGGTACCTGTCCGCCGCCCTACGCGCCGCCGCCGGCAAAGCCCACCTGCTCGTGGCGCCGGCCGCCGTGCGGGTCGAGCATCTGCGGCCCGCCGCCGACACCCTCCAGCCCGGCGGGCACCTCGTCCTGACCACCGACGAACACAGCACCGGGCCGTGGGCGGTTTCCGCCGAGCAGCGCGCGGTGCTGCGCGAGGCCGGCCTGATCTACCTGCAGCACATCGTCGCCGTGCACGCGACCGTGGTCGACGGCGCGTGGCAGCCCGCCGGCGACCCGGACGAGCCCGACGGCGGGGAGCACGGGCGTATCCACCACGACCTGTACGTGTTCGGCAGGCCCGGCGCCGGGAGCCGCCGATGAGCTCCCGTCACGACCCCGCCCGTAAGAGTGGAGGAGCGGGGCGGTGGTCGGTGTGGCCGACCGCGCAGGCCATGCCCCGCACCCAACGCGCCGGCCGGTACCTGCCGCAGACCGTGCACCACCCCGCCCGGATGCTGCCCGCCCTCGCCGCACACGCCATCGCCACCTACACCCGCCCCGGCGACCTCGTCTTGGATCCGATGTGCGGGGCCGGCACCACCCTCGTGGAAGCCGTCCACCAAGGCCGCCGGGCCGTCGGCGTCGACTACGAACCCCGCTGGGTCACTCTCGCGACGGCGAACCTCGAGCACGCCCGCGCCCACGGCGCGACCGGCGCCGCACAAGTCAACGGTGGGGACGCGCGGCTGCTCGACCAGTTGCTCCCGGCCGACATGCACGGGCGGGTGCGGCTGGTACTGACCTCCCCGCCGTACGGGCCGGCCGTCCACGGCCAGGTCACCCCCGGCAAGGACGGGGTGCGCAAGGAACACGACCAATACAGCCCCGACCGGCAGCCCGGCGATCGCGGCAACCTCGCCCACCAAACCCCCGACACGATGCTGCAGTCGTTCGCCGAAATCCTGGCCGCGGTCCGCCCGTTCCTCGCCCCCGACGGGCACGTCGTACTCACCGTCCGGCCCTGGCGGCAGCGCGGGCAGCTCGTCGACCTGCCCGCCCAGGTCCTCGACGCCGCCCACACCGCCGGGCTGCACTGCGTCGAACGCTGCGTCGCCCTGCTCGCGGGCATGCGCGGTGACCGGCTGGTGGCGCGGCCGTCGTTCTTCCAACTCTTGTCCATCCGGCAAGCCCGGGCCCGGGGCATCCCCCTGCACCTCATCGCCCACGAGGACGTGCTGGTGCTGGCAGCACGTCCACGGAGCGACGGTTCGGCTGAACCCCAGCGTCCTCGACGAGGACGTGCACGGTGATCGGTCGACCGGCGTCATCCCGCAAGCACCGCGATGCCAGCATCCCCGGACGCGCAGCGCCCGCGGCGGCGTCGCAACGGCTTGACGACGTGGAGCGAGTCGAGCGTCCATCCGCACCGGGCGCCCCCGGCACACCGCGCCGCGCCGGGCGGATCGGCGGATCAAATCGGCTGCTGTCGGTCGACGAGGTCGCGGACCTGCTGGGGGTGTCCAGCAGGACCGTCCACGCCCGCTGGCGGGACTGGGGGCTGCCCGGCTACCGGATCGGCCGCTACCTCCGGTTCCGCGAACGCCACCTGGACGACTGGATCGACCACCAGCAGATCACCGACAACCCTCCACGCCCCTAGCCCGGCAGGCGGGGACGAGACGAGGACACACGATGGCACGCGTCATGAAGAAATGCGACTGCCCACCCGGCCGGTGGCAGTCCTGCACCCATCCCTGGATCGTGCGCTACCGCACCGCCGGAGGACGCAACGGCCGGCAGCGCGAGGAATCCTTCCCCGACAAGACGACCGCCAAGGACTTCGCCGACACCGTCGAAAACAACAAACGACGCCGCACCGTGCTCGACGCCAAGGCCGGCCGCACGGCGTTTCGCGTCTACGCCCAACGCTGGATCGACCAACACACCGGAGCCGAGAACAGCGCAGCCACCTACCGCTCTGTTCTCAACGCGCACATCTGTCCCGCGTTCGGCGACAAGCCCTTGGACGCGGTCAGCCGGGAGGACATCAAAGCCCTGATCGCGGCGATGCGCCGCATCGTCGGGCCCAGCCGGGTGCACACCGCGCACCTGGTCATCTCCGCCGTGTTCCACGAAGCCGTCCTCGACAAGCGCCTCGCCGAAACCCCCTGCGTGGACATCCCGCTACCCGAGATCGTCTCCGACACCACGTTCATCTTCCCCACCGCCGCCCAACTCGACGCCCTCAAAGCCGGCCTACCCGCCGACTGGGCCGCCACCATCGAGCTCATGTACGGGTGCGGCCTGCGCATCGGCGAAGCACTCGCCGCCAACACCCGCTGCCGGATCGGCGACCACACCCGCTACCGCGCCACCGAACAAGTCAACCAACAAGCCCAACTCCGACCCCTGAAGTTCCGCAAGGCCGGCGCCTACCGCGACACCCCACTCCCCCAGTTCGTCAACGATGCGATCACCCGCCACCTCGACCAACACGGCACCAACCCCGACGGCTACCTGTTCCGCGGACGGCGGCACCCCCTCGTGGTCCGCCGCACCTACCAAGAAGACTTCCACCGCGCCGTACGCAAAGCCGGCCTCCCGGTCGCGTTCACCCCGCACTCGCTGCGGCACTGCTTCGCCTCCAACGCCCTCGCCGGCGGCATCCCCATCACCGACGTCTCCGCCTGGCTCGGCCACCGCAGCATCGAAACCACCCAACGCATCTACGGCCATCTGCGACCCGAATCCTGGTCCGCGGCCCGCACGATCCTCGACGCCCACCACCACGCTCTCCATCAGCAGGCCGCGTAGGAGCCGTCGTGCAGGACCAATGCCGCAACCCAGGTGTGCTCTGCTGTGACCGATCGCGGACACACCACGCCGCGGTGTGTCCGCGCGACAGGGCTGCCCCGTGAAGGGTTCTGGCCATCCCGACGTTTGCAGACAGCAGGGAAGGCAGGGCCTAATGCCTCTTCGTGGTGCGTCGTTGGGTGGCAAATCTGGTGGCGAACGTGCCTAGAACGTGCCTCGGCAGGTCAGGGACCTGATCGGCACTGGGCGTACGGGTTGGCCCGCGGGCCGAGCATCTGGACCGCCCAGCGCAGCATGGCACCGTCACTCGGGAGAACGTGTCCAGCTGGAGGAACGGCAAGCGTGCCCCCGGCCCGTTCTGGCTGCGGCACCAGCAGGACACCGAATACGGCTGTGGGCGTGCGCGCGGGCGGTTCAGGTGCCGGGCTTGTCGGGGTCGACGCCGCGGACGGTGGGCGGCGGCGCCTGGTCGGTGTTAACGAGGGTCGGGGGGTACCAGCGCATCTGGTACGCCCAGTCGACGCCGTGGGTGCCACTGGTGGTGCCGACGATGCGACCCTGGTTGTCGCGGGTGGCGATCCGTACGCGGTGCCAGTGGGCGCGGCGGATGTGGGGCGGCAGCGTCCGCTCGCTGCTGGCGCCGTCCTGGGCGGACCCTGCCGTGTTCGCGGGCGGATGCTGGCGCCAGGTGCGCAGGGTGCTGCCGACGCGCCAGCCGAGGTTCGCCACGCGGGCGGTGCGGAGCTGGGAGGGGCGGCGCATCTGCTCGGCGGGAACCCAGTCGAGGTCCGGTTCCTGTGCGGTGAGGTACAGCAGGAGCTGAAATGCCAGCGGCACCAGCGTTGCCAGCTCCTGTCCCCACGGATGACCGAAAGCCTCGGCGCCGGCCTGCTGACGTTGGATTAGCTCGGTCAGGGTCTCGTCGCCGGCCGCGTACTGGCCGCGCAGCGGGCAGGTGACGGTCTGGCCGCGGGTGGTGGGGTCGCCGTCTTCCTGGTACAGCCAAAGGAATCGAATGCCGTCGGCGCCGTTGAGTGGCCAGTACGTGGTCCAAATGTTCTGATACCGGTCGGAGCGGGAAGACACCGCAGATGCGCGATGCCGGATCCCACAGGCCGCGAACCCGACGTAGTGGCACAGCGTGTTCCCGTCGTTCAGGGACAGCGGTTCGGACAGCGACACGGCCAGGGCGTCGAACGGCTGGCGGTCGAGCCATTCGGGGGCGAGTTGGACGTCGGTATTGGAGTCCAGCAGCGCGTTGACGAATTCCCGGTCGGCGCGCAGCACCACCTGCTCCCTGCGCCACACCTGGTGGATGTTCCCGGCGACCGCTCCGACCTTCCGCGCGGGCAATGGCGCCCCGCGGTGCTCACCGGCGGCGACAAGATGTTCGGTCATCGCCACGACCTGCGCAGCGTCGAGCACCTGGATATGCCGCACCGATCGGCGGTCCCGCTGCGCCCTGATCCGGGCCTTCTTGCCCATACAAGCCCCTGTGTTCCCGCTGGGCCGCCCCCGGGTACTTGCGGCCCCCTCTGGGCATTGTGCCGTGCTCGAGAGGGGAATGGCGCCAGCGGCGCCGCGCCGCTGGACGCGGTACGGACCTCGACGACCTCGCTCCAGCGCCACCACGGCTCCAGCCGCCGGGACAAAGGCGTGTCGGCTGGCCGTCGTGGCCGTAGACGGGACGCACCATCGGATCGCGGCCGGACGGGGTGGGACCCAGCGGTACGACGCCGGAGGCGCTCGACACATTCGCCCCCTACGACACCAGCTAACCAGGCATCAGCGTCCACCGAGCGCGGGGTCAGCGCATACCGACTCGGATCGGGCCGCAGTGTCCGACGGCCATCGGCCAGCTCTGTCTAGAGAGCGCCCCAGCGCGCTTCTCGCTGATACTCCCGCCAGGAGTCGTTCAGCTCGAGCGGGCCCTCGTCAGGCGTGATCACGCCTTCGATCTTCGCGGTCTTGAGCAGTAGCCAGATCAGGTTGGCGAGGTGCCGGTAATCCTCGTCGGTGATGCCTTCGTCAAGGTCGACGATCAGCTGCCGTGGTCTCGGTTTAGCCACCATTCTCCTTCCGTCAGGAGCACAACCTTCATCGAGCCGAGCAAGGTTGTCGCACATGATCAGCGTGATAGGGGGCGATCGGGGCCTGGTTCACTCACAGATTCGCAACGGCTCAGCCGTCGGGCCGCTTCCCAGCACAGAAGAGCTCGTACTCGACCGCGTCGGGTTCGACGCCATACCCCTGCGCGCAGTCGTGTGTCCAGACGAGGTACTGCTCGTATTGGTCGGTCGACCATCCCGTGGACCGCCACCGAAAGTTGCAGCGTCGGTTCAATTCCTTGACCACGTACTGGTCCATGATCAGTGGACGCAGTCCGGGACGATCGCTGCGGTATCCGGCGAAGTAGAGCACTTTGGTGAAGAACGCCGGGCCCAGGTGCTTGATGTGGCCGGCATTGTTCAGCAGCCGGTATGCCGCCACGGGACCTTCGCTGTGCAACACGTCGAGGGCGTCGCGGATCCACGTGTCGAACCGTGCCGGGTCGGGTGTCAACGGCCGGATGCGTCGTACAACGCCTTGCGGGCTTGGCCCAGTGCCCCACGCGGAGGCGGCGACGTAGAGCTGTGCTGCAGCGAGCTTGCCCTCGGTCGTGGCGGCTGAGAAGACGGCCTCCCGGTTGAGGGTCGGGAGTGTCGCCCCGTGGCGCACGGCGTCAAGCTCGGCCGGCCAGTACCCGCGATGCGGCAGCAGCCGCAGCCATCGTTCCGGGTCGTACCGTACAGCAGGTTGCGCTCCCGGATCTTCATGCGTGGCCACACGGCACCCCGATCTTCGAGCACGCTCAACTCGTCACCTACCGGCCCGTCCTACTCGGTCCGGGACATCAGGGTGCGGCACGCGCTGAACTCGTCCCATCGACCGTTCGGTCACCGTGTCGAGGCCCGATGGTCGCATCGCGGGCAGGCCGCGGCGAGACGTATCGGGGCCACGTGAGTTGTGCGGCGCAGGATCCTGTTTCCACAGTTCGGCGGCGGGGCCGTCCAGCGCAGTGACTGCAAATCCAGACGCTCAAACGACGCACGCTCCCACGCCGTGTCCCAGCCACCTACGCCTCTCGCTCTGGCGCACCGTGCCGAGGTCGCTGCCGCCGCCGGGTCAGTGACGATCCCAAGGCCCGAACAGGGTGGGCTGGCGGGGCCGCGAACCGCAGGCAGTACCGGGCATGGTGTTGGCCAGACACCTGCCATGCGTGTGAAGGATGGGGCTGGCATGGACAGCCAAGACGATGATCTCCCCAACGAGCAGTACTACGACCTCAGCAAGTGGTACGAGAGTCTGGCGTACTTCCTCGCCATCGTCTCGCACGCGCTGCGTGGCTGGCGCAGATCTCGTGGGGCGCGCTTCCGGCGCTGGCGTCGGTACCGGCTGGCACTGCTCCGGCGCTGGTACCGGGCGCACTGGGGCCGGCGTGACCGACGCCTGCGACACACCGCGAGGATCCTGCGCGGCGTCCGTGACGACCTGACCACCTCGCTCCAGATGGTCCACGCGTTGCCTGACCTCGACGAACAGTCACGTCGAGCGTTGATGACCGTGAGTACCCGCGCTGCCGTGTTCAAGGCCGCGCGGGACAGCGTCCCTGTCGATATAGGAATCGGGTTGGCTGCAGCCCTGGCCGTCGCTGCGGTCGGCGTGACCAGCCCCATCGTCGCGGCCACGCTGCTTCAGGTGCGGACTCCGTCCGCTGGTTGGTTACTGTGTCTGCCTCTGTCGTGGTTGCTCAGCTACCTGATGAACCTGCTGATCCGTAAGGTGATCCGCGGGTTCTGGTCACGGCCCGTGGCTGTCCTGCTCGGTGCAGTGGCAGGGTGGTACGCCTGGGCGCACCAGCAGTGGCTTGGCCAGCAGCCTTGGTGGTACGCAGCATCGGCCGTCGGCGGGCTCGGCCTGTTCACGACCCTTGCCGCGCTGCACCTGCCGGCACGTGTCCTCGACTGGGCCATCGATGCGCTGTGGCGTAGACAGATCGGAACGCTGTCTCCTGCCCATGCCGCCGCCCACACCTTGCTGCAGGCCGTCGGCCACCTACAAGCCGCACAGCACGCGGCTCTGCGCGCCACGGGAGGCCGCGCCGCGGCGTCAATCCTCACCGCCGCGGCCGACCAGGCACTGCGTGCGATGCGGCAGTCAGCGCGAAGCCGGGGCTTGCAGCGCATTGATCGGCGCTGGGTGTCAGAGCGAGCCGCCGACCTCACCGCCGCGATCCACCTGCACCGCCGCAACCTCCTCACCGCCAACACCTTCGCCGACCTCACACATATCCGCAGCGAACTCGCACGCCAGGCGGCCGGTCTGGCCCGCGGCGACTGGTCAGTGGTCACCCAGACACCTTCAACATCCGCTCATCTGCAGATCACCACCTCCCTACGGCGCCTTCTACCCAGCCTCGTACTCGGAGCCGCCGCTATCACGCTTCCGTACCTTCCTGGCGTCGAAGCCTCCGACGCAACGCTCACCACAACCCGCATCGCGCTGCTGATCGCCGCGCTTACCGGGCTCGTCTCGCCGGACAGCGGCACCCGGGACCTGATCCTGTCCGCCTGGAAGGACGTCACACACCGACGCTGAGCATGCGGCTTCGCCACGACCGATCAGGATGTGGCTGGTGCGGTCACGTGGTGGGGCGGAGGGAGCCGAGCCAGAGCAGGTCGCGGGCGCGGGTCATCGCCACGTACAGCCGGTGTCGGGCCAGAGCTCGTTCGTCGACGTTCGGCGCGGAGCCGGTCGGGGTGTGCAGCCCGGCGTCGTGGTTGGGGAGGTAGACCTGTTTGAACTCCAGGCCCTTCGCGGCGACGAAGGTGCCTATCTTGATGCCGTCAACACGGCGACCGGTGTAGTTCTTGATCTCGAAGTAGGGGATCTTGCGAGAACGGAGCAGTTTGGCGTACCGGTCGGCGTCTCGTTTGTGTTCGCACAGCAGCGCCGCATCGGCGTACCCCTCCGGTCCAAGCTCGGCGAGGGCGTTGAGCAGTTGCGCGTCGTGCTCGGCCTGGCTGGTGGCCACCGCGCGGACGACGTGGCCGTCGCGGTAGGTCAGTTCGACATCGGGCCGGCCGGTCTGCAGTGCGCCGTCGAGGTCCTCGAACGGATCGCCGTCGGCGAGGACCTGCAGCGCAGCATCCAGGATCGCCTCGGCGTTGCGGTAATTGGTACGCAGCACCTCCGCGCGCCCGCCGCGGATGATCAGGCCGGCGTCGGCGAGTCGGAACCCGCCGGGATACACCGACTGGGCCGCGTCGCCAATCAGCAGCAGCCCGTCCGGTCCGTCGCCGGCGAGCGCATGCAGCAGCCGCATCCCGACCAGGGTGAGATCCTGGACCTCGTCAACAATGACTCCCGCGTACGGCGGGTCGAGCGGCTCGCGTCGTAGCTCGGTCAGCGCCATGGTGAGCAGGTCGGTGAAGTCGTGCTTGCCCTGGTCGAGGCGCAGCTTCTCGTACTCGGTGTAGAGCTGCCAGACATGCTCCTTGTGGCCGCGCTGCAGGGGTGTGCGCCGCCCGTGACGGTGGACGCCCAGGTACTGGTCGAGCGTGTCGATGCCGCGGGCCTTGATGACGTGCATGATCTCGTCGCGCCAGTAGTACGGGTTGGTGACAAGGCTGCTCAAGGCGGCCTTGCCGGAGAAGCGGAGCCAGGCACGGCTGAAGACGCGCTCCTCGTCGAGCACCACGGGAATCTCGCGCTGCCGAAGGAACTGCGACGCCCAACGGTGCAGGTTGGTGAACTCGATCCGGTCAGCGACGTTCACCGCGATCCGCGTGCTGAGCTGCGCGGCCACCTCGGCGAGGTTCCGCGCGAACGTCGTGTACAGAACCTTGCCCGTGCTGCGCCGGGCCAAGTACGCGGCGCGGTGCATGCCGACCACCGTCTTGCCGGTACCGGCCGCGCCGGTGATCCGGGCCGGACCGTTGAACCGGCGGCGCACCAGCGCGAGCTGCTGCGGCGGCAGGAACGTCATCCACGACTCGACCGGCTCCGCCATCCGCGCCCGCATCTGCGCGTCGACCAGTTCCTCGGCGTCGAACAGCGCGGGCGCGTCGATCGGTGCCTTCGGTCGCTTCGCCGGTGCCGCGGACCGTGTCTCGTACTCGGGGAACACCTCGGCCAGCTGCTCGGCCACCGCGCGGATCATCGCGGGCTTGAGCCGTTCCGGCTCGGACAGCAGGACCGGCACGACGTTGATGCTGCCCAGCAGCCGTACCGCGCCGAGGCGCGCGTCGACCCGACGTCCGGCGAACACCATCAGCGGGAACACCGCGCTGGGCGACACGTGCAGCTCAGCCACCGCGTCCTCCGCGGGGCGGGCCTGCGCGAGCAGCTTGGTGATCTCCTCGTCATGCCGCTCGCTGCCGGCGCACAGGTGGCCGTCGACGACCAGCGGCTGGACGTTCCACGCCTTCGCGTCGATGACGAATACGCCCGGTGGGCCGACGAGGATCATGTCCACGTTCGCCGCACGTTTACCCGGCCAATGCCGGTCGACCAGCAGCCGGAAGGTGCCCTCGGTCAGACCCGTCAACCGCGCCGCGACCTCCCGCTCCCCGGCCGCGCCCGCCCGGTACCGCTCCGCCCTGGCCCACTCCTCCCGAGCCCGCTGTTCATACCGACGAGCCTGCTCCAGCGCCGCATCCCCAGCCGCCACACCATCACCCCAGAATCCACCCATTCACGTCCCGTTGATCATAGACAAGGCGTAACTATCCGATACCCTTCGTGACAGTCGGAGGCGGGCCAGATAGGCGAGCGAGCACTGGCGATGACCGTCTTCGGCGGCCCCACGAGCACGGCGGGAGCTGGCTGGCCTTCCAGCGCGAAGCGCGTAGTGGCGTAGTGGCGCGGAGCCGCGCTGCACGGCGGCCGGGGAGTCAGGGGTAGCGCGAGCGGCAGATGATCGGGAAGCCTCATCCTCGGGGGTGGGCGTGACAAGCATCGGTGATGTCGTGGCGCAGTTGCAGTCCGCTGCCGAGAGTCTGCGACGTGGGCTGGCTGGGCTCGGGCAGGCGCGGAGCGCGGTGGAACGAGCCGCATCGCATACAACCGCGGCGACCACCGCAGCGACCGACCCGCGGCCCGGCCAGGCCGCCACCGCGTACCGAGCCGCGCTCAGCCGCGCCGATGAAGCCCACGCCCTGATCAACGCCAGCATGGCCGCGCTCGGCGAGTATCTCGAGCACATCGGTGCCCAAGCCGCAAGTCCGCCCAGTTCGAGTGCACGACCGCGACACGGCACGCCCGATCCAGGCGGCGAACAGACCTCCGCACGGGGGGCCAGCACCGAGCCAGAACCCATCGGCCCGCAGGCCCCGGTCCCGGCCTACGTGCAGCGCATCGCCGACGACTTCCAACACGTCCGGCCACCCAGCACCCAGACCGTCGGCTACCTCAGCGGCACCCCGTTACACGACGGGCGGATCATCTCCGGCGCCGACGGCCCGGCCCGCGACGCGCCCGGCCTCAACCCCGACTACCCGGTGTCCCGATGGGAGACCGCACTCAAACACGTCGAGTCCCACGCCGCGGCCCTCCTACGCCACGACGACGCACCCACCGAGGCCGTGCTCGTTGTGTCCAAGGAACCCTGCGGCGGGCCCCGCGGCTGCCAGGTCGTACTCCCCCGCATCCTGCCGAGCGGCACAACACTGCACGTGTACCTGGCCGAACCAGACCGTCCTGTCCGCTGGTACGACAGCTACCCTGGCAACGGAAGGGGGCTCGCCCGATGACCTACCTGCTGCACTGGGGCCGCGACAACGACCGCACCGTCGACACCATCGACGAACTCGACGCCGCCCTCAACGAAGCCGAACACCAACGCGGCGACGCCGACGCCCCCTTCATGGTCGACATCGTCGACGCCGACGATCCCGACATGCTCACCGGACTCCAGATCGGCGTCGGCCACCCCGACCGCGGGTTCGTGTTCTACACCGGCCAGACCGCCGCCGAAACCGGCTACGCCGCCGACCTCGACCTCCCGCCATTCGATGGCGAGATCGGGTTCGACCATGGCGGGCAATGGACCGCCTACGAACCCGCGAAGACGCGACTCACGCCCCGGCAGGTACGGCAAGCCGCCAGCGAGTACCTCCGCACCGGCAGGCGGCCGGGCACCCTGCACTGGCCACGCAACATCCTGGCTTAGGTGGCAGTCAGCGACGACAACAAGCCTGTCCTTCGCGTGCGTGCTGTCAGCTGAGAACGGTGGGGTCAATCGCGAACCTGAAATGTCGGTGGGTGGGCATACAGTCACTCGTGTGGATCACACGTGGCTGCCGACTGTAGCGGAGCAGCTGGAACTCGCTGGTAATCAGCGCTTGGGGCACCTGTTGTCACTTGTCGTTGAACCGGAGACAGTGTCGACGCCGACGCTCGTCACGATCCTGCTGCCGGTGCGTACCAGGTTCCAGTCGTTGTTCAGCGCAACGGATCTGCGGGATATTAACTCTATACCTTCTTATCTCTACCCTCGATCTGAGATCGCTATTACTATCAACGACACTCCAAAGTCTTCCGAGTTTTATTATCTTCACAGCAGCATATCTGATCACGAACTATCGAACCGAGGCACTAATCCGAGCTACGCCGCTAGGTAACGGCATTATCAGTGTACTCATTGGCGCTCCCCTATATCTGGCCTATTTCCTTTCGTGGGTAGATTTTCTAACTCAGATCGCGGTTTTTACTGGACTTCTACTCCTTGCTTGGTTGGGTCGCAGGCTTTCGCGTAAGCGCCGATTTGATGGGCGCTTCATAACCGCATCAATTCTCTTTACGGTCGCCTGGTTTTCACTGACGTCTTCCGACATGTGGCTACCGGCCGAGATTCTCAGCATCCACAACTCCAAACCGGTAGTTGGTTATGTACTTTCGACCTCGGACGGCTATTACGACATCTTGGCACTCAACTCGGGTAGGGTTCTATCCGTACAAGCCTCACGAGTCGATGGTCGCCAGGTCTGTAGCACCGAGCGCAGGGGTCGACCAGTGCTGGGGCCAATCGCATTCCATCCACTTCCCCAGACACCTCGCTGCCCTGGCAGTTAGACCAGAGCGTCAGAGCAGCAGTACGCCGCAGCGCACCCGAATACGAGCCGAGCCGTTGTGTTGGGGAATTGCTCTCTTCTGGATCAAGCGCCGCGCGAGCGCGGCGAGCGCCGGTCCGGACGGCGGTAAGGTCCGGCCGCTCGGCTGGCGCCTCGCGGACGGAGCGCCGCCGGCCGGACCGGCGTGGCCTCGCTGCCCGTTGGCAGGTTCCGTCAACCGCTTTCTGGCGTTCGAGCGTGCCTCCGGCGGGGCCTCGGGGTCACAGGATGGGCGAAGGCAACCGCCGGCCGACGGGTTGACCTGGTGGAGGCGGACTAAGACCCGAGTTGGGCCAAGTTAGTGCCTACAGCTCTTGCCACTGTCCGAGGCCTGTGACCTCGCCTGTGCGCACGAACCGCTGGATAGCTTCCCAGGCGTGGTCAAGGCGGTGAACGAACTCGGCGGTGAACTCGGCGGGCTCGTCCATCACGGGGACCTGCGTCGATTCCGCGTCTGCTGCACCCTCGCCGAGTAGTAGGCATGTGGTCTCGGCGCTCGTGAAGAGGTGGACGACGGCCATCCCGTTCTGGAAGCCCATCGTGAGCACGGGGAAGTCGTCATCGCGCCGGACCTCGAGGTATCCGCGGCCCTGAGCGCGAAGCCACTCGAACCTTTCCACGAGTTCAGCCGTGTCCGATTGAACTTCGCGGGCGGCGAATCGACCGGACGACGGCGATGTTGCAGTCCACCGGACGTTCAACGTGCTCCTCCTGGGTTCGGCTCCGCGGCGCAAGTCTGGCCAGCGCGAGCGGCTCGGGTCTTGATGGTCTCGAGGGCAGTGTTGAGGTCGTCGGGTAGGGGGTGGGCGGCGGTCACGATGTGGTCGCCGAGCTGGATGTCGATGGTGCGGTAGCGGCGTGCGGTCTTGACGAACTTCTTGATCGACCAGCTGGTGGTCTCCTCGATCCATCTGCCCACGGCGAGGGCGGCGAACACGATGGTCAGGTGCGCCTCGATCGAGTCCTTCTTGCGCGCGTAGATCGGCCTCGCGGCGAGGTCGGACTTGGCCACCGCTCAGATGGATCGGTTAGACAGCGACGGGATCAGTCACGAGGTGCGGGTGGTTCCCGCGCGTCCGTCCTTGCTGGTCCCGGCGCCGTTCACTCCGATGAACCTCGCCTCGGAGCTGCGGGACGCCATCGCAGCGGCGCTAAGCGAGGTCAAGGCGTACGAACTTCGTGCGGAATGCGTTCGATTTGGTCTTTCCGACGGCGAGGACACGGAGGCGTGGAAGAGCAAGTTCCGGTATGTGCATACGCGCCTTGGCGACTACAACGCTGCCGAGCTCACTCAGCTCGGCCAGCGTGTGCTCGAGCGACACCACTGGCCTGAGCTGTGGGGACTGCTGGAAGTACTGCAGACACAGCAGGGTGGCGTCGCCGGCTTCAAGAACCTGATCTTCGCTGCCAACGGGCCCAAGCCTCATCTGGTACTGCGAGATGCCGTCAGCAACATCATCGAGGTCACGAAGAACGCTGAGTTCTGCCTGATCTATGACAGGCCGTTGAGCGGTGCCGGTCTGAGCTGGGCAGACCTCGTCGCCTGGTGGGGCGAGGTGGCCGACCTCCCGGTAGAGCGGGACGCAGCGAACGCCCTGTTCACACGCTTGGCCCGGTCGCTCGACACGAGTCGTCCGGCGGGAAGCGACCCTGGTCCCGAGACGATCACGTTTCGCATCTACGCCGAGCTGATCAAAGAACACGGGTACCAGCTGCCTGCGCTGATCCCGCAGGTCTACCTGCATTACGATCCGCAGAACCAGGCCGGTCGGCGCACGCCGGGCAGGCTGCCGCGTCAACGGATGGACTTCCTCATGTTGCTGCGGGGCGGGCGCCGTTTGGTCATCGAGATCGATGGTAAGCATCACTACGCAGACGGCGATCGGGCTAGTCCCGCGAGGTACGCCGAGATGGTGGCCCGAAGACCGTAAGCTGCGCCTCGCGGGCTACGAGGTGTACCGCTTCGGCGGCGCCGAGTTCACCGGCCGCGACGCCGCCCGTTCCTTGCTGCGAGGCTTCTTCGCCCAGGTGCTCGCCCAGCACGGCTACGTACAGTGATCCATTCATCGCTACAGTGCCGCCGCGGGCAGAGGATGGCGCCATCCGTCAGTCACCGTCGAGTGGACGGAAGGCGGGCGTAATTAGCGCCTACGCGGCTCCACTCCCCACGCCTGCGTGAGTGCCTTGCCGTTGAGCCGCCAGGTCGCAAGTTGGATGGCGACCTTGTCCGCTTCGCGGTACGCGTTGTCAGCCGCGAGCGCCGCGGCATACTTCTTTGCTGCGTCGCGCAGCCCGGCAAGCTTGTCGAAGGTGATCACTTGAGTGCCCGGCCGTGCCGAAGCTTGGTTGTGCAGTGTGTTGGTGTGATGGATCAAGATCGGAGTCGCGTCGCAGGTGTGGTCGTACTTCTCGTCGAACCAGTCCATCGAGTGGGACAGCTGCTCTGCGTCGTGTCGCCAGATACCTTCGGCGGTGCTGCCGCTCTTGCATTCGATGACCAGGTAGGCCATCCCGCCAAGAGACCACAGCACATCGGGCCCGTTCCCGGTGTCGCGCTCGGGCCGCTGCGCGCCAAGACCGAGGTGTTGGCCGAGATCGTGCATGGCTTGTTCGAAGCGCGGCACGCTGGCCGGGGCCGGGTCTGGTATGAGGTCGTCCAGGATTGCGTGCATGCCCACGACCAGGGCGTTGCCGTCCTTGTAGGTTGCGGTCAGGTGGTTGGCGGCGAGCCGGGCCTGGTCGGCAATGTTGCTCAACCGCTGGTACTCAACGCCGTCACGTGGGCGTAGCAGCTCCTTGTTGTCGGCTTGCGCGGACTTTTGCATCTGCAGGGCGGCAGCTGGGTCGGCCAAGTGCTGGTAGCTGGCGGCACGTTGCTTCAACCAGCCCTCCAGCCGCCGGTCATCGCGCGCCGCCGCGATCGCCTCGCGCATCGCGGCGTGAGCTTCGCGGTAGCGGCCGAGTTCGGCCAGTTGGAAGGCGTTTCGCTCGGCGACCGCGACCGGCGACACGGTGCTGCTGGTTGGGTAGGTGACGTTGTCGAGGGCGGCTCGGCTGGCCGTGACCCACTCGGGATCCCGATCTAGGCACTGGTCAACGACGCTGCCGAGTTCGTCGAACGGCTTCTCGTGCAGCATGCCGGCGATCTCCTCTGACAAGGCCAATTGGGCGCGCGTGGCCGGACTGAACTTCGCCGCACCGCCGGTCTTGTGAAGGCGCTGAGTCAGCCTTGAGCCGAGGAGCAACACGACGCAGTGGTCGTCATTGGATCGCACGCCGCGTCCCATCCCCTGTTCGATGCGCTGGATCTGACGGGTGATCATGGCGTCGGTTTGGTCTAGGGCGAGGGCTTCAATTCGGTCCAGAGCGCTGTATGCCTCTGGCAAGCCGTCGAGCGCGAGGATGCGGCAGGCGTCTCCGGGCAGGTCGATGCCGTCGTACTTGTTGACTAGCACCACAAGCCCGACGTGACCGGCCCGTAGGTCACGGACCCCGTCGTGGATGGTGGTGCTGTCGTGCACTGCCGCGGCGACGTTCCGCCAGAACTCGGCACGGCGGCGGGACGGCACGATCACGACGACGTTGTGGCGCTCAGCTTGTTCGGCGAGGAAGTCGCGGACGTGTTCGTCGGTGGTTCCTGGGTGGGTCTCTAAAGGGGTAAGGATCATGCGGTCGCCGAGGTCATCCGCGGTGCGTGGGGTGATCGGCGTCGCGATCGTGCTGGGGTCGGCGGCGAAGTGTGTGACCAGGACGCTGTCGTCGGCCAGTGTCGCTGTGAGATAGATCCGCCGCCGCGCTGCAGCCAGGCTCGGGATGCGATCGATCGGTGGGCAGGGCGGTTTGATCTCGATCTCGCCATAGCTGATCGCTACGTCACACAGCTGCAGAATGTCGTGAATGAGCGGCCACACGAACTTGAACGCGTTGGTGCTCTGGCGATGTTGATGCAGGACGTCGAGGACCTGTTCTTGGCGGTCCGCCCAGGCCCAGTAGGGGATGCGTAGTGCAACACCGGGGACGTCTTCTACCAGATCGCGAACGGCCGAGGGTGACTGGTCGCGCAGCGAATCGTCGAACAGTGCAGCAAGCGGGTTGTATGCAGGGTGGTCGCGGTGGATGGTGAGAGTGAACTGGTCTTCCAACGTCGACAGGCAGGCATGCGTGTCGTCAACAAGGACCGATCCGATATCGATGCGTTGCCGGGTGTCGCCTTTGACGCCGAACAGCGACAGGCCGTTGATCACCTTGTGGATGTGGATGACGAGGATGGCCTTGCCGGACTGGAACCGGCCCGAGCGGGGATCATCCGTGGTCTCGACGCCTAACGCCACTGCTTCGGCCCGCACCTGGTCGGCGAGGTAAATGTCGGGCGTGATGTAGACGGCCGGACCGGCGCCCTCGTTGAGGCAGCTCTTGAGCATCATCAAGCCGACGACGGTCTTACCGCCGCCAGTGTTCATCTTGACCAGAAGGTCAGCCTCGTTACGCCGTTCATGCCAGCGATCCCACACCTGAGATTGCACATCCCACGGGCGGGAGTACTTGGCATCACGGCCGATTAGCGCAGCGAAGATTCTCCTCGGCTCCGTGGCGCTATCCGAAACGGATCGACCAGTCAGCCTGCCGAAATCAAGCCCCGCCATGGTCAACCCCCGCATTATCCCGCGCGTCAATGTCCGCGTTGTCCTGTTCACCATCGTCGCCCGGCGAAGCGGCATCAACACCCGATCGGGTGCGACCGATTAGGAGGTTCGGCTCGACCCATCGGAGCGGGGTCCTACCGATGACGGTTACCGCCTGCCTCCGCATCCGACGTCACACTGCCCCGGCGGCCAGTGGTTGATGCCTGCGGCCATCTCCGGCAATCCAAACCACGCCGATCAACCGCGCGCCAACCGATCCACGGTCACGCATCAGACCTGACGCCGGTGAGCCGAAGGTGATCAACGGCGTCGTACGCAGGCGAAACCGCAACCACCAATCCGACGCACCCGCCGCCCAGAAAGCGCCACCGACAACCCACAAACCCATCGTCGAAACACCGCCACTCGTCCCGAGTGGCATCACACTCAGAGCCAAGCTGCCCACGTGGTACGGATCCACTCGCCGCCGGCCGACGAGTGGCCGCCCGAGTGGGTTTCACCGTCCACAGTGGACGCGGGAGTCAGCACCAAGTCAGCACGTCACTGGGGTCTCGTGGGTCCTCGTGGGCTCCGGTGGCAAGCGTGATCTTGGCCTGTGGGCCACCATAGACAGAGAAACGGCGGCGGCACCCGGTTGGGTGCCGCCGCCGTTGTCGCAGGTCAGACGCCATCTACCTGGGGTTTTACGGGCGGGCGAGGACCTGGCGGGCCATGACGATCCGCTGGACCTGGTTCGTACCCTCGTAGATCTGGGTGATCTTGGCGTCGCGCATCATGCGCTCAAGCGGATAGTCCTTCGTGTACCCGTACCCGCCGAGGAGCTGGACGGCGTCGGTGGTGATGTCCATGGCGGCGTCGGAGGCGTAGCACTTGGCGGCGGCACCGAAGAAGGTGAGGTCGTCGTCGCCGCGCTCGGACTTGCCGGCGGCGACGTACGTCATCTGGCGGGCGGCTTCGAGCTTCATGGCCATGTCGGCGAGCATGAACTGGATGCCCTGGAACTCGGCGATCGGCTTGCCGAACTGCTTGCGTTCCTTGACGTATCCGCACGCGTAGTCGAGCGCGCCCGAGCCGATGCCGACGGCCTGCGCGGCGATGGTGACGCGGGTGTGGTCGAGGGTACGCATGGCGGTGCCGAAGCCGGTGCCCTCGGCGCCGATGATGCGGTCGGCGGGGATGCGGACGTTGTCGAAGTAGACCTCGCGGGTGGGCGAGCCCTTGATGCCGAGTTTGTGTTCGGGCGCGCCGAAGCTGACGCCTTCGTCGCCCTTCTCCACGACGAACGCGGAGATTCCCTTCGACCGTTTCTCCGGGTCGGTGACGGCGAAGACGGTGTAGTACTCGGAGACGCCGGCGTTGGTGATCCAGCGCTTGGCGCCGTTGAGTACCCAGTGGTCGCCGTCCCGGACGGCACGGGTTTTCATGGACACGGCGTCGCTGCCGGCCTCCGGCTCGCTCAGGCAGTACGAGAACATCGCGTCGCCGCGGGCGACGGGCGGCAGGTAGGTGCGCTTGAGCTCGTCGGAGCCGGCGAGCAGCAGCGGCATGGTGCCGAGCTTGTTGACGGCGGGGATCAGCGAGGAGGAGGCGCAGGCACGGGCGACTTCCTCGATGACGATGGCGGTGGCGAGCGCGTCGGCGCCGGCCCCGCCGTACTCCTCGGGGATGTGCGGCGCGTGGAAGTCGGAGGCGCGGAGCGCGTCGTACGCTTCTTGCGGGAAGACGGACTTCTCGTCGACCTCGGCGGCGTGCGGGGCGACCTTGCCGTCGCACACGGCCCGGACCGCCTCGCGGACGGCCTGGTGCTCCTCCGGCAGCTGGTACACCGGGAATTCGGGATCGTTCAGGCTCATGGCTCGCTCCGACGTTCGGCGCGCAGGGACCGCCTCCGGGAGTCGGTCCACACTGACGCCTGTGAGGCTACCAACGAGTAGCCTCCCGCTGTCGGGGCGCTCGGAGCGCGGGGGACTATCCTCGCCGGGGCACCTGCGTTATGGCCGACGCGGCCCCCAAAATTCCGATAAAAAGGCACTATTCATCACCACAGCCCCGGCGTCGGAGCGCCCTCGCGGAGCGGAGTCAACGTGACCGTCCAGTACCCCAGCACGTCCCCCGTGCAGCCGCAAGCCACGAGTACGCCCCCGTCCGGTGCCCCCAAACCACGGCTGACGTTCCTGGGCACCGGCTACCTGGGCTCGACGTACGCGGCGTGCTTCGCCGAGCTCGGGTACGAGGTGCTCGGCATGGACGTCGACGAGGCGAAGATCGCCAAGCTCGCGGCCGGGGAGAACCCGATCCACGAGCCCGGCCTCGACGAGCTGCTGAAACGCAACCTGGCGAGCGGCCGGCTGCGCTTCACCACGTCGTACGAGGAGGCCGCCGAGTTCGGCGACGTGCACTTCGTCTGCGTGGGTACGCCGCAGCGGGCGGACGGCATGGCCGCCGACCTGAGCTACATCGAGGCGGTGGTGACGGGGCTGGTGCCGCACCTGAGCCGGCCGGCGCTGATCGTCGGCAAGTCCACGGTCCCGGTCGGTACGGCCAACTGGGTCGAGGAGCTGGTGCAGAAGCACAAGCCGGACACCGTGGACGTGCACGTGGCGTGGAGCCCGGAGTTCCTGCGCGAGGGCTTCGCCTGCGAGGACGTGCTGCGCCCGGACCGCGTCGTGTTCGGCGTGAAGAGCGACTGGGCCCGCCAGATGCTGTACGCCGCGCACAAGGCGCTGTTCGAGCTGGCCGCGACCGAGGACCGCGAGGTGCCGGTCGTGGTGGCCGACTTCGCCACCGCCGAGCTGGTCAAGGTCGCCGCGAACGCGTTCCTCGCCACGAAGATCTCCTTCATCAACGCGATGGCCGAGGTGTGCGAGGCGTCCGGCGCCGACGTGACGCTGCTCGCCAAGTCCATCGGGTACGACTCGCGGATCGGCAACAAGTTCCTCCGCGCCGGGATCGGCTTCGGCGGCGGCTGCCTGCCGAAGGACATCCGGGCGTTCCAGGCCCGCGCCCAGGAGATCGGTGCCGGTGAGGCGCTGCGCTTCCTGCACGAGGTCGACCTGGTGAACACCCGCCGGCGCAACCGGGTCCTCGCGCTGGCCGCCGACCTGCTGGGCCGCCCGATCGGCCCGGCCGGCCCCGACTTCTCGGGTGTCCGGATCGCGGTGCTGGGCGCCGCGTTCAAGGCCAACACCGACGACGTACGCGACTCGCCCGGGCTGGCCGTCGCGAAGGCGCTGGCCAAGACGAACGCCGAGGTCGTCGTCTACGACCCGGAGGCGAACGAGAACGCCCGCCGCGAGCTGTCCACGGTGGCGTACGCGGGGTCGCTGGCCGAGGCGGTCGAGGGTTCGTCGCTGACCTGCGTGGTGACCGCGTGGGACGAGTTCCGCCGCGCCGACCCGAACGCGATCGGTGAGCTGGTCGGTGAGCGCCGCATCATCGACGGCATGAACTGCCTGGACCACGCGAGCTGGGTCGCGGCCGGCTGGGACTACCGCGGCATGGGCCGCCCCGTCCTCTAGCTCGTCCCGCCGACGGCGTCCCGCCACGGTGCAGGGACGCCGTCGGCGTATGCCGGGCCGGCCGGTGCTCCCCCCGGCCTGCTCTGCACGCCGATACGCATGGGTGTGCAGAGCGGGGGTCAGAGCAGGGCGGTGCCGGTGCGGGACAGCGCCGGCCGCAGCGGCTGGAAGTACGACCGGTACCCGCCGCCGCAGCGGGCGTCGTCGCCGCCGGACACGAGGCCGAGGCCGGTACGGCCGGCGTACAGCGGGCCGCCGGAGTCGCCGGACTCGGTGCAGGCGGTCGTCTGGTAGAGCCCGTGCACGCGACCCTCGGCGTACCGGATGGTGACGTCGACGGCGGTGACCGTGCCGCACGACGTGCCGCTGGTACGGCCGGTCTTGCAGACGGTGGCGCCGACCGGCACGGTGCCGGCGGCGTCGATGGCGCGGGTACCGCCGTGGTACACGACGGCCGGGCCGGGTCGCCAGTAGCCGGGGTCGTCGATCCGGACGAGGCCGATGTCGTTGCCGGGGAAGGTCGAGCGGGTGGACGGGCCGAGCGCGTGCCCGCCGCGCGACCAGCGGGGCCGTCCGGTCGTGCAGTGCCCGGCGGTGAGCAGCCCGTACGTTCCGCCGTGGCGGACCATGAAGCCCGCCGAGCAGATCCACTTCGCCGTGTCGATCTGCTGCCCGCCGTACAGCGCCTGCGTGTGCGCTCCGGGGCCGGTCTCGGTCCGCACCGTGTGCGGGTACGCCCGGGTCCGCTCCGGTGTGCCGGCCGGCAGGCGCAGCACGAGGCGGTCGGTCACCGGGTCGATGCCGGTCCCGCCACCCACGGGTACCCCGGCGGCGAGGGTGTCCGCGACAGCGGTCAGGTCGGCGCGGCTGTGCCGGACGACGACGGGTCGGGCGCCGGCCGCGCGTACGGTGCCGGCGCCGGCGGCGTCCAGCACCGTCACGACGAGCGCGCCGGTTGCCGGGTCGAGGTAGCTGCCGGCGGTACGGCGTGGGCCGAGGCGCGCCGCCAACCGTTCGGCGAGCCGCGCCTGGCCGGGCTGTGCGGCGAGCCGGCGTACGGCGGTGGCCCGGTCGAGGCCGGACGCGACGAGCACGTCCACGGCCG
>DASXWQ010000079.1:0-114561 GCA_036503555.1 Actinocatenispora sp.
GGATCCGGACCACAACAGAAGACCATGTCCGCTTTGGCGGACAAATGCCGAGATGGTGGAATAGGCAGACACGAAAGCCTCAAAAGCTTTTGTCCGAAAGGGCGTGCGGGTTCGAGTCCCGCTCTCGGCACCACAACCGTCCTACCCCGATACGACCATCGTTCCATGCATCCACCCGAGAAATACGCGAGCGTGATCCGTCTGCGCGATTCCGGGACACCGATCTCCACCATTGCCCGCCACCTCGACGTACCGAAGGGCACCGTCGCGCACTGGCTCTACGGCGTCCGCGCCCGGCAGATGGCCGCCCTACGGAAAAATCAGCCCGTCCTCCGTTGCGCCGGTTGCACGGGCGACCCGGCGGACCTCCCCGACACGAGTCGGTACGCCTCTCTGCTCGGCCAGTACCTCGGCGACGGCCACCTCGTGACGAGCGCCCGGGTACCGGTGCTGCGCGTCTACTGCGCGACGGTCTATCCGGACATCCTGGACGAGTGCCGGCGCGCGATGCTCGCCGTCCGGGCGAAATCGGTCAGCGTCGTGGCCCGAGGTGGCTGCATGGCCGTGCAGAGCTACTCGACGCACTGGCCGTGCCTCTTCCCGCAGCACGGTCCGGGCATGAAGCACCAGCGCCGGATCGAGCTGGCCGACTGGCAGCAGACCGTCGTCGATGCGCATCCCCGCCCGCTGTTGCGCGGACTGATCCATGCCGATGGATGCCGCTCGATGAACAACGTCACGGTGCGCGGCAGGTCCTACGGCTATCCGAGGTACCTGTTCGCGAACGAGTCGGGGGACATTCTGCGGATCTGTGGTGACGCGCTGGACCGGGTGGGCGCGCGGTGGCGGTTCAACCGGCGGAACAGCATTTCGGTGGCGAGGCGGGAGAGCGTCGCGTTGCTGGACACGTTCGTCGGGGCGAAGAGCTGACGGGCGGCTCAGCGGGATGTGCGTGGGATGTCAGCCGGCCGCGTCATGGTGGTGGGGTGACGACCAAGGGAGGCACGGCGGTGCGTGGGTGGGGCGATGTACGCGATTGAGGCCGAGGGGCTGGTGAAGCGGTTCGGCGCGACGACCGCCCTGGCCGGCGTGGACCTGTACGCGCGAGCCGGCACGGTCCTCGGTGTGCTGGGGCCGAACGGCGCGGGCAAGACGACGGCGGTGCGGGTGTTGGCGACGTTGCTGCGGCCGGACGCGGGGTCGGCGCGGGTGGCCGGGTACGACGTCGTGCGGCAGGCGAACGAGGTGCGCAGCGTGGTCGGCCTGACCGGGCAGTACGCGGCGGTCGACGAGGAGCTGACGGGCATCCAGAACCTCCTGCTCGTGGGTCGGCTCCTGGGGTTGTCGCGTCGGGCGGCGAAGCGCCGGGCGGCGGAGTTGCTGGAGCGGTTCGGGCTGTCGGACGCGGGCGGCCGGCGGGCGAAGACGTACTCGGGTGGGATGCGGCGGCGGCTGGACCTGGCGGTGAGCCTGGTGGGTCGGCCCGGGGTGCTGTATCTGGACGAGCCGACGACGGGCCTGGATCCGCACAGCCGCAACGAGTTGTGGAACATCGTGCGGGATCTGGTGGCGGACGGTTCGACGGTGCTGTTGACGACCCAGTACATGGACGAGGCGGACCAGTTGGCGGACGACATCGCGGTGATCGACCACGGGAAGGTGATCGCGACGGGTTCGCCGGACGAGCTGAAGGCGAAGACTGGCGGGCAGACGCTGGAGATCCGGCCGACGGATCCGGAGTCGGTGGACCGGGTGGCGGCGGTGGTGGCGGAGTTGACCGGGGTGTCGCCGACGGTACGCGGGCAGCGGTTGTCGGCGCCGGTGAGTGATCCGGCGGTACCGGCGGCGGTGCTGCGCCGGCTGGACGAGGCGGGGATTCCGGTGGTGGAGCTGGCGTTGCGGCTGCCGAGTCTGGACGACGTGTTCCTGTCGTTGACGGGGCACGCGGCGGAGGACGGGAACGGCAACGGTGGGATGAGGAGGGTGTCGTGACCGAGGCGACGATCGCGCACCGGGTGTCGCCGCTTCAGGCGGCGCGGCACAGCCTGACGCTGGCGTGGCGCAACCTCGTGCAGCTCAAGTCGAACCCGGGCGAGCTGGCCGGGTTCGTCATCCAGCCGTTGATCTTCATCGTGCTGTTCGTGTACGTGTTCGGCGGCGCGATCGCCGGCAACAGCGACTCGTACCTGGAGTACGCGTTGCCGGGGTTGATCGCGCAGTCCGGGGTGTTCTCGATCATGGCGACGGGCGCCGGGCTGAACCAGGACATCACCAACGGGGTGTTCGACCGGCTGCGGAGCCTGCCGATCGCCCGGTCGGCACCGCTGGTGGGGCGCGCGATCGGGGACCTGGTGCGGTTCGCGGCGTCGCTGGTGATCCTGCTCGGCTTCGGTCTGATCCTGGGTTTCCGGATCCACACCGATCCACTGTCCACTGTGGCCGGTCTGCTGCTGGTGGTGCTGTTCGGCGTGGGCCTGTCGTGGGTGTCGATGCTGATCGGGCTGCTGGCGAAGTCGGCGACGACGGTGCAGCTGTTCTCGGGTGTGTTGATGTTCCCGATCACGTTCGGCAGCAACGTGCTCGTGAAGACGGAGACGATGCCGGGCTGGCTGCAGGCGTGGGCGAAGGTGAACCCCGTGTCGCACCTGTCGACGGCGGTGCGCGGCCTGATGACCGGTACGCCGCTGGGCTCGTCGGTGTGGTGGTCGCTGGCGTGGACGGTCGCGCTGACGGTGGTGTTCGCGCCGCTGGCGATCTGGGCGTACCGGCGGAAGGTGTGATCAGCGCTTGACCGGCACGTCCAGGTAGTCGTAGACGCCGACGAAGTCGAGGCCCGCGCCGTGTTCCGTGGCGCGGGCGTACTCGTCGGGGCCGAGGGCGGCGCGTGCGGCGTCGACGGCGTCGCGTACCGCGGGTTCGCGGCGGATGTGCGGGGTGGAGAGGGCGCCGAGGCAGCCGGCGAGGACGGCCGTGCGGCGCGGGTCGCGGTCGCCGGCGGCGAGCACGAGCGTCTCCACCAGGTAGATCAGCAGCGGCAGGTCGCGGCTGGAGGCGAGCCGGCGCATCCCTTGGTACACCAGGGTTTCCGCGGTGTCGGGGCGGCCGGCGTCGAGCTCGACGCGGGCGAGCCCGTTGAGCGCGTACGCGGCGACCTGGGGTGGCCGGGTGCCCTGCTTCTGGTCCGCCCAGCGCTGGATCCGGCGGAACGAGTCGCGGGCGTCGTCGTACCGGCCGCGGGCGCGGTGCACCTCGGCGGCGACCATCTCGGGCTGGAACCACCAGTCCGGGCCGCGTCGCCTTTCGCCCGGCGGCAGGCTGGCGCGCAGGGCGGCGGCTTCGGCGAGTTCGCGTTCGGCGGTGTCGACGTCGCCGGCGCGTACCCGGATGCCGGCGAGACGGACGAGGAAGCCGGGCTGTTCGCTGGGCGGCATGAAGTGGCGGGCGACGTCCCACGCCTCGGCGAGGACGTCGGCGGCGCGGTCCAGGTCGCCGACGGCGACGAGGTGTTCGCCGTACCCGACGAGCGCGGCGGACAGGCCCCACTGTTCGCCGATGTCGCGGAACGCGGCGACGGCGCGTTCGGCGTCGGTGCCGGCGTCGTCGCGGCTGCCGGTGACCCCGCGAGCCAGGTTGGCGCGCAGCATCCGGGCCGCGGCGGCGGTCCACCGGTCGGGCCCGTCGACCAGCTCGGTGAGGAGGTCGCGGGAGGCCTGGTGGTCGCCGGCGAGCATGGCCGGGAAGCAGCGGGCGAGGGCGAGCACCGGCGGCAACGGGCCCTCGGCGCGCGCGGTGTCGGCGAGTCGTTCGAAGCGTTCGACCTTGCGACGGACCCGCTCGGGCTGGTTGACGTACTCCCCGACGGACTCCAGCTCCGAGCCTAGGTAGCACAGCGCGTACGCCGCGGCGAGACCGGCGGGCGGCTCGTCCGGCGCGACCGACATGACCTCGCGCAGCCATCTCGTGACGTCGCCGGCGTACCCGAGGAGGAACGAGTACCAGAGTTGGGCGGCGCCGAGCCGCAGCGCCGACTCGGCGTCGCCGGCGTCGACCGCGTACCGCAGGGCGGTGACGAGGTTGTCGTACTCGGCGGTCAGCCCGGACATCGCGGTGTCCTGCTGTGCGGTGCGCAGCAGCGGTTCGAGCCGCTCGGCGAGACGGAGGTGGTGGGCAACGTGCGCGGCGCGTACCGCGGTGGTCTCGCCGGCCTCGGCGAGCCGATCGGCGCCGTACGCGCGGAGGGTTTCGAGCATCCGGTAGCGGCCGTCCTCACCGGCGTCGACGAGGGACTGGTCGACGAGGCCGGTGAGGGCGTCGAGGACGGCGTCGACGGGCAGCGGGCCGCCGGCGCAGACCGCGTCGAGCGCGTCGAGGCTGGCCCCACCGGCGAACACGGACAGCCGCCGGGCCAGCGCACGCTGCGGCTCGTCGAGCAGGTCCCAGCTCCACGAGACGACGGCCTGGAGCGTCTGGTGCCGGCCCGGCGCGGTCCGGTCCCCGGCGGTGAGCAGCCGGAACCTGTCATCGAGCCGCTCGGCGACCTGCGCGGCGGTGAGGGTACGCAGGCGGGCGGCGGCGAGTTCGAGGGCGAGGGGCGCGCCGTCGAGGCGGCGGCAGATCTGGGTGACCGCGGCGACGTTGCCGTCGTCGACGGCGAACCCGGGCCGGACGGCGGCGGCCCGGTCCACAAGCAGCCGTACCGCGGCGGTCGTACCGGCGGTGTCGGCGTCGGCGCCCTCGGCGGGCAGCTCCAGCGCCGGCACCGGGTACAGCTTCTCGCCGGTGATGCCGAGCGGTGCCCGGCTGGTGGCGAGCACCCGTACGCCGGGGCAGTGCGCGAGGACGGTGTCGGCGAGCTGCGCCGCGGCGTCGATGACGTGTTCGCAGTTGTCGAGGACGAGCAGCAGGTGCCGGTCGGCGAGCAGGGCACGCAGCTGTTCGGCCCGGTCGCGGATGGCGGGCCCGGTGTTGTGCGTGGTGGCGGGGATCGTCGGCGCGGTCGCGCCGAGCGCCGCGAACACCGCGTGCGGCACGTCGACCGGGTCGCTGACCGGCGCGAGCTCCACCAGCCACACGCCGTCGGGGTACCGGTCGAGCAGGCCGGACGCGGCCTCGCCGGCGAGCCGGGTCTTGCCGGTGCCGCCGGGGCCGACGAGGGTGACGAGCCGGGTGTCGGCGAGCAGCTTGCGGATCTCCCGGATCTCCCGGTCGCGGCCGATGAAGCTGGACACGGCGGTACGCAGGTTGGTGGCGCCGGAGCGGGCCGCGGCGTCGGCGCTCGGCTCGCCGCGCAGCACCGTCAGGTGCACGGCGGCCAGCTCGGCGGACGGGTCGATGCCCAGCTCGTCGGCGAGCGCCCGCCGCGTCGCCTGGTACGCGGCGAGCGCGTCGGCCTGCCGGCCCGCCGCGTACAGCGCGCGGACGGCGAGCGCGCACAACCGCTCGTCCATCGGATGCTCCGCGGCGGGGCCGGTGACGGTCAGCGCGGCCTCCTCCGGCGACCCGCCCGCCAGGTACGCCTCGGCCAGGTCACCGGTCGCCGCCAGCCGCTCGGCGGCGAGCCGGGTGGCGACCGGTGCGGCGAACGGCGCGCTCACGTCGACCAGAGCCGGACCCCGCCACAGCGCCAGCGCGTCCCGCAGCTCGGCCGCCGCGCCGAGCGGATCCCCGGCGGACAGCCTGCCGCGCCCAGCGGCGACCCGCTCGGCGAACCGCTCCGTGTCGACGTCGCTCGCCGCCACATCCACCTGGTACCCGGCGGGCAGTGACCGGATCGCCGCGGGTACGACCCGGCGCAGCCGGGACACCAGTGACTGCAGCGCGTTGGCCGCGCCGGCCGGCGCGTCGGCACCCCACAGCCCGGACACGATCCGGTCGACGGCGACCGGCCGGCCCGGCTGCAGCGCGAGCAGGGCGAGAAGCGCGCGCAGCCGCGCGCCGGGGACGGCGACGTCCGCGCCCCCGTCGCACACCTCCAGCGGCCCGAGCAGTCCGATCCGCACAGCGATCCCTCCCCCGCCGCCCGATTCTCCCCGACGGTCCCCACCCGCCGCCGGCCGGGCCGGGGACGACGGCCCGTCCTCGGCACCGCCAGAATGAGGCCCCATGAGCAACGAGCCCGGATGGCCGGACGAGGCAAGCCCGTTTCCGTCGTTCGACCAGACCACCGGGCCGACGCCCGGCCCGCCGCAGTACCCGGCCGGTCCGCCCACTCCCGGCGGCCCGCCCGGCCCGGCGTACGGGCCGCCCGCTCCGGGTGGTCCACCCGGCCCCGCCGGACCGCCACCGGGCTACGGGCCGCCGCAGGCGTTCGGTGCGCCGGGGATGCCGCCGCCCGGGTACCCGCCGAAACGGCGCGGCTGGGTGGTACCCGTCGTTGTGATCGTGGTCGTGGTGCTGGTCGGCGGGCTGGTGACGGGCGGGCTCGTCCTCGTCGCGACACTGTCCCGCGGTACGCCGGCGCACCACTCCGCCACATCGGCGACCCCGTCGACCTCGCCGAGCGGCAGCCCGTCGCCGACCGGCAAGCCGGTGTACGCGAAACTGCCGGACGCCTGCCAGATCGGCGGCGCACTGCCGAAGCGCGCGAAGGGCGTCAAGCCCGACGGCTCGAACTCGTCGACGCAGCAGCAGCTCTGCCAGTGGCAGTCACTCACCACCGCCAAGGGCGTCTCGCTGGACGTGACGCTGACGTTGGCCGACAGCGCCGACACCGCGCACCGCGGGTACCAGGAGGACCTCGACTACGCGGGGGACGAGAGCGAGAACGGCGGCGACGAGGGCAACGTGCAGAAGCTGCCGAAGCTCGGCGACGAGGCGTTCGCGGCGGCCGTCGCCGGGCCGATCATCTCCGGCAAGACCGAGGCCGACGCCCTCACGTACCCGCTGACCGGCGGCAAGGTCGTCGCCCGCGCCCGGAACGTGGTCGTCGAGGTCGAGTACCGCGCCGCCGTCTACGACAAGCCCCGCACCGGCCGCACCCTGCACGGCCACGGCATGTCGTACGACGAGGCCCGCAAGGCCGCCACCACCGCAGCCCAGCACTACCTCACCCTCCTGAAGTAGGCCCGGCGGCACTCGCCAGTTGGGCAAGGTGGTGGGACATCGACGCGGCGATCCAGTCGGTCGCGTCGTTGCTGCGGGCGGTGCCGCCGGCGTAGGCGCGCAGTCGGTCGTCGCCCCACGAGTCCGTGACGGCGCCGGCGGGCCGGCGGACGAGCAGTTCCCGGGCGAGCTGGCCGTACGCGTCGCCCAGGTCGTCGTACCGAACCGGCCAGCGGCTCGCCCCACGGCGTACGGCGCGGGTCCGGAACAGGTATGTCGACGGCGTGCTGTAGAAGAAGTACGGATCGGGCGGCACCGGCCGCGTACGCGACGGCCCGGTGCGTGGCGGCACGGGATGGACCACGCCGTAGTCGCCGTACCCCACCCGGCCGGCGGCCCTCCTCATCGACTGTGGTCAATGAATCGGAGATCCAGAATACGGGCGGAATGTCCGATGCGTGACTGTCGCGTTGCCGACAGCCACACCAGCGGGCGGGTCAGTCGGGGACGTCGGGGACGAACGTGGCGGCCGCGGCGACGACGGCGCGCTGCTGCGGCTGGAGATCGATGCCGTCGTAGCCGGCGACGATCGGGTGGAAGGGATCCTCGTCGCCGGAGTACGGCAGGCCGGCGAGGGTCTTGACGACGGCGAGGCCGCAGAACGGCACCTGCTCCGGGCTGTACCCGCCCTCGTGCGCCATGACGACCCGGCCACCGCACGACGGCGAGTCGGCGAGAGCGAGAACGCGTTCGGTGAGTTTCGCGAAACCGACCGAGGTGACGGCCTGCCGGGCGAGAGGGTCGAGCGCGTTGGCGTCGAATCCGCAGGACACGAGAATCAGTTCCGGCGCGAATCGTCGTATCGCCGGGGCGACGACCTCGTCCATCGCGTGCAGATATCCCTCGTCACCGGTGGCGGGCGGCAGTGGAATGTTGAGTGCGCTGCCGAACCCGGCGTCGACGCCGCGTTCTTCGAGCAGCCCGGAGTTCGGCGGGAAATTGTTCGACTGGTGCAGCGAGATGGTCAGGACGTCGGGGTCGGACTCGAAGATGTGCTGCGTGCCGTTGCCGTGGTGGACGTCCCAGTCGATCACGGCGACGCGTCGCAGGCCGAGCACGTGCTGCGCGTGTCGGACCGCGATCGCCACGTTGTTCAGCATGCAGAAACCCATGCCGAGGTCAGCTTCGGCGTGGTGGCCGGGTGGCCTGACCAGCGCGTACGCGTTGTCGACGGTGCCGCCGACGGTGGCGTCGACGGCCGCCGCCACGCCACCGGCCGACAGCAGCGCGATCTCGTACGCGCCGCGGCCGAACGGGCTGAAGCCGTCCCCGGCGTCACCGCCGCGCGGCAGTTCGCTCTGCGCTTTCAGGTGTGCGATGTGCCGCGGCGTGTGTACCCGGAGTATTTCCTCTTCGGCGATCGGCGTCGGCGCGATCCGCACCAGCTCGTCGAGCACCCCGGACACCTCGATCAGTTCGTGGATCCGGCGCTTCGTGTCCGGATTCTCGAAATGCCGGTACGGCTGGATGCCGAGCCGGGGATCCGGCTGGAACACACCGGTGGTGGTGCCGGTGTCGTGCCAGGCGAACAACGGGTGGTAGACGTAGCCGGTGGACACGGATCACCTTCGCAGGAACGGGGGCGCGAATGATGATCCTTATATCAGGAAACCCGTACCGCGGGAACGCGTGCGCCCGCAAGCGACGCCGACATCCCCGGCGTCCGGTTCACCCGATCGCCGGGCGTGATCACCCGCCGACGCGGCGGAGCAGGCCCTCCTGGACGACGGTGGCGACGTGCCGGCCGTCCGCGGCGAAGATGCGGCCGGTGGCCAGGCCCCGGCCGTCGGCGGCGGACGGGCTCTCGCAGTCGTACAGGAACCAGTCGTCGGCGCGGAACGGCCGGTGGAACCACACGGCGTGGTCCAGGCTCGCACCGGCGAAACCCTCCGGACCCCAGACCTCGCCGTGCCAGGACAGTACGGAGTCGAGCAGGGTCAGGTCGCTCGCGTACGTGAGGGCGCAGGCCTGGATCAGCGGGCTGTCCGGCAACTGGCCGGCGATGCGCATCCACACCCGCTGGTGCGGCGAGGCGGGCCGGTCGCCGCTGGGCACCCAGCCGGGCTCGCCGACGTACCGCACGTCGATGGACTGCGGGACGCGCGCCCAGATGCCGAGCCGCTCCGGGTAGCGGGCGAGCCGCTCGGTCAGCGTCGGCACCTGCTCCGGCGGCGGTACGTCGGAGGGCATCTCGGTCTGGTGGTCGAGCCCCCGCTCCGGCGTGTGGAACGACGCGGACATGAAGAAGATCGACTTGCCGTGCTGGATCGCGGTGACCCGGCGTACCGAGAAGGAGCCGCCGTCGCGGATCACCTCGACCGAGTAGACGATCGGCACGGTCGAGTCACCGGGGCGCACGAAGTAGCCGTGCAGCGAGTGGACCCGCCGGGCCGGGTCGACGGTACGGCCGGCGGCGACGAGCGCCTGGCCGGCGACCTGCCCGCCGAACACCCGCTGCGGCCCCACCTCGGGGCTGCGCCCGCGGAAGATGTTGACCTCGATGGGTTCCAGGTCGAGCAGGCCGACCAGGTTGTCCACCGCGGCCTGCCCGGACAGCGGCGCGGGCCCGGCACCGGCCGGCTCCGCCGGCCCGGAACGCCCACCGCCGGCGCCACCCGCGCCGGTCGGTCCGCCCGGCGCGGGGTCGTGCTCGGTCGCCACGGCTCAGGCGCTGTCGGCGAGCGAGCCGAGCCGGTGCACCCGCAGCGTGTTCGTGGAACCCGGGGTACCGGCGGGCGTCCCCGCGACGATGACGACGGAGTCGCCGGCCTGGCCGTGCCCCACGTCCTGCAGGGCGTGGTCGACCTGGCGGAACATGTCGTCGGTGTGGTGCACGAACGGCACCAGGAACGTCTCGACACCCCAGCACAGCGCGAGCTGCCGGCGTACCTTCTCGTCCGGCGTGAACGCCAGCAGCGGCAGCGGCGAGTGCAGCCGGGCGAGCCGCCGCACGGTGTCGCCGGTCTGGCTGAACGCCACGAGCGCCTTCGCGCCGGTGACCTCGGCGGTGTGCGCGGCGGCCGCGGTGATCGCGCCGCCCTGCGTACGCGGGTCGTGCTGCAGGCCCGGGCAGGTGAACTCGCCGGACTCCGCGTACTCCACGATGCGGGCCATGGTGCGCACGGTCAGCACCGGGTACCGGCCGACGGACGTCTCGGCGGACAGCATCACCGCGTCGGCCCCGTCGAGTACCGCGTTGGCGACGTCGGAGGTCTCCGCGCGGGTCGGGCGCGAGTTCTCGATCATGGAGTCGAGCATCTGGGTCGCGACGATGACGGGCTTCGCGTTCTCCCGGCAGAGCTGCACCGCGTGCTTCTGCACCATCGGTACCCGCTCCAGCGGCAGCTCCACACCCAGGTCGCCGCGCGCCACCATCAGGCCGTCGAACGCGTCGACGATCGCGTCGAGGCGGTCCACCGCCTCCGGCTTCTCGATCTTCGCGATGATCGGGACGCGGTTGCCCAGCTCGTCCATGATCTCGTGCGCCGGCTTGATGTCGTCGGCCGAGCGCACGAACGACAACGCGACCAGGTCGACCCCGAGACCCAGCGCGAACCGCAGGTCGTCGGCGTCCTTCTCGCTCAGCGCCGGGACGCTGATCGCCACGTTCGGCAGAGAGAGGCCCTTGTTGTTGGAGACCGGGCCGCCTTCCACCACCAGGCAGGTGATGTCGTTGCCCGTGACGTCCGTGACCTCCAGCGCCAGCTTCCCGTCGTCGACGAGCAGCCGGTCACCGAAGCGCACCTCCGACGGCAGCCTCTTGTACGTCACCGACACCCGCTCCGCGGTGCCCTCGACGTCGTCGGACGTGATGACGACGGTGTCGCCGGTGTTCCACTGCGCCTTGCCCTCGGCGAACGTGCCGAGTCGGATCTTCGGGCCCTGGAAGTCGGCGAGGATGCCGACGGCGCGCCCGGTGGCGGCGGCGGCCTCACGCACCGTGTGATACACGGCCTCGTGGTCGGCGTGGGTGCCGTGGCTGAAGTTCAGCCGCGCCACGTCCATGCCGGCCTCGACCAGCCCCCGCATCCGCTCCGGCGTCGCGGTGGCCGGCCCGATGGTACAAACGATCTTCGCTCGACGTGTCACGTCCGTCAGGCTATACCTGCCCCCGCCGCGACTGTGGCGCCCGTCCCACCCTCCACGAACAGCCGAAACGCCGTAACTTTGTGGACATCCGACAGCCACCGGAAATCCCCCGGCAACATCCCGGGTACGCCGAAGATCCCACCGCACCCACCCCGTCGTACCCGCCGGATCACGACCGGGTCACTGCGGCCCACACCGCCCGAAACGGATGATCCGGACCCGTGTGGCGCGATCTCAGTACGCTGACGCGCGACGACGGCACCGATCCCGGGGACGGTGGTCATGAACGACGGCTTCGGCGACTACCCGCCCGGCGGCGGCGACTCCCCCGGCCTGTGGCTCGGCCTGTCCATCGCCGCAACACTCTGCTGCTGCATGCCCTTCGGCGTCGTCGGCATCGTCTTCTCCGCGCTCGCGATGAGCGCCCGCGACCGTGGCGACGCGTACGAGTTCGAGCGGCAGATCGGCCGCGCCCGCGGCTGGACCATCGCCGCCATCGTCTGCGGCCTCATCATCGGCGGCATCTACGCCCTCAACCGCTGACTAGCGTGTTTGCCCCGTTGCGCTAGGTTCCTCCCCGACCATGCATGGCCACGGGGAGGAAGCCATGGGAGACGGCCGGCCGTCCAGCACGAAGCAACAAGTGGATCCGTACGACCTCCGTGACGCCGCGAACGCCCTGCGAAAACGAGCCAGGAGCTTCCACGACGACGTCCTGACGACGTTCCGGCAAAGCATGGGTCCCTACTCCGCCGTACGCCTCGACGAGATCGCCGCCGAGCGCGCGAAGCGCATCCGCGGCAAGGACTACGACAAGTCCACCGCCGAGGACAAGAAGGTTCCCGCCGGCGCCACGTCGGACTGGCTCAATCCGTTCGGCCGGTTCCACGAGGCCGACCGTCTGATGGCCCGGGTCGACGACGCCCGCGCCGACGCCATCACCGACGGAATCGAGGTGCTCGGTGAGCTGACGCGGATGGCCGACGCGCTGGACGCCGCCGCCGACTTCTACGAGGCCAATGAGGGCACCAACACCAACCTCACGAAGAACCTCATGCAGGGGTTCCTCGCCGGCCGTACCCCACGGGACAAGGCCTAGGAGGCGGCGATGAAGACGGCGGTCTCCTCCGACAACGACGCGAGCAGCGCCACCTGGGAACGCCCGGTGCGCCGCGTGACCCTTGCCGCCCGCGGCGACGTCCTCACCGACATGTCCAAGCTCTGGCACACCTACGTCGCCGGCGTCGACGAGCACAAGAAGTCGGTCCTGGCCATCTGGGTGGAGCACCTTTCCGACTGGAACGGCGAGGCCGCCGACGCATGCCAGGCTGCCCTCAAGAAGATCGGCGCCAACATGCTCGCGGTGCACAACAACTACGGCGAGATGCCGACTCTCCTCGGCAGTTGCGCCCAGTCGGTACGCGACGCGATCGGCGCGATACCAATTCCGCTGTTCGGCGGTGGAGGACCGAGCCTGCCCGCCGGCGGCGCCGACACCAGCGGCGGCGGCCTGTACGACGACTACGACAAGGACCGCTCGGCGTACTCGGACTATGCGTTCCAACGGAAGGCGTACGACGAGATCGTCGCGGGTGCAAGGATCAGGGGCAGCAGCGGCAAGTACGAGCGATCCGGCGTCGACGGCCAGGCAGCGAACTCACCGGCCGATCGCGACACGGTCACGCGTGACTACCGGGCCGACCCGAACGGTAAGTACTTTGCTGAGGTCGCCCGCTGGTACACCGCGTATCAAAAGGCGGCCACCAACGCCGAGGACAAGCTCCTCAACGACTACTCGGCCGCGCATTCGAGTGTCCCTGGACGTACGAAGTTGGAGTGGGAGGTCCAGCCGACTCCGGCTGCCCGGCCGGCTCCTTCAGGCACCGGTACACCTGGCGGAGCCGGAGTAGACACGGCCGGCCCGTCGACCGGGGCTCTGCCCCCGCCGGTCGGAGGCACGGTACCGACAAGTGCTGGTGCACTGCCTCATGCGCTCCCCCCGCATGAGGTTCTTGGGCCGCCCGAGACCAATCGCCCGACCGTTCCTTCCGGCACGGACCTCGCCGGCACCAGCGATCCCGTCGAGACCAGACTGGATCAACGCACTGGCCCAGGCGGAGTCAGAAACGGCGGAGGCGCTGCGGGTGCCGGTCTGCCAGACCCCGCCTCGTGGGGCAACGGGGCGACCAGTGTTCCGGTGACGACGACCGGAAACCGTTGGTGGAACACGCCATCGACTGGCGGCCCGACTGGACCGCGCGTACCGAGCCCAGGACTTTCGCCCGGCGCAGTGCTTCGCAGGGAGCCTGGAGGCGCGAGCGGCGTCGGCATGATTCCGCACAACGGTTCCGGTGCCGGAAAGAAAGACCCTGAGGAGCGTCAGACCTGGCTCAGGGAAGACGACGAGGACATCTGGGGCCCTCGTTGGGAAGACCAGTTCACCGGACTCGTCGAATAGGGTGGCGCCGTGATCGGATCCAGCACACATCCCCTACTTCGGTTGGCGCGACTGGGAATCCCCGTCCTCACCGCTGGCGCCATGTTGGTCGTCACGAGTGTTCCCGCCTCGGCCACGGCAGTACGGCCTCGCGAGTGGTATCTGGATGCGCTGCGGATACCGCAGGCCCAGGCAATCACGACAGGAAGGGGCGTGACAGTTGCCGTGATCGATTCGGGGGTCGACGGCGCTCACCCTGACCTCCGCGGCCAGGTCACGTCGGGTGCCTGCGTTGGCGGACTCGACAGCGTCCAGAAGCCGAACGAGGATCTGGATGGTCACGGCACGGCGATGGCTGGGCTCATCGCGGCGAAGGGCGGTGGCCCTGACCATGCACTCGGTGTCGCACCCGGCGCGAAGGTCATGCCGATCTGCATGCTGACCGAGAAGGTCGCACCCGGTCCGTCGTTCCGCGCGATCGCCGATGGCCTGCGCTGGGCGACCGATCACGGGGCGAAGGTCGCCAGTGTCTCCCTCGGAAGCGACCACGCGGTGATGTCCACGGATCTCACGGCCATCGAGAACGCGGTCGCCTACGCGGAGGAGCACGACGTCGTCGTCGTCGCGGCGACGGGCAACGTCCCCGACGCCCGGCATGTCGTGACGCCCGCGAGTCTGCCGGGCGTCGTGGCCGTCGGCGGCTCCACCAGGTCGGGTACGGCCTGGACAGGTGGCACGACCGGCCGGCAGATGGCGCTTGCCGCTCCGGCGACCGACATCGTGTCGCCCGACACCTTGGGCCGTGCGGGGGATGCCGAGCCGAGCGGGTACAAGACGTCGGACGGGACGAGCAACGCGACCGCGATCGTGGCCGGGGTGGCCGCGCTGGTACGGGCGAAGTACCCGGACCTGGACGCGGCGAACGTGGTCAACCGGCTGATCCGTACCGCCGACCACAAGGGCGCGGCGGGCCGCAACGACCAGTACGGGTACGGCATCGTCGACCCGGTGAAGGCACTGACCGCCGACGTGCCGACAGTCCACGCCAACCCCCTCGGCGAACCCGCGGCGCCCTCCCCCACCACCTCGGACGGCGGGCACGCCGCGGGATCGGCCAGCGACACCGGCGGTGGAAACGCCGTGCCGTGGATCGTGCTCGGCGTCGTGGTCCTCGTCGCCGCGGTGATCATCGTCGTACTGCTGAGCCGCCGCCGGGCGCGCAGCAGCGCGGTATAGGGCGGAGACCGTCCACAAGGGACGGTCCCGGCGTCGAGGAACCGCGGTACGGAAGTCGGTGATGCCTGCCCGGAAAGGGGCACCCATGGGGATGGAGCTGCCGGAGTGGCTGGGGTGGCTGCACTGGGTGGTGGGGACGGACTGGCCGGAGGGCGACGAGGACGCGATGCGCCGGATGGCGGACGCGTGGCGCGGTCTGGGTACCGCGGTCGGCACGGCGGGCAGCGACGGGGACGCGGCGGTCGGGCGGATCCTCACCGCGCTGGACTCGGCGGACGGCGTCCGGTTCGACCGGGCGTGGTCGGCGTACGCGGGCGGCGGTGAGGCGTACATGACGGAGCTGACGGAGGCGTGCGGGGCGCTCGCCAAGCTGTGCGAGGGCACGGCCGAGGAGATCGAGTACGCGAAGTACACGTTCCTCGTCATGCTGATCATTCTGGCCATCGACATCATCGTCATGCTGGCGCTGGCGGTGGAGACGTTGGGCGCGACGCTCGCCGAGATCGTCGGGGAGGAGGCGATCACCCAGCTCGCGATCCGTGAGATCGCCGGGCAGGTGGTGGAGCGGATCGCGGCGCGCGCGGTGGAGAAGGCGGCGGCCACGGGCGTACGGGAGCTGGCGCTGGGCGCGGCCAAGGAGTTCGGCAAGGGCGTGGCGCCCGACCTCGTCGCGCAGACCGCGATGCTCGCCGACGGCCACGAGAACGGCGGGTGGAACTTCGCCCGGACCGGTCAGGCCGTCGGTGGCGCGGCGGTCGACGCGGCGGCCGGGTTCGGCGCGGACAGGTTCGGCGAGACCGGCCTGGGCAGCAGGGTCTTCCCCGACACCTTGTTCGGCCAGTCGGTCAAGGGCGCGGCGACGGGTGCGGTGTCGGGTGCCGCGTCACCGCTGTTCGGCGGCGAGCTGCCCGCGTGGCAGGACGCCGCGCAGGGGGCGACGTCGGGCGCGTTCGGCGGCGCCGTCGGGTACGGCCGGGAGACGGTCGAGCAGTACCGCTGGTCGACGCCGGGCGGGGAGCACGTCGCCGTCCCTGACGCGGGTACCGACCTCGCCGCGGCGACCCCGTCCACATCGGACAGACCGGTGGCCGCGGACGCCGAGGCCGGCCCGGATCTCCGGTCCACGGTCGGTACCCACTCCCCCGAACCCGCGGCGAACGCTCACGCCGTCCGGTCCCCTGACGACGGGGAGGTCGCTGCGCCGGCGCCGGGCCGTGCCCGGGGCGACGCCGGTGATGCGCGGCGTACCGCGGGCGGCGACGCGGTGCGGTCGAGCGCCGGCGCACGGACATCCGACGGGGCCCTCACCCATGCCATCGGGGGTGACGACAGGGGCCGAGCGGCTGTCGACGGCAGCGCGGTACGCGAGGGCCGGACGAGCCCCGCGACCGCGGCGGCACCGGAGGGCCGAGCGAACGTCGGGACCGAGGCGTCGCGACCCGACCGCGCCACCGCGGAGACGCAACACAACCGCGCCACCGGAGAGACGCGACACGATCGGGCGACCGGAGAGACCCGTCATGACCCGCCGAGCGTCGAGACGTCTCATGCCCGGGTGGCCGACACGACGCGTCATGACCGCGAGGGCGACGCGGCCGGCCGAACGCGTGACGCCGGCCGGGCTCACGGCACGGACGGGGATACGCGGGGCGGTCGGGCAAGCGGCGTCACCGAGGAGGCGCGAGGCGATCGGAACGGCGGCGGCGCGACCGACGAGGCGCGGGGCGTCCGAGCCGGCGGGGCGGCCGACGAGTCGCGGAGTGGTCGTCCCGACGACCGGGCCGGCGAGGAACACGGCGCGTCGGCGCGGACCGGGCCTGGCGACAGCGGCCGCGCGCCGCATGACGGTGCCGGGCAGCGGGCCGACGGCACGGCGCCGCGGGGTACCGCCGAGCGGGCGGGCACCGGCGACAACGCGGCCGTCGCGGCCGGGTCCGGTGGGCGCCGGCCCGACGAGCCGGGAGGAGTCGCCCCGGGTTCCGAGCGACGCGCCCCGTGGCGCCCGCGGCCCACCGAGGCGGAGGAGGTCCGGTACCGCACCGACCTGCCGACGCCGGACCGGCCACTCCCGCAGGCCCTGCCCGCGGAGCGACCCGCACACGGCAGCGACGGCCTCGGATACGACCCGCACCGGCCCGGCTTTCCCGAGCCCCCGCACGGCGTCGACACCGTCCACCACAACGGTCACGAGTGGGTACGCCTGGACGACGGCGCCGGCTGGCACCGCGTCGACTTCCGCGCCACCGACCCGCGTTGCGCGGGCAAGGGCTTCGCCGCCCGCCTCAGGACCTTCATGCACAGGTACTTCCCGCCGCGCGACGGCCACACCTCGGAAGACCTGTTCAAGGACGCGCGGTCCAAGGTCGACACCGAGGTACCGGAGGGGCGCGAATGGGAGTTCGAACGCCTCACCGAAAGCGAGGCACAGGCGCTTGCCGGCATCCGGGGTGAGTCGAGACTCCTGGTTCCCGGCGACACCGAGGGTACGCATCGGGTGAGCCAGAAGATCGTGCCCGGCGGCGACATCGAACGATACGTCAAAGGTCGCTACACGACGGTCACCGGCTTCGTCACCAAGCTCGTCGACGTCGTGCATCTCAGGTCTCCGAGCGCGATCATCAGGGCACTCCGCCTGGACTACGAGAAGACCGGCTTCAGGTTCCAGCAGGACGACGTCTTCGCCATCCGGATGACGCTCACCGAACACGCCGCCAGCGACCGAGTGGCGATCCCCAGTTCACCGCGCCTCGCGGCGAACTCTCGCCCGGACGGTGCCGGTCCTTCGCGACGTGCGGTGTCGATCGAGGCGCCCTTCTCGGGTTCCGGTTTCAGCGCCGAGTACACGGACGGAGCTCCCGAGCTCAAGGCGGCGAATCCGGAGGACCAGAGGGGCGGCATACCTTTGCGGAACGGCGCGGAGATGTGGCGGATCGGGCGGGACGGGCACGAGGTCCTCTACGCGGTGTACCACTTCGGTCGATGGCACGGACCGACCTAGGTTGGCTCAGCTCCGGCCATGCATGGGATGCGACATCGGGTAGAGAACGAACCGCGAGTCGTCGGTGTTCGTGAAGACGAGTTCGGAGTACCGGTGAGCTGACCCGCCCGAGGAACGACTGGTCTCGCGCCGACGCCAGCCCCTGAAGAGTTTCCTGACGCGCTCGTTGTTCGCGACGGTGTCGGCAAGCACGGCGCCGCGCTCGGGGAGGACGCCGTCGCCTTGCCGCGGCGACGTCGTGAGCGCCGCGAGATTCGCTGCGGCGGTGCGGTCGTCACCCGCGACGGCTTCATGTCGATGTTCCGGCGCGCCGAGCATCAGGTGCGTGCCGACCATCCGGTCCTGCGCACCGGGGCGCTGGCGATCGTCATTCACGGCGGCCGGGCTCGGCATGAGTGTCGAGCAGCTCGCCGGCTTCACCCGCAAGGCGATCCGGGCGGCGTTCACCTCGGACGTACGCAGGTCCGCGATGCTTGGCGAACTGGCCAACAACTGAGCGGATCGGCAGCCCACCAGCCTCGGCCACTGTTTGGTCAGCGGCGCGCTCGGGTGTCCGTCGGCCGGCGGGTCGACGAGCCAGGGCTCGGCCTGCGGCCAGCGCCCGGGAGCCTGGCGGGCGGCGCCCGCGGTCAGCCGATGGCTACTTCGTGCAGGTCGGGGATCTCGCCGCGGGTGGTCCAGGTCTGGTAGACGCCCCTGTCGACGCGTTCCATGCCAAGGGTTTCGGCGACGGGGGCGCGGCCGCCGGTGTACTCGACGAGGATGCGGTCGCCGTCGTCGTGAAGGGCCTTGACGGGTACGCCGTGCCAGGTCCCGACGGTCGAGACGTACGCACCGCTGACGTCCTCGGCGGTGACGTCGCGCTCGTACCGGCCGGGGGCGGTGCGGAAGAACCCGTCGGTGGGGGTGTCGGTGTAGATGAACAGGCGGGTGCCGTCGGTGTTGGCCGGGTAGATGGCGTCGCGCCAGACGAGGTGGAATCCTTCGCGGATCATGACGCGCCTCCGGCGGTGCGGTGCCAGCTCGCGGTGGACGACAGGTAGACGGCGGCGAGGTCGGCGGTGCCGTGCCGGTCGATGCGGTACAGCTCGGCGCCGGACGTCAGCCGGGTGCTGTCGACCTTCCATTCGGGGATCGGTGTGGCCGGGTTGGCGACGAAGCCGTCGCCGCTGAACGGCGGGTGTTCGACGACCCACCCCTTGTCGCCCCAGATCGCCAGGTGCGAGGGATCCGTGCCGCCCCAGGGGATCCGGAAGACGCTGGTGACGACGGGCCGCCAGCGGACGACCCAGACGTACTCGTCGTCGGGCGTGAACGCCGACCCGGGGTACGCCAGCGCGAGCCCGGTGACGATCTCGCCGGCGGTACGCAGGTGGGCGACGTCGGCGAGGTCGTGCACGTAGCCGGCGACCAGGTCGTACCCGTTTTCGAGGTAGCGGCCGACCTGCCCCGGCGGCAGCACCTTCTGCATGACCGACCCGGCGAGGTCGACGCTGCCGCGGCGCCGCTCCGAGCCCGCCTCGGCGTCGGCGGCCGCGAACTGCGCCGGCCCCGGTACGCCGGTGTCAGGTGGTGGGCCGGCAGGGGCCGCCGCGGGCGGCGCCGGTGGTGTGGTAAGGGCGGTGCGGGCCTCGTCGGTGGTGAGGATGGCGCCGATCGGGAGGTTCACGTCGACGCCGAGCCGCCAGGTCGGGTCGGGCCAGGCGGCGAGCAGCTCCGCGAGGCTCTGCTTGCGGAAGGTGGTGAACGTGCCGCGGGTCGCGGCGGTCATGGCCACCCCCGACGTGTACGCGGCGAGCACGGTCACGCCGTCCGCGGCGAATGTCGCCCAGCCGGCGGGGCCGCCGGCCAGCACGGCGTCCGCGTCGACCGGCAGCAGCAGCTCGGCCCGGGTGAGCAGGCGGACGTAGCCGGGTACGTCGCCGGCGGCGACGGCCGCCGCCAGTCGCCGTTCCAGGTCGGTGCCGGGTGCCCAGTCGGTCATCGGTGTCCCGTCAGGTGCCGAAGGTGTTGGCATGCTCGGTGGCGTCGTAGTTGTCCGCGGCGGTGGTGAGGTTGTCGCGCATCCGGCGGATGCCGCTGACGACCTGGTCGGTACCGGTGTGGGCGGCCGACGCGGGCTTGGCGTACTGCGTGTGGAACGCGTCGCCGTACTTGTCGCCGCCCCACGCCTTGTCGTCGGCGGCCAGCGCGTCGGACAGCGCGGTCAGCGCGTCGGACAGGTCGTCGGCGACGGAGCCGAGGTCCGGCGCGTACCGCCGGACGGCGTCGGTGTCGACGTCGAGCTCACTCACCGGCGTGCTCCCGCGGGTCGCCGAAGATCCTCGTCACGTCGAGGCGGCCGGTGTCGTCGCGGGCCTCGGCCAGGCGCTCACGTACGTCGTCCGGGATGACCGGGGTGAGCAGGGCCTCGCGCTGGGCGTCGATCTGGGCGGCGGCGGCCTGGCTGGCGGCGACGATCAGCGCGCCGAGCTCGTCGACCGGCAGCGACCGGGCCGCGGCCTGGTCGAGCTGGACGGACGTGAGCCTGCCGCGTTCGTCGACGGTGACGGTGATCCGGCCGTCGGCGTCGCGGGCGGTGGCGGTCAGCTCGGCGATGCGGCGCTGCGCGTCGGCGACGCCGGCCCGGAGCGTGCGGTACCGCTCGGTCAGCTCGTCGATGTGCTCGCGCCACTCGGCCCGCACCCGTACCACCCCTTTCGTGCGTGGTGCAGCCTACCGGCGCGCGACAACCGCCGGCGTCCGTGTTTGCTCGCGCGTCCGGGGCCGGCACAGCAGCGCGCCGAGCACCCCCACGACCAGCGGGTACGCAAGCAGCGGCCCGGTCGCGGCGAGTACGGCGAGCGTCGCGGCGCCGCCGACGAGGGCGCCGTACCAGGTGGCGCCGCGCCGGGGCAGGAGCAGGGCGGCGGCGAGCATCCCGGCGAGGACGACCGCGGCGAGGCAGGCGGTCGTCGCGCGCAGCAGCGTGTCGAGCGGCAGCCGCAGGTACGCGTCGGCGGCGAGCACCGCGGCGGTCAGTGCGGCGAGCAGCGCGAGGCTGCGGCGGGGTGTGCCGGTGAGGCGGCGGGGCAGGGCGCCGTCGCGGGCGAGGGCGGCGCCGAGCCGGGCGGCGCTGGCCAGGTACGTGTTGATCGCGCCGAAGCTGAGCAGCACGGCGGCGACGGCGGTGACGGGTCGGGCGGCGGGGCCGATGCCGTGGGCGAGCAGCAGCGTCAGCGGCACCGGGGTACGGCCGCCGGCGGGGCCGAGGACGGTGACGGTGGCGAGCGCGAGGCCGAGGTAGAGGACGGTGACCGCGGCGAGCGCGAGGGCGGTGACCCGGGCCAGCTGCCGGCGCGGGTCGCGGAACTCGGCGGACAGGTGGGTGCCGGCCTCCCAGCCGACGAACCCGAAGAACAGCACGCCGGTGGCGGCGAGGACGGAGCCGGCGCCGTGCGGCGCGAACGGGGTGAGGTTGGCGGCGCGGGCGTCCGGCGCGGCCACCGCCACGCCCGCGACGAGCAGCGCGACGAGTACTCCGACCAGCACGGTCTGGACGGCGCCGGACAGGCGCAGCCCGGCGGCGTTCGCGGCGAACGCGGCGGCCAGCAGCAGCGCCGCGGTGACGACGGTGCCGGCGTGCCCGCCGATGCCCACGTACTGGGCGCCGACGACGGCGCCGGCCACCGTGCCCACGGGTACGACGAGGTAGAACCACCAGCCGACGGCGGCCGCGGCCCGCGGGCCGAGGGCGCGGCGGACGAAGCTCGCGACACCGCCGCCGTCGGGGTACCGGGCGCCGAGCGCGGCGAACGCCGCGGCGATCGGGCCGCTGACCGCGAGCAGGCCGGCCCAGGACAGGATCGAGGCCGGGCCGGCGGCGCGTACCGCCAGGGCGGGCAGGGCGAGGACGCCGGGGCCGAGCACCGCCCCGACGTACATCGCGACGCCGGCGGGTGCGCCCAACTTCGCCATCGCGTACGCCTCCTTGCTCGGTGATGTCGCCGCAACGCTAGTCACACGGCCGGTGCGATCGAGCTGATACCGAACATGGTTCGGGGATCCTGCGATGATGGTGGGCATGGACGAACGTGATTCGGCGCTGGTCGAGGAACTCCAGCGCGACGGGCGGCAGACCAACCGGGAGCTGGCCCGCCGGCTCGGCATCGCCCCGTCGACCTGCCTGGAGCGGGTCCGGGCGCTGCACGAGCGCGGCGTGATCCGCGGGTACCACGCGGAGGTCGACATGCCGGCGCTGAACCGCGGCGTGCAGGCGTTCGTGGCGGTGCAGATCCGGCCGCTGAGCCGCGCCGTGATCGACGGGTTCCAGGAGTTCGTGACCGGGCTGCCGCAGGTGTTGTCGGTGTTCGTGGTGGCGGGCGGCGACGACTTCCTGGTCCACGTCGCGGTGCAGGACCTGGCGCACCTGCACGCGTTCCTGGTCGACCGGCTGAGCCGGCGCCGGGAGATCGTCAGCTACCGCAGCTCGGTGATCTACCAGCAGGCGCACAACACGGTGCTCGCCGCCCTGCCCGACGCCTGAGCCGGGAACCCTTGCGCCGCACGCGGTCGACCGGCCCCGGGCGATCCCGGGACCGGTCCGCGTGGATCAGCGCGGTACGGCGAGCGGTGCGGCGTTCGCGGCGACCGGCGCCGGCAGGTCCCCGGGTACGCCGAGGTACCGGTGGATCGCCGCGGCGGCGGCGCGGCCCTCGGCGATCGCCCACACGATCAGCGAGGCGCCCCGGTGGGCGTCGCCGGCGGTGAACACGCCGTCGGCGGCGGTCTGCCAGTCGGCGCCGCAGTCGAGCGTGCCGCGGGCCGAGCGGGCCACGCCCAGCCCGTCGAGCAGCGGCGACGGCTCGGTGCCGTCGAAGCCGATGGCGAGCAGCACCAGGTCGGCAGGCAGCTCCCGCTCGGTCCCGGGTACCGGGGTGACGACGCGCCGGCCGTCGGCACGGGTCACGTCGACCTGCTGGATCCGGATCGCGCGTACGGTGCCGGTGCCGTCGTCGACGAACTCGTGCGCCGCCGCGGCGAACTCGCGCGCGCCGCCCTCCTCGTGCGCCGGGTAGACGCGCAGGATGGTCGGCCACGTCGGCCACGGGTCGCGTTCGTCGGCCCGGGCCGCCGGCGGCTCGGGGTACAGGTCGAGCTGGGTGACGCTGGCCGCGCCCTGCCGGTGCGCGACGCCGAGGCAGTCGGCCGCGGTGTCCCCGCCGCCGATGATGATCACGTGCTTGTCCTGCGCCGACAGGGACGGCGACTCTCCACTGTGGACGGCGCGGTTGGACGCGACGAGGTGCTCCATCGCCAGGTGTACGCCGGCGAGGCCGCGCCCCGCGGTGTCGGTGTCGCGGCCGGCGAGCGCGCCGGTGGCCAGCAGGACCGCGTCGTACTCGGCGCGCAGCTGCTCCGCGGTCACGTCGACGCCGACCTCGCAGCCGGTCACGAAGCGCACGCCCTCGGCGGTGAGCTGGTCGAGACGGCGGTCGATGTGCGCCTTCTCCAGCTTGAAGTCGGGGATGCCGAAGCGCAGCAGGCCGCCCGGGCGTTCGTCCCGCTCGTACACGACGACCTCGTGGCCGGCGCGGGCGAGCTGCTGCGCGGCGGCGAGCCCGGCCGGGCCCGAGCCGACGACCGCGACCCGCTTGCCGGACGGCGCCGGCGACGGCTGCGGCGTCACCAGCCCCGAGTCGTACGCCCGGTCGATGATCTGGACCTCGATCTGCTTGATCGTGACCGGATCGTCGGCGATGCCGAGTACGCAGGCCGCCTCGCACGGCGCCGGGCACAACCGCCCGGTGAACTCGGGGAAGTTGTTGGTGGCGTGCAGCTGCTCGATCGCGGCGGCGTGCGCGCCGGTACGGGTCAGCTCGTTCCACTCCGGGATCCGGTTGCCGAGCGGGCATCCGTTGTGGCAGAAGGGGATCCCGCAGTCCATGCACCGGGTCGCCTGGGCGCGCAGGGCGTTCTCGTCGTGGCTGGTGTAGACCTCGCGCCAGTCGGAGATGCGGACCGGCACCGGGCGCTTCGGCGGCAGCGCCCGGCCGTGCTTCAGAAATCCCTTGGCGTCAGGCATGTGCCACCTCCATCACCGCGGTGTCGACGTCGGCGCCGGACCGTTCGGCCTCGGCGATCGCGGACAGCACCCGCTTGTAGTCGCGGGGCAGGACCTTCGTGAACTGCTCGACCGCCGCCGGCCAGTCGGCCAGCAGCTCGGCGGCGAGCGACGAGCCGGTTTCGGTGTGGTGCGCGGAGACCAGCGTCCGCAGCCGCTGCTGGTCGGTCGCGGACAGCGGCTCCAGCCCGACCATCTCGCGGTTGACCAGGGCCGGATCCAGCCGGTGCACGTACGCGGTGCCGCCGGACATGCCGGCCGCGAAGTTGCGGCCGGTCCCGCCCAGCACCACCACTTCCCCGCCGGTCATGTACTCGCAGCCGTGGTCGCCGCAGCCGTCGACGACGGCGACCGCGCCGGAGTTGCGGACCGCGAAGCGCTCCCCCACCACGCCGTCGGCGTACAGCTCGCCGGCGGTGGCGCCGTAGAGGACGGTGTTGCCGGCGATGATGTTGTCCCGCGCGGCGAACGGCGCCGCCTCGTCGGGCCGGATCACCAGCCGCCCGCCGGACAGGCCCTTGCCGACGTAGTCGTTGGCGTCGCCGGCGAGCCGCAGCGTGATCCCCTTCGGCAGGAACGCGCCGAACGACTGCCCGGCCGTACCCGTGAAGCGGAACACGATCGAGTCGTCCGCCAAACCCTCCGGGTACCGGCGGGTCAGTTCGGAGCCGAGCATGGTGCCGACGGCACGGTCGGTGTTGCGTACCGGCAGGGCCGCGGAGACCGGCTCCTGGGTGTCCAGTGTGGACCGGGCGAGCTCGGTGAGCTTGACGTCGAGCACCGACTCCAGGCCGTGGTCCTGGTCGCGTACCTTGCGGCGGGCGCCGTCGCCCGCGTCGTCGCTGGCGAGGATCGGCGTCAGGTCCAGCCCGGTCGCCTTCCAGTGGTCGACGGCCGGCGCGACGTCGAGCAGGTCGACCCGGCCGATCGCCTCGTCCAGCGTGCGGAACCCCAGCTCCGCCAGGTACTCCCGGACCTCCTCCGCCAGGTAGCGGAAGAACGTCTCGACGAACTCGGGCGTGCCGGTGTACCGGGCACGCAGCTCCGGGTTCTGCGTGGCGATGCCGACCGGGCAGGTGTCGAGGTGGCAGACGCGCATCATCACGCAGCCCTGCACGATCAGCGGCGCCGTGGCGAAGCCGTACTCCTCGGCGCCGAGCAGCGCGGCGACCACGACGTCCCGGCCGGTCTTCAGCTGGCCGTCGACCTGCACGGTGACGCGGTCGCGGAGTCCGTTGCGCAGCAACGTCTGCTGCGCCTCGGCGAGGCCCAGCTCCCACGGCCCGCCCGCGTGCTTGAGCGAGTTGAGCGGCGAGGCGCCGGTCCCGCCGTCGTGGCCGGAGATCAGCACCACGTCGGCGTGCGCCTTCGCGACGCCGGCGGCGACGGTACCGACGCCGATCTCGCTGACGAGCTTGACGTGGATGCGCGCGGCCGGGTTGGCGTTCTTCAGGTCGAAGATGAGCTGCGCCAGGTCCTCGATCGAGTAGATGTCGTGGTGCGGCGGCGGCGAGATGAGCCCGACGCCCGGCGTCGAGTGCCGGGTACGCGCCACCCACGGCCACACCTTGTTGCCGGGCAGCTGCCCGCCCTCGCCGGGCTTCGCGCCCTGCGCCATCTTGATCTGGATGTCGTCGGCGTTCACCAGGTACTCGCTGGTCACGCCGAACCGGCCGGACGCGACCTGCTTGACCGCACTGCGCCGTTCCGGGTCGTACAGCCGGTCGCGGTCCTCGCCGCCCTCGCCGGTGTTGGACTTGCCGCCCAGCCGGTTCATCGCGATCGCCAGGTCGGTGTGCGCCTCGGCGGAGATCGAGCCGTAGCTCATCGCGCCGGTCGCGAACCGCGTCACGATCGCCTCGACCGGCTCCACCTCGTCGATCGGCACCGGCGTACGACCGTTGGTACGCAAGGAGAACAGCCCGCGCAGCGAGCCCGAGCCGGCGGCCAGACCGTCCACTGTGGACGTGTACTGCCGGAAGATGTCGTACTGCCGGGAGCGGGTCGAGTGCTGGAGCAGGAACACCGTCTCCGGGTTGAACAGGTGCACCTCGCCCTCGCGCCGCCACTGGTACTCGCCGCCGACGTCCAGCACCCGGTGCGCCGCCTCCGCCGGGTTCCGCGGGTACGCCCGGTCGTGCCGCGCCGCGACCTCCGCCGCGATCTCGGCGAGGCCCACGCCGCCGATCCGCGAGGTGGTACCGGTGAAGTAGCGGGCGACGAGCTTGTCGGACAGGCCGATCGCCTCGAACACCTGCGCGCCGGTGTACGACGCGACGGTCGAGATGCCCATCTTCGACATGATCTTCAGGACGCCCTTGCCGAGGCCCTTCGCGTAGTTCGCGACGGCCTTCGCGGGCTCGATGTCGGTGATGGTGCCGGCGGTGATCAGGTCCTCGATCGTCTCGAACGCCAGGTACGGGTTGACCGCCGACGCGCCGTACCCGAGCAGCACCGCGACGTGGTGCACCTCGCGGCAGTCGCCGGACTCGACGACCAGCGACACCTGGGTACGGGTCTGCTCGCGTACCAGGTGCTGGTGGACGGCGGCGGTCAGCAGCAGGGACGGGATCGGCGCCAGGTCGGCGGTGGAGTCCCGGTCGGACAGCACCAGGATCCGTACGCCGTCCTCGATCGCCTCGGACACGTGCCGGCAGATCTGGGTGATGCGGGCCTTGATGCCGGCGGCGCCGTCGGCCAAGCGGTACAGGCCGGAGACGCGGACCGCCTTGAAGCCCGGCATGTCGCCGTCCTCGTCGACGGACAGGATCTTCGCCAGCTCGTCGTTGTCCAGCACCGGGTGCGGCAACACGATCTGCCGGCAGCTCGCCGGGGACGCGTCGAGCAGGTTCTGTTCCGGGCCGATCGTGGTGGCGACGCTGGTGACCAGCTCCTCCCGGATCGCGTCCAGCGGCGGGTTCGTCACCTGCGCGAACAGCTGGGTGAAGTAGTCGTAGAGCAGCCGGGGACGCTTCGACAGCACCGCGATCGGCGTGTCGGTGCCCATCGAGCCGAGCGGCTCGGCGCCCTTCGTCGCCATCGGCGCCAGCAGGATCTTCAGCTCCTCCTGCGTGTAGCCGAAGGTCTGCTGCCGGCGCGCCACGCTGTCGTGCGTGTAGACGATGTGCTCGCGGGCGGGCAGCTCCGACAGCTGCATCAGGCCGGCGGTCAGCCACTCGTCGTACGGCTCGGCCGCGGCCAGCTCGCCCTTGATCTCGTCGTCGGTGACGATCCGGCCGGCGCGAGTGTCGACCAGGAACATCCGCCCCGGGGTGAGCCGGCCCTTGGCCACCACACTCGCCGGGTCCAGGTCCAGGACGCCCGCCTCGGACGCGAAGATCACCGTGTCGTCGTCGGTACGCCACCAGCGCGCGGGCCGCAGCCCGTTGCGGTCCAGCACGGCGCCGATCACCGTACCGTCGGTGAACGACACGCACGCCGGTCCGTCCCACGGCTCCATCAGGCACGCGTGGAACTGGTAGAACGCGCGGCGCGCGGGGTCCATCCGCGGGTCGTTCTCCCACGCCTCGGGGATCATCATCAGCACCGAGTGCGGCAGGTCGCGGCCGGCCAGGTGCAGCAGTTCGAGTACCTCGTCGAACGTCGCCGAGTCCGAGGCGCCCGGCGTACAGATCGGGAACAGGCGCTTGATCCGGCCCGGCAGCAGCGTCGAGGACAGCAGCGCCTCCCGGGCGGCCATCCAGTTGCGGTTGCCGCGGATCGTGTTGATCTCGCCGTTGTGCGCGACCAGCCGGAACGGGTGCGCCAGCGGCCACGACGGGAACGTGTTCGTGGAGAACCGGCTGTGCACCAGCGAGATCGCCGAGGTCATCCGCTCGTCGGCCAGGTCGGCGAAGAACCGGCCCAGCTGCGGCGGCGTCAGCATCCCCTTGTACACGATGGTCCGCGACGACAGCGACGGGAAGTACGCGGCGACGCCACGCTCGCGGGTCTCCCGCTCCGTCTGCTTCCGCACGCAGTACGCCACGCGCTCCAGCGCCAGGCCGGACAGCGGCGTGCCGTCCGCCGTGTCGTACGCGGCGAGGAACACCTGGCGGATCCGCGGCATCGCGGCCCGCGCCGTCTCCCCCAGCTCCCGCGGGTCGGTCGGTACGTCACGCCAGCCGAGGACCTCGGCGCCCTCGGCCACGGCGTACTTGGCGAGGACCCGCTCGGCGCGCGCCGCGGCCGCCTCGTCGCCGGGGAGGAACACGAGGCCGGTGGCGTACCGGAGGCTGCCGTCGGGGGCGGCCTCGGGCAGGCCGACGCCGGCGACCGCGCGACAGAACGCGTCCGGCACCTGCATCAGGATGCCGGCACCGTCACCGGTGTTGGGCTCCGCGCCGGCCGCACCGCGATGCTCCATCCGTACCAGCGCGGACAGGCCACGCTCGACCGTCCGGTGGGAGCGCCGGCCGTGCGCGTCGACCACGAACGCGACACCGCAGGCGTCGTGCTCGTACGACGGGTCGTACAGGCCGGTGGGGCCGGCTGCGGGGACACCGGTGGCGGGCAGCGTCATCGGGCCTCCAGAGTCGTGAGAGCGCCGGGATGCCCGTTGGCCGCCCGGCGAAGAAACTGCATGGTGAGGCGGGACGGCGTCGGCCCGATACGTGACATTGGAGTGTACGAGACCCCCCGGCGCGCACACCGGGTCACCTCTTCGTGAAAGATCTCACCACGCCAAGCTCCTCGAACGGTATCAACCGCGGGGCGGGTTCGCCCGCTGTCGGTCGACCCGTTCACACCGGACGGCCACCCGTCCGCGCCCGGTTCCGTGCCGCTTCACCCTCCCGACGCCGTACGTCCGGATCGGTCACGGCGGTCGGAATCCCCGTCGCCCCGCATGGTCCGGGTCAGTAGGCTGCGCGTTCGTGACCGAAGCCATGCTGACCACGCTCGAAACGTTCTACGACGCGGTGCCGCGGGACCGCGCCCGGGTGGAGCGGATCGGGCCGTTCGACCTGTTCGTCCGGACCGGCAGCGACGGCCACCCGTTCTACGCCCGGCCGGCGCTCGGCGCGACCGGCGTCACCGCCGACGACGTCGCCGCGGTCCGCGCCCGCCAGCGCGAGCTGGGCATACCGCAGGCGTTCGAGTGGGTCGACGAGACGACGCCCGGGCTGATCGGTCCCGCCGAGGCCGCCGGGCTGGCGGTGCAGCGGGCCCCGCTGATGGTCCTACCGACCGGCGTCGTCCCCGAGCCGACCGAGCCGACCGCGGGCGTGACCGTACGGCTGCTCGACCCGGACTCGCCCGACTTCGCGGCGGACCTGGCCGCCACCCACGCCGTGGGCAACCTGGCGTTCGCCGCGCACGGTACGGCCGTCGGCGGGGCCGGGCCCGCCGAGCGGGACGCCGTGACCGCGCCGGTCTCCGCCGCGCAGCTCGCCGTCGAGGCCGAGCTGATCCGCTCCGGCCGGCACGTCCGGGCCGTCGCCGTCGGCCCGGACGGCGTCGTCGCGATCGGCATGGCGCAGCGGGTCGGCGCGGTCGCCGAGATCGCCGGCGTCGGTACGCTGCCGTCCGCCCGCCGCCGCGGCCTGGCCCTGGCGCTGACGAACCGGCTCGTCCGGGAGTCGCTGTCGGCGGGTACCGGGCTGGTGTTCCTGGCCGCCGACTCCGACGACGTGGCGCGCATCTACGGCCGGATCGGCTTCCGGCGCACCGCCACCGCCTGCATCGCCGAACCCGCCGACGCCTGACCGGACCCGCATCCCGCGTCACGCCGACAGATCGGGGCCGCGCGTCGCGCATCGCGCAACGGTGTGGTGCCGTTGCGCGCGGTGCGACGAGGCTGGTCCGCGCCCACGGACCCTCCCGATGAGGAGCACCCCATGCGCGGACGCGTCATCGCGGCGGCAGCACTGCTGGCCGCGCTCGTCCTGCCCGGCGCCGCCCCGGCCGCGGCACACCCGCCCCGGCACCATCCCCAACCGCACGCCGCGCCGATCGCCACCGGCGCCGTCTTCAACGACCCGTACGGCGACACCGCCGCGCAGGACGCCGTCAAGGACCACATCCTGGGTGCGATCGCGAACACCCAGCCCGGCCGGCTGATCCGCACCTCCATGTACGCGCTGACCGACCAGGACTACACCGACGCGCTGGTCGCCGCGCACGACCGCGGCGTACAGATCCGGGTGGTGCTGGACGCGAAGTTCAGCACGTCGGCGCCGGCGCAGAACCTGATCACGGCGCTCGGCACCGACATGTCCACGACGTCGTGGGTACGGGTGTGCCACGAGGGCGGCGCGTGCATCGCGTACGGCGGGGTGAACCCCATCAACCACAACAAGTTCTTCCTGTTCTCCCGGATCGGTGACCCGGGAGTGGCGGAGGACGTCGTCATCCAGGCGTCGGCCAACGCGACCGCCCTCAACACCGAGAAGTACTTCAACAACGCGTACACCGTGGTCGGCAACACCGACCTCTACACCGCGTACGTGAGCTACTTCAACGACCTCGCCGCGATGGTCGGCAACAACAACTACTTCCGCAGCGGCAAGGTCGGCGCCGAGAAGTACTACTTCTTCCCGCAGGAGACCGGCGACGTCGTGGTCGACATCCTGCACAACGTGTCCTGCACCGGAAACAGCACGGTCGGTACGCCCGGCGACCACCGCTCCATCGTCCGCGTCTCCGCGTACGCACTGCACCGGGCCGAGGTCGCCGACGCGCTCGTCGCGCTCGCCGGGCAGGGTTGCCAGGTGGACATCGTCTACACCGACAGCAACCAGGAGGCCAACCTCGTCGGCCACGACAACCTGAGCCTGCGCCACCTCAAGGCCGACGGCTACCTGGTGCACTCCAAGTACTTCCTCGTCGAGGGCAATTACGCCGGCCACCCGGACACCAAGTGGGTCTGGACCGGCTCGCACAACCTCGACTTCTCGTCGCTGCGGGAGAACGACGAGACGCTGCTGCGGATCGAGGGTGCCTCGGCGCACGACGCGTACCGGGCGAACTTCGAACACATGCAGACGGTCGCCGTCCCGATGTCCTGACCCGTCTCAGCCGGACAGCTCCGTGACCATCCGCTCGAACAGCCCCTGGTCGAGCGCGAAGGGGCTGTCCGGCACCGGCCAGTGCACGACCAGCTCGGTGATGCCCAGCTGCTCGTACCGGCCGGCCAGGTCGACGAACCCGGCCAGCGAGTCCGGCTCGGGACCGAACCCGGTCAGCAGCACGCGTTCCAGCTCGGCCGGGTCGCGGCCCGCGTCGGCGCACGCCGCCGCGAGCCGGGCGAGCTGGTCGGCCGGCTCCCCCGCGGTCGTCACCCAACCCTGGCCGTACCGCGCCGTCAGCGCCAGGCCACGGGGCCCGGTGGCGGCGACGTACAGCGGGATGCGGGGTTGCTGCACGCAGCCGGGGACCATCCGCGCCTCGTGCGCCGCGTAGTAGCGGCCGGGTTCGGTGGTGACCGGCTGGCGCAGCACCGTGTCGAGCAGCGGGACGAACTCGCCGAACCGGTCCGCCCGTTCGCGCACCGACCACGGCTCACCGCCGAACACGCCCGCGTCGTACCCGTTGGTGCCGGCGCCGATGCCGACGGTCAGCCGGCCGCCCGACACGTCGTCGATCGACATCAGGTCCTTCGCGAGCGTGACCGGATGCCGGAAGTTCGGCGAGGTGACCATCGTGCCGAGCCGCATCCGGCTCGTGACAGTCGCCGCCGCGGTGAGCGTCGGCACCGCGCCGAACCACGTGCCGTCCCGGAACGGCTCCCGCCACGACAGGTGGTCGTACGTGTAGGCCGCGTGGCAGCCCAACTCCTCCGCGCGGCGCCACACCGCCGCCGCCTCCGCCCACCGGTAGATCGGCAGGATCACCGTGCTCACCCGCATGGCCGTACCCTACGGGCCGGCACCGACAGGCCGGCCCGGATCGGGAGGTTGATCACCCGCGTGACGCCGACGGCCCGCCCGCCCTACGCTGTCCCGGTCGGACCCGACGACGGAGGTGGGCGCGGTGCGGATCAGGCCGGTGGCGGTGTCCGCCACGGTGGTGGCGATGTTCGGCCTCACCGCGTGCGGCGGCGGTTCGCCGCACGCCGGGGTGGCCCCCACGCATCACGCGAGCCCGTCGCCGAGCGTCGACGCGGACCGGGTCGCGGTCGAGCAGGCGTACGACCGGACGACGACCGCGCGGACCGCGACGATCGCCGTGACGATGCGGACGACCGGCGGCGACGTGTCCACCGGTACCGGCGCGGTCCGGTTCCGGCCGCTCGCCGAACGGCTCACCCTGCACACCGGCGGGCGCACCGTCGAGGCCGTCGTCGTCGACGGCGTCGGATACGTCCGGATGCCCGGCACCGGCTGGCGCCGCGTCGACCTCGGCCAGCTCGACGCCGCCGCCGGCCAGATCGACCCCGGCCAGGTGCTCTCCTATTTGCGCGGCGTCTCCTCCGACGTACGCCGGACCGGCACCGCGACGATCCGCGGCACGCACGCCACGGGATACACCGCGACCGTCGACCTGGACCGCGCCGCCGCCCGGCTGACCGGCCAGGCCGCCGACGGCGTACGCCGGGCCGAGAAGGCGCTCGGCACCTCGACGCTGCCGATCACGGTCTGGCTCGACGATCAGGGCCGGCTCGTCCGGGAACGCAGCCGGGTCACCCTGAGCGTCGCCGGCCGCACCGTCACCTCGGACACCACCGTCGACCTGTACGACTACGGCACGCCGGTGACGGTCACCCGCCCGGCCGGCGCCTGAGCCGTCGCTCAGGTACCGGTGTGCTTGGGTCGGTCGGGATCGGCCGCGGGGTCCTCGTCCGTGTCCTGCTCCCCGGACGGATCGTCCGGCTCCCCCGCCGACCCGTCCGGATCGTCCGGGTCGGGCTCGTCGTCCGACTCGACCTCGGTCTCCTCCGCGCCCGTGGAACCCGCCACCGCGGCGCCCGTGCCCTCGGGCACCACGCTCAGGGCGCCGTCCGCGTCGGCCACCAGGTCCATCCGCGGCCCCCGTACGAGCACGAAGAACGCCAGGGCGCCGAGGAACACGAGGATGCTGACCCAGTCGTTGACCCGCAGGCCCAGGAACGCGTTGGCGTGGTCGATCCGGACCAGCTCGGTGAAGAACCGGCCGAAGACGTAGAGCATCACGTACAGGGCGAAGGCCCGGCCGCGGCCGAACCGGAACTTGCGGTCCAGCAGCCACACCGCCAGCGCGACGAGCAGGTCCCAGACGCACTCGTACAGGAAGGTCGGGTGGTAGGTGGCGAACTGCTCGTAACCGACGAGCCGGTGTGCCGGGTCGATCTCCACCGCCCACGGCAGCGTCGACGGGCGACCGTACAGCTCCTGGTTGAACCAGTTGCCCCAGCGGCCCACCGCCTGCGCCACCGGCAGACCGGGCGCCAGCGCGTCGGCGACCATGCTCAGCGGGATGCCGCGGCGGCGGCAGGCGACCCACGCGCCGAGCGCGCCACCGGCCACCGCGCCCCAGATGCCGAGGCCGCCCCGCCAGATCTCGAAGATGCCGAACCAGTCCTTGCCGTCGGCGAAGTACAGCTCGGGGTCGGTGATCACGTGGTAGATCCGTGCCCCGACGATCCCGAACGGCACCGCCCACACCGCGATGTCCAGCACCGTCCACGGCGGCGCGCCCCGCGCCCGCAACCGCCGCTCGGTGATCACGCAGGCCAGCACGATGCCGATGACGATGCACACCGCGTACGCCCGCAGCGGGAGCGGCCCGAGTTGCAGCACACCCGTCGACGGACTCGGGAGGGAGGCAAGGTTCACAGTTGCCCAACGTACCGGCTGGGGCCGGATCGTTCGTCCCCGGCCACCCGCGGCGTACCGACCGGAACCGAACCGCGACAGACCGGCGCCCGAGCACGGTTTCCCGCCTACCATCGGCGAAATGGACTCCCTCACCTCGGCGGTCGCGGCGGTCATCACCGACCCGGGCGGCCGCGTCCTGCTGTGCCGGCAGAGCCAGGGGCACCAACTGTGGGGTCTGCCCAGCGGGCGGATCCAGCACTGCGAACATCCGGCCCATGCCGTCGTCCGGGACGTACAGGCCGACACCGGGCTGTGCGTCGACGTCGTCGACCTCGTCGGGCTCTACCGCCTCACCGGCACCGCCGGCGACGGACCACTGCCCGACGTCGTCGTACACGTGTTCCGGGCGCGGGTGACGGGCGGCGAGGCGTCGGTCAACGCACCCGCCAGGATCAGCCGGCTCGGCTGGTACGACCCGCACGAGCCGCCCGAACCACTCACCGCCACCGTCCGCCAGGCCCTCGCCGACGCGACGGCCGGCCGCTCCGGGGTCCTCGCCGACGTACACCGCTTCGCCGAGGCACCCCCGATCGAAGCCGCCTCCTAGCGCAGCCGGTCGGCCAGCGTCAGGTAGTGCGTGACGTGGTCGGCGGTGAAGTGGCGGATGGACCAGTCGGTCATGCGCAGGGACCAGTGCGCCCAGTACGGCCGGATCTCGTCCGGACTCAGCCGGTCCGCGAGCAGCCCGTCCAGGTGGGCACCCAGCGCCGTGTCGGTCGGCGACACCATGAACCGCAGCGCCACCAGGGCGAAACGGCGGTCACCGCGACCGGCGTCGTCCCAGTCGACCACGCCGGTGATCGCGCCGGTCGCGTCCACCAACACGTTCTGCTGGTGGTAGTCGACGTGCACCAGGTCGTCGCCCGGCATCCGCGCGGGTACGGCGCGACCGACCGGCCCGGCTCCGCGGCTTCTGGCATCGTCGCCCGTGACCTCCTCGACCCGGGAGACCGTACAGCGACCGACGGGCCGGGCACCCGGGTCGACGTCCGCGGCCGGGACCCGAGGCGGCGCCGAGACCCGCTAGCGGCGTACGCCCGCGGCGAGATCGGTGGTCAGCTCGCGCAGTGCGGACAGCCCCGCCGCCGGCTCCACGTCGAGCAGGCAGCGGACGAGCGCGCTGCCGACGATGACGCCGTCGGCGTACCGGGCGAGTTCGGCGGCCTGGTCGCCGTTGCTGACGCCGAGCCCGACGCCGACCGGCAGGTCCGTGGCCGCGCGTACCCGGGAGACGAGGGTGGGCGCCGCGTCGCTGGTGTGTGCCCGGGCGCCGGTCACGCCCATCACGCTCGTCGCGTACACGAAGCCGCGGCAGGCGGCGGTCGTGGCGGCGACGCGCGTGTCGGTGGAGCTGGGCGCGACCAGGAACACCCGGTCCAACCCGTACTCGTCGGAGGCGGCGAGCCAGTCGCCGGCCTCGTCGGGGATCAGGTCCGGCGTGATCAGTCCGGCGCCGCCGGCCGACGCCAGGTCGCGGGCGAACGCGTCGACGCCGTGCCGCTCCACCGGATTCCAGTACGTCATGACCAGGGTCGGCACCCCGGTCGCCGCCACCGCCTCGACGGTACGGAAGAAGTCGGCGACGCGGAACCCGCCCGCCAGCGCCTGCTCCGCGGCGCGCTGGATCACCGGCCCATCCATCACCGGATCCGAGTACGGCAGGCCGAGCTCGATGACGTCGACACCGGCGTCGGCGAGCACCCGGCAACCCTCGATGGCAACGTCCACCGAAGGGAACCCGGCGGGCAAGTATCCGACGAGGGTGGCGCGGCCCTCCGCCTTCGCCTTCTCGAACGCGACGGTGACGCTCATCGGGCCCGCCCCACGATCCGCCGGGTCATGTCTGCTCCGCCCCTTCGTCGAGCACGTCGAAAAAGCGACCCGCGGTCTGCACGTCCTTGTCGCCGCGGCCGGACAGGTTGACCAGCACGGTCGGCTCCCGGCCCAGCTCGGCGGCCAGCGCCGGGACGATCCGCAGCGCGCCGGCCAGGGCGTGCGCGCTCTCCACCGCCGGGATGATCCCCTCGGTACGGCAGAGCAGCTGGAACGCGTCCATCGCCTCGGCGTCGGTCACCGGCTCGTACACGGCGCGGCCGGTGTCGGCCAGCCAGGCGTGCTCCGGCCCGACCGCCGGGTAGTCCAGGCCCGCCGAGATCGAGTGCGACTCGATCGTCTGGCCGTCCTCGTCCTGCAGCAGGTACGTCCGCGCGCCGTGCAGCACGCCGACGGAACCACCGGTGATGCTCGCCGCGTGCCGGCCCGTCTCGATGCCCTCGCCGCCGGCCTCGAAGCCGTAGAGCCGGACACCATCGTCGGGTACGAACGCGTGGAACACGCCGATCGCGTTGGATCCGCCGCCGACGCAGGCGGCGACCGCGTCCGGCAGCCCACCCGTACGGTCCAGCATCTGGGCGCGGGCCTCCTCGCCGATGCCCTTCACGAAGTCGCGCACCATCGCCGGGAACGGGTGCGCACCCGCGGCGGTACCGAGCAGGTAGTGGGTGTCGTCGACGTGGGCGACCCAGTCGCGCAGCGCCTCGTTGATCGCGTCCTTCAGGGTGCGGCTGCCGGTCGTCACCGGGATCACCTCGGCGCCGAGCAGCCGCATCCGGGCCACGTTCAGCGCCTGCCGCCGCGTGTCCTCCTCGCCCATGTACACGACGCAGTCGAGGTCCAGGTACGCGCAGGCCGTGGCGGTCGCGACACCGTGCTGGCCGGCGCCGGTCTCGGCGATCACCCGGCGCTTACCCATCCGCTTGGTCAGCAGCGCCTGGCCGAGCGCGTTGCGTACCTTGTGGGCGCCGGTGTGGTTGAGGTCCTCGCGCTTGAGCAGGATGCGGGCGCCGGCCTGCGCGGACAGCCGGGTCGCCGCGTAGAGCGGGCTCGGCACGTTCGCGTACTCGCGGAGCATCCGGTCGAACTCGGCGGTGAACTCCGGGTCGTCCATCGCCTTGCGGTGTTCGGCGTCCAGCTCGTCGAGCGCGGCGACCAGCGCCTCCGGCATGAACCGCCCGCCGTACGGCCCGAAGTGCCCGGCGGCGTCGGGACCAGTGGGGTGTTGCATCGTGCTCCTTACCGGGCGGGTCGCGGTGTTGCGGGGTGCGAGCCGGCCGTGACCAGCTCGGCCACCGCCTCCCGCGGGCTCTTCTGGGTGACGAGGCCCTCGCCGACCAGGACGGCGTCGGCGCCGGCCGACGCGTACCGGATGAGGTCGTGGGTGCCGCGGACGCCGGACTCGGCCACCTTCACCACACCCGACGGCAAGCCGGGGGCGATCCGCTCGAACACCGACGGGTCGACCTCCAGGGTGCGCAGGTCACGGGCGTTGACGCCGATGACCTTCGCGCCGGCCTCCAGCGCCCGGTCGGCCTCCGCCTCGTCGTGCACCTCGACCAGCGCGGTCATGCCCAGCGACTCGGCCCGCTCCAGCAGGCCGACCAGCGCGTTCTGCTCCAGGGCCGCGACGATCAGCAGGATCAGGTCGGCGCCGTGCGCACGCGCCTCGTGCACCTGGTAGCTGGACACCACGAAGTCCTTGCGCAGCACCGGAACCCGCACCGCGGCACGCACCGCGACCAGGTCCTCCAGGCTGCCACCGAAGAACCGGCGCTCGGTCAGCACGCTGACGCAGCGGGCACCACCGATCGCGTACTCGCTGGCCAGCTCGGCCGGGTCGGGGATCTCGGCGAGCTGCCCCTTCGACGGCGACGACCGCTTGACCTCGGCGATCACCCCGACACCCGGCGCACGCAGCGACGCGAACGCGTTCAACGGCGGCGGCGCGGCGGCGGCCAGTCGCTTGATCTCGTCGAGCGGCACCTGCTCCTCGCGCTGGTGCACGTCCTCGCGGACCCCGGCCAGGATCTCGTCCAACACGTTGCGGGGCGCTCCTGGGGAAACCGGCCGCTGTCTCGCGTCTGCGTCCACCGCGGACTCCCCTCGTCGGCTAAATCCGGCACCGCCGGCCGTGTCACGACCCACGGGCCGGCGGGCCAGCCCGGCGGGTCCTGGGCCGATGTTATGCGGAGCTATCGATGCCACCCCGACCGGGGTGTCGGGCGGCTCACCTCGTGGCCGTTACGGCCGGTGGTCAGCGGCTCGTCGGGTCGTCACCGGCGTCGAGCGCGTCCCACACCTTCGCCGGGTCGTCCTCGGCCCCGACCGGGCGCGCCGCACCGGGCCGCTCGTACCGGGCGCCCATGGTCGGCCAGGTCCGGCCGCCGCGTACCGCGAGGAAGCCGACGACGGCCACGAGCAGGCCGCCGACCAGCGCGAGGACCGCCCAGGCCGGGCTCGTCGCACCCGGGTCGCGGGACGCCACCGACAGCCCGTACCCGGCGCCCGCGGCGACGCCGAAGCCGGTCAGCACCAGGAGCACCCCCACCAGCAACCGCCCGGTACGCCGGGTGGCGACCAGGGCGCCCGCACCCGCCAGCGAGATCAGCGCCAGCGCCGGTACGACGGGGACGAAGTCCGCCCCGGTCCGGGGGGTCCGTACCGGTGGCAGCGGCGCCGGGCGGTGTGTCACGTCGACGGCCCAGCTCTTGGACGACGCGTACAGTGCGAGCGCCGCGCCGAGGGTGCACAGCACCACCGCGAGTACGAGCTGCCCGCGGGTCGACCGCCGCGGCGCCGCGGGCGACGGGACGGCGGGCCTGGGCTCCGGGTCGGACGGGACGTCGCGGCCGGGCCGGCCGAGCACCGGGCCGACGGCGATACCCGGTTCGTCGGGCGACTCCGTCCCGCCGGACCCGGGCTCGTCGCCGGACGTCGTCGGAGCGTCGGGCGTGCCGGCGTCGGTGTCCGCCGCACCAGCGTCGGGAGGCGATGTGGGGTCGGCTCCGGGTTGCGGGTCGGCGGTCGTGGACGACGGCGCGGCGGGGTCGGGGCGCTCGGTCATCAGCGGGCCTGCCGGAGGGTCTCGGCGGACGCGATCGCGGCGAGGACCGCGGCGGACTTGTTGCGCGTCTCGACGTCCTCGGCGTCCGGGTCGGAGTCGGCGACGATGCCGCCGCCGGCCTGCACGTACGCCCGGCCGTCCCGGATCAGCGCGGTACGGATCGCGATCGCCATGTCCAGGTCGCCCGCGAAGTCCAGGTATCCGACGGTCCCGCCGTAGAGGCCGCGGCGTACCGGTTCCAGCTCCTCGATGATCTCCATGGCGCGGACCTTCGGCGCGCCGGACAGCGTGCCCGCCGGGAACGTGGCGCGCAGCGCGTCGAACGCGGTACGCCCCTCGGCCAGCTCGCCGACCACCGTCGACACGATGTGCATGACGTGGCTGTACCGCTCGATCGTGAAGAACTCGGGCACCTCGACGGTGCCGGGTACGCAGACCCGGCCGAGGTCGTTGCGGGCCAGGTCGACCAGCATCACATGCTCGGCGCGTTCCTTCGGGTCGGTGAGCAGCTCCTCGGCGAGCCGCCGCTCCTCCTCCGGCGTACCGCCGCGGGGTCGGGTGCCGGCGATCGGGTGCATCAGCGCCCGCCGCCCGGTGACCTTGACGTGCACCTCGGGGCTCGACCCGACGATGTCGAACCCGTCGAAGCGCAGCAGGTACATGTACGGCGACGGGTTCGTCGCGCGCAGCACCCGGTAGACGTCGAGCGGGTCGGCCGCGGTGTCCATCTCGAACCGCTGCGACGGCACGATCTGGAAGCACTCGCCGGCCCGGATCGCCTCCTTCGCCGCGTCCACCGCCTTCTGGTACCCGCCGGTCGGTGTGCGGCCCGCCAGGTGCACCGGAGGTACCCGCTCGACGGTGGACACCATCGGCGGGGTGGGCCGGGTCAGCGCCGTGGTCATCGCGTCCAGCCGGCCGACGGCGCGGTGGTACTCGGCGGTCAGCTCGGCCGGCCCGGCGTCCGGCGGCAGCACCGCGTTCGCGATGAGCAGGACGGAGCCGTCGACGTGGTCGAGTACGGCCAGGTCGGTGGCGAGCAGGAAGCCGAGGTCGGGGAAGCCCAGCTCGTCGGCGGCCAGCTCGGGCAGCTTCTCGAACCGCCGGACCACGTCGTACGCGAAGAAGCCGACCAGGCCGCCGGTCAGCGGCGGCAGGCCGTCGACGGGCGGCGAGGCCAGCGCCTCGACGGTCGCGGTGAGCGCCTCGATCGGATCCCCGTCGGTGGGTACGCCGGCCGGCGGCTCGCCGAGCCAGCGCGCGGCGCCGTCGACGACCGTCAGGGTCGCGGCGCTGCGTACGCCGACGAACGAGTAGCGGGACCAGGTGCCGGCGGCCTCCGCCGACTCCAGCAGGAACGTGCCGGGGCCGCCGGCGAGCTTGCGGTACACCCCGATCGGGGTCTCGCAGTCGGCGAGCAGGCGGCGGGTCACGGGCACCACCCGGCGTCGCGTGGCCAGCTCGGCGAACGTGGCCTCGTCCGGGCTCACGGCTCCGGTCGTCACCGGATGCTCCCTTCGGCGGGGTCGGTGGTCGTGGGCAGCTCGTGGCCGTCGAAGCAGGTCCTGGTGCCGGTGTGGCAGGCGGCGCCGACCTGGTCGACCTGGAGCAGCAGCGCGTCGCCGTCGCAGTCCAACGCCACGGACCGGACGTGCTGCACGTGCCCCGAGGTGTCCCCCTTGGTCCAGTATTCCCGGCGGCTGCGCGACCAGTACGTCACCCGTCCGGTGGTGAGGGTGCGCCGCAGCGCCTCGTCGTCCATCCAGGCGAGCATCAGCACCTCACCGGTGTCGTACTGCTGGGCGATCGCGGCCACCAGGCCGTCGGGATCGCGCTTGAGCCGGGCGGCGATGCCGGGGTCGAGACTGGTCACGGTTACCGATTGTCCCGCCCCGCGCCGCGGTACCGGCGGGTGCCCCACCGTGCCCGGTACGGCCGGACGCCGGAGGCGGGTCGCCACCCCGGGCGGCCCAGCAGGTCGCGGCTGGCCCGGCGCAGCGTCTCGGCTGCCGCCCGGCCCGACAGGCCCGGCGCGCAGCGCAGCTCGAACCTGCCGTCGGGGCCGCCGTCGACGCGCAGCAGCCGGGCCCGCCCGTACGGGTCGGCGAACACCGTCACCGATCGGATCCGGCTCAACCGCACCGTTTCCGACACCCACCCGGTGGTACGCCCGCGGTGCCGCAGCTCGATCTCGTCGTCCGAGACGCGCAGCCGGATCTCCCGTGTGGCGCGCGCCCGCAGCGTCAGGGCCGGCACGAGTACCACGATCACGGCGAGGACCAGCGCGACCAGCGGCGCCCCCACGAACTCCCGCTTCAGCAGCACCAGCGCCACGAGAACCAGCAGCCCGATGCCCCCGCCGGCGGCGCCGAGACCGGCGGCGAGCCCGAGCGCCGGTGCCCCGGGCAGCAGCACGGTCCGCAGCTCGTACGCCCGGGCGACGGCCGGCGGGTTGCGCGCCAGGGCCGTGCCGCGCAGCGCGCGCCGGCGGATCCGGTCGTACAGCCAGCCGGCGGTGTGGCCGACGAGGTAGCCGGCGACGGCGCCGGCGACGATGCGCAGCCATTCCGGCCCGACGCCCAGCTCGTACCCGGCGGCGCCGCCGGCGACGAGGGCCGCGAGCGTCGCGACCAGGCGCGGTGCGGCGCCGACGGCGCGGCCGGTGGCGACCACCGCGGCCCACCCGGCGACCGCGAGCACGGCCAGTACGAGCGCCACCCATGTCCACGTCCCCGGCATGGCGGGAAGGGTATCGCCGGCCGGCCTTGCCCCGGAGTACCGCGGGGCGCAGAATAGGAATTCAACAGTTGATGAAATTCTTCGACAGCACGCAAGGAGGTGGCCGTGACCCCCGCGATCCAGGTGACCGATCTGGTGGTCGAGCGCGGACGACGCAGGGTCCTGCACGGACTGACCGCGGAGATCCCGCGCGGCGCCGTGACCGGCCTGCTCGGCCCCAGCGGCAGCGGCAAGACCACGCTGATGCGCTGCGTGGTGGGCGTGCAGCGGGTCGCGTCCGGCACCGTCCGGGTGCTCGACGCGCCCGCCGGCAGCCGCGCCCTGCGCTCCCGCGTCGGCTACCTGACCCAGTCCCCCAGCGTCTATCCCGACCTCACCGTCCGGGAGAACCTGCGCTACTTCGCCTCGCTCTACCGCACGCCCGACGACACCGACGAGGTGACCGCGGTCGTCGGCCTGTCCGGCGCCGAACACCAGCTCGTCCGCGACCTGTCCGGCGGGCAGCGGGCCCGCGCCTCGCTGGCCTGCGCCCTGGTCGGCCGCCCCGAGCTGCTCGTCCTCGACGAACCCACCGTCGGCCAGGACCCGGTGCTCCGCGACGAGCTCTGGCGGCGCTTCCATGCCCTGGCGCACAACGGAACCACGCTGCTGGTGTCCAGCCACGTGATGGACGAGGCGGCCCGCTGCGACGACCTCGTCCTGGTCCGCGACGGCCGGATCATCGCCCACGACACGCCCGGCGCGGTACGTGCCGCCGCCGGCACCGACGACCTCGACGAGGCGTTCCTGCGCCTGATCCGCGACCACGAGGAGGTGGCGTCGTGAGGACCCTGCGTACCACGGCGCGGGTGCTGCGCCAGCTCACCCACGACCGCCGCACGATCGCGATGATCGTGCTCGTCCCCTGCCTCCTGCTCGTCCTCCTGCGGTACGTCTTCGACGACTCACCCGCCACCTTCGACCGGGTCGGCCTGGTCATGCTCGGCGTCTTCCCGCTGGTCATCATGTTCCTGATCACCAGCGTGGCGATGCTGCGCGAACGCACCAGCGGCACCCTGGAACGGCTGCTCACCACCCCGATCGGCAAACTCGACATCCTCCTCGGGTACGGGCTGGCCTTCGCCCTCGCCGCCGCCGTCCAGGCCGCTCTCGTCTCCGCCCTCGCGTACCTCGTGCTCGGGCTGGACGCCGCCGGCGGCGCCGGGCTCGTCGTCATGCTCGCCATCGGCAACGCGGTGCTGGGCATGGCGCTCGGGCTGTTCTTCAGCGCGTTCGCGCGCAACGAGTTCCAGGCCGTGCAGTTCATGCCCGCGGTGATCCTGCCGCAGGCGCTGCTGTGCGGTCTGTTCGTGCCGCGCGAGCAGATGGTCGGCTGGCTGCACGCGATCTCCGACGTGCTGCCCATGTCGTACTCGGTGGAGGCGTTGACCGAGGTCGGCCGGCACGCCGAGGCGACGTCGGTGATGTGGCGGGACGCGGGCATCATTCTCGCGGTGGCGGTGGTGGCGCTGCTGGCGGGAGCGGCGACGCTGCGCCGGCGTACCGGATAGGGGTGGTGGGGTGGCGCGGACGGGGCGGCGACCGGGCAACCCGGACACGCGGGAGGCGATCCTGGCGGCGGCGCGGGACGCCTTCGCCCGCCAGGGGTACGCCGGCGCGTCGGTCCGGCGGATCGCCGCCGCCGCCGGCGTCGACCCCGCGCTCGTCCACCACTACTTCGGTACGAAGGGCGACCTGTTCGCCGCCGCGCTGAAGCTGCCGTTCTCCCCGGACCGGCTGCTGCCCGAGGTGCTGAGCGGCGACCGGGACGGGATCGGCGAGCGCGTCGTACGCGCGTTCCTCGGCATCTGGGACGGCCCCGCCGGGCCGCAGGCCCTTGCCGCGCTGCGGGCGGTGCTTGCCAGCGACGCCGACGCGGGGCTGCTGCGCGAGTTCCTGATCAGCCAGCTGCTGCGACGCGCCGCCGACGAGTACGCCCTGTCGGACGCGGCGACGCGCATCCCGCTCGCCGCGTCCCACCTGATCGGCATCGTCCTCGCGCGGCACGTGCTGCGCATCGAACCGCTCGCCGGCGCGTCCGTCGACTGGCTCGCCGCCACCGTCGGCCCCACCATCCAGCGGTACCTGACCGGTGACCTGCCGCCTCAGTAGCGGCCGTACCGGAACCAGGAACGGGAACCGGCGGTGTTCAACAGCACCAGGAACGCCACCGGCAGCACCAGCGGGCCGACGGTCACCGGGGCCGGGCCGGACACGACCGCGCCCGCGACGAGCGCAACCAGCGACGACACGCTGAGCACGAGGACCAGGACCCGGGCCCACCGCCGACCCGTCTGCAGGCAGCGGGCCACCAGCCACCAGCAGGCCGCGTGGACCAGCAGCGCCACCGCCGCGGGTGTACCGCCGTGCACGAGCGCGGGCGGCAGGCCGTCGGCGGTGCCGTCGGCGCCCTGCCCCGCCGCCCAGACCGCGGCCCCGGCGAGCGCCGACACCAAACCGACCAGGTACATCACGAACGCTGTCACGTGCACCGGGAACGGGGCCGAGCTCTTCGCCCCGAACCGGTACCGGGGGATCGGGTGGGACATCGGTGCCTCCTCACGGTCCGGCTACCGCTCATGCTGCGGGCGGACCGGTGCCCCTGACCTCACCGATCAGTGCCGAACCACGGCGGTACGAGGAGCGGATGGAGGCGGCCGTCGCGGCGGTCGGAAACCCGCTCCACGAGAGAGACGGACAAGTCTGGCACATCTGACGCCGGACCCGCCGCCCGTTTAGGGGGTCAGCGCGTCTGTTCGAGCCAGGACGAGTGGAGCTTCGCGTACACCGAGTCGGGCTCGGCGACGAGCACGGCGTGCGGGCCGCGCTGCACGATCCGGCCGCGGTCGAACACCAGCACCTCGTCGGCGGTCTCCGCCGTCGACAGCCGGTGCGCGATCGTCACGGTGGTCCGGCCGCGGGTCACCGCGTCCAGGGCGCGTTGCAGCCGTACCTCGGTGGCGGGGTCGACGGCGCTCGTCGCCTCGTCGAGGATCAGCAGATCCGGATCGGCGACGGCGGCGCGGACCAGCGCGACGAGCTGCCGCTCGCCGACGGACAGGTGCTCGCCCCGCTCACCGACCGGGGTGTCCAACCCGTACGGCAGGCCGGCGAGCCAGTCGGCCAGCCCCAGCTCCGCGAACGCCTCGGCGATCCGCTCGTCGGTCAGCTCCGGCCGGGCGAACGCCACGTTGCGCGCGACGCTGGTGTCGAACAGGAACCCGTCCTGCGGCACCATCACCACCCGTCGGCGCAGGTCGGCGAACGGCACCTCGGCCAGCGGTACGCCGGAGAGCGTGACCCGGCCGCCGGTCGGATCCATCAGCCGGGTCAGCAGCTTCGCGAACGTGGTCTTGCCGCTCCCCGTCTCGCCTACGACCGCGATCCGCGACTTCGCCGGCAGTGCCACGTCGACGTCGGTCAGCACGTCGGGCCCGCCCGGGTACGCGAAGCGCACGTCGGCGAAGCGCACCGACAGCGGACCGGCCGGCAGGGCGCGGCCCGACTCCGCCGGGTCGGCCACGTCCGGCTCGGTGTCGAGGATGTCGAGCACGCGGCGCCAGCCGGCCACCGCGTTCTGCGCCTCGGACAGCGTCTCGGTGAACACCTGGATCGGCTGGACGAACAGGCTCACCAGGAAAACGAACGCGGTCAGCTCGCCGACACTCAGCCCGCCGCCGATCCCGACCGCGCGACCCGCGCCCGCACCGAGCGCGACGCCGCCGATGATGACCAGCGCGTTCGTCAGGCCGGACGCGCCCTCGCCGAGCGTCGTGATCACGACGCTGCGGGCCTGCGCCTTGTACTGCGTGGTCCGGTAGTCGTCGACCGCCCGGTTGAGTCGGCCACGGGTCCGCGCCGCCACCCCGTACGCCCGGATGACGGGCGCGCCGACGACCGACTCGGCGATCGCCCCGTAGAGCACCCCGACCGCCGCCCGGACCTGCTGGTACGCCGTCTGCTGCCACCGCTGGAACCGTGGCATCATCGCCGCCAGCGGCACGAACACCAGGTAGACCAGCAGCGTCAACTGCCACGAGTACGCCAGCATGACCGCGGTCGCGACGAGCACCTGCCCGGCGTTCACCACCAGGCTGACCCCGGAGTACTGCAGGAAGCGGGAGATCTGGTCGATGTCGGAGGTGACCCGGCTGACCAGCGCGCCGCGCCGCTCCTCCTGCTGGTGCAGCACGGACAGGTCGTGCACGTGCCGGAACGTCCGCGTCCGCAGCGCCGCCAGCGCCGTCTCCGTCGACGTGTACAGCCGCACGTTCATCAGGTACGCCGCGGCCACCGTCACCGCGAGCAGCACCGCGGCCAGCGCCGCGACGAGGCCGATCACGCCGAGATCCGGACCGCCGCTCGCACGTACGCCGTGGTCGAGGCCCTGCTGCACGGCGACCGGCACGGCCACCTTGCCCAGCGTCGACGCCAGCGCCAGGGCGAGCGTGCCGGGCAGCCCAGCACGTAGCTCCGGCGACAGCGCGACCCCGCGGCGCAGCGTCGCCCACGTGCCGACCGGTGCCGTCATGCCCGCACCTCCTCGGCCGCGTCGTACGCGGTGACCAGGGCGGCGTAGCCCGGGACCGTCGCCAGCAGCTCCTGGTGCGTGCCGCGCGCCACGACCCGGCCGTCGTCGAGGTAGACCACCTCGTCGGCCAGCGCGATCGTGGCCCGCCGGTACGCCACGACCAGCACCGTCGTACCGGCGCCCGCGGCGCGGCGCAGCCCGGCCAGGATCGCCGACTCGACCCGCGGGTCGACCGCGCTCGTCGCGTCGTCCAGCACCAGCAGCCGGGGCCGGCCGGCGAGGCCGCGGGCCAGCGTGATCCGCTGCCGCTGGCCACCGGACAGGCTCGTACCCCGCTCGCCGACGGCGGTGTCCGCGCCGTCGGACAGCGCGCCGACGAAGCCGTCGGCCTGCGCCAGCGCGAGCGCCGCGGCGACCTCGTCCGGGCCGACGCCCGGCCGGTCGAGCGCCACGTTGCCGGCGACCGTGTCGTCGAACACGAACGGCACCTGCGGTACCAGCGCCACGGACCGCGCCAGCGCCGCTGCGGACAGCTCTCGGGTGTCCACCCCGGCCAGCGTCACGCGTCCCGCCGCCGGGTCGACGAGCCGGGCGGCGAGCGCGGCCAGCGTCGACTTGCCGGAGCCGGTCGCGCCGACCACCGCCACCGTCCGCCCCGCCGGTACGTCGACGGTGACGCCCCGCAGCACCGGCTCGGCGTCCCCGTACGCGAAGGTGACGTCGTCGAAGGACAGCGCCGCGGCGCCGGTGCCGGGCAGCTCGCGCGTGCCGTACCGCATCTCGCCGGTGGCGGTGAGGACGCCCTGCACCCGTTCCCAGCCGGCGACCGAACGCGGCAGGTCGCCCAGCACCCAGCCGATCGCGCGGACCGGGAACGCCAGCACGCTGAACAGGAACGCGGCGCCGACGAGGTCCTGCACCTCGATCTGGCCGCCGGCCAGCCGCAGGCCGCCGACGACGAGGACGGCGAGGGTGCCGAGGTTGGGCAGCGCGTCCATCAGCGGGTCGAACAGGCCGCGGACCCGGCCGGCGGCGATCGACGCGTCGCGCAGGTCGGCGGACACCGCCGCGAACCGCTCGGTCTCCGCCGCCTCGCGGCCGGCCGTCTTCACCACCAGCGCGCCGTCGAAGCTCTCGTGCGCGACGGCCGCGACGTCGCCGCGCAGCCGCTGGGCGCGGGCCTGCAGCGGCGCCGACCGGCGCGAGTAGACCACGTTGACCGCGAACACCGCCGGGAACACCAGCAGCCCGACCACCGCCAGCACCCAGTCGGTGACCAGCAGCGACACGATCGCGGCGAGCAGCATCGTGACCGTGCCGACCGCGAACGGCAGCGGCGCGATCGGCATGTACGCGCTCTCGACGTCGTTGTTCGCCACCGACAGCAGCGAGCCGGTCGGGTGCCGGTGGTGCCACGAGACGGGCAGGTCGAGGTAGCGCGCGGTGACCTCGCGGCGGTAGCGCGCCTGGAGCCGGTACTGCATGGCGCCGGCGCCGAGCCGCCGGCCGAAGATCCCGATGATCTTCAGCAGGCTGACCGCGAGGATCGCGACGGCGCCGAGCACCAGCGCGCCCGTGGCCACCCGGCCGGTGGAGATCGCCGGCACCGCGACCGTGCCGACGACCGCGCCGACCACCTTCGCGCTCGCCACCGTCATCAGCGCGAACAGCACGCTGCCGACCGCCCCGAACGTGAAGGTCACCGGCTCGTCGCGGATCGCCCGGCCCAGCACGCGCAGCCCGCGACCCAGCACACCCCCGCCGTACACCTGGTTCTCCTGTCCGCCGCGACCGACCCTTCCGGTCGTTACAGTCTTTCCCACCCCTGTGACATTCCGGCCCGGCGGGCGAGCTAGATCACGCAGCCGACCCTTACGATGTCCGGGTGACGGCGTACGCGCACGGTGAGCGGTTGGCGTTGGTGTCCCTGATGCGTGAGCTGGGGCCGGACGCGCCGACCCTCTGCGCGGGCTGGACGACCCGGGACCTGGCGGCGCACCTGCTGGTCCGGGAGCGCCGGACGTACTCGGCGATCGGGATCCTGATCCGGCCGCTGGCCGGACTGACCGAGAAGGTCCGCCTCGGCTACGCCGGCCGGGACTACGAGGAGCTGCTCGGCGAGCTGGCGCGCCCGCCGTGGTGGAGCCCGCTGTCCAACCCGCTGACGGACGAGCTGGTCAACACCGTTGAGATGGTCATCCACCACGAGGACGTACGGCGCCGCCAGCCGGACTGGGAGCCGCGCGAGCTCGCCCCCGAGCTCGAACGGCTCCTCTGGCGCCGGCTGTCGATGCTGGCCGCGGCGAGCCTGCGGCGGATGCCGGTCCGCGTCACGCTCGTCGCCCCCGGGTACGGGGAGCGGTCCGCGGGCGACGGGGCGCAGGTGCACCTGACGGGGCCGCCGAGCGAGCTGCTGATGTTCGTCACCGGCCGGCAGTCCGCCAGCCGGCTCGACGCCCAGGGCCCCGAGGAGTCGATCCGCGCCCTGCACGAGGCCAGCTTCGGCCTCTGACCCGCCACCCCGTCAGGCCACGACGGCGGGCGGGGTGAGCCGGCCGGGCGGGCAGGCGTCCAGGTCGGCGCGGGCCGCCGCGATCCGGCGTACCGCCTCGGCGAGGTCGTCGGCGGACCGGGCGTACGGCAGGCGGACGAAACGCTCGAACGTACCCTCGGCGCCGAACCGCGGCCCGGGCGCCAGGCGTACCCCGTAGACCTCGGCGGCGCGGGCGAGCGCGCTGGCGACCGGCGCGTCCAGCTCGACCCACAGGCTGATCCCGCCCGGCGGGAGGGTGAAGCGCCAGTCCGGCAGGTGCACGGCGAGCGCGCCGGCGAGCGCGTCCCGCTGGGCGCGCAGCGCGGCGCGCCGCGCCGGCAGCACGGTGTCGGCGGCGGCCAGCAGGTGCAGCGTGACGAGCTGGTCGAGGACGGCGCCGCCCATGTCGACGGCGGCGCGTACCGCGGCGAGCCGCTGCACCAGCGCCGGCGCCGCGCGCAGCCAGCCGACCCGCAGCCCACCCCAGTACGACTTGCTCATCCCACCGATGCTGATCACCCGCCGGTGCCGGTCGGCGGCGGCCATCGGCGGCGGCACGGTGTCGTCGTCGAGCCACAGGTCGACGAACGTCTCGTCGGCGACGAGGACCGCACCCCCGGCGTACGCCGCGGCGGCGAGCGCGACCCGCGTGTCGGGCGGCATCAGGCGACCGGTCGGGTTCTGGAAGTCGGGGATCAGGTAGCCGAGGCGGAACCGGCCGGCGGCGAGCGTCGGCAGCACCGGCTCGGTGTCCCAGCCGTCCGGGCCGACGGCGAGTGTCTCGGTCCGGGCGCGGGCGTGGCCGAGCGCGGCGAGCGCGTTGGGATAGCTGGGCGACTCGACGAGGATCCGCTCCCCCGGCGCCACGAGCAGCCGCAACACCAGGTCGAACGCCTGCTGCGCGCCGGACGTGACGAGGATCTCGGCCGGGCTGGTCGGCACCCCGCGCCGGGTGTACGCGTCGGCCACGGCGGCGCGCAGCTCGGGCAGGCCGGACGGGTGGTAGCCGTGGGCCGAGGCGTACCGGGGCAGCTCCTCGGCGGCGCGGTGGGCGGCGGCGGCCAGCTCGGGCGGGGCGGGCGGCGCGGCGCAGCTCAGGTCGAGCACCATCGTGTCGTCCGGGGTCCACATGCCGGTGGTGGACATCCGGTGGCCTTCGGGCAGGGCGGTGTCGCTGCCGGCGCCGCGCCGGCTGCGCAGGTACCCCTGCTCGCGCAGCAGCCGGTACGCCGCGGATACCGTGGTGCGGCTGGCACCGAGCGCCTCGGCGAGCACGCGTTCGGCCGGCAGCCGTACGGAGAGGCCGAGGCGGCCGTCGCGGATCAGCCCGCGTACGGCGGTGGCGAGGGCGGTGTAGTCGGAGCCGCCGGTCCGTCGCCAGTCGCCGAGCGTGCGGGCGAACGTCGCGGCGCTGAGCCGCTGCACCGAGTCCATGCCACTACCCCAGCACAGCGATGCCACTTCGGCAAGATTGGCCCTTCCGATCGTACGGATTGGCCTGCACACTGGCTGGCATGCGTATCGACCCACTCCGCGGGCGCCGCTTACCCCGGCGACTCGGCCAGCTCTACCTCGGCCTGGTCTGCTACGGCGCCAGCTCGGCCCTGATGGTCCGCGCGAACCTCGGGCTCGACCCGTGGGACGTGTTCCACCAGGGCCTCGCGAAGCGGCTCGACCTGCCCCTCGGCTGGGTCGTCATCGGCATCGGCGTGCTCGTCCTGCTGGTGTGGATCCCGCTGCGCCAGCGCCCCGGCCTCGGCACCATCAGCAACGTCATCCTCGTCGGGCTCGCCCTGGACGCCACACTCACCGTCGTGTCCACGCCCGGCACGCTGTGGGCGCGGTGGCTGATGCTCCTCGCCAGCATCGCCCTCAACGGCCTCGCCACCGGCATGTACATCGGCGCCCGGTTCGGCCCCGGACCGCGCGACGGGCTGATGACCGGGCTCGCCGCCCGCGGCCACTCCGTCCGCGTCGTACGCACCGGCATCGAGCTGGCCGTCCTCGCCGCCGGCTTCCTGCTCGGCGGCCAGGTCGGCTTCGGCACCCTGCTGTACGCGGTCTCCATCGGGCCGCTCGCCCACGTGCTGATCCCGCTCTGCACCGTGCGTACCACCGTGCCCGAGCCGGCGTGACGCGTCACCGGCCGCGGGCGTACCGGCCGGGTGTGGTGCCGACGAGCCGGGCGAAATGCCGGTTCAGGTGCGACTGGTCGACGAAGCCGGACGCCACCGCCACCTCGGCCGGCGGCATGCCGGACAGCAGGAGCCGGCGGGCGCCGTCGACGCGCCGCGCCGTCAGGTACCGGTGCGGCGCGATCCCGTACGCCGCGCTGAACGCCCGGACCAGGTGCGCCGGATGCGCGTGCAGCAACTCGCCCGCCTCGGCGAGCGTGACGCCGCGGTCCACCCGGGAGTCCAGCAGCTCGCGCAGCCGCCGGGCCACCCCGCGGTCCGCCCGCACCGCCTCGGTACGCCGTGGGGCGAGGTGCCCGCGCAGCCGCTCGACGATCAGCGCCAGCCGACTCTCCGCCGCCAATTCCTCACCCGGCCGGACGAACGCGGCGTGCAGCTGCCCGATGCGGTGCCGCAACAGCGGATCGACCAGGTCCGGGGCGTCCACGGCCGACCCGATCAGGGTCGCCGGCAGCTCCGCCGGCTCCAGGTAGACGACCCGCTTCCGGAAGCCGTACGCCGTGGCCGCCGCACCGTTGTGCGGCACGTGCGGCGGCAGCAGCGTCACCGTGCCGTCCGGCGTACCGTGCTCCCGTCGCCCCAGGTCGTACCGGACCGCGCCGGCGTCGACGATCAGCAGGGTCCACGCGTCGTGCACGTGCATCGGGTACGCGTGCTCGGTGAAACGGGCATGGAACACCTCGGCGACACCCGGCACGCCGGGCCGCCACGCACGGACCTCGGCGACCATGTGAGAAACGTACAAGACCGGGGCGGTGACCTCGGCGGACGCTGGTGGCATGACCCGGTTCGACACCAAGATCGCCGTCCTGTTGCGGGACGACCTCGCCGCCTGGCAGCGGCTCAACGTGACCGCGTTCCTCGTCAGCGGCCTCGGCACGGCCCGCCCCGAGGTGGTCGGCGCACCGTACGCCGACGCCGACGGCACCGCGTACCTCGCCATGTTCCGGCAGCCGGTGCTCGTGTTCGAGGCGACGAAGGAGACGCTGACCGGCGCGCACCGGCGGGCCGTCTCCCGCGAGCTGCCCACCGCGGTGTTCACCGCCGACCTGTTCGCCACCGGCAACGACGACGACAACCGCGCCGCCGTCCGCGCGGTACCGGGCGGCGACCTCGACCTCGTCGGCCTCGCCGTGTACGGGCCGCGTACCGCCGTCGACAAGGTCCTCAAGGGCGCCCGCATGCACCCGTGAGCGTCCGGTTAGGGTCCGGGGCATGAGTCGCGTTGCGGTGGTGACCGGTGCTGGTCAGGGCATCGGCCGACAGGTCGCCGAACACCTGGCGGCGGAGGGCTACACGCTCGTCCTCACCGACCTGAGCGAGCCGGCCGACACGCTCGCCGCGGTACGCGGGTACGGCGCCGAGGCGATCGCCGTCGTCGGCGACGTGTCCGACGACGGCGCGGTCGACGCGCTCGCCACGAGCGTCGACGAACGGTTCGGCCGCGTCGACGTCCTCGTCAACAACGCCGGGATCTCGCTGCTGCGCCCCGCCGAGGAGACCACGCCGGCCGAGTGGCGGCGGGTGCTGGACGTCAACCTCACCGGCCCGTTCCTCACCTGCCGGGCGTTCGGCACCCGGATGCTCGCCGCCGGCTCCGGCTCCATCGTCAACATCGCGTCGATCGCGGGACTGCACGGCGTCAGCGACCGCGCCGCGTACAACGCGTCGAAGCACGGTCTCGTCGGCCTCACCCGTACCCTCGCCGGCGAGTGGGGCGGGCGCGGCGTCCGCGTCAACGCCGTCTGCCCCGGCTGGGTCAAGACCGAGATGGACGCCGCCGACCAGGCGTCCGGCGGCTACACCGACACCGACATCGTCGAGCGCGTACCCATGGGTCGGTTCGCCGCCCCTGGCGACATCGCCACCGCCGTCGCGTTCCTCGCCGACCCGGACCGCTCCGGCTTCGTCAACGGCACCGCCCTCCCCGTCGACGGCGGCTGGACCGCCGACGCCAGCTGGACCTCGTTGCGGCTGAGGAAGCGGTAGGCCCGGATCGTGGACGTTCCAGAACGATGACCGGGGAAGACAGAAGCGAGCCGAGTCCGATTCGCTCGCTCGGAAGCCGAGCCCAGGCGCCGGGTGCGAAGGCACACAGGTCTGGCATCGGCGCCGCGAGCGGGCGAATCGGGCCGGCGCAGCGACCCTAACGGACGGGGCGGCCGGCGTCTGCCAGAGCGGCCTTGACCTCGCCGATGCTGACCTCGCCGAAGTGGAAGATGCTGGCGGCGAGGACGGCGTCGGCGCCCGCGGCGACGGCCGGCGGGAAGTCGGCGGCGCGGCCGGCACCACCGCTCGCCACCACCGGTACGTTCACCACCGCGCGCACCGCCCCGATCATCGCCAGGTCGAAGCCGTTCTTGGTGCCGTCGGCGTCCATCGAGTTGAGCAGGATCTCGCCGGCGCCGAGGTCGGCGGCGCGTACCGCCCAGTCGATGGCGTCGAGGCCGGTGCCGCGGCGCCCGCCGTGCGTGGTCACCTCGTACCCGCTGGGCGTGTCACGGCTGCGCCGCGCGTCGACCGACAGCACCAGCACCTGCCGGCCGAACTGCTCGGCGACCTCGCCGATCAGCTCCGGCCGGGCCACGGCGGCCGTGTTGACGCCGATCTTGTCGGCGCCGGCGCGCAGCAGCGCGTCGACGTCCTCGACGCTGCGTACGCCGCCGCCGACGGTCAGCGGGATGAACACGCTCTCCGCGGTACGCCGGACCACGTCGAACATCGTCGACCTGTCCTCCGCCGACGCCGTCACGTCGAGGAACGTCAGCTCGTCCGCGCCCGCCGCGTCGTACGCCGCGGCCAGCTCCACCGGGTCGCCCGCGTCGCGCAGGTCGGTGAAGTTGACGCCCTTCACGACGCGGCCGTCGGCGACGTCCAGGCAGGGGATCACGCGTACCGCGATGCTCACGTCAGCCCTCCGCCGCCTCGCGCAGCACGGCCAGCGCCTCGGCGACCGTGAACGCCCCGGTGTACAGGGCGGTACCGGCGATCGCGCCTTCGACGCCGAGCGGCGCCAGCGCGGACAGCGCGCGCAGATCGTCCAGTGTGGACACCCCGCCGCTGGCGATCACCGGGGCGGTGGACCTGGCGCAGACGTCACGCAGCAGCGCCAGGTTCGGCCCGGCCAGCATGCCGTCGCTCGCCACGTCGGTCACCACGTACCGCGCGCAGCCGGCCTTCTCCAGCCGGTCCAGCACGTCGTACAGCTCGCCGCCGTCGCGGGTCCAGCCGCGCGCGGCGAGCTTCGTCCCGCGTACGTCGAGCCCTATCGCGACGCGGTCGCCGTACTCGGCGACGACCCGGTCGCACCAGTCCGGATCCTCCAGCGCGGCGGTACCGATGTTGACCCGGCGGGCGCCGGTCGACAGCGCGCGGGTCAGCGACTCGTCGTCGCGGATCCCACCGGACAGCTCGACGTGCACGTCCAGCGAACCGATCACGTCGGCGAGCAGCTCCGCGTTCGACCCGCGGCCGAACGCGGCGTCCAGGTCCACCAGGTGGATCCACTGGGCGCCCTGCTCCTGCCAGCGCAGCGCCGCGGCACGCGGCTCGCCGAACACCCGCTCCGAGCCGGCCTTGCCCTGGACGAGCTGTACCGCACGCCCGTCGGCCACGTCCACCGCCGGCAACAGCGTCAACATCCGTGCATCCACCTCTTGTCTGCGCTCATGCGTCTACAGCCCGGACACCCAGTTGGTGAGCAGCTGCGCGCCCACGTCGCCGGACTTCTCCGGGTGGAACTGCGTGGCGGACAGCGCGCCCCGTGAGACCGCCGCGACGAACGTCTCGCCGTGCACCGCCGTGGCCATCGTCGCGCCGGCCTCCTTCAACGCCCGCGTCGGACGCGCCGCGTACGAGTGGACGAAGTAGCAGCGCGCGTCCGGCTCGATGCCCGCGAACAGCGGGTCGCCGGGCTGCCACGTCACCGTGTTCCACCCCATGTGCGGGATCCGCGGCGCCAGCAGCCGGGTCACCTCGCCGGGCAGCAGGCCCAGCCCCTTGGTGAGGATCCCGTGCTCGCGCCCGGCGTCGAACAGGATCTGCAACCCGACGCAGATGCCCAGCACCGGCCGGCCCGCGGCGACGCGTTCGGTCACGATCGACCGGCCGCCGACCGCGTCGAGCTGGTTCACGCAGTGCGTGTACGCCCCGACGCCCGGTACGACCAGGCCGTCCGCGTCCCACGCGTCGGCCGGTCGGCTCGTCACCGTCACGTCCGCGCCGGCGCGGGCCAGCGCCCGGTGCACCGAGTGGATGTTGCCCGAGCCGTAGTCGAGGACCGCCACCCGACGTGTCATTGCCGTACCTTCCTCACAGCGTGCCCGCAGGCAGCAGCCACGCGACGCCGCCGAGTACGGCGAGCACCGCGAGCGCGACGAACCCGATCAGGACGCCCTTCGGGCGGCCCTGTTGACGCATCGACCACGCCCCGCCGAGCAGGACACCGCCCAGGGCGAACAGCAGGATGGGCAGGATGCTCTGCACCGCTGTCCTCTCCGCCCGCGCTGCCGCGGGCATTCGGCTTTCGCTACAGCAGGCCCTTGGTGCTCGGCACCCCGCCGCCGCGCGGATCCGGCGTGACCGCCTGCCGCAGCGCGCGGGCCACCGCCTTGAACTGGGCCTCGATCACGTGGTGCGCGTCGGGCCGCTGCCCCGGCCGGGCCCCGCGCAACACGTTGACGTGCAAGGTGATCCGCGCATTGTGCCCGAACGACTCCCAGATGTGCCGGGTCATGCTCGTCGGGTACGCCGGCCCCACGTACGGCGCGAGGTCCGCCGGCTCCTCGTGCACCACGTACGCCCGGCCCGACACGTCCACGACCGCCTGCACCAGCGCCTCGTCCAGCGGTACGACGGCGTCGCCGAAACGCTGTATCCCGGCCTTGTCCCCGAGCGCCGCGTGGAACGCCTGGCCCAGCGCGATCGCCGTGTCCTCCAGCGTGTGGTGCGCGTCGATCTCCAGGTCGCCGACCGTGTGCACGACCAGGCCGAAGCCGCCGTGCTTGGCCAGCTGGTTGAGCATGTGGTCGAAGAACCCGACGCCGGTGGCCACGTCCGCGCCGCCGGTCCCGTCCAGATCGATCTCGACCAGCACCTTCGTCTCACCGGTGGAACGTTCCACCCGTGCGGTCCTCGTCATGCTCAGCTCCGCAGCAGCTCGGCGATCAGTCAGTCGTACCCGGACGGTCGCCGTCCGGTCCGTCACCCGCTGGCCGCGTCGAACGTAGCGCAGCCAGGAACGCGTCGGTCTCGGCGGGGGTACCGGCCGTGACCCGCAGCCAGCCGGGCAGGCCGACGTCGCGGACCAGTACCCCGGCGTCCAGCAGCTCCCGCCAGAGCCGCTTTCCCGCCTCGGCGCCGAACCCGCCGAACAGCACGAAGTTCGCGTCCGACTCGGCCACCGTCAGGCCCATCGCCCGTACCTCGGCCACGATCCGGTCCCGCTGGGTCTTGATCGCGTCCACGGTGCCGAGCAGCACGTCGGCGTGCGCCAGCGCGGCCCGCGCCGCGGCCTGCGTCAGCGCCGACAGGTGGTACGGCAGCCGCACCAGTTGCAGCGCGTCCACCACCGCCGGATCGGCCGCCAGGTAGCCGACCCGGGCCCCGGCGAACGCGAACGCCTTGCTCATCGTCCGCGTCACCACCAGCCGCGGGTGCCCGTCCAGCAGGTCCAGCGCGCTCGGCGTGCCCGGCCGGGCGAACTCCGCGTACGCCTCGTCGACGACGACCATGCCCGGGGCCGCGGCGACGATCGCCGCGAGCGTCTCCAGCGACACCGCCGTACCGGTCGGGTTGTTCGGCGAGCAGACGAACACCACGTCCGGCCGCTCGGCGCGGATCACGTCGACCGCCGCGTCCGCGTCGATCGTGAAGTCGGCCCGGCGCGGCCCGTCCGCCCAGCCGGTGCCGGTGCCCAGCGCGATCAGCGGATGCATCGAGTACGCCGGGGTGAAGCCCAACGCGGTCCGGCCCGGACCGCCGAACGCCTGGAGCAACTGCTGGAGAATCTCGTTCGACCCGTTCGCCGCCCACACCTGCACCGGCTCGATCCGCCGGCCGTGCCGGGCGCTCAGATACCCCGCCAGGTCGGCGCGCAGGGCAACCGCGTCCCGGTCCGGGTAACGGTTCAGGTCGCGCAGCTCGGCGCCGACCGCCTTGGCGATCGCGTCCGTCACCTCGTCCGGCAGCGGGTACGAGTTCTCGTTGGTGTTGAGCCGGATCGGCACGTCGAGCTGTGGCGCCCCGTAGGGCTCGCGGCCGCGCAGGTCGTCGCGCAGCGGGAGGTCGGCCAGCGTGATCCGCTCGCTCACCGGTCACCACCGAAGCGCACCGTGACCGCCTGGCCGTGCGCCGGCAGGTCCTCCGCGCCGGACAGCGCCACCACGTGCGGCGCCACCTCGCGCAGCGCCTGCTCGCTGTACTCCACCACGTGGATGCCGCGCAGGAACGTCTGCACCGACAGCCCCGAGGAGTGCCGCGCGCAGCCGCCCGTCGGGAGCACGTGGTTCGACCCGGCGGCGTAGTCGCCGAGCGACACCGGAGAGTACGACCCGACGAAGATCGCGCCCGCGTTGCGCACCCGGACCGCGACCGCCGACGCGTCGGCCGTCTGGATCTCCAGGTGCTCCGCCGCGTACGCGTCGACGACGCGCAGGCCGTGCGCCAGGTCGTCGACCAGGACGACGCCGGACTGCTTGCCGCGCAACGCCGTCTCGACCCGCTCGTGGTGCCGGGTCGCAGGTACCTGCCGGGACAGCTCGGCCTCGACCGCGGCCAGCAGCGACTCGCTCGGCGTCACCAGCACGCTCGCCGCGGCCGGGTCGTGCTCGGCCTGGCTGATCAGGTCGGCCGCCACGTGCGCCGGGTCGGCCGTGTCGTCGGCGAGGACCGCGATCTCCGTCGTACCCGCCTCGGAGTCGATGCCGACCACACCGCGCAGCATCCGCTTCGCGGCGGTGACGTAGACGTTGCCGGGGCCGGTGACCAGGTCCACCGGCTCGCACAGCCAGCCCGACCCGACTCCCGCCGGGCCGTCGGCGGCCGAGTCCGACCGCAGCCCGTACGCGAAGGCGGCGATCGCCTGGGCGCCGCCCATCGCGTACACCTCGTCGACGCCGAGCAGGGCGCAGGCGGCGAGGATGCCGGGGTGCGGCAGGCCGGTGTCGCGCTGCGGCGGGGAGGCCAGCGCGATCGAGCCGACGCCCGCGACCTGCGCGGGCACCACGTTCATCACGACCGAGGAGAGCAGCGGGGCCAGGCCACCCGGCACGTACAGCCCGACTCGGCCGACCGGGACCCACCGCTCGGTCACCGTGCCGCCGGGCACCACCTGCGTGGTCACGTCCGTGCGCGCCTGGTCGGCGTGCACCGCGCGGGCCCGGGTGATCGACTCGGTCAGCGCGTCACGTACCGCCGGGTCGAGGGCCGCGAGGGCGGCGGCGAGCGCGTCGGCCGGGACGCGCACGCTCGCCGGACGAACCCGGTCGAACCGCTCGGTCGCGGCCAGGACCGCCTCGACACCGTGCTGATGGACCGCCTCGACCGTCGGCCGGATCTGCTCGATCGCGGCCGCCACGTCGAGCTCGGCCCGGGGCAGCACGTCGCGCGGGTCCGTGAGGGAGCCGCGCAGGTCGATACGGTTCAGCACGGTACCGAGTCTATGCGTCCCGACCTGCGGGAACCCGGCGCGTACCGACCCGACGAGACCAAGGACACGCGGGGACAGCGCGGGCGGGGAACACCAAACCCCGGCAAGCCCGGCACCGCGCGGCATCTGTCACCGGCCGCGGAGTTCTCCTAGGCTCGACAGCGTGACCGAAGCCATCCCGCTGTTTCCCCTCGGGACGGTGCTCTTCCCGGGGATCGTGCTGCCCCTGCACGTCTTCGAACCGCGGTACCGGGCGCTCGTGACACACCTGCTCGCGCTGCCGGCCGGGACGGACCGGGAGTTCGGCGTCGTCGCCATCCGCCGCGGTACGGAGACCGGCAGCCACGACGACACGACGCTCTACCGGATCGGGTGCAGCGCCGAGCTGCGCCAGGTCAAGACCTACACCGACGGCCGGTACGACCTCGTCACGGTCGGCCGCCGTCGCTTCCGGCTGCGCGGCGTCGACGACACCACCGCCCCGTACCTGCGGGGTGAGGTCGAGTGGCTGCCCGACGACCCCACCGGCACCCCTACGGCCCGTCGCGCGGAACGGCTCGCGCCGAACGTCCTCGCCGTGTTCCGCCGGTACCTGCGGCTGCTCGCCGACGTGTCCCACGACGGCGACGACCCCGGCACCGACCCGGCCGGCGACCAGCTGCCCGAGGATCCCGCGGTGCTGTCTCATCTCGTCGCGGCCAGCGCCTCGCTCACCGTCGCCGACCGGCAGCGCCTGCTCGCCGCACCGGACACCGCCACCCGGCTCGCCACCGAGCTCGCCCTGCTGCGAAGGGAGACCGGCCTGCTCGCCGCACTGCGCGCGGTCCCCGTACCGCTCACCGAGTTCCAGGTCCCGGCCAGCCCCAACTGACGTCCTATTCGGGGTAGCGGTCGGGGGCGTCCGGCCAGTCGGCCGGTGCCGACGGCCCGGCGACGGGCCGGCCGTTCCCCGGCTCCCCGGCCGTCGGCGGTGCGGTCGGCGAGGGAGCCGGCGGATCCGGATCGGCCGGGCGGCCGTTGCCGCCGGTGTCCGGTTGGTGCCCGGGTGTCGGCGCCGGCCAGCTCACGCCGGGCAACGTCGCGTCCGGCTGCGGCAGCGGCCAGGTGGCCGACTCCGTGTCGGGCGCCGGCTCCGGCGGTACGGCCGGCAGCGCCGCGGCCAGCGACAGCCGTACCGGCTCCACCAGCGGCGCCACCGGCGGCTCGACCGTACGCCGGGCGCGGAACGGACGCAGCGTCGGAAACCGGGAACACCCCGCGAACACCGTGTAGAACAGCACGCCCACCAGCGGCTGCACCGCGTACGCCCCGCGGGCGCTGAGCTGCAGCGGGATCTCGAACCGCCAGCCCACGTCCGCGTGGCCGAGCAGGTACCGGTAGTCGTCGAGGCCGACGCGGCTGCCGACCCACGCGGCCAGCAGCGCCGAGCCGAAGCCGCCGACCGCCAGGACCGCGAGCACGACCGGCCCGCGATGGCGGCGTACCACGAGCCAGCAGAGCAGCGCCGCGGCGATCCCGGCGCCGGCCATGATCAGCGTGAACCGGCCGTCGGCAGCGGCGTTCGTCTCGGTCTCCGGGTCGTACATCGCGCCGTCGGTGGTCATCACGATCGGCACCCGGTCCGACAGCGCCGACCACAGCAGCCCCAGCGGCGCCCCCGCCGCGGCGACCACGACCGTGGTCACTGCCAGCACCAGCGCCTCGACGCCCCACGGGGTCGACGACCGCGCGGACGACGACGTCGTCATGTCCATCGCCTGCGATTGTGCCAAAGCCGTCCCCGGGTCCGCGCGCCGCTACGCCAGGCACCCGGCTACTCCAGGCACCCGGCGCCCAGCAGGCTCTTGAGCTCCGAGGTCAGGCCCGGGCCGGGCGTGACGCGCAGCCCGTCGTCGAGCGCCAGCAGATGGTTGCGCTCGCGACCGAGCAGCTTGACCCGGACGGCCGTCTCGCCGCGGTTGTTGAGCAGGGTGCGCTTCAGCTCACCGACGACCGACTCGTTGACCTTGTCGACCGGGATCGCGACGACGACCGCCTGCTCGGCGTTCAGGTCCGCGTCGGTGATCTCCAACGTACGCATGTCCATCGCGACGACGCTGATCTCCTGGTCGCGCCGGTTGATCCGGCCCTTGACCGCGACCGTCAGGTCCGGCGCCAGATACTGCCCGACCAGCTCGTACGTCTTCGGGAAGAACAGCACCTCGATGCCGGCGTCCAGGTCCTCGACGGTGGCCTTGGCCCAGGCGTTGCCCTGCTTGGTGACGCGGCGTTCCAGCGCGGAGATGATGCCGGCGATCGTCACCGACGTACCGTCCGGGGTGTCGCCGGCGACCAGGTCGGCGATGCGCTGTTCGCTGTTCTTGCGCAGCACCCGCTCGGCGCCGTCGAGCGGGTGACCCGACACGTACAGCCCGAGCATCTCGCGCTCGAACTCCAGCGCGGTCTTGCGCGGCCAGTCGTCGCCGGACAGGTCGACCTCCATCCCGACGACGGTGTCCGGGGTGGTGTCGGTCATCCCGCCGAACAGGTCGAACTGGCCCTCCGCCTCGCGCCGCTTCACCCCGGTCATGGCCTCGACCATGGTCTCGTGGTGCTCCAGCATCGCCCGGCGCGGATGACCCAGCGAGTCGAACGCGCCCGCCTTGATCAGTGACTCGATCACCCGCTTGTTGCAGACCGGCAGCTCGATCTTCTGCATGAAGTCGGTGAACGACGTGTACGCGCCCTTGCCCTTGCGGCTGCCGATGACGCTGGTCACGACGTTCGCCCCGACGTTGCGGATCGCGCCGAGGCCGAACCGGATGTCGGCGCCGACGGCCGTGAAGTAGTTGTCCGAGTCGTTCACGTCCGGCGGCAGCACCTTGATGCCCATCTTGCGGCACTCGGCGAGGTACACCGCCATCTTGTCCTTGGAGTCACCGACCGAGGTCAGCAACGCCGCCATGTACTCGGCGGGATAGTTCGCCTTCAGGAACGCCGTCCAGTACGAGACGACGGCGTATCCCGCGGCGTGCGACTTGTTGAACGCGTACCCGGCGAACGGCAGGACGGTGTCCCACAGCGTCTGGATCGCGTCGTCGGAGTAGCCGTTGCCGCGCATGCCCTTCTGGAACGCGGCGAACTGCTCCTCCAGGACCTCCTTCTTCTTCTTGCCCATCGCCTTACGCAGGATGTCGGCCTGGCCCATGGTGAAGCCGGCGACCTTCTGCGCGATGAGCATGATCTGCTCCTGGTACACGATCAGGCCGTACGTCTCCGCCAGGATGTCCTTGAGCGGCTCGGCCAGCTCGGGGTGGATCGGCACGATCTGCTGCCGGGCGTTCTTCCGGTCGGCGTAGTTGAGGTGCGCGTTCACCGCCATCGGACCCGGGCGGTACAGCGCGATCACGGCCGTCGCGTCGGAGAAGCCGGTCGGCCCCAGCCGCTGCAGCAGCGCACGCATCGCCGTACCGTCGAGCTGGAACACGCCGAGCGTCTCGCCCCGGCCCATCAGCTCGTACGTCGCCTTGTCGTCCAGCTCCAGCGTCTCCAGGTCGATCTCGACGCCGCGGTTGGCCCGGATGTTGTTGATCGCGTCGCCGATGACCGTCAGGTTGCGCAGGCCGAGGAAGTCCATCTTCAACAGACCCATCGACTCGCACGACGGGTAGTCGAAGCCGGTGATCATCGCGCCGTCCTGCGGACGCGCCCAGATCGGGACCGAGTCGATCACCGGCTCGGACGACATGATCACCGCGCAGGCGTGTACGCCGGCCTGCCGGATCAGCCCCTCCAGCCCACGCGCCGTCTCGAAGATCTTGCCGGCCTGCGGGTCGGTCTCGATCAGCGTGCGGACCTCGGTGGCCTCCGCGTACCGCTCGTGCTGGGGGTCGACGATGCCGGACAGCGGGATGTCCTTCGCCGCGACCGGCGGCGGCAGCGCCTTGGAGATCTTGTCGGCGATGGAGAAGCCGGGCTGGCCGAAGTGGATCCGCGCCGCGTCCTTGATCGCCGCCTTGGTCTTGATCGTGCCGAACGTGATGACCTGCGCGATCTTGTCGGCGCCGTACTTGTTGATCGCGTAGTCGATCATCTCGCCGCGGCGGCGGTCGTCGAAGTCGAGGTCGATGTCGGGCATCGAGATGCGCTCGGGGTTGAGGAACCGCTCGAACAGCAGGCCCAGCGGGATCGGGTCCAGTGCCGTGATGCCCAGCGCGTACGCCACGAGCGCGCCGACCGCCGACCCGCGCCCCGGCCCGGCGTAGATGCCGGACTCCTTGGCGTGCCGTACCAGGTCGGCGACGACCAGGAAGTAGGCGGGGAAGCCCATCCGGTTGATGACGCTCAGCTCGTACTCGGCGCGCTCCCGGTGGCCCTCCGGGATGCCGCCCGGGAACCGCTTCGCGAGGCCCTCCATGACCTCGTGCTCCAGCCAGGTCTCCGCGTTGTACCCGTCCGGCACGTCGAACAGCGGCATCCGGTCGTGGTGCGCGAAGACCTCCTCGTACGACCCGACGCGCTCGGCGATCAGCAGCGTGTTGTCGCACGCGCCGGGCAGCTGGGAGTCCCACAGCTCGCGCATCTCGGCGGCCGACTTGATGTAGTAGCCGCCGCCGTCGAGCTTGAACCGGTTCGGGTCGTCCAGGGTGCTGCCGGACTGCACGCACAGCAGCGCCTCGTGCGCCTTGGCGTCCTCGGCGGCGACGTAGTGCGAGTCGTTGGTGATCACCGGCTTCAGGTCGAACCGCTTGCCGATGTCGAGCAGCCCGGTGCGGACCCGCTTCTCGATGTCGAGCCCGTGGTCCATCAGTTCGAGGAAGAAGTTGTCCCGGCCGAAGATCTCCAGGTAGCGCTCGGCCGCCGCGTACGCCTCGTCCACCTGGCCGAGCCGCAGCCGGGTCTGGATCTCCCCGGACGGGCAGCCGGTGGTGGCCATGATGCCCTCGGTGTGCCCCGAGATCAGCTCGGTGTCCATCCGCGGCTTGTAGTAGTAGCCCTCGATCGAGGCCCGGCTGGACAGCGTGAACAGGTTGCGCAGGCCGGTGGCGTTCTCCGCCCACATCGTCATGTGCGTGTACGCGCCGCCGCCGGAGACGTCGTCGCTGCGCTGGTCCGGTCGCCCCCACCGCACCGGCTGCTTGTACGACCGGTCGCCGGGCGCCAGGTACGCCTCGATGCCGAGGATCGGCTTGACCCCGGCCTTCGCCGCCTCCTGGTAGAACGCGTACGCCCCGTACATGTTGCCGTGGTCGGTCATCGCGATCGCGTCCATCTCGCGCCGCTGCACCTCGGCGAACAGGGGCTTCAACCGGGCCGCGCCGTCGAGCATCGAATATTCCGTGTGCACATGCAGATGCGCGAACCCGGATGCCGACATGGCGCGCCACGCCCCCCTCGTATTCACCTGGACGAACCCCTGCCGACCGGGCGAACCGCTGGGCCGCGTCACCCGGTCGTCACCCCGCACGCTAGGCGGCGGGTACGACGAATTTAGTCCCCTCGCGGCGGCCGGCCCAACCTGCCTCGCCGACCGCGACCGAGCTCACCCGGCCGGGTGGAAGGACTCGCTGATCGCGACCCCGGCGTACAGCCAGGCCATCCGGGTCGCGGGCTGGAGCGCCGAGTACTCGATGGTCGAGCCGGGCTCCAGGGCCGGGTCGTACGGCACGACGACGGCGGTGCGGGTACGCGAACCGAAGTGCTTCAGCAGGTCGTCGCCGAGCGGCGACCGGTTGGGGGTGGGGCAGCTGATCAGCGTCGTCGCGTTCGCCACCAGCTCGCCCATGCCCTCCTCGACCAGCAGGTCGAGCATCCAGTCCGCGGTGAACGCGGCGTCCTCGCGCGGCACCGTGGTCACCACCATGTGGTCCGCGGCGCGCAGCACGGTCTGCCAGTTCGGCGACTCGACGTTGTTGCCGGTGTCGACGCAGATCACGTCGTGCGTGGAGGACAGCATCGTGAGCACCCGCCGCACCGTGGCCGGGTCCAGCCGGCGAGCGATCCGCGGGTCCTCGTCCCCGGCCAGTACGTCGAACGAACCGTCCCGGGTGTGCCGCAGGTAGTCGTCGAGCACCTCGGCGAGGATGCCCGGGCCGGACTCGATCCGGTCCAGGTCGTCGACCAGGTGCCGGATCGTGCGCGCATGCCGGGCCGTACCGGCGCGCAGGCCGAGCGTGCCGCGCAGCTCGTTGTCGTCCCAGGCCAGCACGCCGCCACCGCGGGCACTGCCCAGCGTCGCCGCGGTCAGCACCGTCGCCGTCGTCTTGTGTACGCCGCCCTTCGGGTTCACGAACGCCACGGTGCGGGACGTGCCGAAGTCCCGGCGCAGCGCCTCGATCAGCCCGTCCACCGATCCGCTCGCGTACGCCGCGGGCCGGTGCCCGGCGACCTGCACCGGAATCGGCGAACCCGCGGAACGCCGACCCCGCGACTCCGGCGGCGCCGCCGGCCTCGGTACGTGCGGCGACGTGCCCACACGGGCCCGACCGTACTGGCCGGGCTGCGCCGGGGCCTCGGGCGCGGTCTCCGGGTCACGCGGCCGTCCCCGCCCCAGCAGGTTGCGCCACCGCGAGCCCGAGTCACCGGCGCGGTATGCGCCGGCTCCGGTCTGATCCACGCTCGCCTCCCCGGACGATCACCACCAACAGGCTACGGAGCGATCGGCACTTTGCCAGCCCCCACCCTTGCCCCATCTGAAGGTTCAACGACCCAGCCGCCACCGCGCGCCGGTGGTACGGGTCATCGACCGGCCCGAACAGCCGGCCGCGACCCGTCCGGGACACCTGCCGGTGCGCGCGATCACACCCAACCGTTACGCGCCGCGTACCACCCGAGTTGCAGCCGGGTCTGCACGCCGGCCAGGTCCATCAGGTGCCGCACCCGCCGCTGCACGGTACGCATCGACAGGCCGAGCTGGCTCGCGACCGACCGGTCCGTCAGCCCGACCAGCAGCAGCGACAGGATCCGCGCGTCGATCGCCTGGATGTCCAGACCCTCCAACGCCTCCGGATCCTCCTCCGGTACGGCCGGTTCCGCCACATCCAGGTGCAGCGGCACGCTCGCCGCCCACACCGCCTCGAACAACGCCACCACCGCGTCCAGCACGCCGCTCGGGTGGATCAGCAGCGCGCCCTCCGTACCGGCGCCGTCGGCCAGCGGTACCAACGCCTCGGCGCGGTCCGCGATCATCATGTTGAGCGGCAGGTGCTCCACGACCCGGATGCGTCCACCGGCACCGATCACGTCCCGGCAGCGTTCGATCGCGCCGGGCTGCTCCAGCAGCGCCCGCGCCACCACGGTCCGGTACCGCACGCCGCGGCGCAGCGCGGAGTCCTGCGAGACGGCGTGCTCCGCGCGGTCTCCCGTCCGGAACGGCGGCACCGCGAACAGCAGCACCTCGTTCGTCGCCCCGCGCTGGATCTGGTCCGCCCGGAACCGGATCGCGTCCGCGCCGGACACCACCTCGATCAGGTCGCCGAGCGCGCGCTCCCCCGCCGCCGTCCGGTACGTCTCGGCCAGCGACGCCAGCGTCACCTCCACCTGCCGCAGCTCGGCGCGGTGCTGGTTCAGCAGGGCGCCGATCGCCACCGTCGGCGGGGCGGCCACGTACCGGTCGTGCCGGCCGCCGGAGCGGGCTACCAGGCCGCGCGTCTCCAGCAGTGTCAGCGAGCGGGCGAGCTGCTCGCGGTCCGCGCCCAGCTCCGCCGACAGCTCGTCGAGGGTGGCCGCCTGGCGCCCGACCAGCGCCCGGTACGCCCGCTCGTCCGCCGGCTCCACTCCCAACACCGCCAGCACGGACACCCACCCCCTCGGTACGCCGCCCTCCGGCGATCATGGCATGCCCTGCTGGGCCACACCGGCGGGTCCGACCCGGCGCGCCGGTCACCCGCACCGCCGTCGCCCGCGCACGGGACCGCATGGCACCCGGCCGGACGCACCGATACCGCGGCCCACGCCGGTCAGCCGGGCGGGGTCGGCGCCGGGTCCGACGCACTCGGCCCGGACCCGGCCGGGGTACCCGTCGGCGACGGATCGGAGCGACTCGGCGAGCCGGACGGCGCCGTGGACGGCGGCGGCTCGGACGGCGTGGGCGACGCCGACGACGGTACCGACGGTGTCGGCGTCGGGCCTGCCTGCTCCGGCAACGGCGGCGCCACCACCATACGGTCGGGTCGGGCCCCGGCCCGTGCCGGCTCCACCGCCAGTACGCCCGGCCGGTGCGCCACCGCGGTCAGCGCCCCCGCCCGGCCCCGCACCAGCGCGGCGAACACGCACGAGCAGTGCTCCGCGTACGCCACCGCCTGCACCCGGTACGCCCGCTGCTCCGCCACGTACTCCGCGTGCTGCGGTCCCGGCGACGCCGCCAGCCGGCCGAAGTCCCCGGCGATCCGGTACCGCTCGGCGGCGAGCCGGTCCATCCCCGCCGTCACGTCCGCCGGTACCCGGTGCGCGGTCACCGGCGCAACCGGCGCCGCCGCGCCACCCACCGGCACCCGCGTGTACACCCGCTCGGTGTGCACCCCGGCCACCGCCCGCGCCAGCCGCGTCGGCGCCAGGTATGCCGACAGCGACACCAGCGCGTACACCGGCCGGTCGGTGTCGGCCAGCCGGACCAGATCGTTCCGGGAGTGCGCCAGGTAGCTCGCGACCGGTTCGCCCGCGGCCAGGCCCACCCGCGTGGTCTCCGGTGCCGGGGCGGCGGGTTCGTCGTGCAGCGCCAGCGCCCCGACCAGCAGCAACGCCACCGCGACGACCACCACGACGGTGCCGGTGAACGGACCGCGCCGGCCGCCGGAGAGCCGCGTGAGGCCCGCGGCGAGCGGTGGGATCAGCCGGCGGTCGAGGTGGCGCAGCCCCCGCCGGAGCCCCACACCTCAGTCCTCACCGCGCAGCACACGCAGCGCGTGCGCCAGGTCCGGCGGGTACTGGCTGGTGAAACGCACCCGGTCGCCGCTCGACGGATGGTCGAACGCCAGCTCCCGGGCGTGCAGCCACTGCCGGGACAGCCCGAGCCGGCGCGACAACGTCGGATCCGCCCCGTAGGTCAGGTCACCCACGCACGGATGCCGCAGCGCGGAGAAATGCACCCGGATCTGGTGCGTACGCCCGGTTTCCAGGTGCACGTCGACCAGGCTCGCCGCCGGGAACGCTTCGAGGGTGTCGTAATGCGTGACGCTGTTCTTACCGCCTGAGACCACGGCCCACTTGTAGTCGTGTGTCGGGTGCCGGTCAATGGGCGCGTCGATTGTTCCCCGGAAAGGGTCAAGGTGACCCTGCACGACCGCGTGGTACCGCTTCTCCACGGTCCGCACCTTGAACGCCCGCTTCAGCACGCTGTACGCGTGCTCGCTCTTCGCGACCACCATCAGCCCCGACGTACCCACGTCGAGCCGGTGCACGATGCCCTGTCGTTCGGCCGCGCCGCTGGTGGCGACGGTCTGCCCCATCGCGGCCAGCCCACCCAGTACGGTCGGGCCGGTCCAGCCCGGACTCGCGTGCGCCGCCACCCCGACGGGCTTGTCCACCACGACGATGTCGTCGTCGGCGTACACGATCTCGAGGCCGTCGACCGGGGTCGGCACGATCGGCTCGGACGTTTCCGGCGCGGGCAGCGTCACCTCGAGAAACGCGCCGGGGTGCACGCGGTCGGACTTGCTCGGTGCGGCGCCGTCGAGCGCCACCGCGCCCTCGGCCACCAGATCCGCCGCGGCCGTCCGCGACAGGCCGAACAGTCGGGCGATCGCCTGGTCCACCCGCATCCCGGCGAGCCCGTCCGGCACCGGGACCGTGCGCAGCTCGCCCGTCACGTGTCGCCGCTCCGCCGACCCGCCGCACGCTCCCGCGGCGTGTCGGTCACGTCAGCGGCGTCGGTCGCGTCGTCGACCGGCGTCGCGACGTCGGCGGCGCGCGGCGCCGTGTCGTCGGTCGCGCCGGTGTCGGCGTCGGCCCGCTTCGTCTCGTCGCCGCGGCTCAGCCGCGAGCCGTCCAGCTTCCGGCCGGTCAGCTCCAGCAGCACGGCCAGGATCACGCCGCAGACCAGGCACGAGTCCGCCACGTTGAAGATCGGCCAGGGGTGCCCGTACGGCCCGAACAGGCTGATGTAGTCGACCACCCCGCCGCGCAGCGGGGCCGGCGCCCGGAAGAGCCGGTCGGTCAGGTTGCCGGCGGCCCCGCCCAGCACCAGCCCGAGCGCCACCGCCCACGCGGTCGAGCCCAGCCGCCGCGCGAACCGGATGATCACCACGATCACCACCACCGCGACCACGGCCAGCACCGCCGTGTACCCGGCGCCCAGGTTGAACGCGGCACCGGTGTTGCGGGTCAGGCTCAGGTACACCGCGCCGCCGAGCAGCTTGACCGGGTCGCCCGGGGTCAGCTTCGCGACCGCCGCCACCTTCGTCAGGATGTCGAGCGTCAACGCGACGACGGCGACGGCCGCGAGCAGCGCGACCGTACGCCGGGAGCGGGGTGCGTGAGAGTCCGACCGGGCCTCGTCGTCGGACGGCGCACGGTCGGTGCTGTCGTGGCTCAGCGCCGTTCCTCCAACTGCTTGCAGCTCACACAGAGCGTCGCCGACGGGAACGCGGCGAGACGCTCGGCGGGGATCGGATTCCCGCACCGCTCACAGTAGCCGTAGTGCCCGCCGTCCAAACGCTCCAGGGCCCGCTCCACCTGTGTCATGCGGTCCCGGATCCCGTTGGCCAGCGAGATCTCCTGCTCACGCTCGAACGTCTTCGTACCGGTGTCGGCCTGGTCGTCGCCCGCCGAGTCGGTGAGCCGGTCCCGCTGCAGGTCCGTCAGCTGCGCCATCATGCTCTCGTACTCCGTGCGGAGCTCGACGAGTCGCTCGTTCAGCGCGACGCGGATCTTCTCGGTCTCCGCCGCCGACCGGGTCTTGCTGGTACGCCCGGCTGCCTTGGCCGGCGCGGACTTGCCCGCGGCCGCCGACCTGCTCGGGGTGGCCTTGGCGGGGGACTTGGCGGCTGAGGACTTGGCGGCCGGTGCCTTGGCCCGGGTGGGCTTGGTGGCCGACGTGGCGGGCTGCGCCCCGTTCACCGACCCGGTCTTGGCGGCCGGCTTGCGCGTCGCGGGTTTCTTCGCCGCGGCGGGCTTCGTGGCGGACGCTGGCTTGCTGGTCGACGCAGGCTTGTCGGTGGTCTTGCGCGCTGCCGCGCCGGCGGCCTTCACTCCCGACTTGGTGGTCATCGTCGCCCCCTAGGCCGCGCTCGGCGCGGCGGTCGTCGTGGTTGTCGCCGGTGCGGACGGCTCGTCGACGTCGTGCCCGGAGCCGAACGGCGCTCGCGGCCGAACGGAGCCGTGCTGCTCGCACCGCTGCCGTGCTGGCCTGGACTGACGCGTGGTGCGGGCCTTGACGGGCAACCCCGGACAGCCTGCCGTCCGCGGTGTCGTGCACCACCGGACGCCCTGGCCATCGCGGCTCCCACATGCAAAACGGGCGCGGCGCGGCCGGGCGGTCTGACCGGGCGCGACGCGCTTGGAACCACTAAGGATACGGAGTAGTTGGGCGTCCGACAAACATCTGTGGATATCCGACTGTCAGCGAAGGACTGCCCTCAGTGAGCGTTATGCTTGCCGGCTCTCATGCCCGATTTGCCCGCGGTGCCCGATCTGGCGCGGCGCGGACACGGATCGGACGAGACGTCACAGCTCGGGCGTACCGCCCAGCAGCACGGTGTCCGGCTGACACCATCCACACGGATTAAAACCCAGCTCGACCGCCTCGGCGACCGGCAGCGGCTCGGACTCCTTGCCCAGCAGGTGCGGGCAGCCCGTCACGTGGTAGCGGGGCCGGCCGTCGACCACCAGTACCTCGGCGGGCAGCCGCGCGATCAGCTCCGCGTCCGACCGAGGCGTCCGCTGCACCGGCGGCTCGTCCATCGGGTCGTCGGATGAGTCGTCACCGTCGACATCCGGGATGACCACGCCGTACCGGCCGGGAACGTCGGTGTAGCGGGCTACCGGGATGGTCGGCACCGGCTCGGCCGACTCCGCCTGCCCGGAGAAACGCTCCAACGGCCACGGCGGGCGCCGATCCCACGAGTCGGGGTCGCCGGACGGGTCCAGATCCGCGAACTCCCGCGTGGCGCCGGCCTGGCGTGACTCCCGGCCAACCGCCGCGCGCCGGCTGGGCAGCTCCGGCACGCCCGCCCCACGCTGTGCGGCGGAGCCACCCACCGCCGGTCGCGCTGTCGACGCGTCGGCAGGCCCTACGCTCTCCTCGGCCGGCTCGGCGTTGTCGCCGGCGTCATCCGCCCGCGAGCGATGCGACCGCGACTGCCGGGCGCCGACATACAGCGCCACGGCCGCAAGCAGGCTGACCGCGATCGACACCACGAGCAGCAGGTCGATGCCTCGCACCAACCCGAGCACCAGCAACACTGCCGCCGCCAGAATCAGCAGCAAGCTGGCAACAATCACGGGTCACCTCGGCCGACATTGTCCTGTTCCGGAAGGAAGGAACAGGATCCTACCGGGTGCCCGCATCGCCGGGCGGCAGACCCAGCCCACCACGCGCCGGGGTGTACGAGCCGCCGAGTCCGGCGGCGGCGAGACCACCGTTGGTCGCGGCCGGGCGGTTGCCCTCACCGGAGCGGTTCAACTCCTCCTCGATGCCCTGGCCGCGGGCGCCCAGGTCACGAAGCTGGCTCTCCAGGTACGCCTTGAGGCGGGTGCGGTACTCGCGCTCGAACGCCTTGAGCTCCTCGATGTGCTTCTGCAGCGCCGCGCGCTTCACCTCGAGACCGCCCATCGCCTCCTGGTGACGCTGGCGGGCGTCGCGCTCCAGCGACTCGGCCTTGCTCCGCGCCTTCTGGGTGACCTCGTCGGCCTTGGCCCGGGCGTCGGACAGCAGCTTGTCGGCCTCGCGGCGGGCGTCCGAAACGTGGTCGTCGGCGGTCCGCTGGGCCATCATCAGGACCCGCAGCGCCTGCTGCTCGCCACCGTCACCGGCCGCGGCAGCCGCCGCGGCGACGGACGGCGCCGCACCCTGGGCGTGCATCTGGTCCAGCTCGGCCTGCGCCTGTCGTACGGCCTGGTCGGCGTTCAGCTTCTCCTGCTGCAGGCGCTCAAGCTGGTCACGAAGGTCGTTGTTCTCCGCGACGAGGTGCTCGGGGGCACCTCCGGCGGCGGCCGGAACCGCTCCGCCCTGCTGGACACGCTCAAGCTGAGCGCGGAGCTCGTTGTTGTCCTCCACGAGGCGGACGAGTTCACGCTCGACCTCGTCGAGGAAGGCATCGACCTCATCCTCGTCGTACCCCCGCTTCCCGATGGGGGGCTTCTTGAACGCGACGTTGTGCACGTCGGCCGGGGTCAGCGGCATCGAAACTCCTCGGTTCAGCTTGCGACGCGTGGCTCGCTGTCGATAGGACCGGGACCGGGCCATCTCGATCCGGCTGGTCCACCGACAGTGCCCACGAGCCGGGTTGTCACCCGGCCCGCTCGCAAGACTAACGACGGAGCAACGGTGGCAACACGACGTTCAACAGCACGTACACGATAACCAGCAGTATCAGGAAAGCCAGATCCACGCTCACGGTACCAATCCGAAGCGGCGGAATGACCCTCCTCAGGGCTTTCAGGGGAGGGTCAGTGACGCTCCACACGACCTCCATCGCGGCTGCCGCGCGCCTACGAGGTTGCCACCTGCGCGCAAACTGCAACACGAAGCTGAGGACCAAGCGTGCCATCAATGCCAGCAAAAAGAGGTAAACGACCAGGTAGATGACCTGGAACAGGACCGACACGAGCGGTGTTCTCCCGGTTCAGCTCTGGTTGAAGAACCCGCCCTCGGCGATCTTGGCCTTGTCCTCCGCAGTGACCGTGACATTGGCCGGTGAGAGCAGGAACACGCGGTTGGTCACTCGTTCGATCGTACCGCGCAGTCCGAAGATCAGCCCGGCGGCAAAATCGACGAGCCGCATCGCGTCCGCTTCGTCCATTTCAGACAGATTCATAATGACCGGAGTGTTGTCCCGGAAATGCTCACCGATTGTGCGCGCCTCGTTGTACGTCGTGGGGTGCACAGTGGTGATCCGGTATCCATGCTGGCTCTCGTCCGACACCACCGCACGCTCCCGAAGCTGTACCTGTGGGGCGAGGGCGAGGTTGTCCTGGGTGAGCGACGTGACGGACGCGCCGCGGTTCAGCGGACGCACGCTGGCGCGGTCGGTGCCGGTGGCCAGGCGTGGCCGGGTCGGCTCCGGCGCCGGGGCGTCGAAGTCGTCCTCGGCGAACTCGGCGTCGTCGAAGTCACGGTCGTCGAGATCCCGGGCCGGCTCACGCCGCGGACGGCGCGTGTCGTAGCGGCTGCTGGTCTCCTGGCGGCCGGCACCGTCGTAGCGGCCAGTGCCTTCGTACCGCTCGTCGTCGTCGCCGTCGTAGGTGTCCTCCTCGTCCTCGACGAGGCCGAGCCAGACACCCGCCTTGCGCAGAGCGCCCATCGGGCACCTCCTCCCGTGCACCATCCTCACCGCGTCGCGCGCCCCGTCCGGCCCCGGACGGCCCCCCGCGATGCGCCGCCCGAAGACGGACGAGATCGGTGGTTGTGAATAACAGCGGTGTAGTTCGGTTCCCGTGGTCAGGCTAACCCAGCTTGGCCCGGGTACCGAGCAATCCGCTGCCAACGCGTACGTGTGTCGCGCCGTGCCGGACCGCCGCCTCCAAGTCACCGGTCATACCGGCGGACACGATCCGCGCATCCGGGGCCACACCACGCAGCCACGCCGTGTGCTCCGCCAGGCGGGCGAACGCCGGATCCGGGTCGGCGCCGAGCGGCGCGACGGCCATCAGCCCCCGGAGCCGCAGCTCCGGACGCGCCAGGACGTCGTCGACCAGTCCCGGCAGCTCGTCGGCCGGCACGCCGCCGCGCCCCTCGGCCTCGTCCAGGCGTACCTGGATGAGGACGTCGAGCGGGTGGTCGCGGTGCCGGGCCACGGCACCGGCGAGGGCCGCAGCGAGCGACCGGCGGTCGACCGAGTGGACCAGGTCGGCGTACCGGACGACGGAGTTGACCTTGTTGCGCTGGAGCTGGCCGACGAAGTGCCAGCGGACCGGCAGGCCGGTCAGCTCGGCCGCCTTCGTCGCCGCCTCGGCATCCCGGTTCTCGCCCACGTCGTGCTGGCCGAGGTCGACCAGCAGACGCACGTCGGTGACCGGGAACGTCTTGGTCACCGCGACCAGCGTCACCTCGTCGGCGGTACGCCCCGCCGCGGTGCACGCGGCGGCGATGCGCGCGCGTACCGCGGTGAGGTTCGCGGCCAGCTCGGCCCGTCGGGTCGAGCCGGCCGCCTCGGGATCGCCGGTCACGCGCCGTTCTTGAGGAAGTCCGGCACGTCCACGTCGTCGAACAGGACCTTGCGGGGCCGCGGCTCGGGAGTCGGCGGCGGAGGCGGCGGCGGGGTCGGGTCGACCTGCGGCGGCTTCTTGGGGCCGACCGGGTCCTTCGGCTTGTGCCCCACCTCCACCTGCGGCTTGTACGCCGGCGTGCCGCCGTCGAAGCCCGCCGCGATGACGGTGATGCGTACCTCGTCGCCGAGTGCGTCGTCGATGACCGCACCGAAGATGATGTTCGCGTCCGGGTGGGCGGCGTCGGTGACCAGCTGCGCGGCGTCGTTGATCTCGAACAGACCGAGGTCGGAACCACCCGCGATGGACAGCAGTACGCCCCGGGCACCGTCCATGCTCTGCTCCAGCAGCGGGCTGGAGATCGCACCCTGGGCGGCCTCGACCGCGCGGTCGTCGCCGCGGGCGCTGCCGATGCCCATCAGCGCCGAGCCGGCGTTGGACATGACGCTCTTGACGTCGGCGAAGTCCAGGTTGATCAGGCCCGGCGTGGTGATCAGGTCGGTGATGCCCTGGACACCGGACAGCAGCACCTGGTCGGCCTGCCGGAACGCGTCCATCATGCTCATCGTCCGGTCGCCGAGCTGGAGCAGCCGGTCGTTCGGGATGACGATGAGCGTGTCGCACTCGTTGCGCAGCTCGTCGATGCCCACCTCGGCCTGCACCTGCCGGCGCTTGCCCTCGAACGAGAACGGCCGGGTGACCACGCCGATGGTCAGCGCGCCGAGCTTGCGCGCGATGTTGGCGACGACCGGCGACGCGCCCGTCCCCGTACCGCCGCCCTCGCCGCAGGTCACGAAGACCATGTCGGCGCCCTTGAGCACCTCTTCGATCTCGTCGCGGTGGTCCTCGGCGGCCTTGCGGCCGACCTCGGGATTGGCGCCGGCACCGAGGCCACGGGTCAGCTCGCGGCCGACGTCGAGCTTGACGACGGCGTCGGACATCAGGAGCGCCTGCGCGTCGGTGTTGATCGCGATGAACTCGACACCCTTGAGGCCGACTTCGATCATTCGGTTGACGGCGTTGACGCCGCCGCCGCCGCAGCCGACGACCTTGATGACCGCCAGATAGTTGTGCGGAGGTGTCATCGGTCCGCCTTCCCTTCGCTGGTGCTCCCCGCCGAGGTCTGCCGGTCTCAACTCTCACCCTCAAGTAGAGGGTTATAGTTATGTCAACCTGCGCCTCGCCCCGGAACGTACTCAACCGGCGGTGTCCGGACCAAGCACCGCCTCGGCGTGTCGCCGACCTTCTGCGACACGTCCGTCCATCGTGGACGATGCTACGTCCACAGTGGACGGTCGGTCAGCGCACGGTCACCAGGTCCGGAGCCGAGACATCGATCGTGTCGCCGTCCTCGTGCAGCAGGGCGGTCGCCGCCGCCGCCTTGCGGGCGCTGCGCGACGAGTCACCCCACACGACCGTACGGCCGTCGGTCAGGTGCAGCGTCACCCGCGTCGGCCGCGGTACCTCGACGCGGCGCAGCTTCGCGCGAAGCGTCGGGGTCAGCGCGCCGAGCACGGTCAGCGCGGCCCGGGTCGACTCGTCGGCCGGGCCGGGACGCGCGACGACCACGGTCGGCAGGCCGCGCGGCGCCTTCGCGACCGTACGGAAGGCGACCCCGGCGGCGTCGACCAGCAGCACCGTACGACCGTGCGGCACGGCCGCGGCCGGGGTGCGCTCGGTGACCGTGACGACCACCGTGTGCGGCCAGTCCCGCCGCACCTCGGCGGTACGCACCGGCGGTAGCGCGCGCACCCGGCGAGCCGCTGCGGTCAGGTCGACGTCCGCCAGTGGCGTGCCCGGGCGTACGGCGGCGGCGGTGCGGACGTCGGCGGCGAGCGTACGGGTGCCGTCGACGCGGACGTCGCGGACCGCGAACACCGACGTCTGGTACACGACGACGAGCGCGGTGACCACCAGGGCCAGCACGAGTACGCCGGCGCCGAGCGACGCGAGGACGCGGGAACGGTGCCGGCGGGCGCGGGCGTACAGGCGGCGGAGGAGGGCGGGGAGGGCGGCGCGCCGGGCCAGGACCAGCCGCCAGCGCCGACGCGGGCGGGCCGCGTCCGGCGCACGGCGTTGCCGCGCCTCGCCCGACATCAGCCCTCGGCGCCGCGGTCGGCGAGCGCGGCGAGCAGCTCGTCACCCATCATCGAGATCGGCGGCGCGCCCATCGTCACCACCAGGTCGCCGGGGCGGGCCCGGCGCAGCACCTCGGGCGGCACGTCCGACCAGGACGAGACGAAGACCTTGCTCGCGTCCGGCAGGCCCACCGCGTCGGTCAGCACCCGGCCGCCCTCGCCGGGCGCACGGGTCTCCCCCGGGCTGAACACCTCCATCACGACCGCCTCGTCGGCGATCGCCAGCGCCTCCGCGATCTCCGCCTGCAGCTCGCGCGTGCGGTACAGGCGCAGCGGCTGGAACACCACGATCAGGCGGCCGTCACCGGTCACCTCGCGCAGCGTGGACAGCGCCGCGGTCATCGACACCGGGTGGTACGCGTACTCGTCGTAGACGCGGACGCCGTCGGCGGTGCCCTTGTGCTCGAACCGGCGCCGTACGCCGGGGAACGCGGCCAGCGCCTCGGCGATCCGGTCGAACGGCAGGTCCAGCGACAGCGCGGTGAGCAGCGCGGCGGCACTGTTCAGGCCCATGTGCCGGCCGGGCGACGGCAGGCGTACCTCGCCGAGCTTCACGCCGTCGCGCTCCGCCGTGTACCGCACGCCGGCGGCGGACGAGGTGAGGTCCACCAGCCGCAGCGTCGCGTCCTGCGCCTCACCGTACGTCAGGACGGTGCGGCCCTCGGCGCGCAGCCGGTCGGTGAGCGCGCGGCTGCCCTCGTCGTCGGCGCAGGCCACGACGAAACCGTCCGGCGTCACGCCCCGGCAGAACTCGGCGAACCCGTCCTGCAGGCCGGCCAGGTCGCCATACGTGTTGAGGTGGTCGGCGCGGACGTTCGTCACGATCGCGACGTGCGGCCGGTACCGCAGGAACGACCGGTCGCTCTCGTCCGCCTCGATCACGAAGTACTCGCCGGAGCCGTGGTGCGCGTTCGACCCGGCCTCGGAGATCTCGCCGCCGATCACGAACGACGGGTCGAGGCCGCAGTGCTGCAACACCAGCGTGGTCATCGACGTCGTCGTGGTCTTGCCCTGGGTACCGGCGACGGCGATGCCGGCGCGGCCGACCATCGCCGCGGCCAGCGCCTCCGACCGGTGCAGCACGCGCAGGCCCCGACGGCGCGCCTCGGCCAGCTCGACGTGGTCGGCCGGGATGGCCGTCGAGTAGACGACGGTGTCGACGCCGTCGAGGTTGTCGGCGCTGTGCGTGTCGTGGATGACGCCGCCGAGCGCGCGCAGGCCGGCGAGTGTCGGCCACTCCCGCAGCTCGGAGCCGGACGTCGGGATGCCGCGCGACAGCAGCAGCCGGGCCAGCCCGCTCATGCCGACGCCGCCGATGCCGATCAGGAAGACCCGGCCCAGCTCCTCGGCCGTGGGAACCACGGTGGCCTCCTCGTCGCTCATGCCGCCACCTCGCTCCGCTCGGCGCCGCCACGAGGCACGAACGCGCAGTGCTCCCGATTCACACGCTCGCTCATGCCGAGGCCCCCAGCGTCTCCAGGACGAAGGAGCGGAGCGCCTCGTCACCGTCGCGGCGCCCGTACGCCGCGGCGGCCGCGCCCATCGTGCGCAGCCGGGCCGGATCGCCGAGCAGCGGCAGCGCGTTGCGCTCGATCCAGTCCGGGGTCAGGTCGGCGTTGTCGACGAGTACGCCGCCGCCGGCCTCGACCACCGGCAGCGCGTTGCGCCGCTGCTCGCCGTTGCCGTACGGCAGCGGGACGTAGATCGTCGGCAGGCCGAGGGCGGCGACCTCCGCGCAGGTCATCGCGCCGCCCCGGGACAGCACCAGGTCGGCCGCGGCGTACCCCAGCTCCATCTCGGACAGGAACGGCAGCGTGACGTACGGAGCGGAGAGGTCCGGCGGGATCTCGACCGGCTCGTTGCGTGCGCCCATGATGTGCAGGACCTGGAAACCGGCGGCGGTGATCGCCTTCGCGGCGCCGGCCATCGCCAGGTTGATCTGCCGGGCGCCCTGCGAGGCGCCGAACACGAACAGCGTCGGCCGGTCCGGGTCCAGGCCGAAGTGCGCGCGGGCCTCCGCCCGGCGGGCGTCGCGGTCCAGCGTGGTGATCGACCGGCGCAGCGGTACGCCGACCACGCGCGCGTCCGCCAGCGCCGGGGCCTGCGTCGGCTGGTGGGGGAAGCCGACCGCGACCCGGTCGGTGAAGCGCATGCCCATCTTGTTCGCGACGCCGGCCGGCACGTTCACCTCGTGGATGACGATCGGGGTCTTCCGGCGCCAGGCGCCGAGGTATGCCGGGACCGCCACGTATCCGCCGAAGCCGACGACCACGTCCGCCGCCACGTCGTCGAGCACCGCCTTGCCGGCGTTCATCGACCGCAGCATCCGCGGGCCGGTCTTGAGCAGGTCGAGGTTCACCGCCCGGGACAACTGGTACGCCGGGACGTGGCGCAGGTCGTATCCGGCGGCGGGGATGATCTCGTTCTCCATGCCCTTGGGGCCGCCCAGGCAGGTGATCCGGATGTCGGGGTCGTGTCGCCGCAGGCAGTCGGCGAAGGCGAGCAGCGGGTAGATGTGGCCGCCGGTGCCACCGCCGGCGAGTACCACGGAACGCAGGTCGGTCAACGTCTGTCCTTGCCGGTCGTCGAGCGGGACCTTGTGCCGGTCCGCTGCCGTCGTGGATCCGTCCCCCGTGATCCTGCCGTACGCCGTCGTGGGGTCTGCACACCGGGCGCGGACCGTGACGAACCAGTCTTCTTGTCTCCGGGCAGCGGGGGCAGCGGAGCCCACAGTAGCCGGGCCAGCCGGCTCGGTGCACGGGCGTGCAGGGCGCGCGCCGCGTCCGGCTCGGCCCGCGCGAACGAGGCCAGCATCCCGACCGCGATCAGCGTCACGACCAGCGCCGTACCGCCGGCGGAGATGAACGGCAGCGGCACCCCGGTGATCGGCAGCAGGCCCACCACCGCGCCGATGTTGATCACGGCCTGGCCGGCCAGCCACAGCGTGCACGCCGCCGCGACCGTACGCCGGAACGGGTCGTCGACGCGCCGGGCGATCCGCAGCCCCGCGTACGCCAGGACGGCGAACAGGGCGAGGACCACGACGCAGCCGACGACACCCAGCTCCTCGCCGATGATCGCGAAGATGAAGTCGTTGTGGGCCTCGGGCAGCCAGCTCCACTTCTGCCGGCCCTGGCCGAGACCGACGCCGAACCAGCCGCCGTCGGCCAGCGCGTACATGCCCTGGATGGACTGCCAGCAGGAGCCCTGGACGCTGTCCGAGCTGGTGCAGCCGTTCTGGCGGGCCATCTGGCCGAAGGCGAGGATGCGCTGGAAGCGGTAGCTCTGGTCGGCGATCAGCACGATCACGCCGGCGACCGCGACCGCGAACATGCCGGCGAACACCCGGAACCGCACCCCGGTCACCCACAGCAGGCCGAGGAACACCAGCAACATGCACAGCATGCTGCCCAGGTCGTTCATCCCGACCAGCAGGAACAGCAGGGCGGTCACCGGGAACAGCGGCATCGCCAGCCGCTTCCACTTCGTCACCGACGTACCGCGGCGGACCAGCAGGTCGGCACCCCACCAGACCAGGCCAAGCTTCGCCAGCTCCGCCGGCTGGAACTGCACCGGTCCGATCGTGATCCAGTTCAGGTACGTGCTGACCGGCCCGACGCTCGCCTCCGGGAGCACCGCCAGCGTCAGCGCGAACAGGATGCACAGCACCAGCAGCGGCAACCCCATCAGCCGGTACGTCCGCGTCGGTAGCCGCTGCGCGATCCAGAACGCGACGATCCCGACGGCCGCCCACAGGCCCTGCTGCTGCACCCCGGCGAACGCGCTCGAGTCGCCGCCCTCCGAGGTGGTGACGCTGGTCGCGGAGAACACCATGACCAGGCCGATCACCAACAGCAGGCCGGCGCTCGCGACGAGCAGGTAGTACGACGCGAGCGGGCGGGCGAGCACCCCGCGCAGCGCCGCGAACGGCTCACCGACCAGTCGCCCGAACAGCGAGGGGCGCCGCGCCCAGGCGGACGGCGCGCTCGCGTCGGCGCGCGCGGCCGGCGCGTCTGAGACCGTACCGGTCACTGGCACTCCCGTAGCGGCGAGACGCGCGCGGGCCGGCTCAGGACTGCGGCAGCCTGCCCACTTCCGCGGCGAACCGGTCACCGCGCTGCGCGTAGCTGGCGAACATGTCGTACGAGGCGGCGGCCGGGGCCAACAGCACCGTGTCACCCGGCCGCGCGAGCCGGGCGGCGTGCGCCACCACGTCCGCCATCGCCCCATCATCCGACCTCGACACCTCGATCACGGGGATCTGCGGCGCGTGTCGGGACAGCGCGGCGGCAATGTCGGCCCGGTCCGCGCCGAGCAGCACCACCCCGGCGAGCCGGTCGGCCACGCGGGCGACCAGTTCGTCCGGGTCGACGCCCTTGAGCTGACCGCCCGCCACCCACACCACCCGCTCGTACGACGTGAGCGAGGCCAGCGCGGCGTGCGGGTTGGTGGCCTTCGAGTCGTCGACGTACGCCACGCCGCCGACGGTGCCGACGGGCTCGTTGCGGTGCGCCTGCGGCGTGTACCCGGCGAGCCCGTCGGCCACCGCCGCGGCCGGCACCCCGTACGCCCGGGCCAGGGCGGCGGCGGCCAGCGCGTTCGCCACGTTGTGCGGGCCGGCGGGGCGTACCACGTCGGCGCGGATCAGCTCCACGCCGTCGCCGTACGCCCGGTCGACGAGCACGCCGTCGACCACGCCGAGCTGGCCGTCGGACGGCTCGCCGAGCGTGAACGACACCTGCCGCCCGGGCACCTTCGACAGCAGCACCGCGACGGCCGGGTCGTCGGCGTTGCCGACCGCCGTACCGCCGTGCGCGGCGCCGCGCCACACCGCGGTCTTGGCCGCCGCGTACGCGTCGCGGTCGCCGTGCCAGTCGAGGTGGTCGTCGGCCAGGTTCAGGTACGCGCCGGCGGTCGGGGACAGCGTCGACGACCAGTGCAGCTGGTAGCTGGACAGCTCGACCGCCAGCACGTCGGTGTCGGCGGCGAGCACCGCGTCGATGAGCGGGTCGCCGATGTTGCCGACGGCCTTCGTCGGGTGACCCGCCGCGCCCAGGACGGCGGCGAGCATGGTGACCGCGGTGGTCTTGCCGTTCGTCCCGGTCAACGCCAGCCAGGTCGCGGCGGACTCCGGGCGCAGCCGCCACGCCAGCTCCGGCTCGGAGTACACCGACAGGCCGGCGGCGAGCGCCGCCGACACCAGCGGGTGGTGCGGCGCGAACACCGGCGACACCACCAGGTCGGACGCCCCGGCCAGCAGGTCCGCCGGCGGGTCCACCGCGACCGCGGTCGCGATCCCGTCGGCGGCGAGCGCGGCGAGGCCGTCGCTGGGCGCGCGGTCCAGCACGGTCACCCGGGCGCCGGCGGCGGCGAGCGCCCGGGCGCACGCCGTACCGCTGACGCCGGAGCCGGCGACCAGCACCGCGCGCCCCGCGTACCCGGTGGTCACAGATTGCTGCCTATCGCGTGCGCCGTGAAGTCCGCGTAGAAGATCGCGAGGCCCGCGGTGATGCCGATGCCGGAGATGATCCAGAACCGGACGGTGATGTTGACCTCGCTCCAGCCGGCCAGCTCGAAGTGGTGGTGGATCGGTGCCATCCGGAACACACGCCTGCCCGTACTTCGGAAGGACACGACCTGGATGATCAGCGACACGGTCTCGATCACGAACAGCGCGCCGAGGATGAACAGCAGCAGGATCGTCTTGGTGGAGATCGCCAGGCCACCGATCAGACCGCCGAGGCCGAGCGCACCGGAGTCACCCATGAAGATCCGCGCCGGCGACGCGTTCCACCACAGGAACCCGAACAGCGCCCCGGCGGCGGCCCCGGCTATCAGCGCCGCGTCGAGCGGATCTCGGACCGCGTAGCAGTACGACGTGAGCTGGTGCGGATCCGAGCACCAGTGCCGATACTGCCAGAACGAGATCACCGTGTACGCCAGCAGCACCATCACCGACGTCCCGGTGGCGAGGCCGTCCAGCCCGTCCGTCAGGTTGACACCGTTGGACGCGGCGAGCACCACGAAGATGAACAGCACCACCGCGCCGACCCGGGTGATGTCCAGCCACGGGATATCCCGGATGAACGAGATGTACGAGCTGCCCACGGTCGGGTTGTGGATGCCGTCCGGTGAGACGCTGTCCGGGTTGAAGTAGAGCGCGATGACGCCGAACACGGCGCCGACGATGGCCTGGCCGAGCAGCTTGCCCCGCGCCGACAGGCCCGCACTGTTCTTCTTCCGTACCTTCAGGAAGTCGTCGATGAAGCCGACCGCGCCCATGCAGACGAACAGCCCGAGCAGCACGATCGCGGTGACCGTCGGCTTGTGCGGCCGGCCCGGCAGGGTCAGCAGCGTCAGGTGACCCACCAGGTACGCGATGACCGTGGCGACGATGAAGACGACGCCGCCCATGGTCGGGGTGCCGCGCTTGGCGAGGTGTGTCTGTGGACCGATCTCCCGGATCGGCTGGTCGGCCCGCAGCCGGCTGAAGTAGCGGATCGCCAGGGGTGTGCCGAACAACGTCAGCACGAACGCCACGAGTGGCGCGACGATGACTGACCTCATGACGCGGGAACCTCCCCCGCGTCGTCCCGCAGGGCGTCGACGACCTGCCAGGTCCGGTACCGCGATCCCTTGACCAGGACCACGTCTCCCGGCCGCAGCTCGTCGCCGAGCAGGGCGATTGCCGCCTGTTGATCAGGCACCTGCACCGACTGTCCCTCCCACCCGCCGTCCGCGGCGCGCGATCGCGCGCCGTCGTGGATGCCGCCGGCCGCCGACTCGACGACGACCAGGCGGTCCACGCCGAGATCCGCCGCGAGCCGGCCGACCTGCTCGTGCTGAGACTGCTCGTACTCGCCCAGCTCGGCCATGTAGCCGAGCACCGCCCAGGTACGGCGGCCGGCGCCGATCGTGGCCAGCGCGGACAGCGCCGCCGTCATCGACCCCAGGTTCGCGTTGTACGAGTCGTCGATGACCGTCACCCCGTCGTGCCGGGTGAACACGTCCATCCGGCGGCCGGACGCCGGGCGCAGCTCGCCCAGCGCGGTCGCCAGCTCGTCGAGCGGCATGCCCAGCTCCAACGCCACCGCCGCGGCGGCGAGCGTGTTCGCCACCTGGTGCGCGCCGAACATGTTGAGCCGTACCGGCACCGAGCCGTCCGCCGTCACCAGCGTGTACGCCGGGCGGCCGGCACCGTCGACCGTCACGTCGACCGCGCGTACGTCGGCGTCGGCGGCGGTGCCGACGAGCACCACGCGGGCCTTCGTCCGGTCCGCCATCGCGCGTACCCGATGGTCGTCGGCGTTGAGCACGGCGAGCCCGGTCGGCGGCAGCGCCTCGACCAGCTCACCCTTCGCCTGCGCGATCGCCTCCACCGAGCCGAACTCGCCCAGGTGCGCGGCGCCGACGTTGAGCACCACGCTGATGTCCGGCGGCGCGATCCCGCACAGGTACGCCACGTGCCCGATGCCGCGGGCGCTGCACTCCAGCACCAGGTACCGCGTGTCGGTGCCGGCCCGCAGCGCCGTGTACGGGTGGCCCAGCTCGTTGTTGAGCGTGCCGACCGGCGCGACGGTCGGGCCGAGCCGGGCGCACAGCGCCCCGATCACGTCCTTCGTGGTGGTCTTGCCGGACGAGCCGGTGATGCCGACGACCGTGGTGTCCGGCAGCCGGTCCACCAACGCCCGGGCCAGCCGGCCCAGCGCCGCCAGCGGATCCGCCACCAGCACCGTCGGTACGCCGGTGCGTTCCTGCGCGAGGACCGCCACCGCGCCCGCCTCGACCGCCGTCGCGGTGAACCGGTGGCCGTCGACCTGCTCGCCCCGGAACGCGACGAACAGCCCGCCGGGCGTCACCTTCCGCGAGTCGTGCTCGACGGTGCCGGTCACCACGGCATCCGCCTCGGCGCCGTCGACGAGGGTGCCGCCGACCGCCGCGGCAATGTCGGCCAGCCGGGTTGCGATCACGCGTCCCCCTCCGTACGGGCGGCAAGGGCGTCGCGCAGCACGACGCGGTCGTCGAACGGATGCACCGTGCCGGACACCTCCTGGCCCTGTTCGTGACCCTTGCCGAGGACCACCACGATGTCGCCCGGCCGGGCGGCGGCCACCGCGGCCGCGATCGCCACCGACCGCGGCCCGCCGTCGACCGCGTGCGCGCCGGGTACGGCGGTCGCGCCGGCCAGGACGGCGGCGCGGATCGCGGCCGGGTCCTCGGTACGTGGGTTGTCGTCGGTGACGACCACCTCGTCGGCGCCGCGCGCCGCGGCCGCGCCCATCAGCGCGCGTTTCGACGGGTCGCGGTCACCGCCCGCGCCGACCACGCAGATGACCCGCGCGCCGGTCGGGGCCGCGGCCTCGCGCAGCGCGGCGAGCGCCGCGGTCACCGCGTTCGGCGTGTGTGCGAAGTCGACGACGCCGATCACCGGGCCGGTCGTCGTGACCCGCTCCATCCGCCCCGGTACGCCGCCGCACGCGCCGACCCCGGCCACCGCGGTCTCCGCGGCCACCCCGGACGCGGTCAGGATCGCGATGGCGAGCAGCGCGTTCGCCACGTTGTGCCGGCCGGGCATGGCGACGCTCGCCGGCAGGACCACGCCGTCCGGGCCGGCGACCTCGAACCGCTGGCCGTACCCGTCGCGGGCGATGCCGTCGGCCCGCCAGTCGGCCGCCGGCTGGCCGTCCACCGACACGGTGACGGTGCGCCCCGGGTGGACCAGCTTCACGCCGGCCGGGTCGTCGGCGTTGATCACCTCGACGGCGGCGCGGCCGTCGAACAGCTTCGCCTTCGCCGCGAAGTACTCCTCGACGGTGCCGTGGAAGTCCAGGTGGTCGACGCCGAAGTTGGTGAACGCGCCGACCGCGAAGTGGGTGCCGGTCACCCGGCCCAGATCCAGCGCGTGGCTGGACACCTCCATCACGACCGTGGAAAGCCCCCGCTCCAGCGCGACCGCGAACAACGCCTGCAGGTCCGTCGCCTCCGGCGTGGTCCGCGTGCTGTCCAGGCGCTCGTCGCCCAGCCGGGTCTCCACCGTGCCGATCAGCCCCGTACGCCGGCCCGCCGCGGCCAGCCCCGACTCCACCAGGTACGCGGTGGACGTCTTGCCGTTGGTGCCCGTGATGCCGATGACCGCGAGCCGCTCGGTGGGGTTTCCGTACACCGCGGCGGCCACGTCGCCGAGCCGTCCGCGCGGATCGGCCACCACCACCGCCGGTACGCCCGCGGCACGGGCGGCGTCGGCGCCCGCCGCGTCGGTCAGGACCGCGACGGCACCCGCCGCGACGGCCGCGCCGACGAACTCGGCGCCGTGCCGGCGCGAACCGGGCAGCGCCGCGTACAGGTCGCCGGGGCGGACCTCGCCGCTGGCGTGCGTGACGCCGGTGACCTGCCGGTCGGCGTCGACCGGCGGCAACGGCTCGGCGGCCAGCAGCGAGACGAGCGTCGCGAGCCGGGTCGCGGAAACGGTCCGTGGTCGCGGAAAGCCAGGCACGGGCCATGACCCTACCCGGACACGGTCACCCGCATGGCGCCGGTACACGCCCGTCGACATCCCTGATGGGCGGTGCGTGTCCGGATCGTGCCGGCTCGTACTTCTGGTGTACGCACCGGAATCCGACCGTCGCCCTGGGCCGTCCTCGCCCCGCGTCCCGAGCACCGGTGGCTATCCGTACACCCGGAATGTCGGGGGCTTCGCGTCGCTCGGCGGAACCTTCCCGTGACCGAGAGCGAACCGCATGATCTGCTGGAAGACCGGGCCCATGTTGGCGCCCTCGCCCGACCCGCTGGTGTGCGCGAAGACCGCCACCACATACCGGGGGTGGTCGGCTGGCGCCATGCCGATGAACGACTCGATGTTGCCCTTCTGGTACGACCCGCCGACGACGCGCTGACCCGTGCCGGTCTTCGCGGCCACCTGGTAGCCGTCGACCGCGCCGGACAGGCCCGTCGCGCCCGGCACCGTGGTCACCGCCACCATCGCCTTGCGCTCCGCGGCGGCGACCGACGGCGACAGCACCCGGTGCCGGTCCACCTTCGGCGTCGTCGTCTTGCCGTCCGGACCGACCGTCTTGTCGATCAGGTGCGGCTGCACGTACTCCCCGTCGTTCGCGATCGCCCCGTACGCCGCGGCCAGCTGGATCGGCGTCACCGCCACCCCCAGGCCGATCGGGATCGAGCCGTAGTCGGCGCCCTGCCAGGTGCTCGCCGGCCGTACGATGCCGTTCGCCTCGCCCGGCACGCCCTCCCCCGTCGGCGAACCCAACCCGAACTTCCGCTGGAACTCGTACAACCGCTGCGCGCCGACCTTGTCCGCGACCGTGATCGTCCCCACGTTCGACGAGTACGCGAAGATGCCCGGCACGGTGATCTTCACGTTGCCGTGCCAGTGCGTGTCCTCGTACGTCGTGTCGCCCTTGGTCACCGTCGACTTCACCGGGATCGCCGAGTCCGGCTTGATCACGCCGGTCTGCAGCCCGGCGCCGATCGTGATCGCCTTGTGCACCGAGCCCGGCTCCACCACCGCCTGGCTCGCCCAGTCCGTCCGCTCCGTCTTCGTCGACGAGCCGATGTCACCCGCGTCGTACGTCGGGTAGCTGGCCTGCGCGAGCACCTGGCCGGTCTTGACGTCCAGCACGACCGCGGCACCCATGTCCGAGTTCAGGTGGTTGAGCTTGGCGAACAGCGCGCGCTGCGCCTCGAACTGGATGTCCCGGTCCAGCGTCAGCTGCACCGAGCCGCCCGGCCGCGCCGGCTTCTCCTCGTGGTACCCGTCCGGGATCTCCACGCCGTCCCGACCCGCCTCGTACTTCCGCACGCCGTCCGTGCCGCGCAGCAGCGGGTCGTACTCCGCCTCCAGACCGGTCAGCCCGGACAGGTCGTACCCGGTGCTGCCGACGATGTTCGCGGCCAGGTCGTGGCCCGGGTCGTCGCGCCGCTCGTCCGGCTTGACGCCGATGCCCGGGATGTCGAGCGCGGCGACCCGGTCACCGACCGGGATGTCCACGCCGCGCGCCAGGTACACGAAGCGCAGTGGTGTGCCGTTGCGCAGCTTCTGCTTGCGCATGTCCTTCTCCAGCGTGGAGCGCGCGATGCCGAGGACCGGCGACAGCTGGCGGGCCACCTTGGCCGCGTCGGCGATCATACTCGGGTCGGCGAACACGTACCGCGCCTCGACGCTGTGCGCGAGGACCGTGCCGTTCCGGTCGAGGATCGAGCCGCGCGCCGCCGGCAGCGGCACCGTCCACAGCCGCTGGTTCAACGCCCGCGTCGCGTACGCGTGCGCGTCGGTGACCTGCAACTGCACCAGCCGCCCGGCGATCACGGTGAACAGCACCAGCACCACGACCGTACCGAGGCGCAGGCGGCGGCCCGGGCTGCCGAGCCGGACCACGCCGCCGCGGAACGGGCCCCGCCGTGCCGGCCGCTTCCGCGACGCGCGCTTCGACCGCAGCCCATCGGACCGCAACGCCGTGCGTACCCGGCCCGGCTTCGCGCCGCGCTTCCGGTCCTGCTGCCCGGCCGACCCGCGGTCCCGGGGCGCGGCCTTCCGCTTCCCCGACCCCGCCGTACGGTCGCGTTTCCGGTCGCGCGCCTCCTGCTGCCCACGTACGGAGCGCTGGCCGCGGTCGCCGGTACGACCGGACGAGGCGGTACGGCCGGACGATCCGGAGCGCTGGCCTCGGTCGCCGGCGGTGTCCGTCCGTCGCGTGCCCGACGCCGTACGCCCCGCCGTGCCCCGGCCGCGCCGGTCGGCCGGCTGGCGCGGCGGGGTGGCGGGCTCCTCCGGCGGCTGCTCCGACTGGCGCGACCGGGCCCGGTCCGCGCGGCGGCTCGCGTCCGCCGGGTCCGCGGCCTCGCGCACCGTGCGCCCCCGCGGCCGGTATCGCTTCGCGTCGGCCAGACCGCCCGGCTCCCGGCCCGTGGTACCGCCGCGACGCAGCGGCACCACCACCCCGTCCGGATCGGCACCCCGTCCGCGGCGCGGGTCCGGACCGGGCGTACGTGGCGTCGGCATGTGTCGTGTCCTTAAAGGTGGGTCGGGTCAGCGGGACGCCGGGTCGCTGACGGCCGGCGCCGGCTGCGGCACCCCGATCACCTTCCCGTCGGGCAGCCGGATGAACGCCGTGGTCCCCGCCGGGACCAGGCCGAGCCGGGTGGCCGCCGCCTGCAGGCTGCCCGGCGACTCCAGGTCCGCCAGCTCCCGCCGGTACTCCTGCTCCTGCGCGTCCAGCCCGGTCTGCTGCGACCGCAGCTGCGACAGCCGGACCGAACTGGAGTTGATCGCCGTGTTCAGCACCAGCAGGCCGACGATGCCCGCCGCCACGATCGCCAGCACCAGCAGAACGAACGGCGCGCGCGGCGCCGCCACCGGCGCCGGCGGAGCGACCCGTCGCCGGGCGCCCGACGGCTCCGGGGAGCGGCGCTGGCTCGGCACGGGCGTGGCCTCGTCGGCGACGGGCCGGGCGGGCCGCGTCGCCGTGCCGCCCCGGGTACGCGAGGTCGACCGGGCAGGTGGCCGGTAGCCGACGTCGTCGTGGCGTCGAATCGGTTCCGCGGTCATGACCCCTCCTTCGTCGCCCGATCCCCGGGGTTGGCCCCCCGGATCCGTTCCGCGGCACGCAGCCGTGCCGATGTGGCGCGCGGGTTCGCCGCGGCCTCCGCCTCGTCCGGCGTCTCCGAACCGCGGGTCAGCATCCGCAGCTCCGGCTCCATCTCCGCCGGTACCACCGGCAGGTCCGGCGGCGCGCTCGACTTCGACCGCGTCGTCAGCTCCCGCTTGACGATCCGGTCCTCCAGCGACTGGTACGACAGCACGACGATCCGGCCGCCCACCCGCAGCGCCGAGATCGCCGCCGGCAGCGCGTCGGTCAGCACCGACAGCTCGCCGTTGACCTCGATGCGCAGGGCCTGGAACGTCCGCTTGGCCGGGTTTCCCCCGGTACGCCGGGCCGGTGCCGGGATCGCGTCCCGCACCAGGTCGGCCAGCCGCACGCTGGACGTGATCGGCTCCCGGTCCCGCTCCCGCACGACCGCCGCCGCGATCCGCGTCGCGAACCGCTCCTCGCCGTATACCCGGAGGATCCTGGCCAGCTCACCCGCCGACGCCGTGTTCACCACGTCCGCCGCAGTACGCCCGGTCGTCTGGTCCATCCGCATGTCCAGCGGCGCGTCCCGGGCATAGGCGAAACCGCGGGCCGGCTCGTCGAGCTGCAACGACGACACGCCCAGGTCGAACAGCACACCGTCCACCGTGGACAGTCCGAGATCGGCGAGCGCGCCGTCGAGCCGGTCGTACACGGTGTGCACCGTCTCGACCCGGTCACCGAACCGGGCCAGCCGCTCCCGGCTGCGCCGCAGCGCCTCGGTGTCCCGGTCCAGCCCGACGAGCCGCAGGTCGGGGAACGTGTCGAGGAACAGCTCGGCGTGACCGCCCAGGCCCAGCGTCGCGTCGACGAGAACCGCGCCGGGCTCCGTGATTGCGGGCGCGAGCAGCTCCAGCGACCGGGCCGCGAACACGGGGACATGGGTGCCCGCCGGCACCGGTACGCCCGGCGTCGCCGGCCGCCGCCGGCCCCGCTCCGGCCGAGACCGGCGCGAACGCGCGCGCTCGTCCCCCATGCTGACCCCCTCGTGAATGGCAGAACCGCCGGAATCCGCCGCGACACCTCCGCCCCGGTGTCCATGACCCTGGTGCGCGAAGGCCCGGCTCTGCGATCCGGGCCCTAGCACCTTCGCGGCAAACCCCAACGCCCCGTGCCATCAGGTCCCCATCCGCTCAATGTGCGCCTGGCACCGGGGAAGTAGCACCAGGAGCCGTCGAGCGGCTGGAGACCTCACGACACGACCGCCAGTCAGCCACCGCACGCCACCGCGTGCGACATCTGGCAATGCGACGCCTAGAAGCCGGGCAGCACCCCCTCCTCGATGTCGGCGAACGACTCCTCGCTCTCCGCGAGGTAGGTGTCCCACGCCTCAGCGTCCCAGACCTCGACCCGGCTCGATGCGCCGATGACCGCGAGATCGCGCCGGAGTCCCCCGTATTCCCGGAGGGCGGGCGGGACCGTGATGCGCCCCTGCTTGTCCGGCACCTGGTCGAACGCGCTGGCGAAGAAGACCCGGCTGTATGCCCGGGCGGCCTTGTGCGTGACCGGCGTTGCCTGCAACTGCTCCGCGAGCCGATGGAACTCGGCCATGGGGAACACGTAAAGGCAGCGCTCCTGCCCCTTGGTGATCACCAGGCCCTCCGCAAGCTCGTCCCGAAACTTCGCCGGAAGGATCAGCCGACCTTTGTCGTCCAGACGCGGGGTATGGGTGCCCAGGAACACGGCCGCCCCTTCCCCCCGGAACTGGCGCTAAGCCCGGCGGATCCGTCAAGCCCGACCGAACGTCGCAAGCGACACCCGTCCCAGCTCACCGGCTCCCCCAACGCGCTCCACTGTACTCCACTTCCCCCCACCGTCAATCGACAATGGCCACACTTTCGAGCGACCGGCACGACATAAGCGCAGGTCAGAGGCCGTGGTACGAGGTGGTGGGCGATGGCCGCGACGCGCCGGGCGTCGGCCGCGACGCGTCCGCCAAGTCCGGCAAACCCGGCACGCACCCGCCGCGAACTGGGGCGGGACCGCCGCGGTGGGGAGAAGTGGAGGGCCGGACGGAGGGTGTCGCGGGCGACATGGGCCGGCGGCGGGGCGGTGCGCGGGGCGTTCGAACGGTTGTGCCAGACTTCGACAGACGAATTGATCGCGTCTCGTCGATCGTTCGTGGCGGCGTGCGGGGTGTCGCCGCCGGCCATCGTCAGCCACCGGTGCTCCCACACCGGTCGGAGACCCTGCGGAGGAGCTTCGGTGGTGCGCGCGCAGCTCGCGACGGCCCTGGTACGAACCGCTGCCCGGCTGTCCCGGATGACCGGACGCGGTGACGGATCCGTCATCGGCGGCCGGATCGGACTCGCCGTCGAACCACGCCTGTTGACGGTGCTGGCCCGCGGTCGCCAGGTCGCCCTCGTCTCCGGTACGAACGGCAAGACCACGACGACCCGGCTGCTCACCGCCGCGCTCGGCCCTCTCGGCCCGGTCGCCTCCAACTCGTACGGGGCGAACATGCCGACCGGGCACACCACGGCCCTCGCCCAGTCGCCCAACGCGGAGCGCGCGGTGCTCGAGGTCGACGAGCACTACCTGCGTACGGTGCTCGCCGAGACGCGGCCGCGGGTCGTCTGCCTGCTGAACCTCAGCCGGGACCAGCTCGACCGGGCCATGGAGGTCGGCATGCTCGCCGACCGGTGGCGCGAGGTGCTCGGCGTACTGCGCCAGCAGACCGACCTGCCGCCCGGCGAGCAGACGCACGTCGTGGCGAACGCCGACGACCCGCTGGTGACCTGGGCGGCCAGCGCCGCACCGCGCGTCACGTGGGTCGCCGCCGGCCAGCGGTGGCAGGAGGACTCCTGGGTGTGCCCGCAGTGCGGCGCGCACCTGAAGCGCGAGGGCGTCGACTGGGCCTGCCCCGGCTGCGACCTGCGCCGGCCCGAACCCTCCTGGTGGCTGGCCGACGACGACACCGTGGCCGGCCCGGACGGCATCCGCCAGCCCGTGACGCTGCAACTGCCGGGCCGGGTCAACCGGTCGAACGCGGTCACCGCGCTCGCCGCCGCCGCCCTGTTCGGCGTACGGCCGGCGGACGCCGCGCCGCGGCTGGCCGAGGTCGCCTCCATCGCCGGGCGGTACGCCACGGTCGAGCGCGACGGGCGCACGATCCGGCTGCTGCTGGCGAAGAACCCGGCCGGCTGGCTGGAGGCGTTCGACATGGTGGACCGGGTGTCGCCGGCCGGTGCCGCGCCGCCGCCGGTGCTGCTGTCGATCAACGCGCGGGTCGTCGACGGCCTCGACACCTCCTGGCTGTACGACGTGGACTACGCCTCGCTGCGCGGGCACCGGGTGCTCGTGACCGGCGACCGCCGGTTCGACCTGGCGGTCCGGCTGGAAATCAACGAGGTGCCGTTCGAGGTGGTGGACGCGTTCACCGACGCGCTGGCCGCGGTGCCGCCGGGCCGGCTGGAGGTCATCGCGAACTACACCGCATTCCAGGACATCCGAGCGGAGCTGGGCCGTGCCAACTGATCGCAGCGACTCCCACCTGCGGATCGTCTGGGTCTACCCGGACCTGCTGTCGACGTACGGGGACCGCGGCAACCTGCACATCCTGGCCCGCCGGGCGCAGGCGCGCGGCATCGACGTCGAGATGATCCCGATCGCGTACGACGAGCCGATCCCGCGCGGCGGCGACATCTACCTCGTCGGCGGCGGCGAGGACCGGCCGCAGACCCTGGCGGCGCAGCGGATGCGGGCCGACGGCGGCCTGTCCGCCGCGGTCGCCAACGGCGCCGCGGTGCTCGCGGTCTGCGCCGGCATCCAGCTCATCGGCGAGTACTTCCACATCGACGACAAGCAGATCGCTGGCGCAGGCCTGCTCGACCTGCGCAGCGACCGGGGCGACTCGCGCGCGGTCGGCGAGCTGGTCGGTGAGGTCGACCCGCGGCTCGGGCTGCCGCTGCTCACCGGGTTCGAGAACCATGGCGGCCGCTGCCACCTGGGGCCCGCCGCGAACCCGCTGGCCAAGGTGCTCGTCGGGGTCGGCAACGACGGGGCGACCGAGGGCGCGTGGGCCGGCCGGGTGGTCGGCACCTACCTGCACGGGCCGGCGCTGTCGCGCAACCCGGCACTCGCCGACCTGGTGCTGTCCTGGGCACTCGACGTTCCGTTGAGCGCACTGCCGCCGATCGACGACACCTGGCCGGAGAAGCTGCGCGCCGAGCGACTGGCCGCCGTACTCCCCCGCTGAGTCCACCACCGCGCCGCCGGGTCAGCGGCGGGCAGCGATGACCAGGGTGTGCAGGCGGGCCAGGGGCTCCTGCGCCGCCAGGTACGTGTCGCGGTCCAACGGCAGGGCGTTCGGCACCCGCCGCGGCCCGCGTGCGCCGTCGGCGCGGGCCCGGTCCACGTCGTACGGCGCGAGTGTCGGGCTGTGCACCACCAGCGCGCCGTCCCGCCCGTCGGACAGGTATTCCAGGTCGGTGACGTCCGCGTAGCCGAGCTCGGCGCCCAGCGCGGGGTGCTCGCCGGCCAGCTCCGGCTTGACGATGGCGAGCCGGTCCGCCCAGGCCGCGAGCACGGCGGACGAGCCGAGCACGAGCCACGGGTACTCGCCGGGCCGGCAGCGGCAGAGGATCGCCCGCACAGTCATGTCGTCGAGCCGGCCGCCCACGAACGTGGTGCCGGGCCAGCGGCGCCGACGGCCCGCCCGCAGCGCCACCGACCTGCGCCACACCGGCGGCGCGTCGGCCAGCGCCGGTACGTCGGGGCCGGGCAGCGTCTCGCGCAGCAGCCGGGCGTCCGGGTCGCCGACGGTACCGAGATCGACGGGCGGGGCGCCGGGCGGCTCGGCGCGCAGCCGGTTGCTGCCGGGCCGGCGGCGGGACAGGCTCACCCGGGTGCCCGCGAGCGGCACCGCGATCTGCGGGCCGACCTGCGGGGTCGAGTCCAGCGCGAGGATCCGCGCCGAGGTCACCGCGACGAAGAGGATCATCGGCCGCAGGCGGCGCGCGCCGACCAGGGCGAGCACCCGCTCGCCCGGGTACAGGCGGCCGGCGAGGCGGTCGACCAACCGGGCCGCCCAACCGGCGTCGACGTCGGCACCCAGCCGCGGAAGATCCACCCGGATCACCGTACGCCCGGACCGGGCGGCCGCGCTCATCCGAGCTTGCCGAGGATCCCGGCCAGCTCCCCCGCGTCGTACGCGCGCAGTGTCGTGCTGCGCACGTTGCCCAGCGCGCCGAGCTGCAACAGGAACGCCGCGCCCGATTCGTCGTCGGGAAACTCCGAGACCGCCACGATGTCGTATGCGCCGACGGTCCAGTACGTCTCGCGCATCGTCCCGCCGAGCCGCTGCGCGGCCTGTTTCGCCACCTCGGCACGGCTCAGCGAGTCGCGGAACGTCCGGATCCCCTGATCCGTCCAGTTGATCAGGCTGATGTACGTGGGCATCGCCCGCACCCCCGATCGGTGTGCCTCCCCCGCTCCCCTCCGGATCACGTTAGGGGCGGGAGCGGCCGAGGCACACCGTCGGACGGACCGTCGTGTCTGGTCAGACGACGACGCTGACCGTACGGCCGGGTACCACGATGACCTTGCGCGGCGTGCGGCCGGCCAGGAACGCGGCGACCTTCTCGTCGGCCAGCGCGGCGGCCTCCACGGTGCCGGAGTCCGCGTCGGCGGGCACCTCCACGCGGCCGCGTACCTTGCCGTTGACCTGCACCGGATAGACGACCGCGTCCGCCTTCAGCCACTGCTCGTCCGCGACCGGGAACGCCTGGTACGTCAGCGAACCGTCGTGCCCCAGCAACGTCCACAGCTCCTCGGCCAGGTGCGGCGCGAACGGCGCGACCATCAGCGTCAGCGGCTCGGCGACCTCGCGCGGGGCGCCCTCTGCGGAGATCTGCACCAGCTTGTTGGTCAGCTCGATCAGCTTCGCCACGGCCGTGTTGAACCGCAGCGCCGCCATCTCGGTACGCACCCCGTCGATGGTGCGGTGCAGCAGCCGCCGGGTGTCGTCGTCGATCGGTGTGTCGACCACGCGCGGCGCGCCGGTCTGCTCGTCGACCAGGCTGCGCCACACCCGCTGCAGGAACCGGAACGAGCCGACGACCGCGCGGGTCTCCCACGGCCGCGACACCTCCAGCGGCCCCATGGACATCTCGTACACCCGGAACGTGTCCGCCCCGTACGCGTCGCACATGTCGTCCGGGGTAACGACGTTCTTCAGGGACTTGCCCATCTTGCCGTACTCCCGGCGTACCGGCCGGCCCTCGAAGGAGTACCCGTCGGCGGTCTCGGTGACCTGCTCGGCCGGTACGTAGAAGCCGCGCTCGTCGGTGTACGCGTACGCCTGGACGTAGCCCTGGTTGATCAGCCGGTGGAACGGCTCGACGCTCGCCACGTGGCCCAGGTCGAACAGCACCTTGTGCCAGAAGCGGGCGTACAGCAGGTGCAGGACGGCGTGCTCGACGCCGCCGACGTACAGGTCGACGCCGCCGGACGGGGCGTGCTCCCGCGGCCCCATCCAGTACGCCTCGTTCGCCGGGTCGACCAGCGCGTCGGCGTTCGTCGGGTCCAGGTAGCGCAGCTCGTACCAGCAGGAACCGGCCCAGTTGGGCATCGTGTTGGTCTCCCGGCGGTACCGCTTCGGCCCGTCACCCAGGTCCAGCGTGACGTGCACCCAGTCGGACGCCTTCGCCAGCGGCGGCATCGGGCTGGAGTCGGCGTCGTCCGCGTCGAACGTGACCGGCGAGAAGTCGTCCACCTCGGGCAGCTCGACCGGCAGCATGTCGTCCGGCAGCGGGTGGGTGCCGCCGTCCTCGTCGTACACCACGGGGAACGGCTCGCCCCAGTACCGCTGCCGGCTGAACAGCCAGTCCCGCAGCTTGTACGTGGTGGTGCCCTCGCCCAGGCCGTGCGCCGCCAGCCACTCGGTCACGCGTTCCTTGGCGGCGGGTACCGGCAGGCCGTCCAGGCTCAGCCCGTCCGTCGCGCCGGTGGCCGTACGGGTCGAGTTGCAGGCCACCGCGTCGTTCGAGACGAACGCGTCGTCCCAGGTCGCCGGGTCGTCGCCGCGACCGTCGTCCGGCGTGACCACGCACCGCATCGGCAGCCCGAACGCCCGCGCGAACGCGAAGTCGCGGTGGTCGTGCGCCGGCACCGCCATGATCGCGCCGGTGCCGTACCCGGCCAGCACGTAGTCGGCGATGAAGATCGGGACGCGCGCACCGTCAACCGGGTTCACCGCGTACGCGCCGGTGAAGACGCCGGTCTTCTCCTTGTTCTCCTGGCGCTCCAGCTCCGACTTCGCCGCCGCCTGCTTCCGGTAGGCGGCGACCGCGGCCGCCGGATCCGGCGCGCCGCCCGTCCACGCCTCCGGTACGTCCGCCGGCCAGGACTCCGGCAGGATCCCGTTGACCAGCTCGTGCTCCGGCGCCAGCACCATGTACGTCGCGCCGAACAGGGTGTCCGGCCGGGTCGTGAACACGGTGATCGACTCGGCGTGCTCGGCGACCGCGAACGTCACCCGCGCGCCGTACGACCGGCCGATCCAGTTGCGCTGCATCAGCTTGACCGGCTCCGGCCAGTCCAGCGTGTCCAGGTCGTCCAGCAGCCGGTCCGAGTACGCGGTGATGCGCATCATCCACTGCGCCAGGTCGCGCCGGAACACCGGGAAGTTGCCCCGCTCGGACCGGCCGTCCGGGGTGACCTCCTCGTTCGCCAGCACGGTGCCCAGTCCCGGACACCAGTTCACCGGCGCCTCCGACCGGTACGCCAGGCGGTGGCCGTCCAGCACGGCGGCGCGCTCCGACGCCGACAGCTGCGCCCACGGCCGGCCGTCCGGCGTGACCCGCGCACCCGACTCGAACGCGGCGACCAGCTCGGTGATCGGCCGCGCCCTGCCCTGCTCGCTGTCGTACCAGGCGTTGTAGATGCGCAGGAAGATCCACTGGGTCCAGCGGTAGAACTCCGGGTCGGTGGTGGCGAACGTCCGGCGGTCGTCGTACGCCAGGCCCAGCCGCCGCATCTGCGCCCGGTACCGGTCGATGTTCTCCTCGGTCGTCTTGCGCGGATGCTGGCCGGTCTGCACCGCGTACTGCTCGGCGGGCAGGCCGAACGCGTCGAAGCCCATCGCGTGCAGCACGTTGAACCCGGCCATTCGCTGGTACCGGGTCAGCACGTCGGTGGCGATGTAGCCCAGCGGGTGCCCGACGTGCAGCCCGGCGCCCGACGGGTACGGGAACATGTCGATCACGTACGACTTGGGCAGGTCCAGGCGGGCCGCCTCCTCGGAGCCGGGCGACGGCGCCAGCGGGCCGGTCGGGTTGGGCGCGCGGAACGTGCCCCGCTCCTCCCACCGGTCCTGCCAGCGGCGCTCGATGCCGGCGGCCAGCCCCGCGGTGTACCGGAACGGTGGGGCACCGGATGCCGCGGCAGACTCGGCCGACGCGCTCTCGCGCTCCGTGCCGGTGCTCGTCTGCGGCGCGCTACTGGCCTGTCGGGCGCTGTCGGTCATCGTCTCCACCACCGCTATCAGTCGTCATGTCGGGAAAGGTGCCGCTACCGGGCGATCGCGCCCGTGCACGAAAAACCCTTCAGTGCACGAAAAAACCCCTCGCGCAGGAGGGGTTCGCCGTGCTGCCCGGTCGGGACCTGGCCTACGGACGCCCAGGTCGACCGGCAGTCAGCACGGCCCGGTAAGAAGCAGGCCGAACGTCGCCATGCCGGCAGTCTACCGCGCACGTCATCCGGGCCCGGAACGGATATCCGTCCCGCACCGGCCGATCGGGTGGTACCACGGGGTCCGGGCCGACGGCAGGATTGCGAACGGTGACGGAACCGTTGTCGAAAGATGATCGCCCGGCAGCGCCGGACCGGACGTATAGCCTGAGAGGATGCAGACGACCCGAGGCGGGAACCCCGCGTCCCCGGCTCGGGCACGCAGCGGGGGCGTACGCCGCCGTCGCGCGCGGCGCGGCCCCGGGAGACCGGACCGTCCCACACGGACGGACGCACGGATCGTGACCGGCGCGCCCGGACCAGGGCATGGCTGCCAGCCCGGACAAGGAGGACGCCGGTGACCGCGACGCACCACACCGTGGAGGAGCTCGGAGCCCCGATGCCATCGCCGGAGCTGCGCGCCACCGCGGACCGCATCGTCGGCAACATCGAGCAGGTCATCGAGGGCAAGACGGCGATCGTCCGGCTCGCCCTGGCCGTCCTGCTGGCCGAGGGCCACCTGCTGATCGAGGACGTACCGGGGGTCGGCAAGACGAAGCTGGCGAAGGCGCTCGCCCGGTCGATCGACTGTTCGGTACGGCGCATCCAGTTCACGCCCGACCTGCTGCCGTCCGACGTGACCGGCGTGAGCGTCTACAACCAGGAGACCCGGGACTTCGAGTTCAAGCCCGGCGCGGTGTTCGCGAACCTGGTCGTCGGCGACGAGATCAACCGGGCCTCCCCCAAGACGCAGTCCGCGCTGCTGGAGTGCATGGAGGAGCGGCAGGTCACGGTCGACGGCACGACATACCGGTTGCAGACGCCGTTCATGGTGATCGCCACGCAGAACCCGATCGAGATGGAAGGTACGTACCCGCTGCCGGAGGCGCAGCGGGACAGGTTCACCGCCCGCATCGCGATGGGCTACCCGAACCCGCGGTCCGAGCTGGCGATGCTCGACCTGCACGGCGCCGCCGACCCGCTCGACGAGCTGCGCCCGGTGTCCGACGCCGACACCATCCGCCGGCTCATCGCCACGGTACGGAAGGTGCACGTGGCCGAGCCGCTCAAGCAGTACGCGGTGGACATCGTCGGGACCACCCGGGAGGCGTCCGACCTGCGGCTCGGCGCGAGCCCGCGGGCGGCCCTGCAACTGCTGCGCACCGCGCGCGCGGTCGCCGCCCTCGAAGGCCGGGAGTACGTCACGCCCGACGACCTGCAGGCGCTGGTCGTGCCGGTGCTGGCGCACCGGGTCATCCCGACGCCGGAGGCTCAGCTGGCCCGGCGTACCACCGACGCGATCGTCGCCGACCTGGTGCACCGGATCCCGGTGCCCGGGGACCGGCACGGCGACCGGCGTACCCACTGGCGCGGCTGATCGTGGTCACCGCCGCCCGGGCGGCGGAGGATGGGGCGGGGAGGAACTCACGATGAACGGAACCGGCCCGTGAGGTCCGCGTTGCGGGGCCTGACCACCCGCGGCCGCTGCTTCCTTGCGGCCGCCGCGGCCGCCGCCGTGTCCGCCCTGGTCCTCGGGGAGAAGGACCTGCTGCGGATCGCGGTGCTGCTCGCGGTGGTGCCGCTGCTGTCGGCCGCCGCCGTGGCCCGGACCCGCTACCAGCTGCGCTGCTCGCGGGTGCTGGAGCCGCACCGGGTGTCGGTCGGCGCCACCGCCCGGATCGTGCTGCGCCTGACGAACACGTCGCGGCTGCCGACCGGCACCCTGCTGATCGAGGACCGCCTGCCGTACGCGCTGGGCAGCCGGCCGCGGCTGGTGCTGGAGCGGTTGCCGGGGCACCGGGCGAGCTCGGTGGCGTACACGGTGCGGGCGGACGTGCGCGGCAGGTACGAGATCGGGCCGCTGGTGGTGCGGTTGACCGACCCGTTCGGGCTGTGCGAGCTGACCCGGGCGTTCCCGGCGGTGGACACGCTGCGGGTGGTACCGAAGGTGGTGCCGCTGTCGCCGGTACGCCTCGCCGGGGAGTACGCCGGGTCCGGCGAGAGCCACGCCCGGTCGGTGGCGGTGCACGGCGAGGACGACGTGGCGACCCGCGAGTACCGGCACGGCGACGACCTGCGGCGGGTGCACTGGCGGTCCACGGCGAAGGCCGGCGAGCTGATGGTGCGGCGCGAGGAGCAGCCGTGGGAGAGCCGCGCCACGATGGTGCTCGACACCCGGCTGCGGGCGCACCGCGGCGAGGGCCCGACCGCCAGCTTCGAGTGGGCGGTGTCCGCCGCCGCCAGCATGGCGGTGCACCTGCGGCACGGCGGGTACCGGCTGCGGCTGGTGACCGAGACCGGCACCGACATCGACACGGGCGTCGGCGACGGCAGTTCCGTCGGTGAGCTGCTCGACCACCTGGCCGAGGTGAAGCTGTCCCAGCGCGGCGACCTGACGGGGATGGTGCGCCAGGTGCGTACCCGGCAGGACGGCGGGCTGGTCATCGCGCTGCTCGGGATGCTCACGCCGGAGGAGGCGGAGGCGGTCGCGGCCCTGCGTACGTCGGGGACCACCTGCATCGGCTTCCTGCTGGACACCTCGACGTGGCTGCACCTGCCGGCCGCCCAGCGGGAACGGCACGACCGGGAGTACCAGGCGAGCGCGCTGGGGCTGCTGCGCGGTGGCTGGCGGGTCATCCACGTACCGCACGGCAGCACGCTGGGGACGCTGTGGCCGCAGGCGACGCACGGCTCGCGCGGCTTCGCGGTACGCGCCACGCTCGCCGACACGGTCACGGGGAGGGTGCGATGAGCCAGCGGCGCGGCGTCGCGCTGGTCGCCGCGGCGGCCGTCTTCCTCAGCACCTCCGTGCTGTCCACGATCTTCCAGCTGTTCAGCTGGGTGCTGTACTCGTTCCTCGCGATCGCGGTCGTCGCGGTCATCGCGATCCTGGCCCGGACGCTGCGGATCCCCGTGTGGGGCCAGGTGCTGGGCATGCTGGCCGGGCTCCTGCTGCTGCTCACCTGGACGTTCCCGTCCGGCCGGGAGCTGTTGGGGTTCATCCCGACCGGGCACACGTTCGCGCACTTCCACAGCCTGCTGACCGCCGCGGGCCAGGACGTCCAGACCCTGGCGGTCCCGGTACCCGAGCGGGTGTCGCTGGACTTCCTCGTGACGGTCGGCGTGGGGCTCGTCGCGGTCACCGTCGACCTCCTCGCCGTCGGTATGCGGCACCCGGCGCTCGCCGGTCTGCCGCTCCTCGCGCTGTACTCGGTGCCGGTGGCGATCCACAACGACAGCGTGTCGTGGCTGCCGTTCGTGCTCGGCGCCGCCGGGTACCTGTGGCTGCTGATGACCGACCACATCGACCGGGTACGGCGGTGGGGCCGGCGGTTCACCGGCGACGGGCGCGACATCGACGCGTGGGAGCCGTCGCCGCTCGCGGCGGCCGGTCGCCGGGTCGGGTTCGCGGCGCTGGTGATCGCCGTGGTGCTGCCTCTCGCGGTACCCGGCTTCAGCAGCAACCTGCTGAACCGGATCGCCGGGTACAACAACGGGACCGGGTCCGGGACGGGCAGCGGCACCCGGCTCGGCACCAGCATCAACCCGATCTCCACGCTGCGCGGCAGCCTCACCCTCGGCACGCCGATCAACCTGTTCCAGGTGGAGACCGACGACCCGGACCCGGGCTACCTGCGTACCGCCGTGGCGGACCAGATCACCGACACCGGTTTCCGGCCGAGCACACCCCGGCATCCGCAGGCGCTCGGCGCCGGCCTCGACGCGCCGACCAACGGCGTCACCGTCTCCGTCAAGTACGACAAGTACCGCGCGTCGCTGAAGGCGCAGCGGCTCGACGACCGGTACCTGCCGCTGTTCTCCGACCCCACCCAGGTCCGCGCCCCCGGCGGCACGGACTGGCGCTACGAGCCGTCCACCGGCGTCGTGTTCACCGACCACCCGGCGACCGCCGGGGCCAGCTGGAACGTCAACTTCGACAGCTTCCACTACCAGGCGACGCAGTTGCGGCAGGCGCCGGTGCTGGACCCGGCCGAGCCTGCGGTCCGGGACAACACCGAGGTCCGGCACATCGCGCAGATCAGCCGCCAGGTCGACGGGCTCACCGCCGGCAAGACCACCGAGTACGACAAGGTCCGGGCGATCCTCGACTTCTTCTCCCCGAAGAACCACTTCAAGTACAGCCTGCAGACCAAGGCGGGTACCGGCGGCAGCGCGATCGTCGACTTCCTCAAGGGCCGCCAGGGCTACTGCGAGCAGTACGCGTCGGCGATGGCGTGGATGACCCGGGAGGCGGGCATCCCGTCCCGCGTCGTCGTGGGGTACACGCACGGCACCCGGCTCGGCAACTCCGCGACCTGGCAGGTCACCAGCCACGAGGCGCACGCCTGGGTCGAGGTGTGGTTCCCGGCGTTCGGCTGGGTGCCGTTCGACCCGACGCCGTCGAACGAGGTCACCGGCTCCGCGGTCTTCGGCTGGGCGCCGAACCCGGCCGTACCCGACCCGTCGAGCGGCCCGGCCGCCGGCGGCCGGAACCAGCCGGGCAAGCCCGCCGGTGACTCCGCCGACGCGGGCCAGCACGGCGGCGCCGGCGTACACAGCTCCGCGAACGGCGCCAAGGCCACACCCTCGACCTGGCAGTACTGGATACTCGGGGCGCTCGTCCTGCTGGTGCTGCTGGCGATCCCGGCCGGGCGGCGCGGCCTGCTGCGCCGCCGGCGGGACCGGGCCGAAACCCGGGCGGTCCAGGCGGTCGCGGTCGGCGGCGCCGGCCCGGGGCCGGAGGTGACCGTCGACGGCGGCGACACGGTACGCGAGGCCGACGCCCGGCGCGCCGCACACGCCGCGTGGGACGAGTTGGTCGACAGCCTCGTCGACTTCCGGTACGACGTTGTCGACTCCGAGACCCCCCGCGGCACCGCGGAGCGGCTGGTGCACCGGCCCGGCCTCGCCGGCGACGCGGCGTCCGCCGTACGGCTGCTCGCCGAGGCGGAGGAACGGGCGCGCTACGCGCCGACGCCGCGCGACCCGGCCGGGCTGCGGGACGCGTCCCGCCGGGTACGCACCGGTCTGTCCGCCGGTGTCCCCCGGTACCGCCGGATCGCCGCGGTCCTCGTACCCCGGTCGGTGCTGCGGCGGTGGCGGGCGGCCGTGGTCGACACCGCGACGACGGTCACCGCCCGGCTGGGGGACCTGCGGCACCGGGTGTACCGGGCGGTGGTGCCACGGCGCCTGATCGGCCCGCGTACGGACCGGAGCGGCTGACCCCGGCGGGTACGGACAGGACGATCGGGCCGGATCTGCTCCGGCCCGATCGTGTGGTCACCCGTCCGGCTGGTCCGGTCGGACGCGCCGCTGTGCGGAGGCTCAGCGATGCCCCTCCGGGCGGTTGCGCCAGCGGTCCTCCAGCCGGTCGACGAACGAGCCACCGCCACGGCGGCCGTAGCGCGGACGGCGGGGCCGGTGGGCCTTGGTGCTGGTGGTGGTCTCGCCGACGACCCGCAGCCGCGGGGACTTGCGGCGTCGGGACTGGAGCGCGAAGGCCGGGCCACCCAGCATGATCACGAAGCCGATCACGCCGAGCACCGTGCTGTGCCGCATCGCGCCGGCGACGAGCACCCCCAGGCCCACGACGAGAATCACCGCGGCGATCAGGAGCCGACGGCGCGCATGATGCCGCGGATCGTTCGCGCGCACGGCCGAAGCGAACTTGGGATCGTCAGCGAGCGACTTTTCGATCTCCTCGAACAGTCGCTGCTCGTGCTCGGAGAGCGGCACGGCACTCCTCCCGGTCGACGCGGCCGGCGCGGGGCCGGCTGGACCGAGCAGCCAACCCGGCTGCCTACTGGCCAGTCTACGAGTGGGTCAACGTTGCGGAAAGCGGGAGTTGACCCTGACGTGTGAGAGCTGTCGCCCCCACGCCTCACATGCTCTCACCGGCACCCGGTGCGCGCCCACTTTCCGCACAGACCTGCCCGATTCGTCCGTCCTCGAACGGTGCGCCGATCCTCCGCCCGGTTCACGGGCGCGGGCGGGTGGGGCCGGGGCGGTCCGTCGGCGTGTCGGGGCGCAGCAGGCTCGCCGGTCGTACGGCGGCGGCGCCGAAGCGGTCCGCCGCCGCGTCCATCGCCCGCTCGGCGTCCCGCCAGCCGTGCTCGCGCTCCCCGAGCATGAGCTGGCGCGGCGCCCCACCGTCGGCCACGAGCCCCTCCAGGCGCAGGCCGACCAGGCGTACCTGCTCGTCGGTGTCGAGGGCGGTGAACAGCGACCAGGCCGTCTCGAACATCTCGCGGGCGACGTCGGTCGCGGCCGGCAGGGTACGAGAGCGGCTGATCGTGCGGAAGTCGGCGAACCGGACCTTGATCGCGACGGTACGCCCGACGACGCCGGCCCGGCGCGCCCGCGTCGCGCACCGGCCGGCGAGGCCCAGCAGCACCCGGCGGATCACGTCCGGATCGGTCACGTCGGCGTCGAACGTGGTCTCCGCACCGACCGACTTCTCGGCCACGCGGGGCGTCACGGCGCGCGGGTCGCGGCCCCAGGACAGCTCGTGGATGTGCGTACCGGCGGCCGGGCCGAGCGCGGCGACCAGCGTCTCCGGCCGGGTGTGCGCGATGTCGGCGACGGTGCTCAGGCCGAGCCGGTGCAGCAACGCCGCGGTCCGCTCCCCCACACCCCACAGCGCCGACACCGGCAGCCGGTGCAGGTATTCGACGATGCGGTCGGCCGGCACCACCAGCAAGCCGTCGGGCTTCGCGCGGGACGAGGCGAGCTTCGCCACGAACTTCGTCGGCGCCACGCCGACCGAGCAGGTCAGGCCCAGCTCGTCGGACACCCGGGCGCGGATCAGGCGGGCGACGGCCGCCGCGCTGCCGAGCCGGCGGCGGGCGCCCGACACGTCGAGGAACGCCTCGTCCAGCGACAGCGGCTCCACCAGCGGGGTGATCTCGCCGAAGATCGCCATCACCGCGCGGGACGCCGCGCTGTATTCCGCGAAGTCGGGTGGCAGGTACACCGCCTGCGGGCACAGCCGGCGGGCCCGGACGGTCGGCATGGCGGAGTGCACGCCGAACCGGCGTGCCTCGTAGCTCGCCGAGCTGACCACGCCCCGGCCGTTGACACCGCCCACGATCACCGGGCGGCCGCGCAGCTCCGGCCGGTTGCGCACCTCGACCGCGGCGAAGAACGCGTCCATGTCGACGTGCAGGATGCCGCAGCCGGTGTCGTCGGCGTCGGGGCCGAAGCCGTCCGCGCCGGCCGGGCCCTCGCCCTGCTCCAACTGCTGTCGCCCCATGCACCGCCCCCGTGATCCGCGTACGCCGAAGCGAGGCTAGCCGGCGGGTGTGACAGTCACCGGCGTTCCGCCTCGCCGGGCCGCACGAGCAGCAACGGTACGGCCATCTCGGCCTCGGTCAGCGACCCGTGGTAGCCGAGGAACGTCGACTCGTACGGCTCGGCCACGCTCCGGGTCAGGACGTACCGGTCGGTGCCGAGCGCAACGACGTCGCCGATGCGGGCGGCGGCGGCCGGCGTCGTCGGCCCGTACCAGCCGGACTGGATCGCCTCGTCCCGGGTGACGACCAGCGCGCGGCCGGCGAGCGCCTCCCGCCAGGCGGCGAGCACGTCGGCGAGCGCGCCCGGCGCGGTGTGCACGTAGCGCACGCGGGGCTCGCCGGTGATCACGGTGGTGCCGGCGAGCAGCTCCGGGGCCGCGTCGACGTCGATCCGGTCGGCGTCGTCGACGCGTACCGCGCCGTGGTCGGCGGTCACCAGCAGCGCCGCGTCGGACGGCAGGCCGGCGGCGATCCCGGCGACCAGCGTGTCGGCCTCCGCCACCGCGGCCAGCCACGGCGGCGAGCCCGGCCCGGCCAGGTGCGCCGCCCGGTCCACCTCCGAGACGTACCCGTACACGAGGGTGCGGTCCGCGGCGGACAGCGCCGCCAGCACGGCCGCCGCCGTCCCCGGCACACCCGTCGCCGGCCGGTACGCGGCGCCCCGGTACGCGGCGACGGTCAGCCCCGAGTCGGCGAACTGCGGCCCGCCCACCACGTACGGGTGGATGCCCGCGGCGGCGGCCCGGTCGAACTGGGTGTCCAGCGGCTGCCAGACGCGCGGGTCGACGTCGGCGTCCCAGCGGATGTGGGTGAAGGTCCGCTCCGTGCCGGGCAGCCGGACGGTGAAGCCGACGACGCCGTGCGCGCCGGGCGGGGCGCCGGTGCCGACCGACACCAGGCTGGTCGGCGTGGTCGACGGGAAACCCGCGGTCAGCCCGGGCAGCCGCGACGCGCCCGCCAGGACCGGGGCGACCGGTGCCGCGATCGGCAGCAGGTGGTGACCGAGCCCGTCGACCAGCAGCACCGCCACCCGCCGTACGCCGGCGAGCCGGTCGGCCAGGCCCAGCGGGTCCGTACCGCCGGCGCCCAGCGCGCACAGCACCGACGGCAGCAGGTCGGCGACGCTGCCCGACCCGTACCGGGGAGCCGTGAAGTGGCCGGGCGCGGTCGGTGACGGGGTCACGACGTGCTCACACCGGCCGGCGGGCGAGCAGGTGCAGCTGGGTCGCGACGTCCCGGTACGGCGGCAGGCCCGCCGCGGCCAGCTCGAACGCGGTCAGCGCGTCCGTCGACCCCGGCTCGGCGTCCAGCAGCGCGCCCGGCACCAGGTCCGCCACCACCCGTACGCCGTGCACGCTCTCCACGACCAGCCCGGCCGCGGCCAGCAGCGTGGTCGCGGAGTCCGTGTCGTACCGGCGTTGCAGGGTGTCGCGGTGGCCGGTGGTACCGGCGGGGTCGGCGAGCAGCGCGGTGGCCGCGGCGAGATGCCCGCCGACGGCCCGGGACAGCACGGCCGCGGCACGGTTCGCGACCAGGACGCTCGCGGCGCCACCCGGCCGCAGCGCGCCGGCCAGCGCGGACGCCACCCACTCGGGTGCGTCGACGACCTCCAGCAGGCTGTGGCAGAGCACCAGGTCGACGCTGCCCGGCGCGACGATGCTGGGCAGGTCGCCGGCGTCGCCCTGCTGGGCGTCGACCCGGTCCGCGACACCCGCGTCGGCGGCACGCCGGGTCAGCGCGGCGAGCGCGTCGGGGCTCGCGTCGACGACCGTCACCCGGTGCCCCGACTCGGCCAGCGGTACGGCGAAGCCGCCGGTGCCACCGCCCACGTCGACCACGGACAGGGGTTCGCCGTCGCGGCGGGCCAGTTCCGCCCGCAGTACCTGCCAGACCACCGCGGTACGCGGCGTGCCGTAAGCCCGGCTGCGCTCCACTCCACGCCCCCTCTCAGTCGATCACCGAGCCTACCGGGGCGCCCGCGCGCAGCAGGTCACGGACACCGCGGGCGGCGAGCCGGCCGGCGCGGTTGGCGCCGATCGTGCTCGCCGACGGGCCGTACCCGACGAGGAACAGCCGTGGCTCGGCGAGCGCCCGGGTGTCGGCGACCCGGATCCCGCCGGACGCCTCCCGCAGGCGCAGCGGCGCCAGATGGTCGAGCGCCGGCCGGAACCCGGTGCACCACAGGATCACGTCCGCCGCCACCGCACGCCCGTCGGCCCAGGCCACCCCGGTCGGCGTGATCCGGCTGAACATCGGGTAGCGGTGCAGGACACCGCGCGCCATGGCGGCGCGTACCGCGGGGGTCGGGACCAGGCCGGTGGCGCTGACGACGCTACCGGGCGGCAGGCCGGCGCGTACCCGGCGGTCCACTTCGGCGACCACCTGGCGGCCCAGGTCCTCAGTGAACGGACCCTCGCGGAACACCGGCGGCCGGCGCGTCACCCACGTCGTGGTCGCCACCTCGGAGATCTCGGCGAGCAGCTGCGTCGCGGACGCCCCGCCGCCGACCACGACGACGTGCTTGCCGGCGAACTCGTCCGCGCTGCGGTAGCCGGCGGTGTGCAGCTGCCGGCCGCGGAACGTCTCCCGGCCCGGGTACCACGGCACGAACGGGCGTTCCCAGGTGCCGGTCGCGTTGATCACCGCGCGCGCCGCGTACCCGGGGCCGGAGCGGGTGTCGACGAGCAGCCGGCCGCCGGCGCCGCGGTGGACCGCGGTGACGTCGACCGGCCGGCGTACCGGCAGGTCGAAGGTCCGCTCGTACCGGGCGAAGTATGCGGGAACGACCACCGACGCCGGCAGCTCCGGGTCCGGCTCGCCGAACGGCAGCCCGGGCAGGTCGTGGATCCGGTGCGTACGCCCCAGCAGCAGCGAGTCCCACCGGTCCCGCCACGCGCCGCCCGGCCCGGACCCGTGGTCCAGCAGCTCGAACTCCACCCGGTGGCCGCGCAGGTGGTACGCGCTGGACAGGCCGGCCTGGCCGCCCCCGATCACCACCGCGTCGATCTCCCGGTACGTCACACCCGGATGTAACGCCGCCCGCCGTGCCGCCCTTCCGTCGGCTGCCCCACACGGTCACGTCCGCGCGTTCGCGGTGCCGCCGGTGCACGACGGTGCCGACGCGGTTGCCCGACGGACCGGCCGGCGCCGGTCGGCCCGCTCCCGCGGACGATCTTCGTGGGCAGGACGCGCGGTGTCCACCGGGTTTGTCCGCGGCGGGTTCGGGCACGGATTGACTGTGCGGCCAGATCTCGGTACGAAGAGGCATCTCCTCGCACGGAGGTACGCACAGCGCCGACAGTGCGCCGCCGGGGCGAGGGCCGTACGCCGACGTTTCGTGGGCGGAGGGGGTGACCGTGGCGACGACGAGAGCCCTGCCGGGGCCGCGCGGCAGCGCGCTGGCCGCCAACGAGCCCGCGTACCGGCGGGACCGGATCGGGTTCCTGCGTCGCTGCCAGCGGCAGTACGGGGACGTGTTCCGGCTGGACGCGACCGCCGTGGCGGTGTGCGACCCGGATCTCGCCCGCCGGGTGCTGTCGGACCCGGGCGAGGAGTTCCGGGCGGAGGGCACGCTGCTGGCGGGGGCGCGGCCGGACCGGGCGGCGGGTCGTCCGCTGGACCGGCTGGGCGAGTCGCAGCCCAGCACCCTCGTCGACTGGCCGTACGCCGGTGACGTCGTCGGCCGCGGCCCGTCGGCGGCGCTGCTCGCGGGGCACGCCGAGCGGTTCACCGGCGCGCTGCCCGCGCTGCTCGGCGAGCTGGCCGGCCGTACCGTGCCGGGGTTGTCGGCGCTGCAGCGGTTGTCCGCGGCGGCCGTCGCCGACTTCTGCCTGGGCCGGCCGGCCGGTCCGGATCCCGACCTGGCCGGCGCGATCGGCGAGTCGGCGCTGGCGCTGCTCGCGGTGCTCGACTCGGGTGCGCGGCTGCCGCGGTGGGTGCCGGACGCCCGGCGGCGCCGGCTGCGTACGGCGGACCGGGCGTTGTCCGGGGCGCTGACCCGGGCGGTGACGGCGCGGCTCGACGCGCCGACGCCGGACGAGCCGGGCGACCTGCTCGACCAGGTGCTCGCCGACGGCGCCGGGCGCGGCAGCGCGACCCGCGCCCTGGTCACCACGCTCGCCGGCATGCACGCGGTACCGGGCGTCGCGCTGTGCTGGCTGCTCGCCACCGTCGCCGAGCACCCCGAGACGTACGAACGGATCCGGGCTGAGGCGGTCGACCGGCTGGACTCCGCGGTGACCGGCGCCGACCCGGACCGGCTGCGGTACACGGCGGCGACGGTGCGCGAGGTGCTCCGGCTGTACCCGCCGACCTGGCTGCTGTCCAGGCGGGTGGCCGCGCCGGTGGTGCTGGGCGGCTGGCGGCTGCGGCCGGGCGAACGGGTGCTCATCAGCCCGTACCTGATCCACCGGGACCCGCGCCGCTGGGACGACCCGGACACGTTCTCCCCCGAGCGCTTCCTCGGCCCCGGTACGCACGGCCACGCGTACCTGCCGTTCGGTTTCGAGCCGCGGCGCCCGGCCGCGACGGGCCGCCCGGCGGGCGGTACGGGGCGGCTCGGCTCCCGGCTGGCGATGTTGCAACTGACGCTGACCGTCGCGGTTCTCGCCCGGGACTACGACCTGACCACGCGTCCGCACCCGGTGCTCCCCCGGTTCAACACGCTGCTCGCGCCGACCGAGCTGCGGGTGCGGCTCACGGCCCGCGGGTAGGGGCTGTCCCGAAGTCCCGGGCCGAGCGAGTCGGAGTCCATTCGTCGGCTCGCACGGGTCAACGGAAGTCCCGGGAGGCGGTGCGGACCGCCAGCGACAGCGGCTCGATCCGTTGCGCGACAAGGTTCGTGACGCCGTCGGCGCGTTCCAGCCGGCCGCGTACCACCAGGGCGGCCGAGGTGCGGGCGGCGCGCCGGTGCCGGCGCCACACGCCGGGCGAGCAGATCACGTTGAGCATCCCCGTCTCGTCTTCCAGGTTGACGAACGTGATGCCGCCGGCGGTCCCGGGCCGCTGCCGGTGCGTGACGACACCGCCGACGAGGACGCGGTCGCCGTCGGCGTACCGGGACAGTTCGGCGATGCGGACGGCGCCGGCCGCGTCGAGACGGTCCCGGGCGAACTCGGCGGCGTGGCTGTCGGTGGACAGGCCGACCGCCCAGACGTCGGCGGCGATCCGTTCGACCGCGTCCATGCCGGGCAGGGTCGGCGCGTGCGCCCCGCCGCCGCTACCGGGGATCCGGTCGGCGCGCTCTCCTGCGGCGGCGCCGGCCGCCCACAGCGCCTGCCGCCGGGTCATCCCCAGCGAGTCGAACGCCCCGGCGGTGGCCAGCGCCTCCAGCGGCGCCGCGGTCAGCTCGGCGCGGCGGGCCAGGTCCGGCAGGTCCCGGTACGGTCCGCCGGCCTCCCGCTCGGCCACGATCCGCTCGGCCAGCTCGTCGGTGACCAGCCGTACGCCGCCCAGGCCCAGCCGTACCGCGGGGCCGTGCGCACCCCACCGGTCCGGCGGCACCTTGGTCGGCGCCTCGGGGGCGCCGCGCCGGCCCTCCAGTACGGCGGTCGCGGCGGACCGGTTGATGTCCGGGCGCAGCACCGTCACGCCGTGCCGGCGGGCGTCGGCGACCAGGGTCTGCGGCGAGTAGAACCCCATCGGCTGGGCGTTGAGCAGGGCGGCGCAGAACGCGGCCGGGTAGTACCGCTTGAGGTAGGAGCTGGCGTACACCAGGTAGGCGAAGCTGATCGCGTGGCTTTCCGGGAAGCCGAAGCTGGCGAACGCGGACAGCTTGGCGTAGATGTCGTCGGCGAGCTCGCCGGTGATGCCGTTGCGCGCCATCCCCTCGTACAGCCGGCCGCGCAGCTCGGCCATCCGGCGGGTGGAACGCTTCGCGCCCATCGCCCGGCGCAACTGGTCCGCCTCGGCGCCGGTGAACCCGGCGACGTCGATGGCGAGCTGCATCAGCTGCTCCTGGAACAGCGGTACGCCCAGCGTCTTGCCCAGCGCCTTCTCCATCAACCGGTGCGGGATGGTCGCCGCCTCACGGCCGTTGGCCCGCTCGATGTACGGATGGACCGAGCCGCCCTGGATCGGGCCCGGCCGGATCAGCGCCACCTCCACGACCAGGTCGTAGAATTTCCGCGGCTGCAGCCTCGGCAGGGTGTTGAGCTGCGCCCTGCTTTCGACCTGGAACACGCCGATCGCGTCGGCGTTGCAGAGCATGTCGTAGACGGCTTCGTCGGCCAGGTCGAGTTCGCCGAGGTCGACCTGGCGGCCGTGATGCTCGGCGACGAGGTCGATCGTGTAGTGCAGCGCGGAGAGCATCCCGAGGCCGAGCAGGTCGAACTTGACCAGGCCCATCGCGGCGCAGTGTCGGGTAGCCCCGGCGCATTGCTGCGCCAGGGCCCCCTCAGAACCGGGCGAGCGGCTTTCACCGCACCACGGCTCAAGCAAGCCCAGAAGGCGTTGCGGTTGCAGTGATTACCGGGCTTCTGCGTTGCCGAGCCATGCGGCTGCGGTTGCAGAAGGCGTGGACAAGGCGCGTGTGGTTCCCATCCGGCAGGTTTCCTCGCCCGTAGTGGGTGAGGTGGTCCGCCGCGATTGCCCGTTTGACGACGCTCAGCCACCAGCGTTCCCATTCTCGGGGAGACTGGGGCGGCTGGCCGGGACTGAGCAGGTGGTCTCCGCAGAGCGGGCAGCGTCCGTCCTGCCGGGCGAGCAGGCGCAGGTTGTAGCTGTCCAACGGAGGCGGCACCTTGCGTCGCCGCGCGGCCCAGTAGTCGGCGAGGTTCGGATCGTCGGGCGATGCCGAACTCGTGACCAGCTGGTGCCGGACAATAGGGGTCCAGGAGAACTTGGTCAGATAGGCGATGACGCCGTGATCGCTCACCGTCTGATCCCGGGCACCGAACACCCACCAGTCGTTCCTGAACCGGTTGAACCGGCCGAAGTAGCGGCGCACGATCCACTTCTTCGGCTTGTTGGGATGCGTGTGGCAGGCCCAACGATAGGTGAGACGCCACACGTAGTGATCCAGCGCATTGAACAACGCACTGGACACCACCCCACGGTAGTAAGCGGCCCAGCCCCGAATAATCGGATTGAGCCTGGCGATGACAGCCATCGCGTTCGAGCCGCGCAGAGAACGGACCTCGTTCGCGAGCCTTTCCCGGATGCGCCTGACCGCGTCCTGGCTCGGTTTGATCAGCAGCTTGCCGGGCTGGCTCCCGCGCCGGTAGCGACGCAGATTGAAGCCGAGAAAGTCGAAGCCTTCTTCGAGGTGGACGATGCGCGTCTTGCCCTCGTTGAAGACCAGCCCTCTCGGTGCGAGCCAGTCGGCGAGCTGTGCCTTGACCTGTCGTGCCTGCTCCTCGGTGTAGCAGCAGGCCACCATGTCGTCGGCATAGCGAACCAGAATCGGGGTGCCCGCTTTCGCGATACCAGCGTGAACACCGGTTTCGCGATAGCGCACCCCCGCGGCCTCTTCCAGGCCATGCAACGCCACGTTCAGCAACAAAGGACTGATCACACCGCCCTGCGGAGTTCCCTCCTCGGTGCGGACGAGCACGCCCTTGTCGACCACACCCGCTTTCAGCCACCCCCGGATCATGTCCCTGGCGGGGAATGCTCCGAGCGCTTCGAGAAGCCGCGCGTGGTCGATTTTGTCGAACGCGGCCGTCAGATCGGCGTCCAAGACCCATAATCGCTGGGCTTTGGGCCCTTTAAGGGTGTTGTAGAGGGCGCCGATCGCGTCGGCGCAGCTGCGTCCGGGACGAAACCCATAGGATCGGGGTTCGAACCGCGCTTCCCATTCCGGCTCCAGCGCGTTGCGGACCCGTGCTTGATGACACCGGTCCATGATCACTGGAATGCCGAGCGGGCGCAGCTTGCCGTTGGCCTTCGGGATGAACACGCGCCGGACGGGTGCTGGGTTCCAGGTCGAGCGGTCACGATGCACCCGCACCGCAACCTCCGCTCTGGTCTCCGGCGACAAGGCGACCTCGCCGTCGATCCCCGCCGTCCGGCGCCCGGTATTGCGCTGAGTCGCCTGCCGCACGCTGATCAACGTGTTCGACCATGAACCCAGCATCATCTTCTGCAAGGACCGGACCCGGGCCCAGTCCCTGTTCCGCGTCGCCGTGAAGATCCGACGCCGCAGCCTCACTACGTTCTTCTCGTGAGCACGCCAGTCGATGGCGTCCCAGTCGAGAACGTCCTGGGGTCCGTTCACCGTGTCGGTGTCCAACTTGTCCCTCGGTTCGTGAGGCCGTCAGGCCAGGTTTCACAGGCTCACCTGCCCACGTCAGCGCCCTTTCAGGCCCGATCGAGTGATCGGCATCCGGCCGGTTCCCCGCGACGGCCGCTCGGAGCAGCGGTCATGGTGTCGCAGGTCCCGTTGCCTTTCGGCCACCGGCATCCGCTTCTTGGGCATCCTGTCCTGCCGGGGAGTTCAGCCCCTCTTGCGATCGGCCTACCGGGTCATTTCGAGCCCGGACCCCGACAGGGTTTCCACGTTTCACGCATGCGAGATGCGGTCGGGTTGGGCGCCCCCTAAACCCCGGGGCCAGCGGTGTTCATGCGACCAGCAGGGACGTCTGGGTCGCCGCTCGCCGTCTCTACCAACGGCCAGGCCCTATCACCTGGTGTTCGTCCCGTCGTTCCAGGCTTGGGATGACGAGGCATCATCAGGGGTTCACTCGCGTTCGCCCGTCCGACCTTCCCCTCACCCGGTTGCTCCCCCGGACGGAACAGGGGCCCTTGGGCTTCTTCCTCAAGCTTCGCACCCCCGGCAGGCAGGACCTGCGGACGCACGTCGAGGCGGGGACTGATCTCGAACACTGATCAGAAACTACGCACCCGGCATCGCCGGCCTCCAATCTGCGAGTTCACTCGCCATGCGCGACCTCGTGTCGCACCGTCCTTGTCCCACTGCAGCACGGACCGGTTCTCGGCGGTGGCCCACTCGACGGGAACGATCTCGCTGACGGGGGTGTCGGCGATGACCATGCCGCCGGAGTGCACGCCGAGGTGGCGCGGCGTGTTTTCCAGCCACTGCGCGAATTCCAGGACCTCGTCGGGGATGCCGTGCCCGCGCTGGTCCGGGTGCTTCGCCTGGGCGACGGAGCCCCATCTGTCGACCTGTTTGCCGTACGCGTCCTGCTGACCAGGGGAGTAGCCCAGGGCCTTGGCGGCGTCGCGGACCGCGGAGCGGGACCGGAACGTGATCACGTTCGAGACCTGCGCAGCGTGAAACCGGCCGTGCCGTTCGTAGACGTACTGGATCGCTTCTTCGCGCCGGTCGGACTCGATGTCGACGTCGATGTCGGGCGGCCCGTCCCGCTCGGGGGACAGGAACCGCTCGAAGAGCAGGTCGTAGCGCACCGCGTCCACATTGGAGATCCGCAGCGCGAAGCAGACCGCGGAGTTGGCGGCGGATCCTCGGCCCTGGGCGAGGATCCCGGATTCGCGGCAGAACCGCACGATGTCCCATACCACCAGGAAATACCCCGGGAACCCCAGCTTCTCGATGATCCGCAGCTCGTGCTCGATCACCTCGTACGCGCGAGGGTTTTCGGCGCGGGTGCCGTAGCGCTCGGCCGCGCCGGCGTAGGAGAGGTGGCGCAGAAACGCGGCCTCGTCGGAGAATTCGGGCGGGACGGGGAACGGCGGCAGCGACGGCGCGAGCAGTTCCAAGTCGAACGCCACCTCCGTCCCGAACTGCGCGGCGCGGGCGACCGCGCCGGGGTAGCGGACGAACATCTCGGCCATTTCCGCTCCGGAACGCAGGAACGCGGTGTTGTCGGCGGGCAGCCACCCTTCCATCTCGTCGATCGCGGCGTTCGCGCGGATCGCGGCGACCATGTTCGCGTGCCGGCCGCGATCGGGATCGGTGTAGTGCACGGCATTCGTCGCCACCGTCGGCAACCCCAGCTCGGTGGCGATCCCGGCCAGCGCGTCGTTGTGCTCGGAGTCCAGGGGCTGGCCGTGGTCGGTCAGCTCGACCGTGACATGTTCCGTGCCGAACCACGCCACGAGCCGCCGCACCTCGTCGGCGGCCGCGGCCGGCCCGGACTCGACGAGCGCGCGCCGGACCGCGCTCCGGCGGCAGCCGGTCGGCACCAGCACGTGCCCGCGCAGCTCCTCCACC
>DASXWQ010000080.1:0-16560 GCA_036503555.1 Actinocatenispora sp.
GGTAGGGGCTGACGGTGGGGTCGCCGTCGACCCAGATCCGCCACGGGACGTCGGCGGCCGCTGCGACACCGACGCGCGGGCCGTGGCGGACCGCGGCGTCGGGGACGCGGGTGCCGGTCAGCAGCCGGATCGGGGACGCCGGGTCGAGCAGGTCGGTGCCGGTGTCGGTGCCGACCAGACCCAACGTGCTGGCCAGCCGCGCCGGCCCGCGGGCGAGCTCGGTCGTGCTGCGGGCGGCGGGACGGCGGGCACGGGCCAGCTCCTCGCCGGCGACGACGCGGCCGGCCCGCAGCAGCACCGCGCTCGCCTCGTCCTCCGGACCGCAGACGACGTTGCAGCACCAGTGCATGCCGTAGACGAAGTAGACGTAGAGGAAGCCGGCCGGGCCGAACATGACCGCGTTGCGGGCGGTGCGACCGCGGTAGGCGTGCGAAGCAGGGTCGACCATGCCCGCGTAGGCCTCTACTTCGGACAGTGCCACCGCGACAGTCCCCCGTGGACTGTCCACTTCGAGCACCGCGCCGAGCAGCTCGCGGCCGGCCGTGAGGACCGGTCCGGACAGGATTTCTCGGTCGAAGGGGCGGCTCAGGCGCCCCACTCCCCCACCGGTGCCTTCTCGCCCGCCCACGCGAGGTGATCCTGCACGGTCCGGGTCAGCTCGGCCAGCTGGTCGGCGACCTGGTCCGGCGCGGTGCCGCCGTGGGCGGAGCGGGCCCGCAGCGCGCCGGGCACGTCGAGGACGGCCCGCACGTCCGGGGTGAGCCTCGGGTCGACCGCTGCGAGCTCGGCGTCGGTGAGGTCGGTGAGCTCCTTGCCGGCGCCCTCGCAGTAGGCCACCAGGGCGCCGGCGACCTCGTGTGCCTCCCGGAACGGGATCCCGGTGCGAACCAGCCACTCGGCCACGTCGGTGGCGAGCGCGAACCCTTCCGGCGCAGCTGCCTCCAGCCGGGCCGTGTCGACCGTCATCGTGGCCACCAGGCCGGTCAGCGCGGGCAGCACGAGCAACAGCTGGTCGACCGCGTCGAAGGCCGGCTCCTTGTCCTCCTGCAGGTCGCGGTCGTAGGCCAGCGGCAGCCCCTTGAGCGTGACCAGCAGCCCGGTCAGGCCGCCGATGAGCCGGCCGGCCTTGCCCCGGGCGAGCTCGGCCACGTCCGGGTTCTTCTTCTGCGGCATGATCGACGACCCGGTGGAGAACTCGTCGGCCAGCCGGATCCAGCGGAACTCGCTGGTCGCCCAGAGGCAGATCTCCTCGCCGATCCGGGACAGGTGTACGCCGAGCAGGGCGGTGACGAACAGGAACTCGGCGACGAAGTCCCGGTCCGAGACCGCGTCGATCGAGTTGGCGGCGGCCGAGCGGAAGCCGAGCTCCTGCGCGGTCAGCTGCGGGTCGAGCGGGAGCGAGGAACCGGCGAGCGCGCCGGCGCCGAGGGGGCTCACGGCGGCCCGGCGGTCCCAGTCGCGCAGCCGGTCGAGGTCGCGGGCCAGCGCGTGTACGTGGGCGAGGAGGTGGTGGGCGAACAGCACCGGCTGCGCGTGTTGCAGGTGGGTCATGCCGGGCATCGGCACGTCGCGGTGCTCGTCGGCCCGGCCGACCAGCGTCGCCTCCAGCTCGGCCAGCGCGCCGGCCAGCTGCCGGGCCGCGTCGCGGAGGTAGAGCCGGAGGTCGGTGGCGACCTGGTCGTTGCGGCTGCGGCCGGCGCGCAGCTTGCCGCCGAGCGTGCCGAGACGCTCCAGTAGGCCCCGTTCGAGGGCGGTGTGCACGTCCTCGTCCTCGACCGTCGGGGTGAACTCGCCCGCGGCGCAGGCGGCGGCCAGGTCGTCCAGGGCGGCGAGCATCCTGCCCAGCTCGTCCGCGTCGAGCAGGCCGGCGCGGGCCAGTACGCGGGCGTGCGCGCGCGAGCCGGCGATGTCGTACGGCGCGAGGCGCCAGTCGAACTGGACGGAGAGGCTGAGCCGCGCCAGGGCCTCCGCGGGGCCGCCGGCGAAGCGGCCACCCCACAGCCGGGTCGGTGTCTGCTGCTGTTCGGTCACGCCACCATTCTTTCTGCGTACGGGTCGGTGCCCGGGGGCGGGTGGCCCCGGGCACCGGTGATGTCCGCCGCCGGGACCCGTGTCCGGATCGGGCGGCGCGGCGCTGCGGACGCCGGCACGGACCGGCGGACGCCGGCCGGCCGGACCGCCGGGTCAGGCCGGCGGATCAGGGCGGCCGGCCCGGCGGGCGGGTCAGGCGGGCTGGTCGATGCCGGACCAGCGGAGCAGCTGGGCGGCGAGGCCGGCGCCGGTCACCGGCTCCCGGGCGATCACCGCGATGGTGTCGTCGCCGGCGATCGTGCCGACCACCTCGGGCAGCCCGGACCGGTCCAGCGCGCTGGCGAGGAACTGCGCCGCGCCCGGCGGGGTACGCAGGACGGCGAGGTTGCCGCTGGCGTCGGCGCCGGTCAGCAGCTCGCGCAGCAGCCGCTGGAGCCGGGCGGGCGCCTGCTCGGCGGGCCGCATCGGCGGGCCGCCCTCCTCCGGCAGCACGTAGCTGCCGGCGCCGCCGTCGGTCCCGCGTACCTTGACCGCGCCGAGCTCCTCCAGGTCGCGGGACAGGGTCGCCTGGGTGACGGTGGTACCGGCGTCGGCGAGCAGCTCGACCAGCTCGGTCTGCGACCGTACCGGGCGGGAGCGGATGATCTGGGCGATCTGGGCGTGCCGGGCGGTCTTGGTCGCCGGGCGCGGTGCCGCCTCGGTGTGGGGCGTACCGGTGGTCATCGCACGGACTCCTGTCGGGCCGGGTCCAGCAGCCACGCGAGCAGCGCTTTCTGCGCGTGCAGCCGGTTCTCCGCCTCATCGAACACCGCGCTGGCCGGTCCGTCCATCACCTCGTCGGTGATCTCCTCGCCGCGGTGCGCGGGCAGGCAGTGCAGTACGACCGCGTCGTCGGCGGCGAGCGCCAGCAGCTGCGCGTTCACCTGGTACGGCAGGAACGGGGTGATGCGGTCGAGGCCGTCGCCCTCCTGGTCCATCGAGGTCCAGGTGTCGGTGACCAGGACGTCGGACGCCTCGGCGGCGGCCTTCGCGTCGGCCAGCACGGTGACCGATCCGCCGCTCTGCGCGGCGAGCGTCTGTGCGGCGGCCTCCACGGCGGCGGCCGGTCGGTGCGCCTCGGGTGCCGCGATCCGTACGTGCATGCCGGCGGTGGCGCCCGCGAGCAGGAACGACTGGGCCATGTTGTTCGCCCCGTCACCGAGGTACGTGACGGTGACGCCGGCGAGCGAGCCGCGCCGCTCCCGGATCGTCTGCAGGTCGGCGAGCAGCTGGCACGGGTGGAACCCGTCGGTCAGCGCGTTGACCACCGGTACCGAGGAGGTGCTCGCCAGCTCGGCGATCCGGTCGTCGCCGAAGGTGCGGATCACGATGGCGTCGACGTACCGGGAGAGGACCTGGGCGGCGTCGGCCAGCGTCTCGCCCCGGCCGAAGTGCGTGGCGCGGGCGTCGATCAGCACCGGCTGGCCGCCGAGCTGCGCGATCCCCACCTCGAACGAGGTACGCGTGCGCAGCGACGGCTTCTCGAAGATCACCGCGACGGACCGGTCGGCGAGCGGCCGAAACCCGTGCCGGTCCCGCTTGTACGCCTCGGCGAGGTCCAGGATCTCGGTCTGCTCGGCCGTCGACAGGTCGTCGTCGCGCAGGAAGTGGCGGGTCATGCGGTACCTCCGGCGGTGTCGAGGGCGGCCGGCAGTGCGGCGAGGAAGCTGTCGGCCTGGTCGGCGGTGAGGATCAGCGGCGGAGCCAGGCGCAGCACGTCCGGCTGGCACGGGTTGACCAGGAAGCCGGCGTCACGCAGCGCCGTCGCGGTGGCCGCGGCGACGGGTGCGGTGAGGGTGACGCCGAGCAGCAGCCCCGCCCCGCGTACGCCGGAGACGAGCGGATGGTCGATGCCGTCGCGGATCCGCTCGCCGACCGCCTTGACGTGGTCGAGCAGGTGTTCGTCGGCGATGGTGGTGAGGACGGCCAGGCCGGCCGCGCAGCACACCGGGTTGCCGCCGAACGTGCTGCCGTGCGAGCCGGGGCCGAGCAATGCGGCGACGTCGCCGTACGCGGTGTCGGTGAACGCGACGCACGCGCCGATCGGCAGCCCGCCGCCGAGCCCCTTGGCCAGTGTCACCACGTCGGGGCGTACGCCGTCGGCCTGGTGGGCGAACCAGTGGCCGGTGCGGCCGACGCCGGTCTGCACCTCGTCGAGGCACAGCAGCGCGCCGTGCGCCTCGGTGATCGCGCGGGCCGCGACCAGGTAGCCGGGCGGCGGGACGCGTACGCCGGCCTCGCCCTGGATCGGCTCCAGGATCACCATCGCGGTCTCGTCGGTGACGGCGGCGGCGAGCGCGTCGGCGTCGCCGTACGGGACGTGGGTGACGTCGCCGGGCAGCGGCTCGAACGCGGCGGACTTCGTCGGCTGCCCGGTCAGCGCGAGCGCGCCCATGGTCCGGCCGTGGAAACCGTCCACAGTGGACACGATGTGCCGTCGCCCGGTACGCCGGGACAGCTTGAACGCCGCCTCGTTGGCCTCCGTACCGGAGTTGGCGAAGTACACCTGGCCGGGGCGGTCGAACAGGGCGAGGAGGCGTTCGGCGAGCGCGACCTGCGGCGGGTTGGCGAAGAAGTTGCCGACGTGCCCGAGGGTCGCGACCTGCTCGCTGACCGCGGCGACGACCGCGGGGTGCGCGTGGCCGAGCGCGTTGACCGCGAGGCCGGTGAACAGGTCCAGGTAGTCGCGTCCCTGCTCGTCGGTGACCACCGCGCCGTCGCCGCGGACCAGCGCGGCCGTCGGCGTGCCGTAGTTGTGTAGGACCGCCCGGTCCCACCGGGTCACCAGGTCACTCACGTGAGATCTCCTGTCGCCGAGGGCACGACCATCGTGCCGAACCCCTCCGAGGTGAACACTTCCAGCAGGATCGAGTGCGCGACGCGGCCGTCGATGACGTGCGCCTGCGGCACCCCACCGCGTACCGCGCGCAAGCACGCCTCCATCTTCGGCACCATCCCCGCCGACAGCGACGGCAACAGCTCCGCCAGCTCGTCGGCGGACAGGCGGGAGACGAGGCTGTCGCGTTCCGGCCAGTTCGCGTACAGGCCGGGTACGTCGGTGAGGACGACGAACTTCTGCGCGCCGAGCGCCACCGCCAGCGCGGACGCCGCGGTGTCGGCGTTCAGGTTGTGCACCACGCCCGCGGCGTCCGGCGCGACCGTCGACACCACCGGGATCCGGCCGCCGTCCAGCAGGTCCGTGAGCACCCCGGCGTCGACCGAAGCGACGTCGCCGACCAGGCCGACGTCGACCGCCTCACCGTCCACCACGGCGTGCCGGCGTACCGCGGTGACCAGGTTCGCGTCCTCGCCGGACATGCCGACGGCGAGCGGGCCGTGCTCGTTGATCAGGCCGACCAGCTCCCGACCGACCTGACCGACCAGCACCATCCGTACCACGTCGATGGACTCGGGGGTGGTGACCCGCAGCCCGCCGCGGAACTCCGAGTCGATGTCCAGCCGGGACAGCATCGCCGAGATCTGCGGGCCGCCGCCGTGCACCACGACCGGCCGCAGCCCGGTCCGGCGCAGGAACACCATGTCCGCGGCGAACGCCCGGCGCAGCGCCGGATCCGCCATCGCGTGCCCGCCGTACTTCACGACCACGGTGGCGCCCTGGAACTCCGCGAGCCACGGCAACGCCTCGGTGAGTACCTTCGCCTTCGCCGCGGCCTCCGCGAGATCCCGGCGTACGTGCGGCGCGTAGCCGGCGTCGGCGACTGCCGGGGGTACCGGCGTGGTGCTCATGTCGAGTACGCCGAGTTCTCGTGCACGTACGCGTGCGACAGGTCGTTGGTCCACACCGTCGCCGACTCGCCGCCGGCGTTGAGGTTGACGGTGATCGTGACGGTCCGGCCGGACAGGTCGACGCCGGACCGGTCGGCCGCGGCGCCGCCGTTCCGGCAGATCCACACGTTGTTGACCGCCACGTCCAGCCGCTCCGGCGCGAACGCCGCGTCGGTGGTACCGATGGCGGCGAGGATGCGGCCCCAGTTCGGGTCGTTGCCGAACAGCGCGGTCTTGACCAGGTTGTTGCGGGCGATGGCGCGGCCGACCTCGACCGCGTCGTCCTCGCTCGCCGCGCCGTCCACCTCGATCGTGACGTCCTTCGTGGCGCCCTCCGCGTCGGCGAGCAGCTGCCCGGCCAGCTCCGCGCACGCCGCGGTGACCAGGTCGGTCAGGTCCTGTTCGGTGGCGCTGACCCCGGACGCGCCGGACGCCAGCAGCAGCACGGTGTCGTTGGTCGACAGGCAGCCGTCCGAGTCGATCCGCTCGAACGTGACCGCGACCGCCCGGCGCAGCGCCGCGTTCAGCACGTCGGTGTCGGCGACCGCGTCGGTGGTCAGTACGCACAGCATCGTGGCGAGCGACGGGGCGAGCATCCCCGCACCCTTCGCCATGCCACCCACGACGTACCCGTCGCCGTCCAGCCGGACCTGCTTGGCACGGGTGTCCGTGGTACGGATGGCCTCGGCCGCCTCGCCCCCACCGGTACGGCTCAGCGCCTTCGCGGCACCGTCCACACCGGACAGCAGCGCCTCGGTCGGCAGCCGCTCGCCGATCAGGCCGGTGGAGCAGACCGCCACGTCGGCGGCGCCGATGCCGACGCGGGCGGCGACACGCTCGGCGGTGGCGTGCGTGTCGGCGAAGCCGTCCGTACCGGTGCAGGCGTTGGCGTTGCCGGAGTTCAGCACGACCGCCTTGACGATGCCGGCGGCCAGGACCCGCTCGCTCCACAGCACCGGCGCGGCCTTCACCCGGTTGCGGGTGAAGACGCCGGCGGCGGTCGCGTCCGGGCCGTCGTTGACGACCAGCGCCACGTCCGGCGCGCCGGACTGCTTGATCCCGGCCGCGACACCCGCGGCCCGGAACCCGGCCGGCGCGGTCACGCCGATCTCGGGGGTACTGTCCGCTGCGCTCACGGGGCGACTCCGTTCGCCGTCAGGCCGGCGGTCTCCGGCAGGTCGAGCATCAGGTTGGCGCACTGCACGGCCTGGCCGGCCGCGCCCTTGCCGAGGTTGTCGATCGCGCTCGTGACGACGATCCGCCCCGAGTCGCCGTCCACGGTCACCTGCAGGTGGCACGCGTTGCTCCCGTACGTCGCCGCCGTGTGCGGCCACGCCCCCGCCGGCAGCAGCGTCACGAACGGCTCGCCCGCGTACGCCTCGGCGAGCACCTGCCGCAGCTCGTCGACGCCCGGCGTACCGGTGGGGCGGGCGGTGACGGTGGACAGGATGCCGCGCGGCATCGGGGCGAGCAGCGGCGTGAACGACAGCGTCCGCGCCCCGGTCGCCTGCGTCATCTCCGGCGTGTGCTGGTGCGCACCCACCTTGTACGCGGAGACGTCGTTCATCACCTCGCTGCCGAGCAGGTTCGGTTTCGCCGCGCGGCCGGCGCCGGACGTACCCGAGGCGGCGACGACGACCACGTCGTCGGGTGACGCGACGCCGGCGGCGATCAGGGGCGCGAGCGCCAGCGTCGTGGCCACCACGTAGCAGCCGGTGGCGGCGACCCGGTCGGCGGCGGCGATCGCGGCCCGCTGGCCGGGCAGCTCGGGCAGCCCGTACGTCCACGCCCCGGCGTGCTCGCCCGGGTAGTACCGCCGCCAGGCGGCCGGGTCGGTGAGCCGGTGGTCGGCGCCGAGGTCGACGATCTTCGTACCGTCGGGCAGGGCGGCGGCGAGCGCGGCGGACGCACCGTGCGGCAGGGCGAGGAAGACCAGCTCGGCGTCGGCCAGCTCGGCCGCGTCGGTCGGCCGCAGCGCCACGTCGGCGAGCGCGGGCAGCTGCGGGTGCAGCTCGCCGACGCGTCGGCCGGCGCTGGTGGCGCCCGTCGCGGCGACGAGGTCGAGCCCGGGGTGCCCGGCGATGAGGCGCAGCAGCTCACCCCCCGCGTATCCGCTCGCCCCGGCCACAGCCACCCGTACGCCCACACCGACCTCCCGCATGTCTATGCATTGCACTGTATCACGATGCGCAGAAGCGGCCCGGCCATGCAAGACGCCCGTAAAGAGGTACCCACGATGTTGACCACTCCGACGTGTCGCACCTGCCCCTTGGCTACGATCAAGCCCTACGGCTCAGCACACAGAGTGCCGGGGAGATCACCTCACGGCGTGTATAGCAGCCGTTCGTGTCCGGCCGGACACCGCGCGGGGGCGCGGACCGGCAAGCCAAACAGTTGGGGTGTTTTCCAGTGCGCCTGTCGATCCTGATGCCCGTGTACAACGAGGAAGCCCGGGTCATCACCGCGATCAAACAGACCCTCGAGGTGACCTACCCGTGCGACATCGAACTGCTCGTCGTCGACGACGGCAGCCGGGACAGCACGCCCGAGCTGCTCGACCACGTCGACGACGAACGGGTACGGGTCATCCGGCACCCACGCAACATGGGCAAGGGCGCAGCCATCCACACCGGCGTACGCGAGGCCAACGGTGACTACATGGTCGTCCTCGACGCCGACCTGGAGTACGACCCGCGGGACATCCCGCGGCTGCTGAAGCCGGTACAGGACGGGCGCGGCCAGGTCATCTACGGCAACCGCAGCTTCGGCGGGCACGCCGCCTTCTCCTTCTGGTACGTGATGGGCAACAAGGCCATCACCACCGCCGCGAACATCCTCTACAACTGCTACCTCTCCGACCTGGAGACGTGCTTCAAGCTCATGCCGACCAAGCTCTACCGGGACCTCGACATCAAGTCCCGCGACTTCGGCATGGAGGCCGAGGTCACCGGCAAGCTGCTGCGCCGGCGCATCCGGCCGTACGAGGTGCCGATCAACTACTCGGCGCGCAGCCGCGACGAGGGCAAGAAGATCACCTGGGTGGACGGGGTGAAGGCGCTCGGCATCCTCGCCCGGCAACGCCTCGCCGCTGCGCCGCGCCCGAACTGACCGGCGCCGATGGCCCGCACCGAGCAACTGCCCCGTACGACCGGTTCGCCGGTCGTACGGCGGCGGTGGCGGCGGGCCTGGCCACACGTCCTGGTGCTGGCCTGCTATCTCGGACTGGCCGGCTGGGTCACGTCCGGGCTGTGGGCATCACCCGACACCAGGCTGCTCACCGACAACCCCAGCGACCAGCCGCTCATGGAGTGGATGCTCGCGTCCGGGGCGCACGCCGTCACCCACCTCACCAACCCGTTCGTGACCAGCCAGATCAACGCTCCCAACGGGGCGAACCTGATGGTCAACTCGTCGGTCGTGCTGCCCGCGATGGTGCTGACCCCGGTGACCGTGGTGTTCGGGGCGGCCGTGTCGTTCGCCCTGCTGACGACGCTGGCGCTGGCCGGCACCGCGGCAGGCTGGTACCTGGTGTTCCGGCGGCGGCTGGTGACCTCGCGGGCCGCCGCGGCGATCGGCGCGGGATTCGTCGGGTTCGCGCCCGGCATGATCGCGATGTCGAACGCGCACGTGCACATCACCGCGCAGTTCCTCGTACCGTTCCTCGTGCTGTGCGTGCTGCCGTCACCCGGGCGGCAGCGACCCGTCGCGCGCGGCGCCGTGCTCGGCGTACTGCTGGCCGCGCAGCTCGTCACCGGGACCGAGGTCCTGCTGTTCACGGTGCTCGGCGTCGGCGTGTTCGCCGCCTGCTGGGCGCTGCTGCGGCCGTCCGCCGCGCGCCGTGCGCTGCGCGGCTTCCTGATCCGGATCGGCGTCGCCGCCGCCGTCTTCGCCGTCCTCGGCGGGTACCCGCTGTGGGTGCTGCTCGCCGGCCCGCAGACCTACCGCGGCACCCCGTGGGACATCGGCCGGTACGGGACCGACGTCGTCTCCTGGGTCTGGTACGGCACGTTCGCGATGTTCGGCGGCCCCGCACACGCCGCCCGCGTGTACGCCGGCAACGTCACCGAGGAGACCGCGTACCTCGGCGTGGGGCTGGCGCTGCTGGTCGTCGCGCTGGTCGGGTGGCTGCGCCGCAACCGCACCGTGCTCGCGCTCGCCGTCACCGCGTTCGTCTTCGCCGTCCTCAGCCTCGGCACCGACATCGTGTACTTCCGGCACGACACCGGCATCCCCGGCCCGTGGCGGCTGCTCGCCGGGCTGCCGCTGGTCGAGCAGGCCATCCCGGACCGGCTCGCGCTGATCACCACCACCGCGCTCGGCGCGATCCTCGCCCTCGGCGCCGACCGCGCCATCCGCGTCGGTGCGCCCCGGCCGCTGTGGCTCGCCGCGTACGCCGCCGCGCTCGTGCCGATCCTGCCCACCGCGCTGCCCGTCGTACCCCGACCCGCGGTGCCGGCGTTCTTCACCGCCGGCGACTGGCGGGCGTACGTCCGGGCCGGCCGGACCGTGCTGGCCGTGCCGCAGTTCACCCACTCGTCGCGGCTCGGCGTACGGTTCGCCGCCGGGACGCGCGCCGACATGGCCGTACCGGGCGGGCCGGTGATGCAACCCGGGCCGGACGGCGAGGCCCAGTGGGCCTCGCCGCGCAGCCGGTTCGCCGTGACCGTGGCACGCGCCGCCGCGACCGGGCGGGTACCGGACGTGTCGGGCGCCGACCGGGCCCGCGCCCGGCGCGACCTCGCCGCCGACCGTACCGACCTGGTGGTGTTGGACCCGTCCGCGCCGCACGGCGACGCGGCACGCAGCACCGTCACGCGCCTGCTCGCCACGGCCCCGCGCCACCGCTCCGGGGTCTGGTACTGGACGGTGCGCTGAAGCGCACCGTCCAGCTCAGGCTCCGCGCAGCGCGGCGCCGACGCGTCGGGTCGCCTCGGCGACCGCGGCGTCGCGGGCGCCCACCGCCTCCTCCGCGGTCAGCGTCCGGCCCGCGGCCCGGAAGCTCAGCTTGTACGCCAGCGACTTCTGGCCGGCGCCGAGCTGCTCACCGCGGAACACGTCGAACAGCCGGATCGACTCCAGCAGCTCCCCCGCGCCCGCGGCCAGCGCCGCCTCCACGTCCGCCGCCGGTGTCGCGTCGTCGACGAGCAGCGCCACGTCGATCAGCGCCGGCGGGTACGTCGAGATGACCGGCGCTGAGACCGGCGGCCGTGCCGGCAGCGCGGACAGCTCCAGCTCCATCGCGGCGGTACCCCGGGGCAGGTCCAGCGCCTGGCACACCTCCGGGTGCAGCTCCCCCGCGTGACCGACCAGGACGCCGTCGACGCTCAGCCGGGCGCAGCGACCCGGATGCCACGGCGCGTGCCGGTCCGCCCGTACCGTCAGGGTGACCCCCGCGGTACGCGCGACCAGCTCGGCCGCCGCCACCGCGTCGGTCCAGTCCGCGGCGCGGCCCGGGCCCCACCAGCCGGCGCGCTCCACCTCGCCGGTGAGTACCGCCGCCACCCGGTACGGCTGGCGTGGCACCACTGCGAGCGCCGCGGCCAGTTCCGCGTCGGTCGGGCGCCGGTCGACGGGCAGGGCCGGCGGCGTGGCCACCGGCTCGCCGGACGGCCGGAACACCAGGCCCACCTCGAACAGCGCCACGTCCCGGTGCCCGCGGGCCAGGTTGCGCCGCAACGTCGTCAGCAGCGGCGGCAGCAACGTCGTACGCAGCAGCGGCTCCCGCTCCGACAGCGGGTTCACCAGCCGCACCGCGGTACGCCGCGGGTCGTCGGCCGGCAAACCCAGCGCCTCGAACGACTCCGGGTCGACGAACGGGTAGCTCAGCACCTCGACGTACCCGGCCTCGGCGAGCGCGCGCGCCACCGAACGCCGGCGCCGCTGCTCGCTCGTCAGGCCGTTCCCGGCGACGATCGGCGGCAGCACCGACGGCACGTTGTCGTACCCGTCGAGGCGGACGACCTCCTCGACCACGTCCGCCGGGTCGACCATGTCGGGCCGCCAGGTCGGCGGCGTCACCGCGAGCCGGTCGCCGTCGACGGCGACCGTCGCGCCGACCGCCTCGATCAGCTCCACCACCCGCGCCGCCGGATAGTCCACCCCCGCCGTACGCGCCGGCAGGTCCGCCGGCAGCAGCACCGTCTCCGGCGGTACGACATGGTCGACGTCGACGACACCGTCACCCGCCGTGCCCCCGCCGTACTCGACCAGCAGGTCCACCGCGCGCTGCACCGCGACCAGGGTGATCGCCGGGTCGACGCCCCGCTCGTACCGCTTCGACGCCTCGGACAGCATCCGGTGCCGCCGGGCGGTCCGGCTGATGCTCGCGGGGTCCCAGTGCGCCGCCTCCAACAGCACGTCCGTGGTCGCCTCGCCGACCTCGGTCGTCTCGCCGCCCATCACCGCGGCGAGCGACACGACGCCGGTGTCGTCGCAGATCACCAGGTCCTCTGTGGACAGTGCGCGGGTCACGTGGTCGATCGCGGTGAGCCGCTCACCCGCGCGGGCCCGGCGTACGACGAGGTCGCCGGTCAGCCGGGCGGCGTCGAACGTGTGCATCGGCTGGCCCAGCTCGACCATCACGTAGTTGGCGACGTCCACCGGCAGCGAGATCGACCGGATCCCGGCGTGCGCCAGCCGCCGCACCATCCACTGTGGACTCGGTGCGGCCGGGTCCACCCCGGTCACCAGCCGAGCGGAGAACCGGTCACACCCGGCGGTGTCCTCGACCAGGATCCGCCGCCCCACCGACGCGTCGGGCGAGCCTGAGGTCGACGGGCGGTCGGCCGGGTCGTGGTACGCGGCGCCGAGTGCGCGGGCCAGCTCGCGCCCAAGCCCGCGTACCGAGAGCTGGTAGCCGCGGTCCGGGGTCACCGACAGGTCGAACACGACGTCGTCCAGGCCCACCACGGGCCGCGCGTCGTCGCCGGGGACGGCGGCGACATCCGCGGGCAGCACGATGATCCCGGTGTGGTCGTCACCCAATCCCAGCTCGCGGGCCGAGCAGATCATCCCGGCCGACATCCGCCCGTACGTCTTGCGCGCGCCGATCGTGAAGGCACCCGGCAGTACGCCGCCCGGCAGGATCACGACGACCAGGTCACCGACCGCGAAGTTCCGGGCGCCGCACACGATGCTCTGCGGCTCGCCCGTACCGTTGGCGGCGCCAACGTCGACCGTGCAGTAGCGGATGGGCTTCTTGAAGCCGGTCAGCTCCTCGATGGTGAGGACCCTGCCGACCACCAGCGGCCCGCGGACGGAGCCGGCCAGGTCGGTGACGGCATCGACCTCGACACCGAGCCCGGTGAACGCGTCGGCCACCTCGGCCGGCGCGATCCCGGCCGGCAGGTCCACGGCCTCCCGCAGCCACGACAGCGGAACCAGCACGGCTCAGACCTCCATCCCGTACGCACGGCTGAACCGCACGTCGCCCTCGACGATGTCGTGAAAGTCGCTGATCCCCTGCTGGAACATCAGCGAGCGGTCGATGCCCATCCCGAACGCGAACCCGGAGTACCGCTGCGGGTCGATGCCGCAGGCGGTCAGCACCCGCGGATTGACCATGCCGCAGCCGCCCCACTCGACCCAACGCGCGCCGTCCCGGTGCTCCGGGAACCAGATGTCGAACTCCGCCGACGGCTCGGTGAACGGGAAGTAGTGCGGCCGGAACCGGGTACGCGCGTCCGGGCCGAAGATCGCCCGGGCGAAGTGGTCCAGCGTGCCGCGCAGGTGCGCCATGGTGATCCCCTCGGCCACCACCAGCCCTTCGACCTGGTGGAACACCGGGCTGTGCGTGGCGTCCAGCTCGTCGGTCCGGTACACCCGGCCGGGGCAGATGATCGCGATCGGCGGCTGCCGGTTCAGCATCGTCCGGACCTGGCCGGGCGAGGTGTGCGTACGCAGCACCAGGTCCGGCACCTCGGTGTGGAAGGTGTCCATCTCGCCGCGTACCGGGTTGTCGGGGCCGATGTTGAGCGCGTCGAAGTTGAACCAGCTCGACTCGGCCTCCGGCCCGTCGACCACCTCGTACCCCATGCCGACGAACAGGTCGCAGATCCGCTCGATCAGCGCCGGCAGCGGGTGCCGGGCGCCGAGGGGCCGACGGTCGGTCGGCAGCGTGACGTCGACGGTCTCCTCGTCGAGCACCCGCTGGCGTTCGGCGGCCTCCAACGCCGCGTGGCGCGCGTCGTACGCGGACTGCATGGCCGCGCGGGCCGCGTTGACCCGCTTGCCCGCGTCCGACTTGGCGTGCGGCGGCAGGGCGCCGATCTCCCGCCGGGCCAGCATCACCGGGCCACGGTCACCCAGGTGCGCGGCGCGCGCGGCGGCCAGCTCGTCCGGACTGCTCGCGGCGGCGAACGCCTTCTCCGCGGCCGTCACCGCCTCGTCCAGGGAGGCCGGATCGAGCAGCGTGGCCTCCTTCGGATCGTACGGATCGTTGCGATACGACATGACTCTCCCGGTACTGCCCCATCCGGTGGGGGTGCGGTCACCCTGGGCCGGCGGCCGTACGACGACGTACGCCAGCGCCCGAGTCTACGGACAGTGCCGGAACGGTGCGTCAGGTGTTCGCCCACGCCCCGGCCGCGCGGCCACGCCGCAGCCCACCGGGGAACGCAACCGGCCAGTCAGCCGGACAGCCCGTCACCGGCGGGCCGGGTAAACGAGCGTGCCGGGCGGTGCCCGTCGATGTCGATCATGGCCGCCTCCCCCGCTCGTCGGCGCCCGCGACCGGGCGCTGCGCACGTGCCGAAGCGTACAGACAGACCGCCGCGGCGGCAGCCAGGTTCAGGCTCTCCGCCGCGCCGTGGATCGGTACCCGTACCCGCGCGTCGGCCGCCGCGGACAGCTCCGCCGACAGCCCGTGCGCCTCGCTGCCGAACAGCCACGCGGTCGGCCGGCCGAGTACGCCGTCGTCGGCCAGGGCGTCGAGGTCCGCCGCGCCCCGCAGGTCGGCGGCCGCCACCCACAACCCCGCCGCCCGCAGCGTCGCCACCACCTCGGCCGGCTCCCCGCCGCGCACCACGTCCAGGTGGAACAGGCTGCCCGCCGAGGACCGTACGCACTTGCCGTTGTAGACGTCGACGCTGTTGTCGGTGAACACGACCGCGCCCGCGCCGGCCGCGTCCGCGGTACGCAGGACCGTCCCGGCGTTCCCCGGGTCGGCGATGTTCGCCAGCACCACGACCAGCCGGGGCCGGCGCGCCAGCGCCGCGGACAGCGGTACGTCCCGGTAGCCGCAGACCGCGACGAGTCCCTGCGGACGCTGCGTGTCGGCCAGCCCGGCCAACGCCTTCTCCGTCACCACCGACACCCGTACGCCCGCGTCGGTCGCGGCCGACGCGATCTCCGGGTACCGGGTCAGCGCGTCGTCGGTGCCGAACAGCTCCGTCGCGTACGGCACGGCCTCGCGGACCGCCTGCGGGCCCTCGGCCAGGAACTGCCGCTCCGCGTCCCGGCGCGCCCGGCGCAACAAGGTCCGGGCACGCGCGACCCGGGGCGTTCGTTCGGTGAACACCCCGGGTCGGTCAAGCATCTGCCGCTGCGCTTGCGAATCAGGCGGCGTCGGTGGCCGGCACGTTCTGGTGCGCGACGGCGACGAGGGCGGCGAACGCCTTCTCGTCACTCACCGCCAGCTCGGCCAGCACCTTGCGGTCGACCTCCACACCGGCGGCCTTCAGGCCCTGGATGAACCGGTTGTAGGTCATGCCGTTGGCGCGGGCGGCGGCGTTGATCCGGGTGATCCACAGGCGGCGGAAGTCACCCTTACGCGCCCGGCGGTCCCGGTACGCGTAGTTCATCGAGTGGAGGACCTGCTCCTTGGCCTTGCGGTACAGCCGGGAACGCTGGCCGCGGTAGCCGCTGGCGGTCTCCAGGATGGTCCTGCGCTTCTTCTGGGCATTCACTGCCCGCTTGACGCGTGCCACGGGTCTCTCTCCTGCTCACGTGCTCTCGACGGCCACCGGCGACGGATGCCGGTGGTACGGGGCTTCCGGTGTCGTCAGCGGCCCAACAGGCGCTTGACCCGGCTCACGTCGGCCTTCGCGACCTCCACGGTGCCGGCCAGGCGGCGGGCGATCCTGGAGGACTTGCGCTCCATGAGGTGACGACGGCCGGCGCGCTCCGTGAGGAGCTTGCCGGAGCCGGTCACCTTGACCCGCTTGCGTGTGCCCGAGTGGCTCTTCATCTTCGGCATCGAGGTATGTCTCCTTGACGTCGTCCCCGCCGGGGTTGGCGGGGACGGGTTACTGATCGGTCTCGGTCGGGGTCTCGCCGGCCCCGGCCTCGGACTCGGGCCGGCCGCCCCGAAGCGCGGCCTCCTTGGTCGCCCGGTGCGGAGCGACCACCATGATCATGTTTCGGCCGTCCTGTTTGGGGGCGGACTCCACGTAGCCCAGCTCACCGATCTCCTCGGCGAGCTTGCGGAGCAGTCGGAACCCGAGCTCGGGCCGGCTCTGCTCACGACCGCGGAACATGATCGTGATCTTGACCTTGTCCCCGGCCTTGAGGAACCGCACGACGTGACCCTTCTTGGTCTCGTAGTCGTGCGAGTCGATCTTCGGCCGGAGCTTCATCTCCTTGATGACGGTCTGCTGCTGGTTGCGCCGCGCCTCGCGCGCCTTCAGTGCGCTCTCGTACTTGAACTTGCCGTAGTCCATGAGCTTGCACACCGGAGGGCGCGCCATCGGCGCGACCTCGACCAGG
>DASXWQ010000081.1:0-3568 GCA_036503555.1 Actinocatenispora sp.
GGAGCGAGACGAGATGGCGAAGGTCAGCGTGCACCACGGCGCGTCGAACGCGTTCACGGGCGAGGGCATGCCGGAGCCGGTGCCCGCCGAGGCGCGCTCGCGCGCCGACAGCGAGCAGGCCGACGAGGTCGAGGGCGACGACGAGGGCCAGGACGACGACGCCCGCGCGCTGTATGAGGCGCAGACCGTCGAGGACCTCAAGGCCGAGCTGCGGCGCCGCCCCGGCGACCTGTCGACGTCCGGCAACAAGCCGGAGCTGGTCGACCGGCTGCTCGAGGACGACGCCCGCCAGGGCGCCGCGGCCGAGCAGGGGACCACGGAGTAGGCGATGGCCGAAGGACTCTCGACCGCCGCGGCGAATGCGCTGCTCGACTCGCTCGGCGGCACGTACCGGTGGATCCAGCGGCACACCGGGCCGCCGGGTCCGAACGGCACGGCCAACGTCTCGGTCGACAGCGCACGGAAGCAGACCACGTGGGCGGCCGCCGCGAACGCGGCTCTCGCATCCAGTGCGGACCTGCTCTGGACCGCGGAGACCACGGCGGAGGACCACGCCTACTTCACCGCGTGGACGGCCCAGAACGCCGGAACGTTCGGGTTCTCCGGCGCTATCACGGCCAACGCGGTCGGCGTCGGCGACGACTTCAAGGTCGCCGCCGGCGGCCTCACCGCGTCGTTCGCCGTCGCGTCCTAACCAGACATCAGCCGAAGGGAGGTGATCGACCATGACGAGCTTCACCGACGACTTCAACCGGCCGGACTCCACGACCGTGGGCAACGGCTGGGTCGAGGTCGCCGAGGACTGGTCGATCACCTCCGGCCAGCTCGCGCCCGCCGCGGCCGGTGGGACCGGGATCATCGCGTGCGGCACGGCAATGGCGACCGACGACAACTCCGCGCAGGCCACGATCGCGGTCGCCGGGGCGGTGTCCTGCGGGGTGTGGTGCCGCGGCGACTCGGTGTTCGGCAACGGCTACCTGTGGCGCAACGACGGCACGTCGTGGGATCTGTTCCGCAACTCCAGCGGGTCGTTCACCGCGCTCGCGACGTTCCCGGGGGCCGCGGCCAACGGGGACATCGCGAAGATCCAGGCCGTCGGGTCGACGATCAAGGCGTACGTTAACGGCGTCGAGCGGGCCAGCGTCACCGACACCGGCATCATGATCGGCAAGAACACCGGGCTGCGCTGCGCCGCCTCCGCCACCGTGCGATACGACGACTTCGCCGCCGCCGACGTCACCACGGGCTCCGTCGTGACCGGCACCGCGGACGCCCCGCTCGGGGCCTTGAACGGGTCGGCCAGTGGCAGGCCGACCGTGAATGCCACCGCGGCCGCTCCGCTGGGCGGTAGCGCCGCGGCCGCGGTGGCTTCTCGCACCGTCAACGCCGCCGCCAGCGCCCCACTCGGCGCCGCGACGACGTCGGCGACCGGGGCCGCCGCGGTGAACGCCACCGCCACGGCCCCACTCGGCGGACTCACCGCAACCGCGGTCGTGCCGCCCCCGGGGGATGGGGGAGCTGTGGGGGCTGGCTGGTACGGGCTGATGGACATCCTCGAGGAGGCCGCCGAACTGGCCCGCGAGGAACGCTCCCGCGTCCCGGAGGCCTGCCCGCGCTGCGGGGAGCCGCTGCGCACCGGCCCGGACGGCGAGGCCTTCTGCCGCTTCGACGGCACCGTGTGGGAGGAGGGCGGCCGCCAGGGCTACCGGCAGCCACTACACCTCTAACCCGCTTGGCACAACTGAAGAACACCACTCCCTGTCGCCCACGGGCGGCACGGCCAAGACAGCAAGGGCACAGGAATGGCACGGATCGCCTACACGACGCGGGAACGCGTCAAGCGCGCGCTGGACAGCGCGCAGACCGCGCGCTCGGACGCGCAGGTCGACGACGCGATCTACGCCGCCACCGACTCCATCCACGGCCTGTGCCACCGGCGCTTCTTCCCCGAGCTGAAGACCGTCACCTTCGACTGGCCGAACCGGCAGTCCCCGACGTCATGGCGGCTCTGGCTCGAACAGCACGAGATCATCGAACTGACCGCCGCGACCGTGGGAGGCACGACGCTCGCCGTCGACGACCTCAAGCTGTACCCGCCGTCCGGGCCGCCGTACGACCGGGTCGAGACCGACCTGTCCAGCACCGCCGCCTACACGGCGGGCGACACCTCCCAGCAAGCCGTCGCCCTCACCGGCCTGTACGGCTTCCGCAACGACGAAGCCGCCGCCGGCACCCTTACCGGCGCGGTCAACGGTGCGGCGGACAGTGTGAACGTCTCGGACGGCTCGACGATCGGTATCGGGTCGCTGCTGCGGATCGGCGCAGAGCGGATGGTCGTGACCGGGCGGCGGCAGCTCGACACCGGCCAGACCCTCGGCGGCGACCTCACCGCGATGGCGAACGCCGCCGCGGTCACGGTGGCCGACGGCGCCGCGTTCGCGATCGGCGAGATCGTCCTCATCGACGCCGAACGGATGCTGATCATCGACATCGCCGGGAACACCCTCGTCGTCAAGCGGGCCTGGGACGGCACCGTCCTCGCCGGACACACCACCGGCGCCGCGATCTACTCGCCGCGGACCCTGCGCGTCGAGCGCGGCGTCCTCGGCACCACCGCCGCGGCCCACGACACGGCGGCCGCTGTGTACCGATGGCAGCCGCCCGCGCTCATCGAGTCCCTCGCCGTCGCCGAGGCGCTCGTGACACTCGGCTGCGAGCAGGCCGGCTACGCGACGCAGACCCGCTCGGGGGAGTCCTCGCGGACGATCACGCTGACGGTCGACGACATCCGCGCCCGGGTTTCCCGGTCGTCGTTGGCCCGCAAGGGCCGGACGAGGGCGGTGTGACGTGGCGAGCGTGACGATCTCGGGGCCGTTCTTCGACGAACGCAACCCCGCCGCGCGGCAGGCGATGGAGGACGAGGCACTCGACCGCATCGGCGGCCAGGCGCTCGCGGACGTGCACCTGAACCTGGACACGTCGCTCCGGAACCCGACGCCGTACTACGAAACGCAGATCACCAGCGAGCGGTCCGGCGACGACCAGCTGGTGCACGACCGCGGCATCATCTACGGCCCGTGGCTGGAGGGCACCGGCTCCCGCAACGCCACCACCCGGTTCAAGGGCTACGCGTCGTTCCGGCGCGCGGCGCAGCAACTGGAGGGCCAGGTGCCCGGTCTGCTCGTGCCGATCGTGGACCGCTGCGTGGAGAGGCTGAACGCATGACCGACGTCGACTACGCGGTGTACCAGAACCTGTTGGTGTCGCACGCTTCGCGCAGCGGGCTGTTCGACAAAGTGGACGGTCACGAGACGATGAACACCCCGGGCAAGGGCGTGTTCGCCGAGGTGTTCACCGACACCATCGACCCGATCCAGGCGTCCGGCCTCGCGGCGACGTCCGTGCGGCTCGCGGTCCGCGTGCGGATCACGACCGACATGAGCGGCGACCCGCAGGACGGCATCGACCCGCGCATCGTCAAGGCAGCCGGGAACTTCATCGGCTCCATCCACAAGGACTTCGAACTCGACGGCGACGCCCGGTTCGTCGACCTCCTTGGCGCACGCGG
>DASXWQ010000082.1:0-414811 GCA_036503555.1 Actinocatenispora sp.
CGACCGACACCGACCCCGTACGGTCGGCGAGCCCGGCCACCGCGGCACCGTCCGCCGTGGCGAGCCGGAGTACGTCGGCGACCGTCGGCAACGGCTCCCCGACCGGCGTGTCGGCCCGCCACGCCGCGAGCGCGATCCGCATCTGGCTGAACAGGTCGGCCGCGGCGGCCGTCTCGCTGTCGGTGGACAGCGACGCGCGTACGCCGGCCCGGTGCAGCCGGCGCAGCGCGGTCCCGGCGCCGACGCCCGGCATGACCAGCTCGGTCTGCGGGCTCACCGACACCCCGACGCCGTGCTCGGCGAGCAGCGCCAGGTCCTTGTCGCTCGCGCCGGTGGCGTGCACGACGGTCAGGTCGGGGCCGAGCAGGCCGGCGTCGGCGAGCCGGCCGATGCCGTACGGGTGTTCGCCGGGCGCGCCGCCCGCGACGTGCGCGGTGACCGGTACGCCCAGCTCCCGGGCCAGCGCGAAGTCGGCGCGGGTGGTGTCGAGATCGGTGAAGTCGGGTCCGCGTACGGCGAGCGCGAGCGTGACGAGGCCGTCGTCATCGGGCAGCAGCTCCGCCCGCACCCGCCGCACGTCGGCGGGATGCGGGCCGGTGTGCCCGCCGTACCAGCCGTGGGCGAAGACGGCACGGATGCCGGCGTCGCGCAGCGCCCGTACGGAGGCGTCGGCGTGCGCGGGCGTGTACATGACGTGCGCCCAGTCGACGAGCGTGGTGATGCCGGCGTCGAGCGCGGCGAGCGCGCCGAGCAGGGTCCCGGCGTACACGTCGGCGGGCCGGTAGGCGGCGCCGACCGGACCGAACATCCGGCCGAGGTAGTCACCGAGGGTCCACGCGGACCCGGTGTGGCGCAGCGCGGTCTGCCAGGTGTGCCGGTGCGTGTCGACCATGCCGGGCAGGACGAGCAGGCCGGCGGCGTCGATCAGCTCGGCGCCGGGTGGCGCGGCGAGCCGGGGACCGATCGCGGCGATCCGCCCGGCGCGGACGAGGACGTCGGCAACGGCGTCGGTGTCGACGAGCCGGCCTCCTCGGATCAGGACGTCCATCAAGTTCCTCCCAGTAAAGCTTTTTGTAAAGCTACTAAGAAAGCTAGCAGGACAGCCCGATAAGCTCAACCGCATGAAGGGGTCCCGGACCGATCCGGTGGACGAGCTGGTCGCCGCCTGGCGCACCGAGCTGCCCGAGGTCGCACTCGGGCCGCTGGAGCTGAGCAAGCGCGTCGCCCGCCTCACCGTGCTGCTCGACGCGGTCGCCGCGCCCGAGCTCGGCCGCCTCGGCCTCACCAAGGCCGAGTACCAGATCCTCGCGACGCTGCGGTCCGCCGGCCCGCCCTACCGGCGCCGGCAGAACGAGCTCGCCGGCTCGCTGCTGCTGTCCTCCGGCGGCACCACGAACGTCGTACACCGGCTGGTCGGCGCCGGGCTCGTCGTCCGCGAGCCCGACCCGGGCGACCGCCGAGGCTCGGCCGTACGCCTCACCGACGACGGCGTCGCCCGCGCCGAGGAGGCGGTACTCGCGACCAACGCCGCGCACGCCGATCTCGTCGCCCGGCTCGGCGCCGACACCGCCGACGCGCTCACCGCCGCGCTGCGCGACGCCCTGCGTACCCTCGACCGGCCCGGCCACCGGGTCTGACGCCATCCCGCGCCGACCGGGGCGGTCAGGGCGTGGTGGTCGCGCCGCGGCGCGCCGACGGGCGGGGCCTCGCCAGCTCACCGGGCGGCGACGGCGACGTACGCGGGACAGGGCCGGGCACCGCGGCGGCGGCGAGCGGCGGGACGAGGTGGCCCGACAGCCAGTCCAGCGCCGGCCCCTCGATCGCCCGCCACGTCACCATGTTGTGTCCGCCGGTGTGCAGCTCGACCCGGGTCAGGCTGACCGGGCCCGGATGCCGGCGCAGCGCCGCCTGGAAGCGCCGGGCCTCCCGGCACGGCTCCGGGTCGGGCGTGGCGCAGGCCGAGTAGTACGCGACGGCGGGCAGGTGCCGGTCGTGCTCCACCTGCCAGAGCGGGTAGTTCGCCTCCCGCGCGGCCCGGTCGCCGCGGAACAGGTCGCCGGTCCCCCGGTCCTGGTACGGGACGAAGTAGCCGGACATCGCCGCGGCCGCCGCGTACCCGTGGCCGGGTTGCAGCGGCAGGTTGTCGGCGCAGAACCCGCCGGTGGAGTAGCCGATCACGCCCCAGCCGGCGCGGCCCGCCGCGACCCGGAACCTGGTCCGGACGACCTGCTGCACGTCGCGCGTCAGGTACGTGCCGAACTGGTCGCCGCCGACGGCGTCGATGCACTCCGAGTCGCGCCACGTGTCGGTCTGCTGGGTGGGCAGCACCACGACGGTCGGCGCCATCCGGCCCGCCGCGATCTCCCGGTCGAGCACCTGCGGCAGGTGCAGCGTGGTCAGCCACCGTCGCGGGCTGCCCGGGTACCCGTCGAGCGCCTCGATCACCGGGAACCGCCGGTGCGTCCAGCCCGGTTGGCTGTACTGCGGCGGCAGGTAGACGTACGCCGGCAGGGCGAGGCCGGTGCGCGGGCCGGTCAGCTTCAGCGACAGTACGACGCCGTGCCCGGGACGCGTGTCGGCGGCGCGGGCGGCGGCCTGGCCGTCCATCGTCCCCGGCGGTACGGACTGGTTGTGCGCGCGCTCCGCGGTGCCCAACAGGTCGGCCCAGCTGGTGAAGAAGTCCTGCCTGCGGTTGACCTCCAGGCCGACCGCCAGGCTCACCAGCAACTGGCCGCAGGCCACGAGCGCGACCGTACGCAGCAGGCGCAGGCGGCTCCAGCGCCAGCCGTACACGGCGAGGACCGGCATGGCCAGCGCCAGCAGTCCGACGACCACCAGCAGCGGCCTTCCGGTCAGGCTCACGGACGCTCCTCCCGATTCGCTCGCGGGCGTCGACTCATGCCAGAAGGTTAGGGAGCACACAGCAAGCGGGCGGTAAGCCGGCGGAGAAAATACGTTGCGGGCCGCCGATGCGTACGACAGGGTGTCGTCGGTGCCGGGTGAGCCGGCGGAACGAGAGGGGGCGTGTCGACATGGTTGCCGCCGTGACGCGGCGCGCCGCAGTGTGCGCGCCAGACGCATTCCGTTCCGTCCCGCCCACCGCCTGAGTCCACGTAGCCGCGGTGGGTTACTCCGCAGGGGAGACCACCGCAGTGCACGAGTACGACAGCTTCACCCGGATCCGTTCCCGCGGCGGCAAGAAGAGCCGCGAGGACAGCGACACCCACTACGACATGGACGGCGCGTTCGCCGACTACGCCGAGCGGTTCGAGGTGTTCGGCGACGAGTCGCCGGCCACGCCCGACGGACCGCCGTCCGGCGACCGCTGGTCGACCTGGGACCAGTCCACCCCCACCGAGCGCGGCCCCCGGCCGTACCCGGACTGGGTGGTGACCGAGCTGGGTGCGGTCGACACCGAGATGGGCATCCTGAAGACCGGCAAGGAGGCCGACGTCTACCTGCTGGACCGGTCCGTGCCGGGCACCGACCGCGGCACGCTGCTCGCCGCGAAGCGGTACCGGGACCCGAAGCACCGGATGTTCCACCGCGACTCCGGATACCTGGAAGGCAGGCGCGACAAGGAGTCCCGGGTGAACCGGGCCGTCGCGAACCGGTCCGCGTTCGGCCGGGAGGCGATCGCCGGCATGTGGGCCAACGCCGAGTTCACCGCGCTGTGCCGGATGTACGAGGCGGGCGCCGCCGTGCCGTACCCGGTGCAGATCGTCGGCACCGAGCTGCTGATGGAGTTCGTCGGCACCGCCGACGGCACCGCCGCGCCGCGGCTCGCGCAGACCCGGCCGGGCGCCGCCGAACTGGCCGACCTGTGGGAGCAGCTGCGGCACAGCCTGTCCGTGCTCGCCCGCGACGGGTACGCGCACGGCGACCTGTCCGCCTACAACCTGCTCGTGCACGAGGGGCGGCTGGTGGTGATCGACGTACCGCAGATCGTCGACGTGATCGGCAACCCGCGCGGCCGGGACTTCCTGGAGCGCGACGTCCGCAACGTCGGCGGCTGGTTCACCGCGCACGGCCTGCCCGCCGACGCTGTCGACGCCCTCGCCGCCGACCTGGTACGCGACGCCGGCCTGGTCCGCTGACCGCCACCCCGGACCGCGCCGACCCGGTCGGGCGGCGCGGTCCGGAGGGGCCGGTCAGGACGGGACGGCGACGAGCAGGTTCATGTCGACCGGCAGCGGGCGTACGCCGGTGAGCCGGAAGCCGGCCGCGGCGAGGAGCTTGTCGTACTCGGCGCGGCTGCGCTCCCGCCCGCCGGTCACCGCGAGCATCTGCATGTCCCACGGCAGGGCCAGAGAGAACCCGCCGACGTCCGCCGGCAGCAGGCGCTCCAACACCAGCAGGGCGGCGTCGTCGCCGCACGCCGCCCGGCACGCGGTGAGGATCCGGAGGCAGTCCACGTCGTCCCAGTCGTGCAGCACCCGGGACAACAGGTACACGTCGCCGCCGTCGGGTACCTCGGTGAAGAAGTCCCCCGCCTCGGCGCGGAACCGGTCCTCGTCGTCGACGGCGGTCGTGACGTGGTTCCGGTCGAACAGGACACCGCGGACGGTGGGGTTGCCACGCAGGACGGCGCGCAGCAACGCGCCGTTGCCGCCGCCCACGTCGACGACCGTCGAGCCGGCCGGGAACTCGTACGCCGCGCCGATCTCGCCGGCCACCAGGTCGGTCACCGCGGCCATCGTCCGGTCGAACGTGCGCGCGGTGTCCGGGTGTGCGGCGAAGTAGTCGAAGTGCTCCACGCCGAACCGGTGGCCGAACGCGCTGCCGCCGTCGCGTACCGCGGGCAGCAGGTCGCCCCAGGCCTCGTAGAACGTCCCGCCGTAGAGCCGGGTCAGGTCGCGGAAAGGGTTGTCGGCGCGCAGCAGCTCGCCGGTGGGGGTGAGCGCGTAGCGGTCGTCGCCGGCGGCGCGGACGACGCCGACGTGGGCCAGGTAGCGCAGCAGCCGGGCGGTGGCGTCCGGGTGGGTACCGGCGCGTCCGGCGACGTCGGCGGCGGTGGCCGGCTCGGCCAGCAGGTCGGCGAGGCCCAGCTCGGCCGCGACGTGCACGGCCCGGGCCGCCCAGTGCCCGGCGAGGATCGACAGCAGCTTCTCCGGAGCCTGCCCGAAACGGGCCTCGGCGCTGCGCAGATGCGCCGCGACGACCTCGGGGAAATGGCCGGCGCCGGTCAACTCGAATCGAGTGGACCGGCCAACGGAACCGTCCGGCGTGCGGAAGTAGAGCACCGACCGGCCTCCCGACTCGGCGCCGTCGAACGGGTTGTAGCCGCCGCCGTCGGGAACCAGCGCGAACCGATTCGCGAACGTCTTCCGCACCGATTCCAGCGCGTCGTCACCGGCGTTCACCAAGGTGAACGCGAAATGTGCCTCGGTGTCGTTCGCCCGCTCGCCGTCGACCAGCGCCGGCGGCAGGTCACCGGTCGCGGCGAACACCTCGACGCCCCGGCCGGCGGCCGGCCCGGAGGGGATCGTTCCGCGGACGATCGCGACGGGCAGTGTCTCCTCTGCCACGTCGTACCGCACGGCGAGGCGGCGCCGCACGACCACGCTCGCGACCGGCTCGCTGGCCGCGAACCCGGCCGACGTCAGCAGGTCCGTGACGTCCGCGACCTGCTCCGGGAACACCAGCAGCGCGGCGTGGTCGAACACCAGGACCCCGTCCAGCCCCGGATCGCGACCGCCGGTGAAACCGGTGAAGAACTCGGCGACGGAGTCCTGCGCGCCGTACCGCCGTACCTCGTCGAGAAGTCGTCGCAGCTTGGCGGAATCCTGGGCGTCCAGCACCGACGTGCTCCTTTTCCGGGTCGATCCGCGGCGATCCGGGAAAGCGCACACGGCGATTTCACCGGTGGTTCATGAAACGTGTGTCGTCGGCCGCCTCCGCGACCGGCCACCCATTCTTGGGGAGCGTCGGCCGCTCCGCAACCCAGGGTACGGATTGGGCACGGTCGATGAGTTACCGCCTCCCCGGCGGTCGGCACGGGGCAGAGTGACGACCACGAGGAGGCACCATGAGCACGGACGCCCGAGACACCGAACCGGAACCCGAGACCGAACTCGGCGCGTTCTCCAGCCCCGGCGCGGTACCGACCGCCTGGGCCGAGGGGCGCGCGGCGCTGCGCGACGCACCGCTGTGGTGGCTGTCCACGGTGCGCCCGGACCACCGGCCGCACGTCACGCCGCTGATCGGCGTGTGGCTCGCCGGCGCGGCGTACTTCTGCACGGGACGGGAGGAGCGCAAGGCGCGCAACCTCGCCGTCAACCCGTCCGTCGTGCTCACCACCGGCCGCGCCGACCTGACGGGCCTGGACGTCGTGCTGGAGGGCACCGCCGTACCCGTGCACGACCGCGCCGAGCTGGACCGGGTCGCCGGCACGTACGAGGGCAAGTACGGCGGGCGCTTCACCGACCCCGACGGCACCTGGTACGGCCTGGCCGACGCGATGCGCGCCGGCGACGCCCTCGTGTACCGGGTGGTGCCGGCGACGGTGTTCGGCTTCGGCAAAGGTCATACGTACAGCCAGACCCGGTGGCGTTTCTGAGCCTGCCGGGTGGGGTGCACCCGCCGTTTCCCGGTACGGATGCGCGACCGCTGTCACCATGAACATGACCACGTCCCGGCGTGTCGACGACGTGGCCGCTCCGTCCCGCGGTACAAGGGGTCGGTTCCGCAGACCCCTGGTTGAAATGCCGCGGATGGGGGTATTACTGAGTGGGGCATCTCATGATCGACGGCGCGGCGGGCTGGAGGAGCATCATGGGCATCCGACGGGACTTCAGCGACCACGAGGTGGCCTTGCGGGACACGGGTTTCCGACCCGACGCCAATTTCGACACCGCGGTCCGCGGCTACGACCGCGCCCAGGTCAAGCGGTACGCGGACCGCGTGGAACGCATCCTCACCGAGCTGGCCGTCCGGCACGGCCGGGCGGAGGCACGCGAGCGTGAGCTGATGACCCAGGTCGCCGAGCTGCGCGCGGACCTGATCGCCCGGGACCGCGACGTCCAGGTCAACCAGCTCGCCCCGTCGAGCTACCTGGGCGGCCGGATGGAGCAGCTGCTCGCCGAGTCGGAGCACCTCTCCGCGGACGTACTGGAGGAGGCGCACGCCGACGCCGAGCAGATCCGCGCCGCGGCCCGGGACGACGCGCAGGCGGCGCGGGAGGCGGCGGCGCGGGACGCGCAGGGGATCGTGGCCGACGCCGAGGGCAGGGCCGCCCGGATCGTGTCCGACGCGGAGGGCGAGTCGGGCCGGATCCTCGGCGCCGCACGGGAACGGTGGGAGCGCACCGCCGCGGTACGCCGTGCCGTGCACGACGAGATCCTCGGCATCCTGCACACCGTCGACCGGCTCGCCGGCCCGTCGGCGATCGACGAGCCCGAGCCCGAGTCGGACCCGGCCGAGCCGCACTGGCTGGTGAACAACGCGCCCCGGCCGCGCCGCCCCGAGGACGTCCAGGCACACCGCCCCGAAGTGTCCACAGTGGACAATGCGACTCGGGAGGCGCCGGAGCTGGACACCGCCGACCACTGACACCGGTCCCGCGACAAACCGGCCGGGGCGGCGCCGCCCCGGCCGGTCCGCGCTCCGGGACAGGCGTCAGCGCATCACCGTGGTCAGCAGGTCGACGCCGAGGTCCAGCAACAGCTTGGCGTGCAGCCGGTGGTAGACCATGCGGCCCTCGCGGCGGGACGTGACGAGCCCGACCTCGCGCAGCCGCCGGATGTGCCGGGACACCTGCGGCTCGGTCAGGGCGGTACGTTCGGCCAGCTCCGAGGTGGTGATCGGCTCGCCGAGCAGGTGCCGGCACAGGTCGAGGCGGGCCGGTTCGGCGAGCGCGGCCAGCCGCTCCCGTACCAGCGACTGCGGGACCTGCCGGTGCTGCTCCCAGTCGCCGGCGAGGAAGTGCACGACGAGCGGCAGCTCCGGGTCGAGCTTGACGATCAGGTGCGGCCAGCCGCGCAGCGTCGGTACGAGCAGACAGCCGTGGGCGGCGACGGCGCCGGTGGCGGACTGGAGCTTGTCGTAGTGCACCCGTGGTGGCACGGACGTCGCGGACGCGGTCGGCGACATCGCGGCGAGGGTCGCCGCGACCGGCGCCCCCCGGATCTCGGTACGCAGTCGCGCCGCGACGTCCCGCAGCCGCGACCCGACCGTGCGCCACTCCGCGTCGAAGTACGAGGCGGCGCACCGGCCGAGCGTCTCGACCAGCCCGGCGCGTACCGCGGCCGGGTCGGTGACGAGGGCGCGCGCCAGCTCGCCGCGGGAGTACGAGCGGCGTTCGCAGGCGCGCAGGAACGCCTCGCGCGCGACCGCGTCGGACCGCAGCCCGTCGACGGGGATGGTGGTGCCGCGGACGGCGATCGCCGCGTACCGGACGAACGTGTCCTCGTCGAGCCGGGACAGCGCGTCGAGCTCGGTGTCGAGGTCCCGGTCGAGCGGGCCGGCGGTCGGGTAGAACAGCCGGCAGCGGAACCTGGCCCACAGCGGCGCCAGGTAGCCGAGGTCGGTGACGAGGCTGTCGGGCATCCGTTCCCGGACGCGGCCGAGCCAGGCGCGGGACTCCGGGTGGTGCTCCGGCTCGGCCAGCACGTGCAGCCCGGCCATCAGCTCGGCGAGCGGCGACGCGCCGGCGACCAGGTCCGCCGTGCGCGCCTTCGCCAGGTCGAGCGTCACCACCACGGACGCCGAGTGTAGGGCCGGAACCCCGGTCAGCGCGCCGGCAGGGCCTCGCCGCCGGAGAGTACGTGCACCGTCAGGCCGGAGGGTCCGAGATGTACCCGGTTGGTGGCGACGACCCGGCGCCGCGAGTCGACCTCGGCGCCGCCGGTGTTCGGGTTGACGTCGAACCGCGGGAAGTTGCTCGACGACACGTCCACCCGGATCCGGTGCCCGGCCGCGAACAGGTTCGCGGTGTCCGGCACCGGCACCACGACCTCGTACTCGTCGCCGGGCACCATCGGCGCGGAGCGGGAGTACGAGTCGCGGTAGCGGCAGCGCAGGATCCCGTCGGTCAGGTTCATCGCGTACCCGTTGGGGTCCTCGGCGGTCGGTGGGTGCACGTCGACCAGCTTGACCGTGAAGTCCGTGTCGACGGCGCTGGACGACACGCGCAGGCGTACCTCGACGGGGCCGGCGACCGCGACGTCGGCGGCGAGCGGCGCGGTCTGGAACACCAGCACATCGGGCCGGCTCGCGAGCGGCAGGTACGGCGGTTCGCCGCCGTAGGTCGCCGCGGACGGCACCTGGTCGTACGCGCCGCCGGACATCACCGGCTCGCCGGAGGTGACCTGGCCGCCGATCGTGGGGACGGGCCGCGCCGGGTCGAAGTCGTACTCGACGACGTCGGCGTCGGGTGCGGCGGTGCCGAGCCCGCCGTCGGGCCGCAGGTAGAGCGTGACCGGGGCGGTGTCGGCGGGCGGCCACGTCGACGCGGTACGCCACGAGCCGCCGTGGTCCAGCCGCCCCGCCGCGGTACGCCGGCCCGAGCCGCCGCCCATCAGGAAGTAGCGCACGACCGGCTCGTCGCCGTCCCCACCGGTCAGGTGCCGGCCGAAGAACGACGCGCGGAACGCCAGGTAGTCCGGCGCCAGGTTGCCGTCGAGCGTCGCGGCCGGCCCGAAGTCCACGTCGCCGGCGTACGTGCGGCTGCGCGCACCGTGCGTCCACGGCCCGATCACGAGCCGCGTCGGGCCGGCCTTGCGCGCGGACAGCTGGCGGAAGTTCTCCAGCGCGGTCGGCACGTACGGGTCGTACCAGCTCACCATGTGCAGGCTCGGCACGTCCGGGAACGCGTCGTACCAGCCGCGGCCGTAGATGCCGAGCTGCTGCCAGAACTCGCCGAACTCGCCGTGCGCCCACTGGTCCAGCAGGTAGTCCTCGTACTCGGGGACCGCGGCGAGCGGCGACAGGCCGCGCCGCCACGGCAGCGCGCCGAACCAGGCCCGCAGGTCCTGCGAGTCCAGCGCGGCGCGGACCACCGGGTTTTCGCGGGCGGCCGGACTCTCCTGCGCGTGCCGGAACGCCCACGTCGCCTGCTTCAGTTCGAACGCGCCGCCCATCCGCACGCCCGCCTCGTACGCGCTGGCGAAGCCGCCCGAGTCGACGAACATCGCCGCCAGGTGCGGCGGGGACAGCGCAGCCAGCGCGGTCTGCGCGTGCGCCGAGTACGACACCCCCATCGTCGCCACCCGTCCGTCGCACCACGGCTGCGCGGCGATCCACTCGACCGTGTCGTACCCGTCCTCGGCCTCACCGAGGTACTTGACGAACGTGCCGTCGGAGTCGCCCCGGCCGCGGCAGTCCTGGCGTACCAGGATCATGCCGTGACCGGCGAAGTACGCGGCCTGGTCGACCGGCTGGATCGGCGCGCCGTCGGCGGTCAGGCCGTCGGACTCGCGGCGGTCCCGCCGACCGTACGGGGTGCGTTCGAGCAGCACCGGGCGCGGCGTGTCGTCGGCCGGGCCGTAGGAGTCGCAGACCAGCTCGACGCCGTCCCGCATCGGGACGCGCAACACGGTGCGCCACAGGGCATCGCCGATGCGTTCGGTGGCGACGGAAGGGGCGGTCACGCGCTGCCTACTTCCCCAGCGCCGGCCACACCTTGACCAGCTCGGGTCGCGGCGGCTCGACGAACCAGCGGTAGTAGATCGTCGCCAACGTACCGTCGGCGGCCATCGCGGCGAGCTGCTTGTCGACCGCCGTGCGGAACGCCGGGTTGTCCTTCGCCGTGGCCATCGACGTCGGGTGGTCGACCGGTGCGGACACCGCGACCTTCAGCGAGTCGTACTGCTTGAGGTACGCGTCGGCGTCGGGGCCACCGACCACGAACGCGTCCAGGTTCCCGGACAGCAGCTGCGACACGGCCGCGTTCTGGTTCTGGAACTTGGTGGCGACCACGCCCGGCATCTTGTCCAGGAACGCCTCCTGCACCGCGCCGGTGATCACGCCGACCTTCTTGCCCCTGAAGTCGTCGAGCCCGGTGGCGCTGCTCGACTTCTTCGTCAGCACGGCGGTCGTGCTCCAGTACAGCGCCTTCGTGAACGAGACCGACTTCTCCCGCTCCGGCGTGACGCCCAGGCCGCTCGCCGCCAGGTCGTACTGGCCGGAGGTGAGGCCCTGCAACGCACCCGGCACCGTGCTCGCCTTGTACTCCACCTTCACGTGCAGACGCTTCGCCACCTCGTCGGTGACGTCGACGATGTAGCCCTTCGGCGTGCCGCCCTTCGCGGCCGACGCGAACGGCGGCTGGTCGGTCGACACCGCGGCCGAGATCGTACCGGCCTGGACGAGGTGCAGCGGGTTGTCGGCGGCGTCGGATCCGCCGCCGCAGGCGGTGAGCGGGAGGGCCACGGCGGCGAGGAGCGCGCCGGCCGCGAGCACACGAAGTCGCATCGGGGGTCCTTTCGGGGTCGGCAGCACGCTGCCGGAGGGGGCTAGAGAACCTGGGAAAGAAAGGCGCGCAGGCGCTCGGTACGGGGCCGTTCGAGCACCTCGCGAGCGGGGCCCTGCTCGGCGATGACGCCGCCGTCCATGAACAGCACCCGGTCGGCGACCTCCCGGGCGAAGCCGATCTCGTGCGTCACCACGAGCATCGTCATGCCGGAGGAAGCGAGGTCGCGCATGACGGCGAGGACACCCTTGACGAGTTCCGGGTCGAGCGCCGAGGTCGCCTCGTCGAACAGCATCACCTCGGGCCGCATGGCGAGCGCCCGGGCGATCGCGACCCGCTGCTGCTGGCCGCCGGACAGGTTCGCCGGGCGCTGCTCGGCGAGGTGCGCGAGGCCGAGCCGGTCGAGCTGCTCGTCGGCCAGCGCGTCGGCCTCGGCCCGGCCGAGCCGGCGTACGTGCCGCAGGGCCAGCGTCACGTTCGCCCGCACGGACTTGTGCGGGAACAGGTTGAAGTGCTGGAAGACCATGCCGATCCGGGCGCGTACGGCGTCCACGTCGACCTTCGGGTCGGTCAGCGTCACGCCCGACACGCTGATCTCACCGCCGGTCGGCGCGTCCAGCAGGTTGATGCACTTGAGCATCGTCGACTTGCCCGAGCCGGACGGCCCGATCACGCAGACGACCTCGCTCGGCGCCACGTCGAAGTCCACGCCGCGCAGCACCTCGACGGTCCCGTACGACTTCGTCAGGCCCCGCACGCTGATCAACGGCTCGCCCGCCGTTCCGGTCGTCCCCCGCGTCGCGGCGGTCATGCCGACACCTCCGTCTTCTCGCCGGCGGGTACGGCCGGTGCGGGCGCGGCGACGCGGGGCCGGCCGGTACGCATCCGGCGGTCCAGCCAGTTCACCAGGTACGTCAGCGGGATCGTGATCACCAGGTAGCACAGGCCAGCGGCGACCAGCGACGACGAGTTGTACGACGCCGCCTGGTGTTCCTGCGCGATGAAGTACAGCTCGCGCTGCCCGACAGCCAGGCCGAGCAGATAGACCAGCGAGCTTTCCTTGACGTCGACGATGAACTGGCCGGTCAGCGCCGGCAGCACGTTCCGGATCCCCTGCGGCACCACGACCAGCCGCATCGTCTTCAGGTACGACAGGCCAAGGCTGCGGCCCGCCTGCACCTGGCCGGGCGGTACGGACTGGATGCCGGAGCGGAAGATCTCGGCGCAGTACGCGGCGGAGATCAGGCCGACGGCGAGCACCGCGTACCCGAGGGGGCTGCGGCCGAACGGGCGCAGGTGCGCGGCGGGCAGCCCGAGGCCGACGAGGCTGACGGTCACGATGGCCGGCAGTCCGCGGAACACGTCGACGTAGATGCGGGCGGGCAGCCGGACGAGCCGGCGCTTCGACAGCAGCAGTACGGCGAGCAGCATGCCGAACGCGAGCCCGAAGACGATCGCCAGCGCGGCGATCAGCAGCGTGTTGCGCAGCCCCTCGCCGAGCAGTTCGGGCAGTACCGACCACATTTCGTGCACGTCGAAGAAGGTGTGCAGAAAGTCGCCCACGGCGCCTCCGATCGCGCTGCCCGTTCCAACATCCGAGAAGGATGATCAGGAACTGGGATGGCCCTGACCAGCCAACACGGTAAGGGCGGCGCCGGCCGGCAGGCACCGACGGTTGCGCGAGAGTGGTAACTGTCGCAACCGGACCGGACGCGCGGGCCGTAACGGGACGCAGAAGCGGTCTCCCGGGGCCGGGTGGGGGCCCGACCCCGGGAAACCGCGCCCGGCGTCGCACGAGCGGGATCGCTCGACTCGGGGGGTGGCGACGCCGGGGGTCTGCTCCCACCAGCCAGTACGTCGGCCGCGAGCACGCTACCCCATGCCGATATGTTGACCGGCATGCCGACGTACGCGAGCGCGAAGCGGACCGACCGGGACGAGTTGCTGGCCTTCGTCCGACCGCGGCACCACGCCGTCCTCATCACCACCCGGCGCGACGGCCGCCCGCAGGTGTCCCCGGTGACCTGCGGGGTGGACCCGGCCGGCCGGGTCGTCGTCTCCACCTATCCGGAGCGGGCCAAGGCCCGCAACGCACGGCGCGACCCGCGGGTCACCGTCTGCGTGCTGTCCGACGAGTTCAACGGCCCGTACGTGCAGCTCGACGGGACGGCCGAGGTACTGGACCTGCCCGACGCGATCGAGGACATGGTCGAGTACTACCGCTGCATCGCCGGCGAGCACCCCGACTGGGACGAGTACCGGGCGGCGATGCTGCGGCAGGGCAAGTGCCTGATCCGGGTGACCGTCGACGACTGGGGTCCGGTGGCGTCCGGCGGTTTCCCGCCACGGCTGGCCGAGGACGAGGAGAACCGATAGCGTTTGGGCGCGAATCTGCCGCAGTTTCCACTTCGGTCGGAGGAGCGCATGAAGCGACGGACGGTCCTGATCGGCGGCGCCGCACTCGCCGCAAGCGTCACGGGCGGCGGCCCCGCCCTCGCCGCCCCGGCCAAGCCGCGCGCGGAAACCCGCGACATCGCGTACCACGGTTGGTCGGGTGACGGCCTCGGCGCCGGCACCGTGGCCGGGACGGCGGTCGACGGCGGGGCGGTCGTGCTCGCCGAGCCGGTCGGCACGGTCGACTACACCGACCCGTACGGCACGACCGCGACGTACGAGTTCGGCCAGTGGACCTCGCCGACGGTCGACCCCGGATTCGGCCTGACGCAGGCGATCGCGTCGTGGAACGCCGCCACACCCGGCGGTACGTGGTTGCAGGTCGAGCTGCGCGGCCCCGGCACCGCCTGGTACGTGCTGGGCCGGTGGGCGGCCGACGACACGGTCCTGCACCGTACGTCGGTGGGCGGTCAGGACGACGCCACCGGTGGCGTGGACGTGGACACGTTCGTCGCGGCGTCCGGGGTCACGCTCGCGACGTGGCAGCTCCGCCTCACCCTGTACCGCCCGGCGGGTTCCACCGACACCCCGTCGGTGACCTCGCTCGGCGCCGTCGCGTCCGCGCTGCCCACCGGCAAGCCGACCGCCAGCGCGCCCGGCGCCGCCGCCGGCACCGTCCTCGACGTGCCGCGCTACTCCCAGGAGATCCACACCGGCCAGTACCCGCAGTGGGACGGCGGCGGTGAGGCGTGGTGCAGCCCGACCTCGACGTCGATGGTCGTCGCGTACTGGGGCACCGGGCCGACGGCGGCCGACTACGCGTGGGTCGACCCGTCCTACGCCGACCCGTGGGTCGACCACGCCGCCCGCAACACGTACGACCACCGGTACACCGGCTGCGGGAACTGGCCGTTCAACACGGCGTACGCGGCGCGGTTCGGTGGGCTGGCCGCGTTCGTGACGCGGCTGCGGTCGCTCGCCGAGGCCGAGCTGTTCATCCAGGCCGGCATCCCGCTCGTGGTGTCCGCGTCGTTCAAGAAGGGTGAGATCCCCGGCCTCGACTACGGCACGAACGGTCACCTGATGGTGATCGCCGGCTTCGCCACCGACGGCAGCCCGGTGCTCAACGACCCGTTCTCCCCCGACGACGCCGCGGTACGCAAGACCGTCGGCCGGGCCGAGTTCGAGGCGGCGTGGCTGACGGCCTCCGGCGGCACCGCGTACGTCATCCATGACCCGGGCACGCCGCTGCCGCCCCCGCCGGCCCAGGCGAACTGGTAAACGGCTACCCGTACGCGGGTCGGCGCGGCGACACTGGCGCCATGGCAACGTTCAACGATCTCGTCGCCGAGGGCGCCGCGGTGCCGGTCGAGGGCTGGGACTTCTCCTGGTTCGCCGGCCGCGCCACCGAGGCGCGCCCCTCCTGGGGCTATGCCCGGCTGCTCGGCGAGCATCTGGCCCAGGCGCGCGCCGCCCTCGACATCGACACCGGCGGCGGGGAGGTGGTCGCCACCGCTCCGACTCCCCCGCCGGTGCTCGTCGCCACCGAATCCTGGCCGCCCAACGTACCCGTCGCCCGGGCGCACCTCGCCCCGCTCGGCGGTACCGTCGTCGAGACCGCCCCCGACGCGCCGCTTCCCTTTGCCGACAACACGTTCGACCTCGTCACCAGCCGCCACCCGGTACGCGCCGACTGGCCCGAGATCGCCCGCGTCCTCGCCCCCGGCGGCACGTACCTGTCGCAGCAGGTCGGCCGCGCCTCGGTACACGAGCTGACCGAGTGGTTCCTCGGCCCGACACCCGTGGGATCCGGCCGCGACCCGGAGGTCGCCGTCGCCGCCGCGTACGCCGCGGGGCTGCGCGTGCGACGGCTGCTCGTCGAGTCGCTGCCGATGACGTTCGACGACGTCGCCGCGGTCATCGTGTTCCTGCGCAAGGTGCCGTGGATCGTGCCGGGCTTCACTCCGGCCGACCACCTCGACCGGCTCCGCGGGCTGCACGCCGAGATCACCGCGCACGGCCCGTTCCGCGCCACCTCGGCCCGCTTCCTCGTGGAGGCGACGAAACCGGGTCAGCGGAGCGGGTCGTAGGGGGCGAGGTCGAGGTCGGGGGTTTCGCCGAGCGCGGCGGACGCGGCGAGCCGCCCGGCGTACGGGCCCATGGTGAGGCCGCCCGCGCCGAGGCCGGTGAGCACGACCAGGCCGGGCAGCCCGGGCACCGGGCCGAGCAGCGGCGTGACGGAGGACCCCATGGGGCGGAACCCGATGCGGGTCTCCAGGTGTGTCGCGGCGGCGAGGCCCGGGGCGACGGACAGCGCCTCGGACAGCACCTCGGCGAGCCCGGCGGCGGTGACCCGGTGGTCGAAGCCGCTGCCGGTCTCGCGGGTCGCGCCGACCACCACGCGCGAGTCGTCGAACGCCAGCAGGTAGTGGCTGGTCTGCGGCAGTACGACCGGCCAAGCCGAGGTGTCCACACCGGACAGTCCCAGGTGGACGATCTGGCCGCGCTGCGGCGTCACGTCCACCGCGACCCCGGTACCCGCCACCAGGTCCGGCGTCCACGCGCCCGCGGCGACGACCACGGCGTCCGCGCCGACCGCCGCGCCGTCGACGTCGACACCGGTGACGCGGCCCGCGGCCACGGTGAGCCGGGCCGCCCCGGCGAGGTACGTCGCGCCGTGCCGTTCGGCGGCCCGGCGCAGCGCGACGCCCATCCGCCGGCCGTCGACGCGGGCGGCGCCGGCCACGTGGACCGCGCCGGTGTCCTCGCGCAGCGGCGGAAACAGCCGGCGCGCGTCGGCCGGGTCGAGCACGCTCACCTCGCCGGCCTCGGGTGCGTCGGCCCGGCGCGCCAGCACCCGGTCCCGGACGACGGCGAGCCCGTCCGGGTCGTGCGCAAGGCACAGCGCGCCGACCCGGCGGTACCCGAGGTCGGTGCCGCCGTCGTCGGACAGTTCGGCGACCAGCTCCGGGTAGTAGCGGGCGCCGGCGGCGGACAGCCGGTACCAGTCGGGGTCGGTGACCCGCGACGACCACGGGCAGACGATGCCGGCGCCGGCGGCTGTCGCGCGGCCCTCCGCGTCCCGGTCCACCATCGTGACCCGGGCACCGGCCCGCGCCAGGTGGTACGCCGTGCTGGCGCCCGCGATGCCCGTTCCCACGACGACGACGTGCATGTCACTCTCCTTGTACGGTAACGGTTTCCGGCACCGCGTCGGTGGGCTCGGCGCCGCGCATGCGGGTCCTGATCCAGGGTGCCATGAGGTAGACGGCGACGGCGACGACGAGCAGCACGAGCCCGGTCACCGCGAAGTACGCGACCTCGGTGTCCGGCCGGTACAGCCGGACGAGCTGCGCGTTGATGCCCTGCGCCGCGGCGTCGGACAGGAACCACAGCGACATCATCTGCGCGGCGAACGCGGCGGGCGCGAGCCGGGTCGTCGCCGACAGCCCGACCGGTGACAGGCACATCGCGCCGGCGACGACGATGACGAGGCTCGCCACCAGCCACAGCGGGCCGACCGGCGTACCCGTGCCGTACAGGGCGCCGGGCACCGCCATGATCAGGTACGAGAGGGCCGCGAGCACCAGGCCGAGGGCGAACTTGCGCGCGGTCGACGGCTGGCGTCGGCCGAGCCGTACCCACAGTGCGGCGAACGTGGGCGCGAGGATCAGCGTGGACACCGGGTTCACCGACTGGAACCACGACGACGGGATGGTGAACCCCAGCGCGTCGAGATCGGTGCGGCTGTCGGCGAACTGGGCCAGCACCGTGCCGCCCTGCTCGTCGACCACCCAGAAGAACACCGACGCCACGAACAGCGGGACGTACGCGACGAGCCGGGACCGCTCCTCGCCCGTGGTGCGGGGGCTGCGCAGCATCAGCGTGAAGTACCCGATCGGCAGCAGCACGGCGAGGACGCTGATCGCCGTCGTCACGCCGGTGACGGTGAGCGCTCCGCCGATTCCCAGCAGTACCAGCAGAAGCGCGACCGCGGCGGCGCCGATGCCGGCGCGTACGGCGATCTGGGTGCGTTCCTCGGGCCGCAGCGGGTTCGGTACGCGGCCCGCGTCGGCGGGCAGGTGGCGCCGCCCGCCGATCAGGTACAGGGTGAGGCCGAGCGCCATGCCGACCGCGGCGGCGGCGAACCCGAGGTGGTAATCGACCCGCTGGCCGAGCGTGCCGACCACGTACGGGGCGAGGAACGCGCCGAGGTTGATGCCCATGTAGAAGATCGAGAAGCCGGCGTCGCGGCGCAGGTCGGTCCGGCCGTAGAGGGTGCCGACGAGACTCGACGCGTTCGGCTTGAGCAGGCCGGTACCGACGACGATCAGCACCATCGAGACGTACAGCGCGCCGACGCCGGCCGGCACCGACAGCGCGAGGTGGCCGCACATGATGAGCACGCCGCCGACGAACACCCCGCGGCGCATGCCGAGCAGCCGGTCGGCGAGCCAGCCGCCGATGATCCCCGACATGTACACCAGCGATCCGTACACGCTGACGAGCGCCGCGGCGGTCGGCTTCGACATGCCGAGACCGCCGTGGGAGAGCTGGTCGTACATGTAGTAGAGCAGGATGGCGCGCATGCCGTAGTAGGAGAAGCGTTCCCACATCTCGGTGAGGAACAGCGTGGCCAGGCCCTTGGGGTGGCCGAAGAATCCGCGCATGGTCCACGTCCTGGGGGTAGGAGAAGTACGGCCGGCGTACCGACCGTCCACAGTGGAATGTGTTGTCAGAGCAGGGGTTCGGTGACCACCCACAGCGCCTCGGCGGGCGCGTCGGTACGGTTGCGCATCGTGTGCGGCGTCCGCGACTTCAGGTGGATGCTGTCGCCCGCGGCGAGCACGATCTCCTCGCCGCGCACGGTGAAGACCAGCTCGCCGCGCAGCACGTACGCCAGCTCCTCGCCGGCGTGGCTGGACTCGGGCGCGGCCGTACCGGTCGGGTGCACCGTGACGAGCAGCCCCTCCAGCGCGCGGTCCGGTAGACCACGCGACAGCGGGCAGTACTCCCGCTCGCCGACCACCACCCGGGTCCCGGGCTGCTGGTCTCGGCGGGTGACGACGTGCTCGGCCGGCCGCGGGGCGCCACCGGCCCCGGCGTGCAGCAGCGTGCCGGGTTCGACCGACAGCGCCGCGGCGAGCGCGAACAACGAGGTGAGCGAGAGCGAGCAGGCACCGCGTTCGGCGAGGGACAGGAACCCCGGCGACAGGTTCGCCCGGGTACCCAGCTCGCGCAGGCTCAGCCCGCGGGACTGTCGGATCCGGCGCAGCTCCGCGCCGACCGCGCGCAGCGATCCCGCGTACTCGCCGGTGTCGTCGGTCCGCTCAGCCATGACGGCCGTCCCGGGCCGGCCGGACGAGATCCCGGCCGAGCGCGTCGATCCGGTCGTACCCGAGGCCGCCGACGACCGCGGCGAGCTCACCGGCGAGCAGGTCGAGCAGCGCGGACACGCCGTCCTCGCCGTCGGCGGCGAGCGCCCAGGCGGCGAGCCGGCCGACGCCGACGGCGCTGGCACCCAACGCGAGCGCCACGGCGATGTCGGTGCCGCGCCGCACCCCACCGTCGAACAGCACGGGTACGGCACCGCCGACCGCGTCCGCCACCTCGGGGAGCGCGTCGAGCGTGGCGGGCAACCCGTCGACGTCCCGGCCGCCGTAGTTCGACACGTACACCCCGGCGGCGCCGGCGTCGACGGCGCGGCGCGCCTCCTCCGCCGTGAGTACGCCCTTGAGCAGCCACGGCAGCGGCGAACGCGCGGCGACGGTACGCAACCGGTCCCAGTCCCACCGGGGTTCGGTGAACGCGACGAGCTCCCGCAGCACGGCGAGGTCGGCGCGGCCGTCGCCGTAGTTGCCCAGCCCGTACTCCGGCATGAGGTCGAGGCGGGCGGCGCGCATCCGCTCCCGCCAGGCGCGCATCGGTGCGTCGGTGAAGCAGACCGCCCGGTATCCGGCGGCGGCGGCCCGCTCGATCAGGCCGAGGACGTGGCTGTCCGGGCCGACGAGCGTGAGCTGGAGCATCCCGGCGGCGCCTGCGGCGGCGATCTCCTCGATCGGCCGGCTCGACCCCTCCGGCGCCACGTGCAGCACGCCGTGCCGGGCCGCGGCCCGGGCGACTCCGGTGTGCCCGTCCGGGTGCAGCGCCTCGTCGTACCCGAACGGGGAGGTGAAGACGGGCAGCGCGAGCGGCGCGCCGAGCAGGGTCGTGGACAGGTCGGGCCGACCGATCCCGGCGAGCATCCGTCCCCGGAACCGCCACGCGCCGAAGGCGGCGACGTTGTCGGCGAGGGTGCGCTCGCCGCTGGCACCACCGGCGACGTAGTCGCGCAGCGCCGGGTCGAGCCGCTGCTCGGCGGCCGCGACCAGGGTCCCGATCGTCGGGTAGCTGGCCTCGTTCCGGTAGATCGTCAACCCGTCTGCCATCCGCTGAAGTTAGCGACACTGAACGCGTGCGTCAATACTGAACGAGCCCGGGAACGAGAAACGGGCCCGGGTGCGCTCACCCGGGCCCGCCACACGATCTGGGGGCGAGGGGCCAGGAAACCCCCCAGTACCTAGCGCCTCGCCCGCACACCCATGCATACCTCGACGGGCACGCCCAGCCAACTGTCAGCCACTCCGTTGGCTGACGCTTAACCCGCCGTACACCCGACAGGGTGACCGCGGCGCGGAACGCCCCGGTCACCCCGCTGATAGCCGAAACGTCACCGTTGTCCGGCCGACGGGCGCGGCAGCACCTGCGCCAGCACGACCACCGCGAGCGCCGCAACCACCAGGTACACCAGGCCCGCGCGGAACGCGACCGCGTACCCGGCGTCGAGCCGGCCGAAGAACAGCACGCCGATCACCGCCACGCCGAGCGCGCCGCCGACCTGCTGCGCCGTACTCAGCGCGCCCGCCGCCGCCCCGCCGTGCGCCATCGGTACGCGGGCCAGCACCAGCGCGGTCAGCGGCGCGAGCACCAGGCCCATCCCGGCGCCCGCCACGACGAACCCGGGTACCAGCGCGCCGACCGAACCCGCCGACACCGCCACGTACGTGATCGCCAGGCCGGCCGCCATGCCCAGCCCGCCCAGCGCCAGCGCCTGCCGCCCGATCCGGGCGGCGACCCGGCCGGCGACCAGCGACGTGCCGACGTACCCGAGCGCGATCGGGGTGAACGCGACGCCGGAGCCGAGCGGCCCGAGGCCGTGCCCGGCCTGCAGGTAGAGCGCCAGGACGTAGAAGAAGGAGCCCATGCCCGCCTGGAACGCGACCGACGCCGCGAGACCCACCCCGAACGACCGGTGCGCGAACAGCGCCGGGTGCACCAGCGGCGTACCGCCCCGCGCGGCGAGCCGCCGCTGGTGGGCGACGAACCCGACGCCCAGCGGTACCGCGGCGGCCAGGCACAGCCACGTCCACAGCGGCCAGCCGTGCTCCCGCCCCTCCACGAGCGGCAGGACGACGGCCAGCAGACCACCGGTCACCAGTACCGCGCCGGTGAGGTCCAGCCCGCCGCCGGTCGGCGCCGCGTCCGGCAGCAGCCGCGGCGTCACCGCCAGCGCCAGCACCCCCACCGGCACGTTGACCAGGAAGCAGGAACGCCAGCCGAGCCCGGCGATGTCCGCGTTGATCAGCAGGCCGCCGACGAGCTGCCCGCCGACCGCCGCCAGCCCCAACGTCAGCGCGTACGCGGTGAGCGCCCGCGCCCGGTCCGCCCCCTCGTACGCCTGGCGCAGGATCGCCAGGCCCTGCGGTGTGAGCAGCGCGGCGGCGACGCCCTGGCAGACCCGCGCGGCTATCAGCGTGCCGGCGGACGGCGCCAGCCCGCACGCGGCCGACGCCACCGTGAACAGCGCCAGGCCGACGAGGAACATCCGCTTCCGGCCGTACAGGTCGCCGATCCGGCCGCCGAGGATCAGCGACGAGGCGAGCGCCAGCCCGTACCCGGCGACGATCAGCTGCGTGTCCGCCGTGCTCGCGGACAGGTCCCGCTGCGTGGACGGGATCGCCACCGCCACGATGAAGAAGTCGAGGGTGACCATGAACGCGGCGGCCAGGATCACCGGCAGCGCCGCCCAGCGGCGTACCCGGGTCGTGGAGGTCGGGAGGTCGGTCAGTGTCGCGGTCACGGTCTTCTCCGTCCGTGTGGTCGGTTGCCGGGACAACGATCTCCGGAACGGGGTCGTGCCGTCGATGACCTCTGGGGTCAAGTGCGCCGATCACCGGCGTACGGCGGGCGCCGAGGCGACAATGGGGTTTCGAGACGAGGGGGACAGCGATGGTCGATCCGGACCAGCCACTGCGGGACGAACTGGCCGAGTTGGAGGCCGAACGCGCCAGGCTCGTGGCGGACCGGCCCGCCGACCGGGAGCCGGGTGACAGCGCGGACGAGGCGCAGGAGATCGGCCTGTCCACGGAGATCTCCCGGCTCGACGGGCGGATCACCGACCTGCGCGACCGGCTGGAGTACGGCGACGACTCGATCGACGGGCCGGCGCTCGGTACCGTCGCCGTCCTCCGCTACCCGGACGGCAGCACCGAGCGGGTCGAGGTCGCGGCGGGCCCGGCCGACGGCGCGATCACCCGGGACAGCCCGCTCGCGCAGGCGCTCACCGGCCACTCGGCCGGTGACACCGTCACCTGGCACAGCCCGTCCGGCCCGGTCACCGCCCACCTCGACGACCTGCGTACGCCGTAGCCGGTCCTGTCCTCGCACGCCGGGCACGCGTCCAGCGCCGGGCACACGTCCGGGCGCCGGGCACACGTCCGGGCACCGGGCACACGTCCGGGCACCGGGCACGCCGACGGCCCGGCGCGGCGCGGTGACCGGCGGGCCGTCGGGCGGCTACGACCTCGACGGTCGCGGATCCCGTTGTGGGCAACGGATCCGCGATCGTCAGCGGGGGTTGGTGAGGTCGTAGACCGTCGTACCGCCGACCGTCTTGGCGGTGAAGTGCCGCGACACCCAGGAGGCGATCGTGCTGTTGCCGCCCATCCCGCCGCCGGCGATGTAGTAGTGGATCTGGTGCGCCGCGACGTAAGCCTGGAACTGCGCGAGCGTCGGATAGTCGTCGCCGCCGGAGAACCCGCCGATCGCCAGCACCGAGGCGCCGCTGCTCAGCTCCAGCGGGGCCGCCTCCTGCGAGCCGTTCGTCGCCGCCGCCCACCGGTACGAGCTGCTCTTGCGCAGCAGCGCGGTCAGCGCGCTGTTGCTCGACCCTTGGCCGCCACCGCCGAACGGCCCGCCGCCGGGCGTCTGCCCGTTCGACCCGCCCGAGGATCCCGTGCCCTGACCGCCCTGCGCGGAACCGGTGCCCTGGCCGCCGGGTGCGGAACCGGTGCCCCGACCACCCGGTGCGGAACCGGTGCCCTGCTGGCCGCCGGGTCCGGACCCGGTGCCGCCGGAGCCGTCGCCCATGCCGGGGCCGCCGCCGCCCATCATGCCGCCCGTGGCGTACCCGGCGGGGCCGGCGCTCGGGATGCTGCCGGTGTGCGGGCTCGCTGCCGTGGCCACCGCGTACGCCGCGGTGCCGCCGACGCCGGCGATCGCGAGGACCGCGACGAGCACCACCGCGACCCGGCGTACCCGGTGCGACGCGGTGCGGGTGCCGGCGCCGCTGGGGCCGCCGACGAGCAGCCAGCACGCGGCGAGCAGGGCCAGCACGAGCACGCCGTACCGGATCTCGGGATGCCAGCCGGCGGCGCGGTCGAGCAGCACGTACGACCAGGCGCCGGTGCCGGCGACGATCGCGGCCAGCACGGCGCGCGCGACGATGCTGGATCGCTGCTGCCACAACCGCTGTACGCCGATCGCGACGACCGCGGCGATGCCGGGCGCGAGCGCGACCGTGTAGTACGGGTGGATGATGCCGGACATGTAGCTGAACACGAGCCCGGTGACGAGCACCCAGCCGCCCCAGAGCAGCAGCGCCGCGCGGGTCCGGTCGGTACGCGGCGAGCGGCGGGTCAGCCACAGCCCCGCGACGAGCGCGATCAGCGCCGCCGGCAGGAGCCACGAGATCTCCGTGCCGAACTGCGACGAGAACATCCGGGTGAGGCCGGTCGCCCCGCCGAAGCCGCCGCCCACCCCGCCGCCACCGCCGGGACCGCCGCCGCTACTGCCGCCGGGATTGCCGCCCCCGCCGAAGATCCGGCCGAGCCCGTTGTACCCGACGGCCAGTTGCAGCAGGCTGTTCGTCGTCGACCCGCCGACGAACGGCCGCGACGACGCGGGCCACAGCTCGACCAGCGCGACGTACCAGCCGGCGGAGACGATCATCGCGCCGCCCGCGGCGAGCAGGTGCCACAGCCGCTTCGGCAGCGAGATCGGCGCCGCCACGAGGTACGCGAGCGCCAGCCCGGGCAGCACCAGGAACGCCTGGAGCATCTTCGTCAGGAAGCCGAAGCCGATCGCGGAGCCGGCGAGCATCAGCCAGCCGACGTGTCCCCGGCTGATCGCCCGGGTCGCCGCGTACGCCGCGGCGACGAGCAGCAGCACCAGCAGCGCGTCCGGGTTGTTGAAGCGGAACATCAGGACCGCGACCGGGGTCAGCGCGAGCATCGCGCCCGCTGCGAGCCCCGCCACGTACCCGGCGACGCGGCGAACCGCGCCGTACAGCAGGGCGACGGAGGCGACGCCCATCAACGCCTGCGGTACCAGCATGCTCCAGGACGAGAAGCCGAAGATCCGTCCGGACAGGCCCATCACCCACAGCGCGGCGGGCGGCTTGTCCACGGTGATCCCGGAGCCCGGGTCGAGCGAGCCGAACAGCCACGCCTTCCAGCTCTGCGTACCGGACTGGACGGCGGCGGCGTAGAAGTCGTTGGCGTAGCCCGACGCGGACAGGTCCCACAGGTACAGCACGGCGGTGCCGACCAGCAGCAGCGCGAGCGCCGGCCAGAGCCAGACCGGCCGCCGGGTACCGGCGCGGGCCGGTGCGGCGTGCGCCGGTGGCGCGAGCGTCGTGGTGGTCACGGTTTCCCCCATCGTCGAGGTGGTCAGCGCGCGGATCCGAAGACCCAGACGCGCAACAGCAGGAAGCGCAGTGCGGTCGCGACGAGGTTCGCGGCGACCAGGACGGCGAGTTCGACCAGTTGCGGCGGCGTACCGGTCGCGGCGTGCAGGACGCCGAGCGAGCCGGACGTCAGCGCCAGGCCGAGCGCGAACACCAGCAGCCCCTGCGCCTGGTGCCGGCCCGCGTGCCGCCGCCCGGTGATGCCGAACGTGAGGCGCCGGTTCGCCGCGGTGTTCGCGATCGCGGTCAGTCCGAGCGCCACCAGGTTCGCGCCCTGCGCGCCTATTCCGTTGCGCAGCAACAGGAACAGCACCAGGTACGCCAGCGTGGAGGCGACGCCGATGGCGGCGAAGCGTACGGCCTGGCGGATCAGCCCGGGCGGTACGCCCGGCGTCGACACCTCCAGCGGCGCCCGGCCGAGCTGGCTGCGCAGCTCGGCCAGCGGCAGCCGGCCGGTCGCCAACGCCCGGCCGACCCGGACGATGCCCTTCAGGTCCGCCATCGCCGTCGACACGATGTCGACGCGGCTGTCCGGGTCGTCGACCCAGTCCACGGGTACCTCGTGCACCCGCAGGCCGGCCCGCTGCGCCAGCACCAGCAGTTCGGTGTCGAAGAACCAGCCGGTGTCCTCGACGAGCGGCAGCAGCCCGTGGGCGACGTCGCGGCGGATCGCCTTGAATCCGCACTGCGCGTCGGAGAACCCGACCGCGAGCGTGCCGCGCAGCAGCAGGTTGTAGCAGCGGGAGATGACCTCGCGCTTGGTACCGCGGACGACCCGCGAGGCGCGAGACAGCCGGGTGCCGATCGCCAGGTCGGAGTGGCCGGTGATCAGCGGCGCCACCAGCGGCAGCAGTGCCGCCAGGTCGGTCGACAGGTCCACGTCCATGTAGCACAGCACCGGCGCGTCGGACGCCGACCAGACCGCCGCGAGCGCCCGGCCGCGGCCCTTCTGCTCCAGGTGGACCGCGTCCACCTCGGGCAGCTCGGCCGCGAGCTTCTGCGCGATCGTCAGCGTCTCGTCGGTGCTCGCGTTGTCCGCGACCGTGATCCGGTACCGGTACGGGAAGTGCTCGGTCAGGTAGTCGGTCAGCCGGTACACGCACTGCGCGAGGTCGTCCTGCTCGTTGTACACCGGCACCACCACGTCGAGCACCGGGGTGGTCGACGCGGTGGGTACTGGTTCGCCCGGTGCGGGGTGCATCGTCGAGGTTGCCATGACTCCAACCCTCACCGGCCGCGCTTTGCCGGCTGTGTGGTCATCCTGTGCCGTCCCTGTGCGATCACGACGCCGGTGTGGTCAGGTCGTAGAGCGTGGTGCCGCCGACCGTACGGGGGGTGTAGTGCGCGGCCACCCAGGCCGCGATCTGTTGCGCCGCCTGGCTTCCACTCGACGCGCGCATGGCTGTGCCGTCTCCGCCGACGAACCAGTGGATCCGGCCCTGCGCCACGTACCGCTGGAACCGCGCCAGCGTCGGGTACGCGTCGGTGCCGTTGAACCCGCCGATCGCCATGACCGGGTACCCGGCCGCGAGCTGGTAGCCGGCGGCGCTGTTGGAGCCGACCGTCGCCGCGATCCACGAGTACCGGGAATGGTTGTTCCGCAACAGTTTCACCACGGACCGGTCGGGGGTCGGCGCGTCGAGCAGCGCCATCCCGCCGCCACCGGGCATCGCCTGCCGCGCGCCGTTCCCGGTGCCGCCCGTGGAGCCGCTGCCGCCCATGGAGCCGGTGCGGCCGGGTCCGCCCGTGCCGGGCGCGCCGTTCTGACCACCGCCGTTGTTCTGACCACCGCCGTTGTTCTGGCCGCCGCCGTTGTTCTGGGCCGCGTTGTGCTGGCTGCCGCCGTTGTTCTGGCCGCCGGGGCCGCCGCCGAATCCGCCGTTCTGGCCGCCACCGGGCCCGCCGGCCAGCCGGAATCCGCCGCCCGTACCCGACGGTCCCGCCGACGGGATCGCGCCGGTGTGCGGGCTCGCCGCGGTGCTCACCGAGTACGCCAGCGGCCCGGCCAACACCGTTGCCACGGCGACGATCCCGGCGAGGGCGGCGAGCCTGCGCGGCAGCATCGTCGCGAGCCCGAGCGCGGCGGCGGCGAACAGCCCGCCGAACAGGACCGCGAAACGCAGCCAGGGCTGCCAGTCGGACGTCCGGTCCAGCAGCACGTACGCCCAGATCGCCGTCACCGCAACGGTTCCGGCCACGAGCGGCCGGGCGTGCCGCCAGGCGTACGCGCCGCCGACGCCGACGAGCGCGGCGAGCGCGGGCGCGAGCGCGACCGTGTAGTACGGGTGGATGATGCCCTGGGACAGGCTGATCACCGCGCCGGTGAGCACCAGCCAGCCGCCCCACAGCAGCGCCGCGGCGCGGGTCCGGTCGGTCCGGGGCGCCCCGCGGGTCAGCCACAGCAGTCCGACGAACAGCACCAGCGCCGCCGGCAGCAGCCACGAGATCTGCCCGCCCATCTCGCTGCCGAACAACCGCAGCGGCCCGGCGTCGGCGTTCATGTTGCCGAGGCCGCCGGTCTCGTCGCCGGTCAGCCGACCGAACCCGTTGTACCCGAACGTCAGTTCCAGCACGCTGTTGTGCTGCGTCCCGCCGATGTACGGCCGCGCCGACGCCGGCACCAGCTCCGCCAGCGCGATCCACCAGCCGGCAGCCAGGACCAGCCCGAGGCCGCCGAGCAGCAGGTCACGTACCCGGGTCAGGAGGCGCCGGCCGGCCGGCGCGCACGCCAGGTACACGAGGGCGATGACCGGGACGACCACGAGCGCCTGCAACATCTTCGCCAGGAAGCCGAACCCGACGAACACCCCGGCGAGGAACAGCCACCGGCCGCCGTCGCGTTCCAGTGCCCGCGTCGTCGCGTACGCGGCGGCGGTGAGGAGCAGCACCAGCAGCGCGTCCGGGTTGTTGAAACGGAACATCAGCGTGGCGACCGGGGTGACGGCCAGTGCGGCGCCGGCGAGCAGCGCGGCGCCGGTACCGGACCAGCGGCGGACCGTCACGTACAGCACGGCGACGGCGGCCACGCCCTCCAGCGCCTGCGGTACGAGGATGCTCCAGGTGTTGAGCCCGAACAGCCGCACCGAGACGTCGATGATCCACAGGAACGCCGGGGTCTTGTCGACGGTGATCGCGTTCGCCGCGTCGGACGACCCGAACAGGAACGCGGTGACGTTCTGCGAGCCGGCCTGCGCCGCGGCCGAGTAGAACGCGTTGGCCCAGCCGGACGAGCCGAGACCCACCAGGTAGAGCAGGGCGGTGCCGACCAGAAGCCCGGCGAACGCCAGCCGCGGCCATCGCGCGCCGGTCCGGACACGCGGCTCGGGCAGGGTCGCGGGCGTCGCCTCGATCGTCGTCACCCGCCGATCCTGACCACCCCCGCTGTACGCCCGGCAGGCCCGACCTGTGCGGAGCCTGTGCCGCGGCCGGGGTGTCAGGCCCAGTCGCGGCGGAAGCTGGCCCAGTCGCTGGCGCTGGCGGCGAAGTCGACGTACAGCGCGACGCCGAAGGCGCGGTCCGGTGCCTGGTCACCGAGCGCCAGCCGGATCCCCCGCAGCGACGCGGCGACGGTCTCGGCCCGCCAGTGATGCACCGCGTTCTCGTCGTGGTACGCGGGGGTGCCGATCAGCAGCGCCACGTCCGGCGGCACCGACCGCAGCGCCGCCACGGTCTGCTGCCGCACGTACCCGGTGTACGCGTGGGAGTCCCACAGCCCCGTGTCGTACGCCATCAGCGCGACCTGGTCGACCCGGGTCGCGACCCGGCGCAGGTACCCGCCGGACCAGAGGGCGCCGCGTACCGGCAGCAACGCCACCGGCCCGGCCAGGCCCGGCACGGGCTGGAGGTGGCTCGCCGACACCGACAGCACGACGTGCCGCGCCCGGGTCAGGGCGCGCGTCGCGTCGAGCATCGTGAGCAGGTCCGCGTCGCCGTCGGGTACCGGCTCGAAGTCGTCGTGGATCCCGTCGAACCCGTCCGCGAGCACCGCCCGGTCACCGGCCAGCACCCGCCCCCGGGTACGTGCCGAGCCGAGGTCCAGATGCCCCGGCCCGACGAGGTCGCCCAGCCACGCCTGCACGCGTACCCCGGGCAGCGCCGCGTGCAGCGCGCCGACCAGCCACCGGGCCCTGGGCCGCAGCGCGGGATCGAGCGTGCCGTCGTCGGCGTACGGGCCGGCGTGGACCATGACGTCGCGGATGCCGGTGCCGCGCAGCTGCCGGGCGAGGGCCGCCACGTCGCGCGGCCCCTTCCGCCCGTCCACCCAGGCGTGGCCGAGCCATTCGGCGTCGTGGCCGGTGCTCCGCGCCGTGCCGGGCGTACCGACGCCGGCCGCGACCGGGGCCAGCCAGCTCCCGGCGGCGAGCGCCAGCACCGCACCGACCACGGCCGCGACCACCCGCAGGATCCTCATGGCGGTGCAGACTAGCCGGCTCAGCCGAACAGCCGGCTCCAGAACCCGCGCCGCTCCTCGACCAGGCCGGGCGTCGCGTCGCCGCCCTCCGCCGCCGCGGGCTCGCGCGCGCCGAGTCCGGCCGGGTCGACCCCCTCCCAGCCGGCCAGGGTCGCCACCACCCGGTCGAGGAACGCGTCGACCTCGGTCGTCCGGTACCCGCGCCGGCCGATCCCGGCCGTCCGCAGCCGCACGTCCCGGACCTCGGCCGCCGTGAGACGCGCCGGCAGGCCGGCCGTCCACGCGTCGAGCGCGTCGGTCACCCGGTCGAGCAGCGCGTCGACCTCGTCCTCGTCGTACCCGCGGCTGCCCACCGCCGGTCTGCGGAACGCCACGTCCCGCACGTCCAGCCCGGTCAGGCGCTCGGCCATCGCACTCTCCTCTCGGGTGGCACCCACCTCGTCACGGTACGGGGCAGCGACGACCACCGCGCGAGGTATCTGGGCCGACAGGAGCCCCCGGGGAGAGCAGCCTGCGGCGGTACGGCCGGCGGGGCTGGTGCCGGCCGTACCGCCTCAGGCGTTCGGGAAGAAAGCCATGCGGGCGTGGTACTCGCCGTGGACGTGGGTGGTGTCGCTGGTGATCCAGAGCCCGGCGGCGGTCGGCAGGATGCAGAAGACGCCGACGCCGCGGTCCTTGGTCGGGTTCCAGGCGAGAGCGCGGCCGTCCGATGTGGACACCGCGGCGATGCCGGGGCGGGACACGGCGCCGGGGCCGGCCGAGTCGCTGCCCTGCGGGTTGTTCATCCAGCGCTGGTGGCCGCCGACGTACACGGCGGCGGTCGTGACCGCGGCGGACAGCAGGGTGTCTCCGCCGGTGAAGTTGACCCAGGCCGGCGTGCCGTTGCCGGCCAGGTCGAACCGCGCGACGGAGTCGCACAGCGTGCCCTTCGTCGCCCCGCCCGTGGTGACGACCACGAACCAGGTGCCGGCCGGTGCGACCGCCACGCCCGTGACGTACGTCGGGTGGCTGTTGTAGCAGGGCGGCTGGTACCGGTTGGTGGTCCAGGCGGCCAGCCGGACCGGGTTCACGGTCACGTCGGCGACGGCGAGCTGGTACCGGTGCTGGCCGGCGACGCTGCCGAAGTTGCCGGCCAGGATCAGCCGGTGCCCGTCGGGCGTGGCGGCCAGCGACGTGATCTTGAGAGGTGCGGTGGCGCCGTTGGCGCTGACCCGCGGCTGCGCGAGCCGCAGGTTGATGTCGGCCGTGGCCGCGCCGGTACCCGGGTCCAGCGACGCGAGCGCCGGCCGGGCCACGCCGGCAACCTTCGCGAACGAGCCGCCGACGACCAGGCGACGGCCGAGCAGAAGTATCCGGGAGACGGGGCCGTCGAGGGCGGCGGGCCGGAACCCGGACACCGGCGTACCCGTGTCGGCGGCGAGCCGCGCCAGGTACGGCGTGCGGGTCGAACCGGCGTGGGTGAACGAACCGCCGACGTACAGCGACCTGCCGTCGGCGGCGGCGGCGATCGTGGCGGCCGGGCCGTCGAGGTTCGGGTGGAAGCGGGTGTCGAGCACGCCGGTACGGGCGTCGAACGCGATCAGCGACCGGGTCCGCAGGACGGTGCTCGACGACGCGTTGCGTTCCTGGGTGAAGGAGCCCGCGGCGTACATCCGGGTGCCGAGCTGGAGGACCTGGTTGACGGAACCGTCCAGCGCGTGCGGCGTCCAGTCGGCCGGGTTGTCGGACACCACCCGGGGCGCGGACGCGGCGCTCGCCGGAGCCACCAGGGCGGCGGCGAGCAGGACTGCCGCGGCACACCCGACAACCGTACGAGCCGGGCGGAAGCGGCTCAGCGACGCCAGATCCCGCATGGCGACCTCACAGGGCAACGACCGATATCGATCAGTTGACGCCGGTCGCGGGGCCAGCGGAACGCCCGATCGGCCCGATCCGTGTCGTCCGCGGCGGGTCCGGCCGGCAGCGTGGGACACCGATCGGGCGCCGGCCGGCGCCGCGCGGATCGCCCGGCCTCGGTCGTACGGCCGAGGCCGGGCGGGGCGCCCGGGGCGGAGCCGCGTGTGCGGCGGGTGCGCGGGAGATGTGCGCGGCCGCCCGTACGGTCCGGCGCAGTGACGCCTGAGCGGCCCGGCCGGTTGCACGATGTCGGCAAGGCGACTTCCTGCAACTGTTACCGGCCGGCAAACGCTCAGTACAGGCAAGGCAAACGGAGACGGTCGACAGGGAGGCCGAATGCCACGAATGCTGCGGCGGATCCGGCGGCGGACGGAGATCGTCCGGGACTACCAGTGGCACGCGTTCTGGCGCTCCCGGCCGGTCCGGTCCGACACGGTGCTCTACGAGTCGTTCTCCGGCAACGGCATGCTCTGCAACCCGGAGGCCGTGTTCCGGGGGCTGCTCGACGCGCCGGACCTGGCGCACCTTAGGCACGTCTGGGTGCTCTCCGACTTCCGCCGGTACCGCCGGACCATCCGCGAGTTCCGCGGGCACCGCAACGTCAGTTTCGTCCGCCACGACTCCCCCGCGTACTGGCGTGCGCTCGCGACCAGCGGGTACCTGGTCAACAACTCGACGTTCCCGTGGCAGTTCGCGAAGCGGCCCGGCCAGGTCTACCTCAACACGTGGCACGGCACGCCGCTGAAGAAGATGGGGTACCACGTGCCCGGCGGCGGGCCCGACACCCGCAACATCCTCCGCAACTTCCTGCACGCCGACTACCTGCTGTCCGGCAGCGAGTTCATGACCCGCGAGATGTACGAGTCGGCGTACAAGCTGCGTGGCGTGTTCCGCGGCGCGATCGTCCAGGAGGGGCTGCCGCGCACCGACCGGCAGGTACAGGGTCCGGTCCAGCGCGCCGGGACGCTGCTACGCCTCGCCGAGCGCGGTGTCGCGCTCGACGTCGGCGAGAAGATCGCGCTGTACGCGCCGACCTGGAAGGGCGCGTCGTTCTACGCCCCGGACACCGACGTCGACGAGCTGCGGCAGGTCGTGACGCAGCTCAACCGCGGAGTACGACGTGCCGGCTGGCGGGTGCTGCTCAAGGTGCACCAGGTCGTCGCGGCGCCCGCCGCCGCCGACCCCGCCCTGCGGGAGATGTTGGTACCCAACGACATCCCGACCAACGAGGTGCTCGGCGCGGTCGACGCGCTCGTCACCGACTACTCCAGCATCGCCTACGACTTCCTCGCGACCGGGCGGCCCGTGCTGCACCACGTGCCCGACCTCGCCGGCTACGCCGAGGACCGCGGGCTGTACGTGCCGCCGGCCGACTGGCCCGGCCCGGTCACCGACTCGGTCGCCACACTCGCCGAGCACCTGCGCAACCTCGGTACCGGCGGCGCGGCCGACCCGATGGTCACGCACGGCCCCCGGTACGCCAAGACGGCCGCGGAGTACTGCCCGCGCGACGACGGCGACGTGACCCGGCGGGTCGTCGACGTGGTGTTCCGCGGCCGTCGCGACGGGTACGACGTGCGCACCGACTTCACCGACGGCCGCGAGAAGATCCTCGTGTACCTCGGCGGGCTGCGCCCCAACGGCATCACGACCTCGGCGCTCAACCTGCTCAACGCGATCGACCACACCCGCTTCGACGTCTCGGCGCTGTACTCGTACCACGGGCGGAGCGCGCAGCGGCGGGCCGGCGAGGCCGCGATCAACCCGCGGGTACGGCTGTTCCCACGGATCGGCGGCGTCAACGGCAGTAAGCGGTACACGCTGGCGAAGCGGCGGCTGCTGTCCCGCGGGCTGGGCGACCGGTTCGTGGACGCCGACGCGATGCGGTCGATGTTCGCCGACGAGTGGGGGCGGTGCTTCGGCCCGACCGAGTTCGACCACATCGTCGACTTCAGCGGGTACAGCCCGATGTGGGCCTTCCTTCTGTTGCAGGGCAAGGCGAAGAGCCACACGGTCTGGTTGCACAACGACCTGGCCGCCGACCGGCTCAAGGAGGTGGCGGGGCGGCAGCCGTTGCGCCGCGGGCTCGGCGCGCTGTTCACGATGTACCGCGGGTTCGACCGGCTCGTGTCGGTGTCGCCGGCGCTCGCGGACGTGAACCGCGCCGGCCTCGCCGCCTACGCGGAGCCGGACCGGTTCGTGTCCGCCGTCAACACCCTCGATCACCACCGGATCCTGACCATGGCCGGCGAGGCGTACGTGCGGCGCGCGATCGCCGACGAACAGCGGGTCGACGAGGAGGCCCACGCCGACGAGCCCGTCCCGTCCGGCACGTGGGTGGAGCCGGCCGAGCAGCCCGCCCGGCCGTCGGTACGGCTGGCCGACCTGGTCGCCGAGGCGCCCGGGGTCACCACGTTCGTCACGGTCGGTCGGCTGTCACCGGAGAAGAACCACGCCCGGCTGGTAGACGCCTTCGCCCTGGTACACAAGGAGAATCCGGCCACCCGGCTCATCGTGATCGGCGACGGCGTGCTGCGCGACGAGCTGGCGGCCCGCGTCACCCGGCTGGGCCTGGCCGACGCGGTGACCCTCGCCGGCCACCAGGACAACCCGTACGCGGTGCTCGCCCGCTCGGACTGCTTCGTGCTGTCCAGCGACTACGAGGGCCAGCCGATGGTGATCCTGGAGGCCAGGACGCTCGGCCTGCCGGTGGTGTCCACCGCGTTCGCCTCCGTACGCGGCTCGCTGCCGGACGGCACCGGCCTCGTCGTCCCGCCCACCGTCACCGACCTGGCCGACGGCCTGCGCGCGTACCTGGGCGGCGCGGTGCCCAACCCGCCGTTCGACCCCGTCGCGTACAACGCGGTCGCGATCGCCGAGTTCTACCGGGCGATCGGCGCGGACCCGGGTCAGGCGGGGATCGGCTCGAAGTCGGCGAGCACGTCCGGGCCGGGCTGTACGATGCCGTAGCTCCACTCCGGCACCTCCTGCCAGGCGCCGGGCAGGTCGCCGAGCGGTTCGGAGACGATCATCCGGGTCTCCGGCGACAACCGGGAGAAGACCGGGTTGTCGGGGTACAGCTCGTGCAGCGCGGTCATGTCCCGCGAGTAGAACAGCGAGCGGGACTGCCGCTGGCTGGAGTACCGGAAGGCCCACACGCGGGTGCCGTCGGAGGTGGCGACGGTCATCTGGATCGGGTCGGCGATGCCGTGCTCGGCGGCGACCCGCTCGACGTGGCCGACCATCCGGGCGACGCCGGTGACCGGGTCGTCCCGCAGGCCGAAGCTGATCGCGAGGTAGAACATCATCTCCGAGTCGGTGCTGCCCTCGATGTGCGGGAACAGCTCGGGCTGCACGCTCAGCGCCAGCTGCCGCTTGATCTTGGGGAAGTCCCGGATCAGCCCGTTGTGCATCCACAGCCAGTCGCGGTAGCGGAACGGGTGGCAGTTCGTCTCCTGTACCGCCGAGCCGGTCGACGCCCGGATGTGCGCGAAGAACAGGCCGCTGTCCAGGTGCGCGGACAGCTCCCGCAGGTTGCGGTCGCCCCACGCCGGCCCGATGCCGCGGAACACCCCCGGCGGGCGCGGCCCGTCGTACCAACCGAGGCCGAACCCGTCGCCGTTGAGCGTGGTAGCGCCCATCCGGGCGTGCATGCTCTGGTCGATCAGCGAGTGGTCCGGCTTGTAAAGCACCTCTTCGGGTCGGATCGGCGACCCCGTGTACACCAGCCAGCGGCACATGCACCCATCATCGACGCCGCCCGGGCGCCGGGTGGCGGGAATGCCGTACGGTCGCCCGTTCGCCGTCGGCTTCGGGACGGTCAGTCGGCGGCGACGGCCGCCTGTCGTACCCGCAGCGCCCGGACGGCCCGGTCGAAGTCGTCGCTGCGCAGCGCCGGTCCGGCCAGTTTCAGCCGTTCCGACCACCCGGGCCGCCACGTCTCGGTCATCGCCACCGGCTCACGCCAACCGCCGGACCGCTGCACGGGCGTGTCGACGACCGTACCGTCGGCCAGTACCAGCCGGATCCGGTCCCGCAGCGCGGCCGGTCCGCCGACGACCTCGACCCGGGCCACCGCGGGCCACGACACGGTACGGGTGCGGGTCAGGCCGCGGATCCGGACGCCGTGTGCCGAGACGTACAGGCCGACGCGCATCCGGCGCCAGAGCCAGACGAGCACGACCGCCACGAACGCGTACGCGGCGGCGAGTCCCGCCCATTCGGCCCCGTACCGGAAGACCCGGAGCAGCGAGGTCGCGCCGCACAGCACGCCCACGCCGAACAGCGCGCCGGCCGCCACTTCCATCCCGGTCGCCTTGGTGATCCGCTCCCATCCCGCCACCGCGACACGATGACACAGCCGTGTCGCGCGGCAGTCGCGGCGTCCCACCGGATCGCCGATTTGTCTGTTACCACCGGACGTGTCTGCCAGGGTGGAGTCCATGCGTCTGCGTGTGTCCTGGCAGCTTCTCGTACCGCTGGTCGCGGTCGTCGCGCTGGTCGTGGCGTGGGGCCGGCACCTCGGTCCGGTACCGGTCGCGCTGGTCGCGGTGCTGCTGGCCGGGTCGGTCCTGGCCGCGGTGCACCACGCGGAGGTCGTCGCGCACCGGGTCGGCGAACCGTTCGGCTCGCTGGTACTCGCGGTCGCGGTGACCGTGATCGAGGTGGCGCTGATCGTCACGCTGACCGTCTCGGGCGGCAAGGACTCCTCGTCGCTGGCGCGCGACACCGTGTTCGCCGCGGTCATGATCACCACGAACGGCATCGTCGGGCTGGCGCTGCTGCTCGGCTCCGTGCGGTACGGCGTGACGCGGTTCAACCCGGAGGGCAGCGGCGCGGCCCTGGCCACCCTGGCCACGCTCGCGACGCTGAGCCTGGTGCTGCCGACGTTCACGACGAGCAGGCCGGGGCCGGAGTTCTCGGCCGCGCAGCTCACGTTCGCCGCGGTCGCGTCGCTCGCCCTGTACCTGGTGTTCGTGCTGACCCAGACCGTCCGGCACCGCGACTTCTTCCTGCCGGTCGACACCGGCGGCGCCGAGGAGAAGGAGCAGCACGCGCCGCGGCCGTCGGGGCGGGCGGCGGTCGCGAGCCTCGGGCAGCTCCTGCTGGCGCTGGTCGCGGTGGTCGGCCTGGCCAAGGTGGAGTCCCCGGCGATCGAGTCGGCGGTACGCGCGGCCGGCTTCCCGCCGTCGTTCGTGGGCGTGGTGATCGCGCTGCTGGTGCTGCTGCCGGAGACGCTCGCGGCGTCCCGGGCGGCGCTGCGCGACAGGGTGCAGATCAGCCTGAACCTCGGGTACGGCTCGGCGATGGCGAGCATCGGCCTGACCATCCCGGCGATCGCGCTGGCCTCGATCTGGCTGCCGGGCCCGCTGATCCTCGGCCTGTCGCCGCTGCACATGGTGTTGCTGGCGTTGACGGTGGTGGTGAGCGTGCTGACCGTGGTGCCGGGTCGGGCGACGCGGTTGCAGGCGGCGGTGCATCTGGTGCTGTTGGCCGCGTTCGGGTTCCTCGCCGTCAAACCGTGACGGACATGGACAGGTCACCCGTGTCGTCCTAGGGTGGTGAGAAATCGATTTCTACCCGGAGGTACGACATGGGCGTGTCGCGACGTGGGATCATTCTGGGCGGGCTGGCCGCGGTGCCCGTGGCGGCCGCCGGCGCCGTACCGGCGTGGGCGCGGCCGGCGAGGCGGGCGGCCGGCGTCGTCGAGCCCGCAAGCACGTTCTTCGCCACCGTCTCGCTCCCGTACGCGGCGGAGGTGTCGACCGCCAGCGACGGCGACCTGTGGCCGTCGGCCTGGGCCGACGACGGCGCGCTCTACGCGGCGAACGGCGACGGCCGCGGCTTCTCCGACCAACCGTGGCTGGACGTGGTGGCGAACCGGATCAGCGGCGCCCCGCCGGACGGCATCACCGGCGTCCGCCAAGCCGCCGGCGACGCGATCGGCCCGGTGTGGTCGGATCCCGCGCAGTACAACCGGAAACCGACCGGCATGATCGCGATCGACGGCGACGGTGACGGCCACGACGAGCTGTACCTGGCGGTGCAGGACCTGAAGTCCGGTGACACCAACCCGTTCGACGACGCGCCCGCGGCGAGCATCGCCCGCTCCACCGACGGCGGCGCGACGTGGACGCGCACCGCCGCGCCCATGTTCACCGACCACGTGTTCACGACCGTCTTCTTCCTCGACTTCGGCCAGAGCTCCCGGCACCGCGACGTGCTCGGCCCGGCCGACGCCGGCTACGTCTACGCGTACGGGCTGGACGGCAACTGGCGCGACTCGTACGCCGGGACGGTGGCGGACCCGGTCGACGTGTACCTGGCGCGGGTACCGGTCGGCGCGATCCAGGACCGCTCGGCGTGGCGGTTCTTCGCCGGCACGTCCGGCGGCACTCCACAGTGGACGGCGGAGATCGACGGAAAGGTCGCGGTGCTGCACGACGACCGCCGGGTCTACCCGGCGATCTCCAACAACCCGAAGAACGGTCCGACGAACATCAGCGTCATCTCGCAGGGCGGCGTGCTCTACAACCCCGGCCTGGACCGCTACCTCTACACGTCGTGGACCGAGTACACGTTCGAGTTCTACGAAGCTCCCGCGCCGTGGGGCCCGTGGAAACTGTTCCTGCACAAGGACTTCGGCCCGTACCCGTGGTGGGGCGCGGCGCCCGGACCGAAGAACGGCGGGTACGCCACGACCATCCCGTCGGCGTACGTGAGCGCCGACGGACGCACCATGTGGGTCCAGGCGAACTGGTTCGTGGGCGGCGACGCCGGCCCCAGCAACTACGACTTCTCGCTGCGCCGGCTGGTGGTCACACCGTGGCAACCGACCACGCCGGACAATCCGCGCGACGCCGGCGCGAACCTGGCCCGTGCCGCCGGCACGGTGCCGATCGACAAGACGTCGCACTACGGCCACCTGGACTACCTCAACGACGGAAACGCCGTCGCGGGCGAGGACTCCTGGGACGGCACGGCGAAGGACTCCGACCAGTGGGGCCACACCTGGCCGCGGGCGTACCACGTGAACCGGGTCGTCTACACCACCGGGACGATGTTCGCCGACGGCGGCTGGTTCGCCCGCGACCTGCGCGTGCAGGTACGGCAGAACCAGACGTGGGTGGACGTCACCGGATCGAGCGTCGACCCGGCGTACCCGTCCTCGGCGCAGGCCGGGACGAACGTGACGTACACGTTCCGGTTCGACGACACGTGGGGCGACGGCGTCCGGCTCTACGGCGTACCGGGGGGCGCGGAGTCGTTCACGTCGATCGCCGAGCTGGCCGTCTACTACGACTGACGGATGCGGTGTGGGGCCGCGATTCCGGCCCCACCCGTCGGCCTACTTGAAGCCGGAGGTCTTGATGGATTCCACGATCCGGCGCTGGAACAACGCGAACAGCCCGAGCGTCGGGATCGCCGCGATCGTCGACGCGGCGAGCGTGTAGTTCCAGTTGTTGGCGTGCTCCTGCTGGAACGAGGCGATGCCGAGCTGGACCACGTTGAGGCTCTGCGAGTTCGTGGCGATCAGCGGCCAGAGGAACGCGTTCCAGTTGGCCAGGAAGAACAGCACCGCCAGCGCCGCGAACACCGGCCGGGACAGCGGCAGGATGACCCGCCAGTAGATCTGCCAGTACGAGCAGCCGTCGACGATCGCCGCGTCCTCCAGCTCGCTCGGTATCGACAGGTAGAACTGCCGCAGCAGGAAGATGCCGAACGCGTTGAAGATCGCCGGGATGATGAGCCCCGCGTACGAGTCGAGCAGGCCGAGCGTGTGCACGATGAGGAACAGCGGTACCAGGATGACCGGCGCGGTGACCAGCAGCGTGGAGAAGATCACCAGGAACAGCGTGTCCCGGCCGGGGAACCGCAGCCGGGCCAACGCGTACGCGGCCATCGAGTGGAACCACAACGCCACCACGGTCACCACGACCGAGACGATGAGGCTGTTCAGCAGGTACCGGGCGAACGGCACCTGGGTGAAGACGTACGCGTAGTTGGACAGGGTCGCGTGGTGCGGCAGCAGGTTCGTGCTGAGCACCTCGTCGCCGGACTTCACCGACGAGGTCAGCATCCACAGCAGCGGGAAGACGGTCATCAGCGCGAGGATCGCGCCGACGGTCAGCGCCGTGGCGCGGCGGCCCCGCCCGGACGGCCGGTTGGCGCGTACCGCGGGCGCCGCCCGGTCGGATGTCGTCAGCTCACTTGTCGCCATCGCTGAACCGCCCTCCCCGGGTCAGCGCGAACAGCGCCGCCGACCAGATCAGCAGGATCACCACCAGGAAGGCGCCGATCGCCGACGCGTACCCGAACTCGCCGTACACGAACGCCTGCTGGTAGATGTAGTAGATGATCAGCGTGGTCGAGTTGGCCGGGCCGCCGCTGGTCAGCACGTACAGCAGGTCGAGGCCGCCGGTCATCATCGACACGGTCGAGGTGAGCAGGATGAAGAAGCTCGTCGGCTTGAGCAGTGGCCACGTGATGTGCCGGAACGTCTGCCACGGCCCGGCCCCGTCGAGCTTCGCCACCTCGTAGTACTCGCGCGGGATGTCCTGGAGTCCGGCGAGGAAGATCAGCATGTAGTAGCCCATCGCGAACCAGATCGTCACGACGAGCACGCTGGCGAGCGCCCAGTGCGGCGTACCGAGCCAGGAGGGCGGGGTGACGCCGAAGAACCCGAGCACCCGGTCGATCACGCCGATCTGGTCGGTCAGCATGAACTTCCACACCAGCGCGACGACGACGAGGCTCACCACGTTCGGCGCGAACAACATGCTGCGTACCAGCCCGACGAGCGGGAACCGCTGGCGTACCAGCAGGGCCAGCGCCAGGCTCACCACGAACAGGCCGGGGATCAGGATCACCAGGTACAGCAACGTGGTCCGGAGGCTGTGCAGGAACAGCGGATCGGCGAACATCCGCTCGTAGTTGCCGAGCCCGATCCACTGGTACCCGCCGAAGCCGTCGACCTGGAAGAAGCCGAGCACCAGGCAGGCGACCATCGGGATGCCGAGGAACACCAGCAGCCCCAGCATGTCCGGCGCAAGGAACAGCATCGCGGCGACCGTCTCCCGCCGCCGGCGGCTCGCCGGCCGCCGCCCGGTCCTCGCCGACGAGGTGCCCGCCGGCGCCTGCGCGACCGCGGTCATAGGATCCTGCCCCCCTCGTAGCTCTTCAGGTACGCGTCGATCTGCTTCGACGCCAGCTCCGCCTGCTGGCGCGGGTCGGCGCCGGTGAGCTGGCACGCCTGGATCGCGTCCGAGATCGCCTTGTACACCACCGGCGGGTAGCGCGGCTCGCCCCGGCCGGTCGGGAAGATCTCGTCCTTGAACTTCCGCATGATCTCGTTGTCGTACCCGCCGTCCCGGGTTCCCTTGTCCAGTGCAGACTTCCGGGGCGCGATGTCCGCCTTCGCCTTGGTACACCAGTCGACGACGCGGTCGATCGAGTCCTGGCTCATCGACCCGATGGCCCAGGTGCAGAACTTCGCCGCGGTCTCCGGGTCCCGGCCGCGCGCGTTCGCCACGAACGCCCAGCCGCCGAGCACCGTCTTCGGCGTACCGCCGGGCGGGGTCGGCGGCGCGAACACCCCGTACGGGAAGTCCGGCTTGCGGTGGCGGAACTCGGCGACCGACCAGATGCCCGTGTGGTACGCCGCCGCGTATCCCTGCATCAGCGCCAGCGCGCCGTCCGCGTTGGCCGGCTCGACCCGCGGCGCGATGCCGCGCTGGATCGTCTGCTTGTACAGGTTCAGCGCGTCGACCGCGCCCTTCGAGTCGAACCCGCTGTGCCTGCCGTCGGCGGACACCGCGTTGCCGCCGCCCTGCCACATCCACGGGTACCACGTGAAGTTCTGGTAGTAGCCGGGGGCCGCGCAGAACACGATCGGCGGCTTCTTCTCCCGCTTCAGCTTCTCGCCGAGCCCGAGCATCTCGTCCCACGTCGTCGGCAGGTCGCTGTCGCCGGTGACGCCGACCGACTCCATCACCCGCTTGCTGTAGAACATGGCGAGCGGCTCGATCTCCATCGGCAGCGCGTACACCCGGTCGCCGACGAGCCGGGTGTCCATGTTCGGCCGGGAGAAGTCGTCGATCGCCTCCTTCGTCAGGTACGGCGTGAGGTCCGTGAGCACGCCGGCGTTGTAATACCGGAGGATGTCGCCGGGGCTGATCAGGAAGATGTCCGGGCCCTCGTCGGCGGCGAACGCGGTGGCGAGCTTCGGCGTGCCGAGGATCGTGACGTACTGGAGGCGGATCTTCGTCTCGTTCTCGCGGTTCCAGCCGGCGACCATGTCCTCGAACCACTTGCTCTGCGCCGCGAGGGTCGGATCACCCGGATTCGGGTTCGGTGCGTAGAAGTTCCAGAACGTCAGTTCCTTGGCGTTGCCGGACTTCCCGCAGCCGGTCAGCAGCGCCGGTGCGCCGAGCGCGGCCGCACCGGCGGCGAACAAGGAACGGCGCCGGATCCCCGCCATGTCAGCACACCTCCAGCGCGTCGGCGCCCAGCTCGCCGCCGGGTGCGCCGCCCGGATCGGCGCCGTACCACAGGGCGGTGGACGCGATGTCGTCGGTGAGCGGCAGGTACCTGCCGCCGGAACGCCAGCCGAGCGCCTGCACCGTCACCCGGCAGCCACGCTCGAACCGGATCGGGTCCGGGATGTGCCAGCGGTACATGCCGAACCGTTGCTGGCTGTCGTACAGGCCGTCGGGGCGGATGACCTGTGGCAGCCCCAGGTACGGCGTGGTGTACGCGGTGTAGCCCTGGCCCGGCACGTCGAAGTTCCACGCGCCGCCGAAGTAGTCCTCGGTGCCGGTACCGCAGATCGTCGGCAGGGCCGCGTCGTCGTCGAGGAAGAACTTCATCTCGCCCTCGCCCCACCAGCCGGTCGAGTTCACGCCCCAGGCGAGGTACGTCCCGACGTAGTGCCCGGCGCCGGTCACCCCGGTCAGCACCGGGTGCACCTCCTTGTACGGCAACGGGTTGCTGCGCCGCCACTGCGCATGCAGGTACCCGGCGTGCTCGCCGACGTCGGCCAGCTCGTAGTCGATCTGGAAGTACACGACGGCGGGCTCGGCCCCGACGTTCTCCAGGGTGATCCGCGCGGAGCGGCGGAACGGCATCTCCCAGTACGAGTTGAAGCCGCCGTTCGGGTTGACCGCGACGGGCGCGGAGCTGACCTGGGCGAAGCGGCCCCAGCCGGAGCAGAAGAAGTCGCCGAGCGGTACCGCGATCGCCGGGGTGTCGGCGTCGTCCCAGGTGGCGCGCAGGACCAGGGACCGCCAGTTGTCCCGGTGCGTGGTGAGCCAGACGTGCCGGATCGTGGCCGGGCCCTCGATCTCGCCGAGCACGACGGTGGTGCCGGCACCGACCTCGATGCTGGGCGAGACCTTCCAGCCGGGGCCGAGCTCGCGCGCCGCGTGCGCGCCGGTGCCCTTGGTGGCCGCGCCGCCCGCGCCCGGTGCGCCGGTCGGGTTCTCCGGGCTGATCGAGCGGCTGCGGCCCCCGGTCAGCGCCGAGATCCCGTACGTTCCGCCGCCTGCGTGCATGCCCGCCTCCGACTCGGCTTCGACAACTCTTCGCGACAACTCTTCACAGGATGTGTTAGCAATGAGAAACCGATTTCTCGATAACCTAGGTGCGCCGCTGCTGGCCGTCAAGGGCGACGGGCGCGGTACGGCACCCGGTCGGCGGAGCAACGGAGGCGATGGAGGACCATGGTCGGCATGCCCACCATCTACGATGTCGCCCGGCACGCCAGGGTGTCACCGGCGACAGTCTCGCGCGTGCTCAACGGGCACGAGGGCGTCGACGCGGCCCTCTCCGCGCGGGTACGCGAGTCGGCGGCGGCACTCGGCTACCGGCCGAACTCGTTGGCGCGCAACCTGAGGCGCAGCACGACCAACCTGTGGGCCGTGATCATCTCCGACATCAACAACCCGTTCTTCACCGCCGTCGTCCGCGGGGTCGAGGACGTCGGCCAGGACCTCGGATACTCCGTGGTGCTGTGCAACTCCGACGAGCAGCCCGACAAGGAGGAGCGGTACGTCACGGCCCTGCTCGCCGACCAGATCTCCGGCTTCATCGTCTCCCCGACCAGTCGTACCGCGAACGTGCGCGCGCTGCTCGACGCCGGTCGCGCCGTCGTCGCGATCGACCGGCGGCCCCGCGGCATCGCGCTCGACACCGTGCTCGTCGACAACGAGCACGGCGCCCGCGAGGCCACCGCGCACCTCGTCGACGAGGGGTACGCGCGGATCGCCTGCATCACCGGCCCGTCCCGGCTGTCCACGGCGAGCCAGCGGCTGCGTGGGTTCCGCGCCGCGCTGCGGGCCGCCGGCCGCACCCCCGACCCGGGCCTGGAGCGGCACGCGGACTTCCGCGAGCGCGGCGGGTACGAGGCGATGGCGGACCTGATGTCCGCGCGGCCCGACGCGGTGTTCGTCGCCAACAACCTGATGACCGTCGGAGCGCTGGAGTTCCTGACGGACAAGGGGATCCGGGTGCCGGACGACGTCGCGGTGGTCGGCTTCGACGACGTGCCGTGGGCGACGTTCATCCGGCCGCCGCTGTCCACCGTGACGCAGCCGACGTACGAGCTGGGGCGCACGGCGGCGCTGCTGCTGAAGTCACGGATCGACGAGCCCGACCGCCCGTCGACCGTCGCGACCCTGCGTACCGAGCTGCACGTGCGGGCCAGCTCCCGCCGCCGCTGACCCGCGACGGTCGCCCGCACGCTGGCGGCGCCGAAGCCTCCCGCCACCGCTGACGGCACCGCGGCGCCCCGGACGGCGCCAGAGCCACACCGGGCGACCCGGCGGGTCACTCCGCCAGGTGACGGTGTTGCTCGGCCCAGGCGATGCGGCGGTCCAGCTCGGCCAGGTGACCGTTCCGCGCCCAGGTCACCTGCGGCTCGCGGCCTCGCCGGACCAGCTCGCGTACCCGGGTGGCGCCGGCACGCTGCGCGTCGAGCACGGCGTCGACCATCCCGTCGGCCGAGTCGAGCCCGTAGGCCGCGCAGAACGCCGCGATCCGGGCGCGCCGGTCCGGCGGATCCGGGTACCGGAGCCAGCGCAGGCATTCCGCGTCGTCCCGGAACGGCGCCACGTACTCCAGCGCGTACCCGAGGTCGAAGCGGCGCGGCGCGGGGTGCGCGTAGTCCCAGTCGATCAGGCCGACCGGCTCGGTGCCCCGCCACACGACGTTCCACGGGCCGAAGTCGCCGTGGCAGACGACGTCGCCGTCCCGGTGCGGGCCAGTCACCCAGCTCGCCCCGGGCGGCGGCACGAACCCGGCCACGGCCTCGTGGTAGTCCCGCAGCAGCCGCGCGAACGCCCGCAGCCCGGCCGGATCGACCACCTTCGCCCAGCCGGCCGGGCCGCACTCCCCCGACACATACGACAGCACCTCGCGGCCCTCGGGGTCGGTGCCGAGCGGGCGCGGCGCGTACCCGAAGCCGACGTCGCGCAGGTGGGTCAGCAGCGCGTGCACCGTCGGCGTCCACGGCTGCGTCGGGCGCCGCACCGTGTCACCGATGCGAACCACCCGGCGGTGCGGCTCGTCCTGCAACACCTCCATCCGCTCAGCATCGACCGGTTCCGGCCGTGCCGCACCGTGTTTCAGTGCGCGAGGCCGTCGATCCGGTAGTGCATCACGCGGTAGTCGACGTCGTCGTACCACTGGCTGACGCAGATGTGGAAATCGTCGAACGTGGAGCCCGGGACGATGAACCCGCCGTACGGGCTGGCGACCGCGTTCCCGCCCTCGTTGCCGGGCGTGGTCGGCACGATGATCGTCTGCTCCGGCGTGGTGAACAGGTTCGACGTGGGCAGCGGGAACACCTGCGCCCGCATCGACAACGGATCCATGTTGAGCCAGGTGAACGCGTACTGGCCGGCCATCGCGCGAAAGCAGATCTCGCCCCACCGCCGCGCGCCGGTGATCGTGGTCGGCGGGTTGCCCCACGCCCAGGCCCCGTTCGCGTACCCCCATGGCTGGTACGCGGCGGGCACGCCGAGACTGTCCTGCGGTACCCGGTGCAGCAGCAGGCCGGAGGTGACGTCCCGGTTGAACACCGTGGACAGCACGTAGCAGTAGCCGTCGTCGGCGACCGCGTACGTCTTCTGCTGGAACTGGCCGCCGTACATGTCGCCCGGCCACAGGCACAGGTACTCCCACGTCTGGCCGTTGTCGGTGGAACGCCAGAAGTCGCTGTGGTCGGTACGGTAGATGACGCCGCGCATGAGGTGCATGTACATCGTGTCGCCGACGGTGAACACGTCGGACGGGATCGCCGTCGTGTACCCGCCGTCGACCGGGTTGTGCGGCTCCGGCACGAGGCCCACGGCGTGGGATCCGCCGACGCTGCCGTCGATAGCGATCGCGGCCGGGTTCCCGTTGCTGGACCGCAGCCCGGTCGGCGCGCGCCAGTCGGCGGCGCCGACCGTCGCGCCGTCGAACGTGTCGCCGCACACGAACAGCATGGAGCCGTCCGGGCAGCGCGCCGGGATGCCCAGGTCCGCCCACGGCGCCGCGTACCCGCCGGTCTCGGCCGGGCCGGTCAGGTTCCTGATCTTCGTACCGCCGATCGCGAGCGGCCGGTTCGTGCCCGGTCGGGCGGCGGCCGCCGAACCGGGGACGGTGAGAGCGGCGGCGCCCGCGGCGAGGCCGAGGCCGGCGCGCAGCACGGTACGACGGGCGAGCGGGGGCGTGGATGCCGATTCGGTCATGACAGATCTCCCCAATGCCGGTGAGAAATCGAATTCTCACGACAAAGCACCCGCGTTGGCAACCCCACCGTGATCCCGGGAGGATCAGAAGTCCGCGGTGCGGAAGTCGGCCGCGCCCGCGCCGTCGACGACCGTCACGCCGCCCACCGCACCCAGCTTCGCGCGGCTCAACCCCGCGTGACGCAGCGCCGCCCGCAGCTCGGCGCCGGTCAGCCGGTACAGCGGATCGCGCGGTGTGAGCGTGATCCGCAGCGTGGCGGCGAACCCCGGCGGCACCGCCGGTACGTCCGCCGCGAGCGCCGCGATCCGGTCCGCCACGCCGCCCGCGGACGACTCGTCGACGACGGCCACGCGTACCGTCTCGTGCCGGCCGACGTCGATCACGTCGGCCCGGTACGCGTGCCCGCCGGTGCGCCAGGTCCCGACGGCGACGCGGGCGGTGCCGGCGTCGGCGCGGCGTACCGCCTCGGTCAGGGCCGCGGCGGACAGCCGACCGGCGCGCACGTCGGCGGCGAGGTCCGCGGCCCGGTAGGTCAGCCGGCCGGACGTCACCAGGTGGTCGAACGGGCCGATCAGGTTGGCGCGCATCAGTTTCCCGCACGTCTGCTCGACGCTCCTGCGGGACCAGCCCGGGTCCGCGACGATGCCGGCGAGCGCGTGCAGCACCTCGACCGGGTGGTCGTCGTCGCCCAGCCAGTCCAGGTCGTACCCGCGGTTCAGCAGCGTCGTCAGCGGTGTCGGGTCGTCGCCCTGCCAGCCCGGGCTGAACGCCATGAACTGGAACCAGCCCTGCCCCGCCGGCGACGCGTGCACCGTGCACCGCACCGTCGCGGTACGCCCCGGCGCGATCGGCGGGATCTGCGCGTGGCACTCGCCGAGCTTCGCACCCTCCACGCCGCCCTGGGTGAGCCGCCCGTACACGGTGCCCGGTGTGGTGGGCCGGCCACCGCGGTTCGTCACGGGCATGGACTCGGTGCAGCTCGCCCCGTCGCAGCTCGCGGTGCCGGGCTTCGTGATGTACCGGGCGGGCAGCGTGTCGTACCGCTGGGTGGTGGCGGCGGAGCGGCGCGCGGCGGCGAGCGCCCGGTCGGCGGCGGCCCGGTCGACCGGGGTCACGTCGAGCGCCGCGTCCCGCCCGTCGAGCCGGAGATCGAGTCCGGCGAGCGGCGACGACCCGGCGCGCAGGTAGAGCGTCGCGCCGGTGGAGGTGGTGACCGGGGTGACCCGCGCGGCGCCGATCCGGCCGGTACGCCCGGACGCGGCCGGCGCGCCCGCGCGTACGGTCCCGAGGGCGCGGGCCAGCGTGCCGGGCCGCAGCACGGTACGCGGGTCGAGGCCGAGCACCGACGGCGCGCCGCTCACCCAGTGCCCTGCCATGATCCCGGTACGGTCCGCGGCCAGCGACAGCCACCACGCCCGGTCGCCGTCGACGTACGTGCCGCCGGCGACGGCGAGCAGCCGCGCCGTGCCGCCGGTCGGCAGGCGCAGCGCGCCGACGGTGTCGCCGCCGCGCGTGACGGTGAGGTCGACGTGCAGCACGCGCCCGCCGGCGAGGACGTCCCCGACGGAGCGCACCGCGTACGCGTCGCGTAGCGCGGCGGTGCCGGCGCGGGCCAGCGCGGCCGGCGTCGGCGGGACGTCACCGTCGCCGCGGGCGCCGGGCAGCACGACGAACTCGACGAGCAGGGCGACGACGAAGAGGAGCACCGGTGCGCCGAGGCCCAGCACCCACGGCCACCGCAGCGCCCGTACCGTCGCGACGGGAGATCCGGTCATTCCACGCATCCTGGGCTCGGGCCGACGCAACGGTACCGGAGGCTATCGTGCCCGCCGCCGCGCGCGCATCGGCACAACGACCCACCGGCCGGGTGGAAGATTCCGCGATCGGGGTGTCGATCCGCGCCCGGCCCGTTCGTATCAGGGGTGACCACAGGAGGAAGCCATGACCAAGTACGTGATGAGCATGTACCAGCCCGACGGTGTCGTGCCGCCGCCCGAGGTGCTGGAGCCGGTGATGCGCACGCTGGGCGCGATGGAGCGGGAGATGCGCGACGCGGGTGTGTGGGTGTTCTCCGGCGGGCTGCACCAGCCCGACGCCGCGACCGTCGTCCGGGTACGCGACGGCGAGGTGATCACCACCGACGGCCCGTACGCGGAGGGCACCGAGCACATCGGCGGGTTCACCATCGTCGACGTACCGGACCTGGACGCGGCGCTGGGTTGGGCCCGCCGGATCGCGGAGGCCACCACGCTGCCCATCGAGGTACGCCCGTTCCGGTTCCAGGGCTGACCGGGTGCCCGAGGGCGGCGTCGAGCAGGTGTTCCGCGCGGAGTACGGCCGCGCGGTCGCCGTGCTGGTGCGCGCGTTCGGCGACATCGACCTGGCCGAGGAGGCCGTGCAGGACGCGTTCACGCAGGCGCTGCGGCGCTGGCCGGTCGACGGCGTACCGCCGAGCCCGGCGGGCTGGATCATCACGACCGCGCGCAACCGGGCGGTGGACCGGCTGCGCCGGGAGGCGTCGCGTTCCCGGAAGTACGCCGAGGCGGCGCTGCTCGCCGCCCACGACGAGCCGGAGGAGGAGGGTGCCGTGCGCGACGACCGGCTGCGCCTGGTCTTCACCTGCTGCCATCCGGCGCTCGCCCCGGCCGCGCGCGTGGCGCTGACCCTGCGCCTGGTGTGCGGGCTGTCGACGGCGGAGATCGCCCGCGCGTTCCTGGTGTCGGAGCCGACGATGGCGCAGCGGCTGGTACGGGCGAAGGCGAAGATCCGCGACGCGCGGATCCCCTACCGGGTGCCGTACGAGCAGGACCTGCCGGAGCGGCTGGGCGCGGTACTCGCGGTGGTGTACCTGGTCTTCACCGAGGGGTACGCGGCGAGTTCGGGCGACGCACTCGTCCGCGCCGAGCTGTGCGCGGAGGCGATCCGGCTGGGCCGGCTGCTGGTCGAGCTGATGCCGGACGAGCCGGAGGCGCGGGGCCTGCTCGCGCTGATGCTGCTCACCGAGTCCCGCCGCACCGCCCGTACCACCCCGGACGGCCGACTCGTCACGCTCTCCGAACAGGACCGCGCCCGGTGGGACGCCGGGCTGATAGCCGAGGGGCAGGAGCTGGTCCGCGGGTGCCTGCGCCGCGACCGGCCCGGCCCGTACCAGATCCAGGCGGCGATCAACGCCGTGCACGCCGACGCGGCGCGGGCGGCGGACACCGACTGGCGCCAGATCCTCGCCCTGTACGACCAGTTGCTCGCGCTGACGCCGACCCCGGTCGTGGCGCTGCACCGGGCGGTCGCGGTGGCCGAGGTGGCCGGCCCGGCCGAGGCGCTCGCCCTCGTGGACCCGCTCGACGTCACCGGCCACCACCTGTACCACGCGGTCCGCGCCGACCTGTTGCGCCGGCTGGGCCGCGGCGCCGAGGCGACCGCCGCGTACGACCGGGCGATCGCGCTGGCCGGCAACGCACGCGAACGCGACCACCTGCTGCGGATGCGCGCGACCTGCTGAGATCCGTTGCGCGCAACGGATCTCAGCAGAGCTCAGCCGGTGCGGACGACGACGCTGCGACCGGCGGGTACGTGGATCGTGGCATCGCCGGACGGCGCGACGGTCAGCACGAAGCCGTCGATCGTGGCGGTCTTGCCGCCGAACACGTCCGGCGCGACGGTCTTCTGCCCGATCGACCGGGTGTCGAGGTACTGCACCGGCTTCGCGAACCCGCCGGGGCCCCACGCCTCCCCCGGGTTCGGCTGGCCGAGCAGGTGCGACCACCCGGCCGACGGTGTGCCGCCGAACCGGGTCTTGCCGCCGGCCACGGTCTGCGTCTTCTCGTGGTCGATGTCGTACACCGCGACGACCGTGTTGCGGTAGATGCCGACCAGAACGTCGCCGTGCTGCTTGACACTCCGCTCGTCCACGCCAGGCCAGTCGCCCAGCACGGCCTCGTCCGGTGTGGTGGAGCCGGTCAGCACGGACAGCCAGTTCTGCTGGACCTGTACCAGGATCATCGTCCCTCCCGGGATGGAACCTTCGATGTCGTGATGATTCCGTAGCATCCCACCCCCGCCGACCGTTCCTCTCAACCGGTACCCGTCTGATCCGCGGCGTTACCCCGCGTTTACCGGATCTGTCGACGATGCGCAGCGCGCCGACCACGCACCGGTGTCCCGTGGGGCGGCTCGTCGCCGGTTGCTACCGTCGTGCCCGGCCCAGGGGGGCCGGAGCGGAGGGCACGGTGGAGCGCATTGCCTGTGAGTGGTGCCGGGTGCAGAACCCGCCCGGCAGCACGACCTGCCAGACCTGCGGCGCGCCGCTCGACGAGCGGAACAAGGTCTCGGACTCCGGTTGGCGGGAGGCGCCGCGGCTGCGGGACATGACCGAGTTCCGCTTCTCCGGCAGCGTCTGCCAGGTGGAGGGCGAGCTGGTGCCCGTCGCCGAGCTGGCCCTCGCCCCCAACGACTGGGTGTACTTCGAGCATCACGTGATGCTGTGGAAGGACGAGCGGGTACCGCTGTCGCAGATGCAGACCGGCGGCGGTTTCCGGCGGATGTTCGCGGGGATGCCGTTCGTCCTGTCGGTGGCGAGCGGCCCGGGCCGCATCGCGTTCTCCCGGGACGCGCCGGGCGAGCTCGTCGTGCTGCCGATGCCGCCGGGCGTCGAGATCGACGTACGCGAGCACGCGTTCCTGCTCGCCGCCGGCTCCGTCAGCTACTCGTTCGTGCGGATCAAGGGCCTCGCCAACATCCTGCACGGCGGCAACGGCATGTACCTGGACCGCTTCATCACCCAGCAGTACCCCGGGATGCTGATGCTGCACGGCAACGGCAACGTGCTGGAACGCACGCTGCGGCCGGGCGAGAAGATCCTCGTCGAGCCGGGCGGCCTGCTGTACAAGGACGCCTCGGTGCAGATGCAGGCGGTCCAGCAGGACCTCAAGGTCGGCCTGGTCCGCAAGCTGTACCTGGCGGAGATGACCGGCCCCGGCCGCGTCGGCATCCAGTCCATGTACGTCCACCACCGGACCGGCTGACATGACGGAGACCCACGTCTACACCTGCCGGTACTGCCGGCACGCGAGCGACCCCACCGCCCGCTCCTGCGTACGCTGCGGCGCACCGGTCGACGTGCGGGCCGCGGTCAGCACGTCGGGGTGGCAGCGGCAGGAGCCGATCACCGACATGGCCCGGATCCAGTTCGGCCAGTCGTACGTGCAGGTCGAGGGCGTCCAGGTGCCGGTGGCCGACTTCGCCCTCGCGAACGGCGACCGGATCTACTTCTCGCACCACTCGCTGCTGTGGACCGACCCGTCCACCCGCCTGACGAACATGGGCCTGTCCGGCGGCTGGAAGCGGGTCATGGGCGGGCTGCCGCTGTTCATGGTCGAGGCGCACGGGCCGGGCCACGTGGCGCTGTCCGACAACCACGCCGGTGACCTGGTGTGCCTGCCACTCGACCACGGCCAGCAGATCTGGGTACGCGAGCACCGGTTCGTCGCCGCCACCGGCAACATCTCGTACGACTGGACGTCGACCGGCGTCTGGTACACGACGCGGTCCGGCGACGAGACCGAGACGCACTACCCGCTCGGCCGGTTCGGCGACGTGTTCACCGCCCGGGAGGCGCCCGGCCTGCTGATGCTGCACGGGCCGGGCAACACGTTCGTCCGCGACCTCGCACCGAACGAGCCGCTGCTCATCCAGCCGTCCGCCCTGCTCTACCGCGACCTCTCGGTCGGCACCCACCTGCACCTGGAGTACCCGCGCGGCTCGGGCGGCTTCTTCCTGTCCAGCTACAGCTACCGCAACGTGTGGCTGCGCCTGGTCGGCCCGGGCCGCGTCGCCGTCACGTCGGTGACCGAGCACCCGGAGCAGAGCAACCGCATCGTCCGCAGCTCGTACGCGACCTCCTGGCGCTGGTAGCCGCTCTACGGTGTGTCCCGGCCGGGCCGGTACGTGTGCGCGGCGAGGCCGGCGCCGACGGTGCCGGTGTGGACGAGGCGCAGCGGCTTCAGGCCACTGGTCTCACCGAACAGGCGGTCACCCGCCCCCGCCACGACCGGGTAGGTCACCAGCCGCAACTCGTCGACGAGGTCGTGCTCGATCAGGGTGCGGACGAGCCGGCCGCTGCCGTACACGACGATGTCCCCCTCGACCCGCCGCGTCAGGCTGGCGATCTCCCGCACCGCATCGCCGTTCAGGACGGTCGAGTTCACCCATTCGGGACCGGTCAGCGCCGACGTGGTGACGACGTACTTCGGGAGGTCCCGGAGCCGGTCGGCCCACGCGCCGGCCCGGGACGCCCAGCCCCGCGCGACGAACCACTCGTGGGTACGCCGGCCCATCAGCAGCGCCGTCGCCGCCAGCGCCTCCGCGGCCCCACCCCTGGCCCATTCCTGCCGATCCTGCTCGTCGGCGCAGGCGAGCCAGCTGCCGCGGCCGGCCCCGTCCTCGCCCGACAGGTCCTGCACGACGCCGTCGACCGAGACGTTCTCGCTGACGATGATCCTGCCCATGGTGGTTCTCCCTCGTTGCGTGGTCGATTACCACCCGTTCAGACGCCACGCGGGCTGGAAAAGGGGCGCCGCCCGACCGACCCCTTCGCGTCCCGGGCGGCGTCCATACAGGATGGAGACGCGGCGAACCGCGGAGAAGGGTGGCTGGGGTGGAGTCGGGCGGAGTCGATCTGGTTACGAGGGCGCAGGCGGGGGACGGGGAGGCGTTCCGGGCACTGACCGAGCCGCACCGCCGCGAGCTTCAGGTGCACTGCTACCGGATGCTCGGATCGTTCCAGGACGCCGAGGACGCGCTCCAGGACTGCCTGCTGGCCGCGTGGCGCGGTCTCGGCGGATTCGACCGCCGGGCCTCGCTCCGCACCTGGCTGTACCGGATCGCCACCAACACGTGTCTGAGCGCGGTACGCCGGGCCGGTCGACGGCCCGCCGTGTCGTGGAACATCCCCGGCGTCGAGCCGCCCGAACCAACCGGGACCGGTGAGATCCCCTGGCTTGAGCCGTACCCCGACGCGCTGCTCGCGGGCGCCGGCAACCCGCCGCTCGGGCCCGAGGCCCGGCACGAGCAGACCGAGTCCCTCTCGCTCGCGTTCGTGACCGCGCTCCAACTGCTGCCACCCCGCCAGCTCGCCGTCCTCGTCCTGCGTGACGTGCTCGGATTCCACGCGGCCGAGGTCGCCGCCATGCTCGACACCACCGTCGAGTCGGTCAAGAGTGCGCTCAAGCGGGCACGCGCGAGCATGCGGCGCAGCGGGCCTGCCGCGGACCGGGAACCGCCGCCCGCCGCCGGTTCCGCCGCGGAGAACGCGATCGTGGCGACGTTCGTCGCCGCGTACGAGTCCGCCGACGTCGACGCGCTCGTCACCCTGCTGACCGACGACGTCTTCATGTCCATGCCGCCGCTGCCCCTGGAGTACGAGGGCCGGGACGTCGTCGCGCACTTCTGCGCCAGCCTGTTCGGCGCGGGCCGCAGGTTCGACCTCGTTGCGACCCGGGCCAACGGACAGCCCGCGTTCGGCGCGTACCTCCGCACGCCGGCCGGCCGCCCCGGGACCGGCCTGTACGTCCTCGCCCTGTCCGGCCAACGGATCTGCGCCCTCACGCGCTTCGACGACAGTGTGCTGTCCTCCTTCGGCCTACCGCGATCGCTCCCGGCGACTCCCTGACGCGCGCACGTGCGTGGCGCCCGCCGCCGCGACCCGGCCGGTGATGTTTGGGGCCACGCGCTAGGGTCGGCCGCACTCTTCACCCCGGAGGTACGCCATGCCCAGCGATCTGACCGGCCGCGTGTTCCGCGCGGTCGACGCCACCGACGTGTCCGCGTTCGTGGAGCTGTTCACGCCGGACGGCCGGTTCACCTTCGCCAACGAGGCGGCGCTGGCCGGCCGGGACGCGATCGCCGACGCCCTCACCGCGTTCTACGCCACGCTCGCCGGCCTGCGGCACGACATCCGCAGCGAGTGGACGACCGGTGCCGACACGATCGTCGAGGCGACCGTCACGTACGACCGGCTCGACGGGCGTGCGGTCAGCGTCCCGGCCGTCACGCTGTTCCACACCGCGGACGGCCTGATCGACGACTACCGCATCTACATCGACCTCACCCCGGTGTACGCGGACTGACGTGTGCTGTCAGCCGGCGCGCGCAGACTGGCCGCCATGTCGACGGAGTACTTCACCGCGGTCAGCCTCGACGGGTACGTCGCGGACCGGCACGGCGGTCTCGACTGGCTGACCGGCCTGCCCGGTACGCCGGCGAAGCGGGACCGGTTCGCGGCGTTCTTCGCCGGGGTCGGGGCGATGGCGATGGGCGCCACGACGTACGAGTGGGTGCTGGCGCACGAGCCCGACGCGTGGCGGCGCTACTACGGCGACACGCCCTGCTGGGTGTTCACGCATCGGGAGCTGCCGGTCCCGGACGGCGCCGACGTACGGTTCGTCACGGGCGACGTCCGCGTCGCGCACGAGGCGATGCGCGCCGCCGCGGCGCGGATCTGGCTGGTCGGCGGTGGGGCGCTGGCCGCCGCGCGCCGGTCACCGTCCCGCGGCCGACCTTCCGCGGTGCGGGTCAGCGGGCCAGCGGGCCGAAGAACGCGCGCAGGTCGGCGGCCATCGCCTCGGGTACGTCCATCGCCGGGAAGTGGTGCCGGCCCGGGTTGTCGGTCGGCCAGTGGGTGATGGTGTTGTCCCGCTCGGCGAGGCGGCGGAACCCGGGCGGCCCGGAGTACACGCCGGTCGGCACGGCCGTCTGCCCCTCCGGCCAGCCCGACGAGGTGCTGTCGTAGTAGGGCCAGGCCGACGTGCCGGACGTAGCGGTGAACCAGTAGACGCTGGCGTTGGTGAGCAACAGGTCAGCCTCGATCACCTCGTCGAGCGGGTCGCCGCTGGTGCCGAAGTCGGTGAACTTCTGCGTCAGCCACGCGAGCAGCCCGACCGGCGAGTCCTGCCAGGCGTAGCTGAGCGTCTGCGGCGCGGCGCGCAGCAGCGCGTGGTGGTCGACGCCGGTGACCCAGTCCGCCGACATCATCGCGTCGTACGCCGCCTTCTCGTCCGGCGTCAGCGTCGGTACGTCGGCCGGCGAGGGGATGCCGAGCCCGGCGGTGACGTACGCGCCGATGACGCGGTCGGGGGCGAGTCGCGCGGCCTCGGGCACGACGTACGCGCCGAGGTCGCCGCCCTGCACGCCGTACCGGTCGTAGCCGAGGCGGTGCATGAGCTCGACCCACATGCCGGCGACCCGTTTCGGCGTCCAGCCGGTGTCGCTCGGTGGCGCGGAGAAGCCGAACCCGGGCACCGACGGCACCACGACGTCGAACGCGGGACCGCCCGTGGCCGGCCGGGTCAGCGGCTCGATCAGCCGGCTGAACTCGACGAACGAGTTCGGCCAGCCGTGCGTGAGCACCAGCGGCACCGCGTCCGGCCGGCCGGAGCGTACGTGCAGGAAGTGGACGTCGTGGCCGTCGATCTCGGTCAGGTACTGCGGGAAGCGGTTCAGCCCGGCCTCGGCGGCGCGCCAGTCGTACCCGGTGTGCCAGTGCTCCGCGAGCGCCCGCAGCCGGTCGACCGGTACGCCGCGGCGGGTACCGCCGGGCAGTTGCCGGGGCCAGCGGGTCGCGGCCAGCCGCCGGTGCAGGTCGTCCAGGTCCGCCTGCGGGATCTCGATCCGGAACGGCCGGATGTCCGTGCCCATGTCGCTCCTCGGTACGTCGGTGCCGGGTGTCGCCGGACCGGTCGGCCCGGCGATGTCACCAACCGTAGAGGCCATGTAGGTCAGTTTCTGGCACACATGGCTGGCATCCTTCACGGCATGACGGACACCCCGGCCCGGCTGCTCACCCTGCTGTCCCTGCTCCAGACGCCGCGCGAGTGGCCGGGCGGCGAGCTCGCCGACCGCCTCGGCGTCAGCCTGCGTACCGTGCGGCGGGACGTGGAGCGGTTGCGCGACCTCGGGTACCCGGTGCGCGCGACGATGGGCGCGGCCGGCGGGTACCGGCTCGTCGCCGGCACCGCGATGCCGCCGCTGCTGCTCGACGACGACGAGGCGGTCGCGATCGCGGTCGGCCTGCGGGCCGCGGCCGGCCAGGCGATCTCCGGCATCGACGAGGCGTCGGTCCGCGCGCTCGGCAAACTCGACCAGGTGCTGCCGAACCGGCTCCGCCACCGGATCCGCAGCCTCGACGCGGCGACGGTGCCGCTGCCGTCGACCGGGCCGAGCGTCGACCCGGCGGCGCTGACGCTGCTGGCCGGCGCGATCGCCAACCGGGAGGCGGTGCGCTTCGCGTACCGGACCGCGGACGGCGCCGCGGGCGAGCGGCGGGCCGAGCCGCACCGCCTGGTCGCCGCCGCCCACCGGTGGTACCTCGTCGCGTACGACACCGACCGGGCCGACTGGCGGATCTTCCGGGTCGACCGGATCACCGGGGCCCGCCGCACCGGCGTACGCGTCGCGCCGCGCGAGCTGCCCGCCACCGACGCCGCCGCGTTCGTCACCGGCAAGATGTACGGGCTGCGTCCGACGTACGCGGCGGACGTGACGCTGCACGCGTCGGCCGACGAGATCGTCGGGCGGGCCGGGACCACGCTGGGCGAGCCGGAACGCCTCGCCGCCGACCGGTGCCGGATCCGTACCCCGCCGGACACGCTGGACTGGCTGGCGATGCGGCTGCTGCTGCTCGGCTGCGAGTTCGAGGTGCACGGACCGCCGGAGCTGGTCGAGACGCTCCGCGGGTACGCCGACCGCATCGGCCGCGCCACCGCCGGCCACTGACCGTGCGCGGCGCGGATACGATCGCTTGGACAGGCTGGCGTTCGGGTCAGCGAACGGAAGGGGTGGCGATGGAGGAGTCGGTCCGGGACACGCTGGCGGCGAACCTGCGCCGGGAGCGTACCGGTCGGGGCCTGTCGCTGTCCGAGCTGTCGCGCCGCTCGCAGATCGGCAAGGCGACCCTGTCCGCGCTGGAGGCGGGCGCCGGCAACCCGACGATCGAGACGGTGTTCAGCCTGTCCCGGGCGCTGGAGCTGCCGATCTCGGACCTGCTCGACCGCCGGCCGATCGGCCTGACCGTGGTTCGCGCCACCGACCGGGAGGTGCTCGCCGGCGAGGGCGTCGACCTGCGCCTGCTGCGCCGGATCGAGGCCGGCCCGAGCCTGATCGAGGTGTACGACCAGCGGGTGCACGACCGGCAGCCGTCGCTCGGCCACGTCGGCACCGAGTACACCGTGGTGCAGGACGGCACGCTGCGGGTCGACGTGGACGGCGAGGTGGCCGACCTGGGGCCGGGCGACTGCGTCAGCTTCGACGCCCGCCTCCGCCACGCGTACGACGCGCCCGCCGGCCCGGTCCGCTCGGTGCTGCTGCTGGCGTACGACGCGCCCCACCCGCGGCCGGACGGCCCCGTGCACCGTTGACACCCCGCGCCGGGCACCCCTAGCCTGTCGTTCGGTTCGCCGAACGACAGGCGGCCCGGACGACAGCGCACCCGCGCACCCGAACGACAGCTCGCCCGAACGACAGCGAGGAGTACCGACGTGCCCAAGGACCTCGGCGGCGTCGTCGTCGCCACGCCCCTGCCGTACGTGCCGGACGCGCAGGCGCCCGCCGGCCTCGCCGTCGACTACGACGCGTACGCCGAGCACTGCCGGTGGCTGGTCGACAACGGCTGCCACGGCGTCGGGCCGAACGGCTCACTCGGCGAGTACTCGTCGCTCACCGACGCCGAACGGCGCCGGGTCGCGCGGACCGCGGTCGAGGCGGTCGGCGACGACGCGATCGTCATCGTCGGCGTACACGGCGTCGGTTGGCACCAGGCGAAGCACTGGGCGGAGCTGGCCGCGGAGGACGGCGCGGACGGCGTGCTGTGCCTGCCGCCGACGCTTTACCGGGCCAACCGCGGCGAGGTCGTCGCGCACTACGCGGCGGTCGCGTCGGTCGGGCTGCCTGTGATGGTCTACAACAACCCGTACGACACGAAGGTCGACCTGACGCCCGACCTGCTGGCCGAGCTGGCCCAGATCGACAACGTGGTCGCGGTCAAGGAGTTCTCCGGCGACGTACGGCGGGTGTCGGAGATCCGCGAGGCGGCGCCGGACCTGGCGGTGGTCGCGGGCGCCGACGACGTGACGGTCGAGGCGCTGCTGATGGGCGCGACGGGCTGGTTCGCCGGCTTCCCCAACGTCTTCCCCGCCGAGTCCGTCGCCCTGTACGAGCTGGCCCGCGCGGGTGACCTCGCCGCCGCCCGTGCCCGGTACGAGCCGCTGCTGGCCGCGTTCCGCTGGGACTCGCGGACCGAGTTCGTGCAGGCGATCAAGCTCGGCATGGACCTCGTCGGGCGGTACGGTGGGCCGTGCCGCCCGCCCCGCGGCCCGCTGACCGCCGAGCACGACCGGCAGGTACGCGCGGCGATGGAGCGGGCGATCGCCACGATCCGGGACACCGCGTGACATGAGGCGGGCGGTGGCGGCGGTGCGGGGGTTCACGGCGGTGCGGGGAGGCGCGTGATGCGGTCGGTGCGGACGATCAGCGCGGTCGACTCGCACACCGAGGGGATGCCGACCCGGGTGGTGACCGGCGGCGTCGCGCCGGTGCCGGGCGACACGATGGCGGAGCGGCGGATCTTCTTCCGCGACCATCTCGACGACCTGCGCCGGTTCCTGGTGGACGAGCCGCGCGGGCACGCGGCGATGTCCGGCGCGATCCTCCAGCCGCCGACCCGCCCGGACGCCGACTGGGGCGTGCTGTACGTCGAGGTCAGCGGCCTGCTGCCGATGTGCGGGCACGGCACGATCGGGGTCGCCACGGTGCTGGTCGAGACCGGCATGGTGCCGGTGACCGAGCCGGAGACGGTGGTACGGCTGGACACGCCGGCCGGGCTGGTCGAGGCGCGCGTGGCGGTGGCCGACGGGCACGCCGAGCGGGTCACGCTGCGCAACGTCGACTCGTTCCTGGCCGAGCGGGACGCCGTGGTGGACGTACCGGGGCTGGGCGAGGTCGGCTACGACCTGGCGTACGGCGGGAACTTCTACGCGATCGCCGACCTGGCCGCGGTGGGCCTGCCGTTCGACCGGGCCCGCAAGGACGAGATCCTGTCCGCCGGCCTGGCGGTGATGGCCGCGGTGAACGAGCAGCGCCGGCCGGTCCATCCGCTGGACCCGGCGATCGCCGGCTGCAAGCACGTGCAGTTCCTCGCGCCCGACTCGGACGCCCGGCACTCGCGCAACGCGATGGTCATCCACCCCGGCTGGTTCGACCGCTCCCCCTGCGGCACCGGTACGTCGGCGCGGATGGCGCAGCTGCACGCCCGGGGCGAGCTGGCCGAGGGCGCCGAGTTCGTCAACGAGTCGCTGCTCGGCACTCGCTTCGCCGGCCGGGTCGTCGGTACGACGACGGTCGGTGAGCTGCCCGCGGTGGTGCCGGAGTTCTCCGGGCGGGCGTGGATCACCGGCACGGCCAACTACCTGCTCGATCCAACCGACCCGTTCCCGGCCGGGTTCACGCTGTAGCGCGTCCCTGTTCACAACTCCCGGTGTGTCCTGTCCGGCGCCGGGCACGGCGTCGGCGATGATCGCGGAGTGGAACCCCTCGACCACGTACTGGCACATCTGCGGGGCGCCGCCGACGATCCGACCTCCGCCGACGCCACCGACCGGTACGCCGCGGGCTTCGCCCGGTACGCCGTGTACCGCGGGATCGACCGGCTGCTCGGCGCGGACTGGCGGGGCTGGCTGGACGGCGCGACCGCCGCCGCGGTGTGCCGGGAGCTGTTCCGCGCGGTGCACGGCAGCCAGCTCTGGGTACCGCCGTCGGCGGGGATGCGCCGGGCCTCGCTGCCGACCGTACCGGTGGCCGGGACGAGGGCCGGGCACCTGGTACGCGCCGGTCTGCGCATCGACGCGATCCCCGGCGGCGCGGGCCCGCGGGCCCGGCTCGCCGCCGTGCTGCGCGCCGCCGTCGACCTCGACGCCGTGCTGTCCCGCTGGTGGCACCCGCCGCTGTCCCGAGCCGACCTCGACTTCAGCCACGACGCGCGCTACGTCGCGACCGGCCCGCTGCCGGCGCTCGCGTCCCGCCTGCACCCCTGACGAAGGTCGGGGGTACCCGGCGACGTCCGACGGAGGCCCGGGCCAGGCGCCGTCCATAGCTTCGGTGCCATGAGAAGAACGAGACATTCCTCGCCGGCGCGCGCGGCGCTGACCCGCGGCCTGGCCGCGGCGGCGGCGATCGCGACACTGCTGGTCGGTACGCCGGCGGCGCAGGCGGCGCCGGCCCGGCCGGTGGACGGCGCGGCGGTGGACTCCTTGGTGCGGGACTACCTGGACCGCACCGGCCTGCCCGGCGCGGAGGTGGCCGTGACGCACGGGCGCGACGTGGTCCGCGTCGCCGGGTACGGGCACGACTCGGCGGGCCGGCAGGTCACCGGGCGCACTCCGATGCCCGTCGCGTCGCTGAGCAAGTCGTTCACCGCGCTGGCCGTGCTGCAGCTCGTCGAGGAGCACAAGGTCGACCTGGACGCGCCGGTCCACACGTACGTGCCGGACTTCCGGCTGGCCGACCCGCGCGGTGCCAGGATCACCGTGCGGCAGCTGCTGGACCAGACGTCGGGCATGTCCGACGCGGAGTTTCCGGACCTGCGACTGGCCCAGCCGAACACCCTGGACGGCGCGGTACGCCGACTGCACGGCGCCGGCCTGGACAGCGCGCCCGGCGCGAAGTTCCACTACCACAACCCGAACTACCAGGTGGCCGGCCGGCTCGTCGAGCTGGTCAGCGGCGAGTCGTACGACACGTACCTGCGGCGGCACGTGTTCACCCCGCTCGGCATGTCCGCCAGCCGCAGCGTGCTGACCTCCCGCGCGCTGGACTCCCTGCCGCGCGGGCACATCCGGGCGTACGGGGCGGTGCTGACCGAGCCCGAACCGTACTGGTTCACCGGCGGCAGCCACGGCGTGGTCACCACCGCGGCGGACCTGTCCCGCTGGCTCGTCGCGCAGAACTCCGGTGGCGTCGGCCCGGGCGGGCACCGGATCCTGTCCGCCGACGGGATCGCGCTGTCGCACACCCCCCAGCCGCACGCCTCGCAGTACGCGCTGGGTTGGCGGCGGCAGGCGATGCCGGGCGAGCCGGTCGAGATCCGGCACAACGGGGAGCTGTTCACGTACACCGCCGAGCAGGTGCTGCTGCCCGCCTCCGGGTACGGGATCGCGGTGCTCACGAACACCGGCCTGTCGCTCGACAACGACAGCGCCGAGCTCGCGGACGGCCTGGTCGACCTGGTGTCCGGGCACGACCCGGGCAAGCCCCGACCGTCCGGCACGTACGTCGACTGGGTGCTCGGCGGGCTGACGCTCGCGGTCGCGGCGCTGGCCGTGCTCGGCCTGGTCCGGGCCCGCCGCTGGGCGACGCGGGCCCGCTGGTGGCGCTGGCTGCTGCTGGTGCCGTACCTGCTGCCGGCGGTGCTGCTGGTGAGCCTGCCGTCGATCGTGGGCTTCGTGTTCGGCGGCCGGGCGGGCGGTTTCCACCACCTGCTGTACGTCTGGCTCTCGCTGGTCGTGTTCCTCGGTGTCGCGGCGCTCGCCGGGCTGGCCGTGCCGGCGGTACGGCTGGTGTGGGCGCTGCGCCAGCGCCGTCCGGCGGCCGGCTGATGGGCGGCCGGGCGGACCGGCACGGGCCGGTTCGCCCGGCCGGGGAGTTGGTCATCGGTCCTTGTAGCGTGGACGCGGTGTTGACGGGTACGGCGGTCCTCCGGCGGGACGTGCTGCTGTGGCTGTTCCTCGCCGCCGCCGGCCTCCTGGTGTACCTGGGGCGCGGCGACCGGCCGGCCAGCTGGTCGCTCGCCGCGGCGGGCGTGGCGCTCACCGCGGCGGTGGCCCTGTCCCGCGCGCTGCCCGCCGTACCGCCGGTGCTGGTCCTCGCCGCCGCGATGCTCGACCACCCCTGGCTGTACGACACGCTCACCCTGCCGGCCCTGTGCGTGCTGAGCTACCTCGCCGGGCGGCGGCTCGCGGCGGCGGGACTGACGCGTACCGGGATCGCGGTGCTCGCCGGGATGTGCGTCGCGGCGGTCCTCGCGGCGGAGCTGCGGTCGTCCGATGGGTGGGCGTGGTTCGACCCGGCGTTGACGATGCTGCTGGCGGCGGTGTTCTGGTGGCTGGCCGGGACCTACCGGAGCCGGCACGCGCGGCTGGTCGCCGAGGACCGGGCGAACGAGCGGCGCGCCACGGTCCGCGAGGCCCGGCTGCGCGAACGTACCCGGATCGCCCGGGACATGCACGACTCGCTCGGCCACGAACTGAGCCTGCTCGCCGTCCGGGCCGGCGCCCTGGAGCTGGCATCGGACCTGGCGGAGCCGCACCGCCGCGCCGTCGGCGAGCTTCGCGCCGCGGCGGGCACGGCGACGGGCCGGCTGCACGAGATCATCGACCTGCTCCGGGACGACGCCGCCGCCGACACCCCGCCCGACGACCTGACGGCGCTGGCCGCGCGGGCCCGCGAGTCCGGCATGGCGGTCGAGGTGCACGGCGAGCCGGCCGGTTCCGCGGGTACCCGGCGGCTGCTGCACGACGTGCTGCGCGAGGCGCTGACCAACGCGGCGAAGCACGCGCCGGGCGCCCCCGTCACCGTGCATCTCGGGTACGCCGGCGGCGACGCGGTGCTGACCGTCGCGAACCCGCTGCCCGAGACGGCGGTGGCGGCCGCCGGCGGCCGGCGCGGGCTCGCCGGCCGCACCGCCGAGCTGCGTACCGTCGGCGGCACGCTGGCCACGGACACCACCGGCGGCCGGTTCACGCTGACCGCGACGGTGCCGGGCGACGCGGCGGCCGACCCGGACGACGACACCGCCCCGGCCGCCCGCGCGCCGCGCCGCCCGATCACCGCGGTACTCCTGCCCGTCGGGATCACGACCGGGCTGGTGGCGCTGCTTGGCGTCGCCGTCCTCGGCTGGTACGCGGTGGCCGCGGCGCGCTCGACGCTGCATCCGGACGAGTACGCGGCGCTGCGGGTCGGCACTGCGCGCGCCGCCGCCGAGACGGTACTGCCGGCCGCGCAGGCGCCCGACCGTCGCCGCGGCCCGGAGCCGCCGGCCCCGCCCGGCGCCGACTGCCGCTACTACCGCTCGACCGCCACCCCGTTCGCCACGTACGACGTCTACCGGGTCTGCTTCGCCGGCGACCGGCTCGTCCGGAAGGACGTCCTGTGATCCGGGTGCTGCTGGCCGACGACGAGGCGATGATGCGGGCCGGGATCGCCGCGATCCTGGCCACCGACGACGGGATCGAGGTCGTCGCGGAGGCGGGCGACGGCCGGGCCGCCGTCGACGCCGCGCACCGGTACCGGCCGGACGTGGCGCTGCTCGACATCCGGATGCCGGGTATGGACGGGATCGCCGCGGCGGGGCGGATCCGGCGCGAGCTGCCGGCGACGGCGGTGGCGATGCTGACGACGTTCGGCGAGGACGACTACATCGCGCGGGCGCTCGGCGAGGGCGCCAACGGGTTCCTGCTCAAGTCCGGCGACCCGCGCGAGCTGCTGGCGGGGGTACGCGCGGTCGCGGACGGCGCTGCCTACCTGTCGCCGCCGGTGGCACACCGGGTGATCGCGCGGATGGGCCGGGACAGCTGGGCGCGCGCGTCCGCGGCGCGGGACCAGGTGGCGGCGTTGACCGACCGTGAGCGGGACGTGCTGGCGCTGCTCGGCGCCGGCCTGTCGAACGCGCAGATCGCGCGCCGGCTGCATCTGGTCGAGGGCACGGTGAAGGCGCACGTCAGCGCGATCCTGCTGCGGCTCGACGCCCGCAACCGGGTACAGGCAGCGATCGTCGCGCACGAGGCGGGCCTCACCGCGGAGTGAGGGCGGTCCCCCGATCGGGTTGTCGGATTTCCGCACGTACTGGGCATTGTGGACTGTCAACAGATGGTGACAGTATGCCCGCGGAGAGTCATTCCCCCGTGACGACGCGAAGGGCGGCCCATGAATGCCTTCACGCTCCCCGACTTCTACCTGCCGTACCCGGCTCGGCTGAACGCGCACCGCGAACGCGCCCGGCGGCACAGCATGGGGTGGGCCCGCGAGATGGGCATGCTCGACGCGCCGACCCCGCACGGCGGCGTCGTCTGGACCGAGGAGGAGCTGGCCCGGCACGACTACGCGCTGATGTGCGCGTACACCCACCCCGACTGCGACAGCCCGACCCTCGACACCGTCACCGACTGGTACGTCTGGGTCTTCTTCTTCGACGACCACTTCCTCGAACAGTTCAAGTACTCGAAGGACCTGGCCGGCGCGCGGGAGTACCTGGACCACCTGGAGCTGTTCCTCGCTGACGACCCGCCCGAGCCGACGAACGCGGCCGAGGCGGGCCTCGCCGACCTGTGGCGGCGTACCGTGCCGGCGATGTCCGACGGCTGGCGGCGCCGCTTCGTCACCGCCACACACAACCTGCTCGTCGAGTCCATGTGGGAGCTCGACAACATCAACCGCGGGCGGATCGCCAACCCGATCGAGTACCTCCAGATGCGCCGGCGGGTCGGCGGCGCCCCCTGGTCGGCCAACCTCGTCGAGTACGCCGCCGGCGCCGAGGTGCCCGACCGGGTCGCCGCCACCCGGCCCGTCCGGGTGCTGGCGGACACCTTCGCCGACGCCGTGCACCTGCGCAACGACCTGTTCTCGTACCAGCGGGAGGTCCGCGAGGAGGGCGAGAACTCCAACGCGGTGCTCGTGCTGGAGACGTTCCTCGACGTGCCGACGCAGCGCGCCGCGGACCTGACCAACGACCTGCTGACGTCCCGGCTGGAGCAGTTCGAGAACACCGCGCTGGTCGAGATGCCGGCGCTCGCCGCCGAACACGCGCTGGCCCCGGACGAGCAGGCCGCCCTCGCCGCGTACGTGAAGGGGTTGCAGGACTGGCAGGCCGGTGGGCACGAGTGGCACGCCCGGTCCAGCCGGTACATGAACGAGGGCGCCACCGAGCGCACCCGGCTCGGCGTACCGGGGCTTGCGGTGGGCGGTGTCGGCACCGAGGCGTTCACGCCGGGCGTACGGCTGTCGTTCGGGCCGGGTGTGGCGCACCGGCTGCGGCACCAGGCGTACCGGCAGTTCCGGCCGGTGGGGCACCTGCCGGTGCCCGACATCCACCTGCCGTTCCCGGTGCGGCACAGCCCGCACCTGGACGAGGCCCGCGAGCACACCGCCCGGTGGTGCGGCGACATGGGCTTCTACGACTCGGTACCCGGGGTCGCGGTCGGCGGCGTGTGGGACGAGCGCCGCACCCGCGGCATCGACCTGCCGCACTGCGCCGCCGGCCTGCACCCCGACGCGGAGCTCGACGAGCTGAACCTGGCGAGCGACTGGCTCGCCTGGGGTACGTACGGCGACGACTACTTCCCGCTGGTGTTCGGAATGCGGCGCGACGTGGCCGCGGCGAAGGCGTGCCACGAGCGGCTCGGGCAGTTCATGCCGCTCGCCGACGAGCCGGCGCCGGAGCCGGTGAACGGCATCGAGCGGGGCCTCGCCGACCTGTGGTGCCGTACCGCCGGGCCGATGTCGCCGGGGCACCGGCGGCGGTTCCGCCGCGCCGTGGACGACATGACCGCGAGCTGGGTGTGGGAGGTCGCCAACCAGGCGCAGAACCGGGTACCCGACCCGGTCGACTACGTCGAGATGCGACGGCTGACGTTCGGCTCGGACATGACGATGCAGCTGTCCCGGCTCCGACACCCCGAGGCGCTGCCCGACGACCTGTTCGAGCACCGCACCCTGCACGAGCTGGACACCGCGGCGATGGACGTCGCGATGTTCGTCAACGACCTGTACTCGTACCAGAAGGAGATCGAGTTCGAGGGCGAGATGCACAACATGGTGCTCGTCCTCGAACACTTCCTCGACACCGACCGGCACACCGCCGCGGGCGTCGTCGGCGACCTGATCGCCGCGCGGGTACGGGAGTTCGAGCACATCGCCGCGGTCGAGCTACCGGCGCTGTGCGCGGAGCTGGATCTCGCCGAACCGGTACGCGCCGCGCTCGCCCAGCACGCCGGCACGTGGCAGGACTGGATGGCCGGCATCCTCTCCTGGCACGAGCACTGCGTCCGGTACACCGAGCCGGAGCTGCGGCGGCTGCGCCAGCAGAACGCGCCGCAGGTGCCGTCCCGGCTGCCGACCGGCCTCGGTACCGCCGCGGCGTGGCTGCCCGGCACGCTCGCCGCCCGTACCTGATCCCCTCCCACCGACCGCCGGGCGGTCGGGCGGGGCCCTCCGGCCGGACCCCGCCCGACCACCCGGCGCCGTACGCCGGACACCTTCCGCGGCCTGTCGGGCACCGGATGTAGTGGGCGTGTAGTCCCTGTTCGCATGCTGCTCGATGGAGCGATCGGTTTCGGCCGGTCGGCCAGCCCCTCGCCGCCCCACCGAGCGGAAGGTGCAGCATGAAGATCCCCATCAGAGCCTCAGCGGTCGTGTTCGCCGCGGCACTCGCCGCGGCGACCCTGGCCAGCGCGGCGCACGCGTCCCCGGCACCCGTGCCCGCCCCAGGAGCATCCGGAAACTGGCACGAAAGCCTGGGCCACCTCGCGCCGGACCAGGTGAACCTCGCCCGCGGCGCCGGCGGCGTGACGATCGCCGACCCGGACGTCCACCCCGCCGCGGCCGGCGGCGACCGCGGGTACGGCATGGAGATGCTGACCCCGCGGACCCTCGCCGGCCCGGTCGATCAGGTGTCGGTCACGATCGACGGCACGGTACCGGCGGGCGCGAGCGCGACCGTCGACGTGCGTACGGCCGACACCGGCGGGCAGTGGTCGTCGTGGCAGCCGGCGTCCGGTACGCCGGCGACGCCGACCACGCCCGCCGACCAGGTCCAGCTGCGGATCACGTTGTGGTCCAACGCATCCGGCGCCGGCCCGGCGGTCACCGGGCTGGACGTCAGCACCCGCGCGGCGACCTCGGCCCGCACCGTACGACCGCACGCGGCGCTCAGCTACCGCGTGTACGCCACCCGCGAGGGTCTGGTCGGCGGTACCACCGCCAACGGTCACGTCATCACCTCGAACGACCACTTCGTCGCCCTGCCGTCCGGCAAGAACCTGTCCCCCAAGGGCAGCAGCCAGTACTCGGTGCAGGTGTGCGGACCGACCCGGTGCGAGACCGCGCCGGTCTGGGACGTCGGCCCGTGGAACACCAATGACGACTACTGGAACCCGGCGTCCGTGCGGTCCGAGTTCAAAGACGTCGCGCAGGGCACGCCGGAGGCGCAGGCCGCGTACCTCAACGGGTACAACGGCGGGAAGGACGAGTTCGGCCGGAAGGTGCTCAACCCGGCCGGCATCGACCTCGCCGACGGCACGTTCTACAACGTCGGCCTCAACGACAACGGGTACGTGACCGTCACGTACCTGTGGACCGGCAGCGGCGGTGGCAGCAGCGCCACCGGCACCGTCAAGACCACCAGCGGCGCCGCGCTGAACGTCCGGTCCGGCCCGCACACCACGTCGACGGTCGTCGGTTCGGTGGCGAGCGGGTCGACCGTGACGATCACGTGCCAGACGCCGGGTGACTCGGTGAGCGGCACGTACGGCACCACCACGCTCTGGGACAAGATCACGTCCCCGGTCGGGTACGTCTCCGACGCGTACGTCTACACGGGATCCGACCAGCAGGTCGCGCCCAACTGCTGAACGCCTCCAGGAAGGAGCGTCCCATGTCGTTTCTCAGGTTCAGATCCCTGCGTATCGTCCTCGGTGGGCTCGCCGCTGCCGCCGTCGGCGTCCTCGCGTTCGCTGCGCCCGCCGCGGCGGCGACCGGCACCGTCCACACCGACTCGGGTGCCTCGGTCAACGTGCACTCCGGGCCGCACACCGGCGACGCCGTCACCGGCTCGGTGGCGAACAACGCCAGCGTCACGATCGACTGCCAGACGTACGGCGACACGGTGACCGGCAAGTACGGCACCAGCGACGTCTGGGACCACATCCCGTCCGGCTACGTCACCGACACCTACGTCTACACCGGCTCGGACGGGCTCGTCGCCCCGCTCTGCGCCGGTACGCCGACGCCCACGTGCTCCACGTCCGGCCTCGGCGACCCCAACTCCTGCGCCACGGCCGTCTCCTGGGCGAAGTCGCACGAGACCACGTCGTACGTGGCGGACTACTACAACCGCTGCGACCACGTGGTGGGCCTCGCGTACGGGTTCCCGGCGAGCGGCTCGACCACCGCGTACAACCACTGGCTGGCGGTGCCGGCGGCGTACAAGCACGCCGGTGAGACGAACGTGCCGGCCGGCGGTCTGGCGTTCTTCTCCGGCGGCGCCGGGCACGTGATGATCTCGATCGGCGGCGGCAAGTTCGTCTCGAACGACATCCACGGCAACGGCACGCTGACCGAGACGACGATCGCCGAGATCAAGAACACCTGGGGCAAGCCGTACCTGGGTTGGACCCAGCCCTGGTTCCAGTACAACCACTGATCGCTCCCCCGCGAGCCGAGGCCCGCTGTCCACTGTGGACAGCGGGCCTCGGTGTCGGAGCCGTCAGGCGACCGGGCTGGCGTACCCGAGGATGTCGCCGTCGTCGAGCGACAGCGTCTTCGCAGCGATCGCGTCGGTGTTCCCGGTCGACGGGTTCACCGTGTTTCCCGAGATGTACGTGACGGTCGAGCTCGTCGCCGACACGACGATCCCGACGTGGTTCTCGAAGACGATCGCGTCGGCCTTCTTCGGCCCGCTCGTGTGCCACGTGCCGTGGTCCTGGCCGTACGTGCGGAAGCTGATCGCCATCGGGTCGGCGCCGGAGGTGTCCGCGCCCGACTGGCCCCACACCCACTTGGCGAAGTCCGCGCACCACTCCTCGGTGTTCCAGCCGTTCGAGCAGTAGTCGCCGGTGCCGGGCTCGCCGAGCGCCGTCGTGTAGTAGTTGCAGTTGTACCCGCCGATCTCGTGGTTGCGGCTGGTGTCCGCCATCTGCTGCTGGGACAGCGTGACGATCCGGGTGGCGAGGTCGCCGTCCGGCGGCGGGGTCTGGTCGCACGCGGGGATCGCGGCACCACCGGCGTCGACGTACGCGGCGCTGAGGTAGCCGGCGGCGACGTGGTCCCAGACGTCGGTCGTGCCGTACAGGCCGGTGACCGTGTCGCCGTGCGCCTGGCAGTCGACCGAGATCGTCGCGCCGTCCGCGACCGAGCCGACCACGCCGTCGCCGGTGTGCGGGCCGGACCGGACGTTCACCGACGAGCCGGAGCTGGTGTGCACGGTCGCGCTCACCGCGGCCCACGCCGTACCGGCGGGCACGAGGACGGCTGCGGCGAGGGCCGCGACGACCAACGGGACGCGTCTCAACGGGAATCGGGCCACGGGGTACTCCCTCCGACAGGTGTCCCGCCGCGCCCACCACACGGGGCCGGGAGGAAACACCGGAACGTTCAATCCTTCCAAAACGGACTACACTGCGGCTACATCGAACGCCGGCCCGGCCGGACGTTTCGCTGGTTTTCGGCAAACTTCTGCTCGTACCATCAGCTGTCTGACGCGATCACCGAGTGGAGCGTTATGGCTGCCAACCGGACAGGATGGCGACGCACCGGGACGGGGCACGGCAAGCCCCCGCGGCCCCGGCCGTCGAAGGCGCGCCATGGACGCTGACCGGCTCGTGTTCCGGGTGCTCGGGCCGCTGGCGATCCACGGCGGCACCGGGCCGCTGACCGTACCCGGGGCCAAGCGCCGCGTCCTGCTCGCCCACCTGCTGCTCCGCGCCAACCAGGTCGTCCGGGCCGACGAGCTGGTCGACGCGATCTGGCCGACCGACGCGCCGCGTTCCGCCCGCGCCAACCTCCAGACGTACGTCTCCGGGCTGCGCCGCGTGCTGCCGCCCGGCAAGGACGGCCCGCGGATCGTCACCCGCGGCACCGGGTACCTGCTGGAGGCGGCGCCGGACGAGCTGGACTCGACCCGGTTCGAGGACCTGGTCGGCGCGGCCCGGCAGGAGCAGGCGCGCGGCGACCCCGAGCGGGCCGGGGCGCTGCTCGACGACGGGCTGCGGCTGTGGCGCGACGACCCGCTGTGCGACCTGCCCGACCACCGCGCCTGGCGTACCGCCGTGGGCCGGCTGGTCGAGCTGCGGCTGGATGCGCTCGAACTGCGCGCCGCGATCCGCGTCCGGCTCGGCCGGTACGCGGCGGCGGCCGGCGAGCTGCGCGAGCTGCTCGACGCGCACCCGTTCCGGGAGAGCCTGTGGGAACACCTGATCGTCGCGCTGTCCGCGGGCGGGCAGCGGGCCGCCGCGCTGGAGACGTACCGGCAGGCACGGGAGCTGTTCGTCGCCGAGCTGGGCGTCGAACCGGCGCAGCGACTCACCGACCTGCACCGCGCGGTCCTCGCCGGCCTGCCCGTACGCGAGCGCGGCGCCGCGCCCGCCGCCCAGCCACCGGTACGGCAGCTGCCCGCGGACATCCCCGACTTCGTCGGGCGCGCCGACCACCTCGCCGCGCTCCGCTCCGTACTGGCGCCCGTCGAGCGGTCCGCGCCGCCGGTCGCGCTGATCATCGGCGCACCCGGTACCGGCAAGACGACGCTCGCCGTGCACGCCGCGCACGAGGTCGCCGAACGCTTCCCGGACGGCCAGCTCTACTTGGACCTGCGCGGCTGCACCGACTCGCCGCGCGCGCCGACGCACGTGTACCGGGAGGTGCTGCGCGCGCTGGGCGTCACCGGCCCGGGCGTACCCCGGCGCAGCGCGGAACGGGCCGCGCTGTACCGGTCGATGCTGGCGCGGCGCCGGATGCTGCTGCTGCTCGACGACGTCGCCGACGCCGCCCACGTACGCGACCTGCTGCCGTCCGGCGGCACCTGCGCCGTGGTCGTGACCAGCCGCCGGCACCTCGCCACGATCCCCGGCGCGCACTCCGTCGTACTCGACGCGTTCGCGGCGGGCGAGGCGCGGCAGTTGCTGTCCCGGGTCGCCGGGTCCGACCGGGTCGCCGCGGAGCCGGCGGAGGCCGCCGCGATCTGCCGCGCCTGCGGGCACCTGCCACTCGCGATCCGGGTCGCCGGCGCGAAACTCGCCGAACGCCGCACCTGGACGCTCGGCGTACTGGCGGAACGGCTCGCCGACGAGTCGCGCCGGCTCGGCGAACTGCACGCCGACGACATGTGGCTGCGCGCCAGCTTCGAGCTGAGCGTCCGGCAGCTGCCGGCGGTGGCGGCCACCGCGTTCCGCCGGCTCGGCCTGCTCACCAGCACCGCGCTGCCCGGCTGGGCGATCGGCGCCGTGCTGGGCCGCGCCGACGCCGACGACGTACTCGACGCGCTGGTCGACGCGAACCTGCTGCAACCGCTCGGCCCCGACGCCAGCGGCCAGCCGCACTACCGGATGCACGACCTGCTGCACTGCTACGCCGCCGAGGCCGCCGCGTCCGAACCCCCCGACGTACGGCGGGCCGCCGTCGCACGGGTCACCGCCGGCTGGCTCGCCCTCGCCGAACGCGCCGGACAGGGCCTGCCGGCGTGCGTCTTCCGGCCCACACCCGGCGACTCGGCGCGCTGGTGCCCCGACCCCGCCGCCGCGGCCCGCACCGTACGCGACCCGATGGCCTGGTTCGACGCCGAACGCCAGGCCCTCGTCGACGCCGTCGAGCTGGCCGCGCGTACCGGCCTCGCCGCCCTCGCCTGGGAACTCGCCGTCGCACTCGTGCCCTACTTCGACCACCGCAGCTGGTACCCCGACTGGCAGCGCAGCCACGAGAGCGCCCTCGCCGCCGTACGCGCCGCTGGCGACCTCCACGGCGAGGCGGCGCTGCTGCGCGGCATCGGCCAGATCCAGCTCTACCAGGACCGGTACGCCGAAGCAGGCCGCACCATGCGCCGCTGCTGGACCCTCAGCCACCGCGTCGGCGACCGCCGCGGCGCCGCGATCGCCGCCACCGGCCTCGGCTCCGTCCACCGCATCACCGGCGACTTCGACCGCGCCGTACGCCACTACACCGACGCGCTCGCCGAGCTGGCCGTCATCGGCGACGACAACTGCGAAGCCCAGGTACGCAACGCGATGGGCATGATCTGCCGCGACCGCGGCGACTTCGCCGAGGCACGGAGCTGGTTCGCCGACGCGCTGCGACTCGCCCTCGGCATCGGCGACGCGCACCGCGAAGCGACCGTACGCAAGGAGATCGGCGCCCTGCACATCGACGAGGGCCGGCCGAAGCCGGCGCTGCGTCAGCTCAGCCTCGCCGTCGCCACCTTCGACGCGCTCGACGACATGCACTGCGCCGGGTACGCGCTGACCTCGATCGGCCGCGCCGAGCTCTGCCTCGACCGCCCGCCCCGCGCCCGCTGCGCCCTCGACCGCGCCCTCTCGATCTTCCGTACCACCGGGGACCGGCGGGGCCAGACCACCGTCCTCGACCTCCTCACCCAGCTACCCGACGCACCCGATCTCGGTCACCACGGCGAAACCATCAGCCGCGATCATCCGTAGCAGCGGCGCACACGGGCCTCGGATGAGAGCGGCCGCGGCGCGTGGTGGGCGGTCGTCGTCGGGACCTTGCTCGCCGCCGGCGCGCTCTACGTCCGCGTCGTCCCCGTCGACGGCATCGGCGGGGACGAACCGGTGCGCACGTTCTACGTCCGGCTGACGGGCCTGCTCGTCCGGCGGTCGTCGTGACCGGAGTGGCCGTCGGACGGGTGCCGTCGCTCCTCGTGGCGTTCGCGCCGGGGCCGCGCCCGCGCGGGGCGCGGCGGCTGACGGACCGGGCGTCCTACGTGCCGGCCATCTTCGCGTACGCCTCGGCCGCGGTCGGCTCGAACTCCAGGCCGACGAACGGCTCGTCGCTCACGACCCAGGCGTCGTGCCCGGGCTGGAACTCGTACGCGTCGCCGGGGCCGACCTCGATCTCGCCGGTGTCGGGGTGGCTCACCCGCATCCGGCCGGACAGTACGGTGCCGACGTGGTGCAGTTGGCAGGTCTCCGTGTTGGCGACGGGTTGGATGTGTTCGGCCCAGTGCCATCCGGGCTGCATCGTCATCCGCGCACACTTGGCGTCACCGAGGGTTACTACGTCGACGCGTGTCAGCGGGGGTGTGCGTACCTCGTCCGGTTCCTGGAACGACTTCCTGGTCAGTGCCGGCATCGACCCCACCTCATCCGGTCCGTTCCGCCAGCGCCGCCTCCCCGAACAGAGCGTACGTCCGACGATCACCGGGCGAACCGCTCCGCGACGGCACCCGGCCGTCCGGACGACCCGTCGAGGGTGACCGCAGGTCGTTCGTACCAGACTCTGAGCACCCACCCGAAAGGTCCGGTTCCATACTTCAGGACCGCTCGATGTCCATCAGGTGGACTGGTGGAGGATGGCGCGGGTGGAGACGGTGACGGACACCCGGGGACTGGTCGACGCGCTGCGCGGCGCGGGGGTACGCGAGGTGGACGCCTCGGCCCGGCGGCGCGCCGAGTACTCGACGGACGCCTCGCTGTACCGGGTGCCGCCCGCGGCGGTGGTGTACCCGCGGGACGACGACGAGGTGGCGGCGGCGCTGGCGGTGTGCCGGGAGCGCGGGGTCCCGCTGACCGCGCGCGGCGCCGGTACGTCGATCGCCGGCAACGCGGTCGGCCCCGGCGTGGTGCTCGACTTCAGCCGGCACCTCGACCAGGTGGTCGCGATCGACCCGGACGCCCGCACCGCCCGGGTACGCCCCGGCCTGGTGCTGGACGCGCTGCAGCGGGAGCTGCGGCCGCACGGGTTGCGGTTCGGGCCGGAGCCGTCGACGCACAGCCGCTGCACGTTCGGCGGGATGATCGGCAACAACTCGTGTGGCTCGCGCGCGCTGGCGTACGGGAAGACGGCGGACAACGTCGTGGAGCTGGACGTGCTGGCCGGCACCGGGGAGCGGCTGACCGCGACGCGCGGCGCGGACCCGGCGTCGTCGCCGGTGCTGACCGCCGTGCACGGGGCGGTGGCGGCGAACCTGGCGACGATCCGGACCGAGCTGGGCACGTTCGACCGCCAGGTGTCGGGCTACTCGCTGGAGCACCTGCTGCCGGAGAACGACTTCGACGTGGCCCGCGCCCTGGTCGGTACGGAGGGCAGCTGCGCGGTGCTGCTCGGCGCGACGGTACGGCTGGTGGAGAGTCCGGCGACGGCGCTGATCGTGGCGCTCGGGTACCCGGACATGGCCGCGGCGGCGGACGCGGTGCCGGCGCTGCTGGCGCACCGGCCGACGTCGTTGGAGGGTCTGGACCACCGCATCGTCGACGCGGTACGCGGCAAGCGCGGTGACAGCGCGGTGCCGCCCCTGCCGGACGGGCGCGGCTGGCTGTTCGTGGAGCTGGGCGGCGCGTCGATCGACGAGTTGCTGCCGGCGGCCCGGGCGGTGATCGCCGACGCGGGTGCGGTGGGCAGCGAGATCGTGACGGACCCGGCGCAGCAGGCGGCGGTGTGGCGGATCCGCGAGGCGGGCGCCGCGCTGTCGCAGCGGTCCACCGAGAACAAGCCGGCGTACGCCGGGTGGGAGGACGCCGCGGTCCCGCCCGCGAAGCTCGGCGCGTACCTGCGGGAGTTCGACGCGCTGATGACCGACCGGGGCCTGTCGGGGATGCCGTACGGGCACTTCGGCGACGGCTGCGTGCACTGCCGGATCGACTTCCCGCTGGCGGACGGCGAGTCCGGGAAGCGGGTGTACCGGGACTTCCTGACGGACGCGGCGCGGCTCGTCGCGTCGTACGGCGGGTCGATGTCGGGCGAGCACGGCGACGGCCGGGCCCGCGGTGCGCTGCTGCCGCTGATGTACTCCCCCGCCGCGCTCGGCGCGTTCGCCGCGGTGAAGGACGCGTTCGACCCGGACGGGGTGCTGAACCCGGGTGTGATCGTCCGGCCGGCGCCGGTCGACGCCGACCTGCGGGTGCCCGCCGCGCCGGCGGTACGCACCGGCCTGGGCTTCGCGTACCCGCACGACCACGGTGACCTGACGACCGCCGTGCACCGGTGCACCGGGGTCGGCGCGTGCCGCGCGGACAACACCTCCTCGGGCGGCGTCATGTGCCCGTCGTACGTGGCGACGAGGGACGAGAAGGACACCACCCGCGGCCGGTCCCGCGTGCTCCAGGAGGCGATCAACGGCACGCTGGTGCACGGCCTGCGCGCGCCCGAGGTACGCGAGTCACTGGACCTTTGCCTGGCGTGCAAGGGATGTTCGTCGGACTGCCCGGCTGGCGTGGACATGGCGACGTACAAGGCCGAGGTGCTGCACCAGACGTACCGCGGCCGGGTGCGGCCGGCGTCGCACTACACGCTCGGCTGGCTGCCACGCTGGGCGCGTCTCGCCGCGCACGTGCCGGCCCTGGCGAACGCCGCGCTGCGCGCGCCGGGAGTGTCCACTGTGGCCAAACGGCTCGGCGGGATCGACGGTCGGCGGTCGCTGCCGACGTTCGCGCGGCAGACGTTCCGCCGGTGGTTCGAGCGGCACCGTCCACAGCCGACGGACGGGGATCCGGTGCTGCTGTGGGTCGACACGTTCACCGACCACTTCACGCCGGAGGTCGGCGTCGCCGCGGTGCGCGTGCTGGAGGACGCCGGATTCTCGGTACGCCTGCCCGAGCGCGGCCTGTGCTGCGGCCTCACGTGGATCTCCACCGGCCAGCTCGACGCGGCGAAGCGCATCCTCGGCCGGTCCGTACGCTCGCTCGCGCCGGCCGCCGGCGAAGGCGTACCGATCGTCGGGTTGGAGCCGTCGTGCAGCGCGGTGTTCCGCGGCGACGCGCCGGACCTGTTGCCAGGCAAGGAAACCACGACGGTCGGCGACGCGTTCCACACGCTCGCGGAGCTGCTGGCCCGGCACCGTCCACAGTGGACGCCGCCGGATCTGACCGGTACCACCGTCGTCGCGCAGCCGCACTGCCACCAGCACGCGGTGATGGGGTGGGACGCGGACCGGGCGCTGCTGGCGCGGGCCGGTGCCGACGTCACCGCCGTCGGCGGCTGCTGCGGGCTGGCCGGCAACTTCGGCGTCGAACGCGGCCACTACGACGTGTCCGTCGCGGTCGCCGAATCGGCGCTGTTCCCGGCGGTACGCGCGGCCGGCGAGGACGCGACCGTGCTCGCCGACGGCTTCTCCTGCCGTACCCAGCTCGACGACCTGCTCGCGCGGCGCGGCGTACACCTGGCGGAGCTGTTGGCAGGACAGCGCGACTGACGCGACCCCGGCGAGGGTGTCCGGGTAAACGCGACAGAGGCTTTTTACGTTGCGCTTGCTCTGTGAACGTCGGCTGAATTGACGACTGCGCTCGATGAACGAATACGGAATTACCTGTCGCAGTGCGCCTTTCCGTCCCGACCCGTGCCTACGATTCGGCCGAACTCGCCACCCGGGGTGACCTCCGCGTGGCGGTCAGGGGGTTTCCGCCGGCCGTACGACGTTCGTCCCCGGCCGCGGAATGTCGCGAGGACAAAGGACAACGCATGGCTCCGCTGCTGTCGGTCGTCGTCTGCATGTACAACGAGCAGGACGCGCTCGGGCCGCTCACCGCCCGGCTCAGGCCGGCGCTCGACTCGATCACCGCCGACTACGAGGTCGTCGCGATCGACGACGGCAGTACCGACGACACGGCCCGGCTGGTCGAGAAGCTGATGGCCGACTGGCCGCAGGTACGGTTGGTTCGGTTGCGGCGCAACGCCGGACACCAGGCGGCGCTGACCGCGGGGCTGGCCCGGGCCCGCGGGGCGTACGTGGTGAGCATCGACGCGGACCTCCAGGACCCGCCGGAGAAGATCGGCGAGATGCTGGATCTGGCGCGCCGCGAACACCTCGACGTCGTCTACGGGGTACGCGTCGACCGGGGCACCGACACGGTCTTCAAGCGCGGCACCGCCGGGCTCTACTACCGGCTGATGCGCAGGATCGTCGGGTCGTGGGTGCCGCGCGACGCCGGCGACTTCCGGCTGTTGAGCCGGACCGCGGTCGACGCGCTCGCCGCGCTGCCCGACCACCAGCCCGTGTACCGGCTGCTGGTGCCGTCGCTGGGCCTGCCGAGCGGCACCGTCGACTACGTCCGCGAGGAACGCGTCGCCGGCACCACGAAGTACCCGCTGGGCACGATGATCCGGCTCGCCGTGGACAGCGTCACGAACTTCTCCGCCGCCCCGCTGCGGCTAGCGACCTGGCTCGGCGCGCTGAGCTTCTGCTTCTGCCTCGTGATGATCGCCTTCGGCGTCGTCGTGTACGCCGCCGGTTCGACGGTCCCCGGCTGGACGTCGCTGTTCGTCGCGATCCTGTTCCTCGGCGCGCTCCAGCTCACCTGCCTCGGGCTGCTCGGCGAGTACGTCGCGCGCATCTACTCGACCCTCCAGGCCCGGCCCACCTACCACGTCGGCTCGGACTCGGCGGTTCCCGCGATCCGCGCCGAGGGCCCCCGCCCGAAGACGCACGCGTGACCGTGGCGGTCGCGGTACGCGCGCCGCAGCGGATCCGCTTGTCCGGCAAGGCAACCGTGCTGCCGCGTACGCTGCCGTGGGTGGTGGTCGGGGCCGCGCTCGTGGTCGCGCTGGCGGCCACCGGCACGCCCGCCGCGGCGATCGGCCGGTACGCGGCGTACTGGCTACTCGCGCTGCTGCTGCCGGGGACGCTCGTCCACCGGGCGGTCCGGGGCAGCACCGGAAACCTGCCGGAGGACCTCGGGTACGGCGCGGTCACCGGGCTGCTGTGCGAGCTCGCCGCGTGGGCGGCGGGTACGGCCACCGGCCTGCAGGGGTACCTGTGGGTGTGGCCGGTCGTGGTGGTCGCGGTGTTCGTCGCCGTACCGCGGCTGCGTCGCTGCTGGCGGATCGCCGCGCCGCGCCCGCTGCCGCTGTGGTGGTCGTGGGCGGTCGCGGCGGTGTGCGTCGGCGCGATCGCCTGGGCGGCCGGGGAGTGGGCCCGTACGCCGCTGCCGCCGGTCACCGCGCTCTACTACCCGGACCTGCTCTACCACCTGGGCCTGGTGCACGAGCTGACCCGCACGATGCCGTTCGAGGTACCGCAGGTCGCGGGCGGGACGCTGCACTACCACTACCTGTCCGACGCGCACATGGCGGCGGCGAGCCTGACGACCGGGCTCGACCCGGTGACGGTGCTGTTCCGGCTGTGGCTGGGGCCGATCCTCGTCGTGACCGCCGTCGTGGTCGCCGCGTTGGCCCGGCAGGTGACCGGCCGCTGGTGGGCCGGTCCCGTCACGGCAGGGGTGGCGCTGCTCGCCGCGCCGCTGCTGCCGGGCGGCCCGGCCGGCGTACCGGGGGCGCTGTCGGTGTCGCTGGTCAGCCCGTCGCTGACGTACCTGCTGCCGTTCCTGCTGCTGCTCACGTCGCTGTGCGTCGACCTGGTACGCGGCCGCCGGCTCGGCCGCGCCTGGTGGCTGGTCGCGCCGCTCGCCCTGGCGTGCGCCGGCGCCAAGTCCAGCGGCCTGCCGGTACTCGTCGCCGGCCTCACGGTCGCGGCCGCGGTCCGGTGGCTCACGACCCGGTCCGCGGACGGCGCCGAGCGGGGCCGGTGGTGGCCGCCGCTGGTCGCCCTCGGCGTACTGGTCGCCGCGATGGGGCTCGGCAGCACGGTGTTCCTCGGCGGCGGCGCGAGCGGGTTGTCGTTCCAGGTGTTCAGCCAGTTGCAGTGGATGACGGCGTACGTCCGGCCGGTCCCGCCGCACGGGCCGACCGCTCCCGGCCTGCTGCCGCCCGGCCTCGCCGGTGCCGGCGCGAACCGCTGGGTGTTCGCGCTCGGGATCGTCGGCTGGTGGCTGCTGCTCCAGGCGCCGCGGCTGGTCGGGTTCGCCGCGCTGGCCCGGAAGCCGGGCCGCACCGACCCGGCGGCCTGGCTGCTCGGCGGCGCCACGGTCGCCGGGACCGGGGCGATGTGGCTGCTGTTCCACCCGTCCGACAGCCAGGCGTACTTCTTTCTCCCGGTCCTGCCGTTCGCCGCACTGCTCGCGGTCATGCTGCTGACGCCGCGACCGGCGCTGTTGGCCGCCGGCGGGATCGGGCTGGTCGCGGCCGGCGTGCTGCGCGTGGCGTCCGGTCATGTCCCGGAGCCCGACCGTACGTACCGGGCGTGGGCCGCGGCGCTCGCCACGCCGGTGCTGGTCGCGCTCGCCGTCGGCGTGACCCTCGCCGCCGCGTGGTGGCTGGCGCGCCGCCGCTGGCGGCTGCGCGGACACGGGCTGGCCGCCGTCGTGGCGGTGCTGCTCGGCGCGAGCCTCGGCGCCGGCGCGACCCACACGCTGCCGCGTGCCGCGCAGGTCGTCACCGGCGTACCGGCGCCCGAGCCGGCGAACCGACCGGTGTCGGCCGCGGAGTACCGGGCGGCGCTGTGGCTCGACCGGCATGCCCGGCCCGACGACCTCGTCGCCACGAACGTGCACTGCATCGGCCTGGTCACCCGGCCGGCGCCGGGCTGCGACAGCCGCGAGTACTGGGTGTCCGGCTTCGGCGGGCACCGAACGCTCGTGGAGAGCTGGGCGTACACCGACGCGACGGTCGCCCTGCACGGCCGGCACGGCCACTCGTACCCGCGGCAGCCGTTCGAGGATCCGGCCCTGTTCGCGTTGAACGAGCGCGCCTTCGCCGAGCCGGACCGGGCCACGCTCGCCACCCTGCACCGGCGGTACGCGGTGCGCTGGCTGTTCGCCGACGAGCGCGCCGGCCACGTCTCGCCGCGCCTGCGGTACCTGGCGCACCGCCGGCACGCCGACGGCCCGGTGACGATCTACGAACTGCGCTGACTCAGCGGTTGACGCCGGCCAGGTCGAGGAACTCCTGCCGGGAGCGGGGGTCGGTGCGCAGCGTGCCGAGCAGTGTCGAGGTGAGCGTGGTCGCCCCGGCCGCGCGTACGCCGCGCAGCGTCATGCAGGTGTGCTCGGCGTCGATGACGACGCCGACGCCCTGCGGGTGCAGCTGCTCGGACAGCCAGTCGGCGACCTGCTTGGTCAGGCGCTCCTGGACCTGCGGCCGGCACGCGAAGTACTCCACCACGCGTGCCAGCTTCGACAGCCCGAGGATCCGCTCGCCCGGCAGGTATCCGACGTGCGCGACGCCGACGAACGGCAGCAGGTGGTGTTCGCAGACCGACCGGATCGGGATGCTGCGGGCGAGCACCAGCTCGTCGTACCCCTCGTCGTTGGGGAACGTGGTCAGGTCGAACGAACGCGGCGTGAACAGCTCCGCGTACGCCCGGGCCATCCGGCCGGGAGTGCCGCGCAGGCTCTCCGAGTCCAGCTCGATGCCGAGGGAGCGGAGGAACCCGGCGGCGTGCCGCTCGGCGGCGGCCAGGTCGACGCGCTCCCCCGGATCGTGGACGACGTGCAGCGCAGACGTGGACGACACTCCTCGGACCTCCCGGTGGCGGAGCCGCACCCGTCGCGATGGGGCCGCAACCGGGACGTTTCGCCCGGATGTCCACCTCGCCGGTCGACGAGCCGTTTCGCCAACGAGTATTGGTCTTTTCATCGCCACGGGTCAAGAGCCAGTGGCCCATCTTGCACTTGGGGCTTCAGGCCAAGGGTCGTTGGCGATACCGTGGAGGGGTGACCAGCGATCCGGCGATCAGTGCCGTCGCCGCGCTCGACGACCCGTCGCGCCGCGGGATGTACGCGTACGTCCGGGCCGCCCGGCGGCCGGTCACCCGGGACGAGGCCGCCGCCGCGGTCGGCATCTCCCGCAAGCTCGCCGCGTTCCACCTCGACAAGCTCGTCCGCGCCGGGCTGCTGCGCACCACGTCGGGGCCGGCCGGTGACCCGCCCCGCGTCGGCCGCCGCCCCATCGCGTACCAGCCGACCGACGCCGAGCTGACGGTCAGCATCCCGCAGCGGCGGCACGACATGCTCGCCGAGATCCTGGCCGACGCGATCCTCGCCGAGGACGGTACGACGCCGGCCCGCGACGCGGTCCGCGACGTGGCGTACGAGCGGGGTCGCGCGGCCGGCGCCGACGAGCGGGACCGCGCCCGCCCCGGCCGGCTCGGCGCCGAACGCGCCCTCACGTACGCGGCGCGGGTGCTGGCCCGGCACGGGTTCGAGCCCGAGCGCCCCGCACCCACCTGCGTACGGTTGCGCAACTGCCCGTTCCACCCGCTCGCCGCCCGGTCACCCGAGCTGGTCTGCGCCCTGACCCACGCGTACGTCGGGGGCGTGCTCGACGGGCTGGACGCCTCGGCCGTCCGCGCCGTCGCCGCGCCGCCCTCCCCCGGCGACTGCTGCGTCCAACTCCACGGCACGTGACCGCGCCAGCGAGGGCGGGCGTCAGCGGGCGAGCCAGCGGCGGCGCACGACGCGCAGGATCCGGCGGGCGAACGGTCGGCTCACGGCCGTCAGCACCCGGCCGTACCGGCGGATTCCGGGCAGCCGCGCGCCGATCAGGTAGCCGATCCGGGTGCCGCCCGGCACCGGCGTCGCGGCCATCCCGAAGACCACGAACCGGCTCTGCATCACGCACCATCCGTCGCGCAACACCACGTCGAAAGCGGCCCGCAGCCCCACCCGGTCCCGTACGTGCGCGCGCATCCGCTCCCCGTCGCGGGCGGTGATCCGGATCGACGCGATGCCCGGCGCGTACGCGCAGAAACCGTGCTCCAGGTCGCCCAGCACCGGCCAGACCCGCTCGAACCCGTCCGGCAGTACGGTCTCGGCCAAGGCCGTGCCCGGCAACGCCGCGTGCAGCACGCGCAGCCGGCGTACCTCGTCCAGCTCACCGATCGGCCAGTTCACCGCGTACTCCGTTCTCCCAGCCAGGCCCGGCGGAACGTGCGGCGCGCCCGGAACAGGCGGGACCGCACCGTGCCGGCCGGTACGCCGAGCAGCGCACCGGCCCGCTCCTCGTCCAGCCCCTCCATGTCGCGCAGCACCAGCACCGCCCGGTGCTCCGGCGACAACCGGTCGAGCACGTCCGCGATGTCCGCGGCGAGCGCGGGGTCGTCCGGCGCCGGCAGGTCGGGCAGCTCGGCCGGGGTGTACCGCGCGGACTGCCGGGCAACACGGACCGCCTCGCGTACCGCGATCACCCGGACCCAGCCGAACAGCGCGGCCGGCTCCCGCAGCGAGCCGATCCGCCGCAGCACCACGATCAGCGCCTCCTGCGTGGCGTCCGCGGCGTCGGCCAGGGCGATCGGACCGCACAGCCGCCGCACGTACGGCGTGACCGCGTCCAGCAGGCCGGTCAGCGCGATCGCGTCGCCGCGCTGCGCCGCGCGTACCGTGCGCTCGCGCGTGGCCGGGTCGGACAGCGGGCCGGCAGCCGCGGGCTGGTCGGTCATGATGGTCACCGTTCGTCGAGCCGACGCCGCAACGGTACGACCGGGTTCGGCACCGGGTCGCGGCCCGGGCCCGCGCACGGCGTCGCCGGTACGCCCGGCCCCATCCGTCGATGCACCTTGTGCTCCCTCCCCACATGTCGTCTCGATCGGAGGGAGGCTGCCGATCCGGCCCACGCTCCCCTCGGTGACCGACGCCACAGCGGGGAGCGTTCGGGGTGGTCGCGGGACTCGTTCCAGGCATGAGAGCTTCCCGATCCGCCGCCGTCGCCGTCGCCTCGGTCCTGGCCGCCGACAGCCTGCTGCACCTGTTCTGGGCCGCCACCGGCAGCGCCTGGCCGGCCTCCACCGTCCCGGCGCTGTCCCGCGCACTGCTCAACGCCGACGTACCGTTCACCCCGCCGGTGCTGCTGCCACTGGCCGGCTCGCTGGTGGCCGCCGCCGTCCTGGTCCTCGCGCGGGCCGGGCTCGTCGCGCGCCGGCTGCCCCGCTGGCTGCCGATGCTCGGCACCCTCGGCGTCGCCGCCGGCACCGGCGTACGCGCCGCGGCCGGGCTGGTGTGGCTCGTCACCGACGACCCGGCCAGCACGTTCCACCGGCTGAACCTGGCCGTCTACACCCCGCTCTGCGTCCTGCTCTGCGCGTGCGCCGTCGTCGTCCTGCGCTACGGCGCGGCGCCCCGGCCGGCCCCGGTCAGAAGTTCCCGTCCGCAACCTGGAACACGGTGAGCCCCAGCGCACGCCACGCCTGGACCACCTGGTTCCGGTCGTCCAGCACGAGCAGCACCGTGTACCTCGGGCGGATGTGCCGCTGGTACAGCTCGGTCTTGACCAGGCTGTCCCTGCGGGTGTCCCCGGCGCGCCGCATGTACAGCCCCTCGTACGGCACCGCCATGTGCTCGGCCAGCCACGACTCGGTCGCCGCCCGACACCCGTCGGTACGCCCGGAGCAGAACACGACGCGATGCCCGGCGGCGTGCAGCGCCCGTACCGTCGCGACGACCGGCGGGTTCGGCGCGTCGAGGTGGATGCGCCGCTCGTCGTACGGCGATCGGTCGCCCCGCAAGGCAACGGTGCCGTCGATGTCCACCAGGACGGCACTGGGCCGGGTACTCACGCCGCCTCCCGGTCGGTCCTGGGCGCGGCGGTCATGCCGCCCCTGCGCCGGGTCGTCATGCCGCCGCCAGGTGGGCGGCGCGTACGGCGCGCAGCCAGGCTTCGACGGCGCGTTCGTCGGGCCGGTCCGGCAGCGGTGAGGCGTGCCGGTCCAGCTCGGCGGTCGTGTCGGCGAGCAGCCGGCGCGCCGCGGGCAGGTCGCCGTCCGCGACGCGCTCGCCGAAGCGGCGCACCGACTCCGGGTCGCCAAGCCGGATCTCGACCGTACCGGTGCGGTAGAGCTGCCGGCCCTGCACCAGCAGCCGGGCCAGGTGTCCGGCGCCCTTGGCGATCCGCGCCCGCCGGGCACCGTCCGCCGGACCGTCGCCAGCGAGTCGGCGTTCGACGGCGAGCAGCTGTCGCCGGGCGTACCCGAGGTAGGCGGTCCGGACCCGCTCGGCGGACAGGAACGCACCGCGGATCGCGACGAGGGCGTCGCCCAGGTCGGTACGCGTCTCGTACAGCTCGGGCGGCAGCCAGACCAGCTCGGTGACGGTCGGGTTCGCGCCGAGCGCGAGGCGGCACCACTTGGCGGCCTCGTGCAGGGTCACGTCCGGCCGCGCGGTCACGACCGACTCGCGCGGCGTACCCAGGCCGTGCAGTTCGACGGTGTCGACGGCGAAGACGCCGAGCCGGTCGACGTCCGAGCCGGCGTGCGCCAGGCCGTACGCCGTCGAGCCGACGATTCCCGCCAGCAGCACGTGTCGCGTCATCGCCGCCTCCCCTCGCACCGCGCGACCCTACCGACGGTGCGAACGCCGCCGCGACCCGATTGCCGCCGATCGAGTCCACATCGGACAGTCGCCGGCGCGATAGGGTCGACGGACACAGCGGGAGGTACGCATGCTCAAGGGCAAGGGCGCCGTCGTCACCGGCGGTTCACGCGGCATCGGCCGCGCCATCGTCGAACGTCTCTGTCGGGACGGTGCGCACGTCGTGTTCAACTACGCGACCAGCGCCGACGCCGCCGCCGACGTCGTACGTGCCGTCGAGGCGGCGGGCGGTGTGGCCACCGCGGTCGCGGTCGACCTGGCCGAGGCGGGCGCCGCCGAGCGGCTGATGGCCGAGGCGGGCGACGTGCTCGACGGGTTCGACATCCTCGTGAACAACGCGGCGCTGCGCTTCGACCCGGCGACGTTCGCCGACACCGACCCCGAGGTGTACGAGAAGGTCATGGCGGTCAACGCCGGCACCGTCTTCCACACCATCCGGTACGCGGCTCGGCACATGCGCGACGACGGCCGCATCGTCAACATCTCGTCGATCAACACGGTGCGCCACCCGCCCGGCATCGCGCCGTACGCCGCGAGCAAGGGCGCGATCGAGCAGCTCACCAGCGTCGCCGCGATCGAGCTCGGCGGCCGCGGCATCACCGTCAACACGGTCTCCCCCGGCGCGACCGACACCGACCTGCTGCGCGGCACCAACTCGGCGGAGGCGCTGGCCGCGATCCCCGCCGCGACCCCGCTGGGCCGCATCGGTACCCCGGCCGACGTCGCCGACGCCGTCGCCATGCTCCTCGGCCCCGACGCCCGCTGGATCACCGGTCAGAACGTTCGCGCCACCGGCGGCCTCGGCTGACTTCGCCGGGGGCGCAGCGCTTTCCGCGCTATTTGGTGTGCGCGGGGACGGCGCCGCCACGCTGCCAGGTGGCCCAGTCGACGTTCCAGTCGCCGTAGCCGTCCCAGGACGGCATCGGCGACCCGCCGGTGTTCGCGTACGTGACGACATCGCCGATGTGGGCGAAGCCGTAGAACCACTTCGCGTCGTCGACGTTGAGGTTGGTGCAGCCGTTCGACGTGGACCGGGAGCCGATGTTGCCGGTGTTCCAGGACGCGGCGTGCACGTACTCGCCGGAGTTCGTCACGCGGATCGACCAGGGCACGATCTCGTCGTACGTGTTGCCCGGCGCGTCGGACCTCATCCGCACCTGGCCGTCGGGGCGCAGCTTGCCGGTCTTCGGGTCGTTCTCGCCCTTCTGCATCAGGACCTTCGTCCCCGTGTACGTCGGGGTCGTGGCCTTGCCGCAGGACGTCGGCAGCGCGCGTACGGTGCGGCCGTCGGACACCACCGTCATCCGCTCGGCGGAGCAGTCGACGGCGGACACGGTCGCGGCGCCGGTGCTGACGTCGAGCGTGAGACTGTCGTCGAAGACTAGGCCCGCGCCGGCGGACAGCCCCTTGACTGGGAACTTCACCGCGATCGACGCGTGCGCCGGCCAGTACGCCCGCGGCCGGTAGTGCGCCTCCAACGCCTGCCCGTCACGCCCGGTGTGCTCGAAGTACCAGGCGCCGCCGGCGGGCCGACCGTTGACGGTGACCGTGACGGCCTTCGTGAACGCGGACGAATCAGTGATCTTCCGGTTGAAGTACGCGATGATCGGCATACCCACGCCGTACACCCCGCCGTCGGACTGGAGCAGCGAGACGTGCACCGGCGCTCCGGTGGGCTTCGGCGACGGCGAAGCGCTGTGCGACTTTCCGGCCGACGCGGCGGGGTCCCCGCCACCGCCACCGGACGAGCAGGCCGCCACGGACAGCACCGCGAGCGCGGCGACGGCGGCGCCAAGGATCCGGTTTCGGGCAGGCTTCATTCCCGTCAGGCTGCCCCGGTACGCCGGGTTGCGTCAACATGATCCTCGCCGCGCCCCGTGCGACCGGCGGGCATCACGACGCGCGGAGGGTCAGCTCGGTGATCTCGCTCGGGGCGAAGACGCGCAGCGGCGGGCCCCAGAACCCGGTGCCCCGGCTGGTGTAGAGCTGGGTGCGCTCGCCGTGCCGGGTCAGGCCCTTCAGCGCCGGCTGGTCCAGCCGCACCAGGTAGTGGAAGGGCCAGATCTGGCCACCGTGGGTGTGCCCGGACAGCTGCAGGTCCACGCCGTGCTCGACGGCCGCGCCGATCTGCTGCGGCTGGTGCGCGAGCAGCAGGACCGGAAGCTCCGGGTCGGTGCCGGCGAGCGCCGCGTCGTGGTCGGCGCGGTGCCCGGTGCGCGACGACGCAGCGGTGCGGTCGTCGACACCCGCGACGACCAGGCGGGCCCCGTCGCGCTCGACCACGATGTGCCGGTTGTGCAGGGTCTCCCAGCCGAGCGCGCGCATGTGGTCCAGCCACTGCTGCGCCTCGCCGAGGTATTCGTGGTTTCCCGTCACGTACGCCCGGGCGAGGCGGGCGCGGATGTCGGCCAGCGGTGCCGCCTGGTCGAGGCGCTGGGTCACGGTGCCGTCGGCGATGTCGCCGGTGTGGCAGACGACGTCCGCGTCCAGCTCGTTGACCACCTCGGTGACCCGGGCGGACCAGCGGACGCGGTCGATCGGGCCGTAGTGCGTGTCGGTCAGCAGCACCACCCGCAGCCCGTCGAGCCCGGCGCCGAGCCGCGGAATCGTCACCGTGACCCGGCGTACCCGCGGCACCCGCATGGCCTCCACGTATCCCCAGGCGACGAGGACGGCCGAGACGACGAGGACGAGACCGGCGGCGATCCGCGAGCGGGTCGGGTCGGCCACTCCGACGAGGCCGAGCACCAGCCGCAGCAGGGTGCCGGCAACCGACCAGGTGAACACCACCCAGACCACGCCGAGCATCGTGTCGCCGATGCGGGCGGCCCAGTCCTGCCGGCGCCCGTGCCCGAGGAACATCAGCACCGGGAACGCCACCAGCGCGGCCACGACCACGACGGTGCCCGCCACGGTCACGCCGGCGGGCCAGTCGGTCCCGGCGCGCAGCAGGGTCCACCACGGCACGCCGAACAACAGGGCCAGCGCCACGATCAGCGTCGCCCCGAACAGCAGGGGTCGCAGCAGTGACCGTCGCCCGGTCGGCGCCTGTACGTCCTCGGTCGCGGTCACCCGACACCTCTCACTGGCCGTGCCCTAGGGCGGAGCGTGCCCCGGGTGCCCGGAAAGCATGGCACGCGGCGGGCCCGGTCAACCACCGAGACGGCACACCTGTGGACAACGACCCCACCGGTGCTGTGGACGACCCGCCGACACGCCGACCCACCAGCCGAGTCACCCCGCGCCCGCCGCATCACATCACTCGGCACGCCCGCCGGCCTCCGGAACCGCAACGTCGGACGGGGCCGCGTCCTCGGACGGGGCCGCGTCGCCCGCCGGGGGCGCGCCGAACGTGTCGGCGAGGCGATCCATCAGGTCGCCGGCGATGCGGAGCAGGTCGCGTTCGGCGACGGTCAGCTCGGTGGCCATCGCCGACGCGAGCCAGGTACGCCGGGCGCGGCCGTCCTCGGCCAGCACCGTACGGCCGGCGTCGGTCAGCGAGACGAGGCTCTGCCGCCGGTCGCGCGGATCGGTACGACGGGCGACGAACCCGCGTTCCTCCAGGCCGGCGAGGATGCGGGTGATGGACTGGGGCACGGCGGCCATGGACTCGGCCAGCTCGCCCGGGGTCATCTCGGGCCGGTGCGCGAGCCGCAGCAGGACGCCGCTCATGCCCATGCTGAGCCGGTTCCGCGGCCGTTCGGTCCGCATCCGGCTGCCCAGCCGGGTCACGCCGAGCAGCACCCGGTCGGCGGCCAGTACGGTCGTCTCGTCGGGCACCGGTTCTCCCATCGGCGCAGCCTATCCGGTGCGCTCCGGCATCGTCTCGGGGACGAGGCCCGCGGCGCCGGCGACGGCGGGGCCGTGGATCAGGGCGGCGTACCGGCCGTCGGCGGCGAGCAGGTCGTCGTGCGTGCCGCGTTCGACGATGCGGCCGGCGTCGAGGACCACGATCTCGTCGGCGGCACGTACTGTCGAGAGCCGGTGCGCGATCGCGACCGTGGTACGGCCGGCGGAGAGGGCGTCGAGGGCCGCCTGCACCTCGCGTTCGGTGGCGGTGTCGAGGGCGCTGGTCGCCTCGTCGAGGATCAGCACCGGCGGGTTGCGCAGCATGGTGCGGGCGATCGCGATGCGCTGCCGTTCCCCGCCGGAGAAGCGGAACCCGCGCTCACCGACCACCGTCTCGTACCCGTCGGGCAGCGCGGCGATCGTGTCGTGGATGCGGGCGGCGGTGCAGGCGGCGACCAGGTCGTCGTCGGTGGCGTGCGGCGCGGCGAAGCGCAGGTTCGCCGCGACCGTGTCGTGGAACAGGTACGTCTCCTGCGCGACGAGGCCGACGGCGCGCGACACCGAGCCCAGCGTCACGTCGCGCAGGTCGGTGCCGTCGATGCGGACCGCGCCGCGGCTCGGTTCGTACAACCGGGCAAGGAGGTAGCCGAGGGTGGTCTTGCCGGAGCCGGTGGCGCCGACCACGGCGAGCGTCCCGCCGGCCGGTACCGACAGGTCGATGCCGCGCAGCGTCCACGTTGGCTCGTCGCCGCTGTCGTACGTGAACCAGACGTCGTCGAGGCGGATCTCGCCGCGGGTCACCGCGAGCGGCCGGGCGCCGGGACGGTCGACGATGTCGACGGGCAGATCGAGTACCTCGAAGATCCGGCCGAACAGGGCGAACGAGCCGGACAGGCCCTGCCCGACGCTCTGCACGGTGGTGACCGGGCCGACGAGCCGGTTGAGCATGCTGGTGAACGCGACGATCGTGCCGAGCGTGGCGGGGCTGACGCCGTGCGCCACCTCCATGCCGGCGAGCCAGTAGACGACCGCGGGTACGGCGACGAGCGCGGCGCGGCGGGACGCGGTGGTCCACCGGCCGATCATCGCCGACTCGGCCTCCAGCCGGGACACGTCGCGCGACTCGGCGGCGAAGCGGCGCCGCAGCTCGGCGCCGTCGCCGCTGGTCTTCGCCAGCAGTACGCCGGAGACCGACAGCGACTCGGTGACCAGGGCGGTCAGCCCGGAGAGCCGGCGCTGCCGCCGGCCGATCACCTCGCGCCGGCGGCGGCCGAGCCGCGGCGTCAGCAGCAGCATCGCCGGGACGACGACCAGCGCGATCACCGCGATCTTCCAGTCCAGGACGACGAGCGCGACGGCGACGGCGAGCGCGGTGACGGTGTTCTGCGCCAGCGCGGTCGCGGTACCGCTGACGACGCCGTCGACACCGCCGATGTCGTTGGTGATGCGGGAGATCGTGTCGCCGGAGCGGGTCCGGGTGAAGAACGCCAGCGACATCGACTGGAGGTGGTCGTACACGGCGACGCGCAGGTCGTGCATGACGCGCTGGCCGATCACGGTCGACAGCCGCGCCGTGTACGCGCCGAGCGCGGCCGTGCCCGCGGCGGAGGCGAGCATCCCGGCGGCAAGGACGGTGAGCAGCACGGCGTTCCGGTCCGGGATCGCGGTGTCGAGGATCCCCCGCAGCAGGAACGGCGCCGCGACGTTGACCCCGCCCTGCACCACGACCAGCCCCAGCAGCCCGGCCACCGCCAGCCGGTACGGGCGGAACAGCCACACGATGCGCCGCAGCGGCACCGCCTCGGATTTACTACGCATCCGTTGACTATCCTACGGCAGTCAACGTCATGACAAGCCGATATTTGGCCAAGCTACGCAAGGACTGGTCGAGAGATAGTCAACAGATGATGAGCGATCAGCGGATCAGGTCGGCGGCGAGCGCCGCATAGACGTCCTCGGTACCCCAGCGGTCGCCGTCCAGGTCGCTCTCCACCAGGCGGGCCTCGTGGCGCATCCCGAGCCGCTGGCAGATCCGGGCGGACGCGGTGTTCTCCGCGTCGAGCCGGGCGTACACCCGGTGCGCGCCGAGCACGTCGAACGCGTGGACGGCCAGCGCCCGGGCGCCCTCCGTGGCGTACCCGTGGCCGCCGTGCGCGGGGTGGAAGACCCAGCCGATCTCGGCCTGCCGGGCCCGGGCGTTGCGTAGCGTCAGCACCAGCTCGCCGAGTACGCCCGGCGCGTCGCGGCGGCAGACCGCCAGGACGACGTCGTCGCCGTCGGCCTCCCAGCGCCACGGTGCCGCGGCCCGCTCGGCGATCACCTCGGCGGCCCGCTCCCGCCCGTACGCCGGCCGGTAGAGGTACCGGGCGACCTCGTCGAGCCGCTGGTACGCGTACAGGGCGTCGAGGTCGTCGGGGGTGAAGCGGCGTAGCACCAGTCGGTCGGTGGTGATCGGGTCCACGTGTCTCCTCCGTCAGCGCGCCCGGGCGGGCCCACGATAGCGGGCCGGCTAGCCTGGGCCGTTGACACCACGGACGACGGGGCGAGGGCGCGACAGTGGCAGGCCGGCAGGACGACGCGGGGCAGGCACGGTCCCCGAAGGACACGTTCATCACGGTGTACGGCCGGATGCCCGTGCTGGAGGTCCTCCAGGACCGGGAGCTGCGGGTGGACAAGCTGGTCGTGGCCGACTCGGCGCGCGGCGGCAACCTGGAGCGGATCCTCGCCGAGGCCGCGCGCCAGGGCGTACCGGTGCGGTCGGCGCCGGCGCAGCGGGTGAAGCTGCTGGCCGGCAACGGCAAGCACGACCAGGGGATCATCGCCGACGTGGTGGCGCCCCGGATGCGCACGCTCAACGAGTTCGTCCGGAGCGTACGGTCCGGCGGCCGGCACGACGTGCTGGTGCTGGACGGCGTGAACAACCCGGCCAACGTCGGCATGATCATCCGTACCGCGACGGCGGCCGGCGTGTCCGGTGTCGTGCTGCCCCGGGTCGGGTCGCCCGACATCGACCCGCTGGTGATCAAGGCGTCGGCCGGGGTGGCGTTCCGCGCGTCGATCGTGCGCTGCCGCACCGCCGCCGAGGCGGTACGCGAGCTGTCCGGTGCCGGCTTCCGCGTGCACGGGCTGTCCGGTGACGGCTCGGCGTCGCTCTACCGGGAGCGGTTCGGTGGGCTGTCGGCGTTCGTACTGGGCAACGAGACCGAGGGCGTGTCCCGGGAGACGGCCGGGCTGATCGACCGCTGGGTGTCGATCCCGATGGCCGGCGGCGTCGAGTCGCTGAACGTGGCGAGCGCCGCCGCCGTGCTCTGCTTCGACCTGGTACGCCGGGCCGAGGAGCGCGCCGACGCCCCGCGCCGGCCCGGTCGTCAGCTCCGGGGGCGCACCAGCGGCAGGTAGACCTCGTCGACGATCTCGACGATGACGCCGTCGGCGGCGGTGGTCACGCCGTTCAGGCCGTACTCGTTGCGGAGCAGGTCGACCGCGACGGTGGCCACGCGCGGGGTCAGCGCCGCGGGGTCGGCCTCGCCGCGGGACACGGCCCGGGCCAGGATCGTGAGCCACGCGCCGACGCCGGTCTGGACGAGCTGCTCGCGGATCTCCCGCAGCCGTTCGGGGTCGTCCTGCATCCCGGCCAGCAGGCCGCGCAGCACCGCGCCGAACGGTGACGACATCCGGTCGTTGAACCGGCGCAGCATGGCCAGCGCGTCCCCGCGCAACTCGCCCGTGTCGGGCACGTCCTCCCGCACCGTCGGCAGCATCGACCGGTACGCGGCGACGCTCAGTGCCGCGCGGTTGGGCCAGCGGCGGTAGATCACGTTCTTGCTGGTACCGGCGCGGGCCGCGACCCGGTCCATGGTCAGCCCCGGGTAGCCGACCTCCGCCAGCTCCTCGGCCGCAGCCTGCAGGACCGCCTCCTCCAGCGCCGCACCGCGGCGCCGGGTCGCCTTGGCCGCCGTCTCGCTCCCGACCATCGCGCCTCCCATGCTGGATACCTGGTCGTACCTTACCGCATTCCACTTGCCCTGCTTGTCCAGATGTGTAAGATACGGTCTCGTATCCTAACGAAGATCGGGAGGAACCATGGACAAGCGCGCACTGGTGCTCGGACTGCTCGCCGACGTCGGGCTGCCCGCCGTCGCGTACTACGGGGGCCGCGCACTCGGGCTGGACGTCGAGGTGGCACTGGCCGCCGGCGGCGGCGTCGGGCTGATCCGCCTCGCGTGGATCGGCGTCACCCGGCGACGGCTCGACGGGCTCGCCGCCGTCGTCGTCGGCGCGTTCGCCGCCCTGCTCGTCGCGTCGCTGCTGACCGGCGACCCGCGGATCTTGCTCGCCCGCGAGTCGATCGTGTCCGGTGGGCTCGGCCTGCTGCTGCTGGGCTCCGCCGCCGTCCGCCGCCCCGTGCTCTACGCGATGCTCCGGCGCCTCAACGCCGGCAACGCCGACCTGCTCGCCCGGTGGGACGTCACGTGGCGGGACCGGCCGGCGTTCCGGCGGGTGTTCCTGCTGATGAGCGTCGTGTGGGGAGCCGGGCTGCTGGCTGAGGCGATCATCCGCGTACCGCTGATCTACCTGCTGCCCGTCGACGTGACCGCCGCACTGTCCACCGCGCTCCAGGTCGGCACCGTCGGCCTGCTCGTCCTCTGGTCCCTCTGGTACCGCCGGCGCCGGCAGCACGCCGCCGCCGCCACCGCGTCCGGGGCCGAGGGGCGCCCCACGGCGGCCGCCCCCGCGTACGCGGGGCGGGACGGCCATGCTTGAGACCGTCACCGACCGACCGGCCCGGCGGCGGGTCCGCCGGACGACCCGGTGGGGCTGGGCCTGTATCGTGCTCAGCTCGCTCGCGATCGTCGCCTACGCACCCGTGCCGTACCTGACCGGGCCGCTCGCCGAGTCCCCCGGGGCGCTCGCCCACGCGTACGCGGGGCAGCCGGTGGTGGTGCGGGTCGCGTTCGTGGCGCACGTGGTGTTCGGCGGGCTGGCGCTGCTGCTCGGCCCGTGGCAGTTCGCCCGCTGGCTGCGTACCCGGCATCCGTCGGCGCACCGCGCGATCGGGTGGACCACCACGACCTGCATCGTCGCCGCGTCGGCCGCGGCACTGGTCGTCGCGCCGTTCAACACCGCCGGCATGGTGGGCTTCTTCGGCTTCGGCGCGCTCGCGGTGCTCTGGGCGTACGGCACGGTGCGGGCGGTGCGGGCCGCTCGTCGCCGCGAGTACGCCGTGCACCAGGCGTGGATGATCCGCTCCTTCGCCCTCACGTACGCGGCGGTCACGCTGCGGCTCTGGCTGATCCTGCTGATCCTCGTGCAGGTGCCGTTCCTGTCCGGCGCCGACGTCGGCCAGGTCGCCCAGGCCAACGCGTACCCGGCGGTGCCGTTCCTCGCCTGGCTGCCCAACCTCGTCGTCGCTGAACTGATGATCCGCCGCCGCGGCCTGCCCGGCCTGCGCATGACGTACTGACAGATCCGTTGTCCCGCAACAGAACCCCGTTTACCTCAACCCGATCGGAGCACGATCATGGCACTCAGGCTCGGCATCCTCGGCGCGGCGCTCGTCGTCGCGGGCGCGTTGAACATCGGCGGATTCGGTGTGGTCACGGCGATCGCCGGCGGCGTCGTCCTGCTCGGCGCCGGCACCGCGTGGCTCGTCACCCGCCGCCGCCCCACCTCCCGCTGACCCGTTATTCCCCTGTCGCCGCAGGCCCCTGACGAACAGGGTCGCGCTCATGACCGACGGCGACTGGAGGGATGGCGGGTTCAGGCAGCGTCGGCCCTCCGTGGAGACTCTCGCCTGGGTTTCGGCGTTATTCTCTCGATCTCCCCGCGAAGACGTTCAGCCCTTGGACGGATTCCTGGATCGCGCCTCTCGACGGGTTTCAGGTGCCGGCCAACGCACAGAAGCCGGCTGTGTGGAAGGCGGCGTGTGATGTCATGGCGGCACCGCCGCCACAGGACACAGCCGTCTTCCTGCACGGCGACTTCCTGCCGGTCAACATGCTGTGGTCGCGCGGGAGGATCACCGGACCGACCGACTGGAACTCCATCCGCCGGGGGTGCGCGCGATCGACCTCGGGCACTGTCGGCGATACCTGGCGGCGCTCTACTCACCCGAGTGCTCGGAGCAGCTTCGGTCACTCTACGAGTCGATCGTCGGGATGACTCTCGATCCGTGGTGGGACCTGTATGCCCTGCTGCACCACGACGACAGCCAGCCGAAGTGGATCCGTGGTCAGGTCGCGGGGCGCCGTCCCGTCGACGTGGCCGGCATGACCTCCCGGGTCGAGGTCGCAGTCGAGACAGCGCTACGGCGCCTCGGATGACACCACACCGGAAGCGCCTCGGGGCGGTGCGAGCGCGAGCGTTCGGCGGTTACGCTTCGGCGCGTGAAAAGGATCTTGGTGGTCGGTGTGGCGCTGCTGTCGTTGACCGCCGGGTGCGGCTCGCCGGACGCGACGTTCCGGCCGGCCCGGCCGATGGACAGGAGCATCGAGCGGGTCGACCTCGACACCGTCGACGGCATGCACGACGGGCGGGACCAGACCGGCGACGACTGGGCCGCGGTGGTCGTGACCCGCGGCGACGCGTACTTCGCCGACGTGGACGGCGACAACGTCGAGGACGCGCTGACCTCGTACACGACGAACGGCGGCGGCAGTTCGTCGTTCACCGACTGGATCGTCTACCTGGGCGCCGGCCACGGCACGGTGCACAAGGTGCGGCGGCCGGTGCTGTCCGGGTTCGAGGACTCGAGCCTGGTCGAGCGGGTACGCCCGGTGGCCGGCGGGTTCGAGCTGCACTACTACGTGTGGGACGGCCGGGACTGCAACGCCTGCGACAACAAGGTGCCGGTGACGATCACCGTCGCGGTACGCGGCGGCTTCCCGGTGCGGACGAAGCCGCGTTTCGGCGCGCCGCAGACCTGCTACGAGCCGATGATGCCGCACACCGGGACGCCGCACGGGCCGGTCACCGTACGGGTCGCGCCGGACACGCGGGCGCCCCGGGTCACCGACCGGCGCACGTTCACGACGGTGCGGTACGCCGATCCGGCGGCCGATCCGGACCTGCCCGACGACATCCACTGGGTGCTGGCGCTGCTCGGCGGCGACGGCGACCCGGTCTGCGGCTGGATCCCGGCGAGCGAGGTGGGCCTGCCGTGACCCTGCTCGCGATCGACTTCGGTACGTCGAACACGGTCGCCGTGGTGCGGCGCGCGGGCGGCACGACCACCGTGCTGTTCGACGGTGGTCCGCTGCTGCCGTCCGCCGTGTACGCCGGCCCGGACGGCGAGCTGTACACCGGGCGGGACGCGGCACACATGGCGCGGCTCGACCCGGCCCGCCTCGAACCGAACCCGAAACGCCGCGTCGACGACGGCACCGTCCTGCTCGGCGACCGCGGGTACCCGGTGGTCGACCTGGTCGCCGCGGTCCTGTCCCGCGTGGCCCGGGAGACGGTACGGGCCGTCGGCGAGCTGCCGCCGGCCGTGCTGACCTGTCCGGTGGGTTGGGGCGCGGCGCGGCGCGCGACGTTGACCGACGCCGCACGGCGCGCCGGCCTGACCGTACGGGGGCTCGTCGACGAGCCGGTCGCGGCGGCGGCGTACTTCACGACGGTGCTGGGCCAGCAGCTGCCGGTCGGGCACGGGCTGGTGGTGTTCGACTTCGGCGGCGGGACGCTGGACGTGGCGGTGCTGCGGCACGACCCGGACGGCGACGCGGTCGTCGGCTCCGGCGGCCTGGCCGACCTGGGCGGCCTCGACTTCGACGCGGCGGTCGTCGCGCACCTGCTGGAACCGTTGCGCCGCACCGATCCCGACGCATGGCACCGTCTCACCGCCGGGCGTACGACGGGCGAGGTCGCGGCGCGCCAGTCGCTGTGGGCCGACGCGCAGTCGGCGAAGGAGATCCTGACCCGGGCGACGACCGCCGCGGTGCGGGTGCCGGACCGTCCCGCCGGTACGCACCTGACCCGGGCCGAGTTCGACTCGGTCGTCCGGCCGCTCGCCGACCGGGCCGTCGCCGCGACGGTGCGCATCGTCCGGGACTCCCCCGTACCGCCGGCGCGGGTCGCCGGCGTGCTGCTGGTCGGTGGGGCGAGCCGGGTACCGCTGGTCGGCGGGCTGCTGCACGCCGCGACCGGTGTCGCCCCGACGGTACCGGAGCAGCCGGAGCTGGCGGTCGCCCACGGCGCCCTGTACGTCGGTCCCGGCGAATCGCCGCTGTCGTCGCGGACGGAGGCGGCGTTCGACGCGCTCGCCGCACCCCGCCCGGCGGTACCCGCGCCGGCGCCGGCCGCGCCGCCACGACGCCGCCTCCGTACCGTGGCCGTCGCCGTCGCCGTCGCGGTCCTGGCCGCGGCGGGCACCGTCGCCGCGATCCGTGCGTACGGCCGGCCGGGCGGCGGCGTCCCCCGTGGCGCGGGTACCGGCGCCGCGCCCAGCCCCAGCTTCCGCCCCGTCGGCCCGGGTACCCTCGCCGGCGCCGCACTGCGCGACTTCGTGCGCGGCTGGGACGAGTACGCGTGGGCGGGTGCCGAGGGCTGCCGGGTCGTCGGGCACGAGCCCGGGTACCAGCCGGACGGGCACGTGCACAACCCGCGGGCGACGGACACGGTGAGCACGCCGGTGGAGACGGTCCACTGCCGCAACGGCAACGACCTGGAGGTGGTGTTCGCCCGGTATCCCACGGCCACCGACGCCCGCAACGTCTTCACCGCGTACCAGGCGACCGGCCGTCCGGTGGCCGGGCCGAGCGGGGCGGCGGACAGTCCGGGGCCGGCGGCGGACGCGTTCGAGCTGTCGACGTGGACCGCCCGGACGCACGCGCTGGTGTGGATGCGGCCCGGCGGGTCGGCGGTGGGATACCTGGTCAGCGGCAGTGGCGGCGTCGAGATGGCCACCGTCTGGCGCAAGTACGCCCGCTGACGCGACAGGTCCGTGCCGGCCGGGCTGTGCGGTCCGGGCGGTACGGGCCGACAATGGGACGGCGGTGCCGGCGGTGCCGGCACACCGGAGGACCGACCGTGGGAGGACCAGTGTCCACATTGGACGACGAAGACCGGGCGACGCTCGACACGGTGTACGCGCGCAAGGAGGCGACACCGTCGCTGGACGAACTCTTCGCCACCGCGTCGGTCGGACCGTACCAGCAGCCGTTCGTCTCGGACACCACGGCGTACTTCTTCGTCGCGCCGTTCCCGCTGACCGTGGTGACCGGCTACTTCTACCTCTACAGCAGCGTCACCGCGAACGACACGAACTACCTGACGATCAGCCTCGGCCGCCGCCACGCCGGGGCGTACGCCACACTCGTCGCCGGCCGGACCCGGCGCAGCGGCGCCGACTCGTGGGACGGCAACCTCACGTACGGGCACGCGTACTCGTGGAACGCCATGGTCTGGAACGACGCGACGGTCAACCTGGACCCGGGCGACGCGCTCGGCTTCACCGTCGTACGCACCGGCACGGCGGCGATGCCGCACGGCCCCGCCGCCGTGACGGTCGGGATCGTGCCGCGATGAGCACCGGCCGCTTCACCACCACCCGGGTCTGGCAGGCGCCCACCGGCGGTACGACCGTGCACCTGGTCGGCGACCTGCACAACGAGGTGCCCGAGGTCGCCGGGCACACGCGTACCGAGGCGATCCGGCACGACATGGCGAAGCTGCCGGCCTCGGTCACCGCCGTGACGGCGCGGGTCCAGATCGGCGACGCGATCCACAACGGATCCGCCGGGCAGGCCGACTCGCAGGTGGTCGTCGCGAAGGACCTGTTCGCCCGGCTGTCGGCGGCCGACTCCGCGCCGCTGGTCTACGCGGTCGGCAACCACGAGACCAACTGGGGCGCCTCCGGCGACACGATGGCCGCGGAGCTCGGCGGCCGGCCGGCACGCAACTACGTGACCGACGCCGGGCCGCTGCGCCTCGTCGTCTACTCCCCCGCCGACAACGCCGAAACCGGTGTGCCGTGGGACGGCCCGCCGTCCGACTGGCGCATCCCCGACGACGTGCTGTCCTGGTTGGACGATCAGCTCGGCGCGACCGACCGGCCCGTCGTCCTGGTGACGCACTGCCCCCCGTACGAGCAGTACGCCGACGACACCACCGGATACTTCCTCACCCCCGTCGACGAGATCACCGCGATGGTCGCCCGGCACCGCACCGTCGTCGGCTGGGTGTCCGGCCACCGGCACCGCTGGTACCACGACCCGAACCTCTTCAAGGGCGTACGTTTCGGCGACCACACCGTCGCCCTGATCCAGGCCGGCAGCTGCGGCGGCACCATCGACCCCGACGTCCGCCCCACCGGCCACCCGGTGGATTCCGTGCGTACCAACGGATCGGTGTTCTGCACGTACTTCGGGCCGGACGATCCGGGCGGCCACCGCTGGGAGCTTCGGGTACGCGACCACTCCATCGGTTGCTGGGGCACGCCGAGCACGGGATTCCGCTACCTGTGGACGATCCCGCTCGACGCATGACGACACCGGAGACCGCGCGGGTCGCCGCGTTCCGCGCCGAGATCGGCGTGCCGCACCTGATCGACGTGCACACCCATTTCATGCCGCCGCGCCTGCTGGCCCGGGTCTGGGCGTACTTCGACGCCCCCGGGCCACTCGTCGCGCGGCGCTGGCCCATCGCGTACCGGCAGGACGAGGCGGAGCGGGTCGCGATCCTGCGCGGCTTCGGGGTACGCGCGTTCACGTCGCTGCTCTACCCGCACAAGCCGGGGATGGCGCGCGGGCTCAACGACTGGGCCGCCGACTTCGCCGCGCGTACACCGGACTGCCTGCACAGCGCCACGTTCTTCGCCGAACCCGGCGCCGCCGACGACGTACGCCGGGCGCTGGCGCAGGGCGCCCGGGTCTTCAAGTGCCACCTGCAGGTCGGCGGCTTCGACCCCAACGACCCGCTGCTCGACGAGGTGTGGGGCACGCTCGCCGACGCCGGCGTACCGGTCGTGACGCACTGCGGTTCGGGGCCGGTGCCCGCCGCGTACACCGGGCCGGCGCCGATCGCAGCACTGCTCGCCCGCCACCCGCGCCTGCCGCTGGTCGTCGCGCACCTCGGCGGCCCCGAGTACGAGGACTTCCTGGACCTGGCCGAGCGGTACCCGCGGGTCATGCTCGACACGACGATGGCGTTCACCGACTTCACCGAGTCGGCGGCGCCGTTCCCGCGGCGGGCGCTGCCCCGGCTCGCCGCGCTCGGCGACCGGGTCCTGCTCGGCACCGACTTCCCCAACATCCCCTACCCGTACGCCGACGCCCTCGACGCCCTGGCCCGCACCGGCCTCGGCACCGGCTGGCTCCGCGCCGTCTGCCACGACAACCCGGCCCGCCTCTTCGCCCTCTGACCGCTCACACCGGGAGCTGGTCCGGCCAGGGGACGGCGTACGAGGGGGCGGTGCTGAGCTGGGCGTGGCGGAGCAGTTCGCGGACGATGCCCGCGGTGCCCATCGCCCAGCCGGTACGCGGTTCGAGCACGCTCGGCGTCACCCGGTGCTCCACGTTCGACCAGCGGACGCCGGCGGCGTCGACGCTCGCGCGGGCGGCGAGGTCGGCCACCAGTACGTCGGCGAAGGCCAGGTCGTCGCCGCGTTCCACGTACCGGTCGGCGGCGAGGGCGAGGACCCCGGCGGTACCGCAGCAGTGGCCGCTGTTGTCCCAGAAGCCGGGGCGCAGCCGCCGCGGCAGCCCGCAGGTCGTGACGGTGTGCCAGCAGCGGTCGCCGAGGGCCGTCCACGCCGGGTCGCCGGTCACGTCCCGCAGCCAGCGGAACGCCTGCGCGTCGCCGGTCGGGCCCTGGCACCAGCCGTAGTTGTACCGGTCGAGGCGGTCGGGGTCCTGTTGCGGGTCGGAGTGCGGCACGAGGAAGCCGTCCGGGCCCGCCTCGTCGCGCGCCACCACGTCCGCGGCGGCGACCAGCGCCAGGTCCAGCAGGTCCGGCCGGCCGGCCGCGCGGGCGACGGCGGCGAGCGCGGCGACGATGCCGAGCGTGCCGTGCGTGATGTGGTGCTGCCGGGCGGCGCGGCCGACGCGCGTCTCCCAGTGCACGCCGTACGGGGTGGGCTCGGCGGTGCGCGGGTACGGCGACACGGCGAGCACCGCGAGGTCGACGTCGCCGACGGCGAGCGCGCCGAGCGCGATGCCCGCGTTCCCGCCCAGCAGCTCGAACTGCGGCCCCCACCGCGTCCCGTCGAACCGTCCGGCGACGGTACGCAGCGCGCGACGCGCGGCGGTGCCCGCGGCCTCGTCGCCGAGCATCTTGTGTACGGCGTGCAGGGCGACGGCCATGCCGGTCAGCCCGAAGTACAGCGAGCTGTTGTCCCAGTCGTCGACCGTCTCGACCAGGCTCGCCGCACCGCGCAGCGCGGCCGTGCCGTAGCGGTCGTCGCCGAGCCGCGCGTACGCCTCCAGCAGGGTCAGCACCACGCCGGCGGTACCGCTGTAGAGCATCGGGTCGAGCTCGTCGTCGCCGGGCCGGTTCGGCCAGGCGAGGCCGGTCCCGGTGTCCCGCGCGGTGCCGAGCAGCCACGCCAGCCCACCGACCGCCAGCTCCTCCGCCTGCCGCGCCGATCCGGCCACCGGCGGCGGTGCGTCAGCACCCATCCCGCGCCCGGGAGGCGGCGCGGCTCCGTGCGGCGCGGTCATGCGGCGACGGTGAGGCGGGCGGTGAGCTCGGTGAGGGCGCGGCCGAGCGGCAGGTCGACGCGGAGCGTCGCGTACGGGTCGCCGCGGGTCTGGCCACGGTTGACGATGATCACCGGCTTGGAGGCGCGGGCGGCGTCCCGGACGAACCGCAGCCCGGACATGACCGCCAGCGACGAGCCGAGGACCAGCACCCCGGCCGCGTCGTCGACCATCGCGTAGCAGCGGTCGACCCGCGGGCGCGGCACGCTCTCGCCGAAGAACACCACGTCCGGCTTGAGGACTCCCCCGCCGCAGTCGGTGCAGCCGACGACGCGGAAGTCGCGTACGTCGTCGTCGGCGAGGTCCACGTCGCCGTCCGGGTTGACCCGCACCGCCGCGGCGTCGAACCCCGGGTTCGCCTGCCGCAGCCGCCGGTCCAGCTCGTCGCGCGGGCTGGTACGCCGGCAGCCGAGGCAGATCACCCGGGCCAGGCTGCCGTGCAGTTCCACCACGCCGGGCGTACCGGCGGCCTGGTGCAGGCCGTCCACGTTCTGCGTGATCACGCCGGACAGGTATCCGGCGCGGTGCAGGTCGGCGACCGCCCGGTGTCCGGCGTTCGGCGCGGCGCCGGTGATCGTCCGCCAGCCGAGGTGACTGCGCGCCCAGTACCGCCGGCGGTTGTCCTCGGCGCCGACGAACTGTTCGTACGTCATCGGGGTGTGCCGGCGCAGCTGGCCGGACGCGCCGCGGTAGTCGGGAATGCCGGACTCGGTGGACAGTCCGGCGCCGCTGAGCACCAGCACCCGGCGGCCGGCCACCAGCCGTACCACCTCGTCGAGGTCGGTGGTCGTCGGCGCGGACGCGCCGGTGGGCGTCCAGGAGAGGATCGGTCGGGTCCGCACACGCCCAGGTTAGCCACGTGGTCAGGTGAAGCGCGACGAGCCGCTGTAGCGGAGCAGCGCCGGCATCCGCACGGTCAGCAGGCCGAGGAACGCGACGAGCAGGGTGCCGGCGATCACCGCCGTCCACCGGACGCCCAGATATTCGGCGACCGCGCCGACCATGATCGTCGCGACCGGCATCACCCCGATCGCGAGCTCCTGCAGCCCGAGCGCCCGGCCCTGCACCCCGGGCTCGGTCATCATCAGTAGCAGCGTCGACTGCAACACGCCGAACGCCGAGCTGGCCAGCCCCACGCCCGCGACCAGCACGAACGACAGCGGTACGACGCTGGACAGCGCGAACGCCGCCCACAGCGTCGCCCACGTCGCCGTACCCACGACGAACAGCGCGCCCTTGCGCCGGAAGTCGCCGAGCGAGGCGATCACCAGCGAGCCGACGAGCCCGCCGGCGCCGTTGCAGGTGAGCAGCCAGCCCAGCCCAGTCGCGTCGAGGCCCAGGTCGACCTTCGCGAACACCGGCATGAAGGCCTGGTAGATCGGCCACAGCAGGATGTTCGCGACGAGCGTGACGGTGAGCACGGCGGCGGCCAGCCGGTTGCCCAGCACCGCCCGTACGCCGGTGGACAGCAGCACCGCCAGCGACTCGCCGCCGACCACGTGGGTACGCCGGCCGGTGTCCCGCAGCCGCCACAAGGTCACCAGTGACACCGCGTACCAGACGGTGGAGACCCACAGGGCGGTCGGTGCGCCGAGCGCGCCGATCAGGACGCCGCCGATCGCCGGGCCGACGACCTGGGTCATGTTCACGACGATGGAGTTGAGCGCGTTCGCGTTGCTCAGGCTCTCCCGGCCGACGTAGTCGAGCACCAGCGTGGAACGGGCCGGCGCGGACGGCGACTGGGCCAGGCCGAGGCACAGCCCGCCGAGCACGAGCACCCAGTACGACGCGTGCCCGGTGGACACCAGCGTGGCGACGACGACCACCGCGACGAGCGCCCAGGCCGACGCGACCAGCAGCACCGTGACCCGGTCGAACCGGTCGGACAGCACGCCGCTGAGGGGACCCAGCATCATCGGCGCCAGCCGTACCGCGGTGAACACGGCGAGGCGGAACTCGGAGCCCGTCGTGTCGAACACCAGCCAGCTCAGGATCAGCGTCTGCACCCAGACGCCGCCGAAGAAGAACAGGTTCGACAGCCACAGCCGGCGGAAGTCCGGGTAGCGACCGAGGGACGCGAACACCCGCGCACCCACCCGCCGCCGCGCCGGGGCGGTCTCCGCCTCGGCTAGTCGCGGCCCCACGTCAGGCCGCGTCGTACACGGGTCGGCCGGCGACGAGGACGATCTCCCTTGCCGGCGCGCGCGTGACCGCGTCCTGCGGATTCTCGGCGTCGAGCAGCACGATGTCCGCCGGGGCGCCGGGCACGATGTCGTGCACCGGCCGGCCGACGAACCCGCCGGCCGCCGACGTCGCGATGTCCAGCGCGGACCGCAGGTCCTCGTCCCGGCGCCAGCCGGCGAGCTGCGCCAGCGTGCCCGCCAGCCGCAGCACGTCGCCGTCCCCGAACGGCCCCCACAGATCGCGGATCCCGTCCGTACCCAGCCCCACCGGTACGCCCGCCGCGCGCAGCGCCGTGTACGGCAGCCGCGGCGCGGTCGGCGACGCGACGGTGGTCACCGAGACGCCCGCCCCGGCCAGCCGGTCGACCAGGTCCTGCTGCCGTGCCGGCGGTACGTCGCCGAGCGCGAACCCGTGCGAGACGTTCACCCGGCCGGCGAGCCCGAGGACCGTGGTGCGCTCGACGATCAGCTCGTACTGGAAGGCGCCCAGCTCACCAGCATCGTGCAGGTGGATGTCGAGGCCGACGCCCCGCCGGTCGGCGAGATCGAACACCGCGTCGAGCTGCCCGACGGGGTCCCGGTCGATCGAGGCCGGGTCGAGCCCGCCGACGTGGTCCGCCCCCTCGGCCGCCGCCCGGTCCAGCAGATCCAGTACGCCCGGCCGGCGCAGCACGCCGTCCTGTGGGAACGCGACGACCTCCAGCGTCAGGCCCGGGTCGACCGCGGCGACGGCGTCGCGTACGACGTGGATGCCGTCGAGGCCGACGCCCAGGTCGACGTCGACGTGGCTGCGGAACGCGGTGGTACCGAAGCGAACCAGCTCGCGGACCAGGCGCTCGGTGCTGTCCGGGCTCGGGATGCCCAACGCACCGCGGTACGCCCGCTCGTGCGCGATGCGGCCCTGCGTGCCCGGTTCCCCGCCGTACGACACCCAGGGGCGGCCCCACCAGCTCTTGTCCAGGTGGGCGTGCGCGTTGACCAGCCCGGGGATCGCGAGCAGGCCGCGGCCGTCGATCACGTCGCCGTCGCGCGCGACGGCCGTGCCGACGGCCGTGCCGACGGCGGTGATCTTGCCGTCCTCGATGACGACGTCGCTGGGCGCCGCGCCCCACGGGCGCACGTTCGCAAGGACGGTGCGGGCCATGTCCCACCTTTCGCCGCGGTGTTTCCCGCGATCGGCGGGCCGGAAAAATGGTATACCAAAGTCGGGTTGCCCTCATGGTGTCCTCGACCACCGTCGGTGCCGCTTCGGCCCCCGGCGCCAGCGGGTCGACGCGCGGACGGCGTGCGGTGTGCGGCGAACGGCGCGGTCCGCCCCGACGCTGACCGGGCGCGCCTATCTAGACTGGCCGCTGTGACGACCAACGGCGCCGTCCCGCCGGCCCGTCGACGCCCGGCAGCCACCGCCGAGCCCGAGTCGGCCCGGGTCGCCCGGATCCTGCGGGCACAGATCGTCGACGGCGACCGCGCGCCCGGCTCCCGCCTCGTCGAGCGCGACCTGTCCGCGGAGCTCGGCGTCAGCCGCGTCCCGGTACGCGAGGCGCTGCGCAGTCTCGTCGCCGAGGGCCTCGCCGTACCCCGCCCCAACACCTGGATGACCGTGCGTGTCTTCACCGACCGCGACGTCGACGAACTGACCGAGGTACGCGCCGCCCTCGAACCCCTCGCCGTACGCCGCGCCGCCGAACTCCGCGACCCCGCCGCGCTGCGCCGCCTGCGTACCAGTCTCGGCGCGCAGCGGCGGGCCAGCGAACGCGGCGACGCGACCGCCGCGCGCCGGGCCGCCGCCGACTTCCACGAGGCGCTCACCGCCGCCGGCGGCAACACGCTGCTCGACGAGATCGGCGCGCTGCTGTCCGGCCGGATGCGCTGGCTGCTCGGCCAGCACGACGACCTCGTCGAGGTCTACGCCGAGCACGAGGCGCTCTATCGCGCCATCGAGTCCGGCGACACCACCGCCGCGGCCCGGCTCGCCCGCAGCCACCTGCGTACCAGCCTCGCCGCCCGCCACCGGCACCGCGGCTGACCGGCATGGCAGCCCTCCTACCGCCGGTCGTACCGGCCGGGTTCCTCGCCTCGACACCCCAGCCGACGCTCGCCGCGGACGGGCTGACACTGCGGCCGTGGCGCGCCGGCGACGCGCCGTACCTGGTCGAGGCGTACGAGGACGAGACGATCCGGCGCTGGCACGTCCGGTCCATGAGCGACCCCGAGGCGCACGCCTGGATCAACGGACGGGCCGCGCGCTGGGCGGCGGAGACCGGCGCGGACTGGGCGGTCACCGAACACGGCGTACCGGTCGGGCGGCTCGGACTGAAGCAGCTCGACCTGGTCGACGGCGCGGCCGAGGTGGCGTACTGGGTGCTGCCGGCGGCGCGCGGCCGGGCCGTCGCGCCGCGCGCCGTGGCCGCGCTGACCCGCTGGTGCTTCACCGACCTCGGCCTGCACCGCCTCGAAATCCTGCACTCGACCGCCAACGAGGCGTCGTGCCGGGTCGCCGCCAAGGCCGGCTTCGCGTACGAGGGCACGAAGCGCCAGGAGGGGCTGCACGCCGACGGATGGCACGACATGCACCTGCACGCCCGCCTCCACGACGACTGACCCGTCGGATCAGTCGGGCAGCATCGGCATGACCGGGCCGGTGTCGCGTCCGAGCAGGGTGGCGCGGGTGATGGCGGTGGTGCCGAAGCGGTCGCGGACCGAGTCGAGCGCCGCGTCCACCGCCGCGTCCCGTACGCCGGCGAACGGCAGCTCCAGCTGCTCCGGCCCGTCGTCGAGATTGCCGACGGCCACCCCGACCAGCGTCAGGCCGCGCCGGGCCACGAGCGGCGCGGCGCCGGCGAGCAGGCCCCGCGCGGTCTCCAACAACACCTGGGTACGCGCGGTCGGCGCGGCCAGCGTGCGCGAGCGCGTGGCGCGGGTGTAGTCGGCGAACCGCAGCCGCAGCACGACGGTACGACCGCGGCGGCCGGCGCGGCGCATCCGCCGGCCGACCCGCTCGATCAGCAGCGCCAGCACGGCGTCCAGCTCGGCCGGCGAGCGCATCCGCGGGCCGAGGGCGTGCTGCGCGCCCATCGAGTGCCGGCGCCGGCCGGTCTGCACCGGCCGCGGGTCCCGGTTGTGCGCGAGCGCGTGCAGGTGCCGGCCGGCGGCCACGCCGAGGATCGACACCAGGTCCGCCTCGCCCAGCTCGGCGACCTGCCCGACCGTCGTGATCCGCAGCTCGGCGAGCCGCTGTGCGGTCACCGGCCCGACGCCCCACAGCCGGCCGACGGGCAGCGGGTGCAGGAACGCCAGCTCCCCGTCGGGCGGCACTACGCGCAGCCCGTCCGGCTTGCTCACGCCGCTCGCCACCTTGGCGAGGAACTTGGTCCGCGCCACGCCGACGGTGATCGCCAGCCCGACCTGCTCGCGTACCTCCCGGCGCAGCCGCGCGGCGATCGTCGCCGGCGTACCCCGGAGCCGGCGCAGTCCGCCGACCTGTAGGAACGCCTCGTCGATCGACAGCGGCTCGACCAGCGGGGTGGTCCGCCGGAACACCTCGAAGACCGCCCGGCTGGCCTCCGTGTACGCCGACATGCGCGGCGGGACGACGACCGCCTCGGGACAGAGCAGCCGCGCCTGCCGGCCGCCCATCGCGGTACGCACGCCGCGGGCGCGGGCCGGGTAGCTCGCCGCGAGCACCACCCCGCCGCCGACGATCACGGGCCTGCCCCGCAGGCTCGGATCGTCGCGCTGCTCCACCGACGCGTAGAACGCGTCCAGGTCGGCGTGCAGGATCGTCGCCTCGTCGGACACCACGCCAGTTTCGCACATATGTTCGAACGCGTCGACCGTCGACCTGCGACAACGCGTCCCGGGCGGCGCGTCGACCGGGCGGACGTCCCCGCGGTCCGGCACCTCCAGGTACGCCTGCCCGGCAGCCGCGCGCGGCGACTGTTCCAGGATCGACAGCGCCGCCGGCAACGCGCTCTCGTCCGCGACCACCAGGTGCGACCGCACCCCGGGCACCGGACGGTACGCCGCGTGCGGCTGTCCTTCCGGCGCGAGGGACAAACGGGCGCTGCGGATCCCGACCGTCGCCGGGCTGGTACGCGCCGCCACGAAGGTCGGGCTAACCCGCCCGGTCCGCACGACCTCCGCCCGTACCGGCACCCGCGATCCCGCCATCGCCCCACTCTCCGACAGTTAGTGAGGCTTACCTTGACGGACAGTTCAGAGGGTCAGCATGCGGTCCTCGATGCCGTCGATGACACCGCGCCCCAGCGCGTCGGTCGCCGAATCGTCCTCGGTGTCGCCGCCGTCGAGCCGGAGGATCGTCACCACGATCAGATACCGGTGGTACGACGGGTAGAAGACCCACATCCGCGCGTCGGGACCCGAGTCGCACAGCGACGATCCGGTGCCCTCGTGCGGACAGAAGAACTGCAGGCCGGTGAACGCGTCGCTCTTGCCCGCGAGCGCCGACCGCACCGCGTCCGCGTCGTCCGCGGTCGACAGCGGGATCACCATCACGCTCGCCATCAGGCCGTTGTCGTTGTCCAGGTACTCACCCGTGACCATCCGGCCGCACCCGTGCTTGGCCATCAGCTCCTGCGTCGCGTCGTCACCGGAGTCGACGCAGCCGGAATGGTCGTCCGACGCCGCGGCCAGCTCGTAGTCGTCGACGTAGCCGGGCAGGAAGTTGTCGGTGTCCAGTTCGAGGTCGTCGGTCGACTCGTCGTCCAGCGTCTCCGGGTCGCGCGCGGTCGGGGACGGCGACGGGCTGTCCGACTCTTCCGGCGACGGCTCGTACGACTCGCTCGGCTCCTCGGTCGGCTCATCGGCCGCCGTCACCTCGTGGCCGGAGCCCGCCGACGACGAGCCGGCGGACTTCAGCACCTGGCCCACCAGCGCCGTACCGCCGAGACAGAGCACGACCAGCCCAATCGCCACCCCGGCCACGATCAGGCCGATCCGCCCGCCGCGCCGCGGTGCCGGCACCGGCACCGGCGGTCCGAACGGCGGCGCCCCGCCGCCCGACACCGGACCGCCCGGCGGCGCCTCGGCCCCTGGCGGTGCCTGCCACGCGCCGTCCACCTCACCCGCCGGCGCCTGCCACTCCCCGTCCGCATCGCCCGCGGCCGGACGTCGCACTTCGCCGTCCGCCGAGTCGGCCGGGCCGTCCGGCACCGCGTCAGCCGACAACCCCTCCGGCGCCGCGCCGGCTGACAACCCGTCTGACACCGCGCCGCCAGACGAGTCGGCCGCCACCGCATCGGCCGACGCCGCGTGCGGCCCGGACGTCGGCGACACCGACTCCACCAACGACGCGGACGGTGGGGCCGAGTCGGGCGTGGCGGCGGGGACGACGGAGGTCGGGGCGTCGGCGCCGATCGCCGGACCGGACACCGGGTCGACGAGGGTACGGTGGCGCAGCGCGGTCGCGGCGTCGCCGAGCAGCACGGTCCGCTCGCGGGCCTCGGCGACGAGCCGGTCGACCTCGGCGGCCTGCCGCGCGACGATGTCGCGCACCGCGTCGGGCCACGGCTGCTCCGCCGGTGGTACCGGATCGATCTGGGCGACGAGGTCGGCGGCCGTGGGCCGGGCGTCGGGGTCCTTGGCGAGACAGCGTTCGACGATCGAGCGGATGGCGGCGGGGAGGACGTCGAGGTCGGGCTCGGCGTACACGATGTTGTAGAGGGTCTGCGGGGTGGACGGGCCGTCGAACGGGTTCGCGCCGGTGCACGCCACGATCAGGACGGTGCCGAGGGCGAACACGTCGCTGGCCCCGGTGACCGGCCGGCCCTCGGCCTGTTCCGGCGACATGAAGCCGGGCGCGCCGACGAGCCACCCGGTGTGCGTGACCTCGGTACCGCCGGCACTGTCGGTGGCGCGGGCGATGCCGAAGTCGATCACGCGCGGACCGTCCGCGGTGACCAGGACGTTCGACGGCTTGAGGTCGCGGTGCACGAGCCCGGCGCGGTGGATCTCGGTGAGGGCGGTGGCCAGCCCGGCGGCGAGCCGTAGCGCGGCGTCCGCCGGCAGCGGCCCGGCGTCGTCGAGCACGTCCCGCAGTGACGGGCCCGGCACGTACTCGGACGCCAGCCACGGTGTCGGCGCGTCGGGGTCGGAGTCCACGACGGCCGCCGTGTACGCCCCGGACACCTTCCCCGAGGCGGTCACCTCCCGGCGGAACCGCGTGCGGAAGCCGTCGTCGTCGACGAACTGCTCGCGTACCTGTTTGACGGCGACGAGCGCGCCGTCCGGTGCGGCGCCGAGCCAGACCCGCCCCATGCCGCCGCGCCCCAGCTCGGCGAGCACCTGGTACGGGCCGACGGTGTCCGGGTCGCCGGGCCCCGGCGCCTTCACGAGCGCTCCCTGGACAGGCCGGTACGGCGGACCCGGGCGGACGCAGACAGATCGCGGGGGGACGAATCACTCACCCGCGCAGCGTACGGTCCCGGTGCGGCACATGTCAGCCAGCGCCCGGACCTTCCCGGGCACCGGCCCGGACCGGGCCGGACGACGGCCGGTGTGAGGCCGGTCGGGCGGTGAGGACCGACACGCGGACGCCGATTGATTTGCATGACCATACATCGCGGTGCATACTTTTCCCATGTCCAAGGTTCTCACCTCACTGCCCGTCGGCGAGCGGGTCGGCATCGCGTTCTCTGGCGGCCTCGACACGTCCGTCGCGGTCGCGTGGATGCGCGACAAGGGCGCCGTCCCGTGCACCTACACCGCCGACATCGGCCAGTACGACGAGCCCGACATCGCCTCGGTCCCCGGCCGGGCGCTGGCGTACGGGGCGGAGATCGCGCGGCTGGTGGACTGCCGCGCGGCGCTCGTCGAGGAGGGCCTGGCGGCGCTGACCTGCGGCGCGTTCCACATCCGGTCGGGCGGTCGGGCCTACTTCAACACCACGCCGCTGGGGCGGGCGGTGACCGGGACCCTGCTGGTGCGGGCGATGCTCGCCGACCGGGTGCAGATCTGGGGTGACGGCTCGACGTTCAAGGGCAACGACATCGAGCGCTTCTACCGGTACGGCCTGCTCGCCAACCCGAACCTGCGGATCTACAAGCCGTGGCTCGACGCGGACTTCGTGTCCGAGCTCGGCGGCCGCAAGGAGATGTCCGAGTGGCTGGTCACGCACGGCCTGCCGTACCGGGACAGCACCGAGAAGGCGTACTCGACGGACGCGAACATCTGGGGCGCCACGCACGAGGCGAAGACCCTGGAGCACCTGGACACCGGCATCGAGACGGTCGACCCGATCATGGGCGTGCGGTTCTGGGACCCGACCGTCGAGATCCTGCCCGAGGACGTCACGATCGGCTTCGAGGCCGGTCGCCCCGTCACCATCAACGGCAAGGAGTACGCGAGCCCCGTCGACCTGGTGTCCGAGGCGAACGCGATCGGCGGCCGGCACGGCCTGGGCATGTCCGACCAGATCGAGAACCGGGTGATCGAGGCCAAGAGCCGCGGCATCTACGAGGCGCCGGGCATGGCGCTGCTGCACGCGGCGTACGAGCGGTTGGTCAACGCGATCCACAACGAGGACACCCTCGCCGCGTATTACAACGAGGGCCGGCGGCTCGGCCGGCTGATGTACGAGGGCCGGTGGCTCGACCCGCAGTCGCTGATGCTGCGCGAGTCGTTGCAGCGGTGGGTCGGCACGGCGGTGACCGGTGAGGTGACGCTGCGGCTGCGGCGGGGCGAGGACTACTCGATCCTCGACACGTCCGGCCCGGCGCTCAGCTACCACCCGGACAAGCTGTCGATGGAGCGCATCGAGGACTCGGCGTTCGGCCCGGTGGACCGGATCGGTCAGCTCACCATGCGCAACCTGGACATCGCCGACTCCCGCGCCAAGCTGGAGCAGTACGCCGGGCTCGGCCTCGTCGGCACGGCCCATCCCGCGCTGATGCGCGCCCCGACGGAGCTGATCGGCGCGATGCCGACCGGCGGCGCCGAGGCCATCGCCTCCCGCGGCATGGTCTCCGACGACGAGGCGCCGCTGGACCGCGTCGCCATGGAGTCCGGCACCGACTGACGGGCTACGCCTGATCCCGTACGCGGGGCGCGGTCGGCGCCGCCGTCGCGGCCAGTGACGCGAGGAGGGCCAGCTTCTCCTCGCTCGCCGTACCGGGCTCGGCGTGGTAGACGGCGAGGATCTGGCCCTCGGTACCGCCGATGGCCAGCTTCTCGCGGTGCAGGACGATCTCGCCGACCTGCGGGTGCTGCATCCGGGTCGGCGCGCCCTTGCGTGACTTGACGTCCTGGCGTGCCCAGAGCTGGCGGAAGCGATCGCTTCCCAGGGACAGCTCGCCGACCAGCTCGACCACGCGCGGGTCGTCGCCGTCCGCGCCGACCGACTCGCGGAAGCCGGCGACGAGGCCGGCGGTCGCCTCCTGCCAGTCGGGGTAGAGCGCACGCTCGGCCGGATCCAGGAACACGTCGCGGATCCGGTTGCGGCCCTCCTGCAGACCGGGCGACAGCGCGCGGGCCAGGTCGTTGGTCGCGAGCACGTCGAAGTACCGTCCCTCGACGAAGCCCGGCAGCCCCAGCACCCCGAGCAGCTGCCGGATCCCCGCCGGTACGGTCTCGCGCTTCGGACGCCGCCGCCGGCGCGGCCGGGGCGCGGCCAGCCCCAGCAGGTACGCGGTCGCCGCGTCGTCGAGTTGCAGCACCCGGGCCAGCGCCTCCAGCACCTGCGTCGAGGGGTTGCGGTCGCGGCCCTGTTCGAGGCGCAGGTAGTAGTCGGAGCTGATGCCGGCGAGCATGGCGACCTCCTCGCGCCGCAGCCCGGCGACCCGGCGTACGCCGGTGACGGGCAGGCCGACGCTCTCCGGCCGGACCAGCTCCCGGCGGGCCCGCAGGTAGTCGCCCAGCATGTTCGTGCCGCTCACACCGACCACGGTAGCCACGGCCGGCGGCCGCTGGGTGGTCCCACCACTCCCAGGATCGACAGGGCTCTCACTGTCCGTCGCCGGCCGGCGCACCGTGGAGGCAGCCACGAAGCACGAGGAGAGACATGACCACGACACTGACTCCCGGCGGTACGTACACGGTCGCCGACGACATGGCCGTCGCCCGGATGGGGTACGGCGCGATGCAGCTCGCCGGCCCGCACGTGTTCGGCCCGCCGGCCGACCGGGCCGCCGCCGTCGACGTGCTCCGCGAGGCGGTACGCCTCGGCGTCACGCACATCGACACCAGCGACTTCTACGGCCCGTACGTCACGAACGAGATCATCCGCGAGGCGCTGCACCCGTACCCGGCGGAGCTGCGCATCGTCACGAAGGTCGGCGCGCTGCGGGACGCCGAGGGCAACTGGCCGCAGGCGCTGGCGCCGGACCAGTTGCGCCAGGCCGTCCACGACAACCTGGACCATCTCGGCCTGGACGTGCTGGACGTGGTCAACCTGCGCGTCGGCGGGCTAGACAGCCCGACGCCCGGGTCGGTCGCGGAACCGTTCGCGGTGCTCGCCGAGCTGCGGGAGCAGGGGCTCATCCGGCACCTCGGCCTCAGCACCGTCAACGCCGAGCAGATCGCCGAGGCGCAGGCGATCGCGCCGGTCGTGTGCGTACAGAACCACTACAACCTGGCGTACCGGGTCGACGACGAGCTGGTCGACTCCCTTGCCGCGCAAGGCATCGCGTACGTGCCGTACTTCCCGCTCGGCGGGTTCTCGCCGCTGGCGTCGGCGGAGCTGAACGCGGTCGCCGCCCGGCTCGACGCCACCCCCATGGCGGTCGCGCTGGCCTGGCTGCTGCACCGTTCGCCGAACATCCTGCTCATCCCCGGTACCTCGACGGTCGCCCACCTGCGGGAGAACGTCGCCGCGGCGGCTCTGACGCTGCCGCCGGAAGCGCTCGCGGAGCTGGACGCCATCGGCGCCTGACCGGCCGTCGTCCCCTGCTCCGTCCGTCCGGGAGTCCTCCCGGACGGACGGGCGAGAATGGGTGGGCACGCCCGTTCCGTGACGAAGGGGACGCACGATGGACGACGGGACGACCCCGACACCACCGACGACACCGCCGTTGCCACCGGCGCCTCGGCCGGCGATGCCGCCCTGGGCGGCGGCCCCGCCCCCGGCCCCGCCGCCGTCCCCGAGCCCGGATCCGGCGCCGTCCTGGACGCTGGGGCCGGCGTCGCCCGCGGCCCCGCCGCCGTTCTCGGTCCCGGCCGGGACTCCGGCCCCGCCGTTCCCGACTCCGGAAAGGGATGCGGCCCCGCCGGCGTTCTCGGCTCCGGAAGGGGATCCGGCCGCGTTCTCGGTGCCGCCGCCGTACCCGCCGCCGGCACCGCCCGCGCCGCCGCCGATACCCGTGGCGCGGTACCAGGACCCGCTCGCGGTGGCGCTCGGGAACGCCTCGCTGCTCGGCGCCGGGTACCTGATGCTCGGGCGGCGGTGGCTGGCCGCGCTGACCGGGCTGGTCACGGTCGTGCTGGTGGTGCTGCTGGTGACGGCGTTCCGGGCGGTGTGGTTCGAGGTCGTCGCGTTGCTGTGGTGGGCGGCGCTCGTGGCGCACGGCTGGTACCTGGCGCGCGGCGGCACCGGCGTCGGCGTACGCCGGCAGCGCCTGGTCGCGCTGTACTTCGCGGTGCCGGTGCTGCTGGTCGCCGGTTTCCTGCGGTTCGACGCGGCCACGATCTCGGGGCAGCTCGCCGACGCCCGGCGTACCGGGGACTGCGGGCGGGCGGCGACGGCGCTTTCCCGGATCTGGTTCGGGGACAGGGTTCTGGACGCGCCGCTGACGGTGCGCGGCGACGCCACCCGGCAGGCGTGCGGGCGGCTCGCGACGGCGCGGACCGCGTTGCGCGACGCGCTGGCGACCGGCGCCACCGGGGCGCTGCGTACCGGGTTCGGCGGGCTCGCCGGCATCCTCGCCGACCTGCCCGGCCACGACGCGATGGTGAACGTGGCGCTGGACGGGTTCCTCGCCGGTCTGCCCACCGACGACGCCTGCCACACGGCCGCGATCACCGACTGGCTGCGCGCGCGGCGGCCGGACCACACGGCGTTGGACCGGGCCGCCGGCGTCGTCGGGCGTACCGCGCCGGCGGCGCTGCTCGGCTGCGGCGACGCCGAGATGGCCGCGAAGCGGTGGCCGTCCGCCCGGTCCCGCTACCAGGAACTGCTCGACCGCTACCCCGGGGACTCCCGGGCCGACGCCGCGCGTACCGGCGTGCACAAGGCGACGCTGGCGATCGAACTGGCCAACGTACGCCAGCTGTTGCAGGGGCCGACGGACGTCCAGCCGGAGTACTGCTCGCATCCGGCGAAGTACTCGGGCGCCGCGCCGTTCCGCAAGGGTACGAACCGGGCGCTGTTCTACGGCAACGACGAGTACACCGGGAAGCTGCCGGCGAAGTGGCGGGCCACCGACGCGGCCAACGCCGTGCTGGTGGTCTGCGCGGACGACGACGAGAACGGGACGTCGGTGCAGACCTGCCCGTACGAGAACAAGAGCCTGCCCGACTTCCCGATCGAGGTGACGTTCCACAAGATCGCGATTCCCGTACGGGCGTACGAGCTGCGGACGGGTCGGCTCGTCGTGCACCGGACGCTGCAGATCGGTGGGGCGAGCTGCCCGCAGGTGCTGCACTACACGAGCTACATCCGGGACCTCGGCCCACCCTCCGACGTCTACGTGACCCCGACGACAGCCGACGTCCGCGCCGCCTTCTCCGGCCTCGTCAACCGGTGACCACCGTCCACAGTGGACGGCTGGTCAGGCGGTGCGGGTGGCGGTGACGGTGACGGTGGCGTACGGCATGGTGAAGGTGCCGCCGAGCCCGTCGATGGCGGCGCCGACCGCGGCGAGGATGTCGCGCGCCTGCTCGGGCCGGAGTGGGGTGAGGCCGCCCTGCGTGCTGAGCTGCTCCAGCCATTCGTCCCGGCCGTACGTGCGGGTCCACTCGAACCGCCACTGTTCCGCGTCGTCGAACGCGCCGGTGGCGCGCAGCTCACCGGCGGTCTTGTCGAGCATCGGCTGGTAGAGGTCGAGGCCCTGGCGGCCGGCGGACCGGAAGGCGATCGGCGAGTCGGGCACGGCCCGCTGGTACGCGGTGGCGAACGCGTCGGTGACCGCGTCCGGCAGCTGGAACGCGTGCCAGAACGCGGCGAACCTGCCGCCGGGCCGCAGCACCCGCGCGGCCTTGGCCGGGCCGGCGGCGGGATCGACCCAGTGCCAGGCGGTCGCGGCGACGAGCGCGTCGAAGTCGCGCCCGGCCGGCTCCCACTCCTCGAACGTGCCGACCTCGACGTCGAGGCCGTCGCGCCGGGCGAACTCGGCCATGCGGGCGTCGGGTTCGACGCCGAGCACCGTGCAGCCGGCGGCGCGGAGCTGCCGGGACGCGATCCCGGTGCCGCACCCGACGTCGAGTACGTCGGCGCCGGGGCTGCCGGTGACGATGCCCGCGATGAGGTCATCCGGGTAGGGCGGGCGGGCCCGGTCGTACCGTTCGGCGTCGACGCCGAACGACTCGGCCATGGTGCGGTGAACATGCGGGGTGGACGCGGTTCGTCCCGGCGGTAGAGTGGGCATGTGCCCACACTAATGGGCACCTGCCCACTCGTCAACGGAGGGTCCCACCATGCCGACCGGGGTGGCCATGCACGACGCGCGCGCGCAACTGTTCGACGCCGCCGAGAGGGTCCTGCTGCGCGCCGGTCCGGTCGCGCTCACCAGCCGCGCCGTCACCACCGAGGCCGGCTGCGCGAAGGGCGTGCTGCACCGCCACTTCGCTGACTTCGACGCGTTCCTCGTCGACCTCGTGCTCGACCGCACCGCCCCGATCCGCCAGCGTTCCGTTGCGCTGCGCGAGGCCGCCGGGACCGGCACGGTCGTCGACACACTCACCGACACGCTGCCCGAGCTGTTCGACCCGATGACGCTCGCGCTGATCCGGCTCGTCCTGCTCCGCGACGAGCTGCGCGACCGGCTGCGCCAGGTCACGTCCGTCCGCATCCCGGTCGTCATGGACGTCACCGCGATGATCGCCGGGTACCTGACCGCGGAGCGGGACCTCGGCCGCGTCGCCGCCGACGCCGACATCGGCACGCTCGCCCCGACCCTGATCGGCGCCGCGCACCTGCTCTTCACCGACCGGGAGGCCGGCCCGCCCGAGCGCCCCGCCCTGCGCAGGGTCGTCGTCACCGTCCTCGCCAGCGCGCTCCCTGACTCGACCCGCTGAGCCGAGCCGCGAGCTCGGCCCGGTGAGCCGACCCGAGCACCTGGCGACGGCTCAGATCCGGGGAAGCTCCACGAACAGGCCGCGGCGGATCCGCCACGTACCGCCGTCGGCGGTGGCGCCGCGCAGGCCGTCGAAGACCCCGGCGGTGGCGAGCGACGCGTCGGCCAGCGCCGCCGTCGCGACGGTACGCGCGGGTGACCAGTCGGTCGACGCGGCGAGCCGCCGCCCCATCCCGAGCCAGCCGGCCGGGCGGGCCGCCACCACCCAGGCGTCCGGCGCGTACGCGGTGAACCGCCGGGCCTGCCGCAGCCAGGACGCCGCCGCCTCGGGCCAGTCCACCGTCGCGGCGACGACTCCGCCGCCGGCCCGCCACGCCTCGGCCACCACCCGCGCCGCACCCCGGGACGCCTCGTCGCGCGCACCGCCGACCGCGATCGTCCGCGCGCCCAGCCCGGCCAGCAGCGCCAGCAGCGCGGCCAGCTCCGGGTCCGTCATCGCTTCCACTCCGCGTACCGTCGCGGCAGGCACACCGCGCACGGCCGATACCCGGCCGCGACCGCGGTCGCCTCGTCGGCGAAGAACACCCGGTGCGCCACGTACCCACCGGCGGCGATCGCGCGCCGCGCCGACGGGCAGTCCAGCCGGCCGTAGATCCGGAGGCGGCGGTGCCCGCCGAAGCGGCCGGGGGCACTGCTCCGGTACGGTCGGCCGGCGGCGTCGAGCAGCGCGTACGTCATGCCGCGTCGTGGAAGACGAGGCCGAGCGTGTGCCGGCGGCCGGAGCGGACCAGGGACACGCCGTGGCGTACCGGGGCGGCGGACCAGCCGCGGGCGGAGGCGACCGGCCGGTCCCGGGTGGTGAACACCAGGCCGTGGCCCTGCGGGATCAGCGTGGCGGTACCCCGGGACTGCGCCCGCGGTCGCTGCTCCACGAGCAGGAACTCGCCGCCGGTGTGGTCCACGCCCGGCTCGTTGAGGTTGATCACGACCTGGAGCGGGAACACCTTGTCGCCGTACAGGTCGCGGTGCAGGGCGTTCCAGTCGCCGGCGTCGTACCGCAGCAGGATCGGCGTGGGCCGCGTCTGCCCGGCGGCGTGGCAGACGGCGAGCCACTCGTCGAGGGTGTCGGGCCAGTCGGCGTCGCGCCGCAGTCGCGCGTACCAGCCGCGGGCGACCGGCAGCAGCCGCTCGTAGAGCGCGTGCCGCAGCGCGTCGACCGGCTCCGGGAACGGCGCCGCGAAGTAGCGGTACTGCCCGGAGCCGAAGCGGTGGCGAGCCATGTCGATGGTGGCGCGGAACCGTTCGGGTTCGTCGTACGCGGCGGCGATCTCGGCGCACTCGCCCGGGTCGAGCAGCCGCGGCAGCGGCGCGCAGCCCGTCGCGTCCAGTTCGCGCGCCACGCCGTCCCAGTCGGCCGCCGCAACGCGCCGGGCGTACGGGTCGGTGCTTCGTTTCGTGGTCATACCCGGTAGACGTCCGGGCGGCGCGAAACGTGAGCCGCGGGTGTGCGCCGTCAAACCGAAGACGGCAGCCGCCTATCCGGGATCCCTTGCGGGCCAAGCGATGTGATGACTGCCGCAGGTTGGGTAGTTCTGCCCATGACGGCGGTGGGCGCCGTGGCCGACGATACGTGCCCCGGTCGGCGCGATGTGCGGTCGACCACCGATCCGCCGGAAGCGTCGTCATCATGGTTCGGCGCACCCTGCTGCCCGTGTTCGCCCGCACCCTCGCCGCCGCCGTCGCGCTCGGCGGCTGCTCGTCCGGATGCGCGGACAAGCCGGGCGTCTACCGCAACGGCTCCGTCGAGGGGCCGAACCCGGTCGACATCTCCCGGGCTGGACCAGAACGTCTTTCGCGGTACCGACGCCTATCCGGCGGTCATCGCGCGGCTCGTGAGGCCGTACCGAAGTCCACAGTGGAGGGTGGGAACGTGGACGACATGGCCGTCGAGCGGTTCATCCCGTCCAGCACGGACGTGACGATCTTCGTCGGGGTGACCGGCCCGCGCGGCCACAAGCAGGTACGCGCCACGAAGGACGGCACCGTCACCGAGACCGTCAGCCGGGAGTCAGGGTGACCCAGTAGCGGCGTACCCGGCCCAGCTCGGTGGGCACGACGCCCTCGAAGACACCGCCTCGGCGCTCGATGGTGCGCGCCGAGGCGAGGTTGTCGACCGCGCAGGTGATCAGCACGCGGGACAGGCCGATCACGCGCGCCTCGTCAAGGATCCGGCCCAACGCCCAGCTCGCCAACCCGCGACGGCGCGCCGACGGGCGGATGCCGTACCCGATGTGGCCGGAGACGCGGCGCGCGAAGTCGTTCAGCTCGTGCCGCAGCGCGATCCCGCCCAGCACCTCGTCGTCCTCGACGATCCACCGGTACGTGACGCGCACCGACTCGCCGGGCAGCGGCCGGGTCGGGTCCTCCTGGCGGTTGAGCCGCGCCACCCACGCCGCGAAGCCGGCGGCCGACTCCACCTCGTCCGACTCCCACAGCCCGAAGCCGTCCTCGTGCGCGCCCGGACCCCACTCGCGATGCGCCGCCAGCCACGCGGCGTGCAGTCGTACGGTCGGCGCGACCAGCTCGGGCATACCGCAACGATAGCGACCGGTACCCGGGTCAGACGCCGGCCAGGTGACGGCGGACGAACTCGCGCCACAGGGCGACCGCCTCGGGCGACGTGCCGGTGTGCGGTCCGGCGTGCCCGATCAGCCGCTTGTCGGGTGACCCGAGCGCGTCGAACAGCGCGAGCTGCCCGTCGAGCGGGAAGACCTCGTCGTACCACTGGACGTGCAGCAGGGCCGGTGCCGCGATCCGCCCGGCGTCGGCGGCGACGCGGTCCGGCGCGGACAGGCCGGCCGGCATCTGCGCGCACTGCCGCAGCCCGAACTTGCCGAGCACCACGGCGCGGAGCCGGCCGCCGGCGCGTGCCGCCCACGGCAGGCCGAAGCGCGTCCCCATCGACACCCCGAGGTACCCGAGCCGGTCGGTGTCCGCCACCCCGTCCGCGCCGAGCGCGTCGACGGTGGCGCACCAGTCGTCCGCCATCCGGTCGAGGACCGTCTCGATGCCCACGTCCGCGATCCGCGCCTGGTACGCCTCGGCGGGCAGCGGCGCGGCCACCCGCTCGCCGTGGTACGGGCCGTCGATGGCGACGGCGGCGATCCCGGCGGCGGCGAACCACCGGCCGTGCTCGACGACGCGCCGGGCGCCCTTGTGCCCGCTCCCACCGTGGCCGAGCAGCACCAGCGGCGGCGTTGGCCCGTCCGGCGGCGACCACAGCATGCCCGGTACGCCGCCGGAGAGCCGGAACCGCCGCGCCACCACGCCGTCGGCGTCCTGGGGCGCGGCCCACTCGATGCGACCGGGTGATGCGTAGAGGTGCGCAGAGCCGCTTTGCTTACGTATCCGCATCAGGTACCGCGGTCAGGTCGTCGGGAAGTGGTACGTCGGCGTCGCGTCGGCGATCCGCGGCCAGCGCGCCGTGACGGCCTTCGCGCGGGTGTAGAACCGCACGCCCTCCGGTCCGTACACGTGGGTGTCGCCGAACAGCGACGCCTTCCAGCCGCCGAAGGAGTGGAACGCGACAGGCACCGGGATGGGTACGTTGATGCCGACCATGCCGGCCGTGATCCGGCGCTGGAAGCGGCGCGCCGCGTCGCCCGAGCCGGTGAACAGCGCCGCCCCGTTGCCGTACGGGTTGGCGTTGACGAGGTCGATCGCGTCGTCGAGGGTGTCCGCGCGCAGCACGGCCAGCACCGGGCCGAACACCTCGTCGCGGTAGATCTCGGCGTCGCTGCCGACCCGGTCGACGAGGCAGGGGCCGACGAAGAAGCCGTCGCCCGGCACGTTCCGGCCGTCGACGACGAGCTCGGCGCCGGCGTCGGCCGCCCGGTCCAGGTACCCGACGATGCGGTCCTTCGCCGCGGCGGTGATCACCGGCCCCATCTCGCTGCCGGGGTCGCGGCCGGGCCCGACGACGACGTCGCGCGCCAGCGTGGAAAGCTTGTCCACCAACGGATCCGCGGCCGCGCCGACCGCCACGACGACCGACAGCGCCATGCACCGCTGTCCCGCCGACCCGTACGCGGCGCTCGCGATCTGCCGCGCCGCGTCGTCGAGATCGGCGTCGGGCAGGACGATCGCGTGGTTCTTCGCCCCGCCGAGCGCCTGTACCCGCTTGCCGGCGCGGGTGGCCCGCTCGTACACGTGGCGGGCGACCGGGGTCGACCCGACGAACGACACGGCGGCCACGTCGGGATGGTCGAGCAGCGCGTCGACCGCGACCGCGTCGCCCTGCACGACGTTGAACACGCCGTCGGGCAGCCCGGCCTCGGCCCACAGCTCGGCCAGCCGCAGCGCCGTCGACGGGTCGCGCTCGCTCGGCTTGAGGACGAACGTGTTGCCACAGGCGATCGCGATCGGGTGCATCCACAGCGGTACCATCGCCGGGAAGTTGAACGGGGTGATCCCCGCGCACACCCCCAGCGGCTGCCGGAACGTGAACGTGTCGACCCCGGTCGACACCTGGTCGGAGTACCCGCCGGTGAGCAGATGCGTTGCCCCGCAGGCGAAGTCGACGACCTCGCGGCCGCGGTCCAGCTCGCCGCGCGCGTCCGGGACGGTCTTGCCGTGCTCGTCGCTGATCAGCTCGGCCAGCTCGGTCGCGTGGCGTACCAGCAGCTCGCGGAACGCGAAGAGGACGTTGACCCGGCGGGCCGGCGAGGTGTCCGCCCAGTCGGCCTGCGCGGCGAGCGCCGCGGCGACCGCACTGTCCACATCGGACGGATCGGCCAACCGTACGTCGGCCTGCCGGGCGCCGGTGGCCGGGTTGTAGACCGGCGCGGTGCGCGCGCCGTCGCCGCTCGCGGGCTTGCCGCCGATCCAGTGCTCGATGGTACGCATGGACGTCCCTTCTACAGGTAGTGGTGCTGGTCGCGCTTCGCCCGCTCGTACGCCGTCCGGGCGGCGCGGGTGTCGTCGGCGGTGGACACCTCCGCGACCGGCACGTCCCACCAGGCGTCCGAGTCGGGCGCCGCGACGAGCGGGTCGGTCCGGACGTGCACCACCGTGGTCCGCGTGGCCCGGCGCGCCTTCTCCAGCCCGGTACGCAGCTCGTCCACGGTGGACACGGTGAGCACGTCGGCGCCGAGGCTGGCGGCGTTGGCCGCGAGGTCGGTGGGCAGCGGGTCGCCCGACTCCCGATACCGGTACCAGGTGCCGAAGCGCGGCGCGCCCACGGTTTCCGACAGCGCGCCGATCGACGCGAAACCGCCGTTGTCGACGAGCACGACGACCAGCTTGACGCCCTCGGCGACGGCGGTGACGATCTCCTGGGCCATCATCAGGTACGAGCCGTCGCCGACGAGGACGAAGACCTCCCGGTCCGGCCCGACCGCGAGCTTCGCGCCGAGCCCGCCCGCGATCTCGTACCCCATGCAGGAGTAGCCGTATTCCACGTGGTACTGCTTCGGTCCGCCGGGGCGCCATAGCTTGTGCAGGTCTCCGGGCATCGAGCCGGCGGCGCACACCACCACGTCGTCGTCGGCCGCCGCGTCGTTGACCGCGCCGATCACCTCGCTCTGCGCGGGCAGCGGCCCGTGCCCCAGGCCGTACGCGGCGTCCACAGTGGACGCCCAGGACACCCGCAGCCGTTCGGTCTCCTGCTCGTAGGCGGGATCCACCCGCCACCCGGACAGGCCGGCGAGCAACGCGTCCACAGTGGACAGCGCGTCGGCGACCAGGGACAGGCCGGCGTTCTTGGCGGCGTCCATCGGCGCGACGTTGACGTTGACGAACCGCGGCGCGCCGAACAGCGTCCGTGACGCCGTGGTGAAGTCGCTGTAGCGGGTGCCGATGCCGACCACCACGTCGGCGTCGCGGGCCAGCGCGTTCGCCGCGGTGGTACCGGTGGCGCCGATCGCGCCGACCGACGACGGGTGGTCGTGGCGCAGGGACCCCTTGCCCGCCTGGGTTTCCGCGACCGGGATGCCCGTCTCGGCGGCGAGCGCGGCGAGCGCGTCGGACGCACCCGAGTAGAGGACACCGCCTCCGGCCACGATCAGCGGGCGGCGCGCAGCGCGGATCGCCGCCACCGCCTCGGCGAGCACGGCCGGCTCCGGTACCGGGCGGCGGACCGGCCACACCCGTTCCGCCAGGAACTCCGCCGGCCAGTCGTACGCCTCGGCCTGCACGTCCTGCGGCAGGGCCAGGGTCACCGCGCCGGTGGCGGCCGGGTCGGTCAGCACGCGTACCGCGGCGAGCGCGGCGTCGACGAGCTGCTCCGGCCGCATGACCCGGTCGAAGTACGCCGACACCGGGCGCAGCGCGTCGTTGACCGAGACGTCGCCCGCCCACGGCGTTTCGAGCTGCTGCAACACGGTTCCCGCCGCGCGGGTGGCGAACACGTCCCCGGGCAGCAGCAGCACCGGCAGCCGGTTGATCGTCGCGCCGGCCGCGCCGGTGACCATGTTCGTCGAGCCCGGGCCGACCGACGCCGTGCAGGCGTACGTGGACATCCGGTCCGTCTGCCGGGCGTACGCGGCGGCCGTGTGCACCATGGCCTGCTCGTTGCGCGCCTGGTGGTACGGCAGGGCGTCGCCGGCCTGGCGCAGGGCCTGGCCGAGGCCGGCGATGTTGCCGTGCCCGAAGATGCCGAAGCAGCCGGCGAACAGCTTGTGCCGCCGCCCGTCCCGCTCCGTGTACTGCTGCGCGAGGAAGGTGACCAACGCCTGCGCCACGGTCAGTCTCACGGTCGGTCTCCCCTCATCGGCAGGCGCGGGTCGACGTCCTGGCCGGCCCACGTGTCACGGATCCACGCGTACGCCGGGTCGTCGCTGATGCGCCAGGCCCGCTCCGGCCGCGGCCCGGCCATCACGTTCAGGTAGTACATCGGGTAGCCGGGCGCGGCGATCGACGGGCCGTGCCAGCCGTGCGGCACCAGCACCACGTCGCCGTCGCGTACCTCGGCGAGGACGTCGATCGGGCGGTCCGCGGTGCCGTACACCCGGTGGTAGCCGGCGCCGCCGCGCGCCACCTCGAAGTAGTAGATCTCCTCCAGGTCCGACTCGGTCGCGGAGTGCTCGTCGTGCTTGTGCGGCGGGTAGCTCGACCAGTTGCCGCCCGGGGTCAGCACCTCGACCACGATCAGGCGGTCGCAGGCGAACCCGTCGGCCGACGCGACGTTGTTGACCTGCCGGCTGCACGCCCCGGCGCCGCGCATCTCGACGGGCACCTCGCCCGCCGGCCCGTACCGGAACGGCAGGTCGGCCGACGCCGGCGCGGACGCCACCGCGAACCGTCCACCGTGGACGGTCGTGATCCGCGCGTCGCTGTGCCGCGGCAGGTAACAGAAGTCGCTCACGGCGTCGAACACGCCCGCCCGGCCCGCCAACTCGACGTGTTCGGCGCCGCAGTCGACCCGGGCCGCGCCGGCCAGCGGTACCACGAGCATCTCCCGCTCGCCGGTGTCGATGCGCTCGGTGCCGCCGGGCGGCAGCGACAGCACCGACAGCCCCGCGTACGTCAGGCCGGTGCGGACCGTCCACGGTGGACTCGCCGTGGCGCCGTTTCGTTGGTACAGGTCCATTCGCGCCCTCACAGCATCTCGACCGCGGTGTCGACCGCGGCGGCCACGTCGTCGTCCGGCGGGTACAGCAGGGAACGGCCGACCACCAGCCCGCGTACCCCGGGCAGCGCCAGCGCCTTGCGCCACGCCGCGTACGTCTCGTCCGGCGCGGTGTGCGGGTCGCCGCCGAGCAGCACCACCGGCATCGTCGTCGCGTCGACGACCCGCTCCATGTCCGCGACCACCGGCAGCTTCAGCCACGTGTACGCGGACCGGTTGCCGAGCGCCTGCCCGATCGCGACCGAGCGTACGACCGCCGGGGTCGTCAGGTCGTTGACGGCGCGGCCGTCCGCGTCCCGGCGTACCCAGAACGGTTCGACGAGCGCGACGAGCCGGCGCGCGGCCAGCTCCGAGACGGCGCGGGCGCACGAGTCGAGCGTGTCGGCGCTGGCCGGGTCGGTCGGGTCGATGCGCAGCAGCATCTTCCCGCCCTGGAAGCTCATCGCCGCGATCGTCTCCGCGTCGTACGCGGTGAACCTGTCGTCGATCTCGAACGCGGTGCCCGGCACGCCGCCCCGGTTCATCGAACCGATGACGACCTTGCCGTCCAGCGCGCCGAGCAGCAGCAGGTCCTCCAGCACGTCCGGGGTGCCGAGCACGCCGGACACGCCGGGCCGGGACAGCGCGACGACGAGCCGGTCGAGCATCTCGGCGCGGCTGGCCATGGCGTCCGCGCGGTCCCCGACCGCGAGCGACCCGCGCGCCGGGTGGTCCGCGGCGATCAGCAGGAACCGCCCCGCCGCCGCCAGCGACGGCCCGACCGTACGCTCCGCCGCGGCCGAGGCGACCGCCTCCGGACGCGTGGCGCGCAGCTCCGCGAGCCGTTCCCGGTATCCCTCACGCATCCGCCGCGGCCTCCCGTACGAGGGACAGGACCTCGTCGGTGGCCGGCATGTCGGCCGAGCAGGCCAGCCGGCCGGCGACGAGCGCGCCCGCGGCGTTCGCGAACGCGATCGTGTCGGCCAGCGGCCAGCCCGCGAGTAGTCCGTGGCACAGCGCACCGCCGAACGCGTCCCCGGCGCCGAGCCCGTTGACCACCTCGACCGGCACCGGCGGTACGACGAGGCGTTCGTCGGCGGTGCGGGCCAGCACGCCGGCCGGGCCCCGCTTGACGATCGCCAGCTCGACCCCGGCATCGAGCAGCGCGTCGGCGGCGCGGTCGGGATCCCGCTCCCCCACGGCGATCTCGCACTCGTCGAGGTTGCCGACGGCGACCGTGACCGAACCCAGCGCCGCCGCCATCACCGCCCGCGCCTCGGCCCGGTCCGGCCACAGCGTCGGCCGGTAGTCCAGGTCCAGCACCGTGTGCGCGGCGCGCCCGCGCGCGGCGAGCGCCGCCCGGTGCGCGGCGCGGCTCGGCTCGGCGGAGAAGCCGGTACCGGTCAGCCACAGCAGGCCCGCGTCGGCGATCGCCGCGGCCGGCAGTTCCTCCGGCCGGATCCGCAGGTCCGGCGCGGTCGGGTAGCGGTAGAACCAGATCGGGAACGTGTCCGGCGGGAAGATCTCGCAGAACGTGATCGGCGTCGGCAGGTCGGCCACCGGCGTCACCCACCGGTCGTCCACGTGGTACCCGCGCAGCGCCGCGTGCAGGAAGTCGCCGAACGGATCCGCCCCGGTACGGCTGACCAGCGCCACGCGCCGTCCGTGCCGCGCCGCGGCGACTGCCACGTTGGCCGCCGTGCCGCCCAGGTACCGGCCGAACAGCTCCACCTCGGCCAGCGGTACGCCGACGCGCTGCGGGTACAGGTCCACGCCGAGCCGCCCCATCGCGATCACGTCGAACCCGGCGCCGTTGCGGTCCGCGGCCGCCGGCGCGGTCGCGGCGTCGTCGCCGTGGTTCGCGGTCATGCGGCGACCTTGCGCAGGAACTCCAGGCTCCGGCGTACGTCGTCGACCGGTCCGGCCCCGGTCGGCTCCGCGGCGAGCACGACGTCCTGCTCCAGCACGTACCAGCCGTGGTAGCCGGCGGCGGTCAGCGCAGCGACGATGCCGGCGACGTCCAGGTCGCCCGCGCCGAGCGGCCGGTACAGCCCGGCGCGTACCGCGTCGGAGTAGCTCGTCCGGCCGGCGCGTACCGCCTCGGCCAGGGTCTGGTCGACGTCCTTGAGATGGACGTGCGCGATCCGCTCCGGTACCTCGCGGGCGAGCGCCAGCGGGTCGGTACCGCCGACGGCGAGGTGCCCGGTGTCCAGGCACAGCGGGACCGCGCTGCCGTCGAGCACCCGGCGTACCTCCGACCCGGTCTCGATCAGGGTGCCGACATGCGGGTGCAGGCAGGCGGTGATGCCCCGCTCCGCCGCCCGCGCGGCAATCGTGTCCACTGTGGACAGTAGCCGGTTCCACTCGTCGGCGGTCAGCTCCGGCCGCGTGTCGTACCCGTCGCGTCCGGTGGCGGCGGCGAGCACGAGGGTGTCGGCGCCGCTCGCGACGAACGCCGGCAGCAGCGCCGTGACCGCGCCGACCGGGTCGGTGTCCGCCCGGTGCGCGACGACGGGTACGAACCCGCCGACCGCGGCCAGCCCGTGGCGCGCGAGCGTCGCCGCCCGCTCGACGGGGCCCGCCGGCAGGAACCCGTCCGGACCGAACTCCGTTGCGGCCAGGCCGATCTCGGCCATCTCCGCCAACACCCGTTCGGGCGGGAGCTGGTGTCCCCAACCGGGTACCTCGCACACGCCCCACGAGATCGGCGCGCCGGCGACGCGCAGCGAGCTCACGACACCTCCTCGATGGTCACCGGGCGGTGTTCCCGCCGGGAACGGTCGGCCGCCTCGGCGACCAGCAGCGCGGCCAGCGCCTCGGACCCGGGACACGGGTTGTCCCGCTTCCCGGCGGCCAGCTCCACGAACGCGGACAGCTCCGCCAGGTACGCCTCGGCGAACCGGTCGGCGAAACCGCGGTACGGCTCCGCCGGCCCGGCCGGCGACCCGGTGGTCGGCAGCGGCGCGCGCTCGTCGAGCCCGGCGACGAGGCTGCCGGTCGAGCCGTACGCCTCCAGCCGCACGTCGTACCCGGCGCCGTTGTAGCGGGTGGCGGTGCACACCGCGAGCGCGCCGTCGGCCAGCGTCAGTACGGTCGCGGCCGTGTCCACGTCGCCCGCCGCGGCGAAGTCGTCGGGACCCGTGGCGCTGCCCGTCGCGTACACCTCGGTGACCTCGCGGCCGGTCACCCAACGCACCGCGTCGAAGTCGTGGACCGCGCAGTCCCGGTAGATCCCGCCGGACGTCGCGACGTACGCGAGCGGCGGCGGCGCCGGATCGCTGGTACAGCCGCGCAGGGTGTGGACGCGGCCGAGCCGGCCGGCGCGTACCGCCTCGCGGAGGGCGACGAAGCCGGTGTCGAAGCGGCGCTGGAACCCGACGTGCAGCGGTACGTCCGCGTCGTCGACGACGGCCAGCACCGCCCGCGTCTCGTCGAGGCCGGCGGCGACTGGCTTCTCGCAGAACGTGGGCAGTCCGGCGTTGACGGCGCGGCGGATCAGCTCCGCGTGCGTACCGGTCGGGGTGGCGACGACGAGCGCGTCGACCGCGGCGAGCAGCTCGTCGAGGTGGTCGACGGCGGTGGCGCCGGTACGCCCGGCGACCTCCGCGGCCCGTACCCGGTCCGGGTCGCTCACGACGACGCGGTCCACGGCCGACAGCCCGGCCAGGGTCGCGGCGTGCGCCGCGCCGATCCGGCCGGCGCCGGCGAGTCCGATGCGCATGGTGGTGATGTCCGATCTCGCGGCCTGGTGCGGTCTTTCGGGGTCCGTTGGACCCTAGCCGCCACATCCGACGCAGGTCAAGCGTTTGTCAGGACATACGGACGTGCTGATGTGTTCGTGGTCAGGCATAATCTCAGGCGTGCCGGCGAACCCGCGCCGCACGGCCAAGGAGCCCGTCCGTGACCATCGCCGACCTGATCACGATCAACCGCTCCAGCCCCGTCCCGCTCTACTTCCAGGTGGCCAGCCGGCTGGAGGAGGCCATCGCGGCCGGCGAGCTCGCCCCCGGTACCCGGCTGGACAACGAGATCGCGCTCGCCGACCAGCTCGGCCTCTCCCGCCCCACCATGCGGCAGGCCATCGGCCACCTCGTCGACCGCGGCCTGCTCGTACGCAAGCGCGGCGTCGGCACCCAGGTCGTCCAGGGCCCGGTGCGCCGCCGCCTCGAACTGACCAGCCTGTACGAGGACCTCACCGCCGCGCACCGCAAGCCGCGCACCGACGTCCTGACGCTCGACACCCGGCCGGCCGACGACGAGGTCGCCGCGGCGCTGCGGGTCGAGCCCGGCACCGAGGTCACGTTCCTGGAACGCCTGCGGTACGCGCAGGGCGAGCCGCTCGCGCTGATGCGCAACCACCTGCCACCCGGCCGGGTCCGGCTGACCGCCGACGCGCTCGCCGACCACGGCCTCTACCAGGTGCTCCGGTCCGCCGGGGTGACACCGACGATGGCCGACCAGTCCATCGCGGCGCGCCGGGCGACCGCCGCCGAGGCCCGACTGCTCGACGAGACGCGCGGCGCGCCGCTGCTGACCATGACCCGCACCGCGTACGACCACGAGGGCCGACCCGTCGAGTACGGCCACCACCTCTACCGCGCCGCCCGCTACACGTTCGAGCTGACGCTGATGGCGCGATAGCTCCTACCCGCTGACGATGCCGACGACGAGGTTGATCGCGGTCGCCAGGATGCTCGTGCCGAAGACGTACGACAGCAGGCAGTGGCGCAGCACCACGGCGCGGATCGTCGGGTCGCCGACGCTGGTGTCGGACACCTGGTAGGTCATGCCCAGGTTGTAGCTGAAGTACAGGAAGTCCCGGTACGCCGGCGACCGGTCCGAGTTGAAGTCGATGCCGCCACCGGACACCCGGTGGTAGAGGAACGCGTACCGGCTGGCGTACATGAGGTGCAGCGCCGCCCAGGCCATGAAGACGCCGCCGAGCGCGGTGGCCGCCGCGGCGTGACTGTCGGTCGTGTTGGCGGCGAGCAGCAGGACCACGATGCCGACCAGGCCGCACAACGCGACCACGACGACGACGATCTCCTCGACGACCGGCCGGAAATCCTCGCGGCGCGCGTTCCGCGCGGTGGCGGTGGCGTTCATCGGCCACAACACGAGCCAGCCCGCCACGACGAACAGCGCCTGCGTCACCGCCACCCCGGAAATGATTCCCAGCGGCACGTCGACCAGCTCGCCGACGATCACGCCGGCCACTATCCCGCCGGCCAGTGCGCCGGCGAGCCGCCGGACCGCGGAGTGCGGCAACCACGACGCCATGGCCGCCAAGAATAGTCTCTCGACGAAGCCCCGGTATGCTGATGCGAACGCAGCACAACCCATCGTGCGGCATTTCCGCGGCGCGTTCGCCGCATTCGGCTCGGCCATTTCGCCCGAGACCAATCCGGTCGGCCAGGTGCGCAGCCCACGGCCCGCACGACGCGGGTACCAGCGGTCGCGCACCGGCCCGACCGGCGGTCGGCGGCGGCGTTGTCGCGGCGGACAGCACCCCATGTCAACTGTGACAGTTGGCCGCGCGGGCGCCATCGGCGGCGGCGCACGAGCGTAGCGTCGGGCCGTAGCCCGATGGGCCCGCCGGACGGAGGGCCGGTGTCGTCGCGCGGTCGCCGGGCATTGACGTCATTCGACGAAAGCGAGTTCGGCGATAGCGGGCGGCACTCCGTCCCGCACCATTCTTGGGGCCCGAACGGGATCCGGGGAAACCGTTCGCCGGCACAAAGCACGACGCGGACCCGAACCGAACAGGAAGAGGGCAGGGCAATGGCCAAGGCGGTCGGCATCGACCTGGGGACCACCAACTCGGCCGTGGCCGCCACGATGGAGGGCGGACGCGCCGAGATCATTCCCAACACCGAGGGTGGGCGTACGACGCCGTCGGTGGTCGCGTTCACCTCCGACGGCCAGCGGCTCGTCGGCCAGGTCGCGCGGCGGCAGGCGATCCTCAACCCGGAGGCGACGATCTACTCCGCGAAGCGGTTCATCGGCCGCAAGTGGGGCGAGGTCGACGAGGAAGCCAAGATCGTGTCGTACAAGGTGGTCAAGGGGCCGAACGACGCGGTGCGCTTCGAGGTCCGCGGCCGGGAGTACGCGCCGGAGGAGATCTCCGCACTCGTGCTGCGGAAGCTGGCCGACGACGCCGGTAAGTTCCTGGGCGAGAAGGTGACCGAGGCGGTCATCACGGTGCCGGCGTACTTCAACGACGCGCAGCGCCAGGCCACGAAGGACGCCGGGCGGATCGCCGGGCTCGAAGTACTGCGGATCATCAACGAGCCGACCGCCGCGGCCCTCGCGTACGGGCTGGACAAGAAGGGCGCCGAGACGGTGCTGGTGTTCGACCTCGGCGGCGGCACGTTCGACGTGTCGGTCCTGGACGTCGGTGACGGCGTGGTCGAGGTACGCGCCACCAGCGGCGACGGGCACCTCGGCGGCGACGACTTCGACCGCCGCGTGGTCGACTGGCTGGCCGAGGAGTTCAAGCGGGACCAGGGCATCGACCTGCGCGACGACCCGCAGGCCCTGCAACGCCTGTACGAGGCGGCCGAGAAGGCGAAGGTCGAGCTGTCGACGACGACCACGACGACGGTCAACCTGCCGTTCGTCACCGCCGACGCGACGGGCCCGAAGCACCTGAACCTGTCGCTGTCCCGGGCCAAGTTCGACCAGCTCACCAAGGATCTGGTGGAGCGCACGCGCAGGCCGGTGGAGCAGGCCCTCTCCGACGCGAAGCTGAGCGCGGACGACATCGACGAGGTGATCCTCGTCGGCGGCTCGACCCGGCTGCCCGCCGTTCAGGAGCTGGTACGCCGGCTGACCGGCGGCAAGGACCCGAACATGACCGTCAACCCCGACGAGGTGGTGGCGATCGGCGCCGCGTTGCAGGCCGGCGTACTCAAGGGCGAGGTCGAGGACGTCGTCCTGCTCGACGTGACGCCGCTGTCGCTGGGCCTGGAGACGATGGGCGGCGTGATGACGAAGGTCATCGAGCGGAACACGACGATCCCGGCCCGGCGTACCGAGACGTTCTCGACGGCCGAGGACAACCAGACCGCCGTGGACGTCGTCGTACTCCAGGGTGAGCGGGAGCTGGCCGCCGACAACCGGCAGCTCGCGCGGTTCCGGCTGGAAGGGATCCGCCCGGCGCCGCGGGGTACGCCGCAGGTCGAGGTCACGTTCGACACCGACGCCAACGGCATCCTCAACGTCTCCGCGCGCGACAAGGACACCGGCGCCGAGCAGAAGGTGGAGATCCAGGAGTCGGCCAACCTGGTCAAGGACGACATCGACCGGATGGTCGCCGACGCGCAGCAGCACGCCACCGACGACAAGAAGCGGCGCGAGGAGATCGACGCGCGTAACGAGCTGGACGCGCTGGCGTACCAGGCGGACCAGCTGGTCGGGCAGTTGCAGGACAACCTGCCGGTGCACGAGAAGGCGCGCGCCGAGCATCTCGTCGCGGACGCGAAGCGGGCGGTCGAGGAGCAGGCGCCGCTGGACCGGGTACGCCCGCTGGCCGCCGACCTGCAGCAGGTGATCCACGGCCTGCCGGCAGCGGCCCAGGCCGGCGCGGGCGCCGGTACGGGCGACGCGGGTGCGGCCCGCGGCGACGGCGACCAGGGCGGCGGCGACGAGGAGGTCGTGGATGCCGACTTCACCCGCGAGTGACCCGCCCGACGGCCCCGTGGGCGCTGGCGACGGCACCGTGGGCCCGACCCGCGACGCCGACCCGGCCGGGGACGCGGCGCCGGACGTCGCGGCGGAGCTCGCCGAACTGCGGGACGAGCTGACGCGCGCCCAGGACCGCCACCGGCGTGCGCTCGCCGACCTGGACAACTACCGCAAGCGCACCGAACGCGACGGTGACCGGCGCGTCGCCGAGGCACGCAACGCGCTGCTGCGCGACTGGCTCGACGCCGTCGACAGCGTGGAACGCGCGCTGCGCCTGGAACCCGGCGACCCCGGCCTGACCGCGGTACTCGAGCAGATGGAGGCGATCCTGGCCCGGCACGGGGTGAGCCGGCTCGACGTCGTCGGCGCGCCCTTCGACCCGGTACGCGACGAGGCGGTCGCCGTCGCACCCACCGCCGACGTACCCGACCGTACGGTCGTGGAGGTGGCGCGGTCCGGCTTCGGGCTGCGCGACGGCGAGGTGCTGCGGCCGGCGCAGGTCGTGGTGTCGCAGCGGCCGGCGGTGCCGTGATGGCCGTCGGGTACCAGGACTACTACGAGGCGCTGGGCGTGCCGCGGGACGCGAGCGCCGACGAGATCCGGCGCGCGTACCGGAAACTGGCGCGCACGTACCACCCGGACGTGAACTCCGATCCCGGTGCGGAGGACCGCTTCAAGCAGGTCGCCGAGGCGTACGAGGTGTTGCGCGATCCGGAGAAGCGGGAACGCTACGACCGGCTCGGGCCGAACTGGCGGGCCGGCCAGGACGTCGGCGACGCCGGTCAGGGCTTCGGCGGCGGCCAGGGCTTCGGGGGTCAGGGTTTCGGCGGCGGGGACGTGGACTTCGGCGCCGGGCAGGACTTCAGCGACTTCTTCGAGAACCTGTTCGGCGGGCGGCGGCGGGGCGGCCGGGCCCGCGCCGACCCGTTCGGTACGTCGAGCCCGTTCGGCACGGCGACCCGCGGCGCCGACCACGAGGCCGTGCTCGACCTGTCGCTTCCGGAGGCCGCGGCCGGCGGGCATCGGCGCCTGACCCTCGGCGACGGCCGCGGCTACGACGTCGACATCCCGAAGGGCGTACGGGACGGGCAGCGGATCCGGCTCGCCGGCGAGGGCGGGGCCGGCGCCGACGGCGGGCCGACCGGCGACCTGTTCCTGCGGGTACGCCTGAAGCCACATCCCCGGTTCCGGCTCGACGGGCGGGACCTGCACGTCGACCTGCCCGTCACGCCGTCGCAGGCGGCGCTCGGCGCCCGCGTGACGGTGCCGACGCTGACCGGCGCCGCGAAGGTACGCGTACCGGCCGGGTCGTCCAGCGGTCGCGTGCTGCGGCTGCGCGGCGAGGGGATGCCCGACCCGCGCGGCACCCCCGGCGACCTGTACGCGCGCGTGCAGATCGTGGTGCCGAAGTCCCTCACCGAACGCCAACGCGAGCTGTACGAGCAGCTCGCCGCCGCGAACGACGCCGAGTCCCGGGAGGCCGTGCGATGACGTACCAGCGGCGCGTGCTCGCGATCCGCCGTACCACACCGGAATCCGCCCCGCTGGTGTCGGTCGAGGTACTCGCGCACGAGGCGGGGCTGCATCCCGAGCTGGTGGCCCGGCTCATCGCGCTCGGCGCGCTGGAGGATCCGAGCGGCACCGCCGGCACGCCGCGCTACCCGCGGGACGCCGCCGCCCGCCTCGCCCGGATCGTACGGCTGCGTCACGACCTGGGCGTCAACTACGCCGGTGCGGTGCTGGCCTGCGACCTGCTCGTCCGCATCGCGGCGCTGGAGGACCGCGTCGCCCGCGCCGAGCATCGAACCCGGAGGTGACATCCCCGTGGACCCCAACCGGCTCACCGAGAAGACCCAGCAGGCGCTGCACGACGCGCAGACGATCGCGCTGCGGCACGGCAACACGGAGATCGACGTCGAGCACCTGCTGCTCGCCCTGCTCGACCAGAGCGACGGGCTGATCGCGCGACTGTTGGACCGGGCCGGCGTCGACACCGCCTCGCTGCGCGGCGAGCTGGAACGCCATCTCGACCGGCTCCCCCGGGTGTCCGGGGCCGGTGCCGCCGGCCAGATCCACGTGTCGCGGCGCCTGTCCGAGGTACTCGACGCCGCCGGACGCGAGGCGGAACGGATGAAGGACGAGTACGTCTCGGTCGAGCACGTGCTGCTCGCGGTGCTCGACGCCGGCTCGGGTACCGCCGCGGGCCGGTTGCTCGCCGCGGCGGGCGCCACCCGGGAGTCGGTCCTCGACGCGCTCACCGCGATCCGCGGCAGCCAGCGCGTGACCAGCGCCAACCCGGAGACGTCGTACGAGGCGCTGGAGAAGTACGGCCGGGACCTGGTCGCCGCTGCCCGCGCCGGGAACCTGGACCCGGTGATCGGCCGGGACGGTGAGATCCGCCGGGTCATCCAGATCCTGTCCCGCAAGACGAAGAACAACCCCGTCCTGATCGGCGATCCGGGCGTCGGCAAGACCGCGATCGTGGAGGGCCTGGCCCAGCGGATCGTACGCCGGGACGTGCCGGAAGGCTTGCGCGACAAGGTGGTCTTCGCGCTGGACATGGGATCGCTGGTCGCCGGGGCGAAGTACCGCGGCGAGTTCGAGGAACGGCTGAAGGCGGTGCTCTCGGAGGTCACGTCGGCGGAGGGGCGGATCCTGCTGTTCATCGACGAGCTGCACACGGTCGTCGGCGCTGGCGCGGCCGAGGGCGCGATGGACGCCGGCAACATGCTCAAGCCGATGCTGGCCCGCGGCGAGCTGCACTGCATCGGCGCGACCACACTCGACGAGTACCGCAGGCACATCGAGAAGGACGCCGCGCTGGAGCGCCGTTTCCAGACCGTCACGGTCGACGAGCCGAGCGTCGAGGACACCATCTCGATCCTGCGCGGGCTGCGGGAACGCTTCGAGGTGCACCACGGCGTACGGATCCAGGACGCCGCGCTGGTGGCCGCGGCGACGCTGTCGCACCGGTACATCACCGACCGGTTCCTGCCGGACAAGGCGATCGACCTCGTCGACGAGGCGTGCGCGGTGGTACGTACCGAGATCGACTCGATGCCCGCCGAGCTGGACGCGATCACCCGCAAGGTGATGCGGCTGGAGATCGAGGAGGCGGCGCTGTCGAAGGAGTCCGACACGGCGAGCCGGGAACGGCTCGACGCGCTCCGCGCGGAGCTGGCGAACCTGCGCGCCGAGGCCGACTCGATGTCCGCGCAGTGGGAGGCCGAACGCCAGGCCATCCGCAAGCTCCAGGCGCTGCGGTCGGACATCGAGAAGCTGCGGCACGACATCGAGGAGGCGGAGCGGGCGTACGACCTGAACCGCGCGGCCGAGCTGCGCCACGGCACGCTGCCCGAGCTGGAACGCCGGCTCGCCGGCGAGGAGGAACGCCTCGGCGAGAAGCAGGGCCACGACCAGCTGCTGCGCGAGGAGGTCACCGCAGACGAGATCGCGAACGTGGTGGCCCGCTGGACCGGCATCCCGGTGGCCCGGCTGCTCGAAGGCGAACGGCGGAAACTGCTGCGCCTCGACGAGGTCCTGCACGAGCGGGTCATCGGCCAGGACGACGCCGTCGCGCTCGTCGCCGACGCCGTGATCCGCGCCCGGTCCGGCATCAAGGACCCGCGCCGGCCGATCGGCTCGTTCATCTTCCTCGGCCCCACCGGCGTCGGGAAGACGGAGCTGGCGAAGGCGCTCGCCGCCACCCTGTTCGACTCGGAGGAGAACATCATCCGGCTCGACATGTCCGAGTACCAGGAGCGGCACACGGTCAGCCGCCTGATGGGCGCCCCGCCCGGATACGTCGGCTACGAGGAGGGCGGCCAGCTCACCGAGCAGGTACGCCGCAAGCCGTACTCGGTCGTGCTGTTCGACGAGATCGAGAAGGCGCACACCGACGTGTTCAACACGCTGCTGCAGATCCTCGACGACGGCCGGCTCACCGACGCGCAGGGCCGGACCGTCGACTTCCGCAACACCGTGATCATCATGACCTCGAACATCGGCTCCGGGTACCTGCTGGACGGGGTCGGTGCGGACGGGCAGATCACCGAGCAGGCGCGGGAGAAGGTGATGGGCGACCTGCGCGCGCACTTCCGGCCGGAGTTCCTCAACCGGGTCGACGACATCGTGCTGTTCACGCCGCTGTCGCTGCGGGAGATCGAACGCATCGTCGACCTGCAGATCGACGACCTGCGGCGGCGGCTCGCCGACCGGCGGCTCACCCTGGAGCTGACCGACGCCGGACGGGAACTCATCGCCCGCGAGGGCTACGACCCGGTGTACGGAGCGCGCCCGCTGCGCCGGTTCATCTCGCACGAGGTCGAGACACGCCTCGGCCGGGCGATGCTGTCCGGCGACATCCACGACGGCGCCACGATCGTCCTCGACGCCGTCGACGGCGAGCTGGTCGTCCGATGGGACAACCACACCGCCGACACCGAGCCCGAACTGGCCGGGTCGGCGCCGTGAGCGCCCCGGGTACGCACCGGGTCGTGGTGGTCGGCGGCGGCTTCGGCGGCCTGGCGGCGGCGCTGGCGCTGCGGCACGCGCCGGTCGAGGTCACGCTCGTCGACCGGCGCAACTTCCACCTGTTCCAGCCGCTGACGTACCAGGTGGCGACCGGTGGGCTGGCCGCGGCGCAGATCACCGACCCGCTGCGCGCGATCGTCCGGCGGCACCGCAACATCCGCGTCGTACTCGCCGAGGCGACCGACGTCGACCCCGCCGAGCGCCGGCTGCTGCTGCGCTCCGTCGACGGCATCCCCGCACCGCCGTCGATCCCGTACGACACGCTGATCGTGGCCGGCGGCTCGCAGTACTCGTACTTCGGGCACGACGAATGGATCGAGTACGCGCACGAGGTCAAGTCGTTGGAGAGCGCGCTCGCCGTACGCGGGCAGATCCTCGGCGCGTTCGAGGCGGCCGACGCCGAGCCGGATCCGTTGCGGCGGGCCGAATGGCTCACGTTCGTCGTCGTCGGCGGCGGACCGACCGGCGTCGAGATGGCCGGCCAGATCGGCGAACTCGCCCGCGACACGCTGCGCCGCGACTACCGCGGGATCGACACCCGGCGGTGCCGGATCCTGCTCGTCGAGACCGCCGACCGGGTGCTGACGAGCTTCCCGCCCGCGCTGTCGGAGAAGGCGGCCCGCTCGCTCCGCCGGCTCGGCGTCACGCCGATGCTGGGTTCCACCGTCATCGACGTCGAACGCACCGGCGTCACCGTCGCGGACGCGGCCGGCGCGCGCACCCACCTGCCCGCCCGTACCGTCGTGTGGGCGGCGGGCGTCACCGCGTCCGGGCTCGCGTCCCGGCTCGCCGAGCTGACCGGCGCCGACCACGACCGGGCCGGCCGCGTCACGGTCGAACCGGACCTGACGCTGCCAGGTCATCCGGAGCTGTTCGCGCTCGGCGACATGGTCCGCGTCCGTACGCCCGCCGGGGAGGTCGTGACCCTCCCCGGCGTGGCGCCGGTCGCGATGCAGCAGGGGCGCTACGCCGCGGACGTGATCCGGGCCCGCCTGCACGGAACGACCCGGACGCCGTTCCGCTACCGCGACAAGGGAAACCTGGCCACGATCGGACGCGCCGCCGCCGTCGCCGACATCCGCGGCCTGCGGCTGAGCGGCCTGCCCGCGTGGCTGATCTGGCTGTTCGTCCACCTCTGGTACCTGGTCGGCCTGCAGAACCGGCTGCTCGTGTTCATCCAGTGGTGCGGCAGCTTCGCCACGCACGGCCGCGGAGCCCGGCTGATCACCGAACCCGCAGCCAGCGCGGCGCGCGGCGACCGGTCCTGGCGTACCGACCCGTCGGCGAGCGTCACCCGGCCGCCGACGGGGTGACCTCGATCGGGACGTGCTTCATCAGCGGCTGCCGGCTCTGCGCGCTGAAGTCGCCGACCGCGCACAGCACGTTCAGCTCCGGCATGTACCCGGCCGCGCAGCCCCGCGGGATGTCGTACCCGACGGCGCGGTAGCCGTACGCGGTGCGGCGCGTACCGTCCCGGGCGATGCTGGTGATGTCGATCCGGTCGAACTCCGCCAGGCCCCGGTCGGCCATGTCGGCCCGGTGCATGAACAGCAGCGTGCGCAGATGTTTGACGCCCCGGTACCGGTCGTCGTCCGAGTAGATCGTCGTGTTGAACTCGTCGTGCGAGCGCATCGTGCTGAGCATCAGCCGGCCGTCGCCGGGCACCACGTCGGTCAGCGGAGCGACGGAGAACTCCGCGCGTCCCGAGTCGGTGAGGAACACCCGTTCCCGTGCAGGCTGGCGGATCCGGAAGCCGAGCGGCTGGCGTACCTGACGGTTGAAGTCCTCGAAGCCGTCGAGCGCCGCCGCCATCCGGTCCCGGATCCGGTCGTGGTCGCCGACCAGCTCCCGCCACGGGGTGGCGGAGCCCGGCAGCGTCGCGCGGGCCATGCCGGCCACGATCGCCGGCTCCGACAGCAGCAACGGCGACGGCGGCTCCTTCATGCCGACCGACAGGTGCACCATGCTCATCGAGTCCTCGACCGTGATCCGCTGCACGCCGGTCGCCTGCCGGTCCCTCTCGGTACGCGACACGCACGGCAGGATCAGCGCCCGCCGCCCGTGCACCAGGTGGCTGCGGTTCAGCTTCGTGGACACCTGCACCGTCAGCTCGCACCGCCGCAACGCCGCGAACGCGTACGGCGTGTCCGGCGCGGCGAGCGCGAAGTTGCCACCCATCCCGACGAACACCCGCACCTCGCCGCGGTGCATCGCGGTCAGCGTGCCGACCGTGTCCAGCCGTGCCCCCGCGGCGGCGTGATCCGGCACGCGGCGGCGATCCGGTCCAGCATCGCGTCCGACGGGCGGTGGTCGATCCCGCAGGTACAGTTGCCCTGCACGTTGCTGTGCCCCCGGATCGGGCACGGCCCCGCACCGGACCGGCCGATGTTTCCCCGCAGCAGCAACAGGTTCACGATCTCGCGTACCGTGTCGACGCCGTGCTCCTGCTGCGTCACTCCGAGACACCAGGCGATGACGGTCGTCCGGGCGTGCCGGTACGTCGCGCTCAGCTCGCGCATCCGCTCCTCGGACACGCCCGACTGGCGTTCCAGCTCGTCCCAGCCGACCGCCCCGCACGCCGCCTCGTACTCGGCGAAGCCGTGCGTGAACCGGTCCAGGAACAGCCGGTCGATCGCCGTCTCATCCGTACGGGCCGTCTCCAGCAGCGCCTTCGCCACCCCGCGCAGCAGCGCCGCGTCCCCGCCGATCGGGGCCGCATGTTCATCGTGCTGGTACGCGTCGCCGACAACAGCGCCATGTCGACCACCTCGTGCGGGACGATCGTCCGCGTCGCCGCCGCCTCCACGAGCGGGTTCACGTGCACGATCGCCGCACCCCGCCGGTACGCCTTCGCCAGCGCGGTCAACATCCGCGGGCTGTTCGACGCGGCGTTGACGCCCACCAGGACCAGCGCGTCCGCGGCGTCCCAGTCGGCCAGGTCGACCGTGCCCTTCCCCGTACCCAGCGACGCGGAAAGGGCGACCCCGCTCGCCTCGTGGCACATGTTCGAACAGTCCGGGAAGTTGTTCGTGCCGTACTCCCGGACGAACCCACTGGTAGAGGAAACTCGCCTCGTTGCCGAGCCGGCCCGACGTGTAGAACGCGGCCCGGTCCGGCGAGTCCAGCCCCCGCAGGGTCTCCCCCACCAGCTCGAACGCCGCCGGCCACGAGATCGGGACGTACCGGTCGGTCTCCGGGTCGTACGCCATCGGCTCGGTGAGTCGGCCCGCGTCCTCCAGCGCGAAGTCGCTCCAGCCGGCCAACTCGGTCACGGTGTGCTGGGCGAAGAACTCCCGGCCCACCCGCTTGGGCGTCATCTCCCACGTCGAGTGCTTGATGCCGTTCTCGCAGATGTCCATGCGCAGGCCCTTGCGGTCGCCCGGCCAGGCGCAGCCGGGACAGTCGAAGCCGCCGTTCTCGTGGTTCATCCGCAGCACGACCCGCGGACCCTCCAGCAGCTCGCGCCGCTTCCACAGCACGTCGCCGACGCTGCGGGCGGCACCCCAGCCGGCCGCCGGATGGTGGTAGTTCCGTTGGTACGGCTGGTGATCCGTGCCCGGGCCACAACCCGCCGCCGGCTCCTCCGGGGTGCCCTGACCGTGCAGCACCTCCGGCCTCGTCTCCTCCGGATCGCTCACCGTGGCCCCCGCTCTCCCGCCCGTCAGCTCGACCCCGCTTTCGGCCCGTCAGCTCGTGGTCGGCATCGCCGGCAGCGTAGGCAGCCGTACGCCGTGCCCGCGGCGGAACGGGCGCTCCTGTGGAACAGGCACAACAGGCGCTGTGCGGCCGTACAAGGGAGCGGTGAAGACGGCGTCGCGCCGGCGGGCGCGGAGGTACGTTGGGGCTGCGCAGGGACGGGAGGCACCACGGTGGACGACTCTCCGGCGACGGCCCACGGCGACATTCCGGACACCACCCGAGGTGGTGTCCCGGCGGACGCGCAGGGATCGACGACCCGGGCCCGGGCCGGGCTGCGTGCGCTGGCCGAGCAGCTCCGCGGCGACCGGGACGCCGTCGACGACGCGCGGGCCCGGGCGCTGTTCGCGACCACCGCAAACCTGCTGACCGCGCTCGACGACGCGTTCGCCGACGTGGAGGACCATTTGGCCGCTCCCGACTCGGCCCACGGCCGCCTGCGCCTGGTCCCGCAGCCATCCGACCACCACGCTCCCTGACCCTCCGACCCCGAAGCCGTCAGCCCGCTCGGCAGCACTGAGACCGGCAGCACGGCTGCCGACAACTCCGCAGCCGGCAACGCTCGGGCCGGCGTCGCTGGGCCGGCGGGGCTGGGCCGGCGTCGCTGGGAGCCGGCACCGTTGCCGGCAGTGCCACGGTCGGCAGCGCTCGGGCCGGCAACACTCGGGCCGGCGACCCGGTTGCCTGCAATGCCGCGGCCGGCAACGCTGAGGCCGGCAACACTCGGGCCGGCCGCATGGTTGCCCTCCGCGCAGTGCCGCCTCGGCCAGCCGGGCCAGGCACGCGTCGTACCCGTGCAGCACGTCGGTGTCGACGGGTCTCGGTGCCGCGCGGGCGTCACGACGGGAGCCACGGCTGGTGCCAGGGCGGGTGACCGGCGACCATCGCGTCGGCCTCGGGCGGCCCCCACGACCCCACCGGGTACGTATGGACCGGCGGCGGGTACGACAGCAGCGGGCCGACGATGCGCCAGCACTCGTCCACGGCGTCCTGACGGGCGAAGTAGCGGTCGTCGCCGACGAGCGCGGCGTGCAACAGCCGTTCGTACGGCGCGACCGGCGCGCCCAGTTCGTGCGCGAACGTGCTGTCCAGCGGCACGCCGCGCCACGTCCCGTCGCGGTCGAGCGCGGAGATCGACAGCCGCATCCCGGGATCCGGGTCGATGCGCAGCACGATCTGGTTCGCCACCGCCTGCGCCGAGTCGGGCAGGAACCGCAGCCGCGGCGGGTCGCGCAACACCAGGCGTACCTCGGTGGCGCGGACCGGCAGGTGCTTGCCGGCCCGGATGAAGATCGGCACGCCCGCCCAGCGCCAGTTGTCGATCTCCAACCGCAGCGCCGCGTACGTCTCCGTGGTGGACTCCGGCGCGACGCCCGGCACCTGCCGGTAGCCGGCGTACTGCCCGCGTACGTAGTCGCGGGCCGCCGCGGTCGGCACGGCCCGCAGCAGCTCCGCCTTCTTGTCCCGCAGGTCGTCCGCGCCGGGCCCGACGGGTGGGTCCATCGCGACCAGCGCCAGCACCTGGAGCAGGTGGTTCTGCACCACGTCGCGCAGCGCGCCGACCCGGTCGTAGAAGCCGCCGCGGTCGGCCACGCCGATCCGTTCGGCCATCGTGATCTGGATGGCGGCGACGCTGTCCCGGTGCCACAGCTCGGCCATCGCGTAGTTCGCGAAGCGCAGGTACTCGACCTCGATGACCGGCTCCTTGCCCAGGAAGTGGTCGACCCGCAGGATCTGGTCCTCGTCGAGTACCTGGCGCAGCCGGCGATCCAGCTCCCGCGCCGACGCCAGGTCGTGTCCGAACGGCTTCTCCACCGCCACACGCGCCTGCGCCACGAGCCGTTCGGCGCCGAGCTGCTCGACGATCGGCCCGAACAGCGTCGGCGCCAGCTCCAGGTAGTACAGCGGGCGGCGGTGGCCGGCGAGCACCCGCGCCAGCCGCGGGTACAACTCGGCGTCGGTCACGTCGCCCGCCACGTACGTCAGGCGATCCGTCAGTCGCCGCACGATCGCGTCGACCACGGGTGTCCCGGACTCCTCGATCGCCTTGCGTGCCAACGCGGCGAGCTGCGCGTTCGACAGCTCGGCGGTCGCGACGCCCACAACCGGGAAGGTGAGCAGCCCGCGCCGTTCCAGTCTGTACAGCGCCGGCAGGGTCATCTTCTGCGCCAGGTCGCCGGTGATCCCGAAGATCACCAACGCGTCCGCCGTCCATCGACCGGTCACGCTGGTCGCCACCTCTCGTCGTGGCACGATCCACCCACCGCGGGCCAACCGCACCGTTCCGCCCGGTGCGGCACGGCGCCCGCCGACCCGCGGTCGGGGCCGAGGCTGCACCGCTCGGCCCAAGCCGGCACCGCCCGGGCGAAGCCGACGCCGTTCGGCCAAGCCGGCGCCGTTCGCCCGAGCCGGCGCCGTTCGGGCCGACATGCGCCGGTCCGGTCTGCATGGCGCCGTGCTGGTCGACGCGGTGCCATCTCGGCCTGTACCGCGCCGCTCTGGTCGACGCGGTGCCTTGCCGGCCCGCACCGCGCCGAGTCCGGTCGACGCGGTCCCATCTCGGCCGGGCTGGCGCCGTTCGGCCAAGACGGGACCGTTTCGGCCGACCCGATGCGGTCCGCCGAGACGGCGCCGTTGCGGCCGAGCCGGTGCAGTCTGGCCGACGCGGCACCGTTCCGGTCGACGCGGCACAGGTACGGCCGACGCGGCACCGTTCCGGCTGACGCGGCGTGGTTCGGCTGACGCGGGGCGTCCGTGGTCGCCGGGCTGGCGACCGCGTCGAGGACAGTCAAGGCGATGCGGGCGGCCGAGCAGGCAGAACGCGGGAGATCTGTTCCGGCGGACAGTTAGAGTTGGCGCGGAGGACATTGACCCGCTTGACACCGGCGGCGCAGGCTGCCCGGTGAGGATGGTCAGCACAGCACGCGGGGCGGGACGGGTGCACGACGACATGGGGCGTGAGCCGGTGGACGGACTGGCCAACGCCGGGCGCGGCCCCAGCGGTACGCGCGCCGCGCGCCGGCACTCTCCCGGCATCGCGAGCGGGACGAGCGGCGGATGACCCGCGGGGTGCTGGCCGAGCTGGCGGCGTGGGCCGAGGCGCGCCTGCCCGAGCTGGTCGACACCGCGTACGCGACGGTGCTGGAGCGGGTCGATCTCTACCGCACCGACCAGGTGGTCCCGCGGCAGGACCTGCGCCGCGCCGTCGAACGCAACCTGCGGTTCATGATCGCCGCGATCGCCGACCCGGACGCCGAGCGGGACTTCACCGTACCCCGGGAGACCGGACGCCGCCGCGCGTTGCAGGGCGCGCCGCTGCCGGAGGTGCTGCAGGCGTACCGGATCGGGTTCGCGACGGTGTGGGACGGGCTGCTCGACCACGCCCGCGCCGACCCGACGCCCGGCACCTCCGACGCCCTGCTCGACGCGGCGAGCGTGTTGTGGCGGCTGTCCGACGAGCACGCCGTGGCGTTGACCGAGGCGTACCGGGCGGCGACCGCGGAGCTGCTCACCGCGCAGCAACGTCGCCGCTCCGCCCTGGTCGAGGCGCTGCTGACCGGGCATCCCGGCCCCGACGCCGGCCCGTGGGAGGCAGGCAAACTGCTGGGGCTGCCGCCCGACGCCGACCTCATCGTCGTCGCCGCCGAGACCCGGGGCCTGGCCGAGGAAAGCCTGACCAGCATCGAACGCCAGCTCGGCGCGTCCGGCGTCGTCTCCGCCTGGCGACTCACCCCCACCCTTCAGGTCGGGCTGGTCGCCGCGCACCCCGATCACACGGGCACCGCGCTGGGCGTGCTGCGCGCCGCGGCCACCGCCCGGACCGGGACGAGCCCGCCGTACCGGACGCTGGCCGACACGCCACGCGCGCTGCACCTGGCCCGGGTGGCCCTGGCCGCCATCCCGACCGGGCATGCCGAGCTGCGCGTCTTCGACCCGAGCCCGCTCGCCGCCATGCTCGCCTTCGACCCCGACGAGTCCCGCCGGCTGGTCGACCACGTCCTCGGCGGCCTGCTCGACCTACCCACCGACGACCGCACCGCACTGCTGGACACGTTGCGGGTGTATCTCGACCACGACGCGTCCGCCGACCGCGCCGCACGGGTCCTGCACTGCCACCCCAACACCGTCCGGTACCGGCTGCGCCGACTCCACGAACTGACCGGCCGCTCCCTCACCAACCCGCACGACACCGCCGAGCTCGCCGCCGCCACGTACGCGCTGACGTTCAGCCACGACTCCCGCGCCACCCCGTTGCCCTGAGCACCGGTACGCGGCCGCGCACATCGGCGCGCGCGGCAACGGACGCACGCGTCTGGCTGACCCGGCTTCTGGCTGGCACGGTGTCTGGCTGGCACGGGGTCTGCCCGCGTAGCGGTCTGGCCGGGTCGGCCGGAAGCGTCGGGCCGGGTACGAACCGGACGGCGCGATCGGCCGTTCGCGCTAGGCACAACGGTCGGTGTTCGGCTCGACAAACCTGGCGCCAACACCCGGTCCGCCCGGTACGCCCGGCGGTAGCGTGGCGGTGTCGCCGTCGGAGGAGCCCTCGCCGCCGCCCGGCGGGGAGGAGGGGGTCCGGGATGACCGACCTGCAGGTACAGCGCGAGGTCGCCGACGAGCTGTTCTGGGATCCGAAGATCACCCGGCCCGGGGACATCGCGGTCGTGTCGAAGGACGGCGCGGTCACCCTGCGCGGGACCGTCGGCACATTCCAGGAACGCTGCGACGCGGCCGACGACGCCAGCCACATCCGCGGCGTCACCGGCGTCACGAACGAGCTGGCGGTGAGCCCGTTGGAGGGCACCGCGCGCAACGACGCCGACCTGCGCGGCGCGGTGCTCCAGGCGTTGATGCTCGACAGCCGGGTGCCGTCGACCGTCGATGCGGTCGTCGTCGACGGCCAGGTCACGCTCACCGGCAGCGCCACCTGGGGGTACCAGCGCGCCGAGGCGCAGACCGTCGCGGGCCGGATCGGCGGCGTGACCGGCGTCGTCGACCAGATCGACCTCGTGCCCGGCGGGCCGGCCGCGGATGACGATGTACGGAAGGCGATCGCCTCGGCGCTGCAACGCCACGCGCGCGTCACCGCCGACGGGATCTCGGTGCGGTCGCAGGACGGCCTGGTCGTGCTGAGCGGCACGGTAGCCACCTGGGCGGAGCACAACGACGCGGAGGCCGCCGCCTGGTCGGCGCCCGGTGTCACGAACGTCGTCAACGACCTGCACGTCCAGTCCTGACGCGCGGCTGGCGGATGCGCACGGCGCCGCGCGCACACCCCCAGTACCGGCGACACCCTCGCATCGGCTGACCGTCTCCCGCGAGCGAGGGAGGTGGCGGGGAACGGTGCGGGCCGAGGCTGGTCCGCATGGCGGTTCTCGTATCCCGGCTGCGGCTTGGCGTTCTCGCGCTCGGCTTCGGCGCGGCGGCGCTGTGCACGGTGGTGTTGCCGGGCAACGTGGTGATGCGGTTGGCGTTCGGCATGGTCGGCGGGACGTTCGGCCGGGACGCGCTGCTGATGGCCACGGGTCTGCTGCTCGGTGCGGCCACCGAGCTCGTCCGGCGGCGCACCGGCGCCGGGTGCGACCGGTGCGGCCGGATCCGGTCGTTGCCGACCCGCCCGGACGGCACGGTGGTGCCGCCGCGATGGCTGCGGGTCGCGACGTACGCCGCGGCGGCGGTGCCGCTGGCCGCGTTCTCGCTGCCACACCTGCTGTGGGCGCTGCACGTGCCGTTCGGCGTACGCCCGGGCGTGACCGACGGCGTCGGGCTCACCGGCACGATGCTGTTTCTCGTCGCGGGCCCCGCGGTCGGCGCGCTGCTCACCGTCGGGCTGGTGCGCCGTTGGGGTCAGGTGTTCCCCCGGTTGCTGCCGCTCGTCGGCGGCCGCCGCGTGCCGCGCCCGCTGGCGGTCCTGCCGCCGCTGCTGCCCGGTCTGCTCGTCCTCCAGTACGGCGTGCTCACCGTGCGGTGCCTGGTGCCGGCGGCGCTCGGGCTGACCCGGACCTGCTTCGGGCACAGTGCCGAGGTCGCGCTGGACAACTGGGCCTTCGCCGCCACGTATCCGGTGTTCCTGTGCTGGGGGCTCGGCCTCACGGTCGCCGCCCTCGGGTACGGCTGGCTGACCCGGCCGCGCTGCCGCAGCTGCGACCGTCGCTGACGTGGCCCATCCGTCCACTGTGGACTCACCCGACATCGCGGCGGCGGAACAGGACCGCGGCGACGGTCAGCGGGACCACCGCGTACGCGGCGAGGACGGCCAGGGCGACCGGCGCGGGCAGGGCGTCGCCGTAGACGGAGTGCTCGTTGTGCAGGCCGACCGCCTGCTGCGGCAGGGCGTCCAGCACGAGCGAGCTGGCCCAGCGGCCGACCGGGTCGGGCAGGTGCCACACCACCATGGGTACGACGTACACGATGCCGACGAGGCAGACGATCGCGCCGACGGTGGACCGGAGTATCGCGCCGACGGCGAGGCCGAGCAGCGCGGCGACCACCACCGATCCGGCATACGCGAAGAGGAGCGGGGTGCTGCGGGTCGCGGCGTCGGTGAGGCCGGCGATCGGGCGGTCGCCGACGAGTGCCCGGCCGCCCAGGCTCGTGCCGACCACGGCCGCGAGGCCGACGATCAGGGCGACGCCGGCCGTGACGACGGTCTTGGCGGCGAACACCGTGCCGCGCCGGGGTACCGCGGTGAGCGTGGCGGCGATCGTCCCCCGGCCGTGTTCGCCGGCCAGTGTGAGGACGCCGAGCACGCCCAGGCAGATCTCCAGCACCGGCTCGATCAGCGGCGTCGGCGGGGCGACCGCCAGGTGCGCGCGTCGCTCGGCGGGCAGGGTGTCCCACAGGTGCGCGCCGTACCACGACAGGAGCAGTGCGCCGGCGGTGACGAGCGCGACGACACCGACCACATACCAGGTGGAGCGGACGGAACGGAGCTTGAGCCATTCGGCCGGGAGTATGCCCGTCATGTGCCGCTCCGGTAGTCGACGGTGCCGGCCGTGAGCGCCAGGTACGCCTCCTCCAGCGAGGCGTGCCGGCGGTTGACGCCGTAGAGCGGGATCGCGTGGTGGGCGGCGACGTCGCCGATCGCGGTGTCCGGCAGGCCGGTGACGACCAGGCCGCCCGGCTCGGCGGTGACCGCACCGCCGGCGGTACGCAGCAGGTCGGCGAGCGCGTCGTCGCGGCCGGACCGGACGTGCACGCCCCGGTCGAACCGGGCGACCAGGTCCGGCACCGAGGTGTCCGCGACGAGCCGGCCGCGGCCGACGATCACGAGCCGGTCGGCGGTGCGCTCCATCTCGCTCATCAGGTGGCTGGACACGAGGACCGTGCGGCCCTCGGCGGCCAGGGACCGCAGCAGGTCCCGGATCCACCGGACGCCGTCCGGGTCCAGGCCGTTGACCGGCTCGTCCAGCAGCAGGACGCCGGGGTCGCCGAGCAGTGCCGCGGCGATGCCGAGCCGCTGCTTCATGCCCAGCGAGAAGCCGCCCACGCGACGGCGGGCCGCGCTCGCCAGCCCGACCTGCGCCAGCACGGCGGCGACGCGCCGGTCCCCGATCCGGTGCGTACGCGCGAGGCAGCGCAGGTGGTCGCGGGCGGTGCGGCCGCGGTGCGCGACGTCGGGGTCGAGCAGGGCGCCGACCCGGTGCAGCGGCCGGCGCAGCTCCGCGTACGTATGGCCGTCGATGAGGGCGGTGCCGCGGTCCGGTGTCGCCAGGCCGAGCAGCAGCCGCATCGTGGTGGACTTGCCGGCCCCGTTCGGCCCGAGGAAGCCGGTCACGGCGCCAGGAGTCACGGTGAACGACAGGCCGTCCACGGCGTACCGGCCGCCGTAGCGCTTGGTCAGGTCCCGAATTTCGATCACGCCGCCGATCCTCGCCCGGCCGGGCCGTCCCGCGATTCGGCCCGGGGTCGGGTCTTTCCGGCCCACCCCCGGGCGTACCGACGCGGGCGGCGCGGCCCGGTCTCCTCCCCTGGTACGAGGGACCGTGGTCCGAGGTGGCCAGGCGGCACCGCTGGTACGGTCCCGGCGTGGATGAGCGCCAGGCCCGGTCGATTCTCCGGCGCCCACTGTCGCGGGTGGACCTGATCGGGGTCGATGCGATGGTGGCGCTGGTGTACACGGCGTTCTCGGTGCTGCCGGCGTTCGCGCCGGAACCGAGGGGCCCGGCGTGGGCGATCTTCCTGATCGCGGTCGGCAGCGGCCTGCCCATCGCGCTGCGGCGGCTCTGGCCGTGGCCGGTGTTCCTGCTCGTGTGCACCGTGTCGACCGTCGGCGCGGTCGTGGGTTGGCTCGGCGACCCGCTGCTGGCCGCGGGCTTCGCGCTGTACCCGGTGGCCCTCGCACACCGCCATCGCCGCTGGGAGCCGACGATCGCGATCGGCGTGGTCTCGGGCGCGCTCGTGCTCGCCTCGATCCTGACCGGCCCCGCCGCGGGCGGTGCCCTCACGTACGGGCCGGGCGGCCTGGTCGCCGGCTTCGCGGTGCTCGGCTGCTCCTGGACCGCCGGCCGGGCCGTCCGCGAGCGCCGGGCCGCCGCGGCCGCCGCCGCCGAGCGGCTCGTCGAGCGCGCCGCCGACGAGGAACGCCTGCGCATCGCCCGCGAGCTGCACGACGTGGTGTCGCACACGCTCAGCCTGATCGGGGTCAAGGCCGCGATCGCCAACCACGTCGCCGACAGCCGTCCCGAGGAGGCGCGCGACGCGCTCGCCGTCATCGAGGCCACCAGCGGGCAGGCGCTCACCGAGATGCGGCACATGCTCGGTCTGCTCCGCTCGCCCGAGTCGGCGGACGAGCCGCATCCCGTGCCCGGCATCGACGGCCTCACCGGCCTGGCCGAGCGCGCCGCCGACGCCGGCGTCACCGTCGAGCTGAGCGTGCGGGACGCGGCCGGGCTGCCCGACGACGTGTCCCGCGCGGTGTTCCGGATCGTGCAGGAGTCCGTCACCAACGTCGTGCGCCACGCGGCGCCGGCCCGCTGCTGGGTCCTCGTCGACGGCTCCGCCGACGGCGTACGTGTCGAGGTGGTCGACGACGGCCCGGCGCGGCGCGTACCCGACGGACACCAGCCCGGCCACGGCCTCGTCGGAATGCGCGAACGTGTCGCCATGCACCGTGGCACCATGACCGCGGGACCGCGGCGGGACGGCGGGTTCGCTGTCACCGTCCACCTGCCCGTACGACCGGAGGGTGAGCGGTGAGCGACGACGCGGGCCGGACCACCGTCCTGGTCGTCGACGACCAGGACCTGTTGCGCGGCAGCTTCCGGGTGCTGCTCGACACCGCACCCGACCTGGTCACCGTCGGCGAGGCGGGCAACGGCGACGACGCGGTGCGGCTGGCCGCCGAGCTGCGGCCGGACGTGGTGCTGATGGACGTCCAGATGCCCGGCACGGACGGGATCGAGGCCACCCGCCGGATCTGCGCCGGCCGGGAGACCGCCGGCGTCCGCGTCCTCATCCTCACCACGTTCGACCTCGACGACTACGTGTACGCCGGACTGCGTGCCGGCGCCAGCGGCTTCCTGCTCAAGAACACACCGCCGGCCGAGCTGCTGGCCGCCGTGCGGGTCGTCGCCGCCGGGGAGGCGCTGCTCGCGCCGACCGTGACCCGCCGGCTCATCGCCGACTTCGTCGCGGCGCCCCGGCCGGCCGTCACCGTGCCGAGCAGCCTCGCCGGGCTGACCGCGCGCGAACGCGACGTGCTCGCCCTTGTTGCCCGCGGGCTGTCCAACGCGGAGATCGCCGAGCACCTGTTTCTCAGTCCCACCACGGTGAAGACGCACATCGGGCACCTGCTCGACAAGCTCGGCGCCCGCGACCGCGCCCAACTCGTCATCGCCGGTTACGAGGGCGGCCTGGTGACCGTCACCCGCCGCCCCGACGCCTGACTCACACCCGTGCCGCCCCACTCTGTGCCGCCCCACCCTGCCGCCCTCACGCCGTACCGCCCCACCCCGTGCCCACCCCGTGCCGCCTCACGCCAAGCCGCTCACACCCGCGCCGCCCGGTGCCGCCCGCGCCCCGAGCCGTCCATACCCGGTGCCGCAACGCGCGACGGATGACGCGGCCGGGCGGCGCGCGCCGGTGGCCGCCCCGGGGGATGGTCGGGGCGGCTGGCGCGGCGGTCAGCAGCGGGTGTTCGGCGGTGGGACGGCGCCCGTGGTGAGGTAGCGGTCGGCGTGCGCGATGACGCAGGCGTTACCGGTGGCGTACAGCTCGTGGCCGGGGCCGTCGACGGTGACGCTGCCGCTGCCCGGTGTCCGGTCGACGGCGCGCCGGGTCATCGCCGCGTCTCCCCAGGAGCCGACGGCGAGCAGCGGCGGCGTACCGCGGGGCAGGGCCCGGACCGGGTCGTCCACGCCGACCGGCCAGCCGACGCAGGCGAGCATGGACGCGGCGAACGTACCGGCGGCGCCGAAGTCGGGATCCACCCCGGCGAGCCGGTCCACCGTGCCACGCAGCTCGCCGAAGCTGGTGGGGTGGGGCCATTCCCGGCAGTGCGAGACGGGGAAGGCCATCGACGGGTACGGGTGGTTCGGCGACTCGGCGAGGCCGGACGCGTCGCCGGACAGCGCGCCGGCCACGTCCCGGGCGAACGCGGGCCACTGGGCCGGTCCGGCCGCGTGCAGCCGTTCCGCGCCGAGCATCCGCAGGGCCCAGCCGTCGAAGCTGGCGTGGACCGCCGGTGCCGGCACCGGCGTACGGTCGGCGCCGGACGTGAGGCCCCGCCACAGCGCCCGGACGTCCCGGCCGTGCAGCGCGCAGTCGTCGGTGGCGCGGCACCAGTCGACGAACCGGTCCATCCGGACGACGTTCTCGCCGGCCTGCTCGGCCAGCTCACCCGGGTAGCCGTCCGTGTGGTTCGGCGTACCGTCGAGCACCATGCCGCGCACCCGGCCGGGGAACAGGCTCGCGTACGTCTGGCCGTAGACCCCGCCGTACGAGCCCATGTACAGGCCGAGTGTGGGGACGCCGAGGGCGCGGCGGATCGCCTCCATGTCGCGGGCGTTGGCGTCCGCGTCCATGTGGTCGAACAGCTCGGGATCCGGGGTACGGCAGGCGTTCGCGGCGGCACGGTTCCGGGCGGCGAGGCGGTCGAACGCGGCCCGGTCGCGCGGCAGGGCGAGCGGGTTCGGGTCGGCCGGAACGGTGGACAGGCAGGTCATGTCGAGCGTCGGCGTACTCAGGCCGGGGAAGCCGCGGGTGTCCCACGTGACGATGTCGGCGTGGTGCCGCAGCCCGGCGAACGGCTGGGAGCCTGGCGACAGCGACCTGTCCCGCATCATCTCGACGTTCGGCGCGCCGGGGCCGCCGTAGTTGACCAGCACGGTCTCGGTGGACCGGGCGCCGTCGTCGGCCGCGAGCCGCCCCAGGGTCAGCGTCGCCTGCCCGCCGTTCGGCCGTGACCAGTCCAGCGGTACCCGCAGGGTGGCGCACCGCATCCCGTCGGCACCGCCGCCGCCCGGGCAGTCGTGCCAGGCCAGTCCGTCGTCCGCGGCGGCGGGGACCGCCGCCCAGGTGCCCGCTGCCGCGGTCGCGGCGAGCCCCAGCGCGAGCAGCGCCCGGGTGATCGTTCGTCGTCTCATGCGCACCAGGCTGCCGGCGGCCCGGGTGTCGGCACATCGGAGCCAGCGACGAGCTCGCGGGTACTCCGTGAGGACGAGTTGCGGGTGCGATGTCGTACCCGGGGGTTACGGTCGCGGCATGGTTGACTTCGTCGGCGACGACCTGCGGGGCGCACGGTTCGAGCGGAGCACGCTGGCGGGCGCCGAGTTCCGCGCCTGCGACCTGACCGGCGCCCGCTTCCGCGCGGTGGAGTTGAGCGACGTCGTGATGCACGGCGCCGAGTTGGACAACGTCGAGATCAACGGCGAGCTGAAGAACGTGACGATCAACGGCGTGGACGTCGGGCCGCTGATCGAGGCCGAGCTCGACCGGCGGTATCCGGACCGCGCCGCGATGCGGCCGAGGACACCGGCCGGCTTCCGTACCGCCTGGGACACCGTCGAGCGGCTGTGGGACGGGACGATCGCGCGCGCCCGGCGGCTGGATCCCGCGCTGCTGCACGTCTCCGTCGGCGGCGAGTGGTCGTTCGTGGAGACGTTGCGGCATCTGGTGTTCGCGACGGACGCGTGGGTCCGGCGGGCGGTCCTCGGCGACCCGGCGCCGTGGGATCCGCTGGACCTGCCGTGGGACGAGATGGCCGACACGCCGGGCGTCCCCCGCGACCGCGCCGTACGGCCGTCGCTCGACACGGTGCTCGCGCTGCGCCGGGACCGGATCGCCGGCGTACGGGAGGTGGTCGACGGGCTGACCGACGCGTCGCTGGACGCCACCACGGAGCCGGTCGACGGGCCCGGATGGCCGCCGCCGCAGGCGTTCCCGGTCCGCGAGTGCCTGCTGGTCGTGCTCAACGAGGAGTGGCAGCACCGGCTCTACGCCGAGCGTGACCTGGACCGCCTGACCGTCACACGGTGATCTCGACGGCGGCCCCGTCCACCAGGCCGTACGCGTCGCGCAGCCGGACGTCGCTGACGATCTCGACCACGGTCCGCGGGTGGTCGCCGGTGCCCGCCTCGTTGGAGTCCGTACGCATCACGAACGCGGCCCGGTCGAACACCCGGCACGGCACCAGGTTGACCCCGACGCCGACCTCCGCGACGTCGAGGTGCACCCGCTCGGCGGGCAGCGACCACGGCTCGTCCAGCCGCACGTTCAGGCTGCCCGGGTAGAGCACCATCCCGGTGTACCTCTCGTAGACCGCCCGGTAGCGGGTGACCCAGCGACCGAAGTCGCCGATCCCCGTGGCCACCGTGCCGCGCAACACCGTCATCCGGCCAGTCTCGGCGATACGCCCGGCCGGCGCCACCGACTTCAGGTGCCGAGGTCGAGCCGGTCCCGGCCGGACTCCAGGTCGAGCAGCTGCCGCTTGCGCCCGACACCACCCAGCCCGTACTTCACGAGCGCGCCCGTTCCGGCGACGACCCGGTGGCACGGCAGGATCACCGGCACCGGGTTGCGGCCGTTCGCGGCGCCGACCGCCCGGTACGCGGTGGCCTTACCGAGCGCCACGGCGATCCGGCCGTACGTCGTGACGTCGCCGTACGGGATGGTGGCGAGGTGATGCCACACCGCGCACTGGAACGGCGTACCCGTGAGCGCGATCGGCAGGTCGAAGCGGGTCCGCCGGCCGGCGAAGTACTCGTCGAGCTGGTCGGCCGCCGCGGCGAGCGCACCGACCGGCGCACCGGACACGACACCGGACGGTGGTCCGGACGCACCGGGCGGCGGACCGGCCACGCCATCGGACGGCGCCGGGTCGATCCGGCGCAGCGCGGTCGAGTCGCCGGTCAGCAGCAGCGGCCCGAGCGGCGAGTCGACGACGACGGTGTGCGTCGGCCCGGCCGGATCCGCCGGCACGAAACGGATCCCGTCCACCACGAACGCCTCCCTCGACCTGCCCGACGCCGGGAACGTTACGCCGCGACTCACAGCCCGCGGGCGGCGCGCAGCAGCCGTCGCCACCGGCGTACCGCCTTCGCCGGCCAGAGCCGCTGCACCGTCGCGTTCAGGTGCGCGCCGAGCACCGTGGCGAGCCCGGCGAAGAACGCGAACAGCAGGAACGCGATCGGCGTCGCCAGCGCGCCGTACGTGTAGCCGGTCGAGCCGATCCACCCGATGTACCCGCGCAACCCCACGCTCGCCACCAGGAACAGCACCATCGCGGCCACCGCACCCGGCAGGCCACGGTGCCACGGCAGCTTGTGCGGCGGCGCGAGCTTGTACAGCGTGGTCAGCGTCAGCAGCAGCAACAGCCCGACCACCGGGTAGTACGACGCGCCGACGACCTGCTCGGCGGCGGCCCGGTGCGCCGCGGGTACCAGGCGCGGCAGCACGTCCGGGCCGAGCGCCAGCAGCGGCAGCGTCACCACCGCGACGACCAGCCCGGCGAGGTAGAGCAGCAGCGCGAACAGCCGCTGCCAGACCTCGTGCCGCACCGCCTTCTGCCCGTACGCGGCGGTGATCGCGTCGACGTAGCAGGACACCGCCGACGAACCCGCCCACAGCGACAGCACGAACCCCAGCGACGCGACCTCCGCCTTGCCCTGGGACAGGGTGTCCGCGACGGTCGGCCGGATGATGTCGACGACCACCTGGTGCGTGAACACGGTGTCGGCGAACGTCAGGATCTCGTCCCGCAGCCGCTGCACCAACGGCGCGCCGACCCAGTCCCCGAGGTACCCGACGCAGCCGAGCAGGCCGAGCAGCAGCGGCGGCAGCGACAGCGTCTGCCAGAACGCCGACTGCGCCGCCTTCGCGAACGGGTCCTGCCGCCACGCCGCGACCACGGTGAGTCGCGCGAGCGTAGCGACGCGGCGGGCCGGGGACGCGGCCGCCCAGCCCGGCACGGCGTCCCCGGGCGGCACGGCGTTCGCCACGACGTCCAGGACCGGCGCACGGTCCGCTGCCGGCGGGTCCGGCGCGCCGGACGGGTCGTGCCCCGCCGGCTCGGTCGCCGCTCCCGACACGGCACGTTCCGCCGGCGTGGATGCGTCCGCGGAACCGGACGCGGCGTCCTCAGCCGGCGTGTTTGTCTCGTCCGACGCCATTCCGGCCTCCCGCCGCGCGCGACACCCGGCCCCCGTCGGGCCGGCGCCGCACCGCCGCGGCACCGCGACGGAACCGTACCGAACGCGTCCGCCGACGCGGCCCCGGGCCGCCGCCGGCACCCGGGCGAAGGCCGCGCGGCTCAGGGCGTGGCGGGGAACGGGGCGGCGAGTCGGGGACGCCAGCCACCGCCGGTCCGCTCCACCAGGTGCAGCGCCTCGACGCGGGCGCGTATCGGGAACAGCGGCGCGACGGCGGACCGGAGCCGGTCGAGCTCGGCGTCGGTGGCGCCCATGGCGAGGGTCAGGTGCGCGGGCGGGTTCGCGCCGAACCGCCCACCGTACGGTCGCACCTGCGGCCAGCGGGCCAGGGCGGCGTCCACGAGCGGCTGCAGCTCGGGCACCGGTACCGCCGCGAAACCGTCCCGGGTCACCACGTCGCCGAGCGTCAGCGGCACCGGCCGGTACGACGCGGCCAGCGCGCGCACCGCCCCCTCCGCCTCGGCGACCGGGACGAACGGGTACAGCACGGTCACGTGGGCGCCGACGCCGGGGCGTACCCGGTCGGGGGCGACGCGGCGCACGGCGTCGAGTACGGCGTCGGCGGCGGGCAGCAGCACCACGAGCGCGGTCGTACCGTCCTGCTCTGGCATCCGGTTCCTCCCGGTCTGGCCACCCACGATCCGGCGGACAATACGCGGAGCAGGGTAGCCGGCAGGCACCGACCGGGGGCACGGGAGGACGACGCACACCCTTCGGTCGCGGACCGCCGAAGGGCGCGGCCGGGCGGCACGCGCGGGCGGGTGGACGGGGTCGTTCGGCGATCCCGCTGCCGACGGGCCCGGCGTAGCGTCAGAATCACCGGCCGCCCCACCGCGGCGGCGCTCCCACCGCCGCGGCCGTACGACGCGCGGCCGGCGAGGCGACAAGGGGACCGGTCGTGAACGGAACCGCACGCACGCCCCGTCCGTGGCCGTACGGCGCGGGCCGGTGGGTGTCGTGACGCGCACGGCCCCGAACGACGACACGCCCACGCCGGCGGCGCCGTGGTCGGCCCTGCGCGTCACGAGCAGTTCGGAGGGCCGCACCGCCGACGGCGTGTACGGCGTCCTCGTCAGCTCGGCCGTCATGGCGACCTCGCACGGGGCGTCGGCCGCGACCGTGCTCGTCACGGTCCTCGTCACCCTGGTCGTCTACTGGGCGGCCGAACGCTACGCGCGGCTGGTCGCCGAACGCATCCACACCGGCCGCGCGCTCACCTGGCCCGCCGTACGGCGGCAGCTCACCGCACGCTGGGAGATCGTCACCGCGTCGGCGATACCCCTGGCGGTGCTCGCGGTGCTGGGGCTTTTCGGCGTGCACGTCACCGTCGCGATCCTCGTGTCCCTGGGCACCAGCACCCTCCTGCTGTGCGTCGCCGGCTGGGAGGTCGGCCGGCGGATCCGGCTCACCCGGCTCGAACGACTCGCGTCCGCGGCCATCACCGGCGGGTTCGGCGTGGTGATGATCGTGCTGAAGGCGCTGCTGCACTGACACGGGCCGGCCCAGCGGAGAGGAGGACGCGATGGGACGGGCTCCCGAGCACCGCGTCGTCGTGGGCGTCGACATCTCGTACGCGGGGTTGAACGCGCTGCGGGAGGCGTACGACCAGGCGCGTACCCGCGGGGCCCGGTTGCTCGCCGTCCGGGTCGTCGCCGACGTTCCCGCCCGGCCGTCGGTCGCGATGAACCCGCTGTGGATGCAGGGGATCGTGCCGTCGCCCCGGCCGCAGCCGTGGGAGCAGCGGGAACGGATGGCGCACGAGTTCGTCACCGAGGCGTTCGACGCCGCCCTGGGTACGCTGCCGCGCGCCGTCCCCGTCGACATCATCACCGAACTGGGGCGCGTCGGCCCCGCCCTCGTACGGCACGCCCGGTCCGACCGTGACCTGATCGTCGTCGGCGCCGGCCGCCGCCGGCCGCGGTTGCGCCGCACCGTCGCGGCGTACTGCGCGGCGCACGCCACCTGCCAGGTTCTCGTCGTACCCGCCTGCGAGATGGCGCAGCACGACGGCGGTCGGTTGCGCTCCCGCCGCCTCGTTCACCACTGGCTGGCCGACACCACCCGTCGCGGCGCCGCGGGTTAGCCGGGCCGGAGTCAGCCGGCCGCGGTCGCGCTGACCCCGTCGACCCGCTCGGACGCGGCGGCGTGTCCCGTCGTCCCAAGTCAGCACGACCACCGTCGGGCAGCGCGGCGCGCAGCCCCAGCGCCCCGGACGTCTGGTACGCCCGCACCCTGGCTTTCCGCGTATGCGCGCGAGCGGCTGAACCATGGTCCGGCGCCGCGCCGCACGGTTGACTACCGGTACGAGGTCGTTCGCGGGAGACGCCCGATGGAGGGGACACCGATGATGCCGGCAGGTGGGGTCGCGCTGGGGCTCGCGACGGTGGGGTTCGGGCTGATGGCCGGGCTGTTCTACGCGTTCGCGTGCGCGGTGATGCCGGCGCTGCGCGGCGCCGACGACCGGACGTTCGTCGACGTGATGCAACGGATCAACGTGTCGATCCTGAACCCGTGGTTCCTCGTGGTGTTCGTCGGCGTGCTGCTACCGGCGGTCGCCGCGGTCGCGCTGCACGTCCCGGCGGGTGGCCGGGGCGCCCTGCCGTGGGCCGTGGCCGGCCTCGTCCTGTACGTCGTGCTGCTCGTGATCACCGGCCGCGTGAACGTCCCGCTCAACAACCGGCTCGCGGCGGCCGGCGAGCACGACCCGGGCGCGGTACGTGCCGCGTTCGAGGCGATCTGGGTGCGGTGGAATCTGGTCCGCGCGGTCACCGCCACCGCCGCGTTCGGCTGCCTGGTCGTGGCGGTGCTGCGGGCGCCGCGCGGGCTGTGACGTACGATCCGACCGGTAACGCAACCCGAGTTGCAGTTGAGGTGCACATGCAGATCGACGGTTCCCCGTACGGGGTCGTCACCGGGCCGGACGGCGCGCTCTGGGTCACTCTCGTACACGAGGGACGGATCGGGCGGGTGGTGCCGGGCGCGGAGCCCACCGTCCACCAGCTCGACCCGGCCGACGGCCAGCCCACCGTGATCACCGCCGGGCCGGACGGCGCCCTGTGGTTCACCGAGTTCACCGGCGGCCGGATCGGGCGGATCACGGTCGACGGCGCGGTCACCTCGTACGAGGTCCCCGCGCCGTACGGGATCACCGCCGGGCCGGACGACGCGCTGTGGTTCACCCAGCTGCGCGGCGACCGGATCGGCCGCGTCGACCCCGCCGGCACGCTCAGCTACGTCGACCTGCCCACCACCGACGCGATGCCGTCGGCGATCACCGCCGGGCCCGACGGCGCGCTCTGGTTCACCCTCAACCAGGGCAACGCGATCGGCCGCGTCACCCTCGACGGCGACGTCACGCTGCACCCGCTGCCCACCGACGGTGCCGCGCCGGTCGGCATCTGCGCCGGACCCGACCGGGCACTGTGGTTCGTCGAGATCGGCGCCGGCCAGGTCGGCCGGATCGACTCCGGCGGCACCGTCACCGAGCAGCCGCTGCCCGACCGGGCCGCCCGCCCACACGCCATCGTGGCCGGCGCCGACGGCGCGCTCTGGTTCACCCAGTGGGGCGCCGGGACCCTCGGCCGCATCACCACCGACGGCACGATCACCGAGTACCCGCTGCCCGGCGCCGAGCCGCACGGCCTGGCCGTCGGGCCGGACGGCCGGATCTGGGTGGCGATGGAGTCCGGCGCACTCGTACCCGTCGACGCCTGACCCGCGTCGCGGTCGCACGTCGCCGACGCCGGTCGCGAGGGCAGTTGCGGCGGGTACGCGGCCGCCTGTCGCGACGTCCGCGGCAGGCGGGTTCCCGGCACCGGGTGCGGGGCGTTCGCGGACAGCGGATTCGCCGACGGCGTAACGGAGTTTCGGCCGGACGCGGGGTTGCCTAGGCTCGCCGGATGGATCTCGTCCGGCTGACCGACTCGATCGCGTACCTCCGGCTGCCCGTCGGGCACGTGTACCTGTGCCTCGACGACGACGGCGTGACGCTCGTCGACACCGGCGCCCCCGGGTCGGCGTCGGCGGTCGCCGACGCGCTCACCCGGCTCGGCCGGCGCACCGACGAGGTACGCCGCGTGGTGCTGACGCACGGCCACGTCGACCACACCGGGTCCACCGCGGAGATCGCCGGCTGGGGTCGCGTCGAGGTGTGCGCGCACCACGCCGACGTGCCGTACGTCGAGGGTGCCGCGCCACCCCCGCCCGACCTGCTCGACTGGGAGCGTCCCCTCTTCGAGCGGTACGGCATCGCCGCGCTGCCCGCGCCCGCGACGGTGGACCGGCCGCTCACCGACGGGGACGTACTCGACGTCGGTGGCGGCGCGGTCGTGGTCGGCGCGCCGGGCCACACGCCGGGCAGCATCGGCCTGCACCTGACCGGGCCGAACGTTCTGTTCTGCGGCGACACCGTGGCGCGCGGCCCCGACGGTGCGGTGATGCTCGGCGTGTTCAACGTCGACCGCGCCGGCGCTGCGGCGTCGTTCCGCCGGCTCGCCGCGCTGCGGCCGGCGATCGCCTGCTTCGGCCACGGGGACCCACTCACCGACGACACCGCGGCCGTCCTCGCGACGGCCGCCGGCCGGTGACCGCCGACATGGCCGACTTCGACCTCACCGGCCAGGTCGCCCTGGTCACCGGCGGTTCCGCGGGACTGGGGCGGGCGGTGGCGGTCGCGCTGTCGGCGGCGGGCGCGCGGGTCGTGATCGCCAGCCGCCGGGCCGACGCCTGCGCCGAGGAGGCCGCCCGGATCGCCGCCGGGACCGGCGGCACGGTGACCGGTGTGGCCTGCGACGTGTCCGACGAACGTTCCGTCGCCCGCGCCGTCGCGTACGTCGGGGACCGGCTCGACATCCTCGTCACCTCGGCCGGCGTCCAGGCCCGCGGCACCCTCGGCGAGCTGGATGCCGCGACGCTGCGCCGCTGTCTCGACGTCAACGTGGTCGGCACGTTTTTGGCCTGCCAGGCGGCGGTTCCGGTGATGCGCGCCCGCGGGTACGGGCGGATCGTCACGCTGGCCAGCGCCCTCGGGCTCGTCGGCGCCGCCGGCCGCACCGGGTACGCGGCGAGCAAGGGCGCCGTCGTCCAGTTGACGCGCAGCCTCGCCGTCGAGCTGGCGGGCACGGGCATCTGCGTCAACGCGCTCGCGCCGGGGCCGTTCCGCACCCCACTCAACGAGGGTGTCGACGACGACCCGCACGTCCGGGACTTCCTCGACCACCAGGTACCCGCCGGCCGCTGGGCCCGGCCCCACGAGCTGACCGGCGCCGCACTGCTGCTCGCGAGCCCGGCCGCGTCGTACCTGACCGGCGCCGTGCTGCCCGTCGACGGCGGCTGGACCGCCCACTGACCGCGGTGCGTGCGGGAGGACGTCGGGCGGCACAACGCGGTCGACAAAGTGATCGGCTGGGCCGTCGCTCAGCGTGCCGCGGCGCGGCGGCCGTGCGTGACGGCGATGTCGAGCAGGCCGGGGAAACGCGCGTCGAGGTCGTCGCGGCGCAGGCCGTTGAGGCGCCGGGTGCCCTCGTCCCGCTGCCGGATCACGCCCGCCTCGCGCAGCACCCGGAAGTGCCCGCTCTGGGTGGACTTGCTGACCGGCAGCGCGAACGTCGTGCAGGCCAGCTCGTCGGGCGCCGCGTCGGCGAGCCGGACGACGATGGCCAGCCGGACCGGATCGCTCAGCGCGGCCAGCACGCCGGTGAACGTGATGTCGCGACGCTTCGGGTGGACCAGCGTCGTCGCGGTGCGGCTCGCCATGCCCCGCACGGTACCAAACATGTTCGGCATCGTCGAACATGTGCTATGTTCGCGCCCACCGAACATGACGCCGAACCGCGGAGGGCACATGGACACCAGCGCGCTCGACGACGCGTACCGACGGCTGCTCGACGTCGCCGAATCCTTTCACGACACCGGATCCCTGCCCGAGGCCGACCGGTCCACAGTGGACTGGACGCTCGCGCACCTCGCGCTCAGCGACCGGATCCTGGCCGCCACCGCCGATGCGGTACGCGCCGGCACGCCGCCGGTCGTCGACAACCGCGACGCCATGGACGAGGTCACCGTCACCGCGCTGATCGCGTCGACCACGCACGACGAGCGGGTGACGCTGGTCCGGCGCAACGCCGCCGAGCTGGCCGCCGCGACCGCACGGATCCCCGACGACGCGGCCGACACGCCGGTACTCGTGCGTCTGGTCGGCCGCGACCAGCGGCCCGTGCCCGAGCAGCGCCTCGCGTGGCGCGACCTGATCCTCCTGCGCGCCGGCCACCACGTACCCGGTCACACCGCCCGCCTCGCCGCCCTCGTCCCGCCGGCGTGACCGAACCCCTTACCCACCAACCGAACCCACACCATCGCCGTACGGCACCGCCGAGCGACGCGGCCACATCCCCCGCCGTCCGGTACGGAGGGTTTGGTTGCGTCGCCGACCGGGTATCCGGATCGCACAGCGCGACAGCGCACCGGAAGGTGAGGTCACGACCATGCTGATGCGCAAGAACGCCGCAGGTCCACCGGATCCGGCGGTACGCCCCGGGCACGGGCCGGCCCGTCCCGCCGGGCACCGCCGGCGCCGGTTGGCCCGGTAGCCCGACCGTCCACATCGGACGGTCCAGCGCCGGCACCGCGGGCGGCCGCGCCGCCCAACCCCCCCACGGCCACGCGTCCGGCGCGTGGCCCACGATCCCTGGAGGTCTCGTGCGCATCGGACGCATCGGCATCGTGGTGATCCTGCTCTGGCTGATCGTCGGCGTGATCGCCGCGGCACAGCGCGGGTACTTCGGTGGCTCGGACGCCACCTGCGCGAAGGCCAGCAACACCGTGGTCACCGTCATCGCCGGCCCGCTCAACTACCTCGGCATCAACCCGAAGATCCACTGCACCGTACCGCACCCGTCGAAGTGACACCGACCGCCTGTCCCGCAACCGATCCGGCGTCGTGACGAGCCCGACCGGTTGTGGCACAGGCGATCCGCCGGCACCCGACTCACGCGGTACGCGTGGTCGGGTGCGGCGCGATCCCGAGCCGGGGACGGGCGGCGGGCGCGGCGGCGAGGTGCCGGGCGTACAGGTGGGTCAGGGCGGTCACGGCGAAGCGGTCGCCGGGCAGCACGGTACCCAGGTGGCAGGTGTCGAGCGCGCGGAACGCGTGACGTACCGCGTCGGGGGTGAGGCCGGCGAGGGTCGCCGCGTCGGTGAGGGTGACGGTGCGGTGCGCGCCACGGCCGAGCGCACGGAGCAGCCGGAGCGGGCCGTCCGGCAGGCGGTCGCTGGTCGACGCGAACGCCGCGGCCACGCTCGCCGTGTCGTCGTCGGTGCAGAGCACGGTGAGCCGGGTCGACTCGTCGGCGAGGCTGTCGGCGACACCCGCGACCGGTACGTCGGGCCGGGTGGTGAGGCGGGCCGCGACGATGCGCAGCGCGAGCGGCAGGCCGTCGCACGCGGCGACGAGCCGCCGCACGGCGGGCGGGTCGGTGGCGAGCCGGCGGCGGCCGACCAGCGTGACGAGCAGCTCGGTGGCGTCGCCGGCGGGCAGCGGCCCGACCGGAAGTGGTGTCGCACCGTCGATCGCGACGAGGCCGTCGAGCCGGCGCCGGCTGGTGACGACGACCCGGGCGCCGGCGCCCGGCAGGAGCGGCCGTACCTGGTCGGGCGTGGCGGCGTCGTCGAGTACGACGAGGATGTCCCGGCCGGCGAGCGCGCTGCGGTACGCGGCGGCGCGGGCGTCGAGGCCGTCCGGCACGGCCGCGCCGAGCGCGGTGAGAAACCGCGCCAGCACGTCCGCCGGGTCGGCGGGCTCGGCGGGGCCGAAGCCGCGCAGGTCGGCGTACAGGGCGCCGGCGGTGACGGTCCGGTGCGCCCAGTGCACCGCGAGCGCCGTCTTGCCGACGCCCGCCGGCCCGGTCAGCAGCACCAGGTCACCGGCGTCGGCCAGGTCGGCCAGTTCCCCGGTACGGCCGGCGAAGCGGCGCGGCGCGGCCGGCAACTGCACCGGCGCCGCCGGTACCGGCGCCGGCGCCGGGGCGACGGGAGCCGCCGGACCGCCGCGGCCCTCGCCGCGCAGGATCGACTCGTACCCGGCGCGCAACGCCGGCCCGGGATCGACGCCGAGCTCGTCCGCGAGCGCGGCCCGGGTGCGGTGGTACACGGCCATCGCCTCGGCCTGCTGGTCGTCCTGGTAGAGGGCCAGCATCACCAGTCGTACCAACGATTCCCGGAACGGGTGCGCGCGGGCCGCCTCGCGCAGCTCGGCCAGTTGCTCGGCGCCGCGTCCGGCCGCGACCAGGTGTTCGCCGAGCGTCTCCAGCACGCAGAGCCGGGTCTCGGCGAGGTCCGCGGCCCACTCGGCGAGCCGGGTGCCGCCGAGCCCGGCCAGCGCCGGGCCGCGCCAGAGGGCGAGCGCCTCGCGCAGCACGGGTACCGCGTCGTCGGGGGCGGCGTCGAGGCCGCGCCGGGCGAGTGCTCTGAAGCGGTGCGCGTCGACCGCGTCGGGCTCGGCCAGCAGCACGTACCCTGGGGCGCGGGTGACGAGCCGCATCCCTGCGTCCAGGTCCTTGCGCAACTGCGCGATGTGGCCCTGGAGCGCGGATCGCGCCGCCGGCGGCGGCTCCTCGCCCCACACGGCGGTCAGCAGCGTGTCGGTGGGGACGATCCGGTTCAGGTCCAGGGCGAGCGCGGCGAGGACCTCCCGGCGTTTCCGGGTCGCCACCGGTACCGGCCGGTCGTCGTCCGTACGCAGGTCCAGCGTGCCCAGCAACGTGATCCGCATGCTGTGGACCGTAGGCTCGCCCGCGACGCGCGGAGCCGCGGCGATCGGAGTCTGACAGACACCCGTAAGCTCTGCGTAAGAACTGTCAGCCGGTGCAGGTCACGCGGATCGCGCCGACCCCGATGTGCCGGTACGTCTTGACCGTGCCTTCCCAGTCCTGACCCTGGTCGGTGGCGACGATCCGCAGCTCGCCGTCCGTGACCGACACCTTCCCGGCCGGGACCCAGCTGTCCAGGTGGCTCTGCTGGACGATCGTGAAGCGGCGGATCGGGGTGCCGCCGCCTATCGCCCCGTACACGTCGTAGTGCGCGGGATCCCCGCCGTTGTAGCGGATGTCGGCGCGGTCGGCGACGTGGATCTGGATGTCGCAGGTGCCGCGCTGCACGGTGTCGGTACGGAAGTCCCACTCGGCGTACAGCCCGGGGTCGGCCTTGCCTGCGTCACCGGACATCGGCATCGAGTCGGTCCGCGTCGTGCAGGTGTCGCCGCCGAAGTGCAGCCAGCCCTCGTGCCCCTGGTAGAAGCTGCCGACCCGACGGTACGCGGCGGTGTCGGTGATCGGGCAGGTGGGCCCGGCGACCGCGGTGAACGTCGGACGCTTCGTCCGTGTCGGTGCGGCGGACCGCTTCGCGGCGTCGGGTACGGCGGACGGGGACGCGGAGGCGGACGCCGACGGAGCGGACGAGGTCGCGCCCGGCGCGGGGATGCCGCCGCCGATCGCGTGCGTCTCGACCGGTTCGCCGCGGGTGCCGAGCGCGGCGAACGTGAACGGCGCCGCGATGAGGACGAGGCCGCCGATCGCGAGCAGCACGAGCAGCAGCTTGCCCGGGCGGCGGGGGGCCGGCGGGTCCGCTGCGGGAACGTCCTCGTGGTCGGGCTCGCCATCCGAATCGGCCACACACGCCTCCCTTTGTCCGGGCGTGAGTGTGCCACGACACCGGGTGCCCCGCCAGGCTGTGGTCAGTCCGTTCCAGCGACCGGGAGACGCACCTCGAAGCAGCAGCCGCCGTCGACGTTGCGTACCGACACGGTGCCGTCGTGTGCCGACACGATCCCGCGTACGATCGCCAGCCCCAGGCCGCCGCGGGCGCCCTCCGCGGACCGGGACGCGCTGCCCCGCCAGCCCGCGTCGAACACCTTCCCGATGTCCTCCGCCGGTATCCCGCCGCACTGGTCGCTGATCGCGACGACGGCGTAGCCGGGCTCGGCGCGGGTGTCGACGGTGACCGTGCCGCCCGGCGGCGTGTGCCGGATCGCGTTGCCGAACAGGTTCGTCAGCACCCGCGCCATCTCCCGGCCGTCCACGAGCACCGTCGCCGGTACGTGGTCGCGGGCGGTGAGTCCGACGCCGGCACCGGTGGCCAGCACGTCGAGCCCGGCGACGGCGTCGGACACCAGGTCGTCGAGCGTGACCTCGGTGCGTACCAGGTGGAGCGTGCCGGCCTGGATCCGCGACAGGTCGAACAGGTCGTCGACCATGCGGGTCAGCCGGTCCACGTCGTTGCGGATGCCCGTGTAGTAGCGGAGCGGGTCGGTGACGACGCCGTCCTCCAGCGACTCGGTCATCGCGCGCAGGCGCGCCAGCGGCGTACGCAGGTCGTGGGAGATCCAGGCGACGAGCTGGCGGCGGGACGCCTCCGCGGCGCGTTCCCGTTGCTGGGCGGCGGCGAGCCGGGCGGTGGCGACAGCCAGCTCGTGGCCCAGCTCGGCCAGCTCCGCGGTCGGTGGATCGGCCGGCGCGCGGAACCGGATGTCCGTCCGCAGCGCCCGCGTGGCCTGGGTGAGCTGCCGGCTGCCGGCGATCACCCACCGGCCGAGCAGCAGCCCGGTCGCGATCGACATGATCGCCGCGACGCACACCACGGCCAGCTCGACCGCCAGGTCGGCGCCGGGCCGCCGGGTCGTCACCATGTCCACGCCGAGCATCGCGGCGGCCATGCCGACCGCGGTCACGACGATGACACCGACCAGCGGCACGAGCACGGAGTAGCGGCGCAGCAGCCGCAGCACGACCGCGCCGAGCAGGCCCACGCCGAGCGAGTCGGACGCGGCGACGGCGAGGATCGTCGCCGCCTCGGAGTTCACGCGCCGCTCCCCGGCGGTCCCGGCTCGAAGCGGTACCCCATCCCCCAGACCGTCACCAGGATCGTCGGGTGCGCGGGGTCGTCCTCGATCTTCTCCCGCAGCCGGCGTACGTGCACGGTGACCGTGGAGGCGTCACCGAAGTCGTACGCCCAGACGCCCCGCATCAGCTCGTCGCGCCGCAGCACCCGGCCCGGCCGGCGCATCAGGTACGCCAGCAGGTCGAACTCGCGCGCCGTCAACGCCAGCGGTACGCCGTCCTTCGTGGCGGTGTGCGCGGTCGGGTCGATGGTGAGGCGGCCGGCGCGCAGCACGTCGTCGGCGGCGACCGGTGCGGCGGCGTTGACCCGGCGCAGCACGGACCGTACCCGGAGCACCAGCTCGCGCGGGCTGAACGGCTTGGTGAGGTAGTCGTCGGCACCGACGGTCAGGCCCTGCAACCGGTTCTCCTCGTCGGACAGGGCGGTGAGCATGATGATCGGCACCTGGCTGCGCTCGCGCAGCCGCCGGCAGACGCGCATCCCGTCGGTGCCGGGCAGCATCAGGTCCAGGACGATGAGGTCGGGTTTCAGCATCTCGGCCAGCTCCAGGCCGGTGTCGCCGTCCGGCGCGACGGTGGCGATGAAGTTGGCCCGGTGCAGATATCCCGTGACGACCTCGGCGACCGTCGGGTCGTCCTCGACGACCAGGATCCGCTGCCGGCGCGTGCCCTGCCCACCGTCCGGTTGCGCCATGCGGCGCAGTCTATCGGCGACAGCGCGCCGTATGTCTGCACGATCATCGTCGTCACCTCGCCGTCAGGGCGTGTGCCGACGTCCCGGGCCGAGCGGTCGGCGGGCTTCGACACACGCCCCAGGATCCCGGCGGGGGCCAATCACGCGCCAACGCGCCGGTGACGGCGGCGGGGCGCGCCGTCAGGATTCGTTCATCGCCGGGCGCCACGCTTCCCCCGTGCGCCAGATGCTGACCGTCTGCCCAGACCGGACCGACTGCCACCCCACGATCGGTGCCGCGCTGGCCGACGCCAGAAGCGGCGCCGTCATCACCGTGTGGCCCGGCCGGTACGAGGAGAACCTGCACATCGCCACGCTCGTCACGATCACCGCCGAGGAGGGCCCGGACAGCGTCCGGATCGCCCCGGCGCACGGCAGCGCCGTGGTGGTGCTCGCCGAGGGCGTGAAGCTGTCCGGGGTCACGATCGCGGGCCGCGGTGACGACCCGGTGATCGACGTACCGGTGGGGCAGGCGGAGATGGACACCTGCACGATCGTCGGCGACGGGTGGGCGGCGGTGCTGGCGCGGGAGGGCGGGTCGCTCGCCATGCGCGGCTGCCGCGTCACGAACCCGGCCGGCGCCGGCATCGTCATCACCTCGACCGTCGACTCGACGGTCACCGACTGCGTGATCGAGGACCTCGGTACGTCCGCGGTCGTGGTCGGCGAGCGGGCGAGGCCGACGATCCGGTCCTGCACGCTGCGCCGTGCCGACGGGAACGGCTTGTGCGCCAACGGTTCCGCGGGCGGGCGGATGGTCGACTGCGACGTGTCGGCGACGACGAAGCCGGCGATCGCGCTGGAGGACGCCAGCGCCACCACGATCACCGGTACGACCGTGCACGACACCCCGGGCATCGGCGCGTACCTGGCGACGTCCGGCACGGCGGAGATCACCGACTGCGTGTTCCGCGACATCGGCGAGCACGCGGTCGTCTTCGCGTCGGGTACCGCGCCGCGGGTCGCCGGCTGCCGGATCAGCGGTACCGCCGGCGACGGGTTCCGGATCGTCGACCGCTCCCGCGGCACCGTCTCGGACTGCGTGGTGACCGCGACGACCGGCCCGGCGGTACGGGTGGCCGGCGGCAGCGACCCCGCGCTGACCCGGATGGTGGTGCAGGACTGCGCGGCCGAGGGCGCGGTCGTGGAGGACGGCGCGGCCGGCACCTGGGAGACGCTGACGATCCGGGACACCGCCGACGGGCTGGTCATCGCGGGCGGCGCGAACCCGCTGGTGTCCGGCGCGACGATCACCTCGGTACGCGGGTACGGACTCCTCGTCCGGGACGGCGGCCAGGGCCGGCTGTCGGACAGTACGATCCGCGACAGCGGCTCCGCGGCGGTACGCGTGGACGACGGGCGGCCGTTCCTGAGCGCGCTGACCGTCGTGTCCTCGCGTACCACGGGTGTGGCGCTCGGCGCGGACGCCGGCGCGACGCTGCGCGACTGCGAGATCCGGGACTGCGCCGAGCACGGGCTGACCCTGGAGCGCGGCGCGGAGCTGGCCGCGACCCGGGTACGCGTGCACGACTGCGCCGGCAACGGGGTGCAGCTCGGCGCGGACGCGCGGGCGAACCTGTCCGGCTGCGAACTGACCGACAACGGCGGGCACGGCCTGCTGGTCGGCAGCACCGAGCCGGTCACGGTGCTCGACTGCACGGTCGCCGGGAACGGCGGTTCGGGTGTGCTGGCGACGGTGCCGGGGCAGCGGATGTCGGTGGAGAACCTGACCGCGGAACGCAACGCGGCCCCCGACGCCTACGGCACCGCGTACGCGGACCTGCCGGCGAGCCTGCCCGCGCTGGCCGGTGCCCCGGCCGAGCCGGCCGCCGACCCGCCGCCGGACGAGGCGCCGCAGGGGCCGGCCGAGGAGCTGCACGCGTTGATCGGGCTGACCGGCGTGAAGCGTGAGGTGTCCACCCTGGTCAACCTGAACCGGCTGGCCCGCCGGCGCCGCGACCTGGGTCTGCCGGCGCCGCCGATGAGCCGGCACCTGACGTTCGCCGGCGCCCCCGGCACCGGCAAGACCACCGTCGCCCGCCTGTACGGCAGCATCCTCGCCGAGCTGGGTGTGCTGGCGAAGGGCCACCTGGTCGAGGTGTCCCGCGCGGACCTGGTGGCGCAGATCGTCGGCGGTACCGCGATCAAGACCACCGAGGTGTTCACGAAGGCGCTCGGCGGCGTGCTGTTCGTCGACGAGGCGTACACGCTGTCGGCGCAGGAGAAGGGGTCCGGGCCGGACTTCGGCCGGGAGGCCATCGACACGCTGGTGAAGCTGATGGAGGACCACCGGGACGAGATCGTCGTCATCGCCGCCGGGTACTCGCACGAGATGCGCGGTTTCCTGTCGTCCAACCCCGGCCTCGCGTCCCGCTTCACCCGGACGATCGAGTTCGACAACTACACGACGGACGAGCTGGTCACGATCGTCGAGCAGATGTGCGCCGTGCACCGGTACGAGCTGGACGAGGCCGCGCGCGAACGGCTCCGGCTCTGCTTCGACCGCATCCCGCGGGACGCGAACTTCGGCAACGGGCGTACCGCGCGGAAGGTGTTCGAGGACATGGTCGACAGGCAGGCGTGCCGGCTCGCGGAGATGCCCGACGCCACGCCGGAGGAGCTGACCCGGCTGCTGGGAGAGGACATCGAACTGCCCGGCGGCTCCATGGTGTCGTCCGGCGCGGGCGCCAGCGACTCGTCCGCCCTGGCCGAGCTGCTCGACCAGCTCACCTCGATGGTCGGCCTGGCGCAGGTGAAACGCGAGGTCAACGACCTGATCAACCTGCTGACCACGGCACGGCAGCGGGAGGCCGCCGGCCTGCCCGTACCGTCGATCAGCCACCACCTGGTCTTCTCCGGCGCCCCCGGCACCGGCAAGACCACCGTGGCCCGGCTGTACGGCAGCATCCTCGCCGAGCTGGGTGTGCTGCGCGGCGGGCAGCTCGTCGAGGTGTCCCGCGCCGACCTCGTCGGCCGGTACATCGGGCACACCGCGCAGCTCACCCGCGACATGTTCGAACGGGCGCTCGGCGGCGTGCTGTTCATCGACGAGGCGTACACGCTGTCGCGTGCCGGGGACGGCAACGACTTCGGCAGCGAGGCCGTCGACACGCTGGTCAAACTGATGGAGGACCACCGGGACGACGTGGTCGTCATCGCCGCCGGGTACTCCGCGGAGATGACCCGCTTCCTGTCGTCCAACCCGGGGCTGGCGTCGCGGTTCGCCCGCACGATCGAGTTCGCCAACTACAGCACCGACGAGCTGGTCACGATCGTCGACATGCACTCCCGTACCTCCGGGTACGAGCTGCGGCCCGACACGGTCGCGGCGCTGCGCGGCCTGTTCGACGAGGTACCGCGGGACGGCTCGTTCGGCAACGGCCGGTACGCGCGCCAGGTCCTGATGTCCATGATCACCCGCCAGGCGGGTCGGCTCAGCGCGCTGAGCGCGCCGGCCCTGACCGATCTCCGTACCCTGCTGCCCGCCGACCTGCCCGCCTGACCTCGGCCCGGGTGTGCCGCCGCGGGGCGGCGTACCCGGGCCGGTCCGATGGCCCGACCGACCAGGAGCGCATCGCATGTCCCACCGATACGTCCGTCGGCTCCTCCCGGTGCTCGGCGGGCTCACCGCGCTGGTCGCCACGCCCGCGTCGGCGTCCGCGACGCTGCCCACGCTGCCCGCTCAGGTGTTCGGCACCAACTGCGTACCGGCGTCGACGGCGACGCTCACGGAGGTGCCGTGGGCGCAGCGCACGCTGCGGCCCGAACGGGTGTGGCCGCTGGCCACCGGCGCGGGTGTCACCGTCGCCGTACTCGACAGCGGCGTCACGGGCGGCGGCCAGCTCGCCGGCACGGTACGCCGCGCCGGGGCCGACTGCGCCGGGCACGGCACGTTCGTGGCGAGCCTGGTCGCGGCCCGCCCAGCGGACGGCACCGGCCTCGTCGGCCTCGCCCCGAACGCCACGATCCTCAACGTACCCACGACCGCCGGCACCGCCGCCGCCGCGATCCGCGCCGCCCTCGCCCGGCACGCGGACGTGATCTGTCTGTCCACTGTGGCCAGTCAGGCCGGCGGGAAGCTGGACGCCGCGGTCGCCGCCGCGAACGCCGCCGGCGTGCCGATCGTGACCCCCGCGTACGGCGAGTCCGGCAACCCGCTGCCCGCGAGCGTGCTCGGCGGCCACGACGGCGTGATCACCGTCGGCGGCGTCGGCCCCGACGGCAAGGACGCCACCACCCCGCCCGCCGCCGCCCGCATCGACGTGTACGCCCCCGGCAAGGCGGTCACCGGCCTCGGCCCGCGCGGCGGGCAGTACGTCGCCGCCGGCGCCGGCATCGCCACCGGCTTCGTCGCGGCGACCGTCGCCCTCGTCCGCCAGTACCGGCCGGACCTGACGCCCGCGGCCATCAGGCGGCGACTCGCGACCACCGGGTACCAGCAGAACACCGTCACCCCGGCCGGTACGGTCGACCCGCTCGCCGCGGTCACCGCCGCCACGGGCGGCCAGGCCGACGCCGCGCGTAGCCCGGCACGCCGGGTGTCGATGCCGGCGCCGCCGGCCGGGCCGGGCGGGCGTACCACCGCGCTGGCGGTCCTCGGCGGCGCGGCCGGCGTGGTCGCCGCGGCCACCGGGATCGGCGCCGTGCTGCGGCGCGGCCGGCGCCGCCGCTGGCGCCCCGCCTGACGGCGGGGCTCAGGCGTGCCGGGTGGGCCGGTAGACGAGCTCGTGGATGCGGCCGTCGAGGGTCCGGCTCTCGATCAGGTCGAGGTCGAAGTCGTCCGCGCCGCGGAAGATCGGGGCCTCCCCGGTCCGACCGGTGATCACCGGGAAGAGCGTCACCTGGACCCGGTCGACGAGGCCGGCGGCCATCAGCGCCCGGTTCATCGCCAGGCTGCCGTGCGAACGCAGCGGTACGTCGGACTCCGCCTTGAGCCGGGCGACGACGTCGACCGCGTCGCCGCTCGCGACCGTCGCGTCCGGCCAGTCGAGGGGTTCGCGCAGCGTGGTCGACACCACCGTGGCCGGCAGGTTCCGCATCCGCGTCACCCACGGGTCACGGACGTCGGACTCGGCGGTGCTCGCGGCCAGCATCGCCACGAACGCCCGGAACGTGGTGGCGCCGAAGACCATCCGCTGCTCCTCGTCGTACTCGGCGAGGCGGCGGGCGAGCAGCTCGGGGCCCTGCTTGCCCCAGTAACCGCCCCAGTCGCCGTTGCTGGCGCCGTACCCGTCGAGGCTGGAAAAGACGTCGAACGTGTAGGTAGCGGTCATCATGGCTCCTCGGACGCGGTCGATCGGGTCTGAACAAGGGACTGGGGGCGTCGGCGAAACTCATCGCCGGCGGACCGTCGACCGGGTACGGGTGGTGCCGTGGTCCGCGACGGTGGGCGACCCGGTACACCGGGACCGCCCATCCCAGACTGCACCAGAATCCCGGCGCGCAGCTGCCGAACGGCTCCTTCGAGGACGACCCGGAGCCGGGTTCAGCCGTGCTGAGGGTCGGTGGCCTTGGCGGTCTGCACCAGGTACACCTGGCGGCGGGCGATGCGCTGGGCCCGGCCGGCGGGGAGCTGGCGCGGCTTCACCGAGCCGAACAGCAGGCCCTCGGCGGGCGGGCAGGACATCAGCAGCGACTGCGCGTTCAGCTCGATCATCCGGCGGATGAGCGGGTCGTTCATGCCGCGGCCGGCGCCGTTCGCGGCGCGCGTGACGACGAGGTGCAGCCCGATGTCGGCGGCCTGCGCCATGAGTGGCAGCAGCGGCTCGAACGGGTGCCGCATGATGTTGATCCCGAGCATGTCGTAGTCGTCGACGACCAGGAAGATGCGCGGCCCGGTCCACCAGTCGCGCCGCCTCAGCTGTTCCGGCGTGACCTCGGCACCCGGTACGCGGGCCTGCAGCGCCGCCGCGGCACCGTCGATGATCTCCTTCACCACGTCGATCGAGACCGCGTACCCGAGCCGGTACTCCTCCGGCACCGACGCGGTCAGCTCACGGCGGAAGTCGACCAGGGCGATCCGCGCCTCGTCCGGTGAGTACCGGGCGGTGATGGCCTGGGTGACGAGCCGCAGCACGTTGGTCTTGCCCGCCTCGGCGTCGCCGATCACAAGCAGGTGCGGCGACGAGTCGAAGTCGTGCCAGGCCGGCGCCAGCTCGCGTTCCTCGACACCGAGCGCGACCCGGAGATCGCCGGTCGGCGCGGGCAGCTCGGCGGCGGGCAGCAGCGTCGGCAGCATGCGTACCGGCTGCGCGGACGGGCCGTGCCACGCCTGGGCGATCGCGCGGACCGCGGCGGCGGTCGCGTCGGTCAGCGTCCCGGTGTCGGAACCACCGTCGACGCGCGGCAACGCGGTCAGGAAGTGCAGCTTGCCGTCGGTGAGGCCGCGGCCGGGGATGCGCGGCACCGTACCGGCGAGGCGCATGTTGACGAGCGACTCGACCGGGTCGCCGAGCTTCAGCTCGAAGCGGGTGGCGATCTGGTCGCGCAACGCCGGGGTGATGTCGGTCCACCGGTTCGACGCCACCATCAGGTGCACGCCGTAGTTGAGGCCGCGGGCGGCGAGCCCGGCCAGTTCCATCGCCTGGTCGGTGTAGTCCTGCCGCATCGTGGACCAGCCGTCGACGACGAGGAACACGTCACCGAACCGTTCGGCGGCGAGCTCACCCGCCGCCCGCATCCGCCGGTACGTCGCCATCGAGTCGATGCCGCGCTCGCCGAACATCCGCTCCCGGCGCGCCAGCATGCTGGTGATCTCGGTGATCGTACGGTTGACCCGGTCCGGATCGAGGCGGCTCGCGACGCCGCCGACGTGCGGCAGGCCGGTGAGCGCGCCGAGCGTACCGCCGCCGAAGTCGAGGCAGTAGAACTGCACCTCGGCCGGGGTGTGCGTGAGCGCGAGCCCGAGCATCAGGGTGCGCAGCAGGGTCGACTTGCCGCTCTGCGGTCCGCCGGCCACGGCGACGTGCCCGCCGGCCGCGGACAGGTCCGCGACCAACGGGTCGCGCCGCTGGTCGAACGGCCGGTCGATGACGCCGACCGGCACCCGCAGCGTCCCCCGACCGGCGCCCGGCACGGTGTAGCCGTACTCGTCGACGACGGCGCAGGCGCCCATCAGCGCGTCCAGCGTCGGCGGCGCGCCGAGCGGCGGCAGCCACACCGTGTGCGCCGGCGGACCCGCGTCGCGCAGCCGGTCCACCGCGGTACGCAGCAGGCTCCTCGCCTCGGCCGGTGCCGGCTCGGCCTCGGTGACCCCGGCGGCGGGCAGCGGCGCGCGCGGCGCCACGTACCCCACGCCGTACCCGACGACCTGGCCGGCCAGCACCCGCCGGCGTACCGCGCGGCGGGCCGGCCGGTACGTGCCGGACACGTACGCGGCCTTGAAACGGGTCAGGGTGGCCACGTCGCTCTTGAGGTATCCGTTGCCCGGCAACGCCGGCAGCTCGTACGCGTCCGGCACGCCGAGCACGCTGCGGCTCTCGATCGCCGAGAACGTCCGCAGCGAGATCCGGTACGACAGGTGCGTCTCCAGCTGGTGGATGCGGCCCTCGTCCAGCCGCTGCGACGCGAGCAGCAGGTGCACGCCGAGGGAGCGGCCGAGCCGGCCGATCATCACGAACAGGTCCATGAACTCCCGGTGCGCGCTCAGCAGCTCGGAGAACTCGTCGACCACGACGAACAGCGTCGGCAGCGGGTCGAGCGGCGCGCCGGCCGCCCGCGCCTGCTCGTACTCCAGGCGCGAGGAGTAGTTGCCGGCGGCGCGCAGCAGCTCCTGCCGGCGGATCAGCTCGCCGTGCAGCGCGTCCTGCATGCGGGCGACGAGCGCGACCTCGTCGGCCAGGTTCGTGATCACGGCGGACGTGTGCGGCAGCTCGTCCAGGCCGAGGAACGTCGCGCCGCCCTTGAAGTCGACCAGGATGAAGTTCAGCGCCTCCGACGAGTGGCACAGCGCCATGCTCAGCACCAGGGTCCGCAGCAGCTCGCTCTTGCCGGAGCCGGTCGCGCCGATCAGCATCCCGTGCGGACCCATGCCGCCGAGCGCCGACTCCTTGATGTCCAGGTCGATCGGCGTACCGTCGGCCGCCACGCCGATCGTCACCCGCAGCGCCTCGGCGGCCGGCCGGTCCCGCCAGTACCGGTCCGGTTCGTGGCCGGTGAGGTCGGTGATGCCGAGCAGCGTCGCCAGCTCGATGTCGGTCGCCAGCGGCTCCGCGATGTCCGTCGACACCCCCATCCGGTACGGCGCGACCAGCCGCGCCAGCGCCGCCGCCCGCGTCGCCGACATCGTGTCCGGGCGCCCGATCCGGGTCCGGGTCTCCTCCCGGTTTCCTTCCGTGGCAACGGTTTCCACGTCGTCGGCGGTCACCGACAGGCGCAGCGCGTACGGGTGGTGGGTCCACGACAGCGTCTCGCCCACGTCGACGACCGTCACGTTCCGGTACCCGGTGGTGTCCAGCCGGGAGCCGTCCTGGACGGTGGCGTCGTCGAGGACCAGGACCGTGAACGGCTCGTCCCGGCTCGGGTCGGCGTCCGGGTCGAACCGGGGCCGCTCGGTCAGCTCGTCGCCGACCAGCCCGACCAGCTCCCCCAGCGAGCCGGCGACCTGGCGTACCGGGCCGGCGCCGTCCTCCTCCGACGGGTGCAGCGCGTGCGGCAGCCACTTCACCCAGTCCCAGTCTGCGCGCCGCTCGTCCGAGGCGCACACCGCGACCCGCAGGTCGTCCGGCGAGTGGAACACCGCGAGCTGCGCGAGCATCGCCCGCACCAGGCCCAGGATCGCCGCCCGCTCACCGTCGAACAACACCCGCGCGTACCCGCGGAGGTACAGCGCGACGGGCTGGTCGGCGACCGTGCCGTACGCGGCGATGAACCGGCGCAGCGCGTGCGCCGACAACGGTTCCAGGTCCTCCACCGGCTTCGTGGACAGTGGCGTCAGGTGCGTGGCGAGGCGCTGGTCGCCGACCGCGATGCGGACCTCGGCGAAGTCGTCGTGGCTGGGCCGGCGCTCCCACAGTCGCGACGTACGCACCACCGACCACAGCGCGTCCGGCGCCGGATGCTGCCACGCCTGCGCGTTGCGGTGCGCCGTCACCGTGTCCCGGACCTTGCGCCGGGTCTGCGACAGGTACCGCAGGTAGTCGCGGCGTTCGTTGCCGACCCGGCGCTTGCGGTCGCTGGAGTTGCGGATCAGCTGCGCGACGAGCATGCCCAGCGTCGACACCACGAGCAGGCCGGCCGCCAGGTACATCGTGGTACCGCTGCCGGCGCCGGACCGGGAGAACAGCAGCACCGTCGCCGACGACGCGATCGCCATCGGCAGGTACATGAACAGCGACGACAGGTTCTGCTGGTGCTCCGGCAGCGGCGGCGGCTCCTGGAGGCTCAGCTCGCCGGTCGGCATCTCCGGCCCCGCCTGCCGCGGCGGCCGCCGATACTGCACGACACTCATGGCCGTTCCTCCCTCCGGTCGGAACACCCATGAGGCACGAACACGCAGCACCCCCGATTCGCTCGCTCACGCTCACTCATAGCCGTTCCTCCACTCGCGAACGCTCGCTCATGGAGGCAGCCTCGCCCACCGGCATGACGGGACGCCGGTGGTACGCCGACGGTTCCGTCGGGCGGCCGTCGGGGCTTCGTTGGGGCGAACCGTTGACATGGCGGCGAGACCCCGAGGAGGCGAGCCGTCCGTGGACAACACCCTGACCGGGCTGTGCCGCATCACCGTCCGCGCGCCCGACGCCAGCTACGAACTCGCGGTACCCACCGACGTACCGCTCGGCGACCTGCTGCCCGAGATCGTGCGGCACGCCGGGCCGGGCGTGGAGGAGGCCGGGCTCGCGCACCAAGGCTGGGTGCTGCAACGCCTCGGCGACGAGCCGATCGACGACGACGCGACGCTGGCCGCGGCCGGCCTGCACGACGGGGACACCGTCTACCTGCGGGGCCGGGCCGACCAGTTGCCGCCCGTGCACTTCGACGACCTGGTCGACGGGATCGCCGCCACGCTGCGCGGTCGCCGGGACGCGTGGCGGCCCGCCGCCACCCGGTGCGCGCTGCTCGTCTCGACCGCCGGGGTAATCGCGGCCAGCCTCGTCGTGATCGGCCTGGCGCTGTCCGGCGCGACGCGCGTCGGGCTCGCCGCCGGCGTCGCGGTGCTGCTGTGGCTCGGCGCCGGGGCGGCGTCGCGCGCCGTGGGCGACCGCGCCGCGGGCCTGCTGCTGGGGATCGCGTCGGTCCCGTACCTGGCGCTCGCCGGCGCCCTGGTCACCAGCGGCACCGGCGCGATGCTCGGCGCCCGTCTCCTCGCCGGTACGGCCGCCGCCGCCGGTGCCGCGGTCCTCGCGCTCGGCGCCGTCGGCACCGGTACCGAGGTGTTCCTGGCGCTGGCCGGGCTCTGCGGCATCGGTGTGGTCGGCGGCGCCGCGATCGTGGTGACCGGCGCGTCCCCGGTCGGCGCGGCGGGCCTGTCGGCGGTGCTGGTGGAGCTGCTGACGCTGCTCGTACCGATGCTCGGGCTGCGGATGTCGGGGTTGCGCATCCCGCCGCTGCCGCGCAACGCCGACGAGTTGCAGGAGGGCATCGAGCCGCACCCGGGGCAGGACGTGGTGGCCCGGGCGACGCAGACGCACGCGTACACGACGGCGTTCCTGCTCGCGGGCGGGGTGGTACTGCTGGTGAGCCTGACCGCGCTGGCGGCCCGGTGGCACTGGGACAGCTACGCGCTGGCCGCCGCGCTGTCGCTGCTGTGCCTGCTGCACAGCCGGTCGCTGGCGGGCCGGTGGCAGCGGCTCGCGATGCTCGTCCCCGGCACGTACGGGGTGCTGCTGCTCGGCGCGCTGCTCGCGGTACGCCTGCCCGCGTCCTGGCATCTCCCGCTGCTCGTCGCCCTGCTGGTGCTCGGCGCGCTGCTGCTGCTCGGTTCGTGGAGCCTGCCCGGGGCGCGGCTCGTGCCGTACTGGGGCCGCGCCGCCGAACTGCTGCACACGCTGTTCGCTCTGTCGCTGGTGCCGCTGCTGTTCGCGCTGCTCGGCGGGTACGCCTGGGCGCGCACGCTCTTCTAGGAGTCAACGGATGCAATCGCGTCGGGACCAGGTACAGGCCCACCTGTTCGTGGTGGGGCGGCTGACGTCGGGCATTCTCGGCGCGGAGCCCGACGTCCCGGAGACCCCGCTGGCCCGCACCACCCGCGGGCTGTTCATCGGCACGATCCTGGCGCTGCTCGGGATCGCCGCGTTCGCCGTGTTCGGGCTGCTGTTCCCGGGCGGTTCGCAGGCCTGGCGGACCAGCCGGTCGCTGCTGATCGTCAAGGAGAGCGGCGCCCGGTACGTCTACCTCGGCGGCGTGCTGCACCCCGTCCTCAACTCCGCGTCGGCGGTGCTGCTGCTCGGCGGTACGCAGACCGCCGGCGTCGCCGCCAAGGACCTCGACGGGGTGCCGCGCGGCACGCCGGTCGGCATCCCGGGCGCGCCGGACGACCTGCCGGCCGCGACGAAGCTGGGCGGCACCCGTTCCTGGCAGGTGTGCGCTGGCGTCGGCGGCAACGACACCCCGACCACGTCGGTACTCGTCGCCCGGCGCGGCACCCCGCAGGTGCTGCCGCAGAGCCGCGGCGTACTCGTCGGCGTCCGGGGCGACGCGAACTACCTCCTCTGGTACGGCAAGCGGTACCGGCTGCCGAACGACCACGCCACGCTCGGCGCCCTCGGGTACGCCGACGCGCCGGCGCGGCGGGTCGACAGCGCCTTCCTGAACGCCGTACCGCCCGGCCCGGACCTGGTGGCGCCTCGGGTCGACGACCGCGGCCATCCCGGGCCGAGGATCGGCGGGCAGCCGGCGAAGGTCGGGCAGCTGTTCACGCTGCACGGATCCGGTCAGCACTACGTGCTCACGTCCGGCGGGCTGCGCCCCGTCACGCGCACCGAGTACGTGCTGCTGATGGCCAGGCCGGAGACCGCGAAGCTCGCGTACGGCGGGTCGGCGCCGGCCGCGCTGCCGCTGGACGGCGCGGACCTGGCCGCGCACGCGGACGCCGGCCGGTACGACGACGGCCTGCCGCCCGTGCCGCCCGCCGCGACCCCGCCCGGCGCCACCGACGCGGTGTGCCTGTACCTCCAGCCCGGCAGGGACACCCCGCGGTACGGCGTGTTCCTCACCGACGCCGGCCGGCTCGGCGCGCATCCGGTCGTGGTACCGGAGGGCGTCGCGCCGAGCTGCGCGCCCGCCGCCCGGGTGGCCGTCGGCGACCAGGGCGGCGCGGTCGTCCATGTGCTGCCGACCGCGGGCGCCGCGCCGAACAGCCGCGAGTACCTCGTGACGCCGGGCGGCGTGAAGTATCCGATGACGCCGGGCGGCGCGCAGGCACTCGGGTACTCGACGGTCGCGGCGACGAGGGTGCCGCACACGGTGCTCGACGCGCTGCCGACCGGCCCGCTGCTCGATCCGGCCCTGGTACAGGCCGGTGGGTCGGCCGGGGTGAGCGGCTGCTCCTGACGTGCCGGCGGCGTAAGGAATCCGTCGGACCGGCGTTGGCGGGCAGGAACACGCTCAGCACGTCATCGTTCCCACCGGACTCGGGAGTTTTCCCATGGCTCTCCTGCAGAACACCGACCAGGCGATGCAGACCGGCATCACCGCGACGGAGACCGCGGTGTCGGACTGCGACCGCATCCACAACCAGATCATGGACACCGTCGGCGTGCTGCCGCAGAGCTGGCAGAGCGAGTCGGCGCAGGCGTTCCAGACGCTGATGTCCACCTGGCAGGAGGACTTCACCAAGGTGAAGGCGGCGCTACAGGCGCTGCACGACAACCTCGTCCAGAACAAGCAGACGTACGACGCGATGGAGCAGGACAACGTCCAGACCGTCACGGCCGGCAAGCGCTGAGCGCCGGCCCACCGAAGGGAGTACGCGATGGCCGACATCCATGTCCACTACGAGGGCGTCGACAACGCCGGTGAGGCGCTGGGCGCCGCGACCAAGGCGATCGAGCAGGTACTGGAGGACTGCACCACCACGCTGAACACGGTCAAGAACCAGTGGTACGGCAACTCCGCCGACCAGTACGTGGTCCAGCAGAACGCCTGGAACACCGCGACCGACGACATGAACACCAAGCTCGCCCAGAACACGGTGAACCTGTCGACGATCCGCGAGAACTACAGCCAGACCGACAACGGTCTTGCCCTGACGTGGGGGGAGATCGGCGGCATCACCCATGGCTGACACGTTCGCGTTCGACAAGGAACACCTCACCAACATGAAGACCACGATCGAGAGCCTGAAGACGGATCTGATGAACGATCCGAAGATCGTGGAGCTTCAGGAGTGGGGCACGACGACGCTGTGGGACCCGTCCACGTGGAACTCGAAGACGGGCGGCGGCAGCGACGCCAGCGGCGGCGGTACGCCGGTGCTGACCCTGTTGCCGGGCAACCCGGAGACGTTCCCGGCGGCGAAGCTGCTGATCACCCGCGGCGGCGTGTACGCGTCGGGCGTCATCAACGCGGTCAACTGGGTGCACGACGTGCTCACGACCTTCTCCACCAACATCGACTTCACGATCCACAAGGTCGAGGGCGCGGAGAAGGACAACAAGCTCACCGTCGACCAGGCGATCAGCGACTTCAACAGCACCATCGGGAACCTGGGCGGGGCACCGACACCCACCACCAACCCGCCCACCGTCACGATCAAGTAGCGGCACCGAAAGGGGCTACGCCGTGCCCGACTCGCTTCCTGGCACACAGCTGTGGGAACCCGCGCTGAACATGCTGTCCAGCGCCGGCACGGGTACGGCGTTCCCCGCGGTGCCGGACCGCAGCACCGTCCTCACCCCGTCCTGGCTGACCGACCACCACTTCACCGCGATCAGCGGCGGCGACGACGTCGTCTACACGTACGGCTGGGGCATGTGGCAGGCGTACGCCAACGTCGACAAGAACGTCGTCGACCCGAAGACGTCGAGCAGTGCGTGGCAGAAGTTCTACGACACCGCGCACAACATCCTCAACGGAACGCCGCGGCTGCCGATGCAGACCGACACCGCACAGTGGGCGTCGTTCAACGACGGTACGAACGGGCTGACGGTGCCGATCCAGGCCGTCAAGGACTGGCTCACCAAGCACGTCACCGACATCACGACGATGCGCGACTCGGTGGCGAAGAAGGAGTCCGACGTCCAGGGCCAGGCCGCGGACGTGATGTGGCAGATCCTCGACCACTTCCAGTTCGGCATGGGATACGTCAACGACCAGTTGCAGAAGGGCATCACGTACCTGGACGAGTCGGCGGGCCTGCTGCTGGCGTACCACAACTCGGCGGTCGACGCCTGGAACAAGTGGGTGGCCGGCGGCTCCGGCCAGTCGTTCCCCACCGGCATCGGCGACTACAGCATCCCGGACGCGGCGGCGCTCGTCTCGCCGCTGGGCTGCCTGAACGCGATGGCCCGCATCATCACGTTCAACCAGGACAAGCACCACTGGAACCGCGGACTGCACATCTCCGTACCGGACGGGTTCACCGACACCAACGACCTCGCGTCGTGGAGCTTCTGGCAGGACATCGAGCGCGGCGCCAAGCAGGTGTGGGAGGCGAAGCTCAAGCAGCTGGACGACACGGCGATCAGCACCGCGTTCACCAACCTGGTCAACAAGTACCGCCTGGCGCCGAGCGCGCTGCAACTGACGCCGCCGCCGATGCCGCAGCTCGACCCCGGTACGCAGAACACCGACGACAAGGACTCCAACGGTGGCGGCGGCAAGGACGACGACCTCAACAACACGCTGAACGATCTGCTCAACAAGGACAAGAACACCGTCACCCCGCCGCCCGGTACCGGGGGTTCCGGTGACGGCAGCGGGATCGACGGCGGCGGCGACAACACGGTCACGCCGCCGCCGACACCCGGCGGTGGCGGAGCCGGCGGCGGCGACGGGAACACCCCGGCGCCGAACTTCACGCCCACGCCGCCGCCCTCGGCCGGCAACGACCCGGGCGGCGCCGGTGGTACCAACGGATACCTGGTGCCGGACGGCAACGGCGGCTACGACTTCACGCCGTCGAGCGACTTCGCCAACGGCGTGGTACCGGCCGGCGCGATCCCCGGCTCGATGGTCCCGGGAACCGGTGGGAAGCAGACGTTCCAACCCTCGCCGATCGGCGAGACCGCCACCAAGCCGGAGCACGGCACGTCCGGATACCTGGTGCCGGACGGGAAGGGCGGGTACAGGTTCGAGCCGGCGTCGTCGTTCGAGCACGCCTCCGACGTGCCGCCCGGCGCCGTCGCCGGCTACCAGGTCAACGACGGCAACGGCAAGACCCACTTCGTACCGTCGACCGCGAACGACACGACGCCGACGTTCAAGGCGCCGACGTACGAGGCGCCCACGTTCCACCCGCCGACGTTCTCCACCACGCCGCCGCCGTCGGTGCACGGCGGGGGCGGCGGCAGCGCCGTACACCCCGACGAGGTGACGACCGCCGACAGCACCGGATCACCGGGAACCGTTCCCGGGTCGCAGAACCAGGGCTCCGGCGCCGGCGTCGACCCGGCCACCGGCGAACCCACCGGCGGCGGTACCGGGGCCGGCGGCGCGCCGGCCGGCAGCCCGGCCGGCGCGGGCAACAACGTGCCGCTGTACCCGCCGATGGCCGGCGGCATGGGCGGCATGGGTGGCATGGGCGGCGGCCAGCAGAACCAGGACCGGCAGCGCACCACGTGGCTGTCGGAGGACGAGAAGGTCTGGGGCACCGACCCGGACATCGCGCCCGCGGTGCTCGGCCGCAACAACCGCAGGCGCACCCGCGACGAGGAGGAGTACGAGTATGCAGCCTTCGAGCGACCCGGAACGGATGCTGGCCGGCCTCAACGACCTTCGGGCAAGCCTCGCCGAGGCGAAGGAGGAACTGGCGACACGACGAGTGTCTGAGACGTCCCGCGACCACCTGGTGACGGCGACGTTCGGCTCGGACGGCGCGCTGGTCGACCTGCGGTTCAACACCACGGCGTACCGGTCGATGGCGCCGGCGGAGCTGGCCACGGTGGTACGGGAGACGGTCGAGAAGGCGCGGCGGCGGCTGCGGCAGGAGCTGCTGACCACGTTGCAGCCGCTGATGCCGGGCCGGGTACGGGTGCGCGACGTGGCCGAGGGCCGGCTCGACGTGGAGGAGTTCCTGGAACAGGCCCGCCGGGGCCGGAACGGAGGCGCGTGATGGGACAGTACGACGCGAACCCCGAGGAGCTGGCCCGCCGTACGGAGGTGTTGGAGGGCGTCGCCAAGGGTGTCAAGGCGGTCTTCGACGACCACCAGGCGCGGCTGGACCGCATCGGCAACGTGTGGGGCACCGACGAGCTGGGCGTGCAGTTCTCCAGCCGGTACGTGCCGACCAGCAAGGACTTCACCGAGTACACGCACAACCTGACGGTCGGCGTGCAGACCTCGGTGGACGAGGTGGTGCACACCGCCGAGCGCATCAAGATCACCGAGGAACGCAACGTCACGCACACCAGGCACGAGTAGATGGGACTCGGTCGGGTACCACAGGACGTCGTCAACCTGTTCGAGGGCCTGACGGGGATGAAGTGGCCCCAGATGGACCCCGACAAGATGTACGAGCTTGCCGGTGCGTACTACGACACCGGCAAGTCCATCCAGGGTGACCTTCCCGCGGTGTTCAACAAGGGCGTCAGTGTCCTGACCGAACAGTTCACGATGGCCGCGACCGACCCGTTCGTCGTGTCGATGGCGCAGTTCACCAGCGGCTCGCCGAACTACCTGGCGCAGTTCGCGCAGGCGGCGAGCGAGATCGGCGACTTCGTCACGAAGACCGCAGCGGACGCCGAGTACTCCAAGCTGATGATCATCGCGCAGCTCATCGAGCTGCTGGCCGAGATCGCGTTCGCGATCATGATGGCCGAGATGGGCTTCTTCGAGTGGCTCTTCAACCTGACCATCGAGTACATCATCACCCGGCAGTTCATCGTCGAGGTGCTCGAATGGCTGTTCCGGACGATCGTCCAGCACATCATCATCGGCGTGGCGACCGGCGTCGCGATGGACCGGATCATCCAGCGCATCCAGATCAACGAGGGGCACCGCAGCGACTTCGACAACACCCTGCTGGTCCAGGCCGTCGAGTACGGCGTCATCGGCGGCGTGCTCGCCGGCCCGATCGGTGCGCTCGGCCGGGGGCTCGGCAAGGGCATCGGGAAGATCGTCGGCAAGGACGTCACCAAGCTGCTCGGTGGCGCGCTGGGCAACGTCTTCACGGGCGCGTTCGGCAAGGGCCTGTCGGACGCGGCGAGCAAGGCGCTCGGCGCCGACCTGGCGAAGGCGTTCGCCGCGGAGATCCCGCAGCTGCTCAGGAAGTTCACCGACGGCGGCGCCCGGCTCGGCGGCAACCTGGCCGCCGTCTTCGACAGGCACCTCGGCGACATCGTCGGCTCCGACGCCGCGAACGAGCTCGGCCACTCGCTGGCCGCCGCGGTCGCGAAGCACTGGGGTACCGACGGGCTGGAGGCCGCGGTGCGCGACGCGGTACGCGAGGTCGCCGACCACGCCGCCGCCGACGCGGGCGCCCTGCTGCGCGCCGAGGCGAGCCGCCTCGCGCACGACATGCCCGAGGCGATCCGCACGGTACTCAAGGAAACCCCGCACGGCACGCTGCGGTACCGGGCCGGCGCGCAGATCGGCCAGGCGGCCGGCGACTGGCTGCACGGCAACATGTCCGAGGGCTTCTACAACCTGATCTTCGATCCCAGCCACCAGTTCCACACCAACTGGATCACCGGCGCGGCGTCCGCCGCGATGGGCCGCGGCCACGCCTTCGGCAACCACATGGGGCTGAAGCTCGCCGACAAGTTCTTCCCGAACCGGCTGTCCATCCCGCAGCTGCTCGAAAAGTACCTCGGCGCCGGGCCGCGACCACCCGCCCTCGGCGGTGCTCCCCCCGCCACCGCCCCCGCCCCGGACAGCAGCGGCGGAAGCGGCGCGGGCGGCGGCCCCAAGGGCACGGGTGGTGGCGGCGCGCGTCCGAAGCTGTCCTCCGACGGTCCCGGCGGCCCCGCCGCCGGCGGCAAGTCCACAGTGGATGACAAGACCACCCGGCCCGCGACGACGGGCGGCAGCGCCCCCACCCACGCGACGACCGCCGCCAACAGCACTGGAACCGACCGGACCACCACGAACGACGACGGCACCAGCAACGGGACGCGACCGACCACCACGGAGCACAGCAGCAACAACGAGACCCGACCGACCACCACAGAGCACGGTGGCAACGAGACGCGTCCGGTCGCCACGGAGCACGGCGGCGGCGACGAGACGCGACCGAAGACCGTCCAGAACGGTGACGGCGACGCGCAGACCACCGCGGCGCACGACACCGGGCACGAGTCCACAGTGGACACGAGTCCGGACACGTCGACGGTGCACGGCACCGACCACGTCGAACCGTCCACCGTGGACACCACACCGGGCGAGCATCAGCCGGCCGGCGGCAGCGACGCGACGCCGCTGGACGCCGACGGGTCAGCGGCGCGCGCCACGCACGACGTGCCGCCGCCACCGAGCCGGGTGTCGGCCGACGACGTGCGTACCGGGGAGTGGCAGCGGGCGCAGCAGGACCTCGCGCGCGGGTACGACGAGAGGTTCGCCGAGCGGGCGCGCGTCGAGCGGACCATGACGCAGATCGAGCCGGGGTTCGAGCGGGAGTTCGCGGACTGGCAGGCGGAGCGCGGCGGCGACGGCTCGTTCGACCGGCTGGCGTCGGCGTTCGGGCTGCCGGCCTCGGCGGTACGCCCGGAGCACCTGACGCGGATCCGGGACGCCGCGTACGAGGCGGTGCGGGACCGGGTGACGCGGTTCGACGTCACGGCCGAGGACGTGGTGTCACGGCTGGGCGACGAGTTCGACCGGCAGGCGGTGAAGCTGGCCGGGCAGCTCGCCGCCGAGCACGCCGTGGCGAGGCACTTCGGCTCGATGCGCCAGCGTACGTTGACCGACGGCGCCACCGCGGACGCGACGGACGGGCTGAGCACGGAGGCGCTCGACGCGGTCCGGGAGAAGGTGGCCGACGACGTCGCGGCGTACGTCGACGGCAAGCTCGCGGAGATCGTGGTTCCGGGCGGGGACGTCGCGACGCAGACCGCCGAGGCGCTGGGCGTGGTGCGCGGCGTGGTGTCGAACCTGGCGACCAAGGTCGACCTGGAGTCGGCCCGGTTGCTTGCGTCGGCGCGGGCGCAGGACGCGTTCGACGCGCTCGCCGCCGAGCACGTGGGTGAGCCGCCGAGGCTGGCGGAGAACACCGACCCGGTGACGGCGCTGCTCGGCGAGTTCCGCAGCCAGGCCGTACGGCATCTCAAGCTGGACCACATGGCGGCGGTCGACGCGCTGTTCGACCGGCAGTACGGGCATCTCGACCCGTTCACGGAGCACACCGGAACGCCGGGCGACGGGGACGGCTGGGACGCCGGGTTGGCAACGCTGTCCGAGGCGCTGCCGGCAAGGCTCGCGACCGCCGCCGCGTGGGACGAGCCGCTCACCGACCGCTGGGACGACCTGCGTACCGTCGCCGAGCAGTGGCGGCAGCGCGCGGGCGGGCACGGCGCGGAGCTGTTCGAGCGGTTCGGCCTCGACGGCAGGGACCTCAGCGCCGCCGCGACGACCGCGGTACGCAACGGTTTCTTCGCGATGCTCGGCGAGGCGTTCCGCGCGGTGTACCCGGACGGCCCCGGCGCGAAGCCCGATCCGGCGAAGGCCGCCGAGTGGGATGCCTTGGTGGGCAAGGCGATCGACCGGCTGCCGCACCTCATCGCACAGGAGGTGGCGCGCGAGGTCGCCCGGAGCGAGGCGGCGACCGCGTTCGACGGGTACCTCGCGGGCAGGGGCATGGTGCCGCTCGGCGAGGACGCCGTCGACCGGGTCCGCCGGCAGTACGCCGAGCGCGTGGACGAGGCGTTCACCACCGCGTTCGGCGGGTCCGGGCGCGGTGTCGCCGGCTTCGACGAGGCGGTGCGGGTGCTCACCGACGGGCTCGGCGAGCACCTGGTGTTCGAGTCGGACGCGGCGGAGGGTCTGGTCCGGGCCGGCGGCATGTTCGACGGGATCGCCGCGCACCACGACGTGTCCGACGGTACGCACGCCGAGCTCGCGGGTGACTTCCGGACGAACTGGTTCCACGCGTTCCACGAGACGTGGGCGCCGGCCGACGGCGACGCGCACGGCTGGCTCGACCACGAGCAGGCGCACGAGAACGCGTTCCAGCCCGGCATCCGCACCGAGTCCCGCGACCAGACCCGGACCGACGAGCAGACCCTCGCCGTGGTCTCCACGGCGTCGTCCCATCCTTCGTCCACTGTGGACACGAACGACCTCTCACCGACCAGGCGTCCCGTTGCGGTGGACGCGGTCTGGGTGCACCCGTTCACCGGGGTACGCACGCGCGCCGCGTTCGACGTGCGGCAGACGACGGTCGACGGGAAGCCGGTGACCGAGCTGGTCGTCACGGTGGCGCTCAACCCCGCCGCGGGCGTGACCCGGGAGGAGATCGACCAGACCTGGTCGGACCTGAACCGGGGCGTCCGCGAGCTGTTCACCGACCCGCGGCACCAGTTCCGCCGGCCGGAGTACGGGACGATGAGGGTCACCGTCGTACCGGTGCAGGACGGTGGGCCGGCGCACCTGAGGGTGGACCTGTCGCACGAGCACACCGAGATCACGGCGACGAAGTGGCGGCCGGGCCTCGGACCCCAGGCGTACGGCCACGAGCTGGGCCACCAGCTCGGGCTGCGCGACGAGCACCGCCGGCCGGGCGACGACGCGGGACTGGACGTCGACGGCTCCCTGATGGGCCGCTACGACAGGCCCGCGCCCGACGGCCTGTCCCGCGGCGGCGTACGCGACCGGCACCTGGACCTGATCGAGTCCCTGATCGACAACGCGAAGGCCGCCGGTCCCCCGCACACCGCCTCGCCGCAGACCGTGTCGGGGCACGACGAGCCGAACCTGCCCGACCCGGACCGGGTACGCCGGCACGTGACGAACCTGGCCAACACCCGCGACGCCGCACTGTTCCGCCACCACACCGGGGTACGCCCGCCGCGCCCGCTGACCCGGCAGGAGGCCGAGACGTGGGTCGACGACCCGCTGTCCGGGGTGCCGGGCAGCACGCATCCGAGCGTCGCCGACAAGTACGCGTACCTGCTGGAGTTGGAGCGGGCGCACGGGATCCTGCCCGCGCCCGGCGCGAACGTCGGCCCGGTGCGCGCGGTCCGCGAGTCGGTGTACGAGTCGCGCGACCGCCGACCGTACCTGGAACAGAACACGCCCGCGCCGGTACCCGCGCCCGGCAACCAGGTGACGTTCGCCGACAACCATCGGATACCGGTGACGTTGCCGACGGTGTTCGGCCCGGACCGACCGTCGTTCAAGCTGGCGGACAGCATCGCCCAAGCGATCGCACGGCAGCACGGGATGTCGGCGGCGAGCCGGCAGCAGCTCGCGAAGGAACTGGCGAAGCACCCCGAGTCGTTCTTCGGTCGCGGCCGCGACATCCGGATCACCGTCGGCGACGCGCAGCGGGTCGTGCGCGTCCAGGCGACCAACCACGGCAACTGGGACCGCTACTCGGCCGCGCCGACCGTACGGCTGGAAACCCGGAGGGTGGTCGCCTCGCTGGCCCGTCGCGCGGTCACCGTCCGGCGCGACCATCCGCACCAGGTCCTACACGTCGACGACGTGTCGTTCACCGTCACCGACGTCACGAACGGCGGCGCCGCACACCGGCTCACCGTCCACAACGGACTGCACTGGTCGCTGTGGCCGGAGGCGACCCGGCCGCTGGGCGACCGGCACGGGCTGCCCGACGACATCACGTTCACCGACGAGCAGCCGGTGGACGCCGTCGAGATCGAGGGCGCCACGCTGACCGCCGACACCCAGGACCTGCTCGACACCCTCTTCCCGGTCGACGACGACGGCACCCGCGACCCGGCCGCCGAGGCGCTCACCGCGTACCTGGGCGACGAGTCGCTGTCGGCGAACATGCCGGACCTGCTGACCGGCTGGCAGTTCGTACCGGGCAGCAACCCGCCGGGCGTCCGGGTCCGCGCCGTGCCGGTGACCGCGACCCTGCTGCACACCAGCCAGCACCCACCGGTACGCCACGACAGCGGCCCGCTGCGCACCACGAGGACCACCGCGCTCACCGACCCGACCGGCTGGTACGGCGTCTACCACGGGACGGTGCGGATCGAGGTGCAGCGGCTCGACGGGCAGCACCAGCCGCACGGGCCGGGCGGGCGGCACACGTACCGGCTGGCCGGCGAGACGCGGCTGCGGCTCGGCCACGACGAGGCGCGCCGGCTCGCGGGACCGCCGCCGGTACCGCCGAAGCACACCGGCGTGGAGATCCCCCGGCCGCCGCAGCCGCCGGTCCGCGACCAGAACGACCCGTCCGTACGCATCCACGGCGGCGACAGGCACATGTACGGCCTGGGCGAACCGATCGACCTGCCGCCGGCGGCCTTCCCGAACACCACGCCGAAGACCGGCCTGCCGCACACCGCGCAGCTCGTGTCCACGGTGGACAAGCTGGCGACGGCCGCCGGGATCACGATGGACCCGGACGTCAAGCGCAACCTGCCCGCCACGCTGCTCCAGAACCACCGCCAGCTGTACGGCGGGTTCATGCTCGACGTCGGCGGCGGCGAGGCACGGATCACGCTCGACCCGACGAAGCCGTACACGGTGGTGCATCCGAGCGGCTCGACCGAGGAAGCGAGCCGGTCCGACGGCGACTTCCCCACGAAGACCGAGTCCACCACGACGGTCGCGGCCCCGCCGAAGCCGGACGGCGGGTTCACCGCGACCGCGCAGGTGGCCGGGAAGTTCGTCACCGGTGGGAACACGATCACCCGGTCCGGTGCCATGAGCGGGCTGTCCGGCGGGGTCGGCGGCAGCGTCGGGCTGGGCCTCGGCATGCCGGGCGTACCGCAGGTCGTGAAGCTCGCCGGGTCCGTGTCGTTCACCGCCAACAAGGTCGGCAACTCCAACACCGCCGTGTGGGACGCCGAGATCGGCATGGTGCAGGTCGACGAGGGCGGGCAGACGCTCGTCGCGCTGGTACCGAACTTCCGCGTGCAGTTCCGCACCGACCCGACGGTCCGGTGGGAGGACGTCGAACACCACGCGGTCGACGGTCCCGACGACGAGAAGCTGATCGTCTGGGCGCAGGACCACGCGCTGGCCGAGCCGCCGGCCGACACCGCGGCCGTACCGGCCGCGACGGACTGGCCGGTGGTCGACAAGCCGATGCCGCCGACCCCGGACCCGGAGCCACAGCCGCCGGTGCCGCCCGTACCGCCGAAGGACGTGGTGACCGAACCGGTCCACACGACCGGCGTGACCGACCATCCGCTGACCCAGACGTACGACGCGGCACAGCAGAAGTACCAGCAGGACAGGGCGAAGTACGAGCAGGACCACGCCGACTGGCTGGCGCGGCAGCCCGGGTACCACCGGGCGCTTGCCCAGTACCACCAGGACAACCACCTGTACCACGACTACCGGAAGGCCCACGCCGACCACGACACCGACGTGACGACGCTGCCCGACACGCTGTACGCGTCCGGCCTGACCCACGTGCCCGAGCTGTTCGACGCGATCATCGGCACGCTGTCGACGAACGACGTCGACGTGTCGATGGGCGGCACGGTGCGGACCGAGCTGGCCCAGAAACTGTCCAACGTGGACACGAACATCACGTTCGCGGTCAACGACCCCCGCGGCTACCACTTCACCGTGCACGACGGCAGCGGCAAGGCGGTCGCGGACGTCCAGATCCACACCGAACGCGACACCGACGTTCCGCCGCAACCGGTCGGCGGCACCAGCACGACCACGAAGCTGGAGAACGTGCGTACCGCGATCTCCGGCGCGAACGGCAGCCAGTCGGTGGCGAACTCGACCGGCCTCACCGGCAGCGGCGAGGTCGACCTGGTACCGGAGCTGGTGCCGGCCACCGTCGGCGCCTCCGTCTACACCGGACTGACGTGGTCGAACTCGGACACCTTCGGCTCCGGGCGTACCGGGCTGTGGGTGCTGGTGTCCCGCTACACCGGCAGCACCGGCGGGTACCAGGTGCCGCTCAAGCACACGGCGCGGATCTCCTTGCGCGACAGGCCGAACGGCGCCCGGATCTCGACCGGTCCGGTCAACGGCACCGGGTTGATCCGGATGCCGGCGAAGGACGCGTACAAGCACGGGTTCCCGGTGGACTCGGACTCGCTGACCGCGCACGACACGTACGGGATGGCGCCGGTGCCCGGTGTCGTCAAGGGCAGCGGGCCGAAGGACGGCCACCCGCTCGCCGCGCCGCTGCCGCGGCACGTCCTCAAGGGCAGGGGCGTCGGCCAGGCGCTGACCAAGGTGAACGCCGCGACGTACACCGGGATCCACACGCGGCTGGCGGCCCAGCTGCGCACCGCCGGCTTCCTGCCGAACGATCCGGACCACCCGTTCGACATCACGACCACGCTGCTCGACAACCCGGTCAAGGACAGCCTGCTCGCGAACCAGGACCTGCTCGACAAGCTCGTCTCGCAGCCCGGCTTCGACTCGCACTACGACCAGATCCACCAGGACGGCCTGTCCTTCACCCTGGTACGCCGCACCGAGTACGGCGGGACCCGGTTCGCGCGGATCACGGTCACCGCCACGCAGCACCTCACCGAGTACACCGACCACGAGGGCAACCGGCACTCGCCGTACTTCGTGCGGCGCGACGAGGAGCACACCGCGACGAACCTCGGGATGGGCATGGACAACGCCCAGCCCGGCGGCGGCGGGTCGAAGAAGTTCGCCCTCGGTGTCAAGGGATCGGCCGGGTACGGCGGGAAGGATCCGCACGGCACGTGGTTCAAGGGCGCCAACGCGAGCGTCGAGTACCAGCGGATCAAGGGCGCCAACGAGAACCTGTTCCTGATGAACAACATGCCGGAGCTGATGGAGTACGGCGGGCCGCTGGACGAGTTCCGGCTGCCGAGCGACTTCACGGCGACGATCGAGTACAGCGACCGGCCGGCGCCGCCGGCGATCACGCTGCCGAGGCAGGTCGCAACCGTGCATGCGCTGCCGCACTTCGGCAACCCGGCGAAGGACGGCGATCCCGGCCCGAGCATCCCCACCGACCGGAAGGCGCTGACGAACGCGGTCGTGTTCCACCTCGACTCGTCGGGGCTGACGCAGGCGTTCCGCGACCTGGTGCCCGAGATGGCGGGTCCGGGCAAACCGAACGACGACGTGATCACGCAGTTCGCCGGCAACATCATGGTCCGGTCACACTTCAAGGAGATCCTGGCCGGCAACTACACGACCGACCAGCTGTTCACGTCCGGGCTGTGGCGGGACGGCAGCGGCGCGCTGGCGCTGAAGGCCGACCTCGGCAACTCCACGTTCGCCGGTGCCACCGACAACCCGTACGTGCTGGGCCTCATCAAGCTGTGGCTGGCGGAGGCGAAGCAGTCCAGCAGCCGCACCAACGGTGTCAACGTCAATCCGCTCGACGTCAGCTTCGGCGGTGCGGACGCCAACGCGCTCGCCAACCTCGCCGGCGGCGTCAACGGTGGCCTGCACTGGGGCGCGCAGCACTCGTCGTCCAGTTCGCGTACCGGCGCCAAGGAGTTCCTGGAGCTGGACTTCCGCAAGGCGTACGCGTTCTCGTCCACCGTGGACTACACGGCCGCGGCGACGACCGAGAAGCACGGCAAGCTCGCCTGGGCGTCGCACACCAAGAACCCGCCCGTGCGGATACCGGCTCCCGGCGGCGAGCAGAAGGACGTCATCTACGTCCTGTCCGAGCAGGAGGCCCTGGCCCAGTACGGCGACGGCCGGGTGCCGCTGCCCGACGAGCAGCTGCACGATGCGCTCGGCCGCTGGTACGACGACGAGCTGAAACTGCCCGGCAACACGGCGGCGAACCTGCTCAGCCAGCGGCGCGAGCAGCACGACGCGGGTACCGAGTGGCGGCGCCCGGGCGGCGGGCGCCGGCTGCGCGAGTACGCGGACGAGTTCGCGGCGCGGTACGAGGCGGGCCGCTACCGGCTGACGACGGAGAACCGGGACCGGTTCAACGCGGCGTTCGAGCGGGAGCTGGCCGACGCCAACCCGTACGAGAACGTGTACGTGCCGCCGACGCTGACCGAGGCGGGCCCGAAGGCGCTCGGCTTCACCGGCATCCACGACACGACGTACACGCCGGACCCGACGCGGGGCATCACCCCGAACACCACCACGTACGACCTGGTGCACGGCGCGGTCGACACCGTCGCGCCCGGCCTGCTCACCAAGGGCACGGAGGTGTGGCAGGTCAGGGGCAATGCGATCGGCCGGCTCCAGACCGGCGTGACCGGGCTCCAGGCGCTGCTCGCCGGCGAGCGCCGGCACCAACCGCTCATCGAGGACATGCTGCACACCGAGGGCCACAGCCTGCTGCTCGTCAACCGGATCGGCTGGAACCTGGCCGACGTGGTCGAGGTCAACCTGAAGTTCTCGTTCACCGGCGAGCCGGACGTGATCGACCTCGTACCCACGACCGGGATGGAGAACTACGGCCACTCGTACGCGGCGCAGAGCAAGGGCAGGCAGCGGGACTTCTCCGTCGCGGTCGGCACCAAGTTCGGCGCGGCGGGCGGCGGCACCGGCGCGCCCGGCGGCGCCGCGGAGCTGAGGAGCGGGTACGGGCAGCACCGGAGCAAGACGATCGCCTCGGTCAACACCACCGAACAGACCGTGTACGACTGGGACTCCCACTACCGCGTCGGCCTCGACCACAACCTCCAGGTGACGGTGCGACGGCTCAACATGTCCGGCCGGCCGGCGAACAACCTGCTCGCGTCCTGGTACCGGAAGCTCACGAACCACAGCACGCCGGTGGTCCGCGACTTCACCGGGCACACCACGCTCAAGCTGCCCCGAAGCATCGGCGACGCGACGCCGTTCGCCACCGTGCACCAGCCGGACTTCACGCCGGTCCCGACGTGGCCCGGCGACGGGTACGTGACGGCGGCGAACCTGGACGACGCCGTACCCGTGGCGAAGAAGCTGCTGGCCGCCACCACCGACCCGAACGCCGACGACCCGAACTACCGCGGCAGCATCTCGCTGCCGGTCCAGCTGTCCCGTACGCACCTGACCAACCACCTGCATCTCGCCGTCGGAGGCAGGACCTACCTGCTGTCCGACCGGATGTTCGTGCCCGGCCACTCCAGCGACCGTACGGCGCTGTCGATGACCGGCGACCTGTACGACATCCAGGTCGTCGCGCCGCTGTCCGGCACCGGCACCGGCCGGTACGCCAAGCATCAGATGGGCACCACCGACTCGCGCAGCCAGGACGGCTGGAAGCCGATCGTCCAGGCCGACGGGGACGCGAACGGGAAGATCGGCGTCGAGGACCCGGCGCACGCCGACCAGCCGTGGGCCACGGACACCGGCGACGGCAACGGCAACCTGTCCGCCGGGCCGTCCGACTCCACCGGCACCGGCCACACCGAGAACTACCGGCGCGAGCTGCACGTCAAGATGCAGGGCCCGACGTACCTGGTGCGGATGCGCGGCCGTTTCCGCATGCAGTCCGACCCGTACCACGTGCACCTGTTCACCGGCGACGAGACGCTGCCGTCGCAGCGCAGCGAGCCGTTCACCGGGGACGTGTTCGCCGAGCTGAGCGCCGGCGAGCTGGCCGAGCTTCAGCGCCGGGTCGCCGAGCGGACCGCGGCCGCCGCGACCACCGACGAGCCGCGGCACTGGCCGGTACCCGGCGACACGACGCCGCACCACAACCTGCACGAGTTGCTGGACACCGCGTACCAGCAGGGGTACGACGCGTTCCGCGCCGGCGGCACCGTGTCCGGCCAGGTGCGCCGGCTCACCGGCGCCGGCCCGCTGGTGTTGACGAGCCACGACGGCGAGGCGATCATCCGCCGGTACGAGGCGACGCTGCGCTGGGCCGTCGACGAGAGGACGCGCGTCGACCCGAACGACCCGCACATCGAGAGCCTGCGGCAGGAGATCGACGAGATCCCCGACCTGCTGCACATGCTCGACGGCCCGATGACCCCACAGCTTCGTGACCAGCTCGCGCACCTCGACGAGCACGCCGACGACCTCACCCGCGCACTGGTCGACTCGGAGACCGACCCGACCACCGGTGAGCCGGCGTTCACGAAGGACAACCCGGTCGGCCGGTTCCGCCGGCCGCCGACCGGACTCGACCCGGTGTCGGTCGGCCGGCAGGTCGCCCACGAGCTCGACACGTACGTCGACGTGCACCACACCGACGTCACCGGCACCACCACCCGGTACCGGATCGGCCCGGACACCCGGGTGTACGAGCTGGGCGCGAACGGCCGGCCGCTGAGCGTCGACCAGGCCGTCACGACGCTGCCCGCCGAGGTACGTGAGGGCGTCGACCTCGCCGGGCTCGACCACGGCGACCTGGCCGACGCGTACCAGAACAGCTGGTTGCACGGGCAGTCGTTCGACACGGCGGTGCGCGCCGAGATCCGCGCCCGGCTCGGCGACGTGTGGGACGCGGTCGGTTCGCTGCCGGACGCCCTGCGGTACCTGGTGAACAGCACGATGGACGAGAACACCGTGGCGCGGCTGTACCAGCGCAGCGTCGAGACCGGCGTGGCGTTCCGGTCCGTCGTGGCCGGCGAGCTGAACGGCCCGCCCGCCGTACCGACCGTGCCGTACCGGCCGCTGCCGCCGGTGCCGCCGCGGGCCCGGGCGCCGCACGCGGATGACGACGGCACGGACACCGGGCTGGACCGGCTCACGTCGCTGACCGACACCGTCACCCACCCGGTCGACTCGGTGTGGGTGGACCCGGTCAGCCGCAAGCGGTACCGGGCCGCGTTCGACGTGGCGCTGACCGCGGAGCACGGCAGGCCGGTCGTCGAGGTGACCGTCCGGGTCAGGATCGACACCGACGAGACGGTCACCACCGAACAGCTCGACGCCACGTGGGCCGCGTTGCGGCAGGGCGTGTTCGAGGAGTTCACCCGGCCCCGGCACGCGCTCACCGACCTCGGCCGGCTGACGGTCACCGTGGTACCGGTGACCGACGGGCCGGCGCACCTGACCGTCGACCTGTCCACCCGGAACATCCTCCTCACCCAGACGCGGTGGCGGCCCGGCCTGAGCCCCCGGCAGTACGCGCACGAGTTCGGCCACCAGCTCGGCCTGCGCGACGAGCGGGGCACCACGTCCCTGCTCGGCGACTTCACCGGTACGCCCGCCGACGGAGTGCCGCAGGGCGGCGTCCGGGACCGGCACCTCAGGCTGCTGAGCACGATCATCTCGGGGTCGCTGGCCGCGCCGCCGCGCCACGCGTCGCCGGCCACCACGGCCGGTACGCACGAGCCGACGATGCCCTCGCTGGCCGCGGTCAACCGGCGCGTCACGGCGATGCAGGACGCGACCCACATGGTCCCGCTGCGGGAGCTGGCCGGTGTCCGGCCGCCCCGCCCGCTGCGCCGCGACGAGGCCGAGCTGTGGGTCGCCACCACCGCCACGCTGCCCGGCAACCCGAACCCGACCGTGGCGCAGAAGTGGGCGTACCTGGAGCGGCTGGAACGCCACACCGGGTCGCTGCCGACCCCGCCGGCCCCGGTACCGGGTGCGCAGAAACCCGTGCGGGAGAACGTCTACGCCGCGCGCGACCGCCGGCCGTGGATCTCCGACGGACCGCCGCCACCGGCGCCGAACGGTGAGGTGCGGTTCGTCGGCGGCCACCAGCTTCCCGCCGCGATGCCGTCCGCCCCGGGACGCGACCGGCCGCTGTTCAAGATCGGCGAGCACATCGCCGCCCGGATCGCGACCGACCGGGCCCTCCCCCGGCCCGCGCACGACGCGCTGCTGCGCCAGCTCAGGGAACATCCGGAGGCACTGTTCGGCGAGGGGTACCTGCTGCGCTACACGGACCCGGCCACCGGCGTGCAGGAGGTCGTCGTCCGGGCCACGAACCGCGGCGACTGGGACCGGTACTCGGGCGCGCCGACGATCACGCCCGACGTACGGAAGGTGGTCGGTACCGCGGCCCGGCGGGGCGTCTCGTTCCGCCGGCGTACCCCGGACACGGTGCTGCACATCGACGACGTGCACATCACGGTGACCGACCGGAACACCGGCGCGGTGCGCTCCTCCTTCACAGTCCACAACGGACTGCACTGGTCCGTGTCGACGGAGGCGACGGTACCGCTGGGCAGCACGCGCGGGCTGCCGCAGCGGATCGGCTTCGGCGACGAGCAGCCGATCCGGGACGTGGAGGTCGAGGGCGTCGACGCACCCGTCACCGCGACGACCCACCTGCTGACGACCGTGTTCGGCGACCTGCCGCCCACCGACCCGGTCCGCACCGCCGTCCAGGACTTCCTGTCCGCCGACTCGCTCACCCGCACCATGCCCGACCTGCTCGACGGCTGGCAGGACGTACCCGGCACCAACCCGCCCGGCGTCCGGGTACGCGCCGTGCCGGAGAGCGGCGCGCTCCGGTACGTCAGCCGGCAGCCGCCGGTGATCCGCCCCACCACGACCCACCGCCTGGGTACGGTCGGCAGCTCGGTGTTCGCCGCGCTGACGAGGTCCGGCGGTACGACGAGGCGCGACGCGACCGGCTGGTACGGCGTGTACGACAGCCGGCTGCGCATCGAGGTGCAGCGGCTCGACGGCGCGCACCAGCCGAACGGGCCGGGCGGACGCCACACGTACCGGATGCCGGTGCACGCGACGATGCGGTTCGGCCACGGCGAGGCAAACCGGCTCGCCGGCCCGGCGCCGGAACCGCCGAACCGGACCGGCGCCGTCGTACCCCGGCCGGTGCACCTGCCGCTCAACGTACCGACACCGGCGCACCAGGAGTCGGTGCTGATCCACGGCGGCGACCGGCACATGCGCGGGCTGGGGCAGCGCAGCGAGGCGGATCCGGCGGTACGCAGCGTCGGCGTACCGAAGGCGGGCCTGCCGCACCTGCCGCAGGTCGTGTCCACGGTGGAGAAACTCGTGCGGGCGGCGGGCGCGACGGTACCGGCGGCCGACCTGAAGGCCCTGCCGCGGCAGTTGCTGAACAACTACCGGCAGGCGCTCGGCGGGCTTCAGGTGTCGCTCGGCACGGCCGAGGCGCTCGTCACGATCGACCCGACGCATCCGTGGACCGTCGTGCACCCGTCCGGCTCGTTCGACGCGCCGACCGACCAGCCCGGCGCGATCACCGGCGACGACGACGGCGGGTTCCACAGCAACGAGACGATCAACGGCAACTTCCAGACGGGTACCCACAACCAGAGCCGTTCGGGTCAGCTCGGCGCGCTCAACCTCGGCGCCGCCGCCAAGTTCGGGCTCGGTCTGGGTCCGGGCGTCGCGCAGGTACTCAAGCTCGGTGTCGCGGGCGCCGGTACCGCGAACAAGGTCAGCCGCGCCACCACCGTCGTGCAGGACGCCGAGACCGGCATGGTCGAGGACACCCGGTCGGACTCGACGCTGCTGGCGTACGTGCCGAACTGGCGGGTGAAGGTCCGCACCGACCCGGCCATCGCCTGGGCGGACCTGCCGAACACGGCAGTGGACGGGCCGGAGAACGAGAAGCTGCTGCTGTGGGTGCCGGACCACTACCTGGCCGACCCGCCCGCCGCCACCGTGACCGCGGTCCCGCCGACGGACCCGGGCGCGCCGCCGGTACGACCGGTGCCGCCGCACGACCTGTCGACGCCGCCGCCCCAGCCGCCGCCGGACGCGACGCCGGCGGCGCTGGCGCAACACGAGCAGGCCGTACGGGACCGGCGGCACAGGCAGGCGAGCTACTACGACGCGCTCGCCACCTACCACCAGGACGTGCAGCGGCACCGCGCCCACGAGGCGGCGCTGGCGCGCTTCGCCCGCGACCGGACCACCCTGCCGGACAGCCTGTACGCGTCCGGCCTGACCAGGCTCGACCGGCTCTTCGACGCCGTCGTCACGGAACTGACCGACGCGGGGCTCAGCCTGCCCGCGGGCAGCACGATCCGCGGCGAGCTGGCGCACAAGGTCTGGAACCTCGACACGAACCTCAAGAAGGCGGTCAACGACCCGGACGGCTACCACTTCACGCTGACCGACGGCGGTCACATCGTCGCCACCGTGACCATCCGTACCACCCGCAACGACGGCGCCGTACCACCGCGCCAGGTCGGCGGCACCAGCGACACCGCACACGTGGAGAACGTCCGCACCGCGATCGCCGGGATGTCCGGCAGCCAGACGCTGACCCGGGCGAGCGACGTGTCCGGGAGCGGCGAGGTCGACCTGGTACCGGTGCCGCTGCTCACCGCGGGCGCGTCCGCGTACGTGGGGTTCACCTGGTCGAACTCGGACGGCTTCGGCGCGGGGCGTACCGGACTGTGGGTGCTGGTCTCCCGGTACGCCGGCTACACCAACGGCTACCACGTGAGCATGAACCACACCGCGTCGATCCAGGTGCGTACCCGGCCGGACGCGGCGCCGCGGGTGACGACGCCGGTGACCGGTGAGGGTCTGCTCCGGCTGCCGGAGCCGGACGCCTTCCGGCACGGCTTCCGGATCGACCACGCCGCGGTGACACCGCACCCGACGGCCGGGCCGTCCCCGGTGCCGGGCGTGGTACGCGGCACCGGGCCGAAGCCCACCGACCAGAAGGCGGCGCCGCTGCCGCTGCACGTGCTCCAGGGCAAGGGTGTCGGGCAGGGCCTGACGAAGGTCGACGACGCGGTGTCCACGACGCTGCGGCGGCGCCTCACGAACGAGTTGCGTACCACGGGTTTCCTGCCGCGCAACGCCGCGAACCCGTTCCACGTCGAGAAGCGGATGGAGATCCTGGACAGCCAGTTCGACAACATGCGGCTGCTGGACAAGATGGTCTCCGGGGCGGGCCTCGACTCGCACTACGACCAGGTACACCAGGACGGCATGGCCTTCACCTTGGTGCTGCGGCGGCACCTGGGCGGCATGGACTTCGCCCGGATCACCGTCAAGGCCGACCAGCGCCTCACCGGGTACGCCGACCACGAGGGCAACCGGCACTCCGAGTACTTCGTCCGGACCACCGACGAGTACCACGCGGTCAACCTGGCGATGGGCATGGACTCGGCGACGCCGTCGACCGGTGGCGGCACCAAGTTCTCCTTCGGGGTGAAGGGCACCGTCGGGTACGGCGGCGGCGACCCGCGCGGCTCCTGGTTCAAGGGCACCAGCGCGGGAATCGAGTTCCAGCGGTCGATCGGCGCGAGCGAGGGCCTGTTCCTGATGGTGAACCGGCCGGAGCTGCTGGAGTATCCGGGCACGCTGAACGAGTACCGGCTGCCGAGCGACTGGACGGTGACCATCGAGTACAGCCACCTGGACGCGCCGACGCCGATCACGCTGACCGAACAGTTCGCGACGGTGCACCTGCTGCCGGCGTTCAACAACCCGGCGAAGGGCCCGTACACCCAGGCCCAGCCGACCCCGAAGGACGTGCTGGACACCGCGGTCGTCTTCCACGTCGACAGCTCCGGGCTGACCGACGCCAGCCGGGCACTGCTGCCGGACCTGCACGGCCCCGGCGCCACCAACGACGACCTGATCACCACGTTCGCGAGCACGATCAGCGTCCGCTCGCACCTCAAGGAGATCGTGTCCGGCGAGTACACCACCGACCAGCTGTTCGAGCCCGGACTGTGGCGTGACGACACCGCGGCGCTCGCGCTGACCGGCACGCTCGGCGACTCGACGTTCGCCGGCGCCACCGCCGACAAGTACGTCATCGGGTTGATCAAGCTGTGGCTCGCGGAGGCGCGGCAGACGGCCAGCAAGACCAACGGCGTCACGCTCAACCTGCCCGACGCCGGCCTCGGCGGGAAGGTACCCGGCCGGCACCTGGACCTCGGTGGCGCGCTCAACGGCAACGTGCACCGGGGGTGGCAGAAGTCGGTGTCGACCGCGCGTACCGGCGCCAAGGAGTTCCTGGAGCTGGACTTCCACCGGGCGTACGCGTTCGCAAGCCACGTCGACCTCACGGTGCACGGCGCGCACGAGAAACACGGCAAGCTCGCGTGGTCGTCGGTCGACAAGCCGGCCGCCCGGACCCTCACCGGCAAGAGCATGATCTACCTGCTGTCCGAGCCCGACGCGCTCGCCCGGTACGCGCGAGACGAGCTGCCGCTGCCCGACGAGCAGATCGACGACGTGCTCCAGCGGTGGGCCGGCGGCGACCTGCACCTGTCCGGCAACACCGTCGCCGGCATCCTCACCCGCCGGCACGGGGAGCTGGACACGACGCCGTGGCGCCGGGACGGCCGGATCCCGCTGGACGTACCGGCGCAGCTCGTCGCGCAGCGCCACCGCGACGGCCGGCTGTACGTCACGGGCGACGCCGCGACGGCGTTCGCCGCGGCGTACCCGCGGGCCGGGCTGGGCGAGGTCGGCAACCCGTACGCCGACACGTACATCCCGCCGAACCTGACGCGCAGCGGTCCGAAAGCGTTGGGGCACAGCGGAATCCACGAGATGACGTTCGACCCGGCGCCCGGCGTCACGGCGGCCACCTCGCCGTTCAGCCTCGTACACGACGCGGTCGAGAACGTCGCGCCTGGGCTGCTCGGCCGCCGGCCGGAGGTGTGGGCCACCGACGGTAGGACGGTCGTCGGCCGGCTCCAGGGCGGCATCGACGGGCTCCAGGCGATGCTGTCCGGCAAGCGGGAACAGCCGCTGACCGAGGACATGATGCACACCGCGGGCCAGTCGTTCCTGCTCGTCAACAAGGTCGGCTGGGCGCTCGCGGACATGGTCGAGGTGAACCTGCGGTACACCCTGACCACCGGCGGCGAGGTCACCGACCTGGTGCCGGAGACTGGCCTGGAGAACTACGGCCACGCGTACACCTCCGGCAGCGCCAGCCGGAAGAAGGACCTCACGTACGGCGTCATGCCGGCCAGGTTCTCGGCCGGCGGCGAGGTCACCGGATCGCCCAGCGGCGCGCCCGAGCTGCACCTCGGCGGCGGCCAGCACGCCAGCGTCACCCGCGCCCAGACCGCCACCACCGAGCAGACCGTGTACGACTGGACCGGCCACTACCGCGTCAGGTTCGGCCACAACCTGCACATCGAGGTACGCCGGCTCAACATGGCCGGGCGGCCCGCCACCAACCTGCTGACCGACTGGTACCGGCGGCTGACCAACCACGCCACCCCCGAGGTACGCGACCACGCCGGCACCACGACGCTGAAGATCCCGAAGAGCACCGGCGACGCCCGGCCGCTCGTCACCGCGCACCAGCCGGACTACTCGCCGCTGCCGACCTGGCCCGGCGACGGGTACGTGACGGCGGCGCTGCTCGACGACGCCATCCCGATCGGGCGCAAGCTGCTCGCCGGCATGCTCGGCGCCGAGGCCGACGATCCGACGTTCCGCGGCAGCCTGTCGCTGCCGGTCGAACTGTCCCGCACCCACCTCACCAACCACCTGTTCGAGGCGATCGGCGGGCAGCGGTACCTGTTGTCCGACAAGCTGTTCCTGCCCGGCCGCTCCGGCGACCGGGCGAAGCTGTGGCTCGCCAGCCACCTGTCCAACATCGAGGTCGTCGCGCCGATCCACACCGGCACGGGCACCGGCCGGTACAGCAAGTTTCAGGACGGCACGACGTTCGGCCGGAGTACGGACGCGATGCGGCCGAGCTGGCAGGTCGGTGCCGACGCCAACGGCGGCATGCAGGTCGTCGACCCGACGCACGCGGACAAGCCGTGGGGCACCAACACCGCCGACGGCTCCGCCAACCTCAACAACGGCACGTCGTACGGCCAGGGCATGTCGGGCACCGAGAACTACCGGCGCGAGCAGCACGTGAAGATGCAGGGCCCGACCTATCTGGTACGGATGCGCGGCACGTTCCGGCTGGAGGGCGAGAACTACACCGCCAGGCTCGTCGGGCCGGACGTCGTCTGGGGCACCCACCGCAGCGACCCGTTCGCCGGCGACGTGTACGCCGAGCTGTCCGCCGGCGAGCTGCACGAGCTGCAGCGGCGCATCGCCGACCGCAACGCCGTCGCGCTCACCACCGACGACCCCGCCGACTGGCCGGTACTGGACCGGGACACGCCGCACCGGAACCTGGCCGACCTGCTCACGACCGCGCACGCGCACGGGTACGACCAGTTCCAGGCCGGCGGCGAGGTGGCGCGGATACTGCGCGCCGACACCGGCGCCTCGGTGCCGCTCGTCCTGGCCAGCAACGACGGCGACGTGCTCGTCCGGCAGTACGCGCACGCGCTGGACTGGGCGATCGGCGAGATCTCCGCCGCCGACCGGCACGACCCGCGACTGGAGCAGTTGCGCCAGGAACGCGCCGAACTACCCGACCTGACGGGCATGCTCGACGGCCCGCACACCGCGCAGCTGACCGCCGAGCTGGCCGGCGTACGGACCCGGACCACGGAGATCGTCAACGCAGTCGTGGCCGGGGCACCGTTCGCCGCGGGCGGGCCGCTGAGCCGGCTCAACCGGCCGCCGCTGGACCTGCACCCCGTCGAGACCGCCCGGCAGATCGCGCACGAACTCGACACGTACGTCGACGTGCACCACACCGACACCGCCGGCGTCACCCGGCGGTACCGGATCAGCCCCGACGCCCGGGTGTACGAGCTGGGGCCGAACGGCCGTCCACTGACCGCCGCGCAGGCTTTGGCGAACCTGTCGCCGGACATCCGCCGCCAGGTCGACGGCGCCGGCCTCACCGACGACGAGGTCACCGAGCTGTACCAGAACAGCGGCGTCCGCCAGCAGACGTACGAGCAGGCGCTGCGGGCCGAGTCGTGGCGGCGGCTGTCGGCCGCGGCACGCTCCGCGTACCCGGGGCTGCCGGCGCCGCTGCGTGCCACCGCCCAGGCCGTCGGCCTCGACCCGGTCCGGCTGACCGAGCTGTACCTGGAGTCGGTGGAGACGGGCCGGCCGTTCGCCCGCGTGGTCGCCGACGCGGTGTCCCGCGTTGGGCCGGCGTTGGCCTGATGTCAGGGCGGTCCGGTCTCATCGAGGCATGGAGCCGCAGACCATCGAGCCGGAGATCCGGCGCCTCGCCGCCGAGGCACCCGGGGAGCCGATCGCGCTCGTCGACCCGTACTGGGAGGGCGACGGCGAGGCGCCCGGATGGGCGGTGATCGGCACCTGGCGTACCGGCGACGACGGCGGGGTCACGGGCTTCGTCCCCAACGAGGACTACCGGCCGTCGCCCGAACGGCGCGGCTGGCCCGAACCGACCGACGAGGTCGACACCGCCATCCAGCTCGCCGCCGCCGGCTACCGCACCGAGTCCGACGTCCTCGCGGCGCTGGCCCGTGCGGAGGTCGCCGTCCTCGTCTCCGCCGACGGGCTGCCCGCCTCCCTCACCGCGCCCGACGGCAGCCCCGCCGTCGCCGTGTTCACCGCGCCCGCGCAGCTCGGCGAGCTCACCCGGTTCGGCGTCGCGGCGCTGCCCGTCGCCGACCTGCTCCCCCTCGTACCGGACGGGCACGTGCTCTACGTCAACGCCACCGCCGTCGTGTCCACCACCGCCACCACCGAAGCGCTCGACGCCGCGCTCGCGGCGTCCCACTGACCTGGAGGAGCCTGCCGTGCCAGACCACGAGCGCACCACCGGCACGCCGACCACGTCCGTGCCCGGCCGCGAGCCGGCGGGTACGACGCCTGACGCCCCGGCGATCGCGGTACGGGACGCCGCCGCGGCCGGCGGGGCGACGGGCACCGCCGGGACGAGCGAAGCAGGCGCCCCCAACGCGCCAGGTGCGCAGAACGGCTCTGCACGCCGTGACGCAACGGGCGGGCAGGACGGCTCGGCGCACCCCGACACGCTTGGTGCGCGGAGCGGCTCTGCACACCTCGGCGCAACAGGTGCGCAGAACGGCTCTGCACACCTCGGCGCAACGGGTCGCGACGGTGCCGTGAGCGCCGGACCGGCGCAGCCGGCCGCGTCCGGACTGGCCGCCGGCGCGGACGGGACCCCAGCGCAGGTCGGAACCGCGACCGGGGGCGAGGCGGCGGTCTCGCCGCTGCGGTCCGTACTCGGGCGGGCGAAGCGCGCCGGCACGGCGTTCCTGCCGAGCCCGCACCGCCCGGGCGACGACGACACCGGGACCGACCAGCCGGGCCGCGTACCCCGGCCGCTGCGGGCCGGTGCTCTGATCGGCGGGCTGGTGCTGGTGGCCGGCGCGTTCGCGATCGGGATGCACCACGACGATCCGACGCCGCCGCGGCGTACGCCGGTGGCGAACCCGCTCGGCGGCGACCCGGACACCGGTGACGCCGGTGCGGCGCCCAGCGGCGTACCGGCGCCGCACGTGTCGCCGAGCCCGTCGGCCAAACCGAAGAGCCGGTCGACCGGGCACGCCGGGGCGGGTGCCGGCGCGGCGGCCGGGTCGCACTCGTCGTCCGGCAAGGCGCACCACGGCTCGTCCGGTACGCACGCGTCGACGCGGCACGCGCCGGCGCCCGTCGTCGCCACCGTGTCCGCCGGGCCGGGCTGCGGCTCGGCGTACCGCCGGGTCGGCTACTACACCGACGACTGGAGCGGCTGGCTGGTCGAGGGCGGCGCGTGCGGCACCGGCACGTACGACGCGCTGCCGGAGTCGGGCGACGCGAACCGCGCCGACTCCAGCCTGTACGCGCTCTGGTCGTTCGCCACCGGCAAGGTGAGGCGCGGCCGCTGCACGGTCTCGGTGTACGTTCCGAACAACGGTGACATCCGCTGGGTCGGCGGCGCCCCGGCGCACTACACGGTCGCCGGCGCCGGTACCCACGGGTTCACGATCGACCAGCCGTCGCACCGCGGCCAGTGGGTGAACGCCGGCACGTACTCCGTCGACGACGGCTCGCTCACCGTACGGCTCGACAACACCGGTCAGGACTGGTCGGGCAGCACGAAGACGTACCGGCACGTGGCGGCTGGCGACATCCGCCTGCGCTGCACGACCTGACCGCCGGACCCGGCCGTCCGCTCGGGGCCGCGACGCGGCGGGACGGGTCACGAGGTGGTGTCACAGTCCGGGAGGACGTAACGAAACCTCGCCGGCGAACGAAGGACGCTGCGCATTCCCGCACCATTGTCCGGCCACTCGCCGTCGTTTCGGGGTAGCTCCGGGTCGCATTGTCGTTCTCGTCGAGATGGTGGGGTTTCGTCCGCTGCGACCGACCACTACACTCGCCCCCCATGTCCTACAACAATTACCCTCGCGACGACCAGCAACGCGGCTATCAGCCCGGCCCGTACGGCGGCGCGCCGTACGGTTCCGGCACGTACGGCGGTGGTCCCGACGCTGGCCAGCGGCGGCGTGGTGAGGGCGCGGCGATCGTCGCGCGGGTTGTTGTCGGGGTGACCTGCCTGGTCGCCGGCATTTTCGCGCTGCACGTGTTCCTGTCCCTCGCCGACGCGAATCAGGGAAACGGGTTCGTGCAGTTCATCTACGTTCTCGCGAAGGTTCTCGTGCTCGGATTCGGCGACGTATTCACGCCGGACGACGCGAAGATCGGCCTGGTTCTCAACTACGGTCTCGCCGCTCTCATCTACCTGGTGGTCGGGCAATTCATCGCCCGGATGCTGCGTCGGTAAAATACGGTATGACGACAGGGGTGACCGAATGAGCCGTACACGTGATGTGGGCAGCAGCGACCTGTGTGCGATCTGCGGCAGGGTCACGGTGGCCCTCTCACCCGACCAGTACACGCTGCGCCGTGCCGATCTCATCATCGAGCACGGCATGTGCTTCTGTGCCGGCACGCGGGAGCCGGTCCCGCCGTACGACGCGCCGGGCGAGTTCGGCTAGCCCGGCACCCCGGTCCCCCGCGGCGGCGTCGAGCGGGGGCACCGCGCGTACAACGCGTTCACCCGACCGCACGGGCGCGGTACGCCGCCGTCTTGACCCGGTTCTGGCAGCGGGTCGAGCAGAACCGCCGGTGCGTGTTGCGGGACATGTCGACGTACGCCCGGTCGCAGTGCGGCGCGGAGCAGAGCCCGAGCCGGCTGCCGAGGTCGCCGCCGATCGCCATGGCGAGCCCGGCGGCGACGCCGGCCGCCCAGCCCCGGACGAACGAGTCGTCGGGCCCGTGGAAGTGCAGGTGGTGACCGCCGTGGCCGTCGGCGTCGAGCTGCGGCCGGGCGTTGCTCGCCAGCAGCATGGCGTTGACCAGCCGGGCGGCCTCCTCGGCGTGCCCGGCGTCGAGCGCCGCGAAGACCTGCCGTGCCTCGGCGACGGTGGCCGCGAGCGCGCGGGCGTCGGCGAGCGCGGGCGTCCGGTCCCGGCCGACGCCGAGTACGGCCTCGGCGACGACGTCGCGTAGCGCCGGGCCGGTGGGCGGAACGACCGGCCGCCCGCCGTCGGTGCCGGGGGTCAGCACGTTCACGAGCCGCACGGTGGTGGTCAGCAGGTTCTCGATGTGACTGTTGAAACGCTTGTCGCCCGTCACGTACCCTCCCTCGCATGTCACTGACGACTGAGGCTACATCAGTCACGCGTCGACTCGTCCTGATCCGCGTCGTCAACCGGCTCGGCGCGTTCGCCATGGGGTTCCTGAGCCTCCGGCTCACCCACGACCTCGGCGCCAGCCTCCACCTCGCCGGCATCGTGCTCGCCGCGTTCGGCGTCGCGACCATCCCGAGCCGACTGCTCGGCGGCCTGATCGCCAACCGGTACGGTGCCCGCGCGGCGCTGCTGACCGGCCTCACCACCTGCGCCGCCGCGCAACTCGTCATCGCCGTCGCCCCGTCGCTGCCGGCCGTCGTGGCCGGCGCGCTGCTGCTCGGCCTCGCGTACGAGATCGTCGAGCCGGCCACCCAGGCGCTCGTCGCGCAGGGCGTACCGGCCGACCGGCGCGCCGGCAGCTACGCCCTGCTCGGCGCAGCACTCGCCGTCGCCGGAGTCGCCGCCGGCGTCCTCGCCGCCGTACTCACCCGGTGGAGCGTTGGCGCGTTGTTCGTCGCCGACGCGGCGACCAGCCTGCTCGCCGCCGGCGTCGCGGTACGGCTCCCCGCGAACCGCGTCCGCACCGACGCGCGCACCGCGTGGCGGGCCGTACGGTCCGGCCGGCTCGCCGCCTGGACCGCCCTCGGCTGCGGGTACGCGACGCTGACGATGCTCGTGGTGTTCATGCTCCCGCTCACCATCCAGGCCGCCGGGCACCGGCCGTCGGTCACCGGCTGGCTGCTCGCGGCGGCCGCCGCAGCGGCCATCGGCGCGCAGCGCGTCGTCGTCCACACCGAGCGGCGCCTGGCGCCCGCAACGATGCTGACCCTCGGGTACGCGCTGCTCGCGCTCGGCACCGCGCTCTGGGCCACCGGTAGCCTGCCCGCCCTGGTCGCCGGCGCGGTACTGGAGGGCGCGAGCGGCAGCCTGCTGCTCGGTACCCAGCAGGCCGTCGCCTCCCGGCTCGCCCCGCCCGGCGGCGCCGCCAGCGTTCTCGCCGTCTACGGCCTGTCCTGGGGTGTCGGCACCGTCGTCGCCCCGCTGGTCGGTACGCCGCTGCTGGCGCGCGGGCCCGGACCGCTGTGGCTCACCTGCGCGGCGTCCGCCGCCGCCTTCGCCCTCGGCGCCGCCCTCCACCGGGCCGCCGCGCGCCGGCGGCAGACGCTCCGGGCCGCCGAGGTCAGCGCCGGCGCGTAGCCGGAGGATGGTCGCGGCGTCGGTCAGCCGCCGGCCGGGTCCGACACGGGTGGCGTCCGGCGGCGCGGCAGCAGCGCCAGCACCACCAGGCACACCAGGGCGGGCGTCCGGGCCGGGCGTCGTGACCCGGCCACGTTCGAAGCCCAGCAGCACCACCACGTCGCCCTTCCGCGCCACCAGCTGCGGATCCCCGTTCGTCGTCGATCGCCCGCAGGGCGCGGCGCCGCCGTCGGGGAGGCAGGCCACCTGCCTGCCGTCGGCGCGCAGCCGGCGCTGTGCGTCGCGTTCCGCGACGGCGACCGGGGTGGTCGTGCGGCGGGCGGACTCGACCGTGACGGTGCCCGGTCCGTAGAGGTCCGCGTCCTCCATCCCCGGCACGGCGTCGGTCGACACCAGCCAGCCCGCCATCTCGCCGGGCAGCGTGTGACGGTGACCGACCCAGCCGAACACGAAGTCGTCGCGCTCGGTCCACAGCACCCGGCCGGGGGCGGCGGTGGCGACGATGTCGTACGCCTCGGTGTTGGTCGGCAGCGGCTCGGCGGCGGCCTGCCATGCCAACCGGTAACCGACCGCCGACCCGACCAACCCCGCCACCAGGGCGGTGAGTACCGACAGGTACACCACCGTGCGGCTCCGTGGCCGGCCCTTGTCCGTCAGGGGTCAAGCGGGTACGACCGTCCGACGAGGACGGTCGTGGCACCGACCGCCGCGGTCGGCACGGCCCTGGGGTCATAGATCAATGATCTATCTATTGAAACGCCCCGCGCGGCGGGTGCGACGTCCGCGCCGGACGTCGACCAGCGGGCACGGTCCCGCGTCGACCCGACGGCCGCCCGGGGGCGCCCGGTGCCCGGTTCACCGGGCGTGGCGTGGTGTCCGGTCGGGCCGGAACGGGCCGGAAACGGGCGGACGATCGGCCCAAACGGGCGGGCGGATGCGCACCGAACAGGCCGTACCGGGCACAACCCGAGTCATGTACGGGCAGGAACGGGCAGAGAATGCGCCCATTCGTGCCCACTCGGTACGTGTCGCGGATGTTAGACATACGTGACGAGACGGTGGTCGGCGATCGTCGGAGGCGCGGCGGATGCACGCGGAAGAGCGGCAGCACAGGATCCTCGCGATGGCGCGCGGCGACGGCGGGGTCGAGGTCGCGCGGCTGGCCGAGGAACTGGCCGTCGCGCCCGAGACCGTACGCCGGGACCTGCGGGTACTCGAACAGCACGGTCTCGTCCGCCGCACCCACGGCGGGGCGTACCCGGTGGAGACGGCGTCGTTCGAGACGACGCTGGCGGAGCGGACCACACGGCGGGTGCCGGAGAAGCGGCGGATCGCGGAGGCCGCGGTCGGGCAGCTGGGTGACGCCGCGACCGTCTTCGTCGACGAGGGGTTCACCCCGCAGCTGATCGCCGAGGCGCTGCCCGCCGACCGCGACCTGACCGTCCTCACCGCGTCGCTGACGACCGCGGCGACGCTCGCGGCCGGGAACGCGGTGACCGTCCTGATGCTCGGCGGCCGGGTCCGCGGCCGCACGCTCGCCACGGTCGACCACTGGGCGACGACCATGCTGTCCGGCTTCGTCATCGACCTCGCGTACCTGGGTGCCAACGGCATCTCCCGGGAACACGGCCTCACCACACCGGATCCGGCCGTCGCGGAGGTCAAGGCCGCCGCGGTACGGGCGGCCCGGCGGCGGGTGTTCGTCGGCGTGCACACGAAGTTCGGCGTGAGCACGTTCTGCCGGTTCGCCGAGGTGGGCCAGTTCCAGACGGTCATCACCGACATCGGGTTACCGGCGACCGAGGCGCACCGGATGTCCCTGCTCGGACCGCAGGTACTCCGGGTCTGACCACGAGAAGCGTTGTCCACCAAGGCATCCGTACCGGATGCCGCGGGCCGTCGTGCCCGCGGCGCAACGAGGAGGCGCACCATGCCAGGGTTTCCGAGACGCCGTGGCCGGCTGGCGCCGGCGGTGCTGGCCGCCGGCTGTCTGGCCGGACTGCTGACCGCGTGCGGCGGTGCCGGCGGCGGTGGGGCCGCGGGCGGCCACAGCATCAACGTGCTGATGGTCAACAACCCGCAGATGGTCGACCTGCAGAAGCTGACCGCCGCGCACTTCACCAAGCAGACCGGCATCAAGGTCCACTTCACCGTGCTGCCGGAGAACGACGTACGGGACACGATCACGCAGGACTTCTCCAGCCAGGCCGGCCGGTACGACATCGCGACGATCAGCAACTTCGAGGTGCCGTTCTACGCGAAGAACGGGTGGCTGGACGCGATGGATCCGTTCCTCGCCAAGGACTCCGGGTTCGACCAGCAGGACATCCTGCCCACCATGCGGCAGTCGCTGACCGGCGCCGACGGCAAGGTGTACGGCGAGCCGTTCTACGGTGAGTCCTCGTTCCTGATGTACCGCAAGGACGTGTTCGCGCAGAAGCACCTGACGATGCCGGCGAAGCCGACCTGGCAGCAGGTCGCGGACCTGGCCGCCAAGGCGGACGGCGCGAAGCCCGGCATGCGCGGCATCTGCCTGCGCGGCCAGCCCGGCTGGGGCGAGATGATCGCGCCGCTGACCACGATGGTCAACACGTTCGGCGGGACCTGGTTCACGAAGGACTGGCAGGCCCGGGTCGACAGCGGCGGCTTCGCGCAGGCCACCAGGTTCTACGTCGACCTGGTACGCAAGCACGGCGAGGCGGGCGCCGCCCAGTCCGGCTTCACCGAGTGCCTCAACGGCATGGAACAGAGCAAGGTCGCCATGTGGTACGACGCGACGTCGGCGGCGGGAAGCCTTGAGGCGCAAGGATCTCCGGTCGCCGGCAAGGTCGGGTACGTGCCGGCGCCGGTGCAGCGCACCGACTCGTCGGGCTGGCTGTACACGTGGGCCTGGGGCATCCAGAAGGCCAGCAGGCACGCCGACGACGCCTGGAAGTTCGTGTCCTGGGCGTCCGGCGCCGGATACGAGAAGCTCGTCGGGTCGACGCTCGGCTGGGCGCGGGTGCCGGCCGGGAAGCGGGCCAGCACCTACACCAACCCCGACTACCAGAAGGCGTCGACCGCGTTCTACCGGGCGACGGAAACGGCGATCACGTCGGCGAACCCGACCGATCCCGGCGTACAGCCGCGGCCGACGCCGGGCATCCAGTTCGTCGACATCCCCGAGTTCACCGACCTCGGTACCCGGGTGTCGCAGCAGTTGTCGGGCGCGATCGCCGGCAAGACGTCGGTGCCCGCGGCGCTGTCTCGCAGCCAGCAGCTCGCCGACGCGGTGGCCAAGAAGTACCGCTGAGACCCGTGGCCCGCGGCCGGGCACGATCACGATCGGAGCCGTGTCATGAGTACCACGTCCGTGTCGGTGCCGCGGTCGTTGCGCCGCACCGTGTCCGCGCCGCGGGCCCGGGTCTGGGCCCGCCGCGGCCCGCTGGTTCCCGCACTGTTGTTCACGATCGTCGTCACGCAGCTGCCGTTCGTGGCGACGCTCGCCATCTCGTTCATGGACTGGAACGCGCTCTACCCGGACCGGCGCGGCTTCGCCGGGCTGGGCAACTACGGCGCGGTCCTGACCGATCCGGAGCTGCGGTCCTCGATCCTGACCACCGCCGTACTCACCGTCTCGGTGGTGCTCGTCAGCCTCGTCCTCGGCCTGGCGATCGCGCTGCTGCTGGACCGGAAGTTCCTCGGCCGCGGCGTCGTCCGGACCATGCTGATCGCCCCGTTCCTCGTCGTACCGGTGGCCGCGGCGCTGCTGTGGAAGCACGCGCTCTACAACCCGGAGTACGGCCTGTTCAACGGGATCCTGAGTGCCGTGGCCGGTGACCACGCGCCGCAGCCGGACTGGATCAGCGCGGCGCCGACCGCGGCGGTGGTCGCCACGCTGGTGTGGCAGTGGACGCCGTTCATGATGCTGATCCTGTTGGCGGGGTTACAGTCCCGCTCGCCGGAGGTGATCGAGGCGGCGCGGGTCGACGGTGCCGGGCCGGTCGCCGTCTTCCGGCACGTGACGCTGCCGCACCTGCGGCAGTACCTGGAGCTGGGCGCCCTGCTCGGCAGCATCTACATCGTGCAGAACTTCGACGCGGTCTTCACGATCACGTCGGGCGGGCTCGGCACCGCGAACCTGCCGTACACCATCTACGAGACGTTCTACCAGGCGCACGACTACGGGCGCGCCTCGGCGGCCGGCGTGGTCGTGGTGGTGCTCTCGATGGTCATCGCCACGTTCGCGTTGCGCGTGGTGTCGTCGCTGTTCCGGCAGGAGGCCCGGTGATGAGGCGGATTCTCGGCGTGGTGGCCTGGCTGGTCGGCATCGCGTTCTTCTTCCCCGTGGCGTGGATGGTGTTCACGTCGCTGCACACCGAACAGGTCGCGGCGGCCAACCCGCCCGACGTGACCGCGCCGCTGACGCTCGACGGGTACCGCGAGTTCTTCGGCGCGTCGACCGGGGCGAGCCCCTGGCCGTACCTGATCAACTCGGCGACGGCGAGCGTCGTGTCGACCCTCGCGGTGCTGGTGCTCGCGATGCTCGCCGGGTACGCGCTGGCGATCCGCCCGGTACGCAAGTGGACCGACGTGCTGTTCTTCTTCCTGTCCACGAAGATGCTGCCGGCCGTCGCCGGCCTGCTGCCGATCTACCTGATCTCGCAACGGATCGGGCTGCTCGACAACGTGTGGCTGATGGTCGTCCTGTACACCGCGATGAACCTGCCGATCGCGGTGTGGATGATGCAGTCGTTCCTGCGCGAGGTACCGGTGGCGATCCTGGAGGCGGCGGCGCTCGACGGCGCGCGACTGCCGACCGTGCTGCGGCGGGTGATCCTGCCCGTCGCCGCGCCGGGCGTCGCGGCCACGGCGCTCATCTGCTTCATCTTCTCGTGGAACGAGATGCTCTTCGCCCGGGTGCTGACCGGGGTCGTCGCCGGCACCGCGCCGGTGTTCCTGACCAGCTTCGTCACCAGCCAGGGCCTGTTCCTCGCGAAGGTGTGCGCCGCCGCGACGGTCATCTCCGTACCGGTGCTCGTCGCCGGTTTCGCCGCGCAGAACAAGCTCGTCCAGGGGTTGTCGCTCGGCGCGGTGAAGTAGCGGCGGCACCGTCCCCAGTGGACGGTTGTGGCCCGGACGTCCCAGCCCGGCCGGTACGTCCGGCGGTGCCGGATCTAGCCGTTCGGGTGGCCCCGATGATCACCGTGTGGAGTAACTTCATGCCAGTCCGCAAGACGCGACCTATCGGGGGGTGGGCCGCGCCGGCGGGGCGGGGTGACGGGCGCGCAGGCGCCCGGCGGGAGAGGTCCGGACTCACGTGGGTCCGGACCTCTCCCGCCCATGTCGTTGCGCCGCAACGGTTCCGCGTTCAGGAGCCGAACCCGGTCAGCGCGCCGCGCTCGTCGAACCGCGCCGACGACGCCCAGGCGATCTCCCAGCGGTTCCCCTCCGGATCCGCCACGTACGCCGAACGCCCGCCCCACTCCCGGTCGGTCGGTGGCGCCACCGCCGTGGCACCCGCCGCCACCGCCGCCGCGTACGCGGAGTCGACCTGCGAGGCGTCGTCCACGTTGCACGCCAACGTGAAGCCGGACCACCCGGCGGCCACCTCGGCACCGTCCGCGGCCTCGGCGGCCAGCCCCGCCACCGGGTACAGGGCGAGGAGGACGCCGCCGAGCAGGAAACTCGCCCAGCCGTCGTCGCTGCCCGGGACCTCCGCCCAGCCGAGTGCACGGTAGAAGTCGCGCAGCCGCGGCAGGTCCCGCGCGCCCAGCGTCACCACGGACAACCGCGCCGGTATCTCAGCCATGGACCGATCATGCCCGCCCCGCGGCCGGCTCGCTTCCGTTCGGCGTACCGGTGGGGGTGCCGGCGGTCGTCGGGGTCACCGGTTGAGGTAGGCCAGCACGGCGCGTACCCGGCGGTGGGTGTCGTCGGCGGGCGGCAGGTCGAGCTTCGCCAGGATGTTGGAGATGTGCTTCTCCACCGAGACGGGCGCGAGCACGAGCGCGGCGCAGATGGCCGAGTTGGACAGGCCCTGCGCCATCAGGCCCAGCACCTCGCGCTCCCGCGGGGTGAGCGCGGCGAGCCCCCGGTTGCGGCTGTTGCGCGCGAAGAGCTGGCTCACCACCTCCGGGTCCATCGCCGTACCACCGGCCGCGACCCGCTCGATCGCGTCGAGGAAGTCGTCGAGCGAGGTGACCCGGTCCTTCAGCAGGTACCCGACGGAGCCGCGGCCGTCGGCGAGGAGGTCCGCCGCGTACGCCCGCTCGACGTACTGGGACAGGATCAGCACCGGCGCGTCCGGGGTCCCGGCGCGGATCGCGAGCGCCGCGCGCAGGCCCTCGTCGCGGAACCCGGGCGGCAGGCGTACGTCGACGATGGACAGGTCGGGGCGGTGCTCGGCCACGGCGGCCCGCAGGTCCGTGGCGTTGTCGACGGCCGCGACGACGGTGTGGCCGGTGTCGGTCAGGATGCGGATCAGCCCGTCCCGCAGCAGGAGCAGGTCTTCGGCGATCACGATGCGCATGGGAACTCCGCGAGGACGACGGTGGGGCCACCGGCGGGACTGGTCACGGTCAGGGTGCCGGCGAGCGCCTCGACGCGTCGGCGCAGGCCGTCGAGGCCGGCGCCGGCCGGGTCCGCGCCGCCCCGCCCGTCGTCGGTCACCCGTACGGTCAGCGTGCCCGGCGCAGCGTCGATGTCGACCCGGCAGGACGTCGCGTCGGCGTGCTTCGCCGCGTTGGTCAGCGCCTCCGCGACGACGAAGTACGCGGCGGACTCGACCGCGGCCGGCACGGACGGCGTACCGGGGGCGCGGATGTCGACGGGCAGCGGGCTGTCCGCCGCGAGCGCGGACAGCGCGGCGGCGAGGCCCCGGTCGGTCAGGATCGGCGGGTGGATGCCGCGTACCAGCCGGCGCAGCTCGGCGAGCGCGTCGTCGAGCTGCCGCCGCGCCAGCCGTACGTCGTCGGCGGCGGCGGGCGGTCCGGTCCGCAGCTTCCGTTCGGCGAGGGCCAGGGTCATGCCGGCGGCGACGATCCGCGCCTGCGCGCCGTCGTGCAGGTCGCGCTCGATCCGGCGCAGCTCCGCGGCCTGCGCGTCGACCACCCGGGCCCGCGTCTCGACCAGCCGCTGCGCCAGCGCCTGCTGCGGCCCGACGCCGAGCAGCCAGTCGGCCAGCCGGGCCTGCCCGTCCGCCAGCCGCACCACCAGGTACGCCACGGCCGGCGCGAGCGCGAGCCCGATCATCGTGCCGACCACGCGCCCCGGCCAGGTCGACACGAGCGGGGCGACGAACCAGGGGGCGTTCGGGTTCGGCACCGCCCACAGCCAGGCCGGCGCCGCCACCAACCCGACCGTCACCAGCGTCGATACCAGGGCGGGCAGCAGGCAGACCAGTGACAGCGGGAACAGCAGCGCCAGCCAGGCCGCGTCGCGCCACGTGGCTGGGCGGCCGAGCAGCTCCCGGGCCCGGCCACCCGGGGTCGGCGCGGTCAGCGCCGCGTACGGCGAGGCGACGGGGCGCCGCAGCAGCCAGCCCGCGCGCCGCCGCTCCAGGCCGGCGAGCGACCGGGCGAGGAAGCTCGACGCCAGGAACGCGCGCGGCCCGAGCCGGGTCAACGCCAGCAGCAACACGAGGACCACGGAGACGACGCACCAGGCGAGCGCCGGCACGGCCACCGGTACGGCGCACGCCAGGTAGCCGAGGGAGCGGGCGGTCCGGCCCGCCCACGGCGTCCGGGGCGGCGCGGAGGTCACGGCGCCCACCGTACCGGCCGGGCCGGGCGCGCCCCGTGCCGAGCCACCCCACCTGCGGGTACGCCGGCCGGCGCCGCGCCCGTACGTCGGGCCGTGGCACCCGGGCGCCGCGCCGGCTCCGGCCCGCGCGGGGCCGGAGCGGACGTACGCCGGTCAGCGGGCATCGGCCGGCAGGGCGCGGCGGCGCACCACGAGCCGGGCCGGGACGATCCCGGCGAGCATCCCGAGCAGGACCGTGCCGACCAGCAGCCCGGCATATCCGCCCGGATCGGCGAGCCAGCGCCACTGCCCGTCCTGCGCCACGCTGAAGGCTCCGTACACGACGGCGGTCACCGCGCAGCCGAGTACGACACCGACCGTGACCGACAGCGCGGTCTCCGTGCCGACCATCCGGCGTACCTGCCGGTGGGTGGCGCCCGCGAGCCGCAGGTCGGCGAACTCACGGCGGCGGGCGACCGTCGCGATCGCGAACGTGTTCACCACCGAGACCGCGATGAACGCCACCAGGATCACGATCAGCGCGTCGAACGCGGCCTGCTGGGTCTCGACGCCGCGTACCGGCAGCGTCGCGTCGGCGGCCACCAGGTCGGGTGTGGCCGGGACGCGGCCCGTCACGTACACGGTGCGGACGAGGCCACGCGGGTCGTGCGCCGCGACCAGACCGGCCGGCAGCACCAGGTCACCGAACCCGGCGGTCAGCCGGTAGACGGCCACCACCCGAACGGTCACGCGGGTCGCGTCGGGCAGCCACACCGGCACCCGGTCGCCGATCCGCCAGCCGTGCGCCGCGGCCAGGTCCGCGCCGACCGCGACGCCGTCGCCACCCAACGCCAACCGCCCCGCCCGTACGTCCAGGTCGAGTGCGGTGGCCCCGGTCGCGAGCAGGCCCTGCGCCGGGTAGTGCGCCGGCTTGCCGCCCTCGTCGACCAGCACCGTCGTCGGCAGCGTCGCCGCCGCCCCGCGTACGCCGGGGGTCGCGGCGAGCCGGCGCGCCGCCGCCAGCGGTACGCCGGAGCCGCGGGCGACGAGCTGCGCGGCGGCGGGCGCCGCGCGCCGCGCCTGCTGCGTCTCGGCGACCTGGCTGGTGAGCGTGCTGACGGACAGCAGGGTGGTGACGATGCCGAGCAGCAGCATCAGCGGCATCGCCACCGACGCGGCCCGGCGCGCCGACGCCCGTACGGACGCGGCGGCGAGCCGGCCGGTGACGCCGGTGGCCGCGGCGACCGGACGCAGCGCCGTACCGACGAGGCGGACCAGGACCGGCCCCGCCGCCGCGGCCGACGACAGCAGCAGCGCGCAGGCCACGAAGCTCATGCCGATGCCCATGTTGCTGCGCAGCGGGGTGAAGGCGAGCACGGCCACCGCGCCGGCCGCGGCGAGCAGCGCGGCGGCCACCCGCACCGCGGTACGCGCCGGCGGCGCCACCGCCGTCTCCCGCAGCGCCTGCGTCGGCGCGATCCGCGTCGCGCGGCCGGCGGCGATCCGCGCCGACAGCACGCTGAGCGCGACGCCGACGAGCACCGTCGCGGCGAGGACGAACGGGCTGACCGCCACCGGGAACCCGGCCGGCAGTACGCCCGCGGCGGTGAACCGGCCGGCGACCACCCCGGCCAGCGGTCCGCCCGCCGCGGCCCCGATGACCCCGGCGACGAGCCCGACGGCGGCGGTCTCCGCGGCGAGCAGCCGCCGCAACTGGCGCGGCGTGGCGCCGATCGTACGCAGCAGGGCCAGCTCCCGCAGGCGCCCGGCGACCACCAGACCCACCGAACCGACGAGCACGAACACCGCGGCGAACGCGGTGACCCCGAGCATGATGCCGAACACCGACACCGCGCCGACGTAGTCGACCGACGAGCCGGGCACCTCGGCGCGCACCCGGTCCGCCCCGGCGTACACGTGGGCGGTGCCGGCGAGCGGGCGTACCCGGTCGGTTAGTTGACCGGCCGTGACACCCGGCGCGGCGAACACGGCGACGGCCGTCGGCCCGGTCAGCCCCGACACCCCGGGTACCGCCGCGTCCGGCAGGAACACGGCCGCCTGGTTGGCGAGCGCCCCGTGCGTCACCCCCGACACCCGGTACGTGTGCGTGCCGGTACGGGTCGTCAGCCGCACCGTGTCGCGGACGTGGCCGCCGAGCGTGTCGTCCAGGACGACCTGCCCGCGGCCCGGCGCGCCGCCGTCCGCGAGCCGGTACGGCGTGCTCGCCGCGGCCGACCAGTTGTGTGCCACGACCGGCCCGCCGTGCGGGCCGCGCGCGGGCCGCCCCGCCACGACCACGTCCGCCGGGAACGAGAAGTCGGGTACGGCTCGCGCCACCCCGTCGACCCGGGCGATCCGGCCGGCCAGCGCCGGCGGCAGTGCCGCCGCGCCGGTGAGCGGCTTGGTCTTGCTCTTCGTCTTGACCTTGTCGCCCTGGTGTTTCACGGTCGTCAGGGTCAGCCCGCGCGGCTGCGCGACGGTGAGCGTCGCCGCCGCGAACCGGTCGGGGCCGGGTCCGGCGGTGAGCGCCGAGTACAGCAGGAGTCCGCTGACGGACAGCAGCGCGACGGTCAGCGCCACCGCCAGGAACGAGCCGAGGAACGCGATCAGCCGCCGCCGTACGGAGGCCAGTACCAGTGTCGTCATCGCCGGCTCAGCTCCGTCATGCGCGCGGCCACCTGCTCGGCGGTCGGCGCGTGCTCCTCGCCCGCGACGCGGCCGTCGGCCAGGAACACGACGCGGTCGGCCCAGGCCGCGGCGTTCGGGTCGTGGGTGACCATGACCACCGCGGCGCCGTCCGCGTCGACCGCCTCGCGCAGCAGCGCGAGTACCTCGTGGCCGGTGGTGAGGTCCAGGGCTCCGGTGGGTTCGTCGCCGAAGATCACCTCGGGTCGGGCGGCCAGCGCGCGGGCCACCGCGACCCGCTGCTGCTGGCCGCCGGACAGCTGGCCGGGCAGCGCGTTCTCGCGGCCGGCCAGGCCGACCCGGGCCAGCACCTCGCGGGCCCGGCGGCGGTCCGGGCGGCGACCGGCGAGCCGCTGCGGCAGCAGCACGTTCTGCCCGACGGTGAGCGCGGCGACCAGGTTGAACGACTGGAAGACGAAGCCGACGCCGCGACGCGCCACGGTCAGCGCCGGCTCGCGCAGCCCGCCGATCTCGGTACCGCCGAGCACCACGCGACCCGACGTCGGGCGGTCCAACCCGGCCGCGCAGTGCAGCAGCGTCGACTTGCCCGACCCGGACGGCCCCATCACCGCCGTGAACGACCCGCGCCGGAACCCGACCGACACCCGGTCGAGCGCCCGCGTACCGGCGGGGCCGGCGTACACCTTGGAGACGTCGGTCAGTTCGGCGACCGTCGTCGTGAGCGTGCCCATCTCTGCCATGCCGACAATGTTCGGCGCGCGAACCGCCCGAAACGACATGGCCAGCGCGGATCCACGACCCCATGGCCAGCCCTACCCTCCGGCGCCGCGCGGGAGGACGAGGCGCTGTTCGGCGGGCGCACGCCGCCGAACACGGCACGCGTGGCGACGGATGGACGCCGCAACGGGTTGCGGGACAGGTCACGGTGACTGGCGGCGTACCGGACGGCACACTGGCCGCGTGTTGACTTCCGTGGTGGCGTTCGTGGGTGCGGCGTTCCTGATCGCGATGGTGCCGGGACCGAGCACGGCGGTGATCCTGCGCCGGGCGGTGCTCACCGGCCGCCGGAGCGGCCTGGTCGCCGTCCTGGGCAACGAGTCCGGCGTGGTGCTCTGGGGATTCGCCGCGGCGTTCGGCCTGTCCGCGCTGCTGCTCGCCTCCCGCATCGCGTACGACGGGCTGCGCATCGTCGGCGCCGTCGTCCTGGTGTCGATGGGGGCGCGGGCGCTGTGGCAGGCGCGCCGCGGTGCCGCCGCCGAACAGGCGCCCGCCGTGGCGCCGGTGTCGCACCGCCGGGCGTACTGGCAGGGGTTGGTGACGAACGTCGCCAACCCGAAGGCCGGCGTGTTCGCGATCTCGTTCCTGCCGCAGTTCGTCCCGCACGGCGCGCCGGTGCTGCCCACGCTGGTCGCGTTCTCGGTGATCTGGGCCGTGGTCGACCTGCTGTGGTACCTGCCGCTGGTGTGGCTGGCGGGCCGGGTCCGCGGCTTCTTCCAGCGCCCCGTCGTACGCCGCCGGCTGGAGCAGGTCTCCGGCGCGGTGCTCGTCGCCCTCGGCCTGCGGCTGGCCGCCGAGTCCGCCTAGTTGGTCCGTGACGGGCGTCACGGACGGGCCGTGTCACGGATCCGGGGCGGTCCGCATCTTCTGGTTGTCCGCCGGCACACGGCCGGCGGCAACACCGGACGAGGCGGAAACGATGACCACACAGCGCGAAAACACCCACCGGGTCCTGGTCCTGGGCGCCGGGTACGCCGGCGTCGCGGCGGCCGTCCAGCTGGCGGCGCGGACCCGGCGCGGCACGGACGTCGAGGTGACGCTGGTCAGCGCGCAGGAACGGTTCACCGAGCGGCTGCGCCTGCACATGACCGCGACCGGGCAGGACGTCGCCACGCTCGCCGTACCGGACCTGCTGGCCGGCACCGGCGCCCGCTTCGTACGGGGATGGGTGACCGCGATCGACCCGACCGCCCGGACCGTCCGGATCGACGACGAGCGCACCCTCCCCTACGACACCCTCGCGTACGCACTGGGCGGCGTCGCCGACACCGAGGCGGTGCCGGGCGCGGAGCACCACGCGTACACGTTGAACGGCGCGCAGGACGCGCGGGTCCTCGGCGACCGGCTGGCCCGGATCGGCCGCGGCGGTACCGTGGTCGTCGCCGGCACCGGGCTGACCGGCATCGAGTCGGCGGCCGAGATCGCCGAGCAGCACCCCGAGCTTTCGGTGGTGCTGGTGGGCCGGGGCCGACCCGGCGCGACGATGAACCGGAAGGCCGGGGCGTACCTGGAGTCCGCGCTCGGGCGGCTGGGCGTCCGGGTACGGAGTGGGGTGGACGTGGTCAAGGTGTTGCCGGACGGGGTGGAGCTGGCGGGCGGGGAGATCGTGCCCGCCGACGCCGTGCTGTGGACGAGCGGCACGCGGGTGTCGCCGCTGGCGGCCGCCGCCGGGCTGACCGTCGACGAGCGCGGGCGGATCGTCACCGACACCGCGCTGCGGTCCGTCTCCCACCCCGACGTGTACGCCGTGGGCGACGCCGCCGCGATCCGCCAGCGGTACGGCGTCATGCACGGCACCTGCCAGGGCGGGATGCCGTCCGGCGTGCACGCCGCGCTGTCCATCGTCCGTGCGCTGAAGGGCAAGCAGCCCAAGGCTTTCCGGTTCGGCTACTACCACACGCCGGTGAGTCTCGGCCGGCACGACGGCGTCGTCCAGTTCACGCACCCGGACGACAGCCCGCGCCGGCTCTACCTGACCGGCCGCCGTGCCGCCCGGTACAAGGAGGTCGTGACCGCGTCGCCGTGGCCGACGTACGGGCGGATGGTGTCGATGCCGGCGTCGGGTGCCGTCTGGCCGCGCGGCGGCCGGTTCACCCGGGGTGTGCGGTGAGCGCCGAGGCGGAGGTGTTCGGGGCGCACCGGCGGCTGCTGTTCGCGGTGGCGTACCGGATCCTGGGTTCGGCGGCCGACGCGGAGGACGCGGTGCAGGACGCGTGGATCCGGTGGTCCGCGGCGGATCGCGGGCAGGTCGCCGACCCGAAGGCGTACCTGACGCGCATCGTGTCGAACGTGGCGCTCGGTCGGCTGCGCGCCGCGAGCCGCCGGCGGGAGACGTACGTGGGGCCGTGGCTGCCGGAGCCGATCCTCACCGGCCCGGACACCGCCGAGGTCGTCGCCGATGCCGACTCGGTGTCGATGGCGATGCTGATCGTGCTGGAGACGCTGAGCCCGCTGGAACGCGCCGTGTTCGTGCTGCGCGAGGTCTTCGACGTCGGGTACGCGGAGATCGCGGAGGCCGTCGAACGTTCCGAGACCGCGGTACGCCAGGCCGCGCACCGGGCGCGTGAGCACGTCCGGGCGCGGCGGCCCCGGTTCACCGCGGACCGCGCCCGCCAGCGCGCGGTCACCGACCGGTTCTTCGCCGCCGCGACCGGCGGCGACGTGAACGCGCTGATGGAGCTGCTGTCGCCGGACGTGACGCTGTGGACCGACGGCGGCGGCAAGGTACGCCAGGCGCTGCGCCCGATCGTCGGCGCGGAGACCGTCGCGTCCTGGTTCGCCGCGATCGGCACCGTCACGTACCAGGGCGTCGCGCCGGGCGACATGCGCGCCGACCTGGTCGAGATCAACGGCGGTCCGGGGATCCTGTTCCGCGGCCCGGACCGCGTCGTCGCCACCGTCACGTTCGACGTCGACGCCGACGGCCGCATCACCGCGATCCACAACGTGGCCAACCCCGACAAGCTGCACGCCGTCGCCGACGGTACGACCGGGGAGCAGTAGGTCTCAGACGGCCGCGGCGGCCTCCAGCGGCAGGGTGGCGGCCACCCGGAAACCGCCGCCGGGGCGCGGCCCGGCGCTCAGGTCGCCGCCGAGCAGCGCGGCCCGTTCGCGCATCCCGACGATGCCGAAACCGTTGTCACCCAAGGGATCTGGTCGACCACACCCCTCGTCGTCGACCACCACTGCCAGCTCCGACTCCCGGTAGTCGACGTCCACCCGGCAGCGGCGCGCACCCGAGTGGCGGATCACGTTCGTCAGCGCCTCCTGCACGATCCGGTACGCCGCCTGGTCGGTGTCGGCCGGCAGCGGGCGCGCCGCTCCGGTGCGGTGCACGGTGACGTGCAGGCCAGCCTCGGCGGCGCCGGCGGCCAACCGGTCGAGCTCGGCGAGGCCCGGCGCGACGTTTGGTCCGGCCCGACCGGGTTCGGCCCGGCGGAGCGCGACGAGCGTACGCCGCAGGCCGGACAGCGCCTCGCGGCTCGTGGTCTCGATGACGCGCAACGCCTCCTGCGCGTCGTCCGGGCGGGTACCGATGACGCGGTTGCCGACGCCGGCCTGGATCGCGATGATGCCGACACTGTGCGCCACCATGTCGTGCAGCTCGCGCGCGATCCGCAGCCGTTCCGCGGTCATCGCGCGCTCGGCCGCCTGGGTACGCGCGGCGGCGGCGAGCTGGCGGCTCTTGCGGATCGTGAGTCCGACGACCCAGGCGAACACCACGGCGTACAGCACGGGAAGCTGGAACGGCGCGAGGAACGGCCCGCCGTCCGCGGCCAACACCCGCACGTCGTACCCGGCGGGGACGACGAGCGCCAGGCACAGCGACACGATGGCGGCCCGGCGCGAGCGCGTCGCCGCTATGTAGCAGACGGCGACGTCGACCGGGACCATCGGGCCGAACTCGACCCGGAGATCGGGGCGAAAGACCGTCGCGGTCAGCGCACCGCCCAGCAGGAGCAGCACCGCGACCGTCGGGTACCAGCGCAGCAGCACGGCCGCCACCGCGACGGTCGCCGCCACCGCGATCGGGCCGGCATGGCGGTATCCCGCGCCCGGTCCGAACGGCGGCCCCAGCATGGTGAGCGTGGCCGCCGCGGTCAGCAGCGTCCCGCCCGCCCACACCAGGACCGGGCGCACGCGCGCCGCGACGCTCTCGGGTACGCGGGGGACGAGGGGCATGCGGTGACCCTAGCCACCGCCGTACCCGGGGCGCGTCGTCCCGCGGGCCTACGCCCCGGGGCCAATTCCCGTTGCTTTATTGGCCGACCGGTCAATACTATTGGCCGCATGGCCAACAACGTGAGCCGGTCCGCCGGCACTCTGGGCGCCGCGCGCGCCATCGTCTGGGCGTACGTGGCAGTGGTACTCGGCACGATCGTGGCGCTGGTCGTGCTCTCCCGCACCTCCCCGCACCTGGCGACGTCCGAGGCATGGGGACACGCGGTGATCGTCGCGGTCTTCGCGGTCCTCCTGCCGCTGCGGATGCGCGCGGCCGGGCGCGGCAACGCCGGCGCCGTACGGGCGGTCGGGATCATCGCCGCCGTGCTCACCGTGGTCAACATCGTCGAGGCGTGCCTGCCGGCCTTCCCGGCCTGGATGCGCGTCGAGATGGTCGTGATCGCGGCGATGATGCTGGCCGTGGTCGCGTGCGTGGTCGCGACCGTACGCCGGCGTGTGGTGTGACCGGCCCGCCGACCGGCCCCAGAATGGACCCATGAGCAAGCGTCATCGGAAGCGCAGCGCGGTGGCCCCTCATGGCCGGTCCGACCGGACGGAGGAGCGGCCATGAGCGAGCGTGCCCCGCAGGACCAGCCCCGGCGACGCGAACGGCTCGCCGAGGACAAACGGCGCGAGCAGATCATCCGCGCCACCGTCGACGTCGTCGCCGAACGCGGCTACGGGTACGCGTCGCTGGCGAACATCGCGGAGGCGGCCGGCGTGTCGAAGGGTCTGCTGTCGCACTACTTCGGGAACAAGGACGAGCTCATGCTCACCACCGCGCGGGTCACGCTGACCGACCTGCGCCACATGATCGCCGCCGAGCTGGACCTGAGCGCGCCGGTGCCGGCCGTCATCCGGTCGGCGCTGCGGCGCGCGGCCCGGCTCGGCCAGACCCACGCGCCGCAGTTCCGGGCGCTCGTGGCGATCACGCACAACCTGCGTGAGCCGGACGGTTCGACCCGGCTCACCCTCGCCGACTACGAGGACACGTACCAGGCGGAGGAGTCGCTGCTGCGCCGTGGCCAGCGGGAGGGCACGCTCCGGTCGTTCGACGTGCGGGTGATGGCGGTGACCTACCAGGGCGCGATCGACGCGATGCTGGCGTACCTCGACGAGCATCCCGAGATCGATCCCCGCGAGTACGCCGACCGGCTCGCGGACCTGCTGTTGTCGGGCATCACCCGGACGCGCTGAGGCCGGGCCGGCCCGCCGGGGCGATGCCGAGCCCGGCGAGGGCCGCCGCGCCGCGGGCCGCGTGCTCGCCACCGGCGAGCAGCAGCGTTCGGGCCGACTGGTAGCGGAAGCCGGCCGCGTCGAACGCGTCCGCCGTGTCGAGCACCCCGCGCCGGTCGCCGTCGAGCAGCGCCGCTGCGCGCGCCACGATCGCGCCCGCGACCGGGTTGTCCGCCACCACCGCGCGGGCCGCGGCCACCCGGGCCGCGGCGTCGGCGGCGCTGGCGAGGACTGCCGCCTCGGCGCCGAGCGCCACGTACCAGTGCAGCCAGATCCAGGTGACCCACTTCCACACCGCGTCCGGCCCGGGCGCCAGCCGGGCCGCCGCCTCCGCCGGCCGCCCCGCGTGCAGCAGCCGGATCGCGTCGAACACGGCGCCGTAGCCGTACGTGTGTTCCGGCGGGCTGCCGAGCCGGTCGAGTACGCCCAGCCACTCGCGCCGCGCGACGGCGTCGCCGCGCAGGCCGTGGACCATCGCGACACCGGCCGCGGCCGGGCAGAGGATCGGCCGGGCGGGGCTGCCGGCGCGGCGCCACGCGTCGAGGAACCGCACGCTGCCGGCGCGTACCGCGTCGACGTCGGCGGCCAGCGACTCCACCATCAGCAACCGGCACGTGGCGCGGTGACCGACCTCGGCGAGCGCCGGATGGTCGGCCAGCTGCCGCGCCCACCGACGCGCCCGCGCGAGGTCCCCCGCACCGAGGCTCGCCTCCGCCGCCATGCCGAGCGCGTCGACCAGTTCGTGCGTACTCGACGGGGTGACCGGCTCGGCGGACAGCAGCGTGATCCGCCGGCGCGCCGTCGCCGCCGCACCGAACGTGTCGCCTGCCCAGCTCCGGGCGCCGGTCAGCGCGTCGAGCGCGGCCGACTCCGCCAACGGATCGCCGGTACGCCGCGCCAGCTCCACCGCCCGCTCGGCGCTCGCCAGCGTCTCCGGTACCGCGTTGTCGGCCGGGCCCTGCGCGGCGCCGAACGCGTCCGCGTACACCGCCGCCTCGGCCAGTGCCACCGCCGCCAGCGCGCCCGGGTCGTCGCCCGCCAGCTCCCGCGCCTCGGTCACCAGCGCGGTCGCCTCCGCCCGCGTCGGCATCCGCACGAACGTCGTCGACAGCCGGTACGCGACCGTCGCCGCGGTCGCCAGGTCGCGCGCCGCGCCCGCCGTGTCGCCCGACCGTCGCGCGGCGTCCGCCGCCTCGATGCGCAGCCGGTACATGTCGTCCCCGCGGGTCCGGCACCCGGCCACCGCCGCCGCCTCCCGCAACACCACCGCAACACCCGCGATCGCTGCGTCCGCGCCGCCCGCAGTCGCCAGGTCCGCGCCGCCCGCAGTCGCCGGGTCGTCGCCGCCCGCAGTCGCCGGGTCCGCGCCGCCCGCAGTCGCCGGGTCGGCGCTGCCGGCGCCGGCCGTGCCGGCGAGCGCGGCGGCCTGCTCGTAGCGCTGCTGGGACTCGCCGAGGAGGTTGCGGGTGAACGCCAGCTCCGCCAGGCACCGGGCGAGCCGGTACGCGTCCGTCCGGCGTCCGGGCGCGTCCGCCGCCCACGCCAGCGCCGCGCGCAGGTCGTCGGCCGCCACGTCGAACCGCGCCCGCCAGTCCGCGGGTACGCCCGCCGGGTCGGCGGCGGTCCCGGCGGCGAGGTCGGCGGCGGTGGCGAGGCACCAGCGCAGGTGGCGGGTACGCGTCCCGGTCAGCTCGCCGGCCTCGGCGAGGCGTTCGGCGCCGTACTGCCGGATGGTCTCCAGGGCGCGGTACGCGGTGCCGTCGGCGGACGCGGTGACGAGCAGCAGGCTCTGTTCGGCGAGCCGGGCGAGCCCGTCGGCGACGACGCAGGCCTCGGCGCCGGTCACGTCCGCCGCCGCGCGTACCCCGAAGGGGGCGACGAACACCGACACCCGCCGCAGCAGCTCCCGGTCGGCCGGCGACAGCAGCGCGTGGCTCCAGTCCAGGGCGGCGCGTACCGAGGAGTGCCGGTCGTCGCCGCGGGGGCCGCCGGCCAGCAGCCGGAGCTGGTCGGACAGCCCGGCGGTGAGGCCGTCGAGGCCGAGCCCGGGCCAGCGCGCGGCGGCCAGCTCGATCGCCAGCGCCACGCCGTCGAGCCGCGCGCAGATCGTCGCGATCGCGGCCGGGTCGGGCGCCGGGCCGACGGCGACCGCCCGGTCCAGGAACAGCGCGACCGCGTCCGACTCGCCGCCGCCGGCCAGCGACATCGGCGGCACGGGGCAGACCCGCTCGTACGGGACCATCAGGCGGGCCCGGCTCGTCGCGAGGACGGTCAGCCGGGGGCACGCGGCGAGCAGCCGTTCGACGAACGGCGCGACACCGTCGCGTACCTGCTCGCAGTTGTCGAGGACGAGCAGGGCGTGCCGGTCGGCCAGCGCGGCGACCACCGAGGCGGCCATGCCGCGGCCGGGCTCCTCGCCGAGGCCGAGCGCCCCGGCGACGGCGCCGGCGACCATGTCCGGATCGGTGATCGGGACCAGGTCGACGAACCACACCCCGTCGTCGTACGCCTCGGCCGCGTCGGCCGCCACCGCCAGCGCGAGCCGGGTCTTGCCCACGCCGCCGGGGCCGAGCGCCGTCACCTGCCGGTGCGCCGTGACCATCTCGGACAGTTCGGCGCGCTCCCGCGCCCGGCCGACGAACGACGTCAGCGCCGCCGGCAGCACCCGGCGCGGCGGACCGGCCCGTTCGGCCGCGTGCCGCGCCAGCTCCCGCCGGTCCGGTACGCCCAGCTTGCGCAGCAGCGAGGACACGTGGCTCTCGACGGTGCGTACCGAGATGAACAGCCGCGCGGCGATCTCGGCGTTGGTCAGGTGCGCCCCGACCAGGTCCATCACCTCGGCTTCCCGAGCCGAGATCTCCACCGTCGTCGTCACCCGCCCATTCTCTCGTACCGGCATCGGCCGCCGTGCCTGTGACCAGGACCGATACAAGCCGGGGCAGATCCGGCGTACGGACCCGCGATCCGTGGTCGGATCCGTGGTCGGCACGGACGCGGAGCGGTGCCCCCGGCCGGCAGGGTGAGGGCACTGACAACGACAACGAGAGCAGGAGTGATCATGACGACGCAGGGGATCAGGACCGTGCTGCACCCGGTGTCCGACCTGGCCAGGGCCAAGCCCGTGTACGCCGCGCTGCTCGGCATCGAGCCGCAGACCGACACGCCGTACTACGTCGGCTTCGACACCGACAGCCAGCACGTCGGGCTGCTGCCGGCCGGTGGGCCGCAGGACTCCGGTACGCCGGTGGCGTACTGGCGGGTGGCGGACATCGAGGCGAAGCTCGCCGAGGTGACCGCCGCGGGCGCGGCCGTGCGGGAGGCCGCGCACGACGTCGGCGGCGGCCGGCAGGTGGCCACGTTCACCGACGCCGACGGCAACGTCCTGGGCCTGCTCCAGGACAGCTGAGGGTCCGCACCGGCACCGGCCGCCCCCGAGGCCGGTGCCGGTCTGAGTGGAGGTGGGGTCATGGCGGGCAACCGCTCGTACCGGGACGTGCTGCGCGACCCGAACGTCGCCGGCCTGCTCGCCGGCGATCTGCTCGCCAACGCCGGAACCGGCATGATCATCGTGGCGATGCCGGTGCAGACGCTGTCGATCCACGGCCGCGTACCGACGGCGATCGCGATCGGGCTCGTCGAGGCGGCGCCGTTCGTACTGGCGACGATGCTGGCGCTCGCCGTCGGGCTGGGCCGGGTCCGCGCGACACCACGGACGCTGCTGGTCGCCGACTGCGTCCTGCGGTCGACGACGTTCTCCGTGCTCGCCGCCCTCGCGGTGACCGGCCGGCTGACGCTGCCGGTCCTGGTCGGCGGCCTGCTCGCCGGGTCGGCGTTCCGGCTGGCCGGGTCGAGCGGCCGGCGCCTGCTCGCCACGTCGATGGCCGGTACGACCGGGCAGTTCGCCGTCAACGGCCTGCTCGGCCTCAACTCGACGTTCGCGCTGTACATCGTCGGTCCGGTGCTCGGCGGCCTCGTCGTCGCGTACGCCGGGCCGGCGGTGGCGCTGCTGTGCGACGCGGCCGGCGCGCTGGTCCTGCTGGTGACCGTGCTGGCATGCGTACCGCGGGCCGGTGACCGGGACGCCCTGCGCCGCTCGCGTACCGGCGAGTCGGGCTGGCGGATCCTGCGCCGCCGCCCCGTCGCCGCCCGGCTGCTCGTCGTGGAGTTCTTCTTCAACTTCTGCTACATGCCCGTCGAGGTCGCCCTCCCCCTCTACGTACGGTCGACGCTCGGCGCGGGCGCGTCCGGCCTCGGGCTGATGTGGGGCGCGCTCGGGGTCGGCGCGTTCGTCGGCGCCGCGCTGGTCAACCAGCTCCGCAACCTGCCGCAGCGGCACGTCCTGATCGCGATCGTCGGGCTGTGGGCGGCGTGCCCGATCGCGTTGGCGTGCACCGGAAACCTGCTCGCCGCGATGGTCGTGTTCGGCCTCGGCGGCCTGGTGTACGCGCCGTTCACCCCCGTCGCGTACAGCTTCCTGCAGTCCGGGCTCGCCCCGGCCGAACAGCAGCCCGTCGTCACGCTCTGGACGACCGGCTCGACCGTCGCCGCCCCGCTCGGGCTCGCGTTCGGCGGCCCGCTGGTCCAGTTCGCCGGTACCACCGGCGGGCTCGCCGTCTCCGGCGTTCTGACCCTGCTGCTCCTGCCGGTCGCGGCCCTCGCCGTGCTGCGCCGTACGCCCGCACCCGCCACGTCACCGCTCTGAGGGTGTGGACGTCTGGGCCATACTGTGCGCGATGCCGTCCCGTGGGAGGAACGTGCGATGAGCGCCAGTCGGCCGAAACCGGCCACGGCGGTACCCGTCCTGCTGCTGGTCGCCGCCGCGCTCGGCCTGGTCCATCTCCTGCTCGCGGCGCTGGTCTGGACCCATGCCGCCGACGGCTTCGACCGGCTCGCCGCGCTGCCGGCGCAGCTCCGCGCCCAGGTACACACCGGAGCCGCCCGGACCGCGGTGACCGTCGCCGCGGCGTACCCGGCGGTGCTCGGGGTGGCGCTGCTCGCCCTGGTACCCCTGGCGGTGCTGCTGTGGCGGCGCCGGATCCCGGCGCCGGTCACGGTGATCGCGGCCGGCGTCCTGGCGGCCGGTCAGGTGCTGGCGATCGCCGTCGCCGTCGGCGTACGGCAGGTCGTGGCGTCGGCGACCGACCGGCTCTCGGGCTGCGGGAGCTGGCCGGTGTGCTCCCCGCGGAGCGCCACCGTGTCCCGGCTCGGCGACGACGTCCGCGCCGACCTGCTGCCCGACTGGTACCTGCCGGTGTCCGTGGGGTTGGCCGTTGCCGTGCTGGCCCTGCTCGTCGTCGGCGTCGTCCTGCTGCTGCGTACGGGTGTCGTTCGGCCCGGCCGGTCGGCGGGACCGGGCGCGCGAGCCCTCGACGCGACAGGGCACGCCACCGCCGGCTGACAGGGGTTCGCGGGGACGGGCAGGCGCGCACCGCGGTGCGGCGACCGTCCGGACCGGTCAGGAATCGAGAAGCACCCGGCCCGCGGCGTACCTAGCGTGGACGGCATGACCAACATCGACTCGATCACCCTCGACGTGGACGACCTCGCCGCCGCCGAATCCTTCTACGCCAAGACCTTCGACGACGCGCCACCGGTACGTCTGCGCGCGGGCGACACGCCGACCACCGGGTTCCGCGGGTTCACGCTGTCGCTCGTGGTGTCCCAGCCGTCCACCGTCTACACCCTGTTCGACTCGGCCGTGAACGCCGGCGCCACCGTGCTGAAGCCGGCGGCGAAGTCGTTCTGGGGCGTCGGCGGCGTCGTCCAGGCGCCGGACGGCACGATCTGGAAGATCGCGACCTCGCAGAAGAAGGACACCGGCCCGGCCACCCGGCGGATCGACGAGGTCGTGCTGCTGCTCGGCGTCGCGGACATGGTGGCGACCCGGCAGTTCTACGTCGGGCGCGGCCTCACGGTCGCGAAGAGCTTCGGCCGCAAGTACGTCGAGTTCGCCGCCGACTCGGGCACCGTGAAGCTCGCCCTGTACGGCCGGCGCGCCCTCGCCAAGGACGCCGGCGTCTCCCCCGAGGGCACCGGCTCGCACCGGATCACCGTCGGCGGCGACGCCGGGACGTTCACCGACCCGGACGGCTTCGCCTGGCAGGCCGCCTGATCCGCACGGATCAGGCGGTGTCGCCGCCGCCCGCGGCCGGCCCGCGCTCACCGGGCGCCCGGCCGTCCGCTCGCGCCGCCCGCCCCCTGCCCCCGGCAGCATCGCCTCCCCCGGCAACATCGGCGTGCGGTACCTCGGACGGCAGTGACGGCGGCCCGCCGTACGCGCGGCCACCGGCAAGGTCCGACGAAGGCGAGGAGGAGCACGACCAGGCGGCGCCGTCGCCGAAATCCCGGTTCGCCGGCGTGTGCAGCTCCTCCTCCGAGCCGACGACCCGCCGCCGCAGCACCGTCTCCAGCCCGTCGAGCGCGGCCGGTGTGAAGTCCCGCCGCACGTCCGGCCGTACGCGGCGGTCCACGCCGGGAAGGCCGCGGCGCGCGCGACGAGCCACGGGTCGAGTGAAGTCCAGGTCGACGTCGGTCAGCTCCAGGTCGGCCAGATACATCCGCCGGAAGAAGACCTGGCCGCGCCGCCGGGACAGGCGGTCGTCCGCACCACTCATCGCGCACCTCGTCGCCGGGCCGGCGGTCGGCGCCGACTGTAGCGACCCGGTCAGCCGAGCGCGGCCAGGTGGGCGTGCAGGACCTTCTCGGCGCGGGCGGCGGTGACGAGGTCGGGGTGGAGTACGGCGTTGATGCCGAGGCCGTCCACGAGCGAGGTGAGCGTCTCGACCGCCACCGCGTCCGGCCGGGCGCCGGTGACGTGGGCGAGCACCCGGCGGGCGGCGCCGCGGGTGCCGGCGGCGGCCTCCGCGGCGAGGTCGTACAGCTCGGGGCTGGTGCGGGCGAGCGCGGCGAAGTCGAGGAAGACGGTGACCTCGTCGCGGCGGGTCTGGTCGAGCGGCAGCAGCTCGGCGAGCAGCGCGACCGCCGCGGCGACGCGCGCGCGGGGCGGCGCGGCGACGTCGAGGGCGGTGAGGCGTACGCGGACGCGGTCGGCGACGCGGTCCAGCATGGTGCGCATCGCCGTGCGCATCAGCTCGGGCTGGCTGTCGAAGTAGTGCCGCACGGATCCGATGTTGAGCCGCGCCTCGTCGGCGACGGTACGCAGCGACACGCGGGCGAGGCCGTCGCGCACGGCCACCCGGTACAGGGCGGCGACGACCTCCTGGCGGCGGGCCGCCGCGTCCACCTTCCTGGGCATGACACTTTTCTATCACACCTGTGATACGTTGCGTTTTATCACAGCCGTGATACAAAGGAGTTGATCATGAAATCGGGACCGCGCCGCGTCGTCCGGCTCGCCCTGGACCTGGGAGTCTCCCCGCTCGCGTACTACGGGATGCTCCTCGCCGGCGTACCGACCGTGCCGGCGCTGGTCGGCGCCACCGTCGTCGCCGGGATCTGGCTGCTGGTCACGATCGCGCTCGACCGGCGCGTCGACGGCCTCGCCGCCTTCATGCTCGGCATGTACGCGCTGATGCTGGTGCTCGCCGCCGCCACCGCCGACCCGCGCGTACTGCTCGCCCGGGACCCGGTCACCAGCGGGCTCGCCGGCCTCGTGTTCCTGGTGAGCTGCCCGACCGCGACACCCGCCACCGCGTACCTGGCGCGCCGGCTGCACGGCGCGACCCTCGACGACCGCGCCCTGCGGCGCCACCGGGTACAGACCGCGGTGCTCGGCGCCGGCCTCGTCGCCGAGGCCGCCGTACGCCTGTTGCTGGTGTCCGCGCTGCCCGTGGACGTGGTCGCGGGACTGTCCCCCGCGATCGAGTTCGTGGTGCTGCCGGTGCTCGTGCTGTGGATGGTCGTCTACCGGCGCCGCGGCGTGGCGGTGGCGCGATGAGGACGCTGCCGGGCACGCCGGCCGCCGACGGCTTCGCGATGCCGGCCGAGTGGGCACCGCACGACGGCTGCTTCCTCGTCTGGCCGGAGAACGGGTACGCGTGGCGGCACGGCGCCCGGCCGGCCCAGCGTGCGCTCGCCACGCTCGCCAACGCGATCGCCGACACCGGCGAGCACGTCACCGTGACCACGAGCGCCGGTCAGTACCCGCACGCACGCTCCACACTGGACGGTCGGATCCGCGTGGTGGAGACCGGCAGCTGGCTGGGCTGGGCGCGCGACGTGGCGCCGACGTTCGTGCTCGACGCGACCGGCCGGCGGCGCGGCGTCGACTTCCCGTACGACGGCTACGGCCGGCGCTCTCCACAGTGGACGGTCGACGACCGGTACGCCGGCCGGGTGCTCGACCTCACCGGCACCGACCGGTACCGGGCACCGCTGGTCGTCGAGGGCGGCGGCCTGCACGTGGACGGCGAGGGTACCGGCCTGGTCACCGCGGAGTCGCTGCTCGACCCGCGGCGCAACCCCGGGATCCGTTGCGCCGAGGCCGAAACGGCGCTGCGCGACCATCTCGGCGTACGCACGGTGCTGTGGCTGGAGCACGGCCTCGCGTACGACGGGACCGGCGGGCACGTCGACAACATGGCCTGCTTCGCCGCGCCCGGCGTGGTCCTGCTCGCCTGGACCGACGACACCACCGACCCGCAGTACGAGCGGAGTGCCGCGGCGCGGGAACGGCTGGGCGCCGCCACCGACGCGGCCGGGCGGCGGCTCCGTGTGGTGCCGCTGCCGCTGCCGCGCCCGGCGTACCCGACCGAGGAGGAGGCGGCCGGCGTCGACACGGTGCCGGGCGGCAGGCCGCCGACCCACCGGCTGGCTGCGTCGTACGTGAACTTCTACCTGGCGAACGGGCACGTCCTCGCGCCGCTGCTGGACCCGGAGACGGACGACGCGGCACTGGCGGTGCTGGTCCGGCTGTTCCCGGACCGTACGGTGGTCGGCCTGGACACCCGGGAGCTGCTGCTCGGCGGCGGGAACATCCACTGCGCCACGCAACAGGTGCCGACGGCGCGGGTGGCGTAGGACGGCCCGGCTCGGGAGATCGCCGGGCCGTCACACCACGGAGTCGGACGGGCGGGACCCGCCGGCCGATGCGTCAGGGGGTTACACATCGGGACACGACTCCGGCACTAAGTTACGACACCCGATCAGGCGAGGCGACCCCTCGGACGAGTGAACCGGGGTGCCACAGGCGCGGGCGTACGTTGCCGGTCCCCCATCGGGGTGATATTCGGCAGGTGACCAACAGTGACCGGACGGGTCCGAATGGTGGAACGGAAGCGGACAGCGGGGAGTCAGAGCCGCCACAATCACACGGGCCAGGGTCACAGCACGTTACGGTATCGCTACCAGCCATGCATGCCGACTCTTGTCGTGCCCTGGACGCTCGGTTAACTTCCCGTCTGAGCCTGCTGGTCGTTGACCGGATCCGGCTCTGCTGGAAGCCCGGGTGAGCTTGCCGTCGGAACGTCTCTGGGGGGTGGCGTTCACCGGCAAGCCCCGGGCTCCATCCCTGTCCGGGATCCCTGATCGTCGGCGGCCGTCCCGCCCGGCCGGCGCGACATGTGCACGTCGACCGGGCCCTGCGTCACCACGACGAAGCCGTGCCGCTCGTACAGCCGGATCGCGGCGCTGCCCCGCAACACGTGCAGGCCCACGGTCAGGCCGCGCGCGTCGGTCTCCGCCAGCACGGAGCGCAGCACCGCCGAACCCAGCCCGCGGCGCTGCCGCGCCGGGTCCAGGTAGAAGTGCTCCAGCCATTGCCCCTCGTCGACGGGTCGTACCGTGACGCATCCGGCAAGCTCGCCGTTCACCGTGACCACCGACGTGTAGCGCGGGGAGAACGTGTCGCGCAGCCGCTGGCGTACCCGGTGGTCGTCGTAGCGGCCGAGGCGTTGCAGGTCGGCGCGCATCACCGTGGCCCGCAGCTCCGCGAGCGCGTCGAGATCGGCGGGCACCGCGGGGCGCAGCGCCCAGGCGTACGAGTGCGGCGCCATCCCGGGCCGCCCGTAGTTTCCAGACCAAAAACAACGGCAAGCAGTTGATCTAGGACCTCACCTGCAGCGCAGTTCCTCAAGGTGAGGTTCGTCGGCAGCCGCTTCGGCCGTTTTCCGTGATCCCGGTACGTGGGACGGGAAGTCAGCGCCGGTGTCGGCGGTGGTGCTCGTCGTTCTCGGCGGTGATGCGGGCGGCAGCTCGGCGGCGCTGCGGCCCTTGGCGGCCAGGTGGGTCAACCCGGAGTGGCGCAGCTGGTGGAGGGTGTAACCGGCGCCGTGCGGGTCGTGGAGCTTGGACGCCTGCTTGAACAGGTACTCGGCGCGCGGGTATGACAGCCGGCCCCGGCCGGTCTCCGGGCAGATGTCGCCCAGTGCGGGGGCGCGGCCCCCCGCTACCGCGGCACGCCGGTTGGCGAGGAACACCGGCCCGGTGGTGCGGCCCGCCAGCAGCCGAGGCAGCAGCCGGGCGGTCGGGGTCTCCCAGTGCACGTACGCGCGATCGCCGCCCTTCTCGACGACCAGGGCGCGGCGGAACTCCATGTCGAGGTCGGGCACGTTCAGGCTGAGAATCTCCTCGGTGCGGGCGCAGGTCTCGTAGAGCATCCGCCACAGCACCCGCTCGCGTAGCGGGTTGCGGTCGTCGGTGAACAGCCGGTCCAGCCGGGCGCGGGGGATGGCCTTGTCCCGGGTCCGGGTGACCTTGCGGCGTTCCAGGCGCCTGCCGGGGTCGGTGGTCAGCCAGTCCTGGCGGTGGCAGTAGGCCGGGAACGAAGTCAGCGCGGACAGGTCCTTGTTCCAGGTGTTCGCGGCCCGCTCGCCCCAACGGGCCATCGTCTGCTCGTAGAGCTCCGGGGTCAGCCCGGCGACCGGCAGTCGGTCCCCGGCGGTCTCGCGCAGCCGGCGCAGGGTCTCGGTGTAGGTGGCGCGGGTGGCCGGATCGTCGCGGAACCGGTCGAGGAACGCGTCGACGGCGACCACGAGCGCCACCGGGCGCTTGGCGGTCGGCAGCGGGATCACGGACACCTCGGCGGCCTCTTCCGGTGATGTGACACAGAATGTGGCCGAGTCGCCCTCGCCGCGGTGACGGCGTTCCGCAGGTGGCGGGAGGTGGATCATCGGCTCTGTGACAGAGAATTCGGGATTCTGTGTCACACGGTACCGGAGGCGACAGGACATCTGGGCACAAAAAGCGGCCCGGTGCCGGCGATTCGCGCGTTATGAATGCCGGTCGATTTCGGCACAGGTTTCCGCTGGTTGCAAGGTGTCGCCGGGATGGGAATCAGACGATTCTCACCCCGGCGAAGCAGCTACGGGCGGTTGACGCCCGAGAATGTCTCGACGACCTCCTCCGCGTGGGCGGCGGCGTCGTAGGGCATGTCGCCGATCCCCTTGGCGGCCGGCACCGTGGTGACGGGCTCCCACAGCGCCGCGGTGTCCCCGGAAGCAAGTGCGAGCAGCGCGTCGCGGACGAACGTGTCGCGGACGATCTGCGCGTCGCTGGCGCCGGGTCGGGTCTGGCCGACGATGCCGTACATCTCGGTGCCGTGTACGGCGGGCGCTCCCTCGACGGGGCCGATCGACAGCAGATGCGCGTTTCCGCCTGCGGCGGCGTGCGCGAGCGCACCTTGGGTCTGCGGCAACGTGAAGGAGAAGTCGGTGAGCAGCGCACCGCGGACCTCGACAGGTGTGCGTCCGTCGACGTCGTAGGCGGCGATGATCTTGCGGGCGCGGCTGCGCGGGATGCGGTTCCGGTTGGCGAACTCCGCAACGAGGGCGTCGATGGTCCCGGGGTCGAAGTCTTCGGTCCTGTGGAGGACCCAATAGTCGGTCTCGTGGGTGGTGCTGCTGAAGAGGATGTCGACGTCGCGGCGCCGCCCGGACTCGAGGACGTGCATGGGATGGTCCGTGAGGACACCGTTCGGCTGGGACCGGTCGTCGACGATGGCGATGACGTCGTTGTCGACGCCGTGCGCGGCACCAGGGTCTGACGACTGCGACTTGGCCATCGTCTCGGCGAGCAAGTTCGCGTCCACGGAGAGGAGCTGCTCGGGGTCGTCCTGCAGCCCGAGTGCGGTGAGGACGGTGTGGGCGCGTTCTTCTGCGCCCCAGGCCGGCACCTGGCGTGATGGCATACCGGAGAACGCTGCCAGGTGGTGGTAGAGGCCCTCGGCGGACGGTGCGGCGAGGAGGCTGAGGGCGGAGAATGCGCCGGCGCTGTGGCCGGTGACCGTGACGTTGTTCGGGTCGCCACCGAATCGGGCGATGTTGTCCCGTACCCACTGCAGCGCGGCAATGATGTCCTGCAGTCCGAAGTTCGTCGCTTCCGCGAGTGCGCCGCCGTACTGGGAGAGGGAGAGCCACCCGAACGGTCCGAGCCGGTAGTTCAGGGAAACGCTGATCGTGCGGCCGGTCGCGGCGAGACCCGACGCGTTGGAGGTGGTCTGCGTGTTCGCGCCCAGCATCCACCCACCGCCGAAGACGTACACGATGACCGGGAGGAGCTTGTCCCCGGCGTCGGCGGGTGCCCAGACGTTGAGGTTCAGGCAGTCCTCGCTGAACCCGTTGTCGGCCTCGAGCCAGCTGGTGTCCCCGGCCTGCAGTGGCGCAGGCCCTTTCTGGTCGTAGGGCAGGTCGGGGTCGAAGGGCACGACCTTCGGGCTGCGGAAGCGGTCGGCGGTGGCGTACGGGATGCCGAGCCACGAGCGCACTGGGCCCTGTTCGGCGGTGTCGATGCTGGTCATGCGAGAGGGTCTTCCTGGTCAGGCGTCGTCTGCGGCTGGTGAGCCGTCAGCGTCGGTGGTCGTGTCGTTGGCGGCCTCGCGGTCGGATCGCAGCTGCTGCCAGTGGCGGAGCCGCTCCGTGATCGCTCGTTGTAGCCGCCGGTGGTCGGTTCATAGAACGTTTCCCAGCGCATGTGGTTGGGGAAGCAGCCGGCCTGCCAGGGGCCGGGAAGCATCATCTACCTCGAACAGGGATGGCGGCTCGTTCACGATCCCTGCTCGTTTCGATGTCCTATGGCGAGGTCGTAGGAGTCGTGCACCAGGTCCTCGATCAGTCGCTTCGTCACGCCGGGGCCCGGGCTGACGGAGATCCAGTGCTGTTTGTCGAGGTAGCGGCCGGACGTGATCGAGTAGTGGTCGCGTCGGAGCGCATCAGCGTGATGCGGGTCCGCCTTCACGGTGATGATCTGCAGGTCCGGGTTGTCCTCGGTGACGATCAGGAACACCTTGTCCCGCACCTTCCACACTTCGAGGTGCGGCGTGAACGGTCGACCGGTGCTGACGTGCTCGAGCGCTGCGGCCGCATTCCGGGCGGTTTGCTGCATGTGCTCACCGGAGAGGGTCACTGGTCACGCCTGCCGAACGTTGCTGGGTCCACCGGGCGCTGAGCGCGCGGCAGGCCCTCCACGACGAGGAGGTACGACTCGGTTATCAGATCGTTGACGAGCTGCTTTCGCAGATCCCCGCCGGGATGCAGCGTGATCCAGTGCTGCTTGTTCATGTGATAGCCGGGGGTGATGTCCTCGTGCTGCTCTCGCAGTGCCTTTGCATCCTCCGGTGCCGCCTTGACGATAACGATGGATTCACCGGTGAGCTCGGTCAACAGCATGAACACCTTGTCGCGGACCTTGAACACTTCCCACTCCGGGCCGAACGGATGCTCGAGCCCGGCACCGGGAAGCTCCTGTGCTCGCTCTCGAGCCAGCTCCTGCAGTTTGTTGTCGTTCACGCGGCTTCCTCGCCCTGGGCTAGTCTGGATGCAGTACGTACGAGTGTACGCACTTGGTCTGACATCGGAGGAAGCATGCGTCGCGGGAAACCGAATGACCCAGGCCGTCGCTCGCGGATCTTGGAGGCCACCCTCGATGTGATCAAGGCCGACGGGATCAGTGCGGTGTCGTATCGGGGCGTTGCCGCGCATGCCGAGGTGCCATTGGGGTCGATGACGTACTACTTCCCCACTCTCGAGGACCTCATCTTGAGCGCCTTGGACTCGACCCGCAGCGAGCTCGAGCCCCGGTATGCCGCCCCGCTTCGTGATGCTCGCAACCTCGCCGACGTTGTCGACGCGCTCGTTGACGCGACGATTGGCCCGACCAGCCCGAGCCTCACCGACATCCGCCTCTACGAGGAGATACGCCATTACGGCGCGCGGGACCCGAAGGTGGCTGCCGTGCTCCAGGCAGTCGAGGACGATTCCCTGGTGATGCTTCAGCCCGTCGTCCCCACCAGCATCGCGCTCGCCATCAACGCCCTGCTCTGGGGCTGGTGGAGTCACCGCTTGGCACACCCTGATGCGCCGCTCGACGAAGCAACTGTGCGCAAACCCTACGAAGCAATCGTTGGACTCGCCGCGGCCGATCATTCATTCCCCACGAAAGAGCAAACCCGTGCCTAAGACAATGCAAGCCGTCCGACTGACCGGTCCCGTCACCCCCGAGGAGCTCACCGTGACAGAGGTGCCGCTTCCAGCGGTCGCCGCTGGGCAGGTCCGCATTCGCGTACGAGCGTTCGGCATCAACGAGTCCGAAGTCACCAGCCGGAAGGGAAAGTCTGGCCCCGACTTCTCCTTCCCTCGGGTGCTGGGCATCGAGGCCGTCGGGGTCGTTGATGCCGTTGGGGACGGCGTCGACCTACCCCTCGGGCAGAAGGTCGCCACCATGATGGGTGGCCTCGGCCGCACCATCGACGGCAGCTACGCCGAATACACCGTCGTCGACGCAGCGAACACGATCCCCTTCGACACCGGCCTCGGCTGGGGCATCGTCGGTGCCCTTCCACAGATGCTGCAGACCGCCCACGGATCGCTGACGACCGGACTCCACCTGCAAGCCGGCCAGCAGGTGCTCATCCACGGCGGCACCTCTACCGTCGGACTCGCCGCCATCGCGATCGCCCACCAGCTCGGCGCCACCGTCATCGCCACCACACGCAACGCAGCTCGGGCGGACCTGTTACACGACGTCGGCGCCGACCATGTCGTGATCGACGACGACACCCTCCCGGAGGCCGTTCGCGCGATCGCGACGGAAGGTCTTGACGCTGCCCTCGAGTTCGTCAGCGCGGCAGCGCTTCCGGACATGCTCGCCCTGACCCGCCCCGGCGGCGCCGTCTGCTTCGTCGGCGCTCTCAGCGATGAATGGACCATCCCGGACTTCTCACCGTTCACGATCCCCAACGGCGTCCACCTCACCAGCTACGCAGGCGAAGCAGCCGACCTCCCCAATGGCGCCCTGAGCAAGTACCTCAACGCCATCGAAGCCCGCACCATGCACATCGTCATCTCCGACACCTACACCGGACTCGACCAGGTCGCTGCAGCCCACCAGGACTTCGAGTCCACCCACCGTGTCGGCAAACGAGTCGTCGTCATCCCAACACGGTGACCTCACCACAGGCGCTCACGAGCCGCTGTTCTCGAGCGTGACGTGCGACGTCACGTCCTACGCGTCGGAACCGACCCGTCAGCGTCCTGACAACACGCAGCGATGCCAGAAAGGCGATACCGAACGGTACTGCTCATACAATGACCCGGTCGCCGTAGGTGCCCGGTGGACGATCCCCTAACGGGACACCCAGCTCAACAACCCACCGACCACCACGGGCGGCTCATGAAGATCAACTACTTGACCCCTGGTGTCGCCGTTCTTACCAACACCCCTTATCCGCCCGTGCCCGAGCCGGCGACGCGCAGCGGCCGGTAGCCATCGGTGTCGAGCTGGGCGAGCTCGCCGTCGATGTCGACCGAGTGAGTCCCGTAGAAGTGCACGTTCTCGTGGTGGGTGGGCCAAATGTGCGCCAGGACCTCGTCGTCGACCTGGCGGCGGCCAGCACGGCGCAGGGCAGCCACGCCGAGGCCGTGATACTCCGTGGACCAACAGACGATCGCGTTGGTGGCCAGGGTGAGGCACCACATCTGCTCGCTCTGCTGCTCGTGGTGCCGGCGCCGCAGCGCGCCCTCGCCGGCGTACGCGAGGGAACGGCGCAGGGCGTGCAGATTCTCGCCCTTGTTGAGCTGCCGGGCGATCCGCCGTCGGTAGGTCTCATCCGCCAGGTAGCGGGCGGCGTAGACGGTCCGGCGCAGCGCCCCGTACTCCTTGATCGCGCTGGTCAGCGCGTTCTGCTGCCGCTTCGAGGAGCACAACTTGCCGACGACCAGCGCCGCGGTGGCGTGCCCGCCCTGCACGGACGCGGCGACCCGCAGCAGGTCGTCCCACATGTCCGTGATCAGGTTCAGGTTCAGCCGCCGGGTCAGCAGCGCCCCGGCGCGCGGATACCGGTCCAGGAAGTCCGCGCGGGGCCCGGTCCGGTACAGGGTGATCTTCCCGAGGTCACGGATGCGCGGCGACAGCTGCTTGCCGACCAGGTCGAACAGGGCGAAGTTCGCCAGCGTGGCGCCGTGGGTGTCGGTGGCGTGCTCGAATACCGGCAGGTCGGTCTCGTTGCCGAGCAGCCCGTCGAGCACGTAGTGCGACTCGGGCGCGGTCGCCACGATGACCTTCGTGTCGAAGGTCGAGTGCTGGTCGGAGACGTGGGTGTAGGTGGAGACGCCCTGCCCGCGGGCGAAAGTACCGCGACAGGTGCCGGGCGGTGATGGACTTGCCCTTGACCGGGAACCGCTGCCCGTCCGACGACGAGAGTGTTCCCGGCCCGAACGCCCGGGTCAGCGGGAGCCGGTGGTAGTAGTTGACCACCGCGGCGTTGGCCGCCTCAAGGGTCTCCGGCCGGAAGTACCACTCGGCGGTCCAGGCCAGCACGTCGTACGGCACGCCGCAGGACTCGGCCATCGCCGACAGGCCCATGTTCGTGGCCTCAGCGATGATCACGTACATCAGGTTGCGTTTGAGCTCAGCCGGCCGGGCGACCTTCCCGCCGGCGTGCACGAGGTGGTCGGTGAACCCGGTCCGGGCATCGACCTCCACCAGCACCGACGCGATCGGCACCCGCGGCAGCATCCCGGCAAGCTCCGCACGCAGCGCATCGGCCTCGGCCGGCACGTCCTCGGCGGTCAGCGGCGGGATGATCAGCTCGCCGTCGTCGGTGAGCCGGACCTCGCCCGGGTTGCCCTTCGCCAGCTGGGTCTCCAGGTCGGCCAGAGCGGTGTGCAGCTCGTCGTCGGCTTGGGCGAGCGCGTCGGCGGCCGCGGCCGATTTGCCGACCAGGTGGCAGAACTCCACCTTCTGCGGCGCCCACGCCTCGGGGGTGAGCAGGAACGACGCCGGATCGGCGTACCGGCGCGAGCCGGGCACGAAGATGTCGCCGGAGCGCAGCCCATCGCGCAGGCCGACCAGCACGGCCAGCTCCCAGTACCGGCGGTACGCGGTGACGTCGCCGGCCTGCTCCGCAGCGACCAGATAGCCGGCCCATTTCGTCGGCACGAACCCGACCGGCGCGTCGGCCGGGACCTTGCGGGCACCGGTGGCGTACAGACCCGTCAGGATGCTCACCGCCTGCAGCAGCTGCTCGGTGCCCGGCCCACCATCGAACCCGACCGCCGCCAGCACGGCCGGAGCGAACTGCCGCAGGTACGACATCGACGCGTCCAGCATGCTGAGCTGCCCGTGGTCGCGCGGGAGCCGCTCGCGGCGCTCGGCGCACGCCGCGCGCATCCGGTCCAGGCCGATGCTGGTGCGCAGCATGCCGCCGATCTGCTCGTCACCGATCCCGGTGTCGAGCACGATGGTCAAGATCTCGTCCAGCAGCGCCTGCCGGTTCTCGCCGCCCTTGGCCCGCTCCGCGAGGGCGTCGGCGACCTTCTGCTTCGCCGCAGCCTCCCGGCCGCTGATCGCCTGGTCGAACAGCAGCAGCGTCTCGTCAAGCACGTCGACCGCCGACTGCGCCAACAGCGTCAGCAGGATCGGGTACCGGCGTTCCGGCTCGCGTCGCTGCAACGCCTGCCCCGTCAACCGCCGACCGACCCCGGCCAGGAACCGGCGCCGCTCGGCCGGCAGCATCGACAGATCGAGGGTGTGCGCGTCGAGGCGCCGCAGGTAGGCCAGCTTCTCAAGCTCCGCCTTCACCGCGGCCGGGCTCGACGAGGTCGGCCCCACGCCCAGCCAGGCCAGTGGCGTGCGGCCGAGGTAGGCGTCTGGGACCAGCAGCAGGTCCAGCTCGGCGCACCGCCGGTCGGTGAGCAGGTGCTTCACCCGGGTCCAGGTCTCCGTCCGGGCGCGGGCCCGGGCCGCGGCCACCCGTCGCAGCAGCAGGATCACCCCGGGCCGGATCACCCGCGACGAGAGCAGGTACTCGCAGGCCAGCCGGAACAGCAGCTTCGGCGAGTCGTGCTCCATCGCCCGGGCGAACAAAAACTCGTCGAGGTCCTTCCGCTCGGCGGTGTCCATCGCCCGCCAGCCGGCGTAGCCGGCCACCTCGCGCAGATGATCCGTCCGGGTCTGTTCGCGCTCGCCGTACCCGCGCAGCTCACCCATCGCGATCCCGAGCCGCTGCGACAACCGGCCCACTACGGCGTCCGGCGCCAACGCCACCTCATCGGGTACGAACCCGAGCCACGGCAGCGAGCACAACTGGACTGCCACACCCAGCACGTTGCGACCGGTCCGGAACTGGCGCACAAACGCCTCGTCCGCACCGGTCAACGTGAAGTATCGGATCAACTCCGCCTGGTTGATCTCCGGGAAGCCCCGAAGCCGCGCCAGTTCCTCCGCCGAGAACACATCCTGAGTCGCCACGAACCCACCGCCTGAGCATCGACCGTCACCAAACGGGACAGGACGCTAGGGCCCGGGACAGACCTTGATCAACCCTCAGTTCTTACCGTTGTTTTTGGTCTGGAAACTACGGACGGGCCATCCCACCATCCACGCCCGTGAGTGTCGCAGCGCCCGCCCGCGTACCGGCCGGGCCCTCGCGCCCCGTCCCGTCCACCGGACACCCCGGGCCCGCCCGGACCACGCGACGCGCCGGGCGTACCTGCCGCAGAGCCACGCGGCGGACCCGAATCCATTGACAATGGTCAATGCGGAGGTGGTCCGGACCGGAGCGATCATGTCCGCCCTTGTCGGGGGGAGGAAGACATGGGTGACACGTACCGCGGATCGAGGTTCGTCCGGCGGGCGTTGCTGCTCGTCCTGGTTGTCGCGGCGTGGACGTGGTGCGGCGGGCTGCCGGCCGCGGCCGGCGTACCGACGCCGCACGGTGCCGGTCCCCCGGGGCCGGCGGGGGGCGGGGTGTCGGCGGACCCGGCCGACTGGACGCCGCAGGTCCTGGACGGCGCGGTCGACCAGGTGATCCAGGCCGGCGACCGGATGTACGCGGCGGGCTCGTTCACCCGGGTCGCGGACGCCGGGTCCGGCCGCGTGCTGCGGGTCCGGTCGCTGGTCGCGTTCGACGCCCGGACCGGCTTCGTCGACCGCCGGTTCCTGCCGCGGCTGGACGGGCCGGCCACCACGATCGCGCTCGCCGCCGACGGCCGCTCGCTGTACGTCGGCGGCGAGTTCACGCACCTCGGTGCCGCGCGCGCGGCGTACCTGACGCGGGTCGCGGCCGACACCGGCGCCGCGTGGCGCGGTTTCCACCCCGCCGGGCTGGACGGCCCGGTCAGCCACGTGCTGCTGCTCGGCCGGCGGCTGGTCGTGGGCGGCTCGTTCCAGACCGTCGACACGACCGTACGGCCGGGGCTCGCCTCGCTCGACCCCGCCACCGGCGTCGCCACGCCGGACCTCGACCTGCACCTGGCCAAGCCGCGGACCACGCCGAGCGGCGCGACCGCCCCCCTCAAGGTCACCGCGCTGGCCGCCACGCCCGACCAGCGGCGGCTGATCCTCGGCGGCAACTTCGACGAGGCGGCCGGCCGCCCCCGCTACCAGCTCGCCGTCGCCGACCTCACCACGAACCCGGTACGGCTCGCCGCCTGGACCACCACCCGGTACCAGCCGATGTGCTCCGACCACTTCCCCACGTACCTGCGGGGCCTGGCCGTCGCGCCGACCGGTACGTGGTTCACGGTCGCCACCACCGGCGGCGCCCGGCAGGGTCAACTGTGCGACTCCGTCGCCCGGTTCGACCTCACCGGCGGCGGCACACCGACCTGGGTCAACTGGACCGGCGGCGACACGCTGCTGTCCACCGCGATCACCGACACCGCCGTGTACGTCGGCGGACACCAGCGCTGGCTGAACAACCCGCAGGGGCACGACAGCGCCGGCCCGGGCGCCGTACCGCGGCCCGGGATCGGCGCGGTGTCGGTCGCCGACGGCCGCGCGCTCGCGTGGAACCCGACCAAGGACCGCGGCGTGGGCGTGTTCTGCATCCTGCCCACCACCGCCGGCCTCTGGATCACGAGCGACACCACGCGCGTGCACGGCGAGTACCACGCCCGGATCGCGTTCTTCCCCAACGACTCCGGTCAGGTGCGGTAGTTCTTCCCCAGCGGGCGGCCCGGGATCGGTCGGGCGATCAGGCCGACCGGGACGAAGAAACAGATCTGGCCGATCGCGACGATCAGCGTCCACAGCGCCTTCTCGTCGTACAAGGCGGCGGCGCGGGCGTACAGCTCGTCGGGGACGCGCTCGCCGATCGGGTTGGCGGTGAGTACCGCCTCGACGAGTTCCAGCGCGATCCGCTCCTCGGCGGTGAAGTACGGCGCGTCCCGCCACGACGCGACCGCCGCGATGCGTTCCTCGGACTCCTTCGCCTGCCGCAGCATGCCGGTCTGCCGGACCGTGTGGTACGTGCTGCCGACGATCTGCCCGGCGCGCAGCTGCACCAGGCCGACGGTGCTGTTCGGGATCGACCCGTTCCGGGCCGCCTTCGTCATGGCAGTGGCGATCGTCGCCATCTCGGGGAGGAACCCGCTGGGGTCGGGCAGGCGGGACCGGGCGTCGTCGGGTCGTTCGGTGGGTGTGGTCATGATGCGGTCGTCCCTTCTCGTGTCCTCGCTGATACGACGACGCGGGCGGGGCGAACGTGAGGCGACGGACCGGCCGGATCACTCCGGGCGGCGCAGGAGGCGGTGCGGGCGTACCGCGGCGAGCAGCCGGCGCGGTGGGGAGGCGGCGGCACGGGCGGCCCGGCGTACCCCGTCGGCGTGCTGCCAGGCGGTCTCGGCGGCGGCCGGCGCAACGGGTACGGGCGCGAACAGCGCGGCGTCCCGCAGGGCGGCGAGCCCGGCCGGCGCGGCACCGTACCCGGCCGGTACGGCGGCGACGACCTCCCCCGACGTCGCGCCCGGCGCGGGCCGGATCCCGTGGTCCGCCAACGTGTCCAGCGCGTCGTGCCAGGCACCGACGGTACGCCGGGCCGGATCCGCGGCGTGCCGCCGGCCGCGCCGCCGGACCGCCTTGAGCACCGGTACGGCGGCCAGCAGCAGCACGAGCAGGCCGCCCAGCGCGCCGGCACCCGCGACGTACGGCGTGAGCGAGGTGCCGGCGGTGCCGTCGGTGCCCGTACCGGGGGCGCCGGCGGAGGGTACGGGCGCGGCGGCCCGGGCGCTCGCCGACGGGGTGGGCTCGTCGCGCGGTGTGCTCGTCGGGCGCGGGCCCGGCGCCGCGGACCGCTTCGCCGGCACCGGTGCGAACGGCACCCAGCCGACGCCGTCGAACCGCACCTCCGGCCACGCGGTCACGTCCGCGTTGCCGACCTCGTACCGGTATCCGGCCCCGGTACGCCGACCGTCGCCGGTGCGGAACCCGACCACCACGCGGGCGTCGTACCCGAGCAGCCGGGCCAGCACCGCGAACGCGCTCGCGTACTGCTCGGCGGTGCCGCGGCGGTCGGTGAGCAACCGGTGGATCTGGTACAGGCCGTGGCCGGCGGGCGCGCGGGGCCCGGTCGCCACGGCGTACCCGCCGTCGTGGGCGAAGTGGTCGGCGAGCCGCAGCAGCGCCGGGTAGCCGTACGCGCCGTCGGCGATGCGCGCGGCCCGCCCGGCGAGGTCACCGGCCTCGGGCATCTCCTGCCCGGCCGGTTGACCGGCCGGCGTCGCGTCCGCGAGCAGCTGCGCCCCGGGCACCGGCCGCGCACTGTCCACCGTGTACTCGGCGGGCACCGTGCCGCCGGCCGGCACGATCACGTCGCCGGTCGCCTCGTCGACGCCGAGCCCGGCGACGGACACCCGGGTCGGGCGGCCCGGGGTGAGCAGCCACGCCAGCGGGCCGGCCTGGTCGACCCGCACCGTCACCTCGTCCCGGCGTACCGGGGCGGTGGTGGTGGGCCCGAGCGGCAGCGCCCGGCCGGCCCGGCGGAAACTCGCCCCGGTCGTCCAGTAGCCGCCGTCGAACCGGTCCAGAGTGGCGTAGCGAAGCCGATCCAGCGGCTCCCGGCTGGTCACCGTCACCGCCAGCCGGGCCTTCCCGGTACGCAGCGCCGGGTACAGCACCAGCGGGCTGGTGTCCCGGCGCGGCGTGACCGGCTGCGGTACGGCCTGGCGCGCGTCCAGCGGGTCGGTCCGGCCCAGCCGCGCCGTCACGCCCGGCCCGGCGAGCGCCGCGACGGCGGCCACGGCCACGAGTACCGGCACGACGACGCCGGCCACCCGTCGACCGGCGCGGCCCGGTGCCTGCGCGCCGGCCTGTCCCGGTGCCGTCGGGTGGGCCCGTCCTGGTGCCGGGACACCGGATGCCGGGACGCCGGGGGGCTGGCCGCCCGGTGCCGGTGTTCCGGCGGGTGGCCGGATGCGGGCGGCGGCGAGCAGTGCGGCGGCACCGGCGGCGAACGCCGGTGCGACCCACGGCGGCGGCGGGGTCGAGGCGGTCAGCGCGCAGCCGCCGACGAGCAGCAGCAGCGGCGCGAGCACCGGCAGCAGGGCGGCGCGTCGGCGCAGCGCCGGTTCGACCGCGCCCAGCGCGGCGAGCCCGGTCACGAGCAGCACCGTGGCCAGCTCCGGCCCGCTCGCGTCCACCGGGTACGCGGAGGTCAGCAGCCGTTTCGGCCCGTCCACGACGGCCGCGCCGGGCGCGGCGACGAGCAGCACGTAGCCGGCGAGTACGGCCAGCTCGGCGAGCAGCCGGATGGCGGGTTCGAGGCGGGTGGCGGCAGCCAGGACCAGCCCGGCCGCGGCGACGGACAGTACGGCGCCGGCCAGCTCGGCGGGCAGCACGACACCGGCGAGTACCGCGGCGGCGGACCGGCCGAACAGCGGCAGCCAGGCGACGGCGGCGAGCAGCGTCAGGGCGGCGGCGAGTCCGGCGCGCAGCGGCCCCCGCCCGGTCACCGGGCCCACCCATGAGTCACGACAGCGGGCCGGATCGAGCACCCGGCGGGTGCTGCCCGGCCGGTCGCCGGGCCCCAGCGAGCTGGCCCAGGCACGCGGCGGGGTGCCGCGCGGCCGGTCACCGGGTCCGCCCTGCGACGCGGTCCCAGCCGGCGAGGGCCGTCTCGGCGGTCGCGGCGCGTACCACGGTGAGGCCGGCGCGGTGGGCGGTGAGCGGGCCGGCGGTGGCGCCGTCGAGGGCGACCAGCACGGCCCGGCCGTACCGCCGGCGGTAGGGCGCGAGGCGCGCCGGCAGCTCCGCGTCGGGGCCGGCGACGACGAGCAGCGCGCCGCCGCCCGGCGCGCCTTCGACGGTGCGTACCAGGTCGGTGAGGGTGCCGCGGCGGGTCGTGACGGCGGCGAGCCGGTCGAGGACGGTGTGGCCGCCGGCGTCGGCGACCTCGTCGCGGCGTTCGCCCGGGGCGAGCAGGGTGACGCGCTGGCCGACGCGTTCGGAGGCGACGGCGACCGACGCGGCGACCTCGACCGCGGCCTCGAACAGCTCCGCCGGCAGCGCGTCCGCCCGGGTGTCGAGCACCAGCGCGATCATCGGTTCGTCCGTGTCGACGTGCTCGCGGACGACGAGCGTCCCGGTGCGCGCGGTCGAGCGCCAGTGGATCTGTCGCGGGTCGTCGCCCGGCTGGTACTCGCGCAGCGACGAGAACGCGGTCGAGCCGCGGGTCACCTGCTGCGGCAGCCGCCCCTCGAAGTCCGGTACCGCGCCGACCGGCAGCGGGCGCGCCGCCCGGGTACGCGGGTGCACCCACAGGCGGGTGCCGCCGGCCAGCGGCGCGACCCGGCGTACCAGGCCGAGCGGGTCCCGGCGGTCCACGACGACCGGGCCGAGCCGGACGAGGCCGCGCCGGATCCCGGGTACCGGATAGTGCAGGACGCGCTGCTCGCCCGGGTGCAGTGCCGGGACCGGTACCCGCAGCGGCCGGCCGTCGATCCGTTCCACCGCGTCGAATCCGGGCGCGGCGAACCGGCCGGCGTTGCGTACGGAGAGCCGGGCGAGAGTCGGCTCACCGACGGCGATCCGGTCCGGGGTGACGACCCGCTCCGCGTCGAGCCGCGCCGGTACGAGCGCGGCGAGCGTCGCGACGACGAGCACCGCGACGCCGGCCAGTCCGATCCCGGCGAGCACCGGGTACCCGGCGGCGAGGCCGGCGGCGAGCAGTGCGGCGGTACCGGCGAGGGTCGCGGCGCCCGCCCCCGTCGGGCCGCTCCGCGCCGGGTGCGGATCGGCCGGCACGTCAGACCGTCGCCGCGGTCGGCGCCGGCACCGTACGCAGCACCTCGGCCAGCACCGACTCGGCGCGTACGCCGCGGATCGCCGCGTCGGGCGCCAGGATCAGCCGGTGCGCGAGGACCGGCTCGGCCATCGCGCGCACGTCGTCCGGTACGACGTAGTGCCGGCCCTCCCCCGCTGCCCACGCCTGCGCGGCGCGGACCAGGGCGAGGGAGGCGCGCGGGCTCGCGCCGAGCCGCAGCTCGTCCCGGTCGCGGGTGGCGTGCGCGATCGACGCGACGTACCGGGCGACGGCGGGCGCGACGTGCAGGGTGCTGGCGTACGAGACCATCCAGCGGAGCTGCTCGGCCGTGGTGACCGGGGACAGCTCGGGCTCGACGCCGGTACCGGCGCGACCGGTGAGCAGGTCGGTCTCGGCGGCCAGATCCGGGTACCCGACGGAGATCCGCAGCAGGAACCGGTCGAGCTGCGCCTCCGGAAGCTGGTACGTGCCTTCCAGGTCGACCGGGTTCTGCGTGGCGATCACCAGGAACGGGTCGGGCACCGGCCGGGCCGTACCGTCCGCGGTGACCTGGCGTTCGGCCATCACCTCCAGCAGCGCCGACTGCGTCTTCGGCGACGCCCGGTTGATCTCGTCGGCGAGGACCAGGTGCGCGAAGACCGGTCCCGGCCGGAACTCGAACTCGCCGCTCCTCTGGTCGTACACGGAGGTGCCGGTGATGTCGGCGGGCAGCAGGTCCGGGGTGAACTGGATCCGGTGCCAGGTGCCGGACACAGACGCGGCGATCGCCTTCGCCAGCGTCGTCTTCCCCACCCCCGGCACGTCCTCCACGAGCAGGTGCCCGCCGGCGAACAGGCACGTCAACGCGAGCCGCACCGGGCGGGGCTTGCCGGTGACGGCACGCTCCACGTTCTGCTGCAACGCGGCGGCCATGGCGCGGAACCGGGTCGCACCCTCGGCACCGTTCGGGCTGGTGGTCATCTCGGCGCTGCTCCTCACGAGTGCTTTCCGTCGGCGGTCACGCAGGTCGGCTGCACCGGGTCCGGCGTACGCGTGGACGCGATCAGCGCGGACACCTGGTAGCAGTACCGGGTGCCCGGGTCCAGCCCGGACACCGTGTACGGCGGCGCCTGGTCGGCGTCCACCTGGCCCAGCACGGTGTCGTCCCGCAGCACCAGGTACGAGCTGAAGCCGTGCTGCCCCGACGAGTCCGGGAAGCTCAGCGTCACCTCGCCGCGTCTCGTGCTCGTCGCCACCACCGGCAGCGGGTACGCCTGGGTGCGCGGCGCGCCGCTCGCGCTGCGCCGCGGCGCGGGCCGCTGGTGCGTCGGAGTCCTTGTGCCCCACCAGATCCCGGCGCCGCCGCCGATCACCGCGCACACCGCCAGCGCCACGGGCAGCGGCCACCGCCGCCGCCGTACGGTTGGCGTTGTCGGGGTGTCCGGCAGCGGACGGGTCGCCCCGGCCGTCGGCACCGCCCCGACCCCGCTCCCGGACCAGGTGCCGGCGCCGCTTCCCGTTGCGCCCGAACGGAGTCCCGCGTTCCCGTCCGCCCCAACGCCGGCCGGCCCGGCCGACCGGTCGGGCGCAGCCCCGACCGACCGAAGCCCGCTCGGATCGCCCGGCCCGGACACGCCGCTCGACGCAGTCTCGCCGCTCGGCCGGTTCGGGCTGCTGGCACGGCTCTGGCCACCCGGGCCGCCGGGGCCGCTCTGGCCACTCCGGCCGCCCGGGCCGGCTGGGCCGCTCGGATGGGAGACGGACGGCCCGATGCCGCCGGGGTGGGCCGGCGACGGGCCGGTCGCACCGGCGGCGGGGCGGGGTGGGGTGCCGAGGGACGGGGCGGACTCGGCGGCGGCGAGGGCGGCGAGCCGCCCGGCCAGGTCGGCTGCGGTGGGACGGTCGGCCGGCTTCTTCGCGAGGCAGGCGGCGAGCATCCGCCACACCGCGTCCGGCAGGCCCGGCGGACGCGCCGGTACGTCGTCGAGGTGCGCGCGCAGCAACGCCATCGCGTTGTCCGCCCGGAACGGCCGGTGCCCGGCCAGCAGCTCGTACGCCGTGACGCCCACGGCGTACACGTCGGCGGCCGGGCCCGGGCGCCCGCCGGCGGCCAGCTCGGGCGCCAGGTACGCCGGGGTGCCGAGCAGCTGCGCGTCGCGGGTCAGGTCGTCGGCGTACACGGCGCGGGCGAGGCCGAAGTCGGCCAGCTTGGCGACCGTACCGTCGCGGGTGAGCAGGATGTTCTCCGGCTTCACGTCACGGTGCACGACGCCGGCCGCGTGGACGGCGGCGAGCCCGGCGCAGACCCGGGCCAACAGGTCGAGCGCGGCGGCAACCGGCGGGCGGACCGCGTGCCGCAGGTCGTGGCCCGGCACGTACTCCATCACGACGGCGAGCGTGTCGCCCTCGGCGACCAGGTCGTGCACCCGGACCAGGTTGGGGTGGGTGAGCGAGCGCAGCAGGTTCCGTTCGCGCAGGAACCGGGTCGTCACGTCCGGGTCCCGGGCGTACTCGGCGCGCAGCACCTTGACCGCGACGAGCCGGCCGTCGTCGCGCCGGCGCGCCCGGCGTACCACGCCGGTGGCGCCGCTGCCGAGCCGCTCGTACAGCAGGTAGCGGCTGCCGAGGGGGACGCCGCCCGGTTCCTCGGCGCCGGGCGGCAGCGTCTCCTGCCGCGACGCGTCCGGCGGCAGGGTCGGCGCGGCGGACGGCTGCTCGCGCGGTGGCCGTTCGCCGGTCGGTGCGGCGTCGGTGAGGGCGGCGGCGAGCCGGGTACCGAACTCGGCGACCGGCAGCCGGTCCGCCGGCTCGCGGGACAGGGTGCGGCGGACCAGATCCGCGGCCTCGGCGCCGAACCCGGTCAGGTCCGGCGGCGGTTCGGTCAGCGCGCGCAGCACGGCGGCGTCGCCCGTCCCGTACGGCGGGGTGCCGGTGAGCAGCGCGTGGCAGGTCGCCGCGAACGCGTACGCGTCGCTGGCCGGTGTCGGTGACCCGCCGGCCAGTACCTCCGGCGCGGTGCACGCCGGATCCGGCTCGCCCGGCGCCAGGTCGACGCCGTCGGCGGTCGGGTGCAGCAGGTCCGGGTGGACCGCGCCGGCGCAGCGGCCGGCCGCGTGCAGGTCACCGAGCCGCATGCCGAGCCGTCGCGCGAGCGCCGCCACCCGGGCAGGCGGCCACACGCCGGTACGAGGAGTCATCGCAACCGTCCGCTGGGGGTGTTCGCCGAGAGCACGATAGCCACCGCGGGCCGCGGTACGCACCCTGCCCGGGCCCGGCCCGGTCACCGGAACCGCACCGCGGGGTCGGCGGGCACCTGCACCGGGGTCACGGCCCCGCGGACGACGAGCAGTCCGCGGCCGGGCAACGGCGCGGGGGCGGTGGAGCGCGGCAGTTTCAGGTCGAACACCTCGCCGTCGACGTACGAGCCGGGGTTGAGCAGCAGGCCGCTGCGGGCGCGCCGCACCAGCGCGAGGAAGCCGCGGTGCCGCTGCATGAGCAGGTCCTCGGTGGTACCGGCGGCGAGGATGACGCTGCCGTCGTCGCGTACCTGCCGGGCGGCCTGTTCGAGCAGCGTGCCGAGCGCGCCGTCGGTGAGCAGTTCGGCGTCGTCGAGGGCCAGCGCGACCGGTCCGGGCGCCGCGCACACCGCCTCCTCCAGGTCGGCGGCGAGGTCCGGCCCGGTGAGGACGGCGAGTACGCCGGGCCGGTCGGCGATCGCGCGCAGCGGCGACGGCCGCGGGCAGACCGCGATGACCGGCAGTTCCCCGGTGGTACGCCCGGCGAGGCTCGCGACGAGCGCGGCGAGCGCGGTGCTGCGGCCCGCTCCGGCGGGCCCAGCGACGAGGAACGTGCCGCCGAGCGCGACGAGGTCCACGTCGAGCGGGCCGAGTTCGTCGCCGCCCGCGCCGACCGTGACGACGCCGGGCCCGGCCGGCCGCGGTACGCGGCGCAGCGCGTCGAGCTCGCCCGCGTCCACGGTGTCGGGCAGCGGGTCGATGCGGCGCGGCCGGCGCGCCTCGTCCAGCCCGTCCCACCGGGCCGTCGCGTGCTCGGCGAGCCGGCGCAGCGCGTCGGCCTGCGCGGCGCCGCCCGGGTCCGGGTCGAGCAGCGCGACCTGCACCTCCGTACCGTCCGGCGCGACGACGAGCCGACCCGACGGCATCGCCGCCGGCACGTCCCGCGGCACCAGCCCGTACGTGGCGACGTCGTCGCGTTCCGCGTGCCGCAACACGAGTCGGGTCGCGACGGCGCCGGCCAGCCGGTGACCGAAGCCGGACCGGTCGGTGGCGAGGACCGGCAGGATCCCGACCGCCGGCCCGGACCGCAGCAGCCGGTCCACCGCGTCGACCAGCCGCCCCGAGTCGGTGTCCTGGTAGCGCGCCAGGACCGCCTCGTACCGGTCGACCAGCACGACCACGTACGGCAGCCGGTCCGGCCCCGGTACGGAGGCGCGCTGTTCGGCGACGCCGCCGACGCCGGCGAGCAGCCGCTGCCGCCGGCCGATCTCCGCGTCCAGCAGCTCCACCAGCCGGTACGTGCGTTCGGTGTCATCCGCCCCGACGTACGCGCCGCAGTGCGGCAGGCCGGCCAGCGGGGCGAGGGCGGCGGTGCCCGCATCCAGCACGTACAGGTGCAGGTCGGCGGGGCTGGCGGCGGCGAGCGACGCGGCGATCGTCCGCAGCGCCGTGGACCTGCCGCTGCGCGCCATCCCGGCCACGACGACGGGCGCGACCGCCGCCAGGTCCAGCACGTACGTGCCGCGGGCCTGGCGCTCCGGATGGTCGGCGAGGCCGAGCACGGCGGTCGCCGGTGACCGGCCGTCCGGCGGGTCCAGCTCGGGCAGGACGACCCGCTCGGGCAGCGGCGGCAGCCACGGACTGTCCGGCGCCGGTACGGCGAGCGCCGCCGCGGCGGTGCGTACCGCGTCGACGAGGACGGTGAGGTCGGTGTCGCCGTCGTGCGCGTCCGGCCCGGCGGGGGCTGCCGCCGGGCGCGAGCGGCCCAGCTCGGTCAGGTGGCGCGGCACCGCGCGGGCCGGCTCCGGCGCCGCGCCCACCTCGGTACGCGGCTGCCCGACCCGGGCGGTCTGCACCAGCCGCAGCTCGCCGTGCCCGGTCCGCAGGTACGCCCGGCCCGGGTACCGGCGGGACAGCCGCGCGGCGTCCGGCGCGTCGAGCACGTCGGCGCTGTCGTCGGTGCTGGTCACGCGCAAGCAGACGCGCAGGTTCAGGTTGGCGCGCAGCTCACCGCGGACCACCCCGGCCGGGCGCTGGGTGGCGAGCACGACGTGCACGCCGAGGCTGCGTCCGCGCATGCCGATGCCGACGACGCCGGTGACGAACTCCGGCACCTCCTCGACCAGGCTGGCGAACTCGTCGACCACGATGAACAGCCGCGGCAGCCGCCCACCGGTACGCGCCCAGTAGTCCTCGATGTCCTTCGCGCCGGCCACGGCGAGGATCGCCTCCCGGCGGCGCAGCTCCGCGCCGAGCGAGGCGAGCGCGCGGCGTACCAGGTGGCCGTCGAGGTCGGTGACCAGGCCCGCGCAGTGCGGCAGCCGGGCGCAGTCCGCGAACGCGCTGCCGCCCTTGTAGTCCACCAGCACGAACGCGCACGCGTCCGGCGGGTTCGCCGTGGCCAGCCCGGCGATCAGCGTCTGCAGCAGCTCGGACTTGCCGGCGCCGCTGGTACCGGCGACCAGCGCGTGCGGACCGTGGGCGCGCAGGTCCAGCTCGACCGGCCCGTCCGGCCCCACACCCACCGGCACCGTCGTACGGCAGGCGGGGCCGGTGACCCGCCACCGGGCGGCGACGTCGTCGGCGGTCGGCGTCTCCGGCAGCCCGGCCACCTCCAGGAAGCGGACGGTGTCCGGCACGCCGTCGTCGGCGCCCTGCCGAGCGCCGAGCACCCGGATCGGGGCGAGCGCGCGGGCCAGGAGTACCGCGGCGCCGGGGGTGGTGCCGTCGAGCAGCACGTCGTCCAGCGGTGCGGCGCCCGGCACCGACAGCGTGCCGCGGGTGCCGGACGGGGTACCGGAGACCACGGTGGCGCGGCACTCGTCGGGCAGGTCGCCGGGCTCGGTGTCCAGGCACAGCGCGTACACGCCGGTCGCGGGGCCGTCGGCGAGCACGTCGGCGAGCCCGGTCAGGCCGCGCAGCCGGCGCGCGCCGTCGACCACGACGAGGATCCGCCGGCCGGTCGGCGCACCGTCGCGCAGCGCGGCCCGCTGGTCCGCCCGGCGCGTGTCGATCAGCGCGCGCAGCTCCGCCAGGCGCGCCTCGGCCTGCTCGGCGTCGGTGCCGACGGTGCGGCGCGCGGCGCTGTCCCCGGCGTACGCCCGGGTGTGCGGCAGCCAGCTCGCCCACTCCCAGTCGTCGGCCGTGTCCAGGCCGGTGAGTACGACGATGCCGAGGTCGTGCGGCGCGTGCAGGGCCGCGGCCTGGCTGAGCAGCGCCCGGCTCGCGGCGAGCCGCGCGGCGCGGGGACCGGCCACGCCGACCACACCGGCGGCGGCCACGTCGACCGCGACGGGTACCAGATGGTCGACGGGACGCGGCTCGTCGGCCGCGCCGGGCCCGACCAGCCGGAGCGGCGCGGGCCGGTCGGCGAGACCGACGCGCAGGTGCAGGAAGTCCGCGTCGCCGGGCCGGCGTTCGAACAGCCGCGCGGTCGGTGCGGTGGCGCACTCGACGACGGCGGCCGGGTCGGGCAGGCCGCGTCGCGCGTCGGCGGCGTGCCGGGCGGCGACCTCCGCGATGCCGGCGCGTACCTCAGCCATCCGCGCCTGGTAGGTCCGCAGCTCGGACCGGTACCGGCGGCGGCCGGAGCGGCGGTCGCTGACCAGGCTCGCCACGGCCATCACCGGCGACAGCGCGAGGAACACCAGGTAGTAGCCGGCGTTCGGGACGAGCGCGTAGCAGACGCCGGCGGCGAGCAGCGGCACCAGTACCGACGCGAGCGGGAACCGGAACCCGCGCGGTGCGGCCGGCGCGGCGGGTACCTCGATCTCCGGATCGGGGGCGGGCGCGGTGATCCGGGGCGGCCGGTTGTGCCGCAGCTCGGGGCCGGCGGCCTCCAGTACCGCGACCGACGCGTCGGGCCGGCGCGGCGTCAGGACGGTCTCGCCGACCTGGCACGGGTCGCCGTCGCCGAGCCGTACGGCGTCGGCGACGCGGCGGCCGTCGACCGCGGTGCCGTTCCGGGATCCGTTGTCCCGCACGGAGAACCCGTCGCCGTCGGCGGTGAGCGTGGCGTGCCGGCGGCTGACCTCCGGGTCGGTCAGGCGCAGGTCGCAGCGGCCGGAGCGGCCGACGGTGACCGGCGCGCCGTCGCGCACCGGCAGGGTGTCACCGGCGGCCAACCCGCCGACGACCGCCACCCGCCACGCGCCGCCCGATGGCCGGCCGGCCGCCGCCCTTCCGTCGACTGCCGACCGCGCACCACCGTCCGCGGCCGGCGAACCGTCCACAGTGGACGACGAGTCGTGCAGCGTGCCGCCGGTGTGCAGGCCGGTCTCGACGAGGCGGTCGGTGTCGCGGAGCCGGCGGCCGTCGGCGTACCAGGGGCCCGGACCCCACCGGGTCAGCGCCCGGCGCAGGTCCGCCCCCGTGGCGTCGCCGGCCGCGGTCAGCAGCACCGGCACCGGGGCGCCGGAACCGGTGCGCAGCACCAGCTCCCACTCGTACGCCATGGTCAGCCGTGCACCGCGTCCGCCTGGCGCAGCGCGTCGGCCCGGTTGCGGGCCTCGGCACCGGCCAGCCGCAGCGCCTCCTCGATCCGGTTCAGCGCCGGCTCGAAGTCGTTGGTCCAGTCCTCCCGGAACCGGGTGGCCGCCGTACCCTGCCAGTCGGTGTTGTGCACGTAGCCGCGCAGCTCGGAACGCAGCGCCTCCACGTTGTCACCGTTGCGGGTGAAGTGGTTGTGCAGGTCGCCGATCTGGTCGACGTTGCCGCCGATGCGCATGGGTTACCTCCCTGGCCGTCCGCCGGGGTATCCGGCAGGACCGACGCTAGGGCGGCTGGGCGGCGGGTTCCATCGGGAACCCTTCCCATGGCGGGTCAGCGGCGCAGCAGCGTCAGGTCGTCGCGGGTGATGAGACCGCGGCTCAGCACGTACTCGGCGAGGTTGGCGAGCGCGTTGAAGCCCATCATGTTCGGCACACCGGCCGCGTCCAGCCGGGTACGCAGGTATTCGACGCGCTTCATCAGCGTGCTCTGCTTCCAGCCGAGCCGCGCGGCGGCCGCGGCGTACTTCTTCGGGTGCGGGTCGTAGCGCGGCGGCTCGTCCAGGTAGCCGGAGAACAGCGCGACCAGCGCGAGCCGGTCCCGGTCGGTCATCAGGACCTCGCCGCCGATCGCGGTCGGCGCACCCGCCGGTACGTCCGCGTCGGTGCCGGCGGCCGGCGCCGCCTGCGGGGTGAGGGTCAGCGTGTGGCTGACACGGGTGCCGTCGACGACGACCCGGGTCGGCGCCTCGACCGCGGTACGCCGGCCCGGCGGCAGCACGCTCCGGAACCCGATGTCGTCGACGACCACGAGCTGCCGCGACGACGAGCGGTTCTGCACCCACCAGGTGTCCCGCTCGTACGAGACGGAGCCGGCGAGGCGGGAGATGGCCCGGTCGTCCGGGTCGAGGCAGGCGGAGCAGTCCGCGGACCGGCCGAACGTCAGCTCGTCGGCGGGGCCGAGCACCCGCGTCTCGTCGCCGATCCGCACCGTGATCGTGGACATCGTTCCTCCGTGGTGGGCTGGGGTGGGGATCGCTCCCCATGCCGGGACCGGCGCGATGCGGTCTATCGTTCCAGTGCGCCGCGCAGTGTTCGAGCCGTACTCGGAGGTTGCCATGCCCGGGCCAGGGTCCACAGGTGCCGGCGCGGGGCGTGGCCGGCAGCGGCTGGCGCGGGGCCTGCTCGCGGTGGTGCTGGCGGGCGGCGTGCTGGCGGGCGCGTTCGGCGCCGGGTACCGGTCGTCGCACGCCGCGCTCGGCGACGCCTCCGCGTACCTGCAGAAGGGGCACACCGTCGCGCACGTGAACGCGACGAGCGGCGGCGCGGACGCGCAGGCGGCGCGGGACATGGCCACGGGGCGGGAGCACCTGGAGGTCGTGCAGGTCTCCCCCGGCAACGTGTACGTGGTCGACAACGACACCAACGAGGTCTACCGGCTGCCCACCGACACGATGAAGCCCGAGCAGGTACGCCCCGGCTCGCCCGGGAAGAACTCGGTGCACGTGGTCAGCGCCCACGACCGGACGTACCTGGTGGACAGCCACGCCGGCACCGTCACCTACCTGCACGGCGGCGACGGTACCGACCGGGCCGCGGTGGCCGTGCCGCACGCCGTGGACCAGATGCTGGTCGACTCCACGGGTACCGGCTGGGCGCTGTCCAGCGCCTACGGCGAGCTGTACGAGGTGCGCGGCAGCCGCGCCGGCAGTCCGCTGCGGGTCGCCGCGCGCGGCGCGCACCCGCAGCTCACCCTCTGCGCCGACCACCCCGTCGTGTACCTGCCGGCGGACGGCTCCGTCACCCGGTACGGCGAGCGCGGCCCGGTGCGGCGCGTCGACGTGTCGCCGGATCCGACGGCGCTGGTGTCCGCGCCGGGCGCCGACACCGACAGCGTCGCGATCGTGTCCCGCCGTACCGGTGCGGTGACGACCGTCGACCTCGACGCCGGCACCACTCGCTCGGCGACGCTGCCCGGGCGCGCGGGCCACGACCTGGGCCGGCCGGTCATCCTCCGCGGCCGGCTCTACGTACCGGACTACACCCCGCACCAGGTGCTGGTCATGACGCTGGATCCGTTGCGCGCCAAGAGTTTCACGCCGATTCCGGGTACCGGCCGGTTCGACCTGTTCGTCCGGGACGGGCGGGTGTGGGCCAACGACGGGTACGCGAAGGACGCCGTCGCGTTCGACGCGGACGGGCACCGCACGCTCGACAAGGGCACCGGCGGCGGCGTCACCTCGGACGCGGACGGCATCCCGGCGGAGGGCGAACCGGACGCGTCGAGCCCGCCGTCCGCGACGCCGAGTCCGCGGCCCAGCCCCGAGACGACCGTCCCGCCGACGACGAGGCCGGTGCCGGCCGGGCCGCACCGGGCGGCGTCGTTCACGGTGCCGGACGTGGCGGGCGAAGACAAGGCGGCGGCGTGCGACCGGCTGCGGTCGGCGGGACTGACCGGCGAGTGCCGGCTCGTCGCGCAGCCGGACGCGCACGCCCGCACCGGCGAGGTGTTGCGCAGCGACCCCGAGGCCGGGTCCCGGATCCGCGCCGACCGTACGGTCGTGGTGTTCTACCGCGGGCCGGCCGAGGTGCCGGACCTGTCCGGGCTGGCGGGCGACGCCGCGTGCCAGGCGCTGACCGCGGTGAAGCTGCGCTGCGACGAGCGGCCCGGCGGGCTCGCCGGCCAGGTCGCCGACGTCGGCAAGGTCACCGCGCAGCAGCCCGCCGCGCACGCCCGGGTACCCACCGGCACGCGCGTCACCATCGCGTACCCGACGCAGGTGCTGGTGCCCGACGTCAGCTCGGCGCGCGACCAGCCGCCGGCGCAGGCGTGCACGGCGATCACCCAGCAGACCGGCCTGGCCTGTCAGACGAGCGACGGGGGATCCGCCACCGACGCGGGCGTACCGCCGGGTGTGGTGGTGACGCAGGCGCCCGGCGCGGGCGGCGGGCAGGACCCGGACAAGCCGGTGGTGCTGACGTACTACGGGTCGGTGACGGTGCCGCAGGTGACCGGCACCGCGCCGGACGCGGCCTGCGCCGCCCTCGGCGCCGGCCTGCCCTGCGCGCGCAACGTCGTGGCTGCGCCGCCCGGCACCGCGCTGAACCAGGTCCTCACCCAGGATCCGCCCGCCGGCTCGCACGTCGCGCCCGGCACCCAGGTACGGATCGACATCGCCACGACCGACCCGGTTCCGTTGCAGCGGTACAGGTTGGGCGTCGACGACCACCACGCGAACTTCATCGGCACCGGCGGCCCACCGTCCGACAAGTGGACGCACATGCACATGAACGGCTCCGTGTACACCACGCAGGTGCCCGGCACCGTCCCCGTGTACGTGTCGCGCTGCACCACGCACGGCTGCGGCGAGCAGGAGGCGTACTACTTCTCGCAGAACCCGACGCCGCCGAACGGCAACGGCGCCACCGGCTGGGAGGCGCGGGGCGTCGCGTTCTACGCCTTCGGTCAGGTGCCGAGCGGCGGGCAGGCGCTGGTCGCGCTGTGGGACCACGCGACGTGGGTGTTCGGCGTGCAGGGCAGCGCGCAGTACAACGCGTTCCTCGACGAGGGGTTCAGCCCGGTCTTCACGATCTGCGGCGTCTGGCCCGGCCAGACCTGAGCCGTACGACCGCGCCGGCCCGACCGGGCCGGCGCGGTCGGGGAGCACTTCCCATTCCGTGCCGGGTCCGCCGCGGAAAGACTTGCGGTGGACCAGGGAGGTGCCGATGGGCTCAACACTCCATAGTGGACAGTCGAAGCAGCACGAGGACTCCGCCGCGTACCACGAGGCGGCGGAGCGGCTGCGCGCCGAGGCGCGGCGCATCGCCGACGTCCACCACGACCTGCACCACGCGATGCTGCACCGGGTCTGGCGCGGCGACGCGGCCACCCGGTTCGCCGCGAGCATCGACCGCCGGCTGCGCGAGCTCGACGACCAGCGGCTGCTGCTGCTGACCGTCGCCGGCCAGCTCGACGAGACCGCGACGGGTACCGGCCGATGAGCGCGTACTCCGCCGACGAGCTGCGTGCGCTCGCCACCCTGTCCGGCCTCGTGCTGCCGCCGGCCCTGGACCCCGGCTGGGCCACCGACGACGTACCCGTCGCCGACGTCGTCGCGCTGCGCGGCCTGCTCGCGCACGGTGCCCTGACCGCCGGGGCCGAAGGAACACCGACCCCGACCGCGGCGGTACGCGCCCTGCTCGCCCCGCTGACCGACCCGACGACGGTGCTGGACCTCGTCGGCCCGGCCCACCGTACGGTGCTGGCCGGCGACGCGGACACCGTGCGCTTCGTGGAACGCGAGCCGGACGTGTGGGCCGTGAACCGGCTCGGCGAGCCGATCGACGCCGTGGCACGGCAACTGCTCCACGACGCCACCGACGACCCGACACCCGTCGCCGGCACCGGTGAGCGCGCCGCGCCGCGCTGGCGGGTACGCCTCGCGCACCGGGACGCGGCGTGGCGCTGGACGCTGTCCGGCGCCGAGTGGGCCGCCGGGCCGCGCTGGCGCCCGCTCGACGCGTTCGCCGACGGCGCCGACGAACCCGGCGGGTACGTGCCGGTCTCCGTGGCGGAGCTGCGGGCCGAGCTGGCCGCGCTGGTCGGCGGAAGGCTGGTGGCGTGATGGCGGTCCTGAGCGACGAGGCGATCGCCCGGTACGCCTACCGGGCCGGTTTCCGCGGATCGGAGCTGTCCCAGGCGGTCGCGGTGGCACTGGCCGAGTCGGGCGGTGACCCGACCCGCCTCGGCGACACCGGGCTCACCAACGGTACGTGGGGACCGTCGGTCGGGCTGTGGCAGATCCGTTCGCTGAACGCCGATCGGGGCAGCGGCGGGCAGCGCGACGAGCGCGCCAACCGGCAGCCGGCGACGAACGCGAAGCACGCGTACCAGATCGCGCACAGCTCGGGCTGGCGGGCGTGGACGACGTACCAGACGGGCGCGTACCGGCCGTACCTGCACCGGGCGCGGATGGCCGCGCACGCGGTGACCCGACACGGCGGAACGCCTGCGCCGCAACCGAAGTCGGCCGGCTGTACGGTGGTGTTCGACCTGGCCGAGCTGGACCGGCTGCACTCGTTGTGCGACACCGGACGGCTTCGGGTGGAGCACTCGCGGCGGGTCGTCGCCGACGTCCAGGCCGACCTGAGCCTGCCGGCGCGCAGGCACGGCCTCGACCCGGCGCGCGCCGCCGGCCTCACCGTCCTCTTCGGACAGCTCACCGGGGAGTACGGGCTGCCGATGGTGGCGCGGCACATCGACTTCGACACGCGGCTGGTGGCGCGGATCCGCGAGCTGGCCCGCGCCGCCGACGGCGGCGACCACCGGTACGGCCACGCCGACCTGGTCCGCTTCCTGCGCAGGGCCGGCACCAACCGGAAGCGGTTGCCGGAGGCGGCGGTCATCGAGATGCTCCGCGCCGGCGGTCCCCGGCACCGGCCGACGCACCCGACCACACCGCACCCGCCCGCCGCCAAGCGGATGAAGGCCGGTGACATCGTGCCGGCCGCACTGTCCCGCTACCGCAACGGGAAGGTGCCGAGCACGAAGCTCGCGACGATCGACGGGCGGCACCGGCTGTGGTCGGGCGCGGCGAAGGCGTACCGGCGGATGGCGCAGGCGGCGCGGGTCGACGGCGTCTCGCTGACCGTCAACAGCGCGTACCGCACGCACGCCGAGCAGGCCGCGCTCTACCAGAGGTACCTGAACCACCAGGGGAACCTCGCCGCGCCGCCCGGCAGCAGCAACCACGGCTGGGGCCTGTCCGCCGACATCAACACCGCCGGCTCACTGGACTGGTTGCGCCGCAACGCATCCCGGTACGGATTCTTCAACGACGTGCCGAGCGAGTCGTGGCACTGGACGTACCGCCCGGCCTGACCGCGGTGGGTACCACTCCCCATCGACCTGGCGCCGCAACGGTGATGTGCTTGGTGGGCAAGGGATCGAACGACAAGGAGGATCGGATGACCATACGCCACAAGCGAGTCCTGGCCGCCGTCGTAGTCGGTGTGGCCGGCGTCGCGGGTGCCGCGCTGGCCGCCGCGCCCGCCAGCGCGAAGACGCACTACACGCACGCCACGACGCTCAAGCACGACTGCCCCGTGTACGCCAACTACCCGAAGACCGGCATCGACCGCTGGGGCTGGACGGTCACGCGGAAGTCGTCGACCGGCCGGACCAACCACGTCGGCGTCCGCTACACCGTCAACAGCCGGTACGCGCTGATCCTCGACACGACCCGGGGCGCCAACGTCAACCCGCACTGGGGTTTCGTCGCCCGCTCCTGCCTGACCAACTCGTACGCGTACGCGGGCGCGACGCGGCTCGGCAACCTCCGCGCGGTCGGCGGGAACGGCCGGGCGAAGACCGTCCCGTTCGCGCCGGCGGCGCGCACGAAGCACGGCCTCGTCCACGCCGCCGGCGTCGGTACGCTGCGCAGCGCGCCGAAGTCGTTCGCGATCGGCAACGTCCGCAAGGGCGACCCGTTCTACCTCACGACCGCCCACTGTGGACACCACAGCTCGGCGTCCTGGGTCTTCGGGTACGCGCCGAAGTCGGGCCGCTGGGGCTACGTGCAGGCCGGCCACTTCGCCGCCTGCCACTGACCCGTCCGGGCGCGGCCACGCACGGCCGCGCCCGCCGGTCAGCGCGCGCGACGGGCCGGACCGGGTCAGGCGTCGGCCGCGAGGTTGGCGGTCAGCCGGCGCAGGATCCGCCGCAGGTCGGCGACGTCCTGCGCCGGCAGCTCCATCGCCGCGCCGATGCCGGTGGGCACCGCCTCGGCGCGTTCCCGCAGCTCGGCGCCCCGCTCGGTCAGGCTGACGCGGACGGTCCGCTCGTCGTCCTCGCGCCGCTCGCGGCGGACCAGCCCGGCCGCCGCGAGCCGCTTCACGAGCGGCGTGAGCGTGCCGTAGTCGAGTTGGAGGGCCGCGCCGATGTCCTTGATCGACACCGAGTCGTGCTCCCACAGCACCAGCAGCACGAGGTACTGCGGGTAGGTGAGGCCGAGCTCCGCCAGCAACGGCCGGTACCGCTGGGTCACCGCCCGGGAGGCCGCGTAGAGATCGAAGCAGAGCTGGTCGTCGAGGCGCAGCGAGGGCTGCGTGTGGCCGCCCGTCCCCGTCATCGCCCCGCCCCCAGTCTTCCGGCTTCTGCGGGCCAGCCTACCTTCGCATCACGCGATTTCCACGTCGGCGTTTGACTTGCGTACGAGGTAATGGGTGCCCGGAAGGGCCCTTTTTGCCCGCCATCCTGGAGACCCCAACGTTAAGTGGAACGTCCGCCGGTACCGATCTCTTCCGGAACGGGCGCGTGACGATGAACCCACCGCATTCGGCTTCCGGCGGGCGGTACGGCCGGGCATAGTCCCCTCGCGGACGACGATCGGCGAAAGGACACCGCACGACGATGGCAACAGAAGCGAGCACCGCGGGTACGTGGCTCCTCGGGGACACGAGGGTCAACCGCATCGGGTTCGGCACCCTGCGACTGACCGGCAGCGGCGCCTTCCACCGGGGCACCCCGCTCCCCCACGACCGGGCGCTGGCGGTCCTGCGCCGCGCCGTCGAACTCGGCGTCAACCACATCGACACCGCCGCGTTCTACTTCTCCCGACTGCGCTCCGCCAACGAGCTGATCAATTCGGCCCTGGCGCCGTACCCGGACGATCTCGTCATCGCCACCAAGGTCGGCCCGGCCCGGGACGCCTCGGGCGAGTGGACGGACGCGGCCGGCCCCGAGCAGCTCCGCGGGCAGGTCGAGGAGAACCTGCGCCAGCTCGGCCGCGACCACCTCGACCTGGTCAACCTGCGCGTCATGGGCCAGGAGTCGATCGCGGAGCACTTCGGCGCCCTCGCCGACCTGCGTACCGCCGGGCTCGTGCGGCACCTCGGCGTGTCCGGGGTCCGCGCCGACCAGCTCGCCGAGGCACGGGCGATCGCGCCCGTGGTCTGCGTACAGAACCGGTACGGGATCGACGACCGCGGCGACGACGACCTGCTCCGCGCCTGCGGCGAGGCGGGCATCGCCTTCGTGCCGTACTTCTCCATCGCCGGCGCCGGGCGCACGACGGGCAGCCCGGCCGAGGAACGCTCGGCGGTCCTCGACGTCGCCCGGGCACTCGGCGCCACGCCCGCCCAGGTACGGCTCGCCTGGACGCTGCACCAGGGCGAACACGTACTCGTCATCCCCGGCACCGGCAACCCGGACCACGTCGCCGAGAACCTGGCCGCCGGTGCGCTCCGGCTCGACGAGGCCCAGCTGCACCTACTCGACGGCTGACCCGGCCGGGCCGCGCGCGGACCACTCCGACGCGAGGATCGCCCAGACCTGCGTGTCGTACCGGGTGCCGTCGTAGGCCCAGGACTCCCGCAGCACGCCCTCCAGCGTCATGCCGAGCCGGCGGGCCACCGCGGCGCTGGACGCGTTGTCGGCCCGGCAGTGCCACTCGGCGCGGTGCAGCGCCCGGGTGCCGAACGCCCAGTCGAGCAACGCGCCGCACGCCTGCGTGACCAGGCCACGCCCGGTCGCCGCGGGCTCCAGCCAGCAGCCGACCTCGCAGGAGCCCGCGGCGGCGTCGAACCCGGCGAACAGGACCCCGCCGACCAGCGTGCCGGCGAGCCAGATGCCGTACAGGCGGGGGCCGTCGGCGGCCTGGCGCTCGGCGTACCGGCGGAGGGTGGCGCGGGCGCCGTCGACGTCGTCGGTCACGAACGACGGCCCGACCCACGGCCGGATGTGCTCGCGCGCCCGGTCCAGGTGGGCGGCGTACTCCTCGGCGTGCCAGATCTCCAGCGGCCGAAGGCTGGCGTCGTCCCGCAACGGGAGCGCGAACATGCCGACTCCATTCACATAACAGTTGTTACGGATAAGGTAGCAGGCACGACGGCACGCTTCCGCGGCCCGACCAGGCCCGGGGCCGGGTCCGGCGCGACCGGGCCCGGGGCCGGCCGGACCGGTCACATCCACGGCGCCGCGGGAAGCCCCCACCGCACCGGCACGGTGGCCGCGATCTCGTCGGCGGAGACCGGGCGCGGCTCCGCATACCACAGCATCGTCAGCGGGACGTCGAACGGGAACTCGACGTTCGTCCCGTCCTCGAAGGACACCATCACGTGCGTGCCCGGGCCGGACGGATGGCTGTCCATCCACTGCACCTGCTCCACCACCGGGGTCAGCACCCCGTCCGGCGCGACCAGCCGGTACCCCTCCTCGACGGCCTGGGACGCGACGTGCCGCAGCGGCGGCAGCCGGCTCGCCTCGTCCTCGTCCCGGAAGAAGGCCACGGCGTCACCGTACGCGCCGCGCGCACCACGCTGACCGGCAGAAATACCGACACGCGGTCGGTCCGGGTGATGCCTGTTGGTGTGCAGAACCGGGCTCTGCACACCTATACGCATCGCGGCCCCGGGTCCACCTCGCGACGCGGCAGCGGGCTGGAGTACACGACCGAGGTGGTGACCGGGCCGAGGCCCGCGATCCGGCCGGTGACCTCCTCCAGGTGGCGCATCGGGTACGCGAGATGCTCGGCGGCGTCGAGTACTGGATCCGCGAGGTGTTCCCGGTCGTCGACCACACCGGCCGCCACGTCACGCGGCCCACCGACCCGCTGACCGCACCCGCCGGGATCACCTGCGACTGCTGAGGATCACGGGCGTACCGGCCCGGACGGTCGGCGTCGCCTCCGACGCCGGCACCGGACCGCCGACCCGGGTACGGACCGGCCGGTACGTCCCGGTTCCGACCTGCCCGAGCCGTCCCGGTACTACCGCGCTCTTCGTCCACCTGAACGCCGTCCCTTCCAGGGCCGGACGGGCCGGCAGCGCCGCGCGGTCCGGCGGGCTCGTCCCGCGCGCAGTGCCGGCCCGGCCGCCACGGCGACTGCCCGGTCCGGGATGATCGACCGGTCCCATCCCCACCCGGTACGGGAGCGTCGATGGCAGTCGTCGGCAAGCTGTTACGGAACCGCCGGGCCGGTCAGGCCGGCCTCGCCTGGAACCGACCGAACCTCGCCGGGCCGGCGACGATCACGCTCACCAGCCCGGACTTCGCCCACGAGGCCGACATCCCCACCGTGCACGCCGGGAAGCGGGTCGGTGGCCGCGACCTGTCGCCCGCACTGGCCTGGACCGGCGTACCGGACGGCACCGCGCAGCTGCTGTTCGTCCTGGAGGATCCCGACGTGCCGATCTCCACCCCGGCCGTCCACACGGTCGCCCTCCTCGCCCCGGCCCGGACGGATCTCGCCCAGGGCGCGCTCGACTCCGGTACGCCGGCCGACGGCGTCCGGTTGCTGCGCTCGATGATCGGCCGCGGCTACCACGGCCCGGGCCCGATCAAGGGCCACGGCCCGCACCGGTACGTCTTCCAGCTCTTCGCCCTCGCCGCCCCGGTCACGGTGGCGGCCCCGGTCGAGGCCGCCAAGCCCCGCCAGGTCCTCGCCGCGGCCGGCGGCGTGCTCGCCCGCGCCCGCCTCGACGGCTTCTACGAGCGCCCCTGACCTGCCCGACCGCCCGGACTCCGACGGCGCGCGTGGTACCTGCCTCCGCGAGCGGCGGGCGGCCGGTGGGTGTCGTCCACGTCGCTCCCGGCACGGGATTGGCGAAGTCGTCGGAGGTCCGTCCTCTACGATCTGTTGGTGACCGAGACTGAACCCACGCCGCCGACCTTCACCGACCTCGGTCTGGACCCGAAGATCATCAAGGCCCTGAAGGACGTCGGATACGAGACGCCCTCGAACATCCAGGCCGAGACGATCCCGCTGCTGCTCGCCGGCCGGCACGTCGTCGGCCTGGCGCAGACCGGTACCGGCAAGACCGCGGCGTTCGCGCTGCCGATCCTGTCCCGGATCGACCTGACCCAGAAGTCGCCGCAGGTGCTGGTGCTCGCGCCCACCCGCGAGCTGGCGCTCCAGGTCTCGGAGGCGTTCGAGCGGTACGCCGCGCACATCAAGGGCCTGCACGTGCTGCCCGTGTACGGCGGCCAGGGGTACGGCGTGCAGCTGTCGGCGCTGCGCCGCGGCGTCCACGTGGTGGTCGGTACGCCGGGCCGGGTGATGGATCACCTGGAGAAGGGCACGCTCGACCTGAGCGAGCTGCGGTACGTGGTGCTCGACGAGGCCGACGAGATGCTCAACATGGGCTTCGCCGAGGACGTCGAGCAGATCCTCGCGGGCACCCCGGACGACAAGCAGCTCGCGCTGTTCTCGGCGACGATGCCGGCCCAGATCCGCCGGATGGTACGCAAGCACGCGCCGGACGCCGTCGAGGTCACCGTCAAGGGCAAGACCCAGACCGCGGCCAACGTACGCCAGCGGTACCTCAAGGTCGCGCACTCGCAGAAGCTCGACGCGCTCACCCGGATCCTGGAGGTCGAGAACTTCGACGGCCTGATCCTGTTCACCCGGACCAAGAACGCCACCGAGGAGCTGGCCGAACGGCTGCGCGCCCGCGGCTTCTCGGCCACGGCGATCAACGGCGACATCCCGCAGGTACAGCGCGAACGGACGATCAACCAGCTGCGCTCCGGCAAGCTCGACATCCTCGTCGCGACCGACGTTGCGGCGCGCGGGCTGGACGTCGAGCGGATCAGCCACGTCGTCAACTACGACCTGCCCACCGACACCGAGCCGTACGTGCACCGGATCGGCCGCACCGGGCGCGCCGGGCGCAGCGGCGACGCGATCTCGTTCGTCACCCCGCGGGAGAACCACCTGCTCCGCGCGATCGAACGGGCCACCCGTACCACGCTCGACGAGATGAGCCTGCCCACCGTCGAGGACGTCAACGCGCAGCGGATCGAGAAGTTCACCGAGGCGATCTCCACCGCCCTCGGCGACAGCCAGTTCGCGAGCTTCCGGGAGCTGGTGCAGAACTACGAACGCGACCACGACGTGCCGGCGCTCGACATCGCCGCCGCCCTCGCCGTACTCGCGCAGGACGGCGAGCCGCTGCTGCTGGAGGAGGCGCCCGAGCCGCCGCGGACCGAACGGCCCCGCGCGCACGGGCGGCGGCCGATGGCGACGTACCGGATCGCCGTGGGCAAGCGGCACCACGTGGAGCCGCGGATGATCGTCGGTGCCCTCGCGAACGAGGGCGGCCTGGCCCGCGAGGACTTCGGCCGCATCGACCTGCGGCCCACGCACAGCCTCGTCGAGCTGCCCGCCGACCTGCCCGCCGCCACGTTCCAGAAGCTCGCCGACACCCGCATCTCCGGCGTGTTGATCAACCTGCGGCCGGACCGCGAGCCGGTACGCGGCAGGGGACAGCGCGGCGCCACCGGGCGTACCGGCAAGCCGCCCCGCGCGGCCCGTCCCAGCGACGGCGGGCCGACCGGCGACACCGCACGCACCGCCGACGGCCGGGTCCGCAAACCGCGCCACAAGAAGCGCGACCCCATGTGACACGCCCGCCCCGGCCGGTCACCCAGGGGTTGGGGAGAGCTCGGCGCACTGCTCCTCGGGCGGCGCCTCCGACGGCGTGGCCACGGTGGGTGGCGCGGTCTGGCCGGGCGCCAGCGGCACGAACGGCGTCTCCGTCAACGGCCGGTGGTCCGCCAGGCATTGCTGGTAGTAGTGCCGGGACCGGTCCGCGTCCTCGCGTCCCGCCGTGTAGTCGTTCCACACGAAGCTGATCGCCACCACGGCCACGATGCCCAGGGCGAGCACCGAGACGACCCGCGTCGCGGTGAACGCCGCGTCACTCGGCTCGTTCGCCGCCGGATCCGCGTACCGCCAGGCGACCGTCGCCCACCACACGCGTCGCGGCGCGACCACCGACACGACCAGGCCGCCCGCGATGACGAGTACGAGCAGCAGCATGACGACCAGGAACACGGTGCGGGGTCCTCACAGGTAGGCGTCGGGTGGCGGCGGCGCGTTGCGTACACCGGTGTCTCGTGCGCGGTGCCGGGGTTGCGGCCCGCTCGGCGTACGGCCCGACGACTCGCGACCGACCTCCGAGCCTGGCCGGCAGCCGTGTTCCGGCGCCGGCGGTCCGGGCCACCGGCTCCTGCCCCGGGTGCGCGCACATGGCGGCGAGGATACGGGTGGGTTCCGGCGGTCACCAGTCGCGTCCTGCACGGTGACCGCGCCGCCCGGTACGCGACTGCTGTGCCGGGCGTGATCACCGCGATGCGTGCCTGCTGCGGCATCGGCGCGGACTTCCGTCGGCCGGCACGACGTCGGCCGGGTCGACCGATCCGGGGCGTGGACGAACGCGGGCCGCGAGGCGCGCGCGTAAGACGGCCAGGTCGGCGCCGGCCGTTGGGATGAGATTGGGGCGCCGCAGGCATTCCCCCACCCACCCAAGGGGGGCGACCCCGGGCCCATCCTACCCGTCCCCGCTCCTCCCCGCCCGAACGAGCAACCCCGCCTGTGGACAACCGCCACCCTGTGGAAAACCCCGACAGGACAACGGTTTCCACGCCCACCCGCGACGATCGCTCAACGTCCCCGACCGGCGCGATGGTGCTTCGGCGCCAGCGTGGACAGCGACTCGTGCAGCGCGTCGGCGCTGCCCGGCATCCGTTGGGCGACGCCGACGAAGAGGCAGTCCACGACGAGCAGTTGGCTGATCCGGCTGGCGAGCGCGGCCGGCCGCAGGTCGGTCTCGCGCCCGGCGGCGGCGAGCAGCACGTGGTCGGCGACGGCGGCGAGCGGCCCGCGCGGGTTCCCGGTCACCAGTACGGTCGTCGCACCGGTGGCGCGCGCCAGGGTGAGCGGTTCGCGTACCTCCTCGGTGGTGCCGGAGTAGCTGATGCCGACGGCGACGTCGCCGGGCCCGAGCCGCAGGGCGCTGGTCACGGCGAGGTGCGGATCGGCGTACGCCTGGGCGGCGAGCCCGATCCGCAGCAGTTTCTGCGCGAGGTCGGCGGCGACGAGCGAGGACGACATCACGCCGTACGTGTCGACGCGCCGGGCACCGGTGAGCGCGGTGACGGCGGCGTCGAGGGCGGTGAGGTCCAGTGCCCGTGCCGTGTCGGCGAGGGACTGCCGCTCGTCGTTGGTCAGTTTCGCCACGACGGTCGGCAGGTCGTCGTCGGGGCCGACGCCGCCGAGCAGTTCGACGGGCGGCGACTCGGCGCCGGGGTACGCGGCCATCGCGAGCCGCAGCTGCCGGTACCCGTCGTACCCGAGCAGCCGGGCGGTGCGCGCGATGGTGGCCTCGCTGGTGCCGACGCGGTCGGCCATCTCGGCGATGCTGAGTCGGGCGCAGCCGGGCGGGTCGGAAAGGATCGCCTGGGCCACCTCGCGGACCAGGGCGGGCAGGGTCGGCAGCGCGGCCCGGATCCGTCCGACGACGTCCTCACTCATGTCTGTCAGTGTGCGGCGGCGGCGAAGCGCGCGGTGATCCAGGTCGGGTTCGTGATCGCGGTACCGACGACGGCGGCGTGGCAGCCGCGCGCGAAGGCCGCCGCGACGTCGTCCGGCGTGGCCAGCCGCCCTTCCGCGAGCACGGGTACGCCGAGCTTCCCGGAGAGCGCGCCGACGAGGTCGAGGCTGGGGCCGTCGGCCTGGTCGGCGGTCTCGCTGGTGTACCCGGCGAGCGTGGTGCCCACGCAGTCGGCGCCGGCCGCCTCGGCGGCGACGCCGTCGGCGACGGTGGCCACGTCGGCCATCACCAGCCCGCCCCGCTCGTGTACCGCGGCGACCAGGTCGGCGAACGTCCGGCCGTCGGGTCGCGGCCGGGTGGTCCCGTCGGCGGCGACGACGTGCGCGCCGGCGTCGACGAGGGCGACGGCGCGTTCGACGGTGGGCGTGATGAACACGGAGTCGGGTGAGCGCAGCGACTCGTCCTTCCACAGCCCGATGACGGGTACGTCGACCGCGGCGCGTACGGCGGTCACGTCGTCGGGGCCGTTGACCCGGATCGCGGCGGCGCCGCCGGCGACGGCGGCCCGGGCGAGCCGGGCGATGGTGTCCACGTCGCGCAGGGGGCTGCCGGTCCGCGCCTGACACGACACGATGAGGCGGCCCGCAAGGCCGGTGAGCAGGGGCGTCACGCGTTCCTCCGGATGAGTGGTGTGGTCAGGGCAGCGGCACCGAGTACCGACGCGTCGGCGCCGAGCCGGGCGGGTTCGACGCGCAGTGCGCCGAGCGGCGGCAGCAGTTCCGCGGCGAACGCGGCGTTCAGCGGGTCGAGGAAGCGCGGGCCGATCTGTGCGACACCGCCGCCGACGACGACCCGGTCGGGGTCGACGAGGTTGGCCGCGCCGGCGAGGGCGCGCCCGGCGACGGCGGCGGCGGAGTCGAGGACGGCGGCGGCCCGGTCGTCGCCGGCGTCGGCGGCGGCCACGACGGCGCGCAGGTCGGCCGTCCCCGGCCGGTACGCGTCGGCGATGGCGGGCCCGCTCGCGACGGCTTCCAGGTGGCCGGGCCGACCGCAGGAGCAGCGGCGCGGGCTGTCGGTGGCGACGGGCAGGTGCCCGATGCCGCCGGCGGTGTGGTGCCGGCCGTGCCGGAGGGCGCCGTCGACGACGAGGGCGCCGCCGATGCCGGTACCGATGGCGGCGTACAGCACGGTGTCGGGTCCGGCGCCGGCCAGCTCGCCGGCGGCGAGCGCGTTGGCGTCGTTGTCGACCGCGACGGGTACGCCGAGCCGTTCCCGGAGGCGCGGCCCGACCCGGCAGCCGACCCAGTCGGGCGGCAGGAGGTCGGTCGCGGACACGATCACGCCGGTGGCGGTGTCCACGACCCCGCCGGTACCGACGCCGAGCGCGGCGATCCGGTGCCCGGCCGCGACGGTACGGGCGGCGGACTCGATCGCGTCGAGCACGGCACCGGCGTCACGGTCCCGGGGGGTGGGGAGGGTGTGCCGGGCGACGAGCGCGCCGTCCGGCCCGACCAGCCCCGCGGCGATCTTCGTACCGCCCACGTCGACGCCGACCGCGTACGAGTCCATGGCTCTCCCTTGCGCTTCGCCGTTCCATGGATAACAGTAGCAGTTATCTTGATGCCAATTGACGACAGTTACTGTCGTCGTACTGTGGGGGACGCATGACCCGGTCCAGCACGCCACCCGCCGTCACCGCGCCCGGTCGTACCGGGCGGCTGGTGCTCGTCGCCTCGGCCACGGCGGCCATCGGCGGCCTGCTGTTCGGCTACGACACGGGCGTGATCTCCAGTTCACTCATCTTCATCCAGAAACAGTTCGGTCTGAGCGCGTTCGAACAGGGCCTCATCGCCAGCGCCCTCGCCGTCGGCGCCGTCATCGGCGCGATCGGCTGCGGCCCCCTCGCCGACCGGTACGGCCGGAAACGCACGATCCTCGCCGCCGCGGGCGTGTTCGCGCTCGGTGGGCTGTTTGCCTCGGTGTCGCCCGACGCGATCGCCCTCGCCGCGGCCCGCGTCGTCATCGGCATCTCGGTCGGCGCCGCGTCGGTGCTCGTACCGCTGTTCATCGCCGAGATAGCGCCGCCGGCCAGCCGCGGCCGGCTCATCGTCGTCAACCAGCTCATGATCACGGTCGGCATCCTCGTCAGCTACCTCCTCGGCTACCTGCTCGCGCCGATCGAGGGCTGGCGGTGGATGTTCGCGTTCGCGGTACTGCCGGCGGCGCTGCTCGCGGCCGGCATGGCGACGTTGCCGGAGACCCCGCGCTGGCTGATCACCCGGGACCGGCTCGACGAGGCCCGGTCGATCCTGCTCCGGCTGCGCGCCGGTACCGACGTCGAGGCCGCGGTGGCCGAGGAGATGGCGGAGATCCGGGCGGCGCGGGCCGAGGGCGCCGGACGGTGGCGTGACGTCGTGTCCCGGCGGGTCGCCCCGATCCTGCTGATCGGTCTCGGCGTGCAGTTCCTCGCCCAGCTCACCGGCGTCAACGCCGTCATCTACTTCGCGCCGTCGATCCTGACCCACGGCGGGCTCGGCGCGTCCGCCGCCACCCTCGCGACCGTCGGTGTCGGCGTCGTCAACGTCGTCATGACCCTGGTCGGCATGGCCCTCATCGACCGGGCCGGGCGACGGCCACTCCTGTTGTGGGGCCTGGGATTCATGATCCCGGCACTGCTCGTCCTCGGCTGGATCCTCGGTACGGGCGCGCTGCACGGCGCGAGCGTGTGGATCGCGGTCGCCTGCCTGCTGGTGTACATCGCTGCGGTCGCGGTCAGCGTGGACACCGTCGTGTTCGTCATCCCGTCCGAGATCTACCCGCTCCGGGTACGCGGCAAGGCGATGGGCGCGACGCTCGTCATGAACTGGGGCATGAACTTCGTGATCTCGCTGAGCTTCCTGCCGGTGCTGCAGGCCGTCGGCGGACGCTGGACGTTCTGGGGCTTCGCCGTGCTGTGCGCGGCGATGTGGGCGTTCACCAGGTTCATCCTGCCGGAGACCAAGGGCAGGAGCCTGGAGGAGCTCGAAGCGGCCCTGCAACGCTGACCGCTCCGAGCCCGTCGCCGCGGCCGGTCAGCCGGCCGCGGCGCCGAACCACGTCGGCAGCGCGCCGAGCAGCTCCCGCTGGTCGTCACCGACCCAGGCCACGTGACCGTCCGGCCGCAACAACACCGCCGGTACGGCCAGGTCCTCGGCGACGTCGACCACGTGGTCGACGCGGTCCGCCCAGCCCGCCACCGACAGCCGTCCGGTCTGGTCGAGCAGCAGGCCACGACCGGCGTGGGTCAGCTCGTACAGGCGGCCCCGCTTGAGCGTCAGGTCCCGCATCCGGCGGCCGAGCAGGTCGTGCCCGGGGCCGAAGTCGTACCGGATGCCGATCGCGGTGATCTTCTCGATCAGGTAGCGGTTCACCTCCTCGAAGTCCATCAGCTCCGTCATCAGCCGGCGTACCGCCCGCGGGCCGGGTTCGGTGGACATCAGCTCCATCTGGGCGCGGCTGTTCGTGAGGACGTCGGCCGCCACCGGGCGTCGTTCACGCTCGAAGCTGTCGAGCAGGTCGGCCGGGGCCCAGCCGTCGATCGCCGCGGCCAGCTTCCAGCCGAGGTTGAACGCGTCCTGGATGCCCAGGTTGAGTCCCTGCCCGCCCATCGGCGGATGGATGTGCGCCGCGTCGCCGGCCAGCAGCACCCGGCCGCTCCGGAAGCGTTCCGCGAGCCGGGTCGCGTCACCGAAGCGGGACAGCCAGCGCGGCGAGTGCGCCCCGAAGTCCGTCCCCGCGTACGCCCGCATCTGTGCCGTGACCTCATCGAACGCCGGCGGCATGCCGCGCTCCTCCGCCAGCCCCGCCGCGGGTACGACGACGCGGAAGAGCCCGTCCCCGACCGGCCCGACGCCGAAGAACAGCTGGGTCTTGCGGATCTCGCCGACCACGGCGGCCACCGTCTCCGCCGACTCCGTCAGCTCCATCTCGGCCAGCAGCATCTCGACCCGGTTCGGCTCACCGGGAAACGGGATGTCGAGCAGCTTGCGGACCGTGCTGCGGCCCCCGTCGCAGCCGACCAGGTACCGCGACCGCAGCCGGCCGCCGTCGGCCAGCTCGGCCGTCACGCCGTCGTCGTCCTGGCTCAACCCCACCAGTTCCGCGCCGCGCCGGAGCTCCGCGCCCGACTCGACCGCGTGCTCGGTCAGCAGCCGGTCGATGATCGGCTGCGGCATGCCCAGGACGTACGGATGCGCGGTGTCCAGCCGTTCCGGCTGCGCCTTGGCGATCCCGGCGAAGAAGCTGCCGAGCGGGTACCGCTGGCCGTGCGCCAGGAACCGGTCCAGCAGGCCGCGCTGGTCCATCACCTCGATGCTGCGTACGTGCATGCCCAGACCGCGCACCACCGGTGACGGCTCCGCTGCCTTCTCCACCACGACCACGCGTACGCCGTGCAGCCGCAGCTCGGCGGCCAGCGTCACGCCGGCCGGCCCGGCACCGACCACGATCACGTCGAACATCGAACCCCCCATGTCGTGGGCCAGCCGCGCCACGCCGTCGCCCCGACGGTCGCGGGTTTCCGCAGGTCCTGGCCTCGGCCGCAGATTGTGCAGCACTCACCGGGGCTTGCGGCAAGTCCCCCGCTCCGCTATATGTTGAGAGTGGCAGGGAGTTCGTCGACTCCCTGCCTTTCGCGTGTCCGGCCCGCGTCGCCCGCCGCCGACCCGTCGACAACCGCCCGGCGAGAGGGCCGCGAGCGGGGGTCGGACCGGTGGACGAATTCATATAAACCACTCAGGTTAACCAACGGCAAGATAGGTTAACGTGGCCGCCGATGAGCATGAAGAGATCGATTAACCAGGTGCTACGGCGGACCACGGGGTACGAGATCGTCCGGGAGGGGACGGGGGCCCGACGGGTCGTGGAGGCCGAGCGGTTGTTGCGGGCACCGGTGTTCGTCCTGTCCTCGATCCGTAGCGGCTCGACGCTGCTGCGCGTGATGCTGGGCAGCCACTCCGAGATCTTCGCGCCGCACGAGATGCACCTGGGCAACATCCAGGCCAGCGCCGACAGCTGGTTCGCCGAGGCCGCCGTGCAGGAGGCCGGGCTGGACGAGCAGGAGCTGACCCGCATGACGTGGGACGCCATGCTGGCCAGGATGCTGCGCGACAGCGGCAAGTCGGTCCTCGTGGAGAAGACGCCGTACCACGTGTTCCTCTACCGCACGCTCGCCTCGACGTGGCCGGACGCGCGGTTCGTGTTCCTGCTGCGGCACCCGGGATCGATCCACCAGTCCTGGCAGGAGGCCCATCCCAAGCTGGGCACCGACGAGGTGACGGCCGACGTCCTGCGCTACGTCACGGGCCTGGAGCGGGCCCGCGGCGACCTGCCGGGCCTCGACGTCACGTACGAGGATCTGACCGCCGAACCCGAGACGCAGACGCGCCGGCTGTGCGAGTTCCTCGGGGTGGAGTGGGAGCCCGAGATGGTCGAGTACGGCAAGCGCGGGCACACCCGGTTCCGCCGCGGGCTGGGCGACTGGTCGGGAAAGATCAAGTCGGGGCGCCCGCAGGAGGGCCGCACGCTCCCGTCGATCGACGAGGTCCCCGCCGAGCTGCGCCCGTACTGCGAGAAGTGGGGCTACTGACCCGGCTCACGGCGCGGTCGCGGCGACGGGACGGTCGGTCTCGTCGTCGAACTCGTCGATGAGCTGTTCGACCAGGTCCTCCAGGGTGACCAGGCCGACCAACGCGCCGGCGCGCGATACGAGTGCCAGGTGCGTCCGGCGGGACCGCATGGTGGCGAGCGCCGCGTACGCGTCGGTCCCGGCACGGAGGACGAGCGGCGGCCGGGCCAGCTCGCGCGCGGTGCCGCGGTCGGTGACCAGCGTGTGCCGTACGTGGACGACACCGACGACGTTCCCGTCGGCCGCCACGACGGGAAACCGGGACCGGCCGGTACGCCGCTGCGCGTCCTGGATGTCGGCCGGGCTCGCGCCCGCGGGTACGGTCGCCATCCGGTCGCGTGGCCGCATCAACGCGTCGACCGCGGTGACGCGCAACGCGAGGGTGCCGTCGAGCGTCCGGTACTGCTCGGCGGGCAGCAGGCCAGCCTCGTGCGACTGGCGCAGCAGCACCCGCAGTTCGGCGGGGTCGCGGGTGGTGTCCAGCTCGGTGACCGGGGTGACCCGCACCAGCCGCAGCGCCAGGTTGGCCGCGCCGTTGAGTACGGCCAGGCCGGGCCGGGCCACCCGGGCGAACGCGCGGAACGGCAGTCCGAGCGCCCGCGCGGAGCTTTCCGGGTGGGTGATGACCGCCGACTTGGGTGCCATCTCACCGATCACGATGTGCACGAACGTGATGAACGCGAGCGCCGCCACGAACCCGATGCCGTACGCGAACGCCTCCGGCAGACCGACCGCGTGCAGGGCCGGCCCGACGAGATGCGCGGACCGGCCACCCTCAGGTACCAGAGGGTGCTGCGCGACAGGGCGCGGGCCAGCCGTACCGGTCGGGCGATCGACAGGTTCTTCGGTGCCCGCTCCCCCAACACCATCTGCACCACGGTCGCGGCGAGCAGGGCGGCGGTCGCGGCGACGACGCCGGCGGCGCCCGCCGGCAGGCCGACCGCGGCCAGCACGGGCCGCAGCCCGGCCCCCAGGTACGGTTCGGCCAGGTATCCGGCGAGCAGGGCCGTCACGGTGATGCCGACCTGCGCGCCGGACAGGACGAACGACTGGCGTTCGGTGACCCGCAGCGCGCGCCGGGCGGCCTCGTCGCCGTCCTGGGCGAGGCGCGCGAGCCGGCCGCGGTCGACCGCGAGGTAGGCGAACTCCTGCGCCACGAAGTAGCCCGTGCCGGCGGTCACCGCCACCATGAGCACGATCCCCAGCGCGATCAGCATGATCGCCGCTCGGGCATGGAATGCGAGCGAATCTCGGTGCGCCGGGCCGAACCCGGCCGGGTACTCCAGCCGTCCATGCCTCACCGTAACAAGATCACCTGGACGGTCCCTGGCCGTCGCCGGCGCCCCGTCAGAGGGCGTCGATGGCCCGTTCCGCCGCGTCGAACGCCTGGTGGTAGCGGTCGACGCCGTCCGCGGCGACGGCGTCGGCGTCCTCGCCGGCGAGGATCCGGCGGGCGGCGGTGAGATAGACGGTGCGGTGCGCGGCGAGCACGTACGCACCGGCGAGGCGGGCGCGGACGCCGTCCGGGTCGATGCCCTCGGCCTCCGCGTAGAGCCGGGCGACGAGGTCCTCCAGCTCCTCGACGGCTTCGCGTACCCGCGCGCGCAGGGCGGACGATCCCGTCACGACGCGCCAGAAGTCCGCGTACTCGGCCCGGGCGTACCCGACGACCGGGTTGCGCTCCTGAAGCAGCGACAGGTACATGTCGCGCAGCGCGCGCAGCGCGGTCGTGTCCGCGGGACGCTCGCGGACGGCGTGCGTGATCATCTCGCCGAGCGTGTCGAGCCGGTCGAGGAACAGCCCTTCCTTGCGCGGGAAGTAGTTGAACACGGTCTTGGTGGACACGTCGGCGGCACGGGCCACGTCGGCCACGGTCACGCCGTCGAAGCCGCGTTCGAGGAACAGTCCCGTCGCGATGTCGGAGATCTGCTGCCGCGTCGCGCGCTTCTTGCGTTCTCGCAGCCCAGGCTCGTTCGTCATGCCCGGAACTATACTTGCTAAAAACTTACATTGACTATACCTTTACCGCGGACGTAACGAGGGAGGGCGACATGACGGAACAGAGCGACGTGATCGTGGCCGGCGGCGGGCCCGTCGGGCTGATGCTGGCGACCGAGCTGCGGCTCGCGGGCGTCTCGGTGACCGTGCTGGAGCGGCGCACCGACATCGACCCGACGATCAAGGCCGGCGCGCTGAACTCGCCGACGGTCCAGGCGCTGTACCGTCGCGGCCTGCTTCCCGAGCTGCAGGCGGCACGGGACGAGAACATGCGCCGGTTCGGGCCACGCCCCCAGGCAGCCGGCCGTCCCGCACCCCGCTTCGTCGGGCACTTCGCCGGGATCATGCTCGACGCGGACGCGGTCGACCCGAACGACCCGGTCCTCGCCACGCAGGGGGACCTCGGCGCGGTGAGCCTCGTGAGCCAGCAGCAGCTCGAAGCGATCCTCGAACGACGCGCCCGCGACATCGGCGTCGACATCCGCCGCGGCGTCACCGTCACCGGCTTCGACGACACCGGCGACGGCGTCACCGTCGACACCGACGCCGGCGTCCTCCGGGCCGGCTGGCTGGTCGGCTGCGACGGCGGACGCAGCCTCGTACGCAAGGGCGCCGGCTTCGACTTCCCCGGCACGCCACCGGAAATCACCGCGTACCAGGCGATGGCGACGATGCGCGGCGCCGAGAACCTCGCCCGCGGCTGGCACGTCACCGACACCGGGGTGTACGCGCACGGTCCGCATCCCGACCGGATCCTGGTCGCCGAGTTCGGCGGCGCGCCGGCCGACCGGACCGCACCGGTCACCCCGGCCGAGCTACAGGCCGCGGTACGCCGCGTCACCGGCACCGAGGTCACCGTCGACGCGATCGCCAGCGTCACCCGGTTCACCGACAACGCGCGGCAGGCCACCACGTACCGCCGGGGTCGCGTGCTGGTGGCCGGCGACGCCGCGCACGTGCACTCGCCGTTCGGCGGGCAGGGGCTGAACCTGGGCATGGGCGACGCGACGAACCTCGGCTGGAAGCTCGCCGCCACCGTGCGCGGGTGGGCGCCGGACGGGCTGCTCGACACGTACACCGCGGAGCGGCACCCGGTCGGCGCGTGGGTGCTGGACTGGACCCGCGCGCAGATCGCGATCATGCGGCCGGACCCGCACGCGCGCGCGATCCGTGCCGTGGTGGCGGATCTCGCCGCCCGGACCGACGGGGCGACGTACCTCGCGACCCGCATCGCCGGGCTCTGGCAGCGGTACGAGCTGCCGGGCGAGCACCCGCTGGTCGGCCACAGCGCGCCCGACCTGGCGCTCGGCGACGGCACCCGGCTCGCCGACCACCTGCACGACGGGCGGGCGCTGCTGCTGGACCTGGCCGACGACGCGGACCTGCGTCCCGCCGCCGACGGGTACGCCGACCGGCTCACCGTCCACACCGCGACCGCCGACGACGCCGACCTGCGCGCGCTGCTGGTCCGGCCGGACGGGTACGTCGCCTGGGCCGCCACCGACGAGGCCGACACCGGGCTCGACAAGTCGCTGCGACTGTGGCTGGGCGGGCCCACGACCTGACCCGCGCGGGGCCACCGTGTCGTACCGGGCGGCTACCGTGACGGCCGCGCGTGTCGGCGACCGGCAGGAGGTGGGCACCGTGGTGCGGAGACCGGCGGACGAGGACACCTTCGTCATCCCCGCGGCGTGGCGGCGCTGGGTGGTGCCGCGCCGCGGTGGCCGTGTCCCGGCGCCGGCTCCACCCGATGCCGACACGGCCGCCGCCGACGCCGCGTACGTCGTGGCCAGGGCCCGGTCGTCGACGGCGTTGCGCGCCGGGCGCGGCGACCCCGGCCTGCTCGACCCGGCGCAGGCGTGGCTCGACGACCCGGCGACTGCCGGTCCGCTCGCCGCCGCGGCCACCGCCGCGCTGATCGCCGACGAACTGAACTGGCCGGAGCGCCGGCGGTACCGCGTCCTGGTGGAGACGTGGGCCGCGACCCACGGCCCGGCGTACGCCGCCGTCGCGGCCGTGCACCTGGCCGACTGCGCCCGGATCGCGGTCGGCACGGCCACACCGGCCTGGGTACCGCCGCGCTACGAGCATCCGCACCTGCTGCCGGTGGCGCGGGCGCTGCTCGCCGGCGCCTCCGACGACGAGTACGCGGCGGCGCGGGCTGGGCTTGCGGGGCTCCGCTCGGGTCCTCGTCCGGAGCGCCGCATCGCCGTCTCGTTCCTGCTGCCGACGGAGCACGACTGGGTCGACGCCGACTGCGCGGCCGTGGTCCACCAGAACGCCCACCCGGACACGGTGGCGCAGCTCGCCATGGCGGCCGGGACCACCAGGCAGCTCGACACGCTGCGATCGGCGTTGGGCCGCTGGCAGCTCGAAGACCCGACGCTGCTCTACACCATGGTCGACGGGCTGGGCCCGGTGCTCACGGAGCTGCTCGAAGGCGGCCTCGACAGCCGGGTGGGCGCGCGTGGCCGGCGGCGGATCATGGCGGTGCTCGCCACCACACCGACCGACGACGCCTTCCGTACGCTCCTCCTGCACCGCGGCGTCGACCGGCAGCACGCCGCCGGCCAGCTCGCCCGGGCGTGCCGGCGGTACCCGGTGCGCGCCGCGCGGCTACTGGCCGAGTGGGACGACGACCGGCTCACCGATCACGTCCGCGCCCATCCGGACGCGGCTGCCGCCGCGCTTCCGATGCTCACGCCCGCCGCGGCCGACCGACTCCGACACGCCGCCACGCGGCCCACCGGGCCGGCGGCGGAGGTCAGGGGGCCGGCCGGGGCCTGATCACCCAACGGTTCACGATCGGGGGGCGGACGGTGATCGTCGACGTCGAACCGTCGGCGCTGCGCGGGTTCGCGGACAACGTACGGTGGCGCATCGGACTTCCTGCCCGGCAGCATCGCCACCTGGTCGGGAAGCGCGCACCTGCCGAAGGCCCGGCACAGGTCGGCGACACGCTCACCGACACCGAGGGCATCGCCGCGTGGATCGACGAGATGCTGGCGTCGGTCGGGCTGAAACGGTTCGTGGTCGACGGACTGAAGTCCGTCATGGGCACTACGGCGTGCCGTGGCGCAACTCCGATGCCTGGGGTCACGTCGCGGCGGCCTTCGACGGCATGGTCACGGACCTGAACCGGTGAGGCCCGGTGTGTCGACCAGTGGCGGGGCGCGGGCGGCACCGCGTTCGACTACGACGTCTTCGAACGCTGGTGCCCGGCGATGCACGGGGCGCGGCGCGTACGCGTCGCAGCAGCAGATGCAGGCGGTCGCCAGCGCCTGGCAGAGCCTGTCACAGGAGCAAGCCGCTCGCCCCGTTCACACGGTACTGACGCCCGGCGGCAGCGGTTGCCGGCTCTGCCGGCGCCGCCGTGGCGGCGCCGGCAGACGGCGTCAGCGGGGCTGGATCGCCTCGATGATGCGGGGACGCAGGTCGGCGGCGCTGATGACGGCGTCGACGGAGCCGACCTCGACGGCGCGCTGGATGCTGTGCACCCGGTCGAACTCGGCGGCGACCGCGCCGAGCTTCTCCGCCCGTACCGACGCGCGCAGCTCGTCCAGCTCGGCGGTGAGCGTGGCGCGTTCGGTGCCGGCCGCGGCGGCGGCGCGGGCCTCCAGGTCCCGTACTCGGGGGTCGGCGGCGGTGCGGGCATCGACGTCGCGCGAGAACACCGCGGCGGCGGCGGGCGCGCCGCCGAGCACCGATGCGTACGAGCCGTCGAGGGCGAGGACCGTCATGTTCGGGTTCAGCGCCTTGGAGAACACCACGAACGCGCCGCCGTGGTAGCGCGAGATCACGCAGAACACGATGGGGCCGCGGAAGTTCACGATGGCGCGGCCGATCTCGGCGCCGTACTCCAGTTGCAGGCGCCGCATCGACTCGGGTGAGCCGTCGAAGCCGGACAGGTTCGCGAGGACGACGAGGGGCCGGTTGCCGCTGGCGGTGTTGATCGCCCGCGCCGCCTTCTTCGACGACTGCGGGAAGAGCGTGCCGGCGGTGTAGGTGTCCGGGCCGTCGGTGGGCGGGAAGCCGCGCCGCGGTACGGACCGGGACTCGATGCCGAGCAGGCACACCGGCATGCCGCCGAGGTGGACGTCCTGCACGACGGCGGTCTCCGCGTCTGCCATGCCGGCCCAGCGTTCCAGCACCGGGTGGTCCGCGTCGGACAGCGCCCGCATGACCGTACGGATGTCGAACGGCTTCTTGCGGTCCGGGTTGTGCTCGGCGGAGAAGATCTCGCCGACCGTGTGGAAGTCGCTGCCGGCCAGGGTGTGCGGGAACGTGCTGACGTCGCGGTCGACCGGGTCGGTGGTCTCCGCGCGGCGCGGCGTCGTCTCACCGGGCGCCACGTACGTGTGGTCGTAGTGCGCCATCAGCACGTCCCGCGCGGCGGGCAGGTCCGGTGCCCAGTACTGCGCCTGGCCGTTCGGGCCCATCACCCGGTCGTACCCGCCGATGCCGAAGTTGTCCTCGGCCGACACGCCGCCGGAGAAGTCGAGCGCCTGCTTGCCGGTGAGCACCATCGCCGAGTCGGGCGTCATCACCAGAATTCCCTTGGTGTGCATGAGCATCGTCGCCTCGGCGTTCCAGTACGGCTGGGCGCCGACGGTGATGCCCGCGACCACGATGTTGATCTCGCCGCCGTCCTGGGTGTACTCGACGATCCGCTTGAGCGCCCGCGCCACCCAGTCCATGTTCTCGGTGCCGGACGTCATGGAGACGCGGGCACCGGCGGACAGCGCGTACCACTCGACGGGTACCCGCATCCGCTCGGCGAGGTCGAGGGCGGCGATGACGCGGCGGCACTCCGGTTCGGAGAGCGCGCCGAGCGACTTCGTCGGGTCGCCGAGCAGCACGACCCGGGTGACGCCCTGCGGGTGCCGTACGGTCGGGGTGGTCACCACGCCGGCGACGATCCCGGCCGTGTTCTGCCCCTTCGGCCGGACCACGGGCACCAGCGCGTGGTACTCGTCGAGGTCGTGCTCGACGAAGTCACCGAGCAAGCCGGTCAGCTCGTACGGGTAGACGGTGCCGCGGCTGCTGGCGCGCAGCACCTTCAGCCGGTAGTCGTCGACGGGTTCGACCGGCTCGTGGGACAGCTCGCCGATGGTCAGTTCGGCGGCGCCGGTCGCGTCGAACGGGATGCGTACGCCGATCGGGGTCAGCGCGCCGGTCTCGCGGTCCCGTTGCCGGGCGATGAACAGGATCTCCTCCAGCCCGGCGCCCGCCGTCGTCGGCCGTACCCGGGCCGCGATCATCTCCATCTCGTCGCGGGTGATGTCGATCGCGGGCCACACGTACACGACGATCCGGTTGGTGGTGAAGCGGTCCCGCGACGGGCGCCGGGACTGGGCGCGGCGGATCGCGTCGAGGCAGGCGGCGACGGTGTCCTCGGCGGTCGGCAGCGCGACGAGGCGGCCGTCGTGGTCGCGCAGTTCGGTCAGGTCGCGTACCTGCGCGAACGCCACGAGCCGGTCGTCCGACGCGTTCTGCCGGGCGACGCACCGGAAGAGGTAGACCTCCTCGTCCGTGGACGGCAGCCGGGTCAGGTCGAACGCGCTGAGCCGGGCGAGCTGCATCCGCTGCGCGACGTGCGGGTGCAGGCCGCGTACCAGCCGGTCCTCGACCATCCCCGCGTCGGACGGGTGGAACGTGACGTGGTGGTGCATGACCGCGCCGGCGCGGCCGGCGACGGTGGTGGTGAGCCGGCGTACCGACGGCGGCAGCGGGTGGGCTCGTACCACCTCGTGGAGCGCGGCGGCCAGCTCATCCTGGTCCTCCGGCTGGCCCTCCCAGGCGAGGTAGACGTCCGCGTCGACCGGGCTCGCGCCGTCGGTGACGGCGGCGAGGCCGTCCAGCGCGTCGCCCAGCGCGCCGTAGCGCACCGCGGCCGACACGACGGCGGAGTCCGCCCGCTCGGCGACGACGAACCGGCAGCCGCCCTCGTCTGCGGTACGCACGACGGTCACGCCCTTGTTGCCGTAGTAGCGCCGGATCAGCACCTCCAACATCACGGTGTTGTCCAGCTCGGGGCGGGCGAGACGCTGGCCGAGCAGCCGGACCAGCGGCTCGGTGCTGCGTACCATCTCGGCGATGCGCTCGGCGCGGTCCGGCGCGTCCGGGTGGGTGTCCAGGTGGCGCAGGTGCCGGCGGACGTCGGCGTACACCCGGGCCCGGTTGCGGCGCAGCAGCGGCTGGGCGAACCAGGCGTACACGACGCCGCGCGCGAGGTCCGCGACCACCGGGAAGCGGACCTGGGTGGCGGCGATCAGGCGTTCCAAGGCGAGGCCGGCCGACTCGCGCAGCGTCTCGTCCGGCGGCGGTTCCCGCAGCCACGCCTTCAGCAGCGTCGTGACAACGGTCGCGTCGGCGGACGCGCGGCGCAGCGCGAGGAAGATCCGGAACACCGCCGCCTCCAGCGCGGCGGACCGGTCCAGCTCGACGACGCCGTAGTGCCCGAGGGCCCGGGAAAGCTTGGCCTGGAAGGCGTCCGGCAGCCCGGCCCGTTCGATGTCCAGGCTCTGCAGGTACGTGTGCAGGTACTCGCGGGCGCTGTGCACGTGGCCGCCGACGTCCTCGCCGGACGGCCGGTTCCGGCTCAGCTCGGCGAGGTCGGTGAACACGTCGAGCAGGTCCAGCTCGGCGGCCAGCGGCCGGTGCCCCTGGGCGGTGGCGGCGCGGCGCGCGCCGACGTAGTCGTGGAGTACCCGGCGCTCGTCGTGCGGGTCCACGTCGAAGCCGAGCAGCAGGCTGCGCAGGTCCTCGTGGCCGCGCGCGGCGCGCTCGCGCGGCGGCGCCTCCCCGGACGCGGCCGGCAGGTCCAGCGGTACCGAGTCGGCGGGCGACGCGTCCTCGGCGGCGGGATCGCCGTCGCCGAGCGGTTCGAGCCGCAGCACCGGGGCGCCGGCCTCGACCTGGCTGCCCACCGACACGGCGCACTCCGTGAGGCGCGCCCGGAACGGTGCCCGCAGCACCGTCTCCATCTTCATGATCTCCAGCACCAGCACCGGCGCGTCGGCCTCGACCACGGTGCCGACCTCGTGCGGCACCGCGACCACCAGCGCCGGCGCGAACGAGCGGACGATGCCGCCCTCGTCGCGGCTGACCCGGTGCGCCACTCCGTCGACCTCGACCAGGTGCACCGATCCGTGCGTGCCGGTGAGCAGGTCGTACCGGGTGCCGTTGACGACGATCTGCCCGGTGTACCGGTCGAAGCGGGTCAGCTCCACGTCGGCGGCGTGCGTCTCGCCGGCCGCCTCGATGCCGACCCGGAACCGCCGCACCCCGACCTGCGCGACGCGTACCCGGTAGTTGGCGCCGCGCAGCTTGAGCCCCAACGGCTGGCCGCTCTCGTGCCGTACCTGCGGCCGGCCGCCGGCCGCCGTGGACAGCAGGCCCTGCCGCTCGACGTCGACCTGCTCCTCGTACGCGTCGATCGCGGCGGCGGCGAGCGCGACGGCCGAGTGCCGGTGGGACACGAGCCCGCCGGCCCCGCGTACCCGGTCGATCCAGCCGGTGTCGGCGCTGGCGTCGATCACCTCGGGCTGGTCGAGCAGGTCGAGGACGAAGCTCTTGTTCGTGGCGCCGCCGTCGATGACGACGCGGGTCTCGGCCAGCGCCCGGCGCAGCCGGCCGAGCGCCTCGGCCCGGTCGTGGCCGTACGCGATGATCTTCGCGATCATCGAGTCGAAGTCGGCGGGGATGGTGTCGCCGACGCTGACCCCGGTGTCGACCCGGATGCCCGGCCCCGCCGGCAGGTCCAGCCGCGAGATCCGTCCCGGCGCGGGCGCGAAGTCACGGTCCGGGTCCTCGGCGTTCAGCCGGGCCTCGATCGCGTGCCCGCGCTCCGCCGGCGGCTCGCCATCGAGCCGGCCGCCGGACGCCACGTGGAGCTGCGCGCGTACCAGGTCGAAGCCGGTGGTGGTCTCGGTGATCGGGTGCTCGACCTGGAGGCGGGTGTTGACCTCCAGGAACGCGAACAGCTTCTCGCCCGGGTGGTACAGGAACTCGACGGTCGCCGCGCCGCGGTAGCCCACCGCGACGGCCAGCCGCTCGGCCGACCCCTTCAGTTCGGCCACCTGCTCGGGGCCGAGCACCGGCGACGCCGACTCCTCGATGATCTTCTGGTTGCGCCGCTGCACCGAGCAGTCCCGTACGCCGAGCGCCCACGCCGTGCCCTGGCCGTCCGCGATCACCTGCACCTCGACGTGCCGGGCGCCGGTGACGAGCCGCTCCAGGAACACGATCCCGCTGCCGAACGCCCGCGCCGCCTCCTGGCTGGTCCGCTGGTACGCGTCGGTCAGCTCGGCGTCGCTCGTGACCACGCGGATGCCGCGACCGCCGCCGCCCGCGGTCGCCTTCAGCATCAGCGGGTACCCGATGTCGGCCGCGGCGGCCAGCGCCGCGTCCAGGGTCTCGACCGCGCCGCGGCTCCACGGCGCGACGGGTACGCCGACCTCCTCGGCGAGCAGCTTCGCGCCGATCTTGTCGCCGAGCTTGCGCATCGCCTCCGGGTCCGGCCCGACGAACGTGACGCCCAGCTCCGCGCACAGCTCCGCGAACGCCGGGTCCTCGGCGACGAAACCCCAGCCGACCCACGCGGCGTCGGCGCCGGTCTCGGTCAGCGCGCGCGCCAGTACCTTCAGGTCGAGGTACGGGCGCGCGGACGCGGGACCGAGGTCGTACGCGATGTCGGCCTCCCGCACGAACGTCGCGGTGCGGTCGACGTCGGTGTGCAGGGCGACGGTCTCGATCCGTGCCCCCGTCTCCGCGGCGAGGTCGCGCACGGCGTGGATGAGCCGCATCGCGGCCTCACCTCGGTTGACGATCGCGATACGACTGAACACCAATTGAACCCTTCGTTCCCGTGTCACCGGCTGGCCGTGGCCCGGTCATGATCGTCGCCCATCCGGGCCGGGCGGGCAGAGAGGCCTGATGGGAAAGAAACCGGGGCTGCTTTTGTGGGACCCTAACAACCCGACTTGTCGGCCCCGCGTGGCCACACCGCCGCCGGCCGTCCGGCGTTCGATTCGGGTGCTCCTGAGGCGAATGCCCGGGACGGGCAACCGACCGGAAGCTCCAGATAAGTCCGTTACGCCCCGATCGCGTACCGGTGCAGCCGGCGGCCGGGCTGCCGGGCGCTCCGTTTGACGTCCGTCACGGTCAGGACCTTGGTCGGGCTCATCCAGCCCTGGGACGGCTTGTGCAGCGCCCAGCCGCCGCCGAGCGTCACCGCCGCGTGCTGCACCAGGCCGTCCGGCGAGCGCCAGACGAGGACGGTGCCCGGCTCGTCGTCCCGGCCACCCGGCACCGTCACCCCGGCCAGCCAGTCCTCGAACGGCTCGCGCTGCATCCACACCGTCCCGGCGCCGGCGACACCCGCCGCGGCCATCACCGTGCCGAAGCAGTTCGGGCCGCTCGCCGCGGCGAACGTACCGGCCAGCGCGCGTGCCCCGGGCAGCGTCCGCGCCGCCGCGGCCCACACCGCTGCCGGGACCTCGTCGTGCCGGCTGGGCCGCCGACCCTCCTCGACGTACTCCGTCAGCACCCGCGCCTCGTGGCCGCGCAGCAGCGACGGCCACCACACGAACCGGTACCCGTCGGCCTGCGCGCGCACCGCGTCACCCAGCACCGGCGCCCACGCCGTGACGCTGGGTACGATCCCGCGGCCGAGCGTCACCTGCGCGCGTACCAGGGCGGCCCGGTGCGGGCGCGGCAGGCGGCCGAACTCGGCCTCGCTGAGCCAGATCCGCGCCACGTCGGCGCCGTAGGTCTCGTACGTGTCGCGGAGCTCGGGCGGCGGCGCCGTCGGGTCCGCCGCCACCCCGACGGTCTCGGCGAGCCGGGCGTCGACGAGGAACGGCTGGGTGTCCGGTGCGTACCAGTCGGCCCAGCGGGCCAGCAGCTCCGCCGGCACCACGATGTTCAGCACGCGCATGCCGGCACCCTAGGGCCCGGGCCGCTGGTCCCCCACCGATTTCCGGTCCCGGCGGGGTGCTCGGTCCGACGCGTGCATGGTCGCGTCGCGGCGGTGACGACGTGCCGCCCGGTCCGGCCGGGCGGCACGGACCCGGGTCAGTCGTCGTCCGCGTCGTCGTGGTGGTCGACGTCGACCGGGCCGGCGCGGCCGGTCGTGGCGTCGACGTCCACCTCGTACTCGGTGCTGCCGCGCCGCAGGCCGACCTCCCAGACCGTACGGCCGTGCTCGTGCTCCCGCTCGATCTCGGTGACCGTGGCGTTCGGGACCTTGCGCTGGGCGGCGCGGACCGCCTGGTCCATCGTGATCGCGCTGGCCGCCGGCCGCGCCGCGCCGCGGCCCGCGGCACGAACGCCGTCGTGGCCGCCGCCGTCGTGGGCCAGCGCGGCGGTCGCCCCGCCGATCGCGAGCGCGCCGCAGATCCCTGTCACGGCAACGATTCTGGTCACGGTACGCACCGTTGGTACCTCCCTGTCGGGTCTCACTGACACCGTCGACAGTGCCGCCGTACGCGCTAGTCCCGCGCTGTGGCAACGCTAAGCGCCGGCTAAGAGGAGCCCCCGGGCGCCGACGGTCACTCCGGGCGGCCCGCTGCGCCGAGGTGGAGGATGACGCTGGCGCCGCCGGAGTCGGCGGCGGCGATGGTGAGGTCGCCGCCCGAACGGACGGCGGCACGGCGCGCGATGTCGAGCCCGAGCCCCGTCGACGCCGCGGTACTCGCGCCCCGCGCCAGCATCCCCGGGTCGCGGATGCCGGGGCCGCGGTCCGCGACGACCAGCCACGCCCCGGTACGCGTCGCGGACAGCCCGACGGCGAACCCGGTGCCGTCCGGGGTGTGCGCGAACACGTTGCCCAGCAAGGCATCCAGCGCCGCGGCGAGGTCGGCGGCGGGCAGCGCCACGGGTACCGGGCGGTCCGGCAGGTCCAGGTCCACGGTGCGGCCGGTCTCCTCGGCCAGCACCGCCCAGAACGCGACCCGTTCGCGTACCACGGCGGTCGCGTCGCAGCGGGCGTCGGCCGGCCGGCGGGCGTCGGTGATGGCCCGGTCCACGGCGCGGGCCAGGGCGTCGATGTCGGCGGTGATCCGGGCCGACTCGTCCGCGTCGCGCAGGGTCTCGGCGTCCAGGCGCAGCGCCGTCAGCGGCGTACGCAGCCGGTGCGACAGGTCGGCCGCGTTCTCACGTTCCTGCCGTAGCAGCACCCGGATGCGGTCGGCGAGGTGGTTGAGCGCGCCGGCCACCTCGCGTACCTCGGGCGGCCCGGCGGCGCTCGCCCGGGCGTCGAGGTCACCGGCGGCGAGCCGGTGCGACACCGCGGACAGCCCGCCGATCGGGCGTACCAGGGTGCGCGCGAGGCGGTCCGCGACGAGTACGCCGACGGCGACGAGGGCGCAACCGAGCCCGAGCAGGATGAGCCAGGCGCGGGTGACGCCCTGGTGCAGCTCCGTCCGCGGCACCAGCGTGACGACCGCGGCCGCGCCGGACACGCCCTGCACGGAGACGAGGATCTGCCGGCCGGCGTCGGTGTCGACGGACAGGCTCCGGCCGCGCAGCGCCAACTCCACCGCGTCGGTACGGTCGGCCGGCGCGCCGAGCACCGTGCGGTCCGCCAGGAACACCGTGACCGGGTGGCTCGGGTCGTTGTTGGCCTGCGCGACGGTCGCGGCCAGGGTGGCCCGGCTGCCGGTGGCGACGACGGCGGTCAGCGCCTGCGCACGTACCGTCGCGGCGTTGACCGCGCGGTCCTCCGCGACGGTACGCACCAGCAGCGCCAGCGGGACCAGGAAGGCGACGAGGACCAGCGACGTGGTCGCGGCGACGAGCAGGGCGAGCCGCCGGCGCATCAGGCGTCCGGCGGCGCGGTCAGCTTCACGCCGACGCCGCGCACGGTGTGCAGGTAGCGCGGCGCGGCGGCGGTCTCGCCGAGCTTGCGGCGCAGCCAGGCGAGGTGCACGTCGACGGTCTTGTCGGCCCCGCCGTACGGCACGTGCCACACCTCGGTGGCGAGCTCCCGCTTGCTGATCACCTCACCGGCGCGTACGGCCAGGTGGTGCAGCAGGTCGAACTCGCGCGGCGCCAGCGACAGCTCCGCGCCGTCCAGCGACGCGACCCGGGACCGGGCGTCGATCGTCAACGCGCCGACGCGTACGGCGGGGTCGGGGCGGCCGGCGCCGGACCGTCGGAGTACGGCGGCGATCCGGGCGTCGAGCTGCGCGGTGCTGAACGGTTTGACGACGTAGTCGTCGGCGCCCTGGCGCAGCGCGGACACCATGTCGGCGTCGTCGTCCCGGGCGGTCGCCACGATCACGGGTACCTGGCTGGCGGCGCGCAGCATCCGCAGCAGCTCGGCGCCGTCGACGTCGGGCAGTCCCAGGTCGAGCACGACCAGGTCGGGGCGGTCGGCGAGCGCCGCGCGCAGCCCGCTCATCGCGTTGGACGCGGAGCTGACCGCGTGGCCGCGCTCGCCCAGTCCGCGCATCAACGCGGACCGGATCGTCGCGTCGTCCTCGATCAGCAACACCTGCGCCGCCGGCGTACCCACCGCGCACACCGCCACGAAGACCGACGACTGAGCGCTACGGCGCGGTGAGCAGGATCTTGCCGAGGACGGAGCGGTCCTCCATCGCCGCGTGCGCGCCGGCCGCGTCGGTGAGCGGGTACGTGGCGCCGATGACCGGGCGCAGCCGGCCCGCGGCGGCCTCGGCCAGCGCCCGCGCCACCAGCGTGGTGACCTCGTCGCGGGCGGCGGCGAGCGCGGGCAGCCCGTGCACGGTGAGTCCGCGGCGCCGGGCCTCGTCCTCCTCGACGGTGGCGAAGCCGCCGGCCGCCGCGCCGTACGCGAAGAGCGTGCCGCCCTCGCGGAGCGCCGCCACGCCCGCGCTGCCGACCTCGCCGCCGACGCCGTCGAGGACCACGTCGAAGCCGCCCCGCAGCTCGTCGACCCAGCCGGCGGCCGTCGGGTCGACCACGTCCGCCGCACCGGCCTCGCGTACGAGTGCCTGTTTGGCGGCACCGCGGGCGGCGCCCACGACGTACGCACCGGCGGAGGCGGCGAGGCCGACCGCGAGCAGTCCGGCGCCGCCGTTGGCACCGAGCACGAGAACCGTGGTGCCGGCGGCGATCTGCGCCGTGTCGACCAGCAGCAGCGCGAGCGGACCGTCGTGCGTCAACGACACCGCGGTGGCGTCGTCGACCCCGTCGGGTACCGGGACGATCTTGTCGACGGGCACGGCGGCCCGCTCCGCGTACCCGTTCGTGCTGTCGGTGTAGCCGACGACGCGGCGGCCGAGCCACGCCGCGTCGACGCCGGCGCCGAGGGCCACGACGGTCCCGGCGACGCCGTCCCCCGGCACGTACGGCGGGGTCATCGGGAAGTGCTCCCGGCCCCAGCCGGCGCGTACCTGGGCCTCGACGAACAGCACGTCGGCGGCGGAGACCGCCACGACCACCTGCCCGGGTCCCGGCTCCGGATCGGACACCTGCCGCGTCACCAGGACGTCCGGCGCACCGAACCGTGTCACCTCGGCCACCAACATGGGCTCTCCCTTCCGCGTGTCCGCGTCGTCGGTGACCATCCTGGATGTTGAAGCGAACTTCAGGTCAAGGGCGGCGTCCGTCACACCTCGGCGTGTCCGAATGTGACAGGTAATCGTCATTGCCGCCATGGCCGCGGCCGGCGACGATGGACCCATGCCCGCCGCACACCGCGTCGTCATCGCGGTCTTCCCCGACGTCGACCTGCTCGACGTGACCGGCCCGGCCGAGGTCTTCGCCCTGGCCAACCGGGCCGCCGGCAGCACCCGCTACCGGGTACGCCTGGCCGGCCCCACAGCCGGCCCGGTGCGTACGGCGGCGGGCGTGCGGCTGCTCACCGACCTGGCGTTCGACGAGGTGGGCCGGCGGGTCGACACGCTGCTGGTGCCGGGCGCCGTCGACCTGACCGACGCCGGCCCCGTCGCCCGTACCGACGAGACGGTCGTGGCGTGGGTGCGGGCGACCGCGCCGTACGCCCGGCGGGTCGCGTCGGTGTGCGTCGGCGCGCACGTCCTGGCGGCGGCCGGCCTGCTGGACGGGAAGACGGCGACGACACACTGGTCGACCGCCGCCCAGCTCGCCGCCGACCATCCGGACGTCACGGTCGAGGCGGACCCGATCTTCGTGCGTACCGACCGGGGCCGGCTGTGGACCGGGGCGGGGATCAGCGCCTGCCTGGACCTGGCGCTGGCCCTGGTCGCCGAGGACCTGGGCGAGAAGACCGCGCTGGCGGTGGCCCGGGACCTGGTCATGTACCTCAAGCGCCAGGGCGGCCAGAGCCAGTTCTCCGTACCGCTGCGCCATCCCGCGGCCGCCCGCCGCGACATCGACGAGCTGCGGTTGTGGATCGCCGACCACCTCGGCGAGGACCTGTCGGCGAAGGTACTCGCCGCCCGGATGCGGCTCAGCGAACGACACTTCGCCCGCGTCTTCACCCAGGAGACCGGCACCGGCCCCGCCGCGTACGTCGAGGCGGCGCGGATCGAGGTCGCCCGGCGGCTGCTGGAGACCACGGACGCGCCGCTCGATCAGGTCGCGGCGGGCGCCGGGCTCGGCTCGGCGGAGACGCTGCACCGGGCGTTCCGCCGGCAGCTCGGCACCACACCGGCCGCGTACCGCCGGCGCTTCCGCACCCTCGCCGGCTGACCCGGCACCACGACCACTCCCCCGGCGTACGGCCGGCGGAGCGCTGCAACCCACCCGAAGGACGGCCGAACGATGAGCACACTGCGCGACGTGATCGGACTGGACAACGAGCCGCCGCGGCTCGCCGACAGCACCCTGGTCATGATCGACTTCCAGAACACGTACCGCACCGGCGTGATGGCCCTGCCCGGCGCCGACGACGCGCTCGCGGCGGCCGCGCGGCTGCTGGCACGCGCCCGCGCCGCGGGTACCCCGGTCGTGCACGTCGTCAACGACGGCGGCCCCGGCACGCCGTACGACATCCGGGCGGACATCGGCGCGATCTGCGCCGAGGTCGCCCCGGTCGACGGGGAACCGGTGGTGGTCAAGCGATTCCCGGACGCGTTCCACGACACGGAGCTGGCGCGGACGTTGCGCGGGCCGGACGCCGGGCCGGACCTCGTCCTCGCCGGCTTCATGACGCACATGTGCGTCGGCAGCACCGCGCAGGGCGCGTTCACCCGTGGGTACCGGCCGACCGTCGTCGCCGCGGCGACCGCCACCCGGCCACTGCCCGCGCCGGACGGCACCGTCGTACCCGTCGCCTCGGTGCAGGCCGCCGCACTCGCCACGGTCGGCGACCTGTTCGGGCTCGTCGTACCGACCGTCGAGCACCTGCGCTGAGCTGCGGGCACGACCGGCCGGGTTGTTACGATCCCGGCGCTCTGGACACCGACCTGGGGAGGCTGCGTGGCCGACAAACCGCATGCGCTGGAGCGCATGATCTTCTTCTCGGACGCGGTCATCGCGATCATGCTGACCCTGCTCGCCCTCGAACTGCCCGTACCGGACGTCGACGACCCGACGCAGTTGTGGCAGCCGATCGCGGCGCACGGCTCGGAGTACATCGCGTTCCTGCTGTCGTTCTCGGTGATCGCCGCGACGTGGACGGCGCACCACATGCTGTTCACGAACGTGGTCCGCAGCGATCCGGCACTGCTCACGCTCAACCTGCTCTCGCTGTTCGGTTACGTACTGGTGCCGTGGGCGAGCAAGACCCTCGGCGAGTCGCACGGCGGTGCCGGCGTCGTCGTGTACGCGGCGGCCATGACCTGGCTCGGCGGCTTCACGCTCCTGGTCGTCCGGCACGTCGGGCGTGCCGGGCTGCTCGATCCTGCCGCACCGCCGGCGATCATCACCGGGATCCGGGCGTGGTCGGCCGCGACCACGATCATGTTCGCGGTCTCGGTCCCGCTGGCGTTCGTCGTCGGCCGGTGGGTGATCGTGGCCTGGCCGCTGGTGTATCTCGGCCTGCGGCTGGTCGCCGAGATCCACATCCGTACCCACCGGCGGGACCCGCGCGCCGAGGTCGCCGACGCGCGCTGACGCCCTGGCCCGATCCGGCAGGTGGTGGCCGACCTGCCGGTGCGGCGTCGCGGCCGGTCGGCGCACGAGGTACGCACACCGGTTCGTCCCACCGTTCCGGACGCGACGTTGACAGCCGCCCGCGCGGGACATCTAATGAGCGCCATCGCTTTTCGGACGCGACCGAAAGGGTGCCATGTTCAGGACACTCGCGGCCGGGTTCGCGGTGGTACTCGCCGCGACGTTGGCTCCGTCGGCGGCCCGCGCCGGCACCACCGCGCCCCGCGTCGACGACCTCGGCCCGGGCATCGTGTCGGCGCCGGTCACCGGCGCGGCCCTCGACGGCGACACGCTCTACCTGGTCACCCGCGGCCTGCAGCCGGCCGTCATCGCCCGCTACGACCTGGCCACCCGCCGGGTCGTCGCGCACGCCGACCTACCGACCGGTACCGGTGGCTGGGCCGCCGCCGTCGACCACGGCGCCGTGTACGCCGGCACGTACGGCGTCGCCGACATCCACCGGTACGACCCGGCCACGAACACCGCGACCCGGCTCACCGGCCTCGGCACCAACGCGTACGTGTTCGACCTGGCCGCGGCGCCCGACGGCACCCTGTACGCCGGCACGTACCCGTCCGGGAAGCTCTACGCGGTCGACCCGGACTCCGGCGCGACCCGGGACCTGGGGCAGGTCAGCCCCGGCCAGACCTACGTGCGGTCGGTCGCGGTCGCCGACGACGGCACCGTGTACGCCGGGACCGGCGCCGCGGCCCGGCTCGTCGCGTACGACCCGGCGAGCGGGCAGCGCACCGACATCCTTCCCGCGGAGCTGCGCGGCGAGTCGTTCGTGTACGACATCGCGGTCAGCGGCGACACGATCGCCGTCGGCACCGAACCGTCCGGCAAGCTCGCCCTGATCGACCGGAGCGACCCGAGCAACTACACGATCGTCGACACCGGCGACCGGACGGTCGACGCGATCACGATCGACGGCGGCGCCGTCTACCTGACCGGCCGTACGTCGGGCTCGGTCTACCGGTACCGGCCGGACACGGCGACGCTGGACAAACTCGCCACGCCCGTGCCGCAGGACGAGACGCGCGGCGTGTTCGTGTCCGGCGGGCAGGTGGTGGGTGTCGCCGGCAGCGGCGAGGTGTGGACGCTGGACCCGGACACCGGCGCGACCACCGTCACCGACCTGGTGGCGGCCGGGATGCCCGCCGCGCCCGAGCCGGCCCAGTCGGTTGCCGTGCAGGACGGCCGGTACGCGTACGTCGGCGGCAACTTCGGCCTCCAGGTGCACGACCTCACCGCCGGCACGAGCGCCCGGGTACGGGCGTTCGGGGAGCCGAAGCGGATCGTGCCCGCCGCCGGCCGGGCGTACATGGCGGTGTATCCGGGCGCGTTCGTCGACACGTACGACCCGGCGACCGGCACCGTCGACCGGCGCGGCGCGCTCGGCGGCGTACAGAACCGGCCACGGGCGATGGCGTGGCTGCCGGACCGCAACCAGCTCGCGATCGGCAGCCGCTCGGAGTACGGCACCGCCGGCGGCGCGTTCACGCTCTACGACGTGGGCACCGACACCGCGCGGCGGTACGACGACGTGGTGCCGGGGCAGGGCGTCAGCGCCGTCGCGGCGCGCGGGCACGTGGCGTACCTGGGGTCGGAGATCGGGGCGGACGGCGTGCCGCCGGTCGCCACCGAGGCGCAGCTCGCGGCGCTCGACCTGGACACCGGCCGGACGCTGTGGCGCTGGACCGCGGTGCCGGGCGCCGCCGGGTACGCCGACCTGCTGGCGCACGGCAACCGCCTGTACGGGCTGACGTCCGCCGGTCAGCTCCTCGTCATGGATCCGGCCCGCCGCACGGTGCTCGCGACGTACCAGGTCGGGGGCGCCGGGCAGCTGTTCCTCCGGCACGGCGCGGTGTACGGCGTCACCCGGGACGCGCTGTTCCGGCTGACCGCCGAGGGGCCGGTGACGGTGCTCGACGGGCTCGCCGGCGGCTGGTTCAACGAGCCGCAGGCCACGTACGACCCGGCCGCGGACGTCGTCTACACGCTGCGCGGCACGGACCTGGTCCGCATCCACCTGTAGGCCCGCGGCGCGGTACCCGGGCCGGTCACCCGCGTACCGGCCAGGCGACGTCGTCGATCGACAGCCACGGGGCGGCGGCCACGGCCGTCGGGGTGAGGCCGGCGAACGCCCTGGCCTCGCGGTGCAGGTGGGACTGGTCGACGTACCCGCTCGCGGCGGCGACGCTCGCGGCGGGGTGCCCGGCCGCGAGCAGGTGCGCGGCGTGGTCGAACCGGACGAGTTCGGCGGCACGCTTGGGTGTGATGCCGAGCTGCGACCGGCAGCGGGACCACAGACGCTTGCGGCTCCAGCCGACCTCGCCGGCCAGGCTCTCGACGCGTACCCGGCCGTGGCCGGCCGCCATCCGTCGCCAGCTGTGGGCGACCTCCGGGTCGACGGGCGGGCGGGTGGCCAGCCGGCGGCCGATGAGGCCCGCCGCCACGGCGAACCGTTCGTCCCACGACGCGGCGGAGCGCAGCCGGTCCTCGGCCCGCTCGGCGTCCCGACCCCAGATGTCCGCCAGCGGCACGACCGACCCGGTCAGCTCCGCGGACGCCCCGAGCACGGCCCGCGCAACGACCGGTGCCAGCCGGATCTGGAGGCACTCCGCCCCGCTGCCGGCCGCTTGCAGCACGCCGGGCAGCAGCCCGGCCACGAAGCTGCGCCGTACGCGCCGGCCGCCCGCCTGTCGGATCGTGCCCAGCCCCGAGCCCAGGTCGACGAACAGCGTGACCGACGGGTGCGGAACCATCGTGATGTCCACGAACGCCGGTACCCGCTGCCGGAACCCGGCCATCGTGACCCCGGGCAGCCGGTGGCGGCGGCGCGGGACAGCGACCTCCCACCCCGCCCAGTCGGGCGGCGTACCCGTCGGCATGTGTCCAGTCTAGGAACGGGCGGGCGCGGTGAAGTCGAGCAGCAGGGTGCTGGTCGCTTCGGGGGCTTCGAGTACGGGCAGGTGCCCGATGCCGGGCAGGATCTCCACCCGCGCGTTCGGCAGCACGTCGTACCGGTGCGCCGACGCCGGGTCCCAGCGCGGGTCGGCGCCGCCGAAGATCACCAGTACCGGGACGTCGACGGCGGCGAGGCGCTCCGGCACGTTCCGCTCGGCGAGGTACTCGCCGTTGCGGCGCAGCACCATCCGCATGCCCCGGTACGTGATGGCCCGTACGCCGGCGATCAGGTCGTCCGGCAGGTCCACCGGGCCGGCGGCCGTCGCGGCGATCCCCCGGCGGATGATCGCGTCCGTCCGCCGCCACCACAGGACCGGACCGAACGGCTGGGCCAACAGCAGCCGCAGGAGCAGCGGCTGGCGCAGCAGCGCGTCGGGACGCGGGCCCGTGCTGATCAGTACCAGCGAGCCGACCAGGTCCGGACGCTGCTCGGCCAGCGCGGTGCCGACGTACCCGCCGCTGGAGTGGCCGACGACGGCGACGCGGCGCAGCCCGAGCTCGTCCAGCAGCGCGGCCACGCGCGCGGCCTGGTCGGGCACGTCGTACGTCGGCGCGGGCGGGGACTGGCCGCAGCCCGGCAGGTCGACCCGGATGACGTGGTGGTGCGCGGCGAGCAGGCCGACCATCGGGATCCAGGTGCCGCCGGAGGCGCCGGATCCGTGGATGAGCAGCAGCGGCGGCGCGTCCGCCGGACCGTCGTGGACCACGTGCATCTGCGTACTCGCGCTCATGCCGCCACCATGCCCGCGCGGCGGGACCGCCGTCTTGGACGAATGTTCCGGTACGTCAGGTCGCGTCGCGGCGGGCCTGGCGCCGGGCGCCCGCGGCCCGGGTCGACGCCCGCTGCTTGCGCAGCACCGGCGCGGTGGGCCGGTTGTCGGTACGTTGCGGCGTGGCGCGCTTCTTCCGCGGTACGGCGGGCGACGCGGCGGGGCCGGAGTGCCGGTTCTGGCGGGCCGCGGCGAGCCGCTCGGCGCGCAGGTCGACGGCGCTGCGCCGGGCTGCGGCGGCGACCGCCCGGCTGACCCGGGCCAGGGCGTCCTCGAACAGCTCCGCCTTGCCGGCGTTGCGCGTGTTCTTCGGACGCGCCTTGCCCCGCCCGCCGTACGCGGGGACGCGTGCCGCCGCCTCCCGGCGGTACAGCGTGACGAACTTGGTGCGCGCCCGGCGGATCCGCTGATGCAGGTCGAGCAGCGCGTCCTCGTCGAGCTCGGCGAGCCGTTCCCGCTCGGTCTCTCGCAGCAGCCCCGATTCGGCCTCGGTCAGCGAGTTGAGCAGCGCGGTCGCGGCCATCGCAGCCTCCAACGCATCGACGCCGGTCGGTCTCACGGCCACGATAGGCGCGTGAGTGCGCCGCCGTACGGAGATCGGCGAAGCCCGTGGCCGGCGCGCCGCGCGTACGGTATGTCCGGCGATGGCACGGTGCTCGCCCGACCCGACGGGTACGTCGCGGCCGTGCGCACCGTCCGAGCACCGCGACCGTCGTATACATGAGGTCGACGAGCCGAGCCGTGGAGGACGCCGTGCCGGACGAGGACAGGAAGCGGGCCGCACACCGGGCCCTGGTGGCCAGCGTGCTGGGCGAGAAGGGCGCGGCGTCCGCCGAACAGCGCACCCGGGCGTTCGACAACGAGGGCCTGCCGCCACCGGTGAGCGCGCTCGTCGACAAGGTCGCCACCCGGCCGGCGGACGTCACCGACGCGGACATCGCCGCGGCGAGGGCGGCCGGCCTCACCGAGGACCAGGTCTTCGAGCTGGTGATCTGCGCCGCCGTCGGCCAGTCCACCCGGCAGTACGACGCGGCACGCGCGGCGCTCGCCGCGGCAGGCGGGGAGGCCGGCTGATGCGCCTCGACATCCTCAACCGTGGGTACCGGCGCACGACCAGGGCGCTGTTCGCGATGGTGCGGCTGTTCTCCGGGCACCCCATGCCGGATGCCGCCCGGATCGTCTTCTACCGGCCCGACTTCTACGGCAACCCGGCGAAGGAGTTCACGCACGAGGCGATGCGCGGGCCGTCCGAGTGGTCGGTGGGCGACCGGGAGCTGATGGCGGCGTACGTGTCGACGGTGAACCGGACGGCGTTCTGCGTCGGCGCGCACACCGCGACCGCGAGCCAGGCGTACCGGGACGCGCCGCTCGTCGAGGCCGTACTGGCCGACCTGGACTCGGCGCCGATCGCCGAGCCGCTGCGGGCGACGCTGCGGATGCTCGGCGCGCTGACCGCCGAGGGCACCGTCACCGCCGACGACATGCGCGCCGTACTCGCCGCCGGTGCGACGCCCCGGCAGGTCGAGGACGCGCTGGCGGTGTGCGCCGCGTTCAACGTCACCGACCGGCTCGCCGACGCGTTCGGCTTCGAGGTGCTGAGCCCCGACGGCTTCGCCGCCGGCGCGAAGTACCTGCTCAAACGCGGCTACCGCTAGGGCGGCACGGCCGCCGACGAGCCCTAGCCGAGCAGCGCGAACAGCTGGACCGCGGCGGCCTGGTTGAGCGTGTTGACCGGCCGCGCCGGGTCGGGGGCGCCGCCGTTGGACGCCTGGAAGCGGAACAGCCCGGTCGCCGGATCCCGGTTGTCCTGCCACAGCCGACGCGCGTAACCGTCCAGAGTGGACCGGTACGCCGGGGCGAGCGGCAGCACGTCCCGGAACAGGAACGCGTTGAAGATCGCCGGCTGGTTGTACAGCCGGTCGTCGGCGGTCCAGTACGCCATCGCGCCGCGCGCGTCGCCGACCGCGTTGTCCAGCCAGTGCCGGTCCCCGGTCGCCCGGTACAGCACGGTCGCCGTGCCGATCATCGCGCCGGAGTTGTACGTCCACAGCGTCGGGTCGTACGTGCCGTCGTCGGCGATGTCGTTGCGGTACAGGCCGGGCGAGCTCATCAGGCACGACCGGTTCCAGTCGTACGCGCGCACCGCCCAGGCCAGGTAGGTGCGGTCCCGGGTGGCCGCGTACAGGTTCGCGGAGAGCTGCGCGAACAGGCCGGTCACGTTCGCGGCCCGGATCGTGTTCCAGTCCGCCTCGACCCAGTGCATGCCGCCGGGGCAGGTCTTCGCCGGGTCGTTGTCCCACGCGCGCAGGTCGGTCGTGAACGCCGCGCGCGCACCGGCCAGCGCCGTTGCCCCGCCACCGCCGCGGTACGCGTCCATGTAGGACAGTCCGACCACCGCGTTGTCGTCGTAGAACAGGTCACCGCCGCCGCCGAGCGGCGCCGGCAGGTACGACTCGTACCCCGGGTGCGCCGGATCGGGGCTGGCGTACTGGCCGAGCGCGGCGAACCGGTCCGCCACGTCGCCCGCGTACCGGTTCCCCGGCAGGCCGTGCACGTCCAGCGTCGCCTGCGTGGCCTCCCGGAACTCCCACAGGTACGAGTACGGGTTGCCGCCCGGCGCCGCGGGTGTGCTCTCGGCGTAGAGCCGGTGGCCGGCGTCGCCGAGGTACAGGTTCCGTTGCAGCGCCTGGTAACTGGCGCGGGCGCGGTCCGCCCAGAGCGCCCGGTCCGACCCACCCGGCGCCGCCGACGCGGGGGCGGCGAGGGCCACGGCGGGCAGCAGCGCCAGCGCCGCCACGGTCAACCGCCGGTACCAGCCGGCTCGGGCAGCACGCATGGTCGCTCCTCCCACGGAGGCCGCGGCCCGTCGTCCCGGGCCGCGATCGACGCGAACGTTAACGTGAACGTTGCAGTCACCACAAGGGCCATCCCACAAGCGAAGGTACCGATAACGATCGGGACGGCGCGCACCGCCGGCATCGCGGACCGACCGTCAGCCGCCCGGCGCGGAGCGCTCGGCGAGGTGCCTGATCGTCCGGAGCTGGCGTCGCGCCATGACGAGATCGCCGACGCACCCGGCGACGGCGATCCACCGGCTGGTCCGCATCACGACCTTCAGCAGCAGGCGGGTCGAGCCGTCGTCCTGCCCGACGAGGACGTACGACAGGACGGCGCCCAGGATCGTCCCGGTGAGCTGCACGCCCGGCTCGACCGAGACGATCCGGCCCCGCCCGCGTCCGCCCGCCGTGGTGAACCGCTCCCCCACCCGGGGCTCCGGCAGCCCGAGCAGCACCCGCGGCGACCGGCGGCCCCGGTTGTCGATCCAGTCGTACGAGTAGGGCGCGGCCCGGATCTGCGCCACCCACGGCCACACCGCCCCGGCGGGCGCCGCGACGTGCACACCGCGCCACGCCTCCAGCGTCGGGTCGGCCACCACGTCGTCGCACGGATAGTGCCGCGCCGTCTCGTCCGCGCTGACGCCCCACCGGTCGCCGATCACGCGAGCCCGTGGTACGCGACGCCGACGGCCAGCGCGGCCACCGCGGCGCCGAAGAACACCGACCAGGGGCCGAAGCCGCGGTCGCGTACCCGCAGGTGCGCGCCGAGGGCGGCGGCGAAGTACGCGACGAGCCCGGCCGCGGCGAGCGTGCCCAGCACCGGTACGGCGAGCCCGGCCAACAACCCGAGCCCACCGGCGGTCAGCGGCACGCCGAGCCGGCGTACCCAGGAGTGCGGCACGCGCAGCTTCTCCGCCTGGGCGTGCGCGTACGAGCTGCCGAGCAGGTTCGCGATACCGGTGCCGGTGTTGGCCACGGCCGCGAACAGCGTGACCGCGAGGTAGGCGGCGTACACGGGAGTCTCCGTTCGTGTGGACGGTCGTCGCCACACGGACGAGACAGCCCCCGCCGAACGTGACATCAGAGCGCCACGCCGGTCAGCTTCGCCGGGTTGCTGACCACCTGCACCATCGCGATCGCGCCGTCCACCAGGTGCGGCGTCACCGCCAGCACCGGACCGGAGTCCGCGTAGAGCACGACGCCCGGCCCACCGTTGACCGGCACCACCCGTCCGTACGCGTCGTCCGGCCGGCGGCGGGACAGCACGAGAATCGCCCGCGCCACGAGGTCCCGGCCGTGGATCGGCTTCTGCGGCGCGCCGGTAAACCCGCCGCCGTCGCTGATCATCGTCACGTCCGGGGCCAGCACCTCGATCAGCGGCCCCAGGTCGCCGCCGGTGCACGCGGCCAGGAACCGTTCCGTGGCGCGGCGCCGCGTCGCCTCGTCGGTGTCGTACCGGCGGTGCCGTGCCTCGACCGCACGCCGGGCCCGGTGCGCGATCTGGCGTACCGCCACCTCGCTGCGGCCGACGAACCGCGCCGTCTCCGCGTGCCCGTACCCGAACGCCTCGCTCAGCACGAACACCGCCCGCTCCACCGGCGACAGGGTCTCCAGCACGAACAGCATCGCCGTCGACACCGAGTCGGCGAGCACCGCGCCGTCCGCGATGTCCGGGCCGGTGAGCATCGGCTCCGGCAGCCACGGCCCGACGTACCGCTCCCGCCGGACCCGGGCACTGCGCAGCCGGTCGATCGCGAGCCGCGTCACCACCCGCACCAGGTATCCCGGCACGTCGGACACCTCGGCCGGATCGACCCGGCGCCACCGCAGCCAGGCGTCCTGGACGACGTCCTCCGCCTCCGTCACGCTCCCCAGCACCCGGTACGCCACCGCGTAGAGCAGGCCGCGCCGGCCGGCGAACAGCCCCGCCGCTTGGTCACCCCCGTCGACAACCATCGGCCCGAGCCTAGGCCGGCGCGTACGCCGGCGGTCAGACCGGGTGGCCGTCGAGGTGGGCGAGCAGCGTCTCCGGGGTTTCGAGCTGCGGCAGGTGGCCGGTACGCGGCAGCACGGTGAACGTGGCCCCGGGGATCGGCGCGGCGTACGCCCTGCCGTACTCGGGGTCGACGATGCGATCGCTCGCGCCCCACAGCACCCGGACCGGGATGTCCACGCCGCCGAGCCGCCCGGCGAGCGTCGGGTCGGTCATGGCCGGGCCGGTGTACCCGATGAGGGCGCGGACGTCCGGGCTCGGCCCGGCGCCCGCCGTGCGGTCCCGCACGGTGATCTCGGCGGCGTCGACGTGCAGGGTGCGGGTGCGACCCTGCACGCCGCCGGCCAGCGCGCGGTGGACGACGACCTCGGTCCTCGTTCGGCGCCCTCACCGCCACCCAGCTCGACCAGCTCGGCGCGCTGCTGGACGCCGCGCTCGGCACCGACCCCACGACGTAGCGACCGCGCCGGCACCGACGGCCGCGGCGAAACCCGCCCGTACCAACGGTTTCGCGCCGTGTCAGCCCGGGATGACGGTGGAGGTCGGGGTGCTGAGGATGCCGTCGAACGCGGTGCGTACCGGCGTGTGCAGGTAGGCACTCTGGATCCGGGTACGGTCGGGACCCTCCGGCGGCGCCCCGCGCAGGTCCGCGTAGCCGAGGCCGAGTCCGGCGTCGGCGAAGGCGGCCTCGACACTGCCCGGCTCGGGCGCGTCGAGCGCCGTGGCCTCGACGGCGAAGCCGAACGGTACGGACTCGTCGCGGCGCATGTCCGCGGTGTGCCCGGCGACGCTGGTCAGGCCGAGGGCGTAGTAGTCGGTGCCGAGGGCGCGGCGCAGGTGCTGGCCCATCGGCAGCCCGGTGAGCCGCCCGTCGAACGACACCGGCTCGCACTGGATGTGTGCGTTGTGCGCGGCGAGCACGATCCGGGCGCCGGGGCCGAGGCGGTCCAGGTGCCACCGCACCGATCCGGCCATGTACGCGTCGCGGGCCGACGTGCCCGCGGGTAGGCCGCCGCCGGCGAACAGCTCGGCCATCGCGCGGAAGCTCTGGTCCCCGTGGCACGCGCCGTCCAGACACCGTACGGCGATGTCGTAGCTGCGCTGGTCGCTCCGCTCGACGTACCAGGGTTCGACGGAGCGGGCGCGGACCAGCAGGCGCATCAGGATCGCGCTCAACGCGTCGCGTTCCGCGGCGGGGAGGCGGGCCCAGCGCGGCGCCGCGTCGGCCGCCGACCCGCCGGCGAACGTCCCGGCGATCCGCGTCGCCTCCTCGACCAGCGGTACGGCCTCCGGGTCGACGCGGCGCAGGTAGTCGGCGACGGGTGCCAGGGCGGGCAGCAGGGATCCGCCGGCTGCGGGGATGTCGATGCCGGCGAAGCGTACGGGATCCGGGGTGGTGCGGTTGTGCCGGCGGATCCAGCGCAGCGGCCCGTCGACACCGACGGGGATCGTGCCGGCGAGGTGGGTGGCGAGATCGTCGTCCGTACCGTCGCCCCGCGCCCAGGCGTCGAGGGGCAGGCCCTCGGCGAACCCGTACTCGAAGGCGAGCGCGGTGAAACCGCAGCGTTCGACGAGGTACCGCAGGATCCTTTGGCGCAGCAGCGAGAACTCGTCGATGAAGTGGGAGTTCTCGCCGATCGCCACGACCCGCGCGGAACCGATCGCGTCACGCAGCGGCACCAGGTCGTCCAGCGGCGCCGCCGGGTCGAGGTACGCGAGCGGGGCGGCGTGGGTGCGCAGCCAGTCGGTGAACGGTGCGGTCATGCGGGCGGCTCCGGTGTCCGGGCGTGCAGCGTCACGTCGTGCGGTGTCAGGGCTTGCGGTGTCAGGGCTTGCGGTGTCAGGGCTTGCGATCACGGCGTGGGTGCGACGCGCGCCAGGTCGTCGACGGTGCCGGACATGATCGTGCGGAGGTGCCGGGTGACGTGGTCGAGCGGCCAGTCCCACCAGGCCAGGTCCGCAAGGCGCGCGGCGTCGGCGTCGCTGTGGCGGCGGCGGATGAGCCGGGCCGGGTTGCCGCCGACGACGCCGTAGTCGGGCACGTCGTCGACGACGACGGAGCCCGACGCGACGATCGCCCCGTGCCCGATGCGTACGCCGGGCATCACGAGCGTCTGGTACCCGAGCCAGACGTCGTGACCGACCACGGTGTCGCCGCGGCCGGGCAGGCCGGTGATGAGGTCGGTGTGCTCGGCCCAGGAGCCGCCCATGATCGGGAAGGGGAAGGTCGACGGGCCGTCCATGCGGTGGTTGGCGCCGTTCATCAGGAACCGCACGCCGGTGCCGAGCGCGCAGAACTTCCCGATGACGAGCCGTTCGGGGCCGTAGTGGTAGAGCACGTTGCGGGTCTCGAACGCGGTCGGATCGTCCGGGTCGTCGTAGTAGGAGAACTCACCGGCCTCGATCAGCGGCGAGGTGATCAGCGGTTTCAGCAGCACCACCCGCGGCTGGCCGGGGATCGGGTGCAGGACGGTCGGGTCGGCGGGAACGATCGGCACGGCGTCCTTCCGGGGCTGTTAGTGCGACAAGTGATGCACTAAGATGGTGCCACGACGCCACCTCGCCGAGCAACCGGATCACCAGCGATGACACCTTCGCCACACCCCACCGACGGCACGCCGCCCCGCCGCCGCCCCGGCGGCCGTACCGCGCGGATCCGTGCCCAGGTCCTCGACGCCGTCCGGGCCGAGCTCGGCGAGCACGGGTACGACGGGCTCACGATCGAGGCGGTCGCCGCGCGCGCCGGCGTGCACCGAGCGACCGTGTACCGGCGCTGGACGGACGTCGGCGGGCTGCTCGCCGACGTGCTCGACGCGGCCGGCGACGACGACTGGCAGCCGCCGGACACCGGGTCGCTCGCCGGCGACCTCACCGCGCTGAACGAGGAGATCCAGGACGCCATGACCGCCGAGCCGCCGATCATGGCGGCGCTGATCGCCGCCGCGTTCCGCTCCGAGAAGGCCAACGACGCGCAGCGACGCCTCTGGGCCGACCGGTACGCCCGCTGCGAGGCCATCGTCGACCGGGCCTGCCGGCGCGGCGAGCTGCCGGCGCACACCGACGCGCGGCGGCTGCTGATCGCCGCCACCGCGCCGCTCTACCACCACCTGGTCGTGCTGCGTACACCCCCGGAGAGGGATCTGCCCGCGCACGCCGCCCGCACCGCGGTGCTCGCCGCGTCCGCCGGGGCGTTCGCCGCCGACCGCTGACGTGCCCTCGGACCTGCCAGGACCGTGATGACAAGGAGAACAACAGCCGTGTCGTTCAGCGAGGAAGAGATCGCGTACCTGACGTCGCAGCGGTTGGCGCGGATCGCCACGGTCGACACCGAAGGGCAGCCGGACGTGTCGCCGGTGGGGTTCGAGTTCGACGGGACCCACGTGTTCGTCACCGGCGGCGACCCGGTGAAGACCCGCAAGTTCCGCAACGTACGGGCCGGGAACCGGAAGGTCGCGATCGTCGTCGACGACGTGGCCAGCACCGACCCGTGGTCCCCGCGGTACCTGCGGATCCACGGCGAGGCGGAGCTGGTCGAGCGGGCCGGGCCGGCCGGGACGCGGCCGTACCTGAAGATCACGCCGGTCCTGTCGTGGAGCTGCAACCTGGACGGCCGGCCCCTCGGCGCCGACCGCGAGGTCCACCGGACCGTCCACTGACCGCACACGGGCGTCGTGTTGGCCATTCCCACCGCGAGTGGATCACCCGGCCCGTACCCTGGCTGCCGCGAGCCGCATACCCGCGAGTGCGTCGACCCCTGCCGGCACGGCGTACGAGCACCGGAGGAGCGAAGGAGCGCGTCGTGGCCACTCCGACCAACCTGACGTTGCTGATTCTGGGCGCCAGCGGGGATCTGGCCGCGCGGCTGCTGCTCCCCGGGCTGGGCCGGCTCGTGGCGGGCGGCGGCGCCGAGGTCTGCCTGGTGGGCAGCGACGTACGGGACTGGGACGACGGGCAGTGGCGCGCCCGGGTCGCCGAGTCGTTCGCCGCGGCGGGCGCGAGCGGCGACGCGGTGGACGAGCTGGCCCGAACCGCCCGGTACCTCAAGGCGGACGTCACCGCGGCGGGCGGCTGGGACACCCTGCTCGCCGCCGCCGACGGACCGCTGGTCGTCTACTTCGCGCTGCCGCCGGCGATCACCGAGCGCGCCTGCCAGGTCCTGGCCGGCCGGACGTTGCCGCCGGACACCCGGCTCGCGTTCGAGAAGCCGTTCGGTACCGACGCCGCCGGTGCCGAGGCGCTCAACGAGCTCGTCACGCGGCTCGTACCCGAGGAACAGGTCTACCGGGTCGACCACTTCCTCGGGCTCTCGACCGTGTTCAACATCGCCGGCGTACGGTTCGCGAACCGGATGTTCGAGCCGCTGCTGACCGCCGAGCACGTCGAGAGCGTCGACATCGTCTTCGACGAGACCCTCGGCCTGGAGGGCCGCGCCGGCTACTACGACCAGGCCGGCGCCCTCGTCGACATGATCCAGAGCCACCTGCTGCAGGTGCTGGCGCTGGTGGCGATGGAGCCGCCGAGCACGCTCAGCGCCCGCGACGTACGCGACGCGAAGGCCACCGTGCTACGCGCCACCCGGGTCTGGGCCGACGACCCGGCCGGATCCAGCTTCCGCGCCCGCTACACCGCGGGAAGCATCGACGGGCGCCGGCTCCCGTCGTACGCCGACGAGCCGGGGATCCCCGCCGACAGCACGACCGAGACGCTCGCGGAGGTCGTACTGGCCGTCGACACCTGGCGCTGGTCCGGCGTACCGTTCCGGCTGCGCTCGGGCAAGGCCGTGGCCAACCCGCGGCAGGAGGTCACGATCACGTTCAAGCAGCCGTCGCGCGTCCCGGCCGGCTTCGTCGGCGGCGAACGCCCCGACCGGCTGCACCTCAGCATCGCCCTCGACACCGGCCCGGTGCGCCTCGACCTCAACGTCAACGGCCCCGGCGACCCGATGGTCATCGACCCGGTGACGCTCGCGGCCGAGCTGGGCGGCGGCGAGCTGCCCGAGTACGGCGAGGTGCTCAAGAGCATCATCGGCGGCAACCCGATCCTGTCGGTACGCGGCGACATGGCCGTCGACTGCTGGCGCATCATCGAGCCGGTGCTGCACGCCTGGCGGAGCAACCAGGTGCCGCTCCAGGAGTACCCCGCCGGCAGCGCCGGCCCGGACGGCTGGCCCCTGCCCGGCACCGCCTGAGCTCAGTCCCGCGCCTCAGAACGACGGCGACGCCGCCCGCGCCCGCTCCGCCGACGCGGGCCGCAGGTCTGACGCAGTACGTGGGCGCGGAACGTCGCGGCGAACCGGTCCGGCGCGTCCAGCCAAGGATGGTGCCCCGCGCCGGGAACGACGACGACCTCGCAGTCGAGCCGGCCGCCGAGCCTGCGCAGCGCGTCGGCCGGCCGGCTGTCGCCGGCCCCGCCGATGATCACCGCGCCGGGCGGCAGGCGCGCCCGCAACTCGGCCACGTGCGACTCCAGCGGGTCGGCCCGCTTCGCGGCGTTGAGCTGGGCGTTCATGACGTAGTTGACGGGCCGCAGGGTATGCGCCGCGGCGAGCGCCCAGTCCCACGCGCGCACCCGGTCGGCGTGGTCGGTGCACCACGACAGCGCGAGATACTCGATCTCCTCGGCCTCGGTACGCGACGCGTTCGCGTCGAGTGCGTCGAGCCGGGCCTGCTGCTCGCCGCTACGCCGGGCCCGCTGCGCCGCCTGGTCGGCCTCCCGCCACGGGTCCAGGAACGGGCCGGCGAGCTGGATCAGCCCCGCCACCCGTTCGGGATGCGCGAGCAGGAAGTAGCTCGCCAGGTTGGTGCCGAACGAATGGCCCACCAGCACCACGCGCTCGTACCGCCACATGTCGAGCAGTGACACCAGATCCCTTACGTGGCGGGAGATCGTGTGCTCGCCCGCCCAGGGCGATCCGCCGGTGCCGCGCTGGTCGTAGCGATGGACCAGGCACAGGTCGTCGACGACGTCCGCGACCGGGCCGAGGTAGTCCGGGAGGCCGGGACCGCCGTGCACCATGACCACGGGCAACCCGGCCGGCGTGCCGCTCGTCCACGTGCGCAGCCGTACGCCGTCGTCCGTCTCGACCATCGCCACCCGCGCGGGATGCGCGGCCCGGAAGGAACTCACCACGCGGGGCGGGGGTCGCGGTCGGGCGCGGGTGTCTGCTCGGGCAACTCGCAGTACCCGTCGGTGCGCAGGAGCATGCCTGGATCCGGCGGGTACTCGTGGGTCGCTGGGGCCGGCTGGTGGAAGCGTTGCGTACGCGGCAGGGGCACCTCGACCAGCTTCCCGTCGTGCATCATCCACAGGCCGAAGCAGTCGTCGTCCTGGTCGTGGATGAGCACCTGCACGCTCCCCGGATGGGGCCACGGCAGGGATTCGAGGTCTCGCAGCAGTCCGGTCCGCGGCCGCATCCGGTCGAACTCGACGGCCCAGCCCGCACCCAACGAGCCACCCCCACTGGCTCTGGATCGGTACGAAGCGCCCCCGCCAGGTGCGTCCCGCGTCGTCGCGGGTGAGCGGCTCCATGACGTCGTCGGCCCACAGCGCCAGCACGACGACCTCGGCATTTCTGGTCATACGCATGTGCTACCGGCACGGCGGCTGCCACGGCAATCCGTTTACCCGGTCCTGCGTGTTGGGCACCCTCCGTGAGATCGGCGACCCCCGGGAGGGTGTGCCTGCCGGAACGGCCCCGGTACGGGATGGTGGACGCATGAGCATTCCCACCACGAACCTCGGTACGGACGGCCCGACCGTGAGCGCCCTCGGGCTCGGCTGCATGGCGTTTTCGGGCGCGTACGGGCGGTCCGACGACGAGGAGAGCATCCGCACGATTCACGCGGCGCTGGACGCGGGCGTCAGTCTGCTCGACACCGGCGACTTCTACGGTGCCGGGCACAACGAGATGCTGCTCGGCCGGGCACTGCGCGGTCGCGACCGCGACGGGTACCAGCTCAGCGTGAAGTTCGGCGGCCTGCGCGATCCCGGCGGCAGGTTCCTCGGCGTCGACTGCCGGCCGGCGGCGGTCGGCAACTTCCTCGCGTACTCGCTCAGCCGGCTCGGCACCGACCACGTCGACATCTACCGCCCGGCGCGGCTGGATCCCGACGTCCCGATCGAGGACACCGTCGGCGCGATCGCCGAGCAGGTCCAGCGCGGCCACGTACGCCACGTCGGGCTGTCCGAGGTCGGCGCCGAGACGATCCGGCGGGCCGCGGCCGTCCACCCGATCAGCGACCTGCAGATCGAGTACTCGGTGCTCACCCGCGGTATCGAGGACGGCATCCTCGACACCTGCCGCGAGCTCGGCATCGGCATCACCGCGTACGGCGTGCTGTCGCGCGGGCTGATCGGCGGCGTCCAGCGGACGTACGAACCCGGCGACCCGCACGCGAACTGGCCCCGTTTCCAGGGCGACAACCTCGACCGCAACCTCGACCTCGTCGCCCGCCTCGAACCGGTCGCCGCCCGGCACGGGCTGACCGTCGCGCAGCTCGCGATCGCCTGGGTGGCGGCGCGGGGGGACGACGTCGTGCCGCTGGTCGGGATGCGTACCGTCGGGCGCCTGCGCCCGGCCGTGGACGCGTTGGCCGCCACGCTCACCGCCGACGACCTCGCCGAGATCGACCGGGCCGTACCCGCCGACGCGGTCGCCGGCACCCGCTACCCGGCGGCGCTGATGACGCAGCTCGACAGCGAACGGCCCGCCTGACCCCGGCGTACCGCGGTTGCCTTGTCTGGCAACGGTTTCGAGGTCAGGTGTCCAGGTCGGCCTGCATCCTGCCCGCGCGTACCGGCCGCGCCGGTCCTCGCGTACCCGGTCGGTCTGCTCGCGCGCGTAGCGCCGGTCGGCCTCGGCCCGGTCGCGGTCGGCCCGCCCGCTGGCTGGTGAGCACCTGGCTGGCCAACGCGCCGGACGTCGACAGCACGGCCACCAACGCCGTGCTCCACAGCGGTGTCGTCATGGCAGGCAAACCACCGATCCGGCGCCACCGGTCGCGGGTGACGGCGCACGGCACGGACCCAGCGGGCCGGCCGTCAGGCGCCGGGCTTCCACAGCTTGTACGTGACGGTCAGGTTGACCACCATCCCGTTCTTGGACTCGTGGTCCGTCACGGACAGGTAGCCGAGCCGGTTCCCGCTCGTCCGTACGCAGAGCACGTCGCCGTCGGTCAGCCGGTACGGGTCGATCGTCAACGCCCAGCCCGGCGCGGCGGTGCAGTCGGCGGCGCCCTGCGGCAGACCGGCGCCCGCCAGGACGGTGAGTTCCGCGCCGTTGACGGCGTCGAGGCCGGCGACGCCGCCGTTGACCCCGCCGATCTGGATGTCGCTGCCGTCGTCCTTCCCGTCCGTGACCCGACCGGCGTCGAGGTCGGCGGCGACCACGGGGGCGTAGCGGCAGCCGCGACTGTCGGAGGCCACCATCGACGTACACAGGTGGAGGGTGCCGGTGATCTCCTTCGGCGGCGGCGGCGTCGTCGCGTCGCCGGCGCCGATCAGGGGTACCACCTTGACGGCGGCGATCACGGCGAGCAGGACCAGCGCGGCCAGGCCGGCGGTCAGCAGTACGCGTCGGCCGCGCGGCGGATCGGCGGGCCGCGGCAACGGTGCGACGGGCCTGGACATCGTGGCGTCCGCGACGGCGGGCCCGGCGACGGCGGGCGCGGTGCCGGCGACGGCGGGCGCGGGCGCGGTGCCGAGCAGGCCGCCGCGGGCGACGACGAGCTCGGGTTGCTCGGCGACCGTCGGCGCGGTTCCCAGCCCGCGGTGGAGCATGCCGGCCACCAGCGGCATCCGGCTGGCGCCGCCGACCAGGAACAGGACGGGTGACCCGGGCAGCGCGGCGGCGGCGATCGCCGTGCGGGTCGCGGCGACCGTACGGTCGATCAGCGGCGCGGCGATCGCGTCGAGCTGCTCGCGCCCCACGGGTGCGTCGACGTCGAGCAGCGGTACGTACACGAACGCCTGCGTCGTGCGGGACAGCATCTCCTTCGCCGCGCGGGTGTCGTCGGTCAGCTGCTGCCAGGCCCGGCGGTCGGCGGCCGTCTCCCGGCCACGCAGCCGGTCCCACGCGGCGGGGTCCCGCGGCCGGTACGTCAGCTCCAGGTGTTCGATCAGCGCCGTGTCGACGTCGAGCCCGCCGACGTCGGTCAGCCCGCCCTCGGCGAGCACCGTCGCGCCGCGTACCACGGACACGTCGAAGGTGCCGGCGCCGAGGTCGTACACGACCAGCGGGTCGCCGGCGCGTTCGCCGTGGTGTTCGGCGAAGTAGCGGGCCGCCGCCACCGCCTCGGGTACGAGGGTGACCTGGTCCCAGCCGGCGCGTCCGGCGGCCTCCCGCAGGATCGCCTGCCGGCGCGGCCCCCACCCCGCCGGATGCGTCAGCACCACCCGCTCGGCCGGCCCGCCCGCCACGCGCTGCGCCTCGATCGCCACGCGGCCCAGCACGGCGGTGAACAGGTCCACGACCGGCACCTCGACGCCCAGCAGTACGACGCCGTCGTCGACCCGCTGCTTGGGGTGCGGCTCGAACCGCTCGGGCGCCAACCGCGCCGAGTGCAGCGCGTCGCGGCCGGTGATCAGCCGGCCGTCCGGCTGCGCGTGCACCGCGGACGGCAGCAGCGGCGAGCCGTCGAACAACAACGTCTCCCCCGGGTCGCCGGCACGCGCCAGCACCGCCACCGTGTTCGACGTACCGAAGTCCACGCAGAGCCGTACACCCGCCATGCGGCCCAGCGTACGAACGGCGGCAACACGCGCGACGCGGCCGCTCAGGTGTGGCGGAGGTGGTCGCGCAGGGACCGGGCCACCCGGGCCATGAGCAGCTCGGCCTCGGGCTGCACGGCTGCCGGCACCCGCGACTGGGTGAGTACGGCGATGGCGAAGACCTGGCCGTCGGCGTGTTCGACCACGCCGGCCTCGTGCCGCAGGTTGAGCAGGGTGCCGGTCTTGGACGACCACGTCGTCGCGTCGGAGCTGAGGTCGGGCGCCAGCCGCTGCCGGAACACGTTGCAGCGCAACAGTTCCCGTACGCGTGCCGCGACGTCGGGGTCGATCGCCGACGGCGTCCACAGCGCCTGCAACAGGTCCACGAACGCGCGGGCCGAGCCGGAGTTGGCGCGGGTCACGTCGAGCTGGGTGACGGGGTGCCCGTGCCCGGCCGTACCCGCGGCGATGGCCAGCGAGTGCGCGAGGTGTACCTCGTCGGCGTCGAAGCGTTCCACCGGGGTGTCGGTGAGGTCGCGGACGAGGTGCCGGGCCGTGATGCCGGACAGCCCCCACGCCCGCAGCGCCCGCGTCACCTCCCCCGGCGGGGTCAGCTCGAACAGCGCGTCGGCGGCCGCACCGTCGCTGATCGAGGTGCTCAGGTAGACGAGGTCGTCGACGGCGATCTCGGCCGGATGCCGGAACCGGCTGAGCCCGGTCGGCCCGGCGGTGGTGACCCGCCCCGGCTCCACCCGGACCGGGGTCGCGCCGTCCAGCTCGCCGCGGCGGATCCGGTCCAGGGTCACCGCCGCCAGCGGTACCTTCACCAGCGACGCGACGGGAAACTCCGTGTCCGGCTCGATCCCGATCTCGTACCCCGAGCGCAGGTCGCGCACCAGTACAGACGCGCGCAGGCCGCCCTCGTCGAGCTCGGCACGCAGCCCGTCGAGCAGCGTCCCGGCGGTCACGCGTCCCGCCCGTCCCCGGCGGCGCCGAGACACCGGGCGATCCCGGCCGACAGGGTACGGACGCGCTCGGTGTCGGCCCCGGCCCCGGCCGTCACGTCGTACCCGCGGGCGACGTGCAGGTCGCCGAGCGGATGCCAGCGAAGTTCGAGTTCGCGGGCCTGCGCGAGGGAGCAGAGCAGCAGGTCGCCGGAGCCGAGTACCTCGGCGACGGCGGTGGTCAGCGCGTCGGCCACGGCGACCTGTGCCGGGTGCAGCCCGACCGCGTCGCGTACCCGGAGCACGCGGTCCCGGACGTGCGGGACGTCGTCCTCCGGCTGGATCCACACCCGGCGCCGCGGCGGCCGCCCGGACCGCCCGACCCGCAGGCTCTCCAGGTGCACGGGCCCCGTTCGGAGCGTCGACGCGCCGGCCACGCCGAGCGCGACGGTCCAGGCCCCGTCCTCGGCGGGTACGGCGACAACGGCGGCACGGACTTCCCGCGTACGGACGAGGTGCAGCCGGTCGCCCGGCGCGGCGCGGCGGAAGTCGAGGACCAGCTCGTGCGCGCGGGCCTCGGCGTCGAGCTCGGCGAGACCGCGCGTCGTGCAGGTGTCGGGGACGGCGAGCCGGAGCGGCCGCAGCCTCGCCCGCCTCGCGTCCTGCTCCATCGTGTCGGCGAGGTGGACCAGGCGCTGGGCGCTCGGCAGCAGGTCCGCCCCGAACGGGGTGAGGCCGGCCCGCCGGTTCGACCGGTCGAAGAGGCGTTCGCCGAGGTGCCGTTCCAGGGCCGCGATGCGCCGGCTGGCGACCGACTGCGGGATCCGGGCCACGGCGGCGCCGTGGGTGAAGCTGCCCGTCTCGCTCACGCTCACGAAGGCCCGGCAACCGGCGACGATGTCCACCGCGGCAGTCTATGCCGATCCGGCATCGGAACACTCGGTTTCGTCTTGGACAGCATGGACGGGACACGCGACGATACCGTCTCCAACGCGCCGCTCCGGCGCCATCACCCACCCGGAGGTCGGAGACCCGTGTCCTCGTCGCTGTCCGCACGTGCTGGTGGCTACCTCGGCGTCGCCGCCGCGCTCCTCGTCGTCACGCTCGGCCTGGGTTGGTTGCTCGCCGCCGCGATCGGGTACCGCCTGGCGTTCCTGCCGGCGGCCGGCTGCCTCGTCGCGGGTGCGCTGGCCGCGCTGCTCACCCGCCGCCCGCGGACCGTGTTCGTCTCGTCCGTGGCCGGCGCCGCCGTCGGCATCGTCGCCGTACCCGCCTGGCTGGTGCTGCTCGCCGCGGTGTGGTGACTCAGCCGACGTCCGCCTGTCTCGGCAGGCGGGTCGGCGCGCCGAGCGTCGCCTCGGTGAGCGCACGGGTCAGGTCGGCGCCGAGGGCGTGCCCGGCGTCGTCGCGTACCGGGCCGGCGTCCTCGCGGCCGACCCACGCGACGGTCGCGAGGTCCGGCATGGCCGTGGCGGACCAGACCGAGTGCACCTGGCCGCGGGCACCCCACGGTTCGCTGCCGTCGGCGCCGACCCAGGCCACCGCGGCGCCGTGCTCGGTGAAGACCGGCAGCAGGGAGGCGACCGCGGCGGTACGCATGGCCTGGTGACCCTGCGGATGGGCGGTGAAGAGGGACGCGCCGTCCGCGGCGCGTACCTGCTGGACGACGTGCCGCGGGTACGCCCGGCCCGCCGCCGCGATCGTCGCGTACACGGAGGCCAGGTCGGCCGGCGACACCGGGTACTCGCCGAGCGCGACGGCGCCGGTCGTGCGGCCGGCGTACCGGGTGTGCGGCGGGTCGAGGAGGCTCGGCGCGCCGGCGTACCGGGATGCGACGCCGGCCGCGTGCGCGAGTGCCGCGATCCGGTCCGGGCCGACCGTCTCGGCGATCCGGTACCGCGCCGTCGGCAGGTCGCCGTAGAGGGCGGTGCGGGCCGAGCACGGCGAACACTGGGCGTCGCCCGGGTTGTAGAGCCGGCCGGTGCGGTCGCCGAAGCGTTGCGGCGAGCTGCCGTCCACCGACTGGTCCGGGTCGAGGCCGGCGTCCACCGCGGCGACGACGGCGACCGGTGCGAACGCGCCCATCGGCGGGCGGGCCGCCGCGGCGTCGTCGTAGTAGCCGTACCCGCGGTCGTTACCGTAGTAGGCCCGGACCGCGCCGGTGCGGGGATCCACGGCGACCACTGCGGCCCGCAGCTCGGCCGGCTGGCCGGACAGCTGCCGCCGTACCTCGGTGACGACGGCGCGCTGATCGTCCCGGTCGATCGTGGTCACCACCCGCAGCCCGGCGGTACGCAGCCGCTGCGCGCTGATGCCCGCCGCGGCCAGCTCCTGCTCGACGTACCCGACGACGAGGCTCGTCGGGTCCCGGTCGGCGCCGGTGGCGCGCGGCGGTGGCACCGTCCGCGGGTAGCGCGGGGCCGCGCCGGCGAGCCAGTTCATCGCGCGCATGCCGGCCAGCACGTACCGGAAGCGCTGCCGGGCCGCGGCGGCGTCGACGGCCGGATCGAAGTTCGTCGGGTCCTTGACGGCGGCGGCGAGCACCGTGCCCTGCGCCAGGCTCAGCCGCTCCACCGGTACCCCGAAGTACGCCCGGGCCGCCGCGTCGATCCCGTACGCGCCGCGGCCGAAGTAGATCGTGTTCAGGTACCGCTCGAAGATCTGGTCCTTGTCGTACCGGCGCTCCAGCTTGATCGACAGGGCGGCCTCGCGCGCCTTGCGGGACACCGTCCGGTCCTGCGTCAGGTACGCGTTGCGCACGTACTGCTGGGTGATGGTCGACGCGCCCTGCGCCTCGTCGGCGGTCACGTCGGCCCAGACCGACCGGAAGATCCCGCGTACCGAGACGCCGCCGTGCCGGTAGAACGTGCGGTCCTCGGCGGCGAGCACGGCGTGCCGCACCGCGACCGGCACCGCCGACAGGCGTACCTTCGTGCGGTTCACCACGCCGAGCCGGGCGAGCACGGTGTGTCCGTCGGAGTAGTAGAGGACCGACTCCTGCGGCTGGGCGGGCTCGTCCGGCAACGGCACCGACAGCACGTAACCCACGGCACCCAGCGCCACCAGCACCACCAGCGCGCCCGCGCCCGCCACCCAGCGGCGCCACCGGCGTACGTGCCTGACTCGTCGTGCGATCACGCGCGCCTCCCACCCGGTCCGTTCGTCCGTCGCAAGGACGGTCCCGACACCCCGATCGGATGTCCGGACCGCGAGTTCTGTTGGCCTTGTCACGACAGGCAACCCGCCGGCGATCCGTGCCGCGGGCAACCTTTCCGCCGGCCGGGACGTACTTGGGTGTGGTGGGAGAGGAGACCGGATGCGGCACGCGCACAGGTACGACGAGTTGGCCCGGCTCGTGTCCGAGCGCGGCGACGGCCTGCTCGCCGCGGCGGTCCTGCTCACCGGCGACCGGCCGTCGGCCGAGGACCTGTTCCAGCACGCCCTGGAGCGGGTCATGCGCCGCGGTACCCGCCTGCGCGGCGACCCCGAGGGCTACCTGCGCCGCACCATGTACCACCTGGCCGTGGACCGGTGGCGCGGACTGGTCCGCCGCCGCGAGGTGTACGGGCGGGCCGCGGACGCCGAGGTCGCCGACCACGCCGACGGTGTCGAACTGCGCTCCGAGCTGATGCGCGCGCTGCGCCAGCTGCCGCCGCGGCAACGCGCCGTCCTCGTACTGCGCTACTTCGAGCAGCTCAGCGAGGCGGAGGCCGCGCGGGTGCTCGGCTGCTCGGTCGGCACCGTCAAGTCCAGCAGCGCCCGCGCCCTGCGCCGGCTGCGCGACCAGATCGACGACCTCGCCGCGCTGCGGCAGTGAACCAGCACGTCACCGGGAGGACGAGGATGGATCCCAGGATCGAGGACCGGCTCCGCGACGAACTCGACGCGCACGTACGCGACGTCCGCGTGCCGCCGCGGCTGTTCGACGCGGCGCTCCGGCGGCACCGGCGGCGCCGCGCGAGCCTCGCGACCGTCGGCTCCACCGCCGCGGTCGCCGCGGTCGCGGTCGGCACCGTCGCGCTGGTCCCGCCGCACACCCCGGGCGGTACCCGGGCCGTCGCGCCGACCGTCGCCGGCTCGCCGAGCCTGGAGACCGTCGCCGCGATCCGGCCCCGGCTCATCGCCGCGCTCGACGCGTCGCACGCGATCGTGCGGACCACGGCGCGGTCCGACGTCCGGACCTTCCGGGTCCCGCCGGGCCCGTTCCGTGCCACCGCGCCGGGCCCGACACCGTCGGGGACAGCCCACCGGCAGGTCAACGAGAACTGGTTCGACCCCGACACCGGCTACTTCACCGTCTACACGTACGACGACGGCCGGCACACCTCGACCACCCGGTACCCGCAGTGGCAGGCGGGCACGATGACCGTCGTCGAGTACGGCACGCGGCGCTACTACGTCGAGCCCGTCGCGGCGACGACACCGCCGCCGGAGCACGCCACCGGCAAGGCCGGCGAGCCCGTGCTCGACACGGTGCAGGGGATCCGCGCCGCAGTGCAGCGCCCGGACATCCGGATCGTCGGACACGACACGGTCGACGGGCGTCCGACCACCCACCTGCGCTTCTCCGTCACCGCGTCCGGCGACACGGTCACCGGCGACGCATGGTTCGACGCGCGCACGTACGTGCCGCTGCGGGCGACGACGACGTACGGCCGGTCGATCAGGATCACGACGCGGTTCCTGCCGCGGACGGCCGCGAGCCTGGCGAAGACCCGGCTCGCGATCCCGCCGGGGTTCCACCGGGCCGCGGCACCCACCAAGTGACGCGTGGCCGGTCCATCACGTGCCGCGACGGTGCGCGGCGGAGTTCGGGGCGGGACGCGGTTCGTGATCCACACCACTGACAAGGCCGGCGGGCTTTGACAACGTTGTCGCACATCTCGGGCCGATCCTCAGAAGAGGAGCAAAACTGATGCTTCCGGACCCCGTCCGTGCCCCGCGTCCCACCCGCCGTCAGCTGCTGATCGGCGCCGCCGGAGCCGCCGTGCTCGGCGCCACCGCCCTCGCCCGCCCCGCCGGCGCGGCCCCGGACCGCGCCGGCATCTCCTGGCCGGCCGGGCAGGTGCTGCCGCACTTCGCCGAACCGCAGATGCTCGACCTGGTCGACCTCACCGACGCCAGCGACGCCGACCAGCTGCTCGTCGCCAGCCTCCAGGGCCTGGTCAACCGCACCCGCCCGCGGATCGCGACGCTGCGACCGGCCGACGAGGGCGGCCTGACCTGGTTCCGCACCGCCGGCCTGCGGTACCGGACGGCGAGCGACGGCTGGGAGCTGCTGCGCAAGTACCGGTCGGTGGTGCGCGGCGTCGTCGTCACCGACCCGGACCTGCCCGCGACCCGCAACCTCGCCACCACCATCGCCGGGCTGCGTGACGCCGTCGTCGCCGCACCCGAGCAGCTCGACCGGTTGGCCGGGCTGCCGGTCGTGGCCGACCTGCGCGGCCGGTTCGCCGACGAGATCGCCGCGTACACCTGGGCGGTGGACACGCTGTGGCCGGACACCGACCACCGGCTGCTGGTCGGCCTCGACCCGGAGGCCACGCTGGGCGACCTCCGCGAGTACGCGGTGGCGACGAAGGCGCTGACGCTGTGGATCCACCCGGACGTACCCGAGTCGAGGGCGATCGGCGACCGGGTGATGGCCGGCATGGCGCCGGGATCGGCGTTCCTCGGCTGGTGGCCGGCCGGGGTCGGCGGGGAGAGTGACGGTACCGAGCTGACCTCCCGGCACGGGCTGATCGTGCTCGCCGCCGACCACTCGCAGAACCTCACCGTCTTCGGCGGAGTACGCGCGCCGGTGTCGGACCGGCAGCGCGCGCTGCCGGTACCCACGCTCGACAACCGCGTCTACGTCACGTTCTCGATGACCGAGGGCGACAACCTCCAGTACAACCAACACAAGATGCGGCAGCTGTGGGACGACCCGGCCCGCGGCTCGGTGCCGATCAACTGGTCGACCAACCCGCTGCTGGTCGACGCGGCGCCGACGTTCCTCAGCCACTACCAGCGCACCGCGAGCCGCAACGACTACCTGATGGCGGGGCCGTCCGGCGCCGGCTACGCGTACCCGTCGCCGTGGCCGGACGACGCGCTCGGCGCGTTCACCGGGATGACCGCCCGGTACATGCGGCGTACCGGGATGGACTCGGCGGTGATCCTCAACCGTGTCGACGGCGCGGACGTACCGATGTCCGACGCCGAGGCCGCACGCTACATCGCCGACGTCCAGCCGCTGGGGTTGTTCAAGGACTGGACGGACCGGACGGACCTGTCCGTGCTGCACGGCGACACCCCGCAGGCGGTCAGCTACCTGACCAGCAGCGTCGACGAGGCGAAGACGGCGATCGCCGACTCCGCCGCGGGCTGGTCCGGTGACGCGCCGCTGTTCCTGTCGATCGGGATCCTCTCCTGGAACCTCGGCCCGACCGACGTCGCCACGATCGCCGGTTCCCTCGGCGACCCGTACACCGTGGTACGCGGCGACCAGTTCCTCCGCCTCGCCCGGAAGTCCCTGGGCCTGCCGAGCCGCTGACCCGCCGCGCCGGTGTGGCCATCGGGCCGCACCGGCGCGGGGCTCACTCCCCCGGCGCGATGTTGTAGTTGCGGCGGAACACGTTGCCCGGATCGTACGTGCGCTTCACCGCGGCCAGCCGCTGCCGCGTCGCCGCCGGGTACATGGCCGCGACGTCGGCCGGGCGGTCGGTGCTGGCGAAGTTCGGGTACGCGCCGCTCACGTACGGATCGATCCGCCGCATCAGCTCGTCCAGCACCGGTTCGCCCTGCGCGACGGCGGCGTCGTCGCCCATCGCCACGGCGACCAGCATCGCCGCGTACCCGCGGTGCGCGAACGCCGTTGCCTCCGGCGCGACGCGGTCGACGGCGCCGCCGAGCGCACGGACGTTCAGCGCCAGCGTCGGCGCCGTGACCAGCGCCTCGACCAGCTCCGGGGTGAACTCGCGGACGAACGTGCTGCGGATCGCCATCCGGAAGCCCGGCGGCATGGCCGGCATCTCCGCCAGGATCTCCGGGTACGGCACGGGCCGCAGGTCGTCGCCGAGCGCCGGGACCTCGGGCCGGAGCGGGCGTACCGCGGCCTCGGCGGCCGGCTGGTCACCGCCGGCGTAACAGACCGACAGCATCGCCGGCCCACCGCCGGGCGCCAGGTTCACCGCGCTGGTCAGCTCGTCCGGCGCGGCCCCGGCGTGCCGGGCCCAGTGCGTGAGGACGTCCGCCGCCCGGTCCCCCGGGTACGAGACGGTGCCGAAGACGACGTCCGTCACCGGCTGCGCGACCAGCTCGAACGCGGTGACCACGCCGAAGTTCCCGCCGCCGCCGCGCAGCGCCCAGAACAGGTCGGGGTGCTCGGTGGCGCTGGCCCGCACCGCTGTCCCGTCGGCGAGTACCACGTCGGCGGCGACCAGCGCGTCCAGCGCGAGTCCGTACCGCCGGGCGAGCCACCCGACCCCGCCGCCCAGCAGCAGCCCGCCGACGCCGACGCTCGCGGTGTCGCCGGAGGTCAACGCCAGCCCGTACGCGGCGAGCGCCTTCGACACCCGGCCCCACGTGGCGCCGCCGCCGATCCGGACCCGCCGCCGCTCCCGGTCCAGCAGCTCGACCCCGTCCAGGTACGACAGGTCGAGCACGAGCCCGCCGTCGTTGGTGGCGAAGCCGGCGGTGTGGTGCCCGCCGCCGCGTACCGACACCGTCATCCCCTCGGTACGCGCGTGGTCGAGTGCCGCCGCGACGTCGCCCGCGCCGCGGCACCGGACCACCAGCGCCGGCCTGCCGCGGTGCGCGAACGTCCGCCGCAGCTCGTCGTACGCCGCGTCGCCCGCCGTCACGACCTCGCCGTCCAGCCGCCCGATCATGCCTGCCTCCCCGTCTCGATCACGACCACCGGTAGTTCCCGTTCGGTGCGGTGCTGGTAGCGCGCGTAGCCGGGGTACGTCGCGACGATGCGTGGCCACAACTCGGCGCGTTCGGTGCGGGACGCGACCCGCGCCACCATCCGCCGGGTCGACCCGCGAAACGTGACGCGGACGGCCGGATCGGCCCGCAGGTTGAGATACCAGGCCGGGTTCCGGTCGTCGCCGCCGAACGACGCGACCAGGACGAGCCGGTCCGCGTCGCTCACCGGTACGGCCAGCATCGTGGCCCGCTCCGCGCCGGTACGCCGGCCGACGGTGACGAGTTCGGCGACCGGCATGCCCATCGCCCGGCCGAGCAGGCGGCCTTTCGTGGCCCGGAAGACCCGCCGGTGCAGCCCCGTCGACGCCCGGAACAGGCGGTCCTTGACGGCTCTGCCCCACCCGCCCCGCGGGCGGGTGTTGTCGTCGGCCCGGGACCTGCCCGGCGCCGCGTGCATCGGTGCTGTGTTCATACCGTCGATGCTGGTGCGCGGGCGGCGCGTCGTCGTCGGCCCCGGGATGACACCTCGTGGTCCCACCGCCGCGACAGCCCGGGCCGCCGACTACCACCAGGGTCGTAGTCCGGACCTCCGTACCAGGGAGGACGCAGCGGCGCGGCCCCTGGGCTACCGTTCCGGGCATGGGACGAGGGGGTGCCGGCACCGGACGGCTCCGGGAGGCCGGGTTGGTGGCGGGGGTCGCCGCGGCGGCGACGCTCGCGGGACTGATCGCGCCGGTCGGCCGCACCCACCTCGACGCCCTGGGATACGCGGTGCCGCTGGTCGGCGCGGTGTCCCTGCTGGCGCGTCGGCGCGCGCCGAACGCGGTGGTCGTGGTGACGACGGTCTGCGTCGCCGTCTACTTCGACCTCGACTACCCCGGATACGGCGCGTCCCTGCCGCTGATCGTCGCGCTGTACACGGCAACCCTGGCCGGGCACCGGCGGATCGCGTTCGTACCGCTGGCCGGGCTGGTGGTCGGCACCGTCACCCGGATGCTGACCGGCAGCCCCGTCCGGGAGACGTCGCAGACCGCGTTCCTGCTCGCCGGTTGGTTGGTGGCGGCCGCCGCGATGGGTGCGGGCTACCGCCAGTGGCGGGCGTACGTGCGCCAGCTGGAGAAGCGCGCCGCCGACGCGGAGCGTAACCGGGAGGCGACCGCACGTCGTCGCGCCGCCGAGGAACGCCTGCACATCGCCCGCGAGCTGCACGACTCGCTGACCCACAGCATCTCCGTCATCGCCATGCAGGCCGGCGTCGCCGTACACCTGGCGAACAAGCGGGGCGAGCCGGTGCCGGAGGCGCTGACCGCGATCCAGGCCGCCAGCCGCGACGCGAACCGGGAGCTGCGCGCCACGCTCGGCGTACTGCGTGCCGAGTCCGACGACCCGGTCAACGGCGTCGACGCGCTGCCCGAGCTGGTCGCCCGGTCCGCCACCGCCGGCATGCCCGCCACCCTCACCCACACCGGTACGCCCGCGCCAGTGCCGGCCGCCGTCGATCGCGCCGCGTACCGGATCGTGCAGGAGGCGCTGACCAACGCCGGCCGGCACTCCTGCGCCGCGTCCGCAACCGTCGAGGTACGGCACCTGCCGAGCGCGCTCGTCGTCGAGGTGCGCGACGACGGCGGCGCCACACCGGACTCCCCGCCCGTGCCCGGCATCGGGCTGCTCGGCATGCGGGAACGCGTCACCGCGCTCGGCGGCACCCTCGACGCCGCACCCCTCCCGGAGGGCGGCTTCCGGGTACGCGCCGAGCTGCCGTTGCCGGAGTCGGCGTGATCCGGGTGATGCTGGTCGACGACCAGGCGCTCATCCGCGGCGGGCTGCGCGCGCTGCTGTCCGCAGAGTCCGACATCGAGGTCGTGGCGGAGGCCGCCGACGGCCGTGCCGGTGTCGCCCTGGCCGCCGAACACGTGCCGGACGTCGCGCTGCTGGACGTGCAGATGCCGGTGATGGACGGGATCGAGGCGACCCGCCGGATCGTCGCCGACCCGCGGCTGGCCGACGTGCACGTGGTGATCCTGACCAACTACGGGCTCGACGAATACGTGTTCACCGCGCTGCGCGCCGGGGCGAGCGGCTTCCTGCTCAAGGACACCGAGCCGGCCGAGCTGATCACCGCGGTACGGGTCGCGGCCCGCGGCGACGCGCTGCTGTCCCCCGCCGTCACGCGCCGGCTGATCGCCGAGTTCGTGGCGCGGCCGGCGGAGCGGCTGCCGCCGGCTGGGCTGGACGTGCTCACCAACCGGGAGCGCGAGGTCGTGATGCTCGTGGCCTACGGGCTGAGCAACGACGAGATCGCCGAGCGGATGGTGATCAGCCCGGCGACCGCCAAGACCCACGTCAGCCGCGCCATGACCAAGCTCGGCGCGCGCGACCGCGCACAGCTCGTCGTCGTCGCGTACCGGACCGGCCTGGTCACCGCCGCCCCGCGTCAGTGAGCACCGCGTCAGTGAGCACCGCCGTCCGGCGGCAGCGGCTCGACGTACCCGTCGGTTCCGTGCACGCGGATCCGCTGCCCGTCGCGGATCAGCCGGGTGGCGTCCACGACACCGACGACGGCCGGCAGGCCGTACTCCCGCGCGATCACCGCGCCGTGTGTCATCAGCCCGCCGACCTCGGTCAGGTACGTGTCCTGCTGGCCGGCGAACGACGCGGTCGGCAGGTCCTCCGCCGTCGCGCTGGACCGTACGGCGCAGGCGACGTCCGCGCCGAGCCGGGCCAGGGCGGCCGTGACCGGCGCCGCGAGGTCGTCGGGAATCGCGATCCCCTCGATGGTGCGGCGGACCTCCGCGCTGAGCGTGCGGATCGCGTCCCGGTCGTCCGGGTCCACGCGCGACAGCCGGTCGAGCCGATCGCCGACCGCCGGTACGTCCGCCACGATCCGGCGGAACGCGGCGGTCGTCACGCAGAACCCGGCCGGCACCCGGACGCCGTCGATCCGCGTCAGCTCGCCCAGGTGCGCGCCCTTCCCGCCGGCCAGTGCGACCTGCGTCCGGTCGATCTCGCGCAGACCCACCACATACCGCTCGATCACTGCGATGCCTCCCCGGCAGTCCCGGTCGGTCGTACCTGTCGGACGCGTCCTCACATCATCTCGGTGCCGGGGCGTCCGTGCGGGAGGTCGGGTCACTCTCCCCGCGCGTAGACGGTGCCGGACGGGCGCTGCCGGTAGACGGTGCCGACCGGTTCGGCGGCGGCCCGGTGGATCCTCGCGACGCGGGCCTGGACGATCGCCACGTACCGCACCGTGAACAGCATCGGCAGGGCGAACGCCGCGACGTGGATGACGATCACGACCGCCCGTCCGACGCCGACCGCGGCGCAGACGGCCGCGGCGCCGGCTCCGAGCGTGAAGGCGGCCGCCCACACCGTCGTGATGATCACGTTGGTACGGATGAACAGCGGCTGGTGCCACGCGTCGCGCGGCGTGTTCTGCTTGGCGATGCCGAGCGTGAACGGCTGCCCGATGACCAGCGAGAACCACGAGATGAGCGCGAGCCAACCGTTAGCGATCGCCGGCAGGTACGAGTGGAGAGCGGTGTGGGGCTGCGCGAACGCGAACGCGGTGGCCGCCGAGAAGAACACCACCGAGCCGAACTCGATGATCATCGCGGCCGGCGGGCGCCGCTTCGACAGGCCCCGGATGGTCACGGCGACCGTGATGACCAGCCCGGCCAGCGCGCCCCACCGCCACTGCGACGACGGCACGACCGCGTACACGATCCACGGTGCGAAGGCGAAGAGATACGACATCAGGGGCTCCTTGGTTCATTCCTGAGCGGACATGTCGAACCTAGAATATGCAGACCTGACCTGTCAACTATGGAATGTGCGACGACGGTCCATGATCTCCGGTACGCCCTGCTCGGCCATCTCCCCGACCGCCGGGCAACCGCGCCACCCGACCTACGGAGGCTGACGACCGTGCCCGCTACCCCGACCCCGACACCGGGTGGCCGCCTGCTGACGGCGCTGGCCGGGGCACAGCTACTGGTGGCGCTCGACTTCTCCATCATCTACGTGGCGCTGCCGGACATCGGCGCGAGCCTTCGCTTCTCCACGGTCGCGCTGCAGTGGATCGTCAGCGCGTACGCGATCTTCTTCGCCGGATTCCTGTTGCTGGGCGGCCAACTCGCCGACGTCTTCGGCGCCGGCCGGGTGTACCTCGCCGCCCAGGTGCTCTTCGCCGTCTCCTCGACCGGCGCCGCACTCTCGTCGTCCGCCGCGCCGCTGATCGCCGCACGCGTCGGACAGGGCGTGGCCGCCGCCCTCCTGGTACCCGCGACCCTCGGCCTGCTCAGCTCGGCGTACCCGGCCGGCCCGCAACGCGACCGGGCCGTCGGCGTGTGGGGTACGACCGGCGCCGTCGGGCTCGCCCTCGGCGTCGCCGCCGGCGGCGGCATCCTCGCGGTGACGTCCTGGCAGTGGATCTTCTGGATCAACCTCCCCATCGTCGCGGTCTGCCTGCTCGCCGCCGGCAACGCCGTACGCGCCAGCACGCCCGCGGCCCGCGTACCCGTGTCCGCTGCGGCCACACTCTCGGCGTGCGCCGCGGTCGTGGCGCTCGTCCTCGCCTGCACCGAACTCTCCCGCGCCCGGCCCGCCGTCCCCGTCGTCGCCGCCGCACTCGTGGTGGCGCTCCTGGCCGGCGCGCTCCTCGTACTCAACCAGCGGAGGCGCAGGCCGCTCGTACCACCGGCACTGCTGCGCGTGCGTACCCTGCACGCGGCGTGCCTGGCCGCGGCGCTGTACATGGCGAGCTTCGGCGCCGAGTTCTACCTCGTCACCCTGTACCTCCAGGACGTACGGCACTACAGCGCGCTCGCGGCCGGCATCGCGTTCCTACCCCTGGCCGGCGCCATCACCGTCGGGAACACCGTCGCCGGCCGGCTGGCGGGCCGGTACCCGTTGCGGCGCCTGCTGTCCGCGGCCTTCCTCACCGGCGCTGCCGGCCTGCTGGTACTCGCCCTGGCGGTCGCCGGGGACGGCGGATACGCGGTGGGCATCCTGCCGGGGCTCCTGCTGAGCGGCCTGGGCCAAGGAACGGCGTTCACCGGCATGTTCATCACCGGCACCCGCGACCTCCCGCAGGCGAGCAACGCGACGGGAAGTGCCCTGGTGACCACGGCCCAGTACATCGGCGGCTCCCTCGGCCTGGCGCTGCTGGTCCTGCTCCACGGCGAGCACCCGACCACGTCCGACTTCGTCCGTACGTTCTGCGTCACCGCGGTCATCGCCGCCGCTGCCGCGCCCTCAGCCCTCCTCCTCATCCGTACCGTCCGACAACCCACCCGGTGACGGGGCATCGCCGTCTGGTGCGAGCGGCTCCGCCACTCGTCCGCGTTGCGACGCGGGCCACGTCGTGTGGCGCCAGGGCAGCTCGCGTACTCGTGGCGTGGTTGTGCGTCGGACAGCAGGTCCCTGAGCAGCGGCGCCAGCCCGTACGGGTAGACGAGCTCGCGGGTCGACCCGAGCTCGTCGAGTGGCCACCATCGGTGGCCGGTGAGTTCCCGACGTTCGTGCGGGTCCAGCCCACTCGAATCCACCGCATGGCCGGGTACGCGGAGGAGGAAGAAGTCGTCGCGGAACGCACCCGCCACTCCGCCAGGCGACCGGCGTCGTCCACCACGAGGACCCGAGCCGATCGCCGCGCGTACGGACGGTCCAACACCAGCCGACCTCCCCCGCGGTACCGCATGGCCACCTGCCATCTTCGACGACACGGCCGCGAGGCGGGTGCCGTGCCGCGCGGGCGGGCTGATAGCGTCACCGGAAGACGTACTCATCTGGTGACGGGGTGGCCTGTGACGACCGAAGCGATCCGTGCGGCGGCACTCGACCTGTTCCTCGACCGCGGGTACCCGGAGACGACGATGGCCGACGTGGCGGCGCGGGCCGGGGTCAGCGAGTCCGCGCTGCGGGAGCGGTTCGCCGACACCGCGGCGCTGCTGGAGGCCGTACTCGGGCCCGGGTACGACGACATCGAGGAGCTGCTCGACGACGGGCAGCCGACCGCCGACGAGTTCCTGGAGCGGTACCTGGACCTGTCGCTGGCGGACCGCAGGGCGCTGCGGCTGACGATGGTCGAGTCCGGAATCACGACCGCGCATCCGGTGCTCGGCCCCCGGGTACGTCCGCTCGCCGCGCGGATGCTCGCCGCGCTGGGCGCCGGCGAGGACGAGGCCAGCCGGGTACGGGCCTGGGCGGTGCTGGCGATCATCGAGTCGACGATCGCGTTCCAGCCCGACATCCCCGCGACCGCGATGCGCCCTCCGCTGCTGGCGGCGGCGCGCGCGGCCCTGCACTCGGCGGCGTGAGGCCGTGTCGCGGCCGGCGCCCGGGCGCCTCGAACTGGTCCGGGACTTTCTCAACACCGTCTCGGTGGCCCGCGACACGGACGAGCTCGCCGATCTCGACGGGTACGACGCCTGGCTGACCCGTGCCGGTCTGTCCGTCGGGGCCGCGCCGGTCACGGAGACCGACCGGCGCCGGGCCGTGGTGTTGCGCGACGGGCTGCGCGCCCTCGTCGGCGCGCACGACGCGGTCGGCCCGCTCGATCCGCAGACGCTGCGGTCCGTACGCGCCGCCGTCCAGGCGCCGGCGCTGCGGCTCGGCGTCGACGAGTACGGCGCGATCGGGCTCGCGCCGGCCCGGGACCGGCACGGGCAGGCGGCGCTGGCGGCGGTGCTCGGCGTCGTCGCGGAGGCCACGTTCGCGGGTACGTGGCCGCGGCTCAAACTGTGCCGCCGGCCCACGTGCCGCTGGGCGTTCTACGACGCGTCGCCGGCGCGGGCCGCGGTCTGGTGCACCATGTCGGTCTGCGGCGCGCAGCACAAGGCACGCGCGTACCGGCAACGTCGCAGCGCGGCGGACTGATCGAGGCGGTTGTCCACCACCGCATTTCCGGGTACGCGGACCGTCGAGCGGTCAGCCGAGCGCGACGTGTGTCGGTGGCGCGCCGGCCCAGGCAACTCCCTGGTCGGCGAAGCCGACGAGACGGTCGGCGGCGGTCTCGATCGCGTCGTCCACACCGGCGAGGACGAGACGCCGGTCGTCGCCGCCGCCGTACGAGGTGACGAAGCCGGCCGGGACCGGGTGCACCGGCGCCGCGCCGACAGCGGCCAGTACCGAGGTGAACGTGGCGGTCGCCGACAGCGGCGCGAGCAGCGGGACGCCGCGGTCGGCGCGGTGGGCGAGCAGGTTGTCCAGCAGGGCCGGCCGGCCGGGCACGGCACGCCACTCGCCGCCGGGCAGCCGTACCCGGTCGGTGTTGTACTCCAGGTCCGCGCGCCCGTTCGTGCCGTACACGCGGATCCGCGGCGGCAGGTGGTCGACGGCGCACAACGTGACCGCCACGACGCATCGCACGTCGGCGCCGGTGAGGGTCAGGCACGAGGTGTCGTCGGTCTCGATGTCGGGGCGCGCCCGGTACAGCTCCAGCGTCGCGCCGGTGGGTGCGTCGCCGACCAGGGCGAGGCAGTTCATCACCGCGTGGGCGAACGGGTTGGTCAGCGCGCCGTCGGCGGTGGGCCGGCCGCGCAGAGTACGCCGGCCGGCCCACGCGGCGCGCCGGTAGTAGCCGTCGGTACGGACCCAGCGGCCCGTCGCGGCGACCCCGGTGACGCGGCCGATCGCGCCGGAGCCGATGGCGGCGCGCAGGTCGGCCAGTGCCGGCGAGGCGAGGCTCTGGAAACCGATCTGGCAGGACCGGCCGGTCTCGGCGACGACTGCCGCCAGCGCGGCGTGTTCGGCGAGCGACAGGACCGGCGGCTTCTCCAGCAGGACGTCCGCGCCGGCCCGCAGCGCGGCGGACGCGATCGGCAGGTGGGTGGCGGGCGGCGTCGCGATCACCACGACGTCGGGCCGGGCGTCGGCGACCATCGTGTCGACGTCGGTGTACGGCGTCGGGGTGGCGGCGAGACCGTCCGGTGCCGGCGACCGTACGTCGCACAGCGCGGCGAGTTCCAGCGTCCCCCGGCGGTGCCGGTCGTCGAGGTCGGCGAGGTGTTGGCGCCCGTGCCCGTGTACGCCGACGAGTGCGACCCGCATCCGCTCAGCCCAGGTCGAGTACGTCGCGGACGAGTACCGGTGCGCCGGACGCGAACGAGCGGTTCGCGGCCAGCCCGGTCAGCAGGGCGAGCGCACCCTCCCGCGCGGAAGCCTTGCGTACCAACGGGTCCGGGGGCGGTTCGTGGGCGAGCAGCGCCGCGGCCATGCGGTCGTCGGCGCCGCCGTGGCCGTCCCGGCGGTGGCCGGGTATCTCGATCCGGCGGGGCGGCGCCCAGAACGGGTGCACGGTCAGCCGGACGTCGCCGTGTTCGGCGGGCGCGTCCGCGCCGTGCAGCGCGGCGCCCTTCACGGTACGGGCGAGGGCCGGGCTGACATGGTCGTTCTCGACGACCTGGAGTTCCAGCCGGCCCTCGCTGCCGTTGACCATCAGCCGGTAGCCCTCCCACGGCGAGTACGCCGTCAGGTGGTAGGTCATCGTGGCGCCGGTCGAGTACCGCACGACGAGCGCCATGTCGTCCTGGATCGTGATGCCGGGCGCGAACACGTTCCGGTCGCGCAGGTAGCCGTCCTCGTCCTCGGCGGACAGGTACAGCTCGGTCAGCTTCGGGCTGTCCGCCAGCCGCAGCGCGAACGGGTCGTCCTCGGCGGCGGGCGCGCCGTGTGCCCGCTCGTACCCGTGCGCGTGTCCGTGCCGCGCTCCGTTGTCCTCGCCGTAGAACGCGAGCCGACCGATCCCGTACACCTGCTCGGGTACCGCGTCGATCCACCAGTTGACGAGGTCGAAGTGGTGGCTCGCCTTGTGCACCATCAGCCCGCCGGAGTTGGCGGTGTCGCGGTGCCAGCGGCGGAAGTAGTCGGCGCCGTGGCGGGTGTCGAGCAGCCATTCGAAGTGCACGGACAGCACCTCGCCCACCGCGCCGCCGGCAAGCAGCTCGCGCACCCTCTCGTGCACCGGGTTGTACCGGTAGTTGAACGTGACGGTGACATCGCCGCCGGTACGGTCGACCGCGTCGAGGATGCGCCGGCAGCGTCTCTCGTCGATGGTCATCGGCTTCTCGGTGAGCACCGCCCGCCCGGCGTCCAGCGCGGCGACGATGTAGTCGTCGTGGTAGCGGTCGACGGTGGTCACCACGACCCGGTCCACCCGTTCGGCGTCGAGCATCCGGTCGAAGTCCGCGGCCGGCCAGGTGGTCACCGGCGGCGCACCGGATTCGGCCAGCCATCGGGCGTGCGTGGCCAGCCGGCTCCGGTTCACGTCGGCCAGCGCGACCAGCTCCGCGTCCGGGTGCCGGCTGATGGCGCCCGCGAACATCTCGGCACGCGATCCGGCTCCGACGATGGCGTACCGGGTGGGTGCGCGGCGGTCAGGCATGGCGTCCTCCGGGGCGGACGGTGCTCATGGGCGGCGCATCTGCTGCAACGGTTTGCAGGAACCAAACCACGCCGCCGGTCGGCGGTCAACACCCGGTTTCGCCGTGGCCGCGGGGATAACCAACAGATGGCACGGATCCGCCGGACCGTCCGGGAAACTTCCCGTTGACACCACGGCAACCGTTTGCGTAAATAGGGTCCCCGCAACGCCTGCCCCCGGTCGGCGTCGTCGGGGATCGTCACCGCGGCGGCCCGAGAGGAGACCCGTGCCGGCGACCATTCGCGACGTGGCCCGCGAGGCGGGAGTGCACGTCTCCACCGTGTCCCGGGCGTTCTCCGCGCCGGGGATGGTCGGCCCCGACACCCGGCGCCGCGTGCTGGCCGTGTCCGCACGGCTCGGCTACCGGCCGAACCCGGCCGCGCGGGCGCTGATCACCGGTCGCACGCACAACATCGGGCTGATCGTCGCCGACATCGCGAACCCGTTCTTCGCGCCGCTCATCAGGTCCGCGCAGCGCCAGGCCCGGGCACGCGGCTACCACATCTTCGTCGGGGACACCGACGAGGATCCCGACACCGAACAGGAACTCGTACGCGCGCTGGCCAAGCAGGTCGACGGCGTCGTGCTGTGCAGTCCCCGACTGCCCAACCGGGACATCGTCGCGCTGTGCGAGGAGACCCCGCTGGTCGTGGTCAACCGGCTGGTACGCGGTGTCCCCTCGGTGCTGATGGACGTGGCCACCGGTGCGCGTACCGCGATCGACCACCTCGCCGACCTCGGTCACCGCGAGATCGCGCTGCTGTCCGGGCCGCACGCGTCGTGGACGAGCCGGCAGATCCGCCGCGCCGCCAGCCGTACGGCGGAGCGTCGCGGTGCCCGGCTGACCGTGCTGGGGCCGAACCCGCCGACCGAGGACGGCGGGCGGCGCCAGGCCGGTCCGGTCGTCGAGGCGGGCGCCAGCGCGGTGCTGGCGTACAACGACCTGATGGCGCTCGGGCTCATCGAGGGCCTCGACGAGCTGGGCGTCGACGTACCGGGGCGGGTCAGCGTCGTCGGCTTCGACGACATCGCGCTCAGCCGCCTGACCCGACCGAAACTGACCACGATCGCCAACCCGGTCACCGCCGCCGGCCATGCGGCCGTGGACCTGCTGCTCCAGCAGCCGGACACGGGCGCGGGCGCCAGCCTGATGCTGCCGACCGACCTCGTCGTACGACGCTCGACGAGTGCCGGGCCACACACCTCCACCGGCACCGGCGGTCGCCGCTGACGCGCGGACCGGTACACCCCCGAAGGAGTGAGAGCACCATGGGCATCACCCGCTCAGCCATCTCGCGCCGCTCACTACTCGCCGCGGGCGCCGCCGGCGCCGCCGCGCTGGCCGCGCCGGCACTGGCCGGCTGCGGCTCCCCCTCGTCCGCCGACGGCCCCGTGGAGCTGAGGGTCTTCTGGTGGGGCGACGACACGCGCGCCACGCTCACCGACAAGGTGCTGGACCTCTACACCAAGCGGCATCCGCGCGTCACGTTCAAGAAGCAGTGGCAGGGGTACGACGGGTACTACGACAAGCTCGCCACGAACGTCGCCGGGTCCAGCGCACCGGACCTGTTCCAGATCGACGAGGACGGGCTGTCGGACTTCGCGTCCCGGCACGCCACGCTGGACCTGACCTCGATGACCGGCAGCCGGATCAACGTCGCCAAGTTCGCCGGTTCGATCGGCAAGACGGGGACGGTCGAGGGGCGGCGGGTGGCGATACCGGCCGCGGAGAACACCGCGGCGCTGATCTGGGACCGGACCGTGGCCGACAAGTACGGCGCCGGCGACCTGAAGGTCGGCATGAGCTGGGACGACTTCGTCGCCTGGGCCGCGAAGATCACCCATGCGAGCGGCGGCACGGTGTACGGCACGGCCGACCCGAGCGGGTACTTCCAGGTGCTGGAGATCTGGCTGCGGCAACGCGGCAAGGACACGTACCGCGGGAGCAAGCTGGGCTTCACCGCCGACGACCTGACCGAGTGGTGGCAGTTCTGGGTGGACGCGCACGGGAAGGGCGCGACCCCGCCGGCCGACCTCACGCACGTCACCAACAGCGGCGACATCAGCAAGGACCTGATCTCCACCGGCAAGGGCGCGACCGCGCTGGAGTGGTCCAACCAGCTCGCCGCGCAGGCCGGCCTGACGAAGCACACGCTGGGTATCACGACGTACCCGGGTGACACGGGCGCGGCGTGGGCGCGCGCGTCGATGTTCTGGGCGGTCTTCCGCGGTACGCCGCACGCGCAGCAGTGCGCCGACGTCATCGACTTCCTCGTCAACGACGCCGACGCGGGCAAGATCCTCGGCACCGAACGCGGGCTCGCCGTGAACACCGCCGTACGGGCGGCGGTGAAGCCCACGCTGGACGCCGCCGGCAAGCAGACGCTCGACTTCGAGACCAGGATGGCCGGTTCGTTCGGCGATCCGCCGCAGACACCGCCCAAGGGCCACACCGAGCTGCGCAAGACGGTGCTGATCACCGAGGCGGAGAACGTCATGTACGGCCGGAAGAAGCCGGCGCAGGCAGCGAAGGACTTCATCGACCAGGCGACGAGCATCCTCGCCGGCTGAGAGCGGGGCGACGATGACGGTCACCGCCAGGCCGGCGCGGACGCGCGCCGCGGCGAGGAGGAGGCCCGGCCGCGCGCGTCACGAGGGCGTCGCCGGGTACGTCTTCCTGTCACCGTGGCTGCTGGGCCTGTTCGGGGTCACGGCGATCCCGGCGCTGTACTCGCTGTACCTGAGCTTCACCGACTACGACCTGCTGACGGCGCCGAACTGGGTCGGCCTGGCGAACTACCAGAGGATGTTCACCACCGACCCGCACTACTGGCACGCGGTGACGGTGACGGCGGTCTTCGCGGTGGTGTCCGTACCGCTGAAGTTGGCCGCGGCGCTGGGTGTCGCGCTGCTGCTGAACCGGGAACGGCGCGGCACCGGCGTGTTCCGGGCGCTGTTCTACCTGCCGTCGCTGCTGGGTGGCAGCGTGGCGCTGGCGATCGTGTGGCAGGCGATGTTCGGCCGGTTCGGCACGTTCAACAGCCTGCTGTCGCTGTTCGGTGTGCACGGCCGGGCGTGGGTCAACGATCCCGACTTCGCCCTGGGCACGCTGATCCTGTTGGCGGTCTGGCAGTTCGGCGCGCCGATGGTGATCTTCCTGGCCGGCCTGAAGCAGGTACCCGTGGAGCTGTACGAGGCGGCGGCCGTCGACGGCGCCGGCCCGCTGCACCGCTTCTGGAACGTGACGCTGCCGATGATCTCGCCGGTGCTGTTCTTCAACCTGGTGCTGGAGACCATCTCCGGCTTCCAGGGCTTCACGTCCGCGTTCGTGGTCAGCAACGGCACCGGCGGTCCCACCGACTCGACCCTGATGTACACGCTGTACCTGTACATGAAGGGCTTCACCGACTTCCAGATGGGCTACGCCTCGGCGATGGCCTGGGTGTTCCTCGCGGTGCTGGCCGCGTTCACCGCGGTGCTGTTCGGCACGGGCCGGTTCTGGGTGCACTACTCGGGAGGGGAGTGACCGATGACGACCGCTGCCCCGGGCCACCGGCGCACCGTCACCACCGTACGGCTGGTGCTGCTGATCGCGGTGCTCGTCGTCGTGCTGTACCCGCTGCTGTGGATGACCGGCACGGCGCTCAAGTCGCCGACCGAGATCCTCAACAACCTGGCGGTGTGGCCGCGGCACGTCACGTGGTCCAACGTCACCCGCGGCTGGACCGGGATGCCGGACGTGACGTTCGGCCGGTTCTTCCTCAACAGCACGGTCGTCGCGCTCGCCGTGGTCCTGGCCAACGTCTGCGCCGGGCTGGTCAGCGCGTACGCCTTCGCCCGGCTGCGGTTTCCGTTGCGGCGCCTGTGGTTCGCCGTCATGATCGGCACCCTGCTGCTGCCGCAGCACGTGCTGATCGTGCCGCAGTTCGTGCTGTTCCGGTACCTGGGCTGGGTGGACACGCCGCTGCCGCTGATCGTGCCGAAGCTGCTGGGCACCGACGCGTTCTTCGTCTTCCTGATGGTGCAGTTCATCCGCGGGATCCCGCGGGAGCTGGACGAGGCGGCGATCATCGACGGCTGCGGGCCGTACGGCGTGTTCCGGCACGTGATCCTGCCGCTGGCGCGGCCGGCGCTGATCACCACCGCGATCTTCTCGTTCATCTGGACCTGGAACGACTTCTTCTCCCAACTGGTGTACCTCAACGACGTGACGCGCTACACCGTGCCGATCGGGCTGCGTACGTTCCTGGATTCCAGTGGACAGAGCCAGATCGGGCCGATGTTCGCCATGTCGGTGCTGTCGCTGCTGCCGGTCTTCCTGTTCTTCCTGGCGTTCCAGCGGATGTTGGTCGAGGGCATCAACACGGCGGGGCTGAAGGGATGAGGCACTGGCGCGAGACCGTACGCGGCGGCAGCGAGCTCGCGCTGCTCGGGTTCGCGATGACGCTCGCCGCGCTGCCGGTCGTCACCGCCGGCGCCGCCGTCGGTACCGCCTCGGCGGCCGTGCACCACTGGTGCCAGCACAACGAACTGCCGCCGTACCGCACGCTCGGCCGGTGGTTCGTGCGCGCGCTGGTACCGGGGCTCGGCGCGACCGGGATCGCGGTGGCGGCCACGGTCGTACTGGCGGTGGATCTGTGGGCGGCGGCGGGCAACCGGATCCCGGGCGCGCCGGTCGTGCTGGCGCTGACCGCGGTACTGGCGGCGCTCGCGACCGGTGCCGCCGCGCTCGTCGTCGTCCGGGTCGGCGCCACCGAGGGCCGGCACTGGCGGGCCGCGCTGCGCCGCGCCGGTACGCCGGGCCACCGGTCGCTGCCGACCGTGCCCGCCCTGGCCGGCGTCGTCGCGCTCGCCGCGCTGCTCGGTTCGCTGCTGCCCGCGGCGGTGCCGCTGATCGCGGTCACGGCGCTGTTCGCGGCGCACGTGGCGACCCGCCGGCTCGCCGGCTGAGCACCCACACCCCTTGGTACGCCTTGGATCGGCGACCGGCGCTCAGGAGACCAGGTGCCGGCAGGCCGCCTCGTCCAGCGCGCCGTCCGCGATCCACACGTCGTACCGCAGCGTCAGCGATCCGCCCGCCGGCAGCTCGTACTCGGTGTCGAAGAACGGTGCCGGGCACACGCCCGCGAACTGGCCGGTGCGGACGAACCAGCGCGTCGGGTGGGTCGGGTTGCCCGGATCGTCGCGGAACAGCAGCGTCGAGGACCGGCCGTGCCCGTCGTGCCGCCCCACGTACGCGAGCCACGGCCCGCGCGCGCCCATCAGCTCGTCGGCGCCGACGACGCCGGGCATCAGCACCCGGCCGCCGTCGCTGAACGACCGCGGCCCGCGCCAGAACAGCCCGGAGTACCCGGCGTTGTCGCGGCCCTTCGTCGTCGGGCTGCCGAACGGGACGGTGTCCGGGCCGACGTTGGTCATCGTGGTCGTGAACCCCAGTCGCCAGGCGCCCTCCACGACGGTCGCCGTGATCAGCCGGCGTTCGGTCAGCATCCGCTCGCCGTCGGCGGCCAGCCAGGACAGCCGCTCGTCGAGCCGGGCCACACCGTCGCGTACGCCGAGCTCGTCGAACCCGTCGTGCCGCACCGTGCCGTTGTCGTCGAGCTGCACGTACCCGCGGTCCGGGGTGAACGTGCGGCCGCCCCAGAAGTTCTGCGTACCGACGTTCGACAGGGACCAGGCGATGCCCTTGTGCCACACGTGATCGTGCGGCCGGAACAGGCTCACCACGTCGCCGCCGAGCGTGCGCACCGGATGCAGGTACGGCCGCGGCGACTCCCGCTGCGCGTCCCACGGGCGGTACACGTACCGGAACAGCTCGACGTCGTCGATCCGCAGCCGCACCGATCGTTCCTGCTCGTGGACCAGCATCGGCCCCGACGGCGCCGGCTCCCGCGTCCCGTCCTCGTCCCTGGCTCCCATCCGCCCATTAGACCGTGCGGCCGGCCGACCGCCCACCCTTACGGGCAGAGCTCGGCGTCCAGCAGGTCGTCGACGGCGTCGCCGAGCTTGTTGTGGTCCGTGCGGCCCCAGGTGGCCGAGACGGTGACCCGCCTGCTGTTGTCCGGGGCGCTGAACACCCAGGTCGAGTAGCCGGGTGCGTCGCCGTCCTTGCCCCACGCGGTGATCCCGCACGACAGCGGCTGTTCGATCACGCCGAGGCCGTAGACCGAACCGACGGCGGGCGTACGCATCTGCGCCACCAGGTACGGCGGCAGCAGCGTCCCGTCGAACAGCGCCGCGTAGAAGCGGTTCAGGTCCCGGGTGGTGGAGACGATCTCGCCGGCGAAGCCGAGGACGGTCGGGTTGATCGCGGTGATGTCGACGACCGACACCGACCCGTCGGCCCGCTCGACCGGCAGGTACCCGTGCGCGTGCGGGCCGTGGATCACCGGATCGGTGCCCGGCACCGACGTACCCGGGAGGCCGAGCGGCCGGATGATGCGCCGCTCGATCGCCGTGCGGAACGGGGTGCCGGTGACGCGTTCGACGATCAGGCCCAGCAGGAGGTAGTTGGTGTTGGAGTAGCTGGCCCTGCTGCCGGGAGTGAACAGCAACGGCTTGTCGGCCACCCGCGCCACCAGCTCCCGCTGCGACCAGGTGTGCCAGCGCAGCGCCAGGAACTCCGGCGTGGTCGGCCGCGGCAACGTGGTGAGGATGTCCGGGAGCCCGCTGGTGTGGTTCAACAGCTCCCGTACGGTGATCCCGGTGCCCGCCGGCAGGACGCCGGGAAGCACGTCGTCGACGGTGTCGTCCAGCCCGAGCCGGTGCTCGGCCACCAGCTGAAGCACGACCGCGCCGACGAACGTCTTCGTCACGCTGCCCGCCCGGAACCGCCCGTTCGCCGGTACCGGCCGCGCCGAGCCGCGCGTCGCGGTGCCGGCCACGGCACGTACCCGATGCGTACCGGCGTCGACCTCCGCGCTGGCACCGGTGGCCCCGGCGGCGACCACGGCCGCCACCTCCTGACGCAGCCGCTCCCGCGACGACCCCGGCGACGCGGAAGCCGTCACCGACGCGCCGGCCAGAACCAGCGCCGTCGCGCCAGCCAGCCCGGAAACCAGATACGTACGCACTCTCGTCACCGCGGTCCCTCCAGATGGATGTCCTGACGCCACGATGGCGTCCGTCCACCATGGATCGCGACCGGGAAATACCCTGACCGTCCCCTGGCCTCGGTACCTCAGCCGGTGGCCCCGGTGGCGAGCTCGCAGGCGTGCGCGTACTCCCGCACCAGGGGGCGGCGGTCGTCGGCGCGCCAGGCCAGGACGAAGCGGCTGGGCGAGACGCCTCGTACCGGGCGGGTGACGACTCCGCCGAGGGTGACCAGCGGGATGTTGCCGGCCGCGAGCAGGACCACGCCGAGACCGGCGACGAGCGCCTCGTAGGTCTCCTCGGTGCTGGCCACCTCCGCGCCGATGTTCGCCGGCCTTCCGCCGCGGGCGTCGGTGGCGAGCCAGTAGTCCCGCAGTGGCCCGGCGCTGTCGGGCAGCGCGAGGAACGGCTCGTCGAGCAGGTCGCCGAAGTCGACGGTCTCCCGGTCGGCGAGGGGGTGGCCGTCGGGCATGGCGACCAGGCGCGGCTCCTCGGCGACCACGACCCACCGGTACCGGCCCGGGTCGGGCAGCGGGAGCCAGACGAACGCCGCGTCGCACGTACCGTCGGCGAGCCCGCCGGTCGGGTCGTGCCAGGAGACCTGGCGGAGGTGGAGGCGGGCGTCGGGGCGCGCGGCGGTGAAGCGGGACCGGATCGCCGGCAGCACTCCCCCACGCCCCGGGCTGGTACTCATGCCCACGACGAGGACGGCCGACCGGTCGGCGACCGCGCGCGCGACCGCGTCCTGGGCCGCCTCCCACTCGGCGAGGATGCGCTGGGCGTGCGGCAGCAGGGCCGCGCCGACCGTGCTCAGGCGTACGTCGCGCCGGTCCCGCTCGAACAACGCGGCCCCGACCTGCTTCTCCAGCATCCTGATCTGCTTGCTCAGCGCGGGCTGGGAGACGTACAGCCGCTCGGCGGCGCGGGTGAAGTGCAGCTCCTCGGCCACCGCGGCGAAGTACCGCAGGTCCCGTCCGTGAACGTCCATAACCATCGGTTATCACAGCAGGTCTTGGACGGGCAACCGGTGCCGGCTGCAAGGTTGTTCACACCCGCCGAGAACGGCGGACCACCGGGCACGAGGAGCAGGACATGAACAGGGTTTGGCTGGTCACCGGGGCGAGCAGCGGGTTCGGTCGGGCGATCACCGAGGCCGCGGTGGCCGCGGGCGACATCGTCGTCGCCGCCGCCCGGCGTACCGCGCCGCTGGACGACCTGGTCGCCGCGCACCCGGACCAGGTCGAGGCGCTGGCGCTGGACGTCACCGACATCGCGGGCGTCCAGGCCGCGGTCGACGGCGTGGCGGCCCGGCACGGCCGGGTGGACATCCTGGTCAACAACGCCGGCCGGGGCATGGTGGGCGCGGTCGAGGAGACCACCGACGCGGAGCTGCGGGACCTGATGGACCTGCACTTCTTCGGCCCGGCCGCCCTCACCCGAGCGGTACTCCCGCACATGCGTCGCCGGGGCTCGGGCGCCATCGTCCAGTTGACCAGCATGGGCGGGCGGTTCGCGTTCGCCGGCGTCGGCGCGTACTGCGCCACCAAGTTCGCCCTGGAGGGGCTCTCCGAGGCGCTGGCCGCCGAGGTCGCCCCGCACGGCATCCGGGTACTGATCGTCGAGCCCGGCGCGTTCCGTACCGGGTTCGCCGACGCCGCGGGCCTCCAGCCGTCCTCGGCCCTGGAGGCGTACCAGGACACCGTGGGTCCGGTCCGTACGGGGCTGCCGGGCGGAAGTGGCCAGGAGCCCGGGGACCCGGCCAGGGCCGCGGCCGCCATCCTCACCGCGCTGGACGCCGACGAGCCGCCGCTGCGGCTGCCGCTCGGCAACGACGCCGCCGACGCGATCATCAACCACCTCGACGGTGCGCGTACCGAACTCGGTTCGTGGGAGAAGGTCATCCGCTCCACCGACTTCGACGACTGACACCGCGTCGACCCGCCGTCGCCACATCGGCGGCGGGTGCCACACGGGAGCCCAGCTCCCGGTCCCAGACCGGTCTGCCCCGCCCGGTCGCACAACCCCCCGAACGTCTCAGGAGTGTCCTGATGAAGTCGCTACTCACGCCCTCCCGTACCGCGGGCCCCGCATCGGAGGCGGTCCGGGGCGGATCGCCGGTGGTGCTCGGCGCCGCGCTGCTGGGCTTCTTCCTCATCTCGCTGGACGCGTTGATCGTCACCGTCGCCCTGCCCGACATCGGCCGCGGCGTCGGCGGCGGCATGTCGGGCCTGCAGTGGGTGGTCGACGGGTACACGCTGGCGTTCGCCGCCCTGATGCTGTCCGCGGGCGGCCTGTCCGACCGGGTCGGTGCCCGCCGGGCGTTCGGCGCGGGGCTGGTGCTGTTCGCGCTGGCCTCGGCGGCGTGCGGGCTGGCGCCGGGGCTCGGCGTACTCGTGGCCGCACGGCTCGTGCAGGGGGCCGCGGCGGCGGTGTTGATGCCGGCGTCGCTGGCGCTGGTCCGGCAGGGCTTTCCCGACCGGGCGAGGCGAGCGCGGGCGATCGCGGTCTGGACCGTGGGCGGCGCGGTCGCGGTGGCGGCCGGGCCGGTACTCGGCGGTGCGCTCACCGCCTCCGTGGGCTGGCGGTGGATCTTCTTCGTCAACCTCCCCGCAGCTTTGCTGGCCCTCGTACTGCTGACCCGGGTGCCGGCGTCCCCGCGGCTACCCGCCCGGCTGGACGTGGTCGGCCAGCTGACGGCGGTGGTCGCGATGGGTGGGCTGACCTACGGCGTGATCGAGGGCGGTGCCGAGGGCTTCGACCGTCCGTTGGTGGTGGCCTCGCTGCTGGTGGCGGTGGCCGCGGCGGGCGCGTTCCTCGCCGCGCAGGCCCGGGGTGCCCACCCGATGCTGCCGCTGCCGCTGTTCCGGTCCCGGGTCGTGGCGGTGTCGCTGGTGGTCGGCTTCATGCTCAACGCCGCCTACTACGGCGGGGTGTTCGTCTTCAGCCTGTACCTGCAGCAGCAGCGCGGGCAGTCGGCGCTGTCCGCCGGCCTGCTGTTCGTACCGATGACGGCGCTGGTCGCGGTGGTGAACCTGGCCTCGGCGCGGCTGGCCGAGCGGTTCGGCCCGCGGGTACCGATGGTCGCGGGACAGGTGGTCGGGACGGCCGGGCTGCTCGCCCTGCTCACGGTCGGCGCGCACACCGACGTGTACGTGGTGGCCGGGCTGATGGTGCCGGTCGGCCTCGGCGGGGCGCTGACCGTACCGGCGCTGACGGCGATGCTGCTCGACGCGGTACCCGCGGACCGGGCCGGCACCGCGTCCGCCGTGCTCAACACCGGTCGCCAGGTCGGCGGCGCGATCGCGGTGGCGGCCTTCGGGGCGCTGCTGGCGGGGGCCGATTCGTTCCTGACCGGTATGCGGTTCAGCATGCTGTGCGCGGCGGCCGGGCTCGTCCTGACGGCGGTGGCGACGCTGACGCTGCCGCGCGCCGGGCGCCGGGGCGCGACGGCGTAAGCCACGCGGGACCCGCTGCGCCTCAGCCGCCGGTTCAGGTCCGGTCGAAGGTCGGTAAGGGTGTCGAGCGCGGTGGAGTCGTGGGGTGGGCCGGCCAACGCCGGCCGCCTCGGTGGGCGCGACGCCGTCGCTGACGAGTTGGCGCATCCGTTCGAGCCGAGCGACGTCGGCGGGCTGGTAGCGGCGGTGCCGGCCGGTCTCCCGCTCGGCGGGGCCGAGACCGTTTCGGCGGTCCCAGGTCCGGATCGTGGTGACCGCGACGCCGACGTCCCCGGCGCTGAGGCCGTCGACGGGCGCGCTCACCGGGGGCTCCGCTCCGGCCGGCCGCGGTGCGGGACCTCGGAACGGACCGGTCGACGGCTGATCGTCGGCATCACGAGGGTGCACCCTTTCGTGTCATGTGCACGGCGGAGACGCCCGCGCTATCCTAGCCTCACATCGCATCGTTTTGTGCATCGATTTAGCCCCCGAGGCAGAGCTGGACAGGTGACCGTCGTGACCCTCGACACCCCGTACGAGCGCCGGCCGGCGGGCCGTCGTACCGCGGCGGCCGCGTGCGGCCGGGTCCGCCCCCGAGCTGGGCGGACCCGGTGAACGGGCTGGACACCGCGATCGTGCTGTTCACCCGCGACCTGCGGATCCACGACAACCCGGCGCTGGACCTCGCCTGCCGTTCGGCCCGCCGGGTGGTCCCGCTGTTCGTGCTGCACGAGGGGCTCGGCTTCGCCGTCCCGAACCGCATGCGCCTCCTGCACGACTGCCTGGCCGACCTGCGCGCGTCACTCCGGTCCCGCGGCGGCGACCTGGTGGTACGCCAGGGCGATCCGGTCATCGAGACCCTCGCCCTGGCGCGCGACGTCCGCGCCGACGGGATCGTGCTGGCCCGCGACGTCAGCCGGTACGCGCACCGCCGCTGGGACCGGCTGGCCCGGGCCTGCCGGGACGAACGGATCGCGCTGCGCGCGGTCGACTCGGTCACGGTCGTACCGCCGGGCGCGGTGACACCCGCCTCCGGCGACCATTTCCGGGTGTTCACCCCATATTGGCGGGCATGGGAGAAACATCCCCGGCGCGACGAGGCGCCCGTACCCGAGCGCATCACACTGCCGCCCGACGTACGGGCCGGCGCGGTGCCGGGCGTGGCGGCGGCGCACCGTACCGCGGACCTGCCGGCCGGGGGTGAGAGCGCGGCGCGGCGCCGGATGTTCGGCTGGCTGCGCGGCGGGCTGGGACGCTACGCGGACCGGCACGACGACCTGCCGGCCGACGGTACGTCCCGGTTGTCCGCCGATCTGCACTTCGGCTGCCTGTCCCCGACCGAGCTCGCGGCGCGGGCCGTACGCGCCGGCGGCGACGGCGCCGACGCGTACGTGCGGCAGCTGTGCTGGCGGGACTTCCACGCCCAGGTCGCCGACGCGTACGAGGACCTGCCCCACCGCGACTACCGGCCGCGGCGCCACGACTGGCGCGACGACCCGGAGGCACTCGCCGCCTGGCGGTCCGGGCAGACCGGCATCCCGATCGTCGACGCCGGCATGCGGCAGCTCGCCGTCGAAGGGTTCCTGCACAACCGGGCGCGGCTGCTCGTGGCGTCGTTCCTCACCAAGGATCTCCGCGTGCACTGGACGGCCGGCGCCGCGCACTTCTTCGACCTGCTGGTCGACGGCGACGTCGCCAACAACGCCGGGAACTGGCAGTGGGTCGCCGGCACCGGCAACGACACCCGACCCGACCGCCACTTCAACCCGGTACGCCAGGCGCACCGGTTCGACCCCGACGGCGCGTACGTCCGCCGGTACGTACCGGAGCTCGACGGCATCGCCGGCGGCCGCGTCCACGAACCGTGGACACTCCCCCGGCAGCCCGCCGGCTATCCCGTACCCCTCGTCGAGCCGGCCGCGGCGACCCCTCGTGCGCCGGTGGGGTCAGCGTCGTGGTGAGACGGGCGCGGCGTCGGCCCTCACCCAGCACACGCCGCCCGGCCGGGAACCCGTGCGTACGTAGTCGATGACCTCGGCCCGGACCGTCGCCGGCGGAACCCGCGTCTGCCACGCCTCGTACGCCAGGACGCCCCGCCCGAGGTCCCGCCCGTCGAACAGCAGCCGCCCGTCGTCCACCTGCGCCAGCGGATCCACCGCGAACTCACCGGACGAACACCACTGCAGCACGCCACGGCCCGCGGCCCGGTCGATCCCGAACAGCAGATCCGGCGGACCCGGCGCGTCGGCGTCGGGTCCGATCTCAGCCAGCGGCAACAGCCGCAGCACGCCGTCGGTCATCATCGTGCCGAGCCGCGCCAGGTCGTCCGCGAACTCGGCCGACTCACCGTCGACCGTGACACGCAACCCGTGGTACGCCAACAGCCTCCGCACCGCCGTCTCCTTCCCCCCGGACGACACAGCCTCTTCACCCTCGCAGACCCCCGCCATTCACTACCTGGTCACCCCAGCCGGACGGGTCCGTCGGCGCACGAGCGGTCTGTCATCCTCGGACGATGGCCATCACACCGGGGGCGCAGCCGATGGGCAGATCGCACGAGTCCGCCACCACGCCCGACGCGCTCAGCCGGCTCGTCGTCGAACGACTCAACGCCGCCGACCTCGACGGCCTCGTCGCCCTCTACGAACCCGACGCCCAGCTCGCGCTCCCCGCCGGACGAGTCGCCGTCGGCAGCGCGCAGATCCGCGCCGCGTACCGGGAGCTGCTCGCCGACCGGCCCCGTTTCACGCCCGGTGAGCGACTCCCGCCCCTGGTCAACGGCGACCTCGCCCTCACCAGCTCGCGGCTGGCCGACGGGCAGGTCACCGCCGAGGTCGCCCGCCGCCAACCCGACGGCACCTGGCGGTGGATCATCGACCGCCCCGCGCTTCTGCCCCCACCCGTACCGGGGACGTGACGATCTCCTATGCGACGTCGGGCCGTGTCATCAGCGGCGCCCGCAGGTGCACCAGCAGGTCGGGGCCGGTCAGGGGCACGGTGCTCCACGTCGCCGCGGCGGTCCGGGCGGCGGCGTCGACCACCAGCCGTACCCGGTGCGGGGTGGTGACGAGGTAGAGGTCGGCGACGAACGTGTCGCCCTGCCAGGCACCGGCCGCAACGACCGGCCGGCCGAGCGGCGAACTCTCCCGCCATTCGCCGTGGCCCGCCGCGACGTCGAGGGCCGGGCCGAGCCGCAGGAGCCAGCCACCGGCCACCGGATCGACCGCCACCGTGGTGCCGTCCGGCAGGGCCGAACCCTCGGCCGACGCGTCGACGCTCGCCGTGACGGAACGCCGCGGGCCGGCCGACCCCGGCACGGGTACGAACGACAGCCCGCGCAGCCGGTCGGCGAGAGCCTCGTCGTCGCGCACGCCTGCCGGGTCGTCCACGCCGGGCAGCAGGCAGTCCCACACGGCGCCGGTCGTTGCCCCGTCGGGGCCGTCGCCCGCCGTCACGGCGACGACCAGGTCGTACGTGGGGAAGACCATGCACAGCTGGCCGAAGGCGCCGTCACCGCGGTAACCGTCACGCGCCATCCAGAACTGGTACCCGTACCCGGCCATCGAGTCGGGACCGCGGGAGCCGTCCGCCAGCTGCCGGGTCTCGATGTGCCGGCTCGTCGCGAGGCGTACCCAGTCGCGCGGGACGAGCTGCCGGTCGCCCCAGGCGCCGTCGCGCAGCAGCAGTTCGCCGAAGGCGGCGACGGCCTCGGTCGTCAGGTGCAGCCCGTGGAATCCGAACGAGGCGCCGCTCGCCACCCGGTCCCACTCGGCGTGGTCGACGCCCATCGGCCGGAAGAGGCGCTCGTCGAGCAGTTCCGGCAGGCCGCGGCCGGTGACCCGCTCCACCATCCGGGCCAACACGTACGTGGTCGCGTTGTCGTAGACGTGCTTGGTCCCCTCGACCTCGGCGAACGGTACGCGCAGGAAGCCCCTGGTGAGGTCGCCCGGTTCGAGCCGCCACGCCTCGTCGAGGCTGTCCGTGGCGTGGCCGGCCGTCATGGACAGCAGGTGGTGCACCGTGAGCCGGCGCCCCTGCGCCGCGATGTCGCCCGGAACGTGGTCGGGCAACACGTCCACGACCCTGTCGTCCACCGACAGCAGCCCGTCGGCGATCGCGAGCCCCACGGCGACCGACGTGAACGACTTCGTCAACGAGTAGAGCAGGTGTGGGCGCTCGGCCGAGTACGGCGCCCACCAGCCTTCGGCGACCACATGACCGTGGCGTACGACCATGACGGAGTGGCACTCGACGGATCGAGCGTCGAGCTCGTCCAACAGCGCGGCGACCGCACGGGACGACACCCCCGCGGCAGCCGGTGTCGACCGCGGCAGCAGTGGGCGCTGAGAAGCCATCCGCGCACCCTAACAACGCCGTCCGGCAACGGCTGCGGAGTTTCGCGTCCCCGCGGAACTCCGCAGCCGTCACCGTGCCGGGAAGACCTCACTGCTCCCAGGGCCACGCGGCGTTTCGCCCGGCCTCGATCAGCGGGATCATCCGGAACGCGGCGTCGGACAGCCCGCCGAACGTGTGCCGGTTGGCCGAGCCGGACGGGCCGTGCCCGTACCGGTAGCCGGCCACGTTCCACGTGTACACCGGCACCGTCGCCGGTACCCGCTCCGTCGGGTTGCCGTACGTCGCCTGCTCGTCGGTGACGATCACGACGCGGTCGTGCTGCCGGTAGTGCTCGGCCACCGCGGCCGCCGTGTTCGTGCCGCCCAGGCCGCCGAACCGCTCCAGTACGCGCAGCACGGACTCGCCGGCGCCGAGGCGTACCGGCGCGCTGGACGTGCCGAACTGGACCAGGTCGGCCGACGCGCAGCGCGACGCGAGCGCGGTGCCGAAGATCGCCGCGGCGTCCGCCCGGGTCAGGTCCGACCGGGACGACAGCGGAGACCACATCGATCCGGACCGGTCGACGAGCACGAGCGTCCGGCCGGGCAGCGCCGGTACGTTCGCCAGGGACAGGCCGAGCGCCGTCTCCAGCGGGTACGCCCAGCGCAGCGACGGCGCCGCCCGGTACGCCGACAGGAACCGCATCGGCAGCTGCCGCGACCGCGCAACCTCGCCCGGGTCGACGAGCCGCTCGGCGACGCCGGCGGCGACCGCGTCGGACACGCCGGCCTCGTCGAGGTTGCGCAGGTTGCGCAGCAGCGCCATGTACCCCATCGACCCGATCACGGCCTGCCACGCCTCGGCGTCCATCGGCCCCTGGAGCCACCCGGCGAGCGCCTCCCACGTCATGCCGGCGCGGGTGAGCCGGTCGTCCTCGGCGTGGCCGCGGGCGATCGTCGTCACCAGGTCCCGCCGCGCCTCGACGGGAAGGGCCATCAGCTCGGCGCGGGCGCGCAGCATCCCCAGCGCGGCGGGGATGTCGTTGTCCCGGCCGTGCCGGCGGTCGAGGGCGTGCGCGAACAGCGCGCCCTGCCACGGCTTGTCCGGGTCGGGTGACGGGTGGACGAGGTCGACCACGTCGCCGAACCGGAACCCGTGCGAGTCGGTGTCGTACTTGAGCAGGTTCCGCTCGGTGTACAGCCGGCGTACGGCGTCGGCGATGCCGCGCTTGACGGGCTTCGGGACCGACCGGCCGTACCGGGACGTCCAGTACGCCAGCGCCTCACCCGGCTCGTCGGCGCGCCGCAGCACCGACGCGACGAGCTGCCGGCTCCCGCCGGCGAGGCCCGCGTCGAGGCGGGCCTTCGCCGCCTCCAGCGCGGCGACGACCGGCGCCGACCGCATGTTCGCCTCGGTACGCAGCCACCGCAGGAAACCCGCCAGCCAGTCCACATCGGACACCGCGACCTCGTGCACGAGCTCGCGGTAGCGGGCGTCGCGCTCACCGGCGGCCTCGTAGAAGGTGTCCTCGCCGACCATGTTCGACACGGCCAGCAGGAACAGCTCCGACGTGGTGTCCCGGGCGTAGCCGGCGCCGCCCTCGTACGTGCGGGCGGTCGGCCGCTCGTCGGTACGGACCGGCGAGGTCGGCGCCGGCCGCGCCGCGGCGGTGTCGAACTTGGACATGGAACGGGGCTCCTCTCGCCTGAGGGGAGCCCCGTTCGCGAAGCGTGCGCGTCCGAGGTCAGGGTCGGCGGCGGTACGTAGGTGTCCTGGGCCGCTGGACGACACCGGCCGTGGCCGACGGCGGGATTCGAACCCGCGTTGCCCCTTTTGGAGAGGGAAGTAACCGTCGCCTGCGCACCGGACGCGCTGCTCTGCAGTTGTGGCTCCCCGAGATCAAGGTCGATGACGGTGTTGGTTCCACTGCTCTGCCACCTGAGCTACAGCGGCCGGAACCGCTGGCGGGACTCGAACCCGCGACCTGAGGATCAGAAGTAGCCGTCGTCTTCGCACCGGGGAGGTGCAGGATGAAGTTGTGGATCCCCGAGGTCAGAGGAGCGACGGGGCCGCTGTCCGCTTTCGCGGTAGCAGTGGGTTCGCCGGCAGGAACACGCCCTGCCTCCTCCAGTGAAGTACCCGTCGCAGTCGCACCGGGGACGGTGCAACACGCCTGATGCACACCCGAGGTCACCGGCGTCCGAGGCGGTACGTCACCTGAGAAGTAGCCCCGGACAGCGCACCGGGCGCGCCGTTCAGTTGTGATCGACCAGAACCATAGCCTTGCGCCGCAACACGCTCCAGCCAATTCGCGGACCCGCGCCGGCCCGGCGTCAGAAGGCGGGGAACGCGGGGCCGGCGGGGTGGAAGGGTGCGCGTTCAGCCCGGAAGGACAGCGAGGCGGCGGCGAGCGCGCCGGGCCGCAGTTCCTCGACCCGACCCGCGACGGCGAGCGTCGACAGGGCGGTACCGCCGAGGTACGCCGCGCCCAGTTCGGCCGCGGACAGCCGCAGGTCGGCACCGTCCCGGGTGCGGTCGTAGGAGACGGTGTCGCCGTCCGCGGTGAGGCGGAAACGCCCGGCGTTCCACGGGCAGAAGGCGTCCTCGACGTCCAGCACCACGTCGATCGGCGTGCTGTAGCGGCGCGCCGTGAGCGCCCGGTCGACGTCGACCAGGCGTACCCAGAGGTTGTCGACGACGGTGGCGTGGACCGACCGCGGGTCGAGCAGCAGGTACGGCAGCGCCTCGTCGACGGCGCCCTCGTAGCTGACGTGGTCGTGCCCGTCGAGGTCGATCACGAACCGCCACAGCGCCGCGTACGACCGGCGGGTGGTGGCGGTCAGCTCGACGACCCGTACGGTGCTCCGCGCGGAGCGGTAGAGCACGTAGCCGGTGACCGCGCCGTCCGCGTCGGTGTGTACCGCGAAGCGCAGCGCCGTGGCGCCGGCACGGGCGTGCTCGGGGTCGCGGAGCCGGGCGTCCCAGTACCTGTCGGTCCGGTCGACCCAGCCGGCGACGTCGTGGCGGGCCGTGTCGTACACCTTCTCCAGCAGCGGCCGGGCCCGCTCGACGTCGAGCAACCGGATCGCGCCGTCGCCGAGGTCGATGTCGGGCCGCAACGCCATGAAGCGCGTGTCGCCGTCCAGCACCGCCAGGTGGCTGGCGACGCCGTACCCGAAACGGCCGTAGATGGTGGCCTCGGCGGCGTTGAGCGCGGCAACCGGTTCGCCCGACTCGTGCAGCTCGGCGAACTGCCGCCGCATCATCGCCGACAGGATGCCACGACGCCGGTGCGTGGGCAGGACCGCCACGAGCGTCACGCCCGCGACCGGTACGACGCCCCCAGGAACCGTCAGGGACCGCCCGTAGATCGACATCCCGCCCACGAGTTCGGGGCCGTCGAACGCCGCGGTCGTACGCTCCGGCTCGATCGTCGCCTCGGCGTTCCGCAGCGCGCCCGCGCGCCAGTCCTGGCCGTACGTGGTGGTGATCATCCGGGCCCACGTCTCGAACTCGTGGGCGGCGATGCCGCGAAGCGGGTACGTGTTCGTCATGCGTCGAGCGTCGCCGGGTAAACAGCCGCCGCGCATCGTGCGATCTCGGTATTTATGCTGGCCGGATGGCGTCGGATCGCGTGGTCAGCCCCGTCCTCGTCGGCCGGGACGAGGCGCTGGGGACGCTGGCGGCGGCGCTGGCGACCGCCCGTACGGACGGCCCGGCGGTCGTGCTGGTCGCCGGCGAGGCCGGCATCGGCAAGTCGCGGCTGCTCGCCGAGTTCGCCCGCACCGCGCCGCAGCCGGTACGCGTCGTCGGCGGCGCGTGCGCGGAGCTGGGCGGCGACGGCCTCGCGTACGCGCCGTTCGTGGCCGTGGTGCGCCAGGTGATCCGCGGCGACCGGGCGGGGCTCGGACACTACCGGGAACTCGCCGAGTGGTTCCCGGAGCTGGGTGACGGGAGCGCCGGCCAGGGCGGCCGGCACCGGCTGTTCGAGGAGGTCCTCACGCTGGTCGAGCGGGCCGCCGAGACGGGGCCGGTGGTCGTGTCGATCGAGGACCTGCACTGGGCGGACGCCGCGACCCGCGACCTGTTCGGGTTCCTCGCCCGGAACCTGACGCGGCCCGGCGCGCTGCTCGTCGCCACGTACCGTCCCGCCGAGGCGGACGCCGAGCGGTTCGGCCCGTTGCTGTCCGAGCTCGCCCGCGGCCGGCGTACCACGACGCTGCGGCTCGGCCGGCTCACCGAGGCCGAGGTCAGCCGCCAACTCACCGCGATCCTCGGCGCGTCGCCCGAACCCGCCGCGGTACGCCGGGTGTACGAGCGCAGCGACGGCAACCCGCTGTTCGTCGAGGCGCTCGCCCGCGCCGGCGAGCGCACCCCGGACAGCCTGCGCGACCTGCTCCTGTACGGTCCGCGGTCGCTGCCCGAGCCGGCCCGCGTGCTGCTGGGTACGGCGTCGGTGGCCGGCGGCCCGGTCGACCACCGGCTCCTCGCGGACGTGGTCGACCTGGCCCCGGCGGAGCTGGACACGGTGTTGCGCCAGCTCGTCGACCGCAGCCTGCTCGTCGTCGCCGGCGACGGGTACGACTTCCGGCACGCGCTGATCCGGCAGGCGGTGTACGAGGACCTGCTGCCCGGGCAGCGCACGCGGATGCACGCCCGGTACGCCGATGCCTTGCGGCGCAACGGATCGTCGGCCGACCTGGCCGCGCACGCGTACGCCGCCGGGGACGACGCGCTGACCCTCGACGCCGCGTTCCGGGCCGCGGGCGCGGCGTACCGTGGGTACGCCTACGTCGAACAGCTCCACCTGCTCGACCGCCTCCTCGACGTCTGGGACCGGGTCGCGGACCCGGCGACGCGGCTCGGCGTGGACCGGGTGGACGTGCTGACCGCGGCGGCCGAAGCCTGCATGCTCACCGGCGACTACGCGCGCGGCGCGGAGCTGGCCGCCGCGGGCCTCGCCGCCGTCGACGAGCGGGCCGACGCCGAACGCGCCGCGCTCCTGCTCGAACACCGGGGCCGCCTCACGATCCGCATGAACGGCAGCGGAATCCCCGACTTCGACCGCGCGCTGGCGCTGCTGCCCGACGATCCCGACTCGGTGCAGCGGGGCCGGCTGCTCGGGATGACGGCGATGGGCCGCCCACCGGAGACCGACGCGACCCGCGCCGAGTTCACCGAGGCGCTGCGCGTCGGCAGGCGTACCGGCGACCCGACGGTCACCGTACGAGGGCTGCTCGGTGTCGGCGCCATGGCCGGCGACCTCACCATGCTCGCCGAGGCGCGAACGCTCGCCGACGGGCTCGACAGCCCCGACCTCCTGCTGACCGTGCCGATGTACGAGGCGGCCCTGCGTACGAGGCTGGGTGACCAGGACGGCAGCGTCGCGGTAGCCCGGGACGGCATCCGCCACGCCCGCCGGCTCGGCCTCGCCCGCAGCCGCGGCGCCGAGATCGCCCGGTACGCCGCACGCAGCCTGATCCTCGCCGGCCGGTGGGACGACGCGGCCACCGTACTGGCCGACGCGCTCGCCGAGAACCCGCCACTGGTACCCGGCCTCGCGCTGCGGATCCTCGTCGGCCACCTGGCGCTGCTGCGCGGTGACGTCGCCGCCGCGGCCGACGCCGCCGCGGCGGTCGAGCACGTCGACGCGCTCGACACGGTCAGCCTCCTGGCCCGCCACCCGTTGCTGTGCCTGCTCGCCCTCGCCCAGGGCGACACCGAGCGGGGTGACCGGTACGTCGACCGCGCGCTCGCCGACCCGGCGCTCACCGCCCACCACAGCCACGACGCCCGGCCCGTGCTGATCGCCGGCGCACTCGTCCAGCGCGCCCGGCTCGCCGACCGGGCGTCCCGGACCGGCGTCGCGGCCCGGCAGGCGCGGATCGCGGCCCTCGACGAGACACTCGGCGTCGACGGTCCGTTCGACGCGGCGCTGCGCACCATGCTGCGCGCGCTGCTCGCCGACCGCGGCTGGGACCGGGCGGCCGCGGCCTGGCGCGGGCTCGGCCAGCCGTACGAACTCGCCCAGTGCCTGTTCTTCGGCGCGGCCGCCGCCTCTGGCGAGGACCGGAGGGCCCGGCTCCGGGAGGCGGCACGCCTCGCCCGGAACCTCGGCGCGGCGCCCCTCGCCGACCAGATCGCCCGGCTCGACGGGCACGCGCCGGACCGGCACGGCCTCACCGCACGCGAACGCGACGTACTCGAACTGATCGCCGAGGGCCTGAGCAACCGGCGGATCGCCGAACGGCTGCACATCTCGGCGAGTACGGCGGGCGTCCACGTCTCGCACATCCTGGCCAAACTCGGCGCGGCGACCCGTACCGAGGCCGCGGCCGTCGCCCACCGCGAGGGCCTCACCGGCGACGCCACCCACCTGTCGTAGCCCAACCCGGTGCCGCACCAGCACCGACCCGGTCGCCACTGCGCCGTGCTCGCCAGGCGTCCTCCGCGCCGCCGCCCGGGAGACCGAGCGGGCCGGTCCCGGGCCGCCCGGCGGAAAACTCGTCGAGTCTGCGCCGTGGACGTTGGCAGACTGAGCGCATGACAGTCCTGACGGCCGAGCTCGTGGTCGACGGTCACGCACCGCAGACCCCGGTGCTCGCCCCGGACGGGCGCCTGGTCTGCTACGTCCTCGCTCCGACCAGCTGGACCGGCGACCACCTCGACACCGAGCTCCGGCTCGTCGACGCGGACGGCGCGGCCGCGTCGCGTCGGGTGACCGCCGACGCCGCGACGGAGTCCCGACCGTGCTGGTCCGCCGACTCGGCCGCGCTCTACTTCCTGTCCGACCGCGTCGACCGCGGTACCCCGCAGCTGCACAGGTACGCCCTCGCCGAGGGCACGACGACCGCGCTGACCACCTGGCGCGGCGGTGTCGTCGACCACCTGCCGCTCGCCGACCCCGGTCTCGTCGCGCTGATCGCGGAGGACGAGCCCGTCGAGCGGGACGGGACCCGCGACGATCCCCTCATCGTCGGCGAGTGCGAGTCCCGCGCCCGACTACGGCTGCTCGCCCTGGACACGGGCCGGGTCACCACGCCGGACGTGTTCGGCGGCCGGCACGTCGTGGAGCTGCGGCAGCGCCCCGACGGCGGTCCGCTCGCCGTGCTGACCCAGGCCAGCGCCGACAGCGACTACGGCCCGCGTACCGGGCGGTTGCACCTGTTCGACCCCACGACCGGGACCGCGACGGACCTCGGGCCCGTCGGCGCCGAAGCGCGGTCGCTGGCCTGGTGGCGGGAGCAGGACGGGTGGCACCTCGGGTACCTCGCCATGACCCCGCCCGTGCTGCAGGCCGGTACCGCCGTGTTCGACCTGGCGGTGGACGGTCGCGTGCTGCGCAACCGGACGTCCGGGCTCCCGATGTGCCCCACCGAAATGCTCCAGACCGACGCCCTCCCGTTGACCGTGTTCGCCGACGGCCTGAACACGGTCCTGGCCCGGCTCGATCCCACCGGACCGACGACGCTGTCGCGGCACCCGGGGCGCCTCGACGACCTCAGCGCCACCCGTACCGGCGGGACGGTGGCGGCGCTGACCGGCACCCGGTACCGACCCGCGGACGTCCACGTCGGGCCACCCACGGGGCCGTTGCGCAGGATCACGGACACCCGGCCGGAGCTGGACGGCATCGCGCTCGGCACCCAGCAACCGCTGGCGTACCGGGCCGCCGACGGGCTCGATCTCGACGGCCTGCTCGTACTGCCGGCCGGGCGGACCGCGTCGGACGGGCCGTTTCCGCTGGTGACGATCGTGCACGGCGGTCCGTACGGCCGCTCCGCCGATCGCTGCCAGTTGTTCTGGTTCCCCAGCGCGCAGTGGCTGGCCACGGCCGGGTACGCGGTGTTCCTGCCCAACCCGCGCGGCGGCGAGGGCCACGGCCACGAGTTCGCCCTCAGCGTGGCCGGCAGGGTCGGGCAGGAGGAGTGGACCGACATCCTGACCGGCATCGACCTGCTCGTCGCCGACGGCGTCGCCGATCCCGACCGGTTGGGCATCGCCGGCTGGAGCCACGGCGGGTTCATGTCCGCGTGGGCGGTCGGGCAGACCGGCAGGTTCCGCGCCGCGCTGGTCGGCGCCGGCGTCACCGACTGGGGCATGCTCGCCGCGACCGGCGAGAACGGCCAGTTCGAGGTGGCGCTCGGCGGCAGCAGCGGTTGGGACGGCGTCGGCCCGCACCCGCACGACGCGGTCAGCCCGATCTCGTACGCCAGCCGCATCCGTACCCCGGTGCTGATCCTGCACGGCGCCGAGGACACGAACGTGCCCGTCGGGCAGGCCGTGTACCTGCATCGGGCGCTGCGCCGGTTCGGCGTCGAGCACGAGTTCGTGATCTATCCCAGGGAGGGTCACCTGATTCGGGAGCGCGCCCATCAGCTCGACGTCATGCGCCGGACGCGTGCCTGGTTCGATCGCTGGCTCCGGCCCTGACCATCTCGGCCGGGGATCGGTCAGGTCCGCTTGCCGGAGAAGTCCTCGTACGCGGCCACCACGTCGGCGGTCGGGCCGTCCATCCTGATCACGCCGGCCTCCAGCCAGATCGTACGTTCGCACATGTCGCGGATCGTCTTGTTCTGGTGGCTGACGACGAACACGGTGCCGGCCTGCCCGCGCAGCTCGCGGACGCGTTCCTCGCTGCGGCGCTGGAACGCGGCGTCGCCGGTGGCCAGCGCCTCGTCGATCAGGAGTACGTCGTGGGTCTTGGCGGCGGCGATGGAGAACCGGAGCCGAGCCGCCATGCCGGACGAGTACGTCCGCATCGGCAGCGAGATGAAGTCGCCCCGCTCGTTGATGCCGGAGAAGTCGACGATCTGCTGGTAGTTCTGCTTCACCTGCGCCGGGGTCATGCCCATGGCCAGGCAGCCGAGTACGACGTTGCGTTCGCCGGTCAGGTCGTTCATCAGCGCGGCGTTCACGCCGAGCAGCGACGGCTGGCCGTTGGTGTACACCCGGCCGCGGTGCGGCGGCAGCAGGCCGGCGATGGCGCGCAGCAGCGTGGACTTGCCGGAGCCGTTGCTGCCGACCAGGCCGATGGCCTCGCCCTTGCGCGCGACGAGGCTGACGCCCTTGACGGCGTGTACCTCGCGCATCGACGGGGGCCGCCGGCGCCGGACGATCCGGCTGAACGCCGCGGTCGGCGAGTTCCGGCTGCCGGTGGCGCCGTAGACGCGGTAGACGATGTGGACGTCGTCGACGATGACGGTGGGGTCCTCAGCCACGGCCGTACTCCTCCTCGGCTTTCCAGAAGTACACGAACCCGCCGACGCCCACGACCAGCGCCCAGGCCAGTGCCTTGAGCCAGAGGTGGTGCGGGAGGTTGTCGCCCTGTACGGAGGTCATCAGTGCGTGTCGCGTCAGGCTGATGAACACGTACGCCGGGTTGACGTTCAGCGCCGTCGTGACGATGCCGGGCGCGTGGTCGCTGACGAGGCTGGTGCTGTAGAAGACGCCGGAGGCGTACATCCAGATCCGCATGACGAACGGCACGAGCTGCGAGAGGTCGGTCGTCTTCGCCGCGAGCCGGGCGACGATCATCACCAGCCCGGCGTTGAAGACCGACTGGAGCAGGACCGCCGGTACGACGAGGAACCACCGCCAGGTCAGCGGTTCGCCGGTGACCAGCACGATGCCGGCGAGTACCACCATCGACAGCACGAGCTGCTGGAGCTGGGAGATGGTCGCGGCGACCGGCAGGCAGGCGCGGGGAAAGTGCAGCGCGCGGATCAGCGTGAGGTTGCCGGGGATGGACCGGGTGCCCGACTGCACGGCCTGCTGCGTGAAGTTGAAGACGAACACCCCGACGCAGAGGTACGCGATGTAGTTGGGGATGCCGCGGTGCGTGCCGAGCAGTACGCCGAAGATCAGGAAGTAGACCGCGGCGTTGACCAGCGGGGTCACGACCTGCCAGAGCTGGCCGAGCCGCGCCGTCGTGTACTGCGCGGCGAGCTTCGAGCTGGCGAACGTCACGATGAAGTGGCGTCGGCCCCACACCTCCCGGACGTACGCGCCGAGGCGGGGCCGGGCGCCGCTGACGCCCAGCCCGTACCGCCGGGCCAGCTCCGCGAGGTCGGCCGGGTCGGTGCGACCGCCGGCTCCGCGCGACGGACCGGACAGGTCGGTCGCTACCGGCGCAACTCGCTCAGCCATGCGCACTCCCACCTCGGATCCTTCGACCGGCCGCCGGGCCGCGGCTGGTCCACGCGCGCCGGTCCCGGCCGGGGCACCACGTCGGAACGGTACCGTTTCGTCGTGTCGCTACGATAGCCGGGGCGCGCGAGCGGACGCAACCGGATCGTCCCGGCGGTACGCTGGCCGGATGTCATCGGCGAGCAGCCAACCCGCAGGGTCCGGCCCGCGGGCGAAGCGCCCGCCGGCCGGTGCGGCCGTGCTCCGCGAGGACGTCACCGAGGCCATCAGATCGGCCGTCTTCGCCGAGCTCGCCGAGGTCGGGTACGGCCGGATGTCGATCGAGCGGGTCGCCCGCCGCGCCGGCGTCGGCAAGACCGCGGTCTACCGGCGCTGGGGTTCCAAGCTCGAAATGGTCATCGACATGGTCTCCGCGGTGGCCGTCGACCTCACCGTGCTGCCCGACACCGGCAGCCTCCACAGCGACATCGAAACGGTGCTCGCCGTCGCCGCCCACGCCCTGCGACACCCGCTCGCGGCGCACATCGTGCCCGACCTGCTGGCCGAAGCCGCCCGCAACCCGGCCATGGCGAAGATCCTGCACACCGCGCTCCACGACAACCAGCACGGCATCGGCACGCTGATCGTCGACCGGGCGGTACGGCGCGGTGAGCTGTCGGGGCCGACCGACCCCGACTTCCTCGTCGACCTCGTCGTCGGGCCGCTCTACTGGCGCCTCGCCGTGGCGCGCGCCCCGCTGTCCGCCGACTACGTCACCCACCTCGCCACCGCCGCGGCAACCGCCCTGACCGCCGCGAACCGACCCGCGCCGCGATGAGTTCCCCCGCCCGGTGACGTCAGAGCTACGACAGGCTCACCGCAGGGGAAGGCAGCCACATGCGCAAGGTCGTACTCAGTCAGTGGATCACCTTCGACGGCTACTCGGCCGACATGGGCACCGAGGTCGGCGCCTACATGGCGGGCGTCGAGGACCCGGCGCAGGACGCGTACTTCCTCCAGCGGGTCCGGTCGGTGGGTGAGCACGCGATGGGATCCACCACCTACACCGCGATGGCCGGATACTGGCCGACCCGGGACGACGACGTCGCCGAGGTCATGAACCGGCTGCCGAAGCTGGTGTTCTCCCACAACCCGGACCTGCCGACGCCGTGGGGCCCGGTCCGGCTCGTCACCGAGGACACCGCCGCAGCGTTCGCGGCGCTGAAGGCCGAGGACGGCGGCGACATCCTCGTCCACGGCGGCAACACCTTCGTCCACAGCCTGCTGACGCTCGACCTCGTCGACGAACTGCGACTGGCCGTGCTCCCCGTCGCCGTCGGAGCCGGCGTCCCGCTGTTCCCCGACCGCGGCCGGCTGCAGCGACTGCGCCTGCTCGGTACGACCGCGTTTCCCTCCGGCATCCAGGAAGTCGTCCTCGCGCCCGAACGCGACTAGGCGTTCGCGACGCAATCACGGGTCGCCTCGCTGGCTCGCCTGAGGCTCAGGTGTCCGGCCAGGCCTTGCGTCGGCGCACCCACGTGCGCAGCAGTGCGCCGACCCCGACCAGTACGCCAGCGACAGCGATCAGCGCCGTCACGGGAGGCCCCGTGTCCGGCAGCGCGCCACCACCACCGGCGGGGCCGGACGTACCGGGGGCGGGCGAGACCGGTGCCGCGCCGCTCGCCGACGAGGACGGGCCTGGCCCAGCCGAACCCGACGCCGAGGGGCTGACGGACGTGGACGGACCGGTCGACGGGGAGAAGCTACGAGGCGTCGGACTGGCGCAGTCCACGGTGAACACCGTGCTCTTGCTCGCGCCCCGCTGCCCGGCCCAGGTCCAGAACAACTTGTAGTGGCCGGGCGGCAGCGTCATGTCGCTCGTGTAACCGTGACCGTCCGGGTCGAGCGTGATCGTGCCCTGACTGACCTGGCTGGTACCCGTCGGCGGCTGCTGGTCGATGTGCCACGTCACCTGCTGCACCCCGTCGAAGTGGAACGCGTCGAGGTAGAACACGCAGGCCTTCGGCTCGTCGCGTTCATCGTCGACGGGCGTACCCGAGGCATGGATCTTCACATCGCCGTTGTCACCGGGTGCCGCGTTGGCCGCGCCCGACACACCCAGCACGGATCCCGCCAGCCACAGGGCAGCGGCCAACACCGCCACCAGCCTGCTGCTCGGTACCTTCACGTCGATGCCCGCCCCCGATGTCGCCAGCCACACCAAATGCAACTGAACGTATGCGTGATATCACCATCGGCACCGGTCGCGGTGGAGGCTCGCCACCGCGCATCCGGACCGTCGTACCCGGGAGGCCAGCGACGGCACCTGCGTCGGCGCTGGCATGATCACCGCCGGCCAAGGCGCCTGACCGCGTCGACGGGGAGAGACTTGGTGGGTGAGCGGGCTTCGGGCCGGGCGGCGTACCAACCTGGCGCTGCTGGTGGTGTCGGTGCTGGCGATGGGCACCGGCGTGCTGGCGTACGCGGTGGGCACACCGCGCCCGGCGCTGGTGGTCGGGGTGGCCCACGGCGTCGCGGGTCTGGCGCTGGTGGCCCTCGTCCCGTGGAAACGCGTGATCGTACGGCGCGGCCTGCGGCGGACGGGCCGGCGCGGCCGGGCGGTCGGCATCGCGCTCGCGGCGCTGCTCGTGGTCTCGATCGTCGCGGGTGTCGCGCACGGCGTCGGCGGTGACCTGTCGGTGGCCGGCGTCGACCTGATGCAGGTACACGTCGGCGCCGCACTGGCCGCCGCGGCGCTGCTGGTGGCGCACGTGGCGATCCGCCCGCAGCGGGTACGGCGTACCGACCTGTCGCGGCGGGCGCTCGTCCGGCTGCTGGGTGTCGGCGCGCTCGGCGGTGGCGTCTGGCTGGCCCTCGCGGGCCTGAACCGGGTGGCGTCGCTGCCGGGAGCGCACCGGCGCGCCACCGGCTCGTACCCGACCGGTTCGGGTGAACCGGACGCGATGCCCGTCACCCAGTGGTTCACCGACCGGGTGCCGGACCTGTCCACCGACCACACCCTCGCCGTACGCACCGGCGGCCGCACCCGGCACGTGACGTACGAGGAGATCGTCGCCGGGGACGACAGCATGCGCGCGATGTTGGACTGCACCGGCGGCTGGTACGCCGAGCAGCGGTGGCGGGGGCTGCGGCTGGACCGGCTGCTGGGCACGGTCGACCCCGCGGCGTCGGTACGGGTCGTCTCGGTCACCGGCTACCGCCGGACGTTCCCGGCCTCGGACGTACGGCGTCTGCTGCTCGCCACGCATGCCGCGGACGTACCCCTGTCGGCGGGGCACGGCGGCCCGGTGCGGCTGGTGGCGCCCGGACGGCGCGGGTTCTGGTGGGTCAAGTGGGTGGCACACATCGAGGTGCTCGACCGCCCGTGGTGGTGGCAGTCGCCGTTCCCGCTCCAGTGAACCGAACCGGGCGCCCCGGCCGGCGGTCGATGCACCAGTCGGCCGTTGGCAACGACCTCGCCGGAGAGGAACTGGTCGGCGGTGAGGTGGAGCTCGGTGCCGTCGGGCAACTGGTTCCAGTAGCGGTTGCCGACCTTCGCCCCGTCGACGCGAGATCAGCTTGCCGCCGAGCGCGTACGAGGGCCTGCCGCACGCCCATCCCAGTCGTCGCCCGCGGGGCTGGTTCCCTTGCGTGTCAGCGCATCCGCGCCGGACGACGCGGCTACGCCGTGACGAGGCCGACAAGTGCGGCGGCCACCCGGCCGGGGGCGTTCTCCGTGGGGATGTGTGCCGCTTCCGGGATCCGCGTGAGCGTGGCGTACGGGATCTCCGCGGCGAGCCTCTCCGCGTACCCGATCCGCTCGAAGCGGTCGTCCTCGCCCCAGACCAGCAAGGTGGGCGTCGTCGACCGCCGGAGCGCGGGTACCAGGTCGAGGGTGTAGCGGCTGTCGGCCGCGGCGACCATGGCCAGCCAGGAGCGGCGGACCCGTGGATCGGTCCACGGCTCCAGGTACTCCGCGACACGGCGCTCGGTGGCGGCCCCGGCCAGGTCCGTCGTCACGGCCTGCCGGCGGGCGGCGAGGACGTCGTCGGCGGTCACCGACGCGGCGATCGCCGGATCCCGGAACCGGGCCACGTGGGGCGCCGGCCAGGAGTCGTAGGCGACAGAGTTGACCAGGGCCAGCCGGGACACCGCCAGCCGGTCGTGGACCAGCAGGTGCTGGGCGATGGCGCCGCCGATGTCGTGACCTGCCACGGCGACCGGCCCCGAGATCGCCGCCGCGGTCGCGAACCGCGCCACCCAGTCCGCGAGGGCCGGGACCGTGGCGGTGTCCGCGGTGAGCTCACCTCCCGAGCGACCCAGCCCGGGAAGATCGACCGCGACGGGCCGCAGACCCGCGGCCGCCAGGCGGCCCAGCACCGGCAGCCAGACCCGACTCCAGTACGTCCCGTGCAGCAGCAACACGACCGGCCCGTCCCGCTCCACGGTCAGGTAGCTGGCGGCCTCGCCGTCGACCTCGATGTCCGCCCTCAGCACGCGCGTTTCGCTGGTACCCATGGGACCACTGTGACCGCGGTCGTACGTCCCGGCCGAGAGTCGAGAAAGACATCCCTGGGTATATTTCTGCCATGGCCCGTCATCGCGTGGTGGCCCTGCTCAACCCGCCCCAGTCGCCCTTCGAGCTCGGCTGCGCCGCCGAGGTCTTCGGCGCCGCCCGGCCGGGCGTACCGGCCCATTACGACTTCCGGATCTGCGCCGAACACCCCGGCCCGCTGGAGACCACCGCCGGTTACGCCATGCTCGTCGACACCGGGCTGGCGGCCCTGCGGGAGGCGGACACCGTGATCATCCCCGGCTGGCAACCGCCCGGCGTACCAGCGCCGCGCCCCGTCGTCGAGGCGCTGCGGGCCGCACACCGGCGCGGGGCGCGGATCGTGGCCATCTGCACCGGGGCGTTCGTCGTCGCCCAGGCCGGGCTGCTCGACGGCCGCCGCGCCACCACGCACTGGCGCCACGCCGCCCAGCTCGCCGCCGACTTCACCGACGTGCAGGTGGACCCGGACGTGCTCTACGTGGACCACGGCGACGTGGCGACCAGCGCCGGAACCGGCGCGGGCATCGACCTGTGCCTGCACCTCGTACGGTCCGACCACGGCGCGGCGCACGCCGACCTGATCGCCCGGAACATGGTGCTGCCGCCGCGCCGGGAAGGAAGCCAACGCCAGTACGCCGCGCGGCCCGCCCCGGCCGTGGCGGACGAGTCGCTGGCGCCGCTACTGGAGTGGGCCACCGGTCAGCTCGGCACTGACCTGACCGTCGGCCGGCTCGCCGGACACGCCGGACTGTCGAGCCGCACCCTCGCCCGCCGATTCACCGAACAGCTCGGTACCAGCCCCGGGCAGTGGCTGCTCGGCCAGCGCCTCGAATCGGCACGGGTACTGCTCGAACGGACCAACCTCCCGATCGAGGCCATCGCCGCCCGTGTCGGGCTCGCCTCGGCGGTCAACCTGCGCCGCCGCTTCCGTACCCACCTCGGCACCACACCCGGCGCCTACCGACGGACCTTCGGTACGGCAGCCGGGTGACGGCGCACTCGGGCCAGTGGGCAACCGGTCGCGTCGCGGGGCCCGCGTGTCGACGTGGGCCCCGCGACGGTGTCACTCGTCGTCCTGCCGGCGTTCGACCGGGAACGGCGGCATCGTCAGCGGCAGCGCCGCCAGGCGAAGCAACAGCAACGGGTTGTCGTCGCCGGCGGTACGGTTCAGCCGCAGTCGGCCACAGCTCAGGCAGCGGTGCACGAGCACCCAACTTCCCTTGCCGCGTACGGTGACCGCGATCGGTTCCATCCCGGCGGAGCAGGTCGCCTTACGGTCGCCCGGGGTGTTGCGGTCCAGGTGCCGGGACCACAGACAGCGCGGGCAGTGGTTGCGATGTGATGTTCCGGGCGCGTCTAGCGAGACCGCCGCGCCACACTGGGCGCACTGGAACGAACGGGCGAATGCCAAGTCGTGAGACCTTCCCAAGCGAGCGTGCGGGGATGAACAGACATCGGACTCGCCTCCTTCCGGTCCTCGACGACGTACCGCGTTCAGCAGACCAACCCCGGCCGGCGCGGTCAACCGAATAAGCCCGCCCGTCGTCCCCCGTACGAGCTACGGGGAAGTGTCCGCTCGATGGTGATGCTCCCGATCGGTGCGGATCCGTAGCGTTCCGGGCAGTTGCGGCGAGGTCGCCGCGGTCACTCGGTGAGGGAGTCGTCGTGAAAGTGTTCTTCAGGACCGTCGTGCAGCTGGTCGCCGTGGTGGTGGTCTCCGCCGCCGGCGGCCAGGGTCTCACTGCGGTACAGGGGAACCCGTGGCTCATGCTCGCCGTCGGTGTCGCCACCGCGGTCGCCGCGCTGCTCGTCTACAAGGGAGTGGTGCGCCTGACCGAGCGCCGCCGGGTCGTCGAAGCCGGCGCGAAGGGACTCGTACCGGGGCTGCTGCTCGGCACCGCGCTCGGCATCGTGGTGTTCGGCTGCGTGATCGTGAACATCTGGTTCCTCGGCTACTACCAGGTGCACGGCGCGGCCGTGAACGCCGGCATGGCCGGGCTGCTCGGGTACATGGCCGCGGCGGCGGTGACCGAGGAGCTGATGTTCCGCGGCGTCCTGTTCCGAGTCCTGGAACGGGGCACCGGTACCTGGCTCGCGATGCTGATCTCCGGCCTCCTCTTCGGCGCGTACCACCTGGCCAACCCGGACGCGAGCCTGTGGGGCGCGCTCGCCGTGGTGGTCGAGGCGGGCGGCATGCTGACCGCCGCGTACATCGCGACGCGCAAGCTGTGGGTGCCGATCGGGCTGCACTTCGGTTGGAACTACGCCGCCGCCGCCATCTTCAGCACCGAAGTGTCCGGCAACGGAGGTAATCGGGGGTTGCTGGACGCGACGATGCACGGGCCGGCGCTGGTGACGGGCGGCGCGTTCGGTCCCGAGGGCAGCCTGTACTCGGTGCTGTGCTGCGGGCTGACCGCGATCGTGTTCCTGCTCGTCGCGTGGCGGCGCGGGCGGCTCGTGCCGATGCGGGCGCGGGCGGCGCGGCTCGCCACCCTCGACACCGTTCCTACACTTTCGCCGTGATCGCTCTACCGCGGATTCCCGGACCGTGGCGCCGCATCGGCGCCACGGTCTGGTACGCGCCCCTCGCGCTGGCGTTGTTCGTCGGCTCGCTGGTACCGGGGTTCCACCACTACGGCACCGAACTGGGTGGCGCGCCGACGCACCGGTTCGACGCGGTGGCGCTGCTGGCGATCGGCCTGGAGTGCGCGCCGCTGGTGACCCGGCGGCGCTGGCCGCTGTGGAGTCTCGCCGCGGTGTCGGTCGGGTTCGCCGTCGACCAGCTCCGCGGCTACCACACCCTCGCCGGTACCGCGCTGCCGATCGCGCTGATCGGCGTCGCCGCCGTGCAGGTCCGGTACCGGCGCACCACCGTGCTCGTCGCCTCCGCGGCGTACCTGGCGCTGGCGGTCGCGTTGGACCACGTCGGCACGGGCGAGACGCTCACCGAGTACGTCGTGTTCTACCTGGCGCTGGCGCTCGCCTGGGGCATCGGCGCGTGGTGGCGGGCGACCCGGGTCGCGGAGAGCGAACGCCGCGGCCGCATCGCGGCGGCCACCCGCGCCGCGGAACGTACCCGGATCGCGCGCGAGCTGCATGACGTGGTCACCCACCACGTGACGGCGATGGTGGTGCAGGCGGAGGCGGCGCGCTACCTGACCGGGACACCGGAACGGCTGGACGAGACGTTGAACGCGGTCAGCGACACCGGCCGGCGCGCCATCACCGACCTGCGGCACCTGCTCGACCTGCTCGACCCGGAGCACGACGGTACGGCGCGGACGCCGACCGTGGGCCGGCTGCGTACGCTGGTCGAGCAGACCCGCCGGGCGGGCCAGCCGGTGGAGTTCGACGAGGCGGGCGCGCCGGCCGAGTCGACCGGCAGCGCCGACCTCGTCGCGTACCGGGTGGTGCAGGAGGCGCTGACCAACGCGTTGAAGTACGCGCACGGCAGCCCCACGGCGGTGCAGGTGCACTACGGCGAACGGGAGATCAGCGTGCGGGTCGCCACCCACGGATCCGGTGCCACAGCGGCGTTTCCCGCCGCCGGCGACACGGCCGCGTTCCCGGCCGCCGGTGGGGTGGCGGCGTTCCCGGAGGGCAGTGGACGCGGCCTCGCCGGGCTGCGGGAGCGGGTCGACGTGCTCGGCGGCGAGTTCAGCGCCGCCGGTGAGCCGGACGGCGGTTTCCTTGTCCGGGCCCGGATCCCGGCCGGGAAGGCGTCGTGACCGCACCGATCCGGGTACTGGTCTGCGACGACCAGGTGCTCATCCGCACCGGCCTCGCCACGATCATCGACGCGCAGCCCGACCTGTCGATGGTCGGCGAGTGCGGCGACGGCCGCGCCGCGGTCGACCTCGCCGGCCGGCTGCACCCGGACGTGGTGGTGATGGACGTCCGGATGCCGGTACTCGACGGCATCGAGGCGACCCGGCTGCTCGCCGGAGCCGGCGTGGCGCGGCCGGTCAAGGTACTGGTGGTCACGACGTTCAACCTGGACGAGTACGTCTACCAGGCGTTGCGGGCCGGGGCGAGCGGGTTCCTGCTCAAGGACGCGCCGCCGGCCCAGCTGCTGCACGGGATCCGTACCGTCGCGAGCGGCGCCGCGCTGCTCGACCCCGAGGTCACCCGGCAGCTCGTCGGCCGGTACGCGGCGCGGATCCGGCCGGCCGACGGCGCCGCGCCCGACCCGCCGCTGACACCGCGCGAGCTGGAGGTGCTGCGGTTGATCGCGGACGGGCACTCCAACAGGGAGATCGCCGCGGCGCTGCGGATCAGCCAGGAGACGGTCAAGACGTTCGTCTCCCGCATCCTGACCAAGCTCGGCCTGCGCGACCGTGTCCAGGCGGTCGTGTACGCCTACCGCCGCGGCCTCGCGACCTGACCGGCCCGGCGTCTCCGGAGGGAGCCGCCGGGCGGGTACGGATCCCGGCTCAGGCCTCGCAGACGCCCTCGACCGCGATCTTCTCGAAGATGTGCGGGTACGACTGGATGTCGTCGGGGACCTCGGCGGACATGCTCTGGAACTGCGGGTTGGCGAGTGCCCGGGCGAGGGCCTCGGTCGACTCCCAGACCGCGACGTTGAGGAACAGCTGGCTGCCGGCCGTGCCCCGGTGCATCTGCAGGGAGACGAATCCCGGCTGTGCCTTCATGTACTCGGCCTGCTTCGTCCACTGGTCCAGGAACGCCTCGGACCTGTCCGTGGGGACGACGAAGGTGTTGGCCAGGACGATGGGTCCGGTCTTCTCCTTGAACTGCGCGAACATCGGCGTGGTCGGGTCGAGACTCGCCAGCTTGGCCATGGTGGCTCTTCCTCTCGTCGTGGTTCAGGGGGCCCGGGTGGACACGGACCTGCCGGTGGCGAGTTCCGCGCACCTTGCCGGGTGGCAAAACATGGAACTGAGTCGTTCCGCGTTTGAGTCGACCATAGAAGGTGGAAACCAGGAACGCAAGTGTTCCGCGTTTCGGGTATCGTCGGGAGCATGCCGGACAGAGACGACGACGCCCTCGCCCCCGGTCGCCGCCGGGGTACCCGCGGACCCGCCCAGGACGAGGCCGTGTCCGCGGCGATCGCGGGAGCGGCCTTCGACGAGCTGGCCGCGGCGGGCTGGCACCGCCTGGCCATGGACGCGGTCGCGAAGCGCGCCGGCGTCGGCAAGGCCGCCCTCTACCGACGCTGGACGTCCAAGGAGGCCATGCTCCTCGACCTCGTCGCCCGCCTGGTCCGCCAGGCGCTGCCCGAGGTGCCCGACACCGGCACACTCGCCGGCGACGTCCGCGGCTTCCTCGACCTGACCGTCACCCAGACCGCCGACCCCCGGGTGGTCCGCATCGGCGCCGACCTCGTGGCCGAGTCGGTGCGCAACCCGGCGCTCGCCGAGTCACTCCGCGTCGCCGTCCTCGCACCCCGCCGGGACGCCGGTGCCACCATCCTGCGACGGGCCGTGGACCGCGGGGAACTGCCCGCCGGGCTCGACCGTGACCTGGGTACGGACCTGCTGTTCTCGCCGCTGCTGCCGCGACTGCTCAACCCCGGCGCGCCGCCGGTGGACGCGGCCTACCTGGACATGCTGACCGCCGTGATCGTGACCGGGCTCGGCGCCGCCACCCCGAACCGGTCGCCCACGAGGAGACCCCGGCCGAGCCGCCGTACCCGGACGGGATGAACACCGTGCGGCACGCCGTCAGGTCGTGGACGCATCGCAGCGGCGCCGGCGGGGTCGTCAGGCCGGGCACCAGGCGGTGTTCTTCGGGCACTCGCCGTGGGACACGGAAACGATCTTCCCCGTGGCGTCCAGCCACACCCTGGTGTCCGGGCCGCTCGGGCCGATCCCGTACGAGAGCTGCGGCGCCCTGCCCTTGTCCGGCCGCCGGTACTCCCAGTCCCAGACCTTCCCGTCGACGCGCGCCTCCGTGGCGATGGTCGCCTTGCGGGTCACGGCCATCGTCGGGTCGAAGCCGCTCGGATCGAAGATCCGGCTCGCGTCGAACGGCGTCTCCTGGGTGAAGTTCGCCTGGGCCGCCAGCCGCGGCTCCCGGATGATGCGTACGCCGGCGCGGCACCCGGCCACGTTGGCGTCGATGTGTACGAAGCCGTTGAAGGAGCCGATCCGCTCGGCCCTCGTACCGTAGGTGGCCACGATCTCGGCGACGGCCGACCTGACGCCGCGCACCGTCTCGGGATCGCACTCGGGCAGAGTGCCCGTCCCGTCCGGCTTGAGGCCGATCGCGTCGGCCGAGCCCTTCGGCTCCGCCTTCACCCGGATCTTTCCGGCATAGTCGACGTCGATAATCACGCCCGTGGTCTCCGTCTTCGGGGCGCGGGCGAACGCGGCGAGGTGCCGCAGCGGCAGATCGCGGACGCGGACCGACACCGGCGGGGTGAACTCCGACTTCTTGTCCCGGTGATCCTTCGACCAGCTCTTGTCGAAGGAGTACGTCTGCACGCTGCCGTCGGGCAGGAGCAGGTCGGCGCCCAGCAGCCCGTCGGCGGACACGTCCACCTTCTGGAAGCTGTCCCGTCCGGCCTTCTTCACCAGGTCCCGCAGGGCATCGGTGACCTCATCCGTACCGGGGAAGCCGGCACGTCTCCCACCGGTCGACACCAGGCCACAGGAACTCGTGGCGAAGCCGAGCGCCACGGCAGCCGAGCCGAACAACACACCGCGCCGAGTCAAAGGCATACCGGGGAGGCTAGGAGCACCGGTCAAGACGCGTGCGCCGACCCGGCGCGAGGAGTGTTGTCGGGGGTGGCAGGCAGGATGGTGGACATGACGACGCCCGTTGCGCAGATCGTGGATGCCACCGCCTACGCGCAGGCGGTCGAAGACGCGGTCAGGGCCGCGACCGCCTACTACGCGGGCGGCGGCTCCGCCCTGGACGACGACGCGTACGACGTGCTCGTGCGGGGCATCGCGGCGTGGGAGGCCGCCCATCCCGACCAGGTGCTGCCCGACTCGCCGACCGGGAAGGTCGCCGGCGGTGCGGCCGAGGGCGACGTGCCGCACACGGTGGCCATGCTGAGCCTCGACAACGTGTTCTCGCCGGAGCAGTTCGTCGCGTGGGCGGCTTCGCTGGCCAGGCGCCTCGGCCACGAGGCGGAGCGCTTCAGCGTCGAGCCGAAGCTCGACGGACTGGCCGTCGCCGCCCGGTACTCGCAGGGCCGGCTGGTCCGGCTGATCACCCGCGGCGACGGTACGGCGGGCGAGGACGTCTCCCACGCGATGGGCACCGTCGAGGGCCTGCCGGACGAGCTGGCCACGCCGGTGACGGTGGAGGTGCGCGGCGAGGTGCTGATGACCACCGAGCAGTTCGAACACGCCAACGAGGCGCGGATCGCGCACGGCGGGCAGCCGTTCGCGAACCCGCGCAGCGCCGCGGCGGGCACCCTGCGGGCCAGGGACCGCGCCTACCCGGCGACGATGACGTTCTTCTGCTACGGCCTGCTGCCACTGTCCGACACCGAGGACGCCCTGACCGCACGGCTTGCGGCCGTCGGGCACGGCGAGCTGATGGCCCTGGCCGCCGAGCTCGGCGTACGCACGACCGCCACCACCCCGGTGCCCGGCGTCACGGTCGCCACCACCGACGAGGTACTCACCCGCATCACGGAGATCGCCGCGCTGCGTGCCGAGCTGCCGTTCGGAATCGACGGGATCGTCGTCAAGGCCGACAGCGCCGCCGACCAGCACGCCGCGGGATCCGGTTCGCGGGCCCCGCGGTGGGCGATCGCGTACAAGCTGCCGGCCGTGGAGAAGATCACCCGGCTGCTCGACGTCGAGTGGAACGTGGGCCGCACCGGCATCATCGCGCCCCGCGGCGTCCTGGAACCGGTCGAGATCGACGGAGCGACCATCAGCTACGCGACGCTGCACAACCCGGCCGACATCACCCGCCGCGACCTGCGCCTGGGCGACCACGTCATGGTCCACCGCGCCGGCGACGTCATCCCCCGCATCGAGGCGCCGGTCGCCCACCTCCGCACCGGTACCGAGCAGCAGATCGTGTTCCCCGAGGTGTGCCCGCGGTGCGGCTCCGGCATCGACACCAGCCAGGAACGCTGGCGCTGCGAGCAGGGTCGCAACTGCCATCTGGTGGCGTCCCTGTCCTACGCGGCAGGTCGCGACCAGCTCGACATCGAGGGCCTGGGCGCCACCCGCGTCGTACAAGTCGTCGAGGCCGGGCTGGTGACCGACCTCGCCGACCTGTTCACCCTCACCCGCCCGCAGCTGCTCGCCCTGGAACGGATGGGCGAGACCAGCACCGACAACCTGCTCGCCGCCCTGACCACGGCCAGGGCGCAGCCGCTGTCGCGGGTGCTGTGCGCGCTCGGCGTCCGCGGCACGGGCCGCTCCATGTCCCGGCGCATCGCCCGGTACTTCGCCACGATGGACGCCATCCGCGCCGCCGACGCCGAAGCGCTGCAACTCATCGACGGCATCGGAGGCGAGAAGGCGCCGGCCATCGTCGCCGAGCTCGCCGAGCTCGGCCCGCTGATCGACAAGCTCGCCGCCGCCGGGGTGAACATGATCGAGCCCGGCGCCGCCGGCCCGGTGGCGACCGCGGACGCCGGCGACAGCGAGGACCCGACCGCCGGCCCGCTCGCCGGGATGACCGTCGTGGTCACCGGCGCCATGAGCGGGCCGCTGGCGACGCTCAGCCGCAACCAGATGAACGAGCTCATCGAACGGGCCGGCGGCCGCTCCTCCTCCAGCGTGTCCACGAAGACCACCCTGGTCGTCGCGGGCGACAACGCCGGGTCCAAGCGCGCCAAGGCCGAGGACCTCGGCATCCGCCTCGCCACCCCGGACGAGTTCGCCGCGCTCCTCGCCGATCACCTCGACTGACACCGCCCGCCGCGACCGACGTACGACAGGCCGCGGCGGCGCGGTCAGGTGGTGGGCCGCGGGTGCTGCCATCCGGTTCCCGCGCCGCGGAACCGTCCCTCGATCACCGCGCGCGGCAGGTATTCGGACTCGACCCGCACCGGGATGCCCTGGTCGTGGGCGAGGCAGGCCAGTCCGAGCGCGTCGAAGAAGAGCTGCCCGTCCGGGTCGTCGATGCGGTCGCCCGCGCTGTGGTAGTCGCGGTAGAGCCCGAGCGAGTCGGCGAGTACGGCGTTGAAGCCGTCCGCGTCGTCCTCGACGATGCGCTCCAGCAGCCGGGCACGGGGGTTGCGCAGGCACTCCCAGTGCTCGTCGCCGGAGGTCTTGGCCAGCGCCTCCTTGAGGTGCGGACGCGGATCCTGCCCGCGCAGGACCGCGTGACACGCCCGGGCGTACGCGTGGCTGTCCGGGATCGTGGTGCGAAGCTGGTCCGGGTCGACCGCGGCCAGGATCGCGGCGTCCGCCGGCCTGCGGGACGTCCATGCCAGCGCGGCGGCCCGCGCGTACCTCCAGTCGGAGGCGTCGCCGGTCGGCCCCGACGCGGGCAGCTCCTCGGTACGTCCGCGCAGCGTGACGGCGATCGTCGTGCCGCGCGGGGCCGAGGCCAGCCGGAACGCCGACGCGAGCGACTCACTCGCCACGACCAGGCCGTCGGTGTACGCGGCGCTCTCTGCCCGCGGATCCAGCACGGAGCGGAACGACAGCGCCAGCGTCATGAACTCCCCGGGATGAGCCATCGCCGAGAACCGGTACTCGACGAGCACACTCGGGCTGAACGCGGACTCGACCTTCCGGTCGGAGCGCTCGCTGGCGCGCGCCAGCCAGCGGGCGGCGCGGTCGGCGTCGAAGCCGGGGCGGGCGATCGGGCCGTCCGCGCTCGGCTTCGCGGGCCCGGCGCGCGTCAGCAGCCGGTCGGGAAGGTAGCCGGACTCGACCTCGATCGGCAGCCCGGCCTCGTACGCGAGCCTGGCCATGGCCAGCGGCCCCCAGGCGATCAGGTCGCGCGGGTACCGCCCGGCCCGGTCGCGGTGCCGTTCCAGCTCCGCGGCGAGTTCGCCGTTGAACGCGGCGGCGTCGCCGCCGGCGATCGCGCGCAGCATCCGTCCGCCGGGCGAGTCCGGGTAGGTCTCGGCGGGCTGTTTGGTCCAGAAGGCGCGAAGACCCTGCAGGTCGTTGTCCTCGGGCAGGGACTCGCCCAGGGAGTAGAGGCCGAGCAGGACGTCGTCCTGGCCGACGGCGAGCGCGACCTGGTAAGCCCGGACCCAGTCGTACGCGCGAAGGCTCTCGTCCCGCTCCTGCCGGAAGCCGAACCCGACGCCCAGGTAGTCGACGAAGGCGCGTACCTCCCCGCCGGCCGGTACGGTCTGGGCGCGCGCATAGTCCCGGTACAGCGACGCGGCCGAGGTCAACGCGAGCCACGTCTCGCGGGTCTCGACCCGCGGGTCGATCGCGACGGTACGTGCGGCCGCGTAGTCCAACAGCATGTCGGCGAGCATCTCGATGCCGAACGGCCCGCCGTTCTCGGCGAGCTTGGTCTCCCGGCCCAGCTCGTCGGGAACGGCCGCCAGAGCGGACGCGAGCGACTCGTCGGACATGCTGTGCCGGTCAACGCGCATGGGGAGTGATCGTAGTGACCATCCGCCGACCACTCGCCGACGCGGGCCCGCCGCGCGCCGCCGTCGCCACGATCACCCGTGGTCAGCCCAGTGGCGCCAACTCGACGACCCGGCGGAGGAAGACGACGCCGTCGAGCCGGGCGAGCTGGGCCGGGTCCAGCGGGAAGTACGCGAAGTCCTTCGACACGCGTGGGGCGGGCGTGGTGACGGCCCCGGCCAGGCGCCGGCCGTCGACGAGCGCGCGGTCCCACGGGAGCGCGGACAGGATGCCCTCGACGGTGTCCGGGGCCGGGATGTCGTCGCCGGCCGTACCGAGGGCCGAGGCGAGGAAGGCGTACCGGTCGGCCAGGTGCGTGCCGGTGATCGCCCCCGCGCTCCACCACTCCAGCTGTTGGTCGCCGAACGGGCAGAGGGTCCTGTTCCGCTGCAGGTGCAGGTTGGAGGCGAAGACGAGGGCCGGGCCGTGCTGTTCCGCGACGGCGCGGAGGTTGGCCGCCATCATCGCGTCGCGCAGGGCCGACAGCCGGGTCCACCGTGCCGGCGACGCGTCGGCCATCGCGTGGTGGTAGCGGAGCAGACCGGTGGCGGTACGCGCGTACAGCTCCGCCCGTTCCCGGTCCGGCGCGCTCAGCTGCGGCGCCTGCGTGTCCAGCAGCGCCGCCAGGTCGTCGGCAATCAGCCGCAGCCGCCGCGCGTCGTCGGAACGGCCGATCGACCGGGACGGGTCCATGGCCGTAGCCTCGTCCGACCATCGGTCGTCCGGGCCCAGCAGCGTGTCGAGGGTTTCGCTGGTGACCAGGGTGTCGCGGGTCGGACCGTCGAGCAGGGCGTGCAGGCCGGTGAGCGCCTGCCGCGGACTTTCCGCCCAGTACTCCAGTGGGCCGTCGACGCCGAAGAACCGCAGCCTCTCGTCATGCTCCGCGTTGTACGCCCGCATCCAGCGCACGAGGTCGCGGTTGGCCGGCACGGCGCCGAAACCGTGGCTGAATCCGCGGTCCATGACGTCGTCGAGCGTTCCCGCGCCCGTCGTGAGGAAGTCGTCCACGATCAGGCCCCGCAGACAGTCGCTCTCGATCGCGAACGACCGGTACCCCTCGTGCTCCACCAGGTGTCGGAAGATCTCGTTGCGTGCCCGGCCCAGCTCCCCCACGAGGTGACGTGCCTCGCCCAGGCCGAGCAGCACAGGTCGGGTGGGACGCGACCGCAGGAACGCCGAGACGCCCGCGCCGTCGAGTGGCCAGGCCATATCCGTGATATCCATTCCCTCAACGGTATCGTTGAACCCTCGGTGTAAGGTTCTGCGAAAATCTCGGGTTCCTCCCGCGATTAACCCTCAATCGGTGAGGACCTCATGAGGCCGGTGGACCTGGCGCGCGAGCACGGCCTGTCCAGCCAGGCGGTCCGCAACTACGAGGACGCCGGCATCCTGCCCGCCGCCGCACGCACCGTGCACGGCTACCGCGTCTACACGCCGCTGCACGCGCAGGCCCTGCGCGCGTTCCTCGCGCTCGTACCCGGGCACGGGCACCGGACGGCCACGTCGATCATGCAGGCGGTCAACCGCGGCTCTATCGAGGACGCGCTACGGCTCGTCGACGACGGCCACGGCCAGCTCATCGAGGACCGCCGTACCCTGCGGGCCGTCGACGCCGCGCTCCGCGACCTGGTACCCGTGCCGTCGGAGCGCGGCGACACCTTCATCGGGCCGCTGGCCCGGAGGCTCCGCATCCGCCCGGCCACCCTGCGCAAGTGGGAGAACGCGGGGCTGGTCCGGCCGCGCCGCGATCCGGCGACGGGCTACCGCATCTACGACGCGGCCGACGTACGGGACGTCCGGCTGGCCCACCAGCTCAGGCGGGGCGGCTACCTGCTGGACCAGATCGCCCCGCTGATCGCCCAGGTACGCTCCGCCGGCGGCGTCGCCCCGCTGGAGTCGACCCTGCGCGAGTGGCAGACCCGGCTGTCCGCCCGGGGTCGTGCCATGCTCGCCGGCGCCGCCGGTCTGGACGCATACCTGTCCGCCCGCGAGGCCGCTCCGGCGACCCCGCCCCGCTGACGCGTCCAGCCCACCGCCGGCCGCGGCTCGCTGAGCTCGGTCGGATCGGGTGAGCTCCCCCACGGTGTGGTTCTGGCCGTCGAGTGACCACCTCTAGCCTGGGTGGGTTCACGTCTGTTCCGGGGGGTTGGATGACGGTCGACGGTGGAGTTCGGGATGTCCTGCGGGGCCTGCCGGTGTTGACGGGGTCGGCGCCGCCGTTCGAGGTGGAGCATGCGCCGGAGGATCCGGTGGAGCTGTTCACGGCGTGGCTGGCCGCCGCCGTCGAGGCCGGTGTGGCCGAACCGCACGCCATGACTCTGTCCACTGTGGATGCATCGGGTACGCCTGACGCGCGGGTGCTGATCCTCAAGGACGTCGACGCGGCCGGCTGGCACGTCGCGGTCAGCGCCGTCAGCAGCAAGGGCGCCGACCTGGCGGCGCATCCGGTGGCGGCGCTGACGTTCTACTGGCCGCCGCTCGCCCGGCAGGTACGGGTGCGCGGAGCGGTCGTCGCGGATCCGCCGGAGGTACGTCGTGCCGACTTCCTCGCTCGCCCGGCCGGGTCGCGGGCGATGGCGCTCACGCTCCGCCAGAGCCGGCCGCTGACCGACCCCGCCGAGCTCGACCGTGCCGTGGCCGAGGCCGAGCAGCGGCTTGAACTCGACCCGGATCTGGTACCGGACGAGTGGGTGTCCTACGCGGTGCGTCCGCGCTCGGTCGAGTTCTGGCAGGGTGACCGCGGACGGCGACATCAGCGGCTGCGCTACGAGCGCGTCGAGGGGTCCGGCTGGACCCGCACCCGGCTGTGGCCGTGACCTGAGACGGGGACGCCTGAGCCGCCTGGACGGATCGGCCGGCGAACCGTCGGCCCCGGTGCGGGCTCGGGCGGACCGGCCGCTCAGTAGTCCTTGAGCGTGATGTCGGTCGCGAACCGGTCGGTGGTCCTCATCATCAGATCCAGCAGGAGCCGCGACTTGAACGTCCAGTTGCGCATCGTCATCCGCATGCCGCTGCCCGGCGCCAGGAACGGGCCGGCGGCGGTGCGGCGCGTCGCCTTCGCGTACGGCAGGAACTGCTGCTGGTAGGCGGCGAACGCGGCGCGGTGGTCGCCGTCGGCCGCCTTCAGCTCGCCGGCCAGCACGTACGCCCCGACGACGGCGAGGCCGGTGCCGAAGCCACCGAGCGTGTTGCCGTACGCGCTGTCCCCCGCGAGCACCACCCGGCCCGTCGAGTACTCGTCGACCGTGGCAAGGCTCAGCGAGTCCATGTAGAAGTCGCGGCAGTCCGGCACCTTCGTCATCAGCTCCGGGACCCGCCACCGCGCACCGCGGTACGCCTCCTGCAGGAGTTGCTTCTGCCGGACCGTGTCGAAGCGGTCGAAGTCCAGCGGGTCGGAGGCGAAGACGAAGAACGCCGGCGCCTTCGGCCCACCGACCGCGATCATCCGCCCGGGTTCGTTGTACATCACCGGGCCGTCGCTGCTGTCGCCGCCGTCGAGATCCGCCAGCGCGTAGTAGTGGCCGAGGAAGGTCACGTACCGTTCCTCGGGGCCGAACGCGAGGCGCCGCACGGTGGAGTGGATGCCGTCGGCGCCGACGACCAGGTCGAAGCTGCGCGGCGCGGACCGCTCGAACGTGACGTCGATCCCGCCCGGCGTCTCGGTCATCGAGGCGATGGAGTCGCCGAAGACGTACTCGCAGTCCGCGGCCGTCCTGTCGTAGAGGATCTGGGACAGGTCGCCGCGGTAGATCTCCACGTCGCCGCCGGTGAACGTGCCCGGGATGGTGGCCAGCTTCCGGCCCCCGGCGTCGATGACCGTCTGGTCGTGCCCGCCGGTCTGGCGCTGGTTGACCTCGTCCCACACGCCCATCCGCTCCAGTACGGTGCGGTGCGTGGCGCCCTTGAAGTCCACCGCCTGACCGCCGGTGCGCAGCTCCGGGGCGCGTTCGACGACCGTGACCGCGCAGCCGTACCGGGCGAGCCACAGAGCGAGTGCCGGACCCGCGATGCTGGCACCGGATATCAGGACCTTCGTGCCCTTGAGACGGCTCGGCGTGAAACTCGCGGATCGCTGTGGGTCTGTCATCTGGTGACCGGCTCTCGTGAGATCGGGCCGACGGCCGCAGGCCGCCCCGCGTCGGGTCGACGCCAACCCGCGACGCTGGCGCAGCGCCCGTCGGATCGGTCGCTCGACCGTAGCCGAAGCCGAAACGCTCGTCGGGCGGTTCGGAGCAGTGCAACCGAGTCGTGAAGCCGCTGTCACCGGCCGGCGCCGCTGTCAGCCGGTCACCTGCCGGACGAGCCCCGAATCGCCAGCACGAAGCGGACACCGGCCGCTCGCGCGGCTCGCTCACCAGCGGATTCCGGCCGCCACCGGCAGGTGGTCGCTGCCGGTGGCCGGCAGCACCCACGACCGCTCCGGCTGGACACCGCGTACCAGGATCTGGTCGATCCGCGCCACGGGGAACGTCGCCGGCCAACTGAAGCCGAAGCCGTGCCCCGCCACGGCCTGCGCGGAGCGCAGTTGCGCGGCGAGGCCGGCGAACGCGCGGTCGCCCAAGGTGCCGTTCAGGTCGCCGAGCACCACCACCCGCTCCGCCGGATCTGCCGCGACCGCCCGGGCGAGCGCCGCCGCGCCGGCGTCCCGTACGCCCGCCGACAGGCCCTCGCTGGGGTTCACGCGTACCGACCACAGATGGACGACGTACACCGCGAGCGGCCCGTGGTCCGTGACCACCGTGGCGCGCAGCGCCCGGGACGGGTCCATCTCGCCGCCGGCCGGCCCACCGTCCGACAGCGGCCGCCTGCTCCACAACCCGACCGTGCCCTGGACGACGTGGTACGGGTACGCCCGCGCCAGCTCCGCCTCGTACGTGCCCGTCGCCTCCGGGGTCAGCTCCTCCAGCGCCAGCAGGTCCGCCCGGGAGTCGCGCAGCTCGCGCGCGGTACCCGCCGGGTCGGGATTGGCGGCGCCGACGTTGTGGCTCACCACGGTGAGCTGGCTGCCCGGCCCGGACTTGTCGCCGAGCAGCCCGCCGAACAGGTTCAGCCACACCGCGACCGGCAGCAGCAGCGCGACGACCGCGGACGCGGAGCGGCGGCACAGCGCCCCGACGAGCAGCACCGGGATGGCCAGGCCGTACCACGGCAGGAACGTCTCCACCAGGCTGCCGAGGTTCTTGCCCAGGTTCGGGATCCTCGCGTGCCCCACCAGGAGCAGGCCGAGCAGGACCGCCAGCGCCGCGAGCACCAGGCCGCGGCGCCAGGGCTCGGGCCGGAGGCCGACACGGGCACGCGCGCCGCGGTGCTCCCGTGACGGGGTCGGGGATCCGGGCGGTGTCAGGCGAGGAGCGACCGAGTACATCCCGCCAGTCAACGCGGGACGACGTTGCCAGGACGTATGCGGTTGTCGATACGCCGACGATACGGCGGTACCGGGCACCGCCCCCGAGGGAGCCGGATCCCCCGCGCAGGGGAGGATCCGGCCACCGCGTCAGGCGAACCTGGCCGCATGACAGCTTCCACGCACCGGACCCCACCCGTACGCCGCTGGGCGAGCCGGGTCGGCGCCCTCGCACTCGTCGGGATCGGCGTCGCGCACACCGTCGTCAACACCCGCGGCTACCTCGCCGAGCACGGCAGCTCCCTGCCGGTGTTCCTGCTCCTGGCACCCGGCGTCAGCGTGCTGGCGTTCGCGCTCGCCGCCGCCGCGTGGCGGTACGGCAGCCGCCCGACCGGTGCCGCGACCCGTACCGTCGTCGCCGTCGGCGCGGTCCTGCTCTGCCTGACCGCCGCCACCGTGCTGCACGGCCACCCGACGCTGGTGTGGGTACCGCTCGGGCCCGGTCCGTGGTCGGTCGTCGGCGGCCTCGCCCTGACCATCGCGGCCATCGCCCCCGGGTACGCCCGCGCCGAGTGACCACCGCCCCGAGCGCACAGCTCGCGCCCGCAGGTACGTCTCCTGCACCAGGTCCTCGGCGTCGTGTGCCGAACCGACCATGCGGTAGCAGTGCGCCAGCAACTCCCGGCGGTACCGCTCGGTCTCGGCGGTGAACCGGTCCTTCTCCGGTGAGCCGTGCGGATCCGCTGCCACGACGCGAGCGTAGTGCCGCGACACGTCCCAACCTCAGGGCAGCAGGGCCACGCGGGTACCCGGGTGCGGGTCGGTCACCGCCGCACCCGCCGCGACGACCTCTCCGGCGGCCTCGAAACCCGCCACGTACGGTGGCCGCGGGCCGTCCAGGAACGAGCCGTGTGCCTTCGAGACGTCGGCGAAGTGGACCCCGGCGGCGGTGACACGGATCAGGACCTCACCCCGACCGGGGCGCATCGGTGATGAGGCGCCGAGGTACGGACGGGGGCCGCTGTCCCGTTGGTGTCCGTTCGGCCAGTCCGTGAGCGCCGCCCGCTACCGGGCCGACGCGTGGACGCGTACCCGTTGCTGGCCGGACCGGTACGTCGCGTCTCGCTCGAACCGGAGGCCGATCTTCTCCGCGACCCGTTGGGAGGGCTTGTTGTCGGGATCGATGATCGCGACGAGCCGGCTCAGGCCCAGCACGTGCCGCGCGTGGTCGCGGCACGCGGTCGCCGCCTCGGTGGCGTAACCCAGACCCTGTAGGTCGTTCCGGACGTGGTACCCGAGCTCGACCTCGACCGTGCCCTCCACGTCCTGCGGTGTCAGACCACAGTCCCCGACGAACTCACCCGTCGCGCGTAGCCGGATCGCCCAGAGGCCGAAGCCTTCCCGCTGATAGAGGTCCTGGTTCCAGCTGATCCAGTCCAGCGCCTCGGCACGCGTCTTCAGCCGCGGGTAGTACCGCATGACGGCGGCGTCGCCCAGCAACGCGGCCATGTCGTCGAGGTCGTCCGCCGTCATCTCGGCGAACGAGAGCCGTTTCGTGTCCGCGGGTGGACGGCGACGCGCGTCCATCGAGCCTCCCTGTCCTGAACGAGCCCCGGCGCCGCGGGGCGCGGTGTCCGGTCCCGAAGCCTAGGTGACCCATCCTCGTCCGCTCCCGGCCGTGGCTCGACGAGGACGAGACCGTGAGCTGTGCCCTCACCGGACTCCCGCGGCCGTACCTTCCCGCCCGGTGGTGTGCGAGCCGGGGCGGTCAGCGTTCGCGGCGCGGGGCGCGGCGTGCGCGTGCGGGAGGGCGACGTGTTCGAAGAGGCTCTCGACGGTGTGTTCCACGCCGGCCGCGCCGAGCGCGCCGACGGCCAGGACGAGGACGAGAGCGGCGGCCAGCAGCGGCCGGCGGCGGGGCGGTGGTGCCAGCAGCGCGCGGACTCGCTGCGGCACCTGCCCGCCGGTGGCGGCCGGCACCGACGGGCCGGTGCGGCGGTACCGGGCGGCCAGGGCGGCGGCGGCCACCGAGCGGGCCACCACCGACCGGTCGCCCACGGCGGTCGCGGCGTCCTCGTCCGCCCATCGCTCGGTGGTCTGCGCCACCGTGCCCGCGGTGGCCCGCAGCAGCGGGTTGACCGCGGCGGCAAGATCGGCGGCCAGCCGCCACCAGGCGTGCCGGTGGGTCAGGTGGGAGCGTTCGTGGGCGATCAGCGCGGCGCGCTGGCCGGTGTCCAGTGCCGCCAACAGCGCGGTGGTGACGACGATCCTGCCCACCAGTTCGGGCGTGGTGAACGCGTCGGGTACCGCGGAGTCCACGATCGCGACGTGCCCCGGCCGGGCCAGCCGCCGGCACGCCAGGTGCACGTCGATCAGCGCGCGGCAGCGGCCGACGGCGGCCCGCAGCCCGAGTACGACCAGCGGGGCCAGCAACGCCCCGGCCGCCACGCCGACACCGGCCGGTACGGGCGAGTCGGCGCTCAGCCGGACCGGTGACCAGTGGCCCAACTCGGCCACCTCGCCGATCTGGGCGATCCACATGAACGCCAACACCGACAGCACGAAAACGCTGCAGGTGGCGGCGACCACCGCTCCGGCGGCCAGCAGCCGGGTCGCGGCGGCCGGTGGCAGCCGTCTGCCGGCCGCGGGCGCGGCGGCGGCGAACGTCAGGCAGGCGCCCAGGCACACCACGAGCGCGATGATCACGGCGCCTCGTCCTCAGGGTCGTCTCTGGGCGCGGCGAGCAGATCGCCGAGCAGCTGCTCGTCCTCGTCGGACAGTACGTCGACGAACCGGGCCAGCACCGCCGCCCGGTCCCCGCCGCCGGAGGCGAGCAGCCGACTCATCCGCCGGGCGGTCAACTCGGCCCGGTCGGCGACCGCGGTGTACGCGTAGGCGCGGCCGGCACGTTGGCGCGCGGCGGCGCCGTAGCGCACCAGCCGGGTCAACACGGTCGTCACCGTCGTGTACGCCCAACCGCCGCCCAACGCGTCACGTACCTGCGCCGGGGTCAGCGCCGTCCCGGCGTCGGCCAGCACCTGCCACACCCGGCGGGTCAACCCGTCCGCCGGGTCCTGTCCGTCGCTGCTCATACCCCGCCCTCTCGCAACTACGACAGTAACTGTAGTAATAATGACTACGACACTCAACTGTAGTAGCTCGGCCGGTCGGCGCAGGTGCACGACGGGCCCGGGCGGCTGTCGAGGGAGCGCGCCATGCGCCGAGACGACGCACTGTTCTGGCTGGTCACGTACACCGAAAGGCATGGCATGGGTGCAGATCGCAGCCTGTTCACCGACATCAACCACCTGTCGGCGGCGACCGGGTGGGCGCACGGGTTCATGGCCGCGTACGCGCTGTGGGGTGGGCTGGTGGCCCTCACCGTGGTGTGGGCCGCGTGCTGGCTGGTCGCCCGCCGCGCCGACGACGTCCGGTCGCTGGCCGGGGTGATCCTCACCGGCGTGGCGGCCGTGCTCGCGTTGGGCATCAACCAGATCATCGGCCCGCTGGTCGACCGGCCCCGACCGTTCGTGGCGATGCCGCACGTACTGCTGCTGCTCCCGCACTCCGCCGACCCGTCGTTCCCGTCCGACCACGCCATCATCGCCGGCGCGTTCGTCGGCGGGCTGGTCGTCGTCTCCCGCCGCTGGGGGACTCTCGCCGCGGTCCTGGCGCTGTTCCTCGCGTTTGCCCGCGTGTACGTCGGCGTGCACTACCCCACCGACGTGGCCGGCGGCCTGCTGATCGGCGCGTTGGTCGGCCTGCTGCTCGTCAGCTCCAACGCACGCACGCTGCTGGCGCGGCCGCTGGCCGGCCTCGCCGGCACCCCGCTGCGCCCGGTGTTGACCGCGGCACCACCCCGCCCGGTGCCCGCCAAGCCCGAGCCGACGATGCCGGCGGACCCGGCCCGATGGTCGGACACGCCCACGGGTGGCCGTCACCGATGACCGTGGCGCTGGCCGATCTGGGCGGGTTGCTGGACCACTACGGCTACCTAGCGGTCAGCGTGCTGGTCCTGGTGGAGGACTTCGGGGTGCCCTCGCCGGGTGAGACGGTGCTGATCCTCGCCTCGATCGAGGCGCACACCGGCCGGCTCAACATCGCCGTCGTCGCCGTGCTGGCGGTGGCGGCAGCGATCGTCGGGGACAACATCGGCTACGCCATCGGCCACTTCGGCGGCCGGCCGCTCCTCCACCGGTACGGCAGGTACGTGCTGCTCACCCCGCGTCGGCTGGACCGGGCGGAGCGGTTCATGGCCCGGCACGGCGGCACGGTTGTCGCCTTCGCCCGGTTCGTGGAGGGACTGCGCCAAGCCAACGGCCTGGTCGCCGGGGCGACCGGTATGCCCTGGCGCCGGTTCCTGGCCTTCAACGCGCTCGGCGCCGTCGCCTGGGTCGGGGTGTGGGCCAGCCTCGGTTACCTGCTGGGCGACAACCTGACCACCGTCGAGCACCTTTTCACCCGATACGAGTGGTACCTACTGGGCGCGGCCGCGCTTGGCGCAGCCGGGTTCGTCGGTCGGCGGGCGTTGCGGGCGCGGCGCCGCAGCCGTACCTGAGCGGTGCGGTGGGAGGCTGACGTGGCCGCCAAACGACTACCTCGGAGGCTGATCCCGGGTGACCACGGCCGACAGCACGCCCCCGGTACCGGTACGCCGGGGTGCGGTGTCGCCGCTGTACGCGGCCGGATTCGTCACCGCGTTCGGCGCGCACAGCATCGCCGCCAGCCTCGGCGGCTACACCCACCACGAGCATGCCTCCCTGCTGACGTTGGGGATTCTGCTGGCCGTCTACGACGGGGCCGAGATCATCCTCAAACCGGTCTTCGGCGCGCTCGCCGACCGGGTCGGGCCGCGACCGGTCCTGATCGGCGGACTGGTCGGCTTCGCGCTCGCCTCCGCGGCGTTCGTCGCCGCCGGCGACCCTGCCCTGGTCGGCCTGGCGCGTCTCGGACAGGGCGCGGCGGCCGCCGCGTTCTCACCGGCCGCGGGCGCGCTGCTCGCCCGGCTCGCCCCGGCCCGCGGGCACGGGCGGGCCTTCGGCAGCTACGGCGCCTGGAAGGGCCTCGGCTACACCCTCGGCCCGCTGGCGGGCGGTGCGCTGGTCACCGTCGGCGGCTACCGGCTCCTGTTCGCCGTCCTCACGGTGCTGGCCGGCGCGGTCTGCGTCTGGGCCGCGGTCACCGTACCGGCGGCCCCTCCGCTGCCGCGGCGGCGCTACACCCTGGCCGACGCCGCGCGGGCCTTCACCCGCCGCAGCTTCGTCCTGCCCACCACCGCCCTGGCGGCGGCCAGCGCGGCGCTGGCGACCGGCGTCGGGTTCCTGCCCGTACGGGGCGCCGCCAGCGGCCTCGGCCCCCTGGCGACCGGCGGAATCGTGGCAGCGCTGGCCGCCACGGCCGCGGCCACCCAACCCCTCGCCGGCCGCGCCCGCGACTCCGGACGCCTGCCCGACACACTCGGCCGTACGGCCGGACTGGTCCTGACCGCCGCCGGATTCGCCGCCGCCGCCTGGCTCCCGGCCCTCGCCGGACTGCCGATCGCCGCACTGACCATCGGCGCCGGAACCGGCCTGATCACTCCCCTCGCCTTCGCCGCCCTGACCGCCACTACCCCACCCGAACGACTCGGCACGACCCTCGGCAGCGCCGAGGTCGGCCGCGAAGCCGGCGACGCCGGAGGACCACTGCTGGTCGGCGCCCTCGCCGCCGGCCTCTCCCTCGCCGCCGGGCTCACCGGGCTGGCCGTCCTGCTCGCCGCCCTCGCCGCCACACCACTGCTCGCCCGGCACCGCGGCACCCCCGACACCGACCATGCGAGCCCGTAGGACACCACCGCTGCCAGGAATGGGCACGTGGGACAGATGAACGAGCACTTCGCCGCCGCCGACGACAGGACCGCGGCGGCGATGATGATGGAGCCCTTCCGGCCACCGACCTTCCGTGCCGAGTTCCCGCCGCACGAACTCGACGGTCTCGAGTCGCTGCTCACCGGCCGAAGCACCGGGGAGATCGCGGCCGACTCCAGGTTTGCCGTCCAGGTCGCCGAACAGCTCGACGAGGACGGCGTCGCCGTGTGCGGCGTGGTCGCCGTGACCGACACGCTGACCCATGTCCTGGCCACCGCCGACGGTGCCACGCTGGCCGCGGCGGCAGCGGCCAGTCTCGGCGAGTCCTCCGTGCGGGGGCTGGCAACCGTGGCCCGGCAGGCGACGCAACGCGGCGGCCGCCTGTACTGCTTCTGGTACTTCTGAGCACCGGATACGACGGTGTGGCGCGGTCGGGGTCCCGGCCGGGCCCGATCTGCACCGCCCACCGCCGTACGTCAGGTCCGCAGGAGCTCGGCCAGCGCGTCGAGCAGCTGGGACCACCCCGGTTCGAGTCCGGCGACGATCGGGGCCGCCTCGGGGCGTACGTCCGACACCTCGATGAGCAGGTCCACGGTCGTCGGCTGGTCGCCGCGGATCGTGAGCGTGTGCCGGGCCGACAACAGTGCCGTCCCGGCCGGGTCGACCGGCGCCAACGTGAACACCAGCCGGTGGCAGCGCTCGACCTCCTCGACCCGCCCGCGGGACTCGTACTCCGCCGAGTCGCCTTCCCGCAGTACGACCCGGATCGGTGCCAGCGCCCGCGGTGCGATCTCGAACGCGCCGACGGTGAAGTGCCGGGGAGCCCACCACCGTACGGCCTGGGCGGGGTCGGTCCACGCCGTCCAGACCGCCTCGGCCGACGCCGGGACCGTACGGCTGAACCGCAGCACGCGCGGCCCGCTGTCGGTCGCCTCGGCGCGGATCGCGCTCTCGTACGCGTCCAGCACCGCGTCGTCGGGGTCGGTCTCGGCGAGGCGGGCGAAGTACCGGCCCACCCGCGCGAGCGCGACCCGGTCGAGCCGGGCGACCCGGCGGCGGCCGAGCTTGTGGACCCGGACGACGCCGGCCGCCGCGAGCACCTGGAGATGCTTGGTGGTCTGCGGCTGCAACGCCCCGATGGCCTCGGCCACCTCGCCCACGGTGTACGGGCGGGCCGCCAACAGTTCGAGGATGCGGAACCGTGTCGGCTCGGCGACTGCCGCGAGAGCACGCCGTACGTCGTCGCGGCGGACGTCGCCCGTCACTCGGCTGCGACGAGCGCGGCGAGGTTGTCCAGCTCGTTCGCGCGGCCGGCCAGCAGCCGCCCGGTCCACACCTCGTCGTGCAGCGGCTCGACCCGCATCACCACCCGGGTGCCCTGCTCGACCGCTGTCAGCTCGACCTCGGTGAGCTGCTCGTACGGCTCGTGGTCGGGTACGAAGTCGATCACCGATCGGTAGCCCAGGCGCTCCGGCCCGACGATCTCGGTGAAGTACTTGCGCGACTCGGTCGCGAGTGGCATGCCGTGCTGCTCCATGAACGCGACCTGCTCCGGCGCCACGGCGGTCATCGTGTACACCAGCTCGCCACCGGGCCGCAGGTCCAGCCGGGTCACGTCGGTACGGAAGCCCTCGGGTGCCCACCAGCGGGAGATGCCCTCGGCGGTGGTCCAGAGCGCCCAGACGCGTGCGGGCGACGCGGCGACGACCCGTTCGATGATCTCGGTCATGCCCGAACCATACATTCCCCTAGACGAATGTGTCAACGAGAACCGGCCGCACAGACCCGGCCCCCGGTGCCCGCGCCGCGCTTCCGGATCGTGTCGAACCCCGCGTCACGCGCCTCTGCGGTCGCTGGCCGGTTCGTCGGGCGCTCGGCACGGCAGCGGACGCCGGCCGGCGCGACGATGTGGCGTTAGCGGAGCAGGGGCAGGGTGCCGACGAGCTTGTTGATCTGCTTGCGCGGGCCGTACAGGCCGATGCCGACACTGTCCAGGTCTGCGGTCGCGGTGGCGGCCATCTTCTCGACGTACTCGTCGTAGGTGCGGCAGCTCTGGGCCAGCGCGCTGAAGCTGACGAGGAACGTCTCGTCCTGCGTGGCCGCGGTCTGCACGATGGCGCGAACCCGTTCGCCGGGGGCGGTCAGGATCGGCAGCGGGGTGTGGATGATGCCGGCGTGGACGACGCCGTCGGCGTCCTTCACGTCCGCCCCGACAAGCCCCTCGACGCGGTACCCCATGGTCAGCGCGAGCACGCTCGCCGCGTTGACCGCGAGTCCGGTCGGCAGCTCGCCGCTGACCACGATCGCGCACTTGAACTCCGGCTGACCTGTCATGTGTCCGTCCTTCGCTGTCGTCAAACGACGCTCAACGTAACAGTGGCTGCGGAAGTATCCGGCAGATTCCGTGGTAGCTTCGGCAACACTGCTCAGATCTCGAATTCTGCACGGAGGATGGGTGTCCACGACGGCGCTGGACGAACTTGACACGGCCTTGCTGACGCTCCTGCAGCAGGACGGCCGGCTCACGAACAAGGACCTCGCGGCCCGCCTACACGTGGCGCAGTCCACCTGCCTGGAACGCATCCGCCGGCTCACCAGACGCGGCATCCTGCGCGGCCAGCACGCCGACGTGGACCTGCGAAAGATCGGCCGCGGTACCCAGGCCATGGTCGCCGTGCAGCTGCGCCCGCCGGACCGTGCGGTGATCGAGTCGTTCCAGACGTTCGTGGCAAGCCTGCCGGAGGTGCTGTCGTACTTCGTCATGTCCGGCAGCGACGACTTCCTGCTGCACATCGCGGTCGCCGACAACGAGCAGCTCAGCGCCTTCATCCTCGACCGGCTCACGCAGCGGCGGGAGATCGTGCACGTCCGTACCTCGGTGATCTTCAGCCACGTCCGGCGCCCGGTCGTCGTCCCGCTGCGAGGCACCGAGGATTCCTGACCGTCACCGGCCCGTCAGGGTCGAACGCCGGCGTCGACGGGGTAGGTGTCGGCACGGGCAGCGGTCCGGCCAGCCACCGGACGCGCCTCCATGGGACTCCGCAACCGGATCCTGGGTACGAGGATGGTCTGCCAGCACCGCTACTCGCGGCTGAGTCGCAGCGTGGTCGCGGACGCGGCGGCTGTCACCATGGAAGCGGCGCCGCCACGGCCGTACCTGGTGCGATAGGCGGCGTTGACCTCATCGGTGACCCGAGTCGACTCGTCGCCGACATCCTCGACCGCGACATCGGCGTCCAGACCCGGCACGCGGATACGGGCCCGGAGCGAACGCAGGACATGACCGAACCAGCCGGTCTCCCGCCGGTACCAGGTCCGCACGTACACCTGCCCGCCGGCGCACACGACCCAGATCGGTACCCATGGCCGCAGGCTGCCGTCGACGCGTCTGGCAGCGATCTGCAGTTCCGCAGCAGCATCGATCACACGCAGGTCGTCGGTGGACCATGGGACGGTCATGGCGTACCCCCTCCTCACGGTCCAGGTCCCGTCTGGGGTCAGCGCCCGGCACCGCGCACGGAAGCCTCCCGCCCACCTGTCGGGAGGCGTTCAGGCCCGCTCCTCGCCCACCGCACCAGCGTTGCGCGCGGCCGGCCGGGCAGCGGCGCCCAGCCCGCGCGATGGGCAGACGCACAGGCCGCGTTCGGCGACCAACACCGCCCGCCGCGTCGTGTACTCCGCGCGCTGCTGGGCGCGAACAGGTCGGTCACACCCGTCGCACACCCGCACATCGCGTTGCTTCCCGTCCATGACAGCCCCCCGTGCTGGCACCACGATTCCTACCCAACGAACCGGCCCGCGTCCCGGTGCGCCTCGCGGCCAGGCCCGTTCTCACATGGTGAGGGTGCCGGCGGCGTCCGGAGTTCGCCGAGCGCGGCAGCGTGCTCGCCCACGGCTCGGCCGATGTTCGCCGATGCGACCGCGGGCTTCGCGGCCGTCACCGGCCTGCGCACTCCCTGCGCGCAGATCGACCCTTCCAGAACGGGCTGCTCAAGCAGCTCGTCGGCCGCGACGAGGTTGCGGGTGAGTACGGTCGACTCGGGCGTGCCGTGACCGGAGCCGGCGGCAGCGGTGATGTCACGGTTCAGTGTTCACACAGGGAGAACTCTCGCTCGTAGAGCTGCTCGTTGTGCTCGTCGACGAAGAACTTGCGCTCCTTCATGAGCTGCTCCCGGTATCCCTTGGCCTGCTCCAGCGTCATGGTCGACGTGTCGGCCCACGGCTGTTGCGGTGGCACATCGGAGGTCGAGGTGATCGTGACCAACGGGTCGACCAGGAAGAACACCAGGATCTTCCGGTACCCCGGCCGGGTGGGGTCGGCGAGGCGGAACGGGCTGACCCGGTGTTGCAGCATGTTCGGGAACGCCAGGCAGCGGCCCGCGGGGGTCGACGCCGATCCCAGCACCTGGTTCAGCGCGTCCTCGTCCGCCAGGCCGTAGACCTCACGCACACCGGTCTCGTCGTTCTGCTCGTAGTCCGGATCGTCGATCGCCGCCCGGAAGCCGAGCCGACTCTCGGTGGTGTTGTCGCTGTCCCAGTAATAGATGGCGGTCGAGACGATCCGCTCGTTCAGCATGCCCTCGACATGCCAGGAGCCGCCGGGGTACTCCGGCTTGTCCGGGGTGAGCTGGATGGTCGCGAGCTTGACGATGACCTGGAGGCGACGGCCGCGCAGGTCGACCCTGGCGGCGTCATCGGGCGCCACGGGCGCGACGAAGGCCGGGGCGTCCGGGATGACCGGCCGGCGGGTGTCCCACCAGTCGTCGCTGGCTTCCTCCCAGGCGGTCTGGGCGTCCTCGTCCGCGTCGTCGTCGGGTTCGACGGGCTTGCCCGGCGCGTTGTCGTACCACGTGTACGAGTCGGCCTCGATCCGCAGCGGACGCGGATGACGCAGATCGGTGAGCACGTTGTCCAGCAGCGGGCGCAGGCGGGCGAAGACCTCCGGCAGGACGGACGCCAGCTCGCGATGCGCCACCGGGTGAACGTTGTTGACGTACGAGTCGAACGCGACCGTGCCGTCGTCGCTGACCTCGACATCGGTGGGCAGCCACTGGAACTGCTCCGAGAACTCGTACCCCGAACGGCTGCCTGCCGGCCTGTGCCAAACATGCTCGGGTGCGCCGCTGACCTGACGTACCAGGCAGAACAGCGAGGGGTGCACCAGGTCGAGCACCTGGCCGTTGGACCCGGGATGCCAGTCCTGCTCGGCTTCGGGGACCTCCTCCAGCACTCGAACCGCCTCGCGCAGCCGAGATCGGAGCTCGTCGTCGACCAGCGTGTCCGACTGCCACACGCCGTCGACGGCCGACACCTCGATGCCGGTCCGGTCGTCGCGCAGCTCGGCGTAGTGCGCCAGTTCGGCGAGTACGTAACGGATCTGCGCCTCGGTCAGGCCCTGGGCGGCCGCTTCGTGGGTCCACCGGGCGACGATCCCGGCGTCGTGCATCTTCACGAACCAATCGGGCTTCGCCCGGATGTGGGCGCTGCACTGCACCATCTCCAGCTCGCGCAGCGTTCGAGGCTGCGCGAAGGACGTGCGGCGGGAAGAGTGGAAGGGCAGCGGGAACGCAGGCAGGTCAGTCAACTCCGTCAATCCTTCGAGTGGGTGTGCGGCGGGCGCGACGATACTGCAGCGGTGTGACACCCGGTTTCGTGCGGGGTGGCATCCTGTGCTGCGTGGGCCTACGGCAATGGCTGAAAGACCGGCGGATGCGTGATCCGGTGCGCGGCTCGCTGTACGTGGTGGACATCGGTCCGGTGAGCGACGAGGCGCTGTACTCGACGTTCCGGTTGCAGGGCGTGATCCGGGCCGACGGGGTGCCGGCGACGGCCGTCGAACGCACCGGGACGGCGCCGACCGCGAAGTGGCCGCAGCCCGGCGTGCACCTTCCGGTCCTGGTGGACCGGGCCGAGCCGAGCCGGATGCGGATCCTCTGGGACGAGGTGCCGACGCGCCGACAGACCGCCCTCGACACCGCGACGCACCTGGCACAACAGGGACGGGGCAACCGGATCGGCGGCCCGCCCGACCTGGCCTCCTGGGGCGTGGACGCCGACGAGGCGGCCCAGCTCGGGGACGGCGGGGAGCGCGCCGACGCCACCGTACTGTCGGCGGTGCTGCTCCAGGCCGATCCCGGGCTCGGCATCTACGGCCTGATCGTGGAGGTACGACGGGCCGACGGCAGCCGGTACCAGGCGACCGTGCGGCACGGGTTCTACACGCCCGAGCGCCGGGACCGGGTGGCCCGCGCCGGCGCAGACATCCCGGTACGACTCGATCCGAACGCGCCGACCCGGATCGCGCTGGACCGGCGGGCCCTCGGCTTCACCTGACCGGGCCGCCCTCCTTCGACGCCTCCCGTACGGTCACGGCGGCCCGAACGCCTGCCGGGCTGTCACGGCGCGGTCGGCCTGACAGGTGCGTACCGGGTCGATCACGTCCCGGTCCGTCGCTGGCGCACGAATCCGGGCCGGACCTACGTTTGCGGCCATCCACCCGCGACGACGAGCCGATCGATCCGGACCCCACGCCTCACCCGTCAGGAGATCCGACATGCGTACCAGAACCGCGATCGCCCTGGTGGCCACGACAGCGGCGCCGTGGGCCGGGTCCGCAGCCGGTTGACGCGGTACGACGTGGCGACGACCGGCCGGTCGGCACAACCGCGACCCGTGACGTGGAACGGATCCTCGGCGGAAGCAATACCGAGGAAACTGAGGAAACCAGTCATCGCTGTCGCCACGGCGGTCGCTGTTGTCGCCGGAGTCGGCGCGTGGGCCACGGCAGCTTCGGCGCAGCCGGCCGCACCCGCCTCCTGCCCGACAACAACTGGAGCGGAAACAGCGGTACCGGCAACGTCTTCGACGCCAACGGCGTCCACATCCGGACCGGTCGTCCACCTCCCGCACAGCGCTGGGCAGCGGGTACACCAGTCACAACATCACGGTCCACTGCTACAACCTCAGGGGCTGGTCGCACATCCGGGGCAACACGACCGGCATGAGCCGCTGGGTCGACACCGACTACCCGAAGATCTCCGGCGTCGCGTGCTGAGCTGACAGCGCACGGTTCCGGCCACCGACCGGCGATGCGGCCGGTGGACGGGCTTCCGCCGCCGAATGTGGGTCAGGAGGTGGCCGGCGCCGCACTCACCGACGCGACGAGCTCGGCCACGGCCGTCCCATCGAGATGAGCGGCGACATCGGCGACGCACATCATGCCGACGACCTGATGATCCTCGATGACCGGTAGCCGCCGGATCGCGTTGTCCGCCATCAGGTCCAGCGCCTCGCGCTCATCGGCCCCGGCTTCGACCCACACGGGCGTGCCCTGAGCAAGCATGCCCGCCGTGGTCGTCGCCGGATCGCGACCCTCGGCCAGGCAACGGACCACGATGTCCCGGTCCGTGAGCATCCCCGTCAGCCTGCCGTCCGGGCCGCAGATCGGCAGGGCACCGACATGCATCTCCTGCATCCGCTTCGCCGCCGCGACCAGCGTCTCCGACTCGTCCACACACTGCACCCCGCGGTGCATCACATCGCGTACCTGCGCCATCGTCCGACCTCCAGGCCACCGATCTCCGCAACCCCGATGAGCCGACTACACCACAAAATCCGCGACGGCATGGACGAATCCGGGTCCGCGGACACCTACCCGCGCGCCGGCCCCGCGTCTCGACGGTCGTGACCTTCTCAGCGGTACCGGGTCAGACAGAACTCACGGCCCTCGGAATCGGCCAGTGCCCGGTCGACGAGCTCGCGCCGCACGCACACAGCGGTGCCGTACGCATCGCGCCGCGGTCCCGAGTCATGAGGCGGCTGCCGCTAGCCGCCGACGGCCGACGAGCCGGGCCCGGCATCGCGGTAGAAGCTCTCGCCGGCGTGCTCGGCGTCGGTGTAGACCTTCGTCGTCCCATCCGGGTACGCGGCGAACGGCAGGACCACCCCGTCCGGACACGGATGCAGGAACATCAGCGTCGTACCCACGACCGAGAACGACCGGGCCGCCGGGGTGGCGTGCTCGGTGCCGTGCTGCGCCCGCCACCGGGTCACCCGCTCCGCGGCCCCGGGCTGCGCGGCGGCACTGTGCACCTTGCCGATGAGGTCGTCGATGGCGACCCGGTCCAGGATCTCGATCCGCAGGTTCTGTGGCTGCTGCACCCGTACCCCCGTGGGAGGTTCGACTCCGTCGCGCGCCGGCGCCGACCCAGTCCCCGCCGATCGCCCGATCTCGACTATAGGCACCGGATACCGTGGTTCCGTGCGGTTCGGCAAACCCGAAGCCGGGCTCCGGCCGGGAACCGGGTCGTGGCGGGCGGGTCCGGTCGGCCACGCGAGGGTACGCCACCACGCAGTCGCGGCCGCCCGGCGGATCGATGGGCTCCTCCGAGGCGGCCGGGGGCCGGACCTGGGTTCGACCGGACCGCCGGCCGACTGTCACGGCATGGTCGTTCCGACAGGCTCGTACCGGGTCAGTCACGTCCCGGTCCATCACTGGCGCAGGAACCCGGCCCGAATCTACGTTTGCGGCAGCCGGTTCCTGACGGTGGCGCCTGACGCGTGATAACGGGTGGGCGTCACCGGATGCGTCGCTTCGTACGGCGTTGCGGCAACCGGCCGTCCGCGGTCATCGCGATGGGCGGCGACTGCCGCGCCGTCTCCGCCCGGTGCACCGCGCAAGGCCAACACCGAGAGGGACCACGGATCCCGGCGCCACAGGGATCCGTTCTCGCGCCACGCTCGCTCGCCGAGCCCACGGGAAGGGAAGAACAGTGAGACTCAGGAAACCCGTCATCGCCGTCGCCATGACAGCGGCCGTCGCCGCCGGGGCCGGCGCATGGGCCACCGCGGCGTCGGCGCAGCCCGCCGCGCCCGCCTCCTGCCCCGACAACAGCTGGAAGTACGACAGCGGCACCGGCAAGATCTTCACTGCCAACGGCGTCCACATCCGGACCGGCCCGTCCACCAGCTGCACGTCACTGGGCCTCGGGTACACCAGCCACAGTGTCACGGTCCACTGTTCCAAGGACCACGTCACCTGGTCCCACATCCGTGACAACACCACCGGCGTCAGCGGCTGGGTCGACTACCACTACCTGAACGTCGTCGGCGTGTCCTGCGGCAGTTGATCCCACCGGTTGCCACCGACGCAGGTACGACGCCGGGCCATCAGGTGTGGCACTGGGTGTCGCCGATGGTGCTGTCTTCGCTGCTGGTGACGTAGTGGGTGTCGGTGGCCGGTGTCGCGGCGCTGGAGGTTTGGTGTCGGCGAGTCGGCGGGTCCGGGTCAGAACGCGCCCAGGCCGTCGGGTACGCCGACGCCGGTGGGGCCGTCCCAGCCCGGGCCGGCCACGCACAGCGCGGTCGACAGCTTCGCCTTCGTACAGTCGGACGCGCCGTTGGGCATGCTCGTGCCGGTCGTCACGTCCTCGATCGAACCCCTGCCGGCGGCGTACACCGTGTTCGGTCCGTCGACGCCGGTGGTGCCGGCGCGGGCGTACAGGCCGGCCAGGTACGGCGCCGACGCGCTGGTGCCGAGGGCGACGCCCCAGCCGCCGGAACCACCGGACGCCGGCAGGTACGTGTCGTAGATCGACAGGTTGACCGCGACGGCCGACACGTCGGAGCTGGCGCGGTGACCGCCGCAGTGCGCGGCGACGCTGTCGGGCTGCCCGTTCGCCGGGGCGATGTAGCTGGAGCAGGCGCTCGCGGCCGACCAGTACGCGCCGTCGTCGAGCGCGCTTCCGGTGTCCCACACCGACTTGGTGAACGTCTTCCCACCGTCGGCCGACGCCAGTTGTACGCCCCCGGCCGACGTCACCCACGGCACTTCCTGCGGCCAGACCTGATTCGCGGTGCCCGTCTGGATCCCGTGGTCACCGGCCGAGGCGACGACGGCCACACCCGGATGGTGCAAGCGCTTCGCCAACGTGCCGGTGGCGATACCCGGCTGAACGCCGTTGCCGACGGCGTAGCTCATCGACACGGCGTTGGCGCCCAGCTTGACCGCGGTGTCCACCGCGTCGTCCATCGCACTGGCGGTCTCGGCCGGGAGGTAGGCGAACTGCGGAATGGTCAGCAGCGGCGAGATCTCCACGACGCGGATCTGACAACGCGGGCAGGCCGCCGACGCCATGTCGACGTCGAGGGTCGACTCCCCGGCAAGCCCCTCGTCCGCCTTGTTGAGCAGGGGCAGGCCGAGCGGCGCGGGTGGCTTCCCACCGTGTCGACCGACGATCTTCAGACAACCGCTCGCCTCGGTACACGCCGGCAGACCGTACGCGCTGCGGTACGTGGCGAGGTCGGCGGCCAACGTCGGGGTGGCGCCGAACGCGATGATCCCGATCGTGCCGGCCTTCCCCGGGCTGTCCGGCAGGTGGAACGCGCGGGACAGGTCCGCCGGCCCCAACCCGACCGGCCGGGACGACTCCAACGGCTTCGCCGCGTCCGACGACGACGCCACCATCGACAGGCCACACCCGGTCGGCAGGTACTTGTTGCCGCTCTTCTCCGGGCACAGCTTGATCGTGCGGTGGGTGCGGGTCAGACTCCCGTCCAGCGCCGCATGCCGTACCGCGGCCGGACTGTCCGGTGTGGACACCGACGCCGGTCGCGCCGACGCACCGGCGGGCATCAGTACCCCGACCGCGGCCACCGCGGTCGCCGCGACTGTCGCCCCCACCGTTGCTCTCACGACACGCCTCATCGCGCTCCCCTTACGTACCGGGACGTTCCTGGTCGACCGCGATAGTGGCGGCACCCGATGAAGGCTCGATGAATCGCCTCGTCACCCGTACGCTCGGCAGCGCCGGCGGCCTGCCGAGCCGGGCTGACGAGCCAGGTCCGAACCATCACGGAGGCGGGCGCCGCTCCTCACTCCTGATCGCCGGTGGTGTCAAGGCCAAGGGCCGGCGCTGTTGGCGCGGGCGCGGGGTTCGTGGCCGGGCCGGACACCGTGCGGCGGCTGGTGGACGGGTATGGCCTGGCCGCCGACGCGGGCGAGCTGGCGCCGGTGGCGCGGGGCGCGATGGGCCGGATCTGGCGGTTGTCGGTCCCCGGCCGCGATGACGCGGTCAAGGAACTGTTCTGGGATAGGCCTTCGGCGCCTGCCGTGGCGCGTGACGTTGCGCTGCGGGACCGGGCGGCCGCGTCCGGCGTGCGCGCGCCGGCCAGCGTTCCCACCGCGGTGGGCGGGTACGTGCCCGACCTGCCGGCGGGGTCTCGGTCCGGCTCTACGAGTGGTGCGGGACGGCCGATACGGGCCGCGCCGCGTGGGCGGGCCGGACCCTGGGCATCCTGCACGCACCGTGTCAGCCCGCCGGCCCCGACAGCCCCGATCCCTGGTACGACCGGACCGTCGATGACTGGCCCGACCTGGTATCCCGGGCCCGAGCACAGCGGCTGCCGTGGGCGGGCACCCTGCACACCGCGATCACCAACTGACCGGTCGACCAGAGAGGTATGCACACCACCCTGGCCGCGTACCGCGCGCCGGCGGAACCGCTGCCCTCACCGGCCGCGAATCGTTCACACAACTCCTCGCCGGCTACCTCAACTACCGGCTCAGCCAGGAACAGCCCGGTGAGACGAATCGCGCAGCTCGGCCGGCACGGGCGTGCCGCCGTCGGGCAGGAGCCGTCGCAGAGCCGGGTACGCCGCGGCGGCAAGCCCCATCAACAGCGCCACCTCACGCTGGGGCACGGCCCGAGGCGCCGCCCAGTAGGCGCCGATCGCGCCGATCGGCGCAGTACCACCGACCGGCACCATCGCCAGCGACCGGACGAACGTCGGGCGGTAGGCGTCCTGGGGGATCCGTTCGTCGACCGTCGTGTCGCGCACGATCGCCGGCTCACCATGGATCATCGCCCAGCCGCTGATGCACTGCTCGGCAGGGAAGCGTTGGCCCTTCCACAGCGGGCTGATGGCGTCCTCGTCAGCGTAGAAGCACTGCCCGTCCTCGTACAGCACCACCGTGGCGCCCTGGGCGTCGACGAGTCTGCGAGCCGCGCTGCGCATGATGTCCTGAGCCTGGCCCAGCGTCTCAGCGCGGGCCAGACCGTCCTGAGCCTGGGCCAGCAGGGCCCTGCCCGCCACCGTCGTCAACCCGAGCCTGTATGCCGCGTCCATCAATCAACGGTACTTCCACTGGGCGCCCGCGACAGAACACTGTGCCGCATCGCCCGCACAAGAGGGTCACTCGACCGCATCCGGGCATACTCACCGAATTGTTGGCTCTGCGGGACTGTCAGCGGTCACCAGTCGCGGGCATGCCATCGCGCCGAAAGGACCAGCGACCGGTCAGCACGGCAGCTTCTGCGCAGGTCGGATGACCGAACGGTCACGGCCCCGGTCATGATGAGAACTGCGGCGATCACTACACGGCCAATGCGTCGCTTCACGACATCCCATTCCAGCGGCTGCCGCCAAAGCTGAAGAAGCAGGTAGCTCACGCCGAGTGTCGACTGCACACCGATGAGAGCGAAGGTGTGCTTACGCCTCGTAAGACGTTTCTGACCACACCGTACGCGGCCGGTTTCGCACGCTGGGCAGGTCACGACGTCATCGGGTGCCGGCCGGTCATGGGCCCGTGTCGGGCTCTTGGCCGCCACCTGACTTGGCGCTGCACGGTGTGGGCGAGCTCGCGGATGCGGGTGTTCTCGGCGTGGTGCGCCAGATGATGGCGTACTGGGAGGGTTGTCCGTCGGTGATGGGCAGGTACGTGATGTCGGGTCGGGTGTAGTAGCGGCTGGCCTGGGTGTCGGCGATGGCGATGGCTCCGCCGACGGCGACGAGGGCGAGGGCGGCCTGCACGGTGTTGACCGTCGGTCCAGGCCGCAGCCGGTGGCCGCCGGGTGTGCGTTGAGGGAAGTGGTGCTCGCGCCAGGACGCGGGGGCCGAATCCGGCATCTGGACGGCGGTTCGCCGGCGAGGTCGTCGAGGCTGACTTCCGTTCGGCGTGCGAGTCGGTGGGTCGTGGCGACCGCAGCGGCCCGGCCTGTCACCAGGAACGTCGGGCCGACCACCGGGTCTGGTTCCTCGACGGGCAGGACTGCCCCAAGTTTGGTTGACACGGTCACGAATTTCCGCGACCGGAACTGGCTGCCACGGTTGGAATGCACGATCGTGCGGGCCGGTCCACGCAGCGCCACGGCGTGCCGCAGTGCGGCGACCGCCAGCTCAGAGGTCATCCGCGCGTCGATGGAGTAGCCGACGATCCGGTTGGACCACAGGTCTGTGATCGCGCCCAGATACAGCTTGCCCGCGGCGGTGGGGTGTTCGGTGATGTCGGTCAACCACACCATGTTTGGTGCCGCTGCGGTGAAGTTTCGTCCGCCGCCCGGATACCTGAGCAGGTCGTCATGAACCGGCGGCCCAGCCTTCTTGTTCAGACCCCGTTTTCGGGAGTGGGCCGAGAAGATCGCCTGATCCCGGCACAGCCGCCACACCCGGTTGTCGGAGGCATGGTGACCGGCGGCACGCAGCTCGTCGGCCACCAGCCGATAGCCGAACTCCGGATCGTCGGCGTGCGCATCGATCGCGGCGTTGGTCAGAAAAGCATCGTCGCGGTCACGCCGGCTGACCGGCCTGCGCGTCCAGGCGTAGCAGGCCTGCCGGGAGAAAACCCAGCACCCGACACGTCACTGCGACCGGCACCCGCACGGGTGCGCCGGCCGCGGCCAGATCACGGACGAGCGGGTAGATCATTTTGGGTTGATGTCCCGGGCCGGATACGCCGCGGCTCGACGCAAGACGTCGTTCTCCTGCTCCAGCAGGCGGTTACGGCGCTTGAGCTCACGAAGTTCCTGCGACTCCTGCCTGGTCACGCCAGCCGCTGGCCGTCTTCAACGTCCGCGGCGGTCCATCGAGAGATCGACCTAGCCACCCGCCTCAGCTGCGCGACGCGCTGTGGATGCCTTACACAGCAACGACACCGTCTTGAACCTCGCGCAAGTCAGCTTCGTAGACTCCCGGCATGATCGGCGTGCTGGCAGGAGCCGGCCGCTGGTCACGCGGCAACGGGCGGGGAGTGCTGATAGGTGCCGCATCGCACCCGGTCCGCCAGGTCTTGAGCATGACTCGCCTGGACTCGATTCTGCCCTCTACCCGAACCCGGACAGTGCCGTGGCCGCCTGTGCCGCGCCCGGGTCCCCGGACATGTCCTAGCCGTCGTGCAGAACCTTCGCGATGAGATCGTGGATGAGGTACTCCCCAGGAGCTCGATTCTCCTTGAGGCGAGGGAGGTCGTCGAGGCCAAACCAGTCGTAGGCAGTGTGCTTGGACCACTCCAGGGCCGGGTGGTCCAGATCTCCGTCGACCTCGACAAGGTAGTCAGCCTCGTGCCGGGTTCCGCCACCGTCGTCGCCGGTCCAGGTACTGATCCCGAGAAGGCGTTCGACGCGACGCAGGCGCCAGCCGGTCTCCTCGTCGACCTCACGGGCGAGGCAGGTCAGCAGGGACTCGCCGGGCTCGACGTGGCCACCGACGATGTCCCAACAGTCCGGGAAAAGGCGTCGGTCAGGACTGCGTTTCTGGGCGAAGACTCTGCCGCGCTGGTCGCGGACGACCGCGCCGACCGCCCATCTCTCACCGTCAACGGGGACCGGGATCTCCACGCCGGCGTCCAGGGCCACGCACGGCTGATCGTCTGACATGCCGTCACTGTAGACGCGCCTGGGCTTCGGAATTGTGGGAGTACCGCTGCCTCCCATGGCCCTATCGTCGCACCTGCGGCGAGCGGGGAATGCTGGGCAGCCACTCCGAGATCTTCGCGCCGCACGAGATGCACCTGGGCAACATCCAGGCCAGCCCGGTGCTCGCCCAATGGGTTGTGCGGTTGGACGGTGTGCCCTCATCGATCCGGGTCAGGGTCAGGCGGGGCGGGAGGATCTGGGGCCGTCGAGGCCCCAGGAGATGATGCGGCGGGGCGTGATGGTGATGAGTTCGCGGGAGAAGTACGGAAGCGGGGGGTCCTGGTCGGTCAGGGCCTCGGCGGTCCCGCGGATCTCGATGCCGCGGACAACCCAGGGGTCGACGGAGGCGAGGTCGTCGACGACCAGGGACACCGTGGAACCGCGTTGCACGTTGCGGAACTTCTGGGACGCGCCGAGCGCGTGCCCGCCGATCGTGACTGTGCCGGCGCCAGCGTCGAGGAAGTATCCGACTGGGTTGTTCTGGACCTGGCCGTTGGGCGAGACGGTGGCCAGACGGCCGATGCGCTGGCTGGCCAGGTAGTCCAGCTCCGCCGGGGTGAACGTCATACCGCAAGTCTGCCCCCTTGCCAGCGCTGTCCGTCAAGCGTCACCGGTGGCGGGCCTCGCCATCACGGTACGGAGGCGCCGTGTGGGCCGTCCGGTGCCGGCGCGCCGTGGCCGGACCACGGACTCATGGCCGCGGCGCGCCTCTGCCGGTCGTGTGCGAGCCGCGGTTCCATCCGGCACCGGTTGCTCTCCGGCGGCCGGTCCAGTCGGCCATGCGAGGCCATGCCAACACACGGTCGCGGCCATGTCTACCTGATCGACGCGCTCCCACGAGGCGACGAGCGACGGGGGTCAGACCAAGATGCGACCGGGCCTGCCGGCCGGCTGTCACGGCATGCCCGTTCTGACAGGCTCGTACCGGGTCAATCACGTCCCGGTCCGTCACTGGCGCAGGATTCCGGCCGGGATCTACGTTTGCGGCACCCGGTTCCTGACGGTGGCGCCTCGCGCGTGACCTCGGGTGGGCGCCACCGGGTGCATCGCTTCGTACGGCGTTACGGCAATCGGCCGCCAGAGGTCAGCGCGAGGATCGGTGGCTGCAGCACCGTCTTAGCCAGTGCACCGCGTACCACCAACGCCACGAGAGACCGAGGTATCCGGCGCAACAGCGTCCGTTCACGCGCCGCGCTCTCTCGCCGGCCCTACGGGGAAGGAAGAACAGTGAAACTCAAGAAACCAGTCATCGCCGTCGCCATGACAGCGGCCGTTGTCGCCGGGGTCGGAACGTGGGCTACAGCGGCTTCGGCGCACACCGCCACGCCCAACTCCTGCCCCGACAACAGCTGGATCAACTTCAACAGTGGTACCGGTAACCTCTTCGATGCCAACGGCGTCAACATTCGAACCGGCCCGTCCACCGCGTGCACATCGCGGGGCCTCGGATACACGAGCCACAACATCACGGTCCACTGTTACAACAACAGCCTCTGGTCCCACATCCGTGACAACACCACCGGCGTCAGCGGCTGGGTCGATACCCACTACCTGAAAATCTCCGGCGTGCCTTGCTCGGACTGAGCGCACCACCAGCCGCCGACGAAAATACGGCACCGGAGCACCAGGACTAGTCGACACTTCCAGGGTCTGGCGGCTGCGGTGAGTCCGAATATGAGGCAGTCGACACCGGCGTCGATCATCCGGTCGTGGCCGTCCTCCAACGCCCACCGCAGCCCGCTTCCCCGGATCGGGGTGCGGGCCGCGGTGGGCGTTTCTGGCGGTGGGCACGAGAAGGCCGCCAGTGCCGGCGGACCCCGCGGCGAGAGTGAGTCGGATCAGACCACGTGGTCGTGCCCCGGCCAAGGCTGGAAACAGCGAAAGGACACCTGCGCGCGGCGGGGACCGCGGGCCCGGCGCCGCTGGTCGCACTCGTGTTGCCAGCTTCGGAAGGACCGACCGGCGAGGATGCGGCGGTGGCCGGGGATGCGGTTGGCAGTGATGCCGACCGGGGCGGGGCCGGTGACCGCGAGCAGGTCGCAGTCGGCCTGCGAGTGGTACCCGGCCGCGGTCAGCGTCTCGTCGTCGGGGAACACGTCGGCGACCCGGTCGACCGCGTGGTTGAGGGTGTGATCTCGGGTGCCGCCGTAGGCGTACACCCACCGGAAGTTCGGCGGCGGGTCCGGTTCGACCAGCCGCCGGAACCGGCCGATTTCCTTGGTGTAGACGTAGAACCGGGTCTGTGGGTGGGTGCGGGCCAGGTGTAGCCAGGCGCGGGTGTAGGCGTCGGTGAAGAAATCACCCGCGTCGTGGATGCGTACCCACCGGTCCCGCAGGGCCGGCAGGTCGAGTCGGCGGCGATGGCGGCCTGCCAGGCGGGCAGGTCGTCGAGGACCATCTGCAGGTTGGCTTCGTGGCGGGCTCGGACGGCCGGGATGCGGTACCGGCGAGGGCGTAGCAGACGTGGCGGCAGACCCCGGCCGACGGGCAGGTGTTGTAGGTGCGTCCGTCGGCGAGGCGGCCGGCCCGGGTGGGCAGGGTCCAGTTCCACACGCCGAGCGGTTTCATCCACAGCCGACGCTGCCGCCCGGGGTCGGTGAGGCTCACGGTGCGGGAAGCGACCAGTCCGTGCGGCATAACCACAACATCCCGCCCGTACCCGGGCCGATCGCGGGCTGAGGCGACAGCTCATGCCCACCACCGTCGTCACCGTGCTCGGCGGACTCGCGGCCGTGCTGGCCGGGACGGTGGGCGCCGGGCTCGCCTACGCGACCGGCACCGGGTACCCGTGGCCGGCGCTGCCGGTCGACCGCTCGGCGGCCGCGGGCGCCGCTGGCACGCGGGGCGGTGCTTCCGGTCGCGCGGCGTGCCGCAGGTCGAGTGCCGGCGGCCGTCTCGGTGGTCGGATGCCGGGTCAGGAGACCGCCGCGCGGATCGCCTCGGTCACGGTCTTCTCGACCGCCGCGGTCCACTGCACCAGCGCGAACGAAACCGGCCAGACATCGCCGTCGTCGAGAGCAGCGGCGTCCTGGAACTCCAGCGTCGAGTACCGGGTGCCGAACTTGCCGGAGTTCTTGAAGGCGACGACGACCTTGCCGTCGGCGTTGGTGTACGCGGGCATCCCGTACCAGGTCTTGGGGAGCAAGTCCGGGGCGGCCGCGCTCACCGTGGCGTGTACGCGCTCGGCGAGCACCCGGTCCTCGGGGTTCATCTTCGCGATCGCGTCGAGGGCGGCCTGCAAGCCGTCGGCCTGCTTGGCACCCTTCCGGCCCTCGGCGCGCAGTTCCGCGGCGCGCTGCTTCATCGCGGCGCGCTCGGCGGCGGTGAACCCCTCGGACTCGGCATGGGTGTTCTTCTCGGCCATAACCAGCCACCTCTCGGTGCGTGTCGTCCGGCGCGGTGCCGGTCCGTGGAACGAACGTTACGTCCGTCGTCGCGGCCGCTGCTTCTCGATTCCTGATCGTGGCGGCGCCTGGCACCGGCAGCTCCGCGCAACGCGGAACGAACAGCTCGAAACCCGGCAGGTACGGCGTGCTCTTCTCGACAGGCGGTCCTGCGGGGCCGGCCGCGTCAGGGGCCGGCGTTCCGGTTGCCGTCCGCTGGCAGCAGGACGAGGTCGGGGTTAGAAACCTGGCGAACTCGGTGATGCTGTCGGATTCGGCAACCGTGCGTCCGTGGTGCGTGAGGCGCGCGGGAGGCGCGAGCGGATCGTCGAGACCGGCACTGTTGATCTCGATCCGCCACGCACCGTCCAGGCTGCGCAGCAGCGTCATCATCCCGCCAACGCACGAGGGCGCCGTCGCACCTGGTCAGGGCCGCACGGCCCGTCGGGCAGGCAGCACGACTCGGACGAGGCCGAGCGCTGCGCCCTGCCGGCGGCGCGCCGGTCGGTCGGGTTCGGCACGACAGGAGACACCGTCGTGCCAGTTCTGGAGGCCGGCGGCCCTCGTGCCGGAGCGCAACAACGCACCGGGGCGCCCCCATCGGGACGGTCAGGCCGCGCGGATGCGGTTGGCCACGATGCGCGCGTATCGCACGGCCTCGTCGACCGCGACCGAGCCGTCGCCCGGGATGACACCGACCGCGGCGACGTTGTCGCCGTACCGGAAGACCAGGAACGTCTCGTTGAGGGTGAACCCCGAGGCGCTGCCGGTGAACACGATCATCTGGCTCTCGTCGAGCACCCGTGGCGCCTGGTGGGTGACGAACCGCCCGGTCATCGGCATGCCGTCCTCGGACATGCTGAAGCTGGCGCACTGGTCGGCCAGGTCCGCGGCATGCGCGATCCGGTCGTGCCCCTTGCCTGGCGCGGTCGTCGAACTGGACGAGACCACGGCCCCGAAGGATCCGGACGAGTCCTGGGTGAACTGATGGTGGACGTCGCCCACGATCACCTCACTCAGCCGCTGCATGCACCGCCCCTGGGGAGCGCTGGGATCGGCGTCGTTCCTGTACCCAGCGGGCAGGTCGTCGAGGGTGAGCAGGACCTGCTCCCGCTGCGCGCTGGTGAGGCGGGGCCGCGAGGGAACACCGGTGCCGCTGTCCGCCGAACCGGAGGCGCCGGCCGACTTCGGCACGCCGCTGGACGACGCGCCTCCCTGGGCGCCGTGCGATCCCGCGGCCGACGTGTCCGGGCCGCAGCCCGTCACGCCCAACACCACCAGCGCCAGCGCCGCGACGACCGCTCTGGCCCGCATGCACCCACCTCCACGTCTCCTGTCGGGGGACAGTACTCAACGTGGTCAAGTCCGGGGTCGTCGCTGCGGTCTCCCCCGACCGCGGCGCCCAACCGACCGGCTCGGCGCTGGTGTGACGGGCGGCAACGCCCGGACCTCCGGTCTCGGCAGGCCCGCCCGTGGGGCGCCCCGCACCCGCGTCCGCCATGCGGCCGGGCCCGTCGACGGCCGGTCACGCCTTGTCCCCGGCGTACGCGGCGGTGGCTCGTGTCGCACCAGGGGTAGCGGTGGCTGCGACGGCAGGTACAGACGGCGACGACGAACCGGTCGGAGCGCTCGCGCGTGCCGTCCGGCAGGACCACCTCGACGGGTCCTTCGACCAATACCGGGCCGCCTGGTACGACGCGGACGGTGCGCGGTGTCGACGGTTCCAGGCACAGGCGCGGATCACCGCCAGATCCTCGGTACGCTCGCCGGACCCGATGCGGTCCTACCGGCGCAACCAGCCACGCTGCCGGCGCGGTAACGGTCCGAACGGGAGCCATCGCCGGGCCACGACCCTCGCGTCGAGCCCCACCTGCGCCAGGCTCCAGCGTGCGCCGTTCGTCGGACAGCGTCGACTGGACGAGCAGCAGGACCCCGTCGAGGCCGAGCAGTCCGGGCGTCGCGGCGCAGATCCGGTCGAGTACCGCCCGGCCGTCCGGCCCGGCCGCCCAGCGGTATCGACTCGGCGACGTCGTCCCGCGTGACGAACTGGGTCGCGGCCGCGAACGCCGCGGTACCGGGCAGCTCGGCGTTGACCTTCCAGCCGCCGGCGAACCACCGGAACTGTTCGCGGGCCCGGTCGACGGCGGTGTCCCGGTCCGGATCCCAGCAGACCGGGATCCGAGCGATCTTGCGTGCGCCGTCGCGTCCGGCGCGGTCGCAGGCGTGGCACAGCTCGGCCGACGGTTCGACGGCCACCATCGCGTCGGACACGCCCGCGAACCGTTCTACCGACTGGGCAGGTCGCCAGCGGCACCCGACGGTCCGGCAGGTCCCACAGCTTCGCCGAGTCGACCCGGCAGTGCCTGCCCATGTGGTCGACGTACCCGCCGTCGAACAGCGCGGTGACGACGTCGATGGCCAGCCCGAGCGTGAACCGGCCGCCGGACCGGATCTGCGTGGTCGCCGCCTTCTGTGCCATCACCGCCGGGTGGTAGCGCATCATCGGGCACGTCACGTACGTCATGAGGCCGATCCGGTCCGTGGCCTGTGACACCGCGCCGAGCGTGGTCCACGCGTACGCGGGAGTGGCCCTGCTCGTCGAGTCAGTTGCGTACCCGCGCGTTCGCTACGGGATGCGCGTCACCGCTGTCCCCGCCCAGTCCCGCGAGCAGGCGCAGCCCGTCCTCAGCGGGACTGCCGGGGGCCGCGGTCAGCACGAGCAGTTCCGTGCCTGCTTCACCGGCGAGCGCGAAGTTCTCCTGGTGCAGTTCGAGCAGCCCGACCAGCGGGTGCCGGTACGCCTTGCGCCCGTGTGTGCGAGCACGTACGTCCGCGCGGGCCCAGAGACGGCGGAAGCGCTCGCTGCCCATCGACAGTTCGCCGATGAGCGAGGCCAGGCGGGGATCCTCGGGGTACTTGCCGGCGGCCAGACGCAGGTGCCCGACGACGTCGAGGGTGCATGTCTCCCAGTCCGCGTAGAGTCCGCGCTCGGCTTCCTCCAGGAAGATGTGCCGGGCCGTGTTCAGGCCCGGCATCGCCCGGCCGTAGAGGAGCCGGGCGAGGCGGTTTCCCGCGAGCACGTCCAGGCGGTGGTCCATGATCAGCGCGGGTGCGTCGGCGACCAGGTCGAGGACGCGCAGCAGCTCCGGCCGGACCCGCCCGCCCGGTACCTTCGCGCGGCGGCGGCGCTGCCGGGCGAGTCGGTAGAGATGCCCGCGTTCGGTCTCGTCGAGGCCGAGGACGCGGGCGAGCGCGTCGAGTACCTGCTCGGAAGGCTGGGTCGCGCGGCTCTGCTCCAGGCGTACGTAGTAGTCCACGCTAACTCCGGACAGGTGCGCCACCTCCTCGCGGCGCAGCCCTTCGACCCGGCGGCGACTGTCGATGGGGATGCCGACGGTCGCCGGATCGACCCGGGAACGCCGCGTGCGCAGGAACCCCGCGAGATCGTCCATGCACCCAGTATGGCCGCTGCCATGCCGGCGAACGTGGTCCTGCCAGTACCAGGAAGTCCCGTCCGACGGAAGAAGCGTCCCTCAACACCGGGCGCCGGGGAGCCCAGGATCGAAGGCACCCGATCCGAAGGAGTTCCCATGAAGACCTTGATCGTCTACGCCCACCCGGAGCCGAGGTCCCTGAACGGCTCGTTGAAGGATCTCGCGGTGTCCACGCTGGAGAAGGCTGGGCACGAGGTGCGTGTGACCGACCTGTACGCGATGCGCTGGAAAGCGGTCGTCGACGCCGACGACTACGGCCCCGACGCGTCGAGCCCGCTGAAGGTCGCCCGGGACTCGGGCCGGGCCTTCGATGCCGGAACGCTCACCCCCGACGTCCGCGCCGAGCAGGAGAAGCTCCTCTGGGCCGACACGATCATCTTCCAGTTCCCGATGTGGTGGTACACGATGCCCGCGATCCTCAAAGGCTGGGTGGACCGGGTGTTCACCTACCACTTCGCGTACGGCGTCGGCGAGCACAGCGACACCAAGTACGGCGAGCGTTTCGGCGAAGGAACCCTGGCGGGCAGGAAGGCGCTGCTGTCGGTGACCGCCGGCGGCCCGGAGTCGCACTACGCCGCCCGCGGGATCAACGGCCCCATCGACGACCTGCTGTTTCCCATCCAGCACGGCATCCTTTACTACCCGGGCATCGAGGTGCTACCACCGTTCGTGCTGTACGGCACCGACCGGATGACCGACGAGGACTACGCCAACGTCGCCAAGGCCTGGGAACAGCGCCTGCTCACCCTGGAGTCGACCGAGCCGATCGCGTTCCGGCGGCAGAACTTCGGCGACTACGAGATCCCCTCGCTGCAGCTGAAGCGGGGACTGGAACCCGCGGGCCGGACAGGATTCGGACTGCACGTGCGCGACTGACTGCTGCAATCATGAGCGTTGTCGGCGGTGGCTCGCGGCCTGGCGGCGGGGAACGACGAACATGCCCGCGTCCTTGACGAGGCTGACGATCTCGGCGGTGTGGTGCGGTCGGGATCGCCGGCCCTGTCGGTCCCGGCCACCTGGTGCCGGCGCTGGTGATCTCGCCGTGGAGCACGGGAGACTGGGTGTGCAGCGAGCCGTTCGACCACAGCTCGCAGCCGCGGTTCCCGGAGCGGCGCTTCGGCGTACGCGGGTCGCCGTGCGGCCGGCTGTGGCCGACGTACCGAACCGGCTCAACGCGTCGCTCGCCGCCGCGCTGACGGCGGTTCGGCCGTGTTCGACCGCCCGGTGACCTACTCCGTCGTTACGAGGGCGTCGACCTGTCCTCGTTCGAAACTCCCTTACCGCGGCGTGACGATCGGGAGGTTCCTGCCCGCCTGGGAAGGCTTGACAACATTCGTGATACCGAACATAGTTCGATATCACGTACGCAGGTCGATACGTCGAGAGCCGGTGTGAGGTCGACATTGACTGACAAACGCGCTGCCACGGACCGTTCGCGGCGGGACATCCTCAGGTGGTTCGGCGCCGGGGGCGGTGCAGTGGCTGCGACCATGGCCCTGTCCGCCTGCAAGGGCGCGCACAGCGACGACTCGGGTGGCACAGGCGCCACCGGCAACTTCCCCAAGCCGGAAAACAGATGGAAATTCGTCTTCGTCAACCACGTTACGACGAACTCGTTCTTCGCACCGACCCAGAACGGCATCAAGGACGCCGCCGCCCTGCTCGGCCTGGACTACCAGTGGACGGGCGCAGAGGACGGCAACGTTTCCACCATGGCCACCGCGCTGGACACCGCGATCTCCGGTGGTGCGGACGGGATCGCTGTCGCTCTGACCGACAACAACGCGTTCAAGGCCGGCTGCAAACGGGCCTTCGACAAGGGCATCCCGGTCGTCGCGTACAACGCCACGGCCGCCGGCAACTATGCGCTGGCGTACATCGGACAGGACCTGTTCCTGTCCGGGTACGAGATGGGGCAACGGATCCTGTCCGAGGTCCACTCCGGCGACATCATCGTCGGGATCTCCCAGCCCGGCGGCAACAACGTCCAGCCGCGGCTGGACGGCATCAAGAAGGCCATCTCCGACGCGGGCGCATCCATCGCCGTCCACACGGTGAACACTGGCGCCGAACAGGCCGCCGAGCTCTCCGCGATGGAGGCGGCGTACGCGGGGCGCAAGTCGGCGAAGGGCGTCTACGCCGTCGATGCCGGCAGTACCGCGGGGATCGCGCAGATGGTCAAGAAGCAGGGGTTGAAGGGGAAGTTCCACGCCGGCGGATACGACACCCTGGACGACACGATCGAGGGCGTGCGCTCCGGCGCGCTGGACTTCACGATCGACCAGTCCGCGTACCTGCAGGGCTTCCTGCCGATGCTCACGCTGTACCTGTACCGGATGTCCGGCACGCTGGTGCACCCGCCGGAAATGGACACCGGCCTGACGTTCGTCACCGCCGACAACGTCGCGCCCTACACCAAGGCGGCGTCGGTGTACGAGGGCGCGAAGGGCGGCCGGTCGTTGAAGATGCCGACGAGCCTGCCGTTGCCCGCGCCGCTGACCGTGACCAAGTCGTGAGCCACGTGTCCGCCGGTGCGGTACCGGCAGCCGAGCCCGTCCCGGAGCCGACCCTATGACCGGGACACGTGCGGCGTCCACTGTGGACTCATCCGGCCGGGACGGCCGCGACGGTATCGGCCGGCTGGTCGCCGACGGCCTGCTGCGCCGGCGGGAGCTGAGCATCGCACTCGTCACGATCGTGCTCGCGCTCTACTTCGCCTTGACCACCAACGGTTTCGCGGACAGCTCGAACTACCACATCATCGCGCAGTACTTCGCACCCTGGGCGATCATCGCGGCCGGCGAGGTGATGCTGCTGATCTGCGGCGAGATCGACCTGTCCGCCGGCTACATGTTCACGCTGGCACCGTTCGTCCTCGCGGTGTTCGTGAACAACGGTGCCCCGCTGATCGTGGCGCTGGCCGGCGCGCTGATCGTGTGCGCCTGCGTCGGGGTGGCCAACGGCCTGATCGTCACGGTGTTGAAAATGCCGTCGTTCATCACCACGTTGGGAATGTTCTTCCTGCTGTGGGGCGTGGCGCTGCTGCTGTCCGGTGGTTCGCCGGTACACGCGCCGGAGCGGGGCGCGCTCGTCGCGGTCCTCGGCGGCTGGCAGTGGGCGGAGCTGTGCTGGGCGATCGGCATCGTCGTGGTGATGCAGGTGGTGCTCTCCGGCACCCGGTTCGGCGTGTACACGTTCGCGGTGGGCGGCAACCCGACCGCCGCGTCCGAGGCCGGCATCCGTACTCGCCGGATCAAGACCGCGTGCTTCGCGCTGACCAGCGTGCTGGCCGGCTTCGCCGGCATCCTCGACGGCATCCGGGTCGGCTCGTTCGACCCGACCAACGGCGGCGCCAACTACATGTTCCTCGCGGTGGCCTCGGCCGTCATCGGCGGTACCGCGCTGCTCGGCGGATCCGGCACTGTGGTCGGCGCGTTGATCGGCGCGATCGCGCTGGGAATCGTGCACGAGGGCTTCACTCTGGCCGGCATCAACGCGAACGCGTTCAACGCGGTGCTGGGGATCGCGGTGCTGGCGGCGATGATGCTCAACATCTACCTCGGCCGGTTCAGCCGGGCCGGTACCTGAGACGGAGTACCCGTGGACGACACGCAGGACTCCCCCGCGGCGATCCGCGCCGAACACGTCGGCAAGCGGTTCGGCCCGGTCACCGCGCTCCGGGACATCAACCTTTCCGTACGCCGGGGCGAGATCCTCGGCCTGATCGGCGACAACGGCGCCGGCAAGTCGACCCTGATCAAGATCCTCACCGGCTACCACAAGCCGGACACCGGTCAACTGCACATCGACGGCGAACCGGTCGGCCTGCGCTCGGTCTCGCACGCCCGGTCGCTCGGGATCGAGACGGTGTTCCAGGACCTCGCGATGATCAACGGCCTGCCGGTCTACCTCAACCTGCACCTCAACACCGAGCGGGTGTACCGGCCGATCCCGTTCCTGCGCCGTAAGGAGATGAAGCGCCGGGCCCGCGAGTGCCTCGACTCGATCGGCATCGACATCCCGTCGGTGACCACCGAGGTCGGGCGGCTGTCCGGCGGCCAACGGCAGGCCATCGCGGTGGCCCGCTCGGTGTACTCCAACGCCCGGATCCTGCTGCTGGACGAGCCGCTCGCCGCGATGGGCGCGCGCGAGGGCGGCCTGATACTGCGACTGCTGCGTACGTTGAAAGAACGCGCCGACCTCGCGATCGTGCTCATCGCGCACAACTACACCCAGGTCGTCGACATCTGCGACCGGGTCAACCTGTTGCAGCACGGCCAGATCACACTGGACAAGCCCACCAGCGAGACCTCGGTGGCCGAACTGCTCGACCTCGTCGCCGCCGAGTACCGCGTGCAGTGACGCGCGGGCCCGCTTCGCGCGCCCGCCGAAGAACGGGTCGCCCTCCGCCCGTCCGAACGACGCGGTACCGAGGTGTCGCCCCAGATTGGTGCACGGTGCCCAACGGCGCCGAACATGCCTGCCCTGCCCCACGCGCTGGGCTCGGCGGCCGGATCCCGTCGCACCAGCACCCTCAGCCGGCGGAACGGGCCGGGCGGTAGCCGAGGCGCGCGGACAGCGCGGCGGCGCCGTCGCGGACCACGTCGGTGAGCTTCGCCGCGCTCTCGTCGGTCCACCGCAGTACCGGTACGGAGATGCTCATCGCCGCGACCACCTCGCCCTCGTGGTCGCGCACCGCCGCGGCCACGCAGGCCACGGCGTCGTTGGACTCGCACCGCTCGTACGCGATGCCGGCGGCGCGGACGGTCTCCAGGTGTCGGCCAAGCGCGACGACCGAGGTCGTGCTGTTCGGTGTCATCGCGGTCAGCGCGGCCCGGCCTGGATAGCGCGCGGCGAACGCCTCCGCGGGCAGCATCGCGAGCAGCATCTTGCCGACCGCCGTACAGTGCGCGGGCAGCCGGCGGCCGACCGCGGAAACCATCCGGACCGGTTGGGTGCTGTCGACCTTGGCCACGTAGACGACCTCGGTACCTTCCAGCACCGCCACGTGCACTGTCTCGTCGCAGCGGGCGGCGACCTCGACCGCCACCGCCTGACCCTCCCGGGACAGGTCGAGCTGTCCGGCGAACACCCCGCCGAGCTGGAACACCCGCATGCCGAGCCGGAAGTATCCGGGCCGTTCCGGCACTGTCGACAGGTAGCGCCGGTCGGCGAGCGTGTGCACCAGCTCGTGCACGGTGGTACGGGGCAGCCCGAGGCGCGCGGTGATCTCCGGCGCGGTGAGTGTCTCACCGTCCAGGAACAGTTCGAGGATGTCCAAGGCCCGGACTACTGCTGGCACCGCTCGCCCCATGCTTCACCTGCGTCTCTACTGGTTGATCGGTTCACGGTAGCCAAGCGGCGCCCGGAGCCGAGCGGCACGTCGGGTGCCTTGACGAGAAGACCGATCAGCCGATAACGTCCGATATATCGACCCTCGTTCGTGTTATCGAACAACGGTAGCGTTCATGTCCGTCGGTGCGCATCCGCCCGCACCGCCACCGTCGGGCCCGGCGCCCACGTCGGGTACCGATGCCCTACGGGATGACGCGCAGCGTTCTCGGTCTCCGCGGCCACCGGTGACTGCGTTGCGCAGCCTCGACGTCGAGGGCGTCCGGTCCGCTGTGCGGACGACCGCTCGTCCGCACCGCGGACAGCGGCCACTGAGGAAGGGATCCGACCGTGGAACGTACCCGAGCCTTCCTGCGCTCGATGGACCTGCCGGACCGCGATCCCGGTACGGCGCCGGCCAGCCCGAAACGGTTCCCGGACGGCGCCCAGTACCGGGTGGAGATCCCCAGCGTCGAGGGTCCGGAGGTACTGGCGGCGGTACTGGCCGAGGCCGACCGACGCGGCGTGCTGGTGCACCGGGTCTCGCAGGGCAGCGGCACCATGCTGCTGACCGATGCGGAGGTCACGGCGATGGCCACGACCGCGGCGGCGCGGTCGATCGAGGTCAGCCTGTTCGCCCGGCCGCTGGCCGGCTGGGACACCGGCGCGGCCGCCCTCGCCAGCGGGGCGGGTGCACTCGCTGCCCAGGCCCGCGGCACCGAACAACTCGTGTACTGCCTGGAGGACATCCGCCGCGCCGCCGAACTCGGCGTGCGCAGCGTGCTGGTCACCGACCTCGGCGTACTGCGGGTCGCGGCGCGGATGCGGGACGCCGGCGAGCTGCCGGCGACCTTCCAGTTCAAGGTGAGTGTGCAGATGGGACTGTCGAACCCGGCGGCGATCCAGCTCGCCGAGCAGCTCGGCGCGAACACGTACAACGTGCCGACCGACCTGTCGCTGGCGCAGCTGGCCGCGATCCGCGCCGCGATCGACATCCCGATGGACATCTACCTCGAGTCGCCGGACGACCAGGGCGGTTTCGTCCGGCACTACGAGATCGCCGAGATGGTCCGTGTGGCGGCGCCGGTGTACCTCAAGTTCGGGCTGCGCAACGCGCCCAATATCTATCCCAGCGGCACTCACCTCGCCACGGTCGCGACCGCGCTCGGCGTCGAGCGGGTACGCCGGGCCGAGATCGGCCTCGGCCTGCTCGCCCGGTACGCGCCGGACGCGGTGGGCTCGACGCTGCCGGCGGCGGGGCTCGCGGTACCGGAGGTGGTGGCGTAGATGAGACTCAGCGCGATCGACACGTTCGTGCTCGGCACGCCGTGGCGCAACCGGACGTTCGTCCGGGTGTCGACGGACGAGGGCCGACCGGGGTCGGCGAGGCTCGTCGCCTTCCCCGAACCCACGTTCCTGTCGAGAACTGGCGGCAGGCCCTGGTCCAGACCGAGGGAATCCCCCCGTACCTGATCGAGCACCTCTGCCATGTGGCCGAAACCCACAAACACGGCGAACAGGACAGGGTCACCGACGTCGTCGAAACGACCGGCGGCACGCCACCAAAAACCCTCGAAACATTCATACGTGACAACCGCGCCGCTTTCGAGCCCGGCACGCCCTGAGCACCGCCCACACCCGCGCGGCGCGTGCCGCAAACACCTCACGGAGCGCTGGCACCGCGTACGGAGGTCGGCGCCTTCTCACTCCGTACCCGCGGGCGAGGTCGAGGTCGCCAGCAACCGGTCGACCAGCCCGTCGACGTAGTCCGGGGTGAGAGTGCCCCGGCCGAGCAGGACGCGGATGTACATCGGGGCCAGCACGTGGTCCAGCACCCCGTACGCGTCGGGTGCGTCCTCGCCGCGTGCGCGGGCGCGCTCCAGCATGGACTCCAGTTGCCGGGTGCGTTCGGTGAGAAGGTCGTCGTGTGCCTGGAGGCCTCGCTGGCCGCTGTTCGACAGGGCGACGGCCAGGTGCAGCACCGCGGGGCCGTCGGGTCCGGTGATCTCGCGGGCCACGTTGGCCGCGTAGGCGTGCAGGTCGCCGGCGAGGCTCCCAGTGTCGGGCATCGGTGACCGCGCGTTGAGGCGGGTGAGCGCCACGTCGGTGAGCAGGGCCTCCAGGCTGCCCCACCGGCGGTAGATGCTGCTGTCGGCCACGCCGGCGCGGGCCGCGACGTCGCCGACGGAGAACGTGCCGTAGCCGCGCTCGCGGATCAGGTCGTTGACGGCCTGGTGTACCGCCGCGCCGACGCGGGCGCCGCGCCCACCGGGTCGCCGGGCTCGCTGTCGCTCGTCCATGCCGCCACCTTAACGCAGTTCACACTTGCGTTAGTGAGCCGGCCTCGTTACAGTTCCTAACGCAGTAGTTGACTGCGTTAAGGCGTCCGGGGGTCGACCGTGTCGGCCGCGGAGTGGCGCGACTACCCGTTGAGAGGAACCCCTTGGCCGCATCGACTGCCCCCGTACGACAGAACCGGGCCGTGCTGCTCGCGGTGACCTGCCTGGGCCAGTTCATGGTGCTGCTCGACAACACGATCGTCGGAGCGGCGCTGCCCGACATGCAGCACCGGCTGGACACTCAGCTCACCGGTCTGCAGTGGATCGTCGACGCGTACGTGCTGCTGGTCGCCATGCTGCTGCTGTCGGGCGGCGTCTTCGCCGACCGGTTCGGCCGCAAGCGCGTGTACCTGGCCGGCGTGGCGGTGTTCACCGCCGCGTCGGTGCTGTGCAGCCTCGCGCCCTCGCTCGGCTGGTTGGTCGCCGGCCGGGTGCTGCAGGGCATCGGAGCCGCGGCGCTGAGCCCCGCCTCGCTGGCGCTGCTCGCCGCCGCCTGCCCCGTTCCGCAGGAACGCGTCAAGGCGATCGGGCTGTGGGCCGGACTCAGCGGAATCGGCCTGGCCGCGGGCCCCGTGGCCGGCGGCGTGCTGACCGACGCGTTCGGCTGGCCCGCCATCTTCCTGGTCAATCTGCCCATCGGCGTGGTCCTGCTGGTGGTCGGCCTGCGCCACCTCGGCGAGTCCCGCAATCCGAACGCCCCCGCGATCGACGTCCCCGGGACGGCGCTGTCCGTCCTGGCGGTGGGGACCCTGACCTACGGACTGATCGAGGGCGGTGCCCGCGGCTGGACCTCGCCGATGATCCTGGGCAGCTTCGCCGCCGCGGCGATCCTCCTCGCGGCCTTCCTCGTCGTCGAAGCGCGTCGCTCCGCTCCGATGCTGCCGCTGCGGCTGCTGCGGCAGCGGCTGTTCACCGTGTCCAACACCGCCATGGTCGTCGTGGGCTTCGCGCTCATGGGTTCGTCGTTCTTCTTCTCCCAGTTCTTCGTGTACGTCCAGGGCAGCTCGATCCTGCGCGCCGGCCTCCAGACCCTGCCGGTGTCCCTCGGCATGGTGGTCGTCAGCCCGTACGCGGGCCGGCTCGCCGCGCGGTACGGGTTCCGGGTCGTGGTCACCACCGGCCTCGCCCTGGCCGGCCTGGGACTGCTGGCGCTGGGCCTGGTGCACGCGGACACCGGCTACGGGAACGTGTGGTGGCGGCTGGCGGTGGCCGGCATCGGCTTCGCCCTGACCATGTCCCCGCTGACGGGAGCTGCCATCCAGGCGGTCCGCCCGCAGGAGGGCGGCCTCGCCTCGGGCATCAGCAGCACCACCCGGCAGATCGGCGCGGTGCTTGGCGTGGCGGTCCTCGGCGCCGTCGTCCGCGCCCGGCAGGCCGGCGGCGCCACCTTCGAGACCGGCCTCAACAGCGCCTTCCTCGCCGCCGGTGCCGTCACCGTGGCCACCGCCGTGTTCACCGGGCTGTGGCTGGCGAGGTCCAGGCCCGTGGAAGGCTCGACGCCGCCGCACCGTTCCACCGCGGTGACCACGCCGAACGAGGTACCCGCCAACAGCCGCTGACCGCGGCACCGCTCGCGGCCGGGCGCCGATCCCCGGCCGCGAGCGGCGGCGGTGGGGCACCGCGGCGGGTGCCCCACCCCGTCGCTACGAGGCCGTCACGTCGGCCGGCGCCTCGGCGTACGCGTCGAAGCGCATCGTGTGGCTCGCGCGGCCCCGGGTCCGGGACCGCAGATCGCCGAACATCTCGGCCAGCGGTACGGCGGCCGTCACCACCCGCGACCCGCCGCGCGTGGCGGTGCCGCGGATCGAACTCGCGGCGCATCCGGTCCACGAGGATCTCCAGGTGCAGCTCGCCCATCCCGCCGAGCAGCGTCTGCCCGGTCTCCGGATCCGTGCGTACCCGGAGGCTCGGATCCTCCGCGGCGAGTCGGTGCACCGCAACGGAAAGCCGTTCCTGGCCGGCCGCCGTCGCCGGGTCGACCGCCGCGTCCAGCACCCGCTCCGGGAACGACATCGCCTCCAGCAGTACCGGTCGGGCCGGGTCGCAGAGCTCGTCGAGGGCCCTTCGGACCTGGCGTACCTCGACATGATCAGTCGCAGACTGCGCGACCAGGGGCGCGAGGGGCTCGACGAGCGCTGGCGAATTCTCCCTGCTGGAGGAGCATCGAACGTCCCCGCCTTCGTCTCCCTGCTCGGGCAGAGGGTGTCGGTGACCGTGCTGCTCGATTCCGGGACGGAGGGCGGCGGAAAGGTCGAGGCCGCGATCAAGGCAAACAAGATCGCCGGCAAGCGGGTCGTCTTCGTCGGATCGGTCCTCGATCAGAAGCACAGCGACATCGAGGACCTGTTCACCGTCGGCGACTACCTCGGGCTGTACAACGAGGCCTTCGGCAAGAGGCACAAGGCGGCCGACCTGCCCCACCATCCAGACCGGCTCGTCCTGCGGCTCGAGAAGCTCGACGGCAAGTTCGACCACTGGCGTCCCGCCGAGGTCCTGCTCCGAAATCCGTCAAAGGTCGAGAGGCTCTCGCAGACCACGCTCGCCAACTTCGAACGACTGGCTCGCAGAATCAACGAGACACACCAATGAGCTTGCACATATGAGACTTGAAGCTACACGTCTTGGCTTTGGAGGTCTCCACCAGCACCGTTTGTAGGTCAATGCTGACACCACCCGGACCAGGAGGGCACCCTAGTATTGCTGGGAGTTGACACCACCCTGGCGGGCGCGCAAGCGGAGCGAGTCCGAGCAGATTGAGCGGAGGGGGCGCATGTCGGCGACGAAGCTCCTGGTGCTCGGTATCGTGCACCTCTCCGGCGGTGCGCATGGCTACCAGGTGCGGTCCGAGCTGCAGAGCTGGCGTGCGGAGATTTGGGCCAAGATCAAGCCCGGCTCGATTTATCACGCGCTGAAGAAGGCCGCGGCTGATGGCCTCCTCACCGAACACGCCGAGCCGGGCAACTCCGGGCCGGAGCGCGTTCTGTACCGCGTGACAGCTCGGGGACGTGACGAGATAGTCGAACTGGTCCGCGACGGTCTGCGGCGCACCCATGACCCCACCATGCTCGACGCGTCCATCGCCATGTTGCCCATGCTGACCAGGACAGATGCCATCGCGCACGTTAACGAGCGGGTCGCGCGCCTGGAAGCGGAGCTCGTAGAGCAGGCCAAGTGGCGGGAGAACCCGAACCCCGACATTCCCGAACACGTCCGCGATCAGGCCGAACTGTGGGCGGGACACGCACGCACCGAACTGGAGTGGGCGAAGAGCTTGAGCAAACGACTGTCTGAGGGCGCCTACACCATGGCCGATGATCCGGGTTCGTGGCGAACGGTCCCCGACCCCCTCAATATGCGCTTCTAATCAACCTTGACTAGACGCTTCCTCTTCATGTACTTTGGCCAAGTAGTCAAACTTGACTAGCGAACCCAATCCGTTCGCAACACCGAGAGAAGGACTCGAACCCATGGGAAAGCTCGCGATCGAGACGAGAGGGTTGAAGAAAAGCTTCGGCAAGACCCACGCGGTCGCCGGTGTGGACCTGGCCGTGAGCGCCGGGGGCGTGTACGGCGTGCTCGGTCCGAACGGGGCGGGCAAGA
>DASXWQ010000083.1:0-18335 GCA_036503555.1 Actinocatenispora sp.
GGGGGCACGCCGCGTTCGGCGTGCCCCCACTGTTGTGTCGTGCCGGGTGTGCTCAGTAGCCACCGCTGTTGAGGCTGTCGCTCGCGTCCTTCGCTGCCATCATCGCGCCGCAGCCGCTGATGCAGCTGATCAGGATGCACACCCCGTACCAGCAGATGCCGATGATCGTGGCGAGCTTGGCCCACTTGTGCGCGTTCTCCGACTCCATCTGCGCGGTGGCGAAGTCGCCGGCGGCGAGCGCCTGACGGCACCGGCTCGACGCCATCAGGGCGGGGATCGCGAGCGGCCAGAACAGGAAGATCGCGCCGATCGCCCAACCCTGGTGGTCGTTGATCTCCGTGGGCGGCTGCTGCGGGGCGCCCGAGTATGGCTGCTGGTACACGTGGTTCTCCTTGAGGGGACGGAACTGCCGGCGCGCCAGCGTATCCGGACCGCGCCACCTCGGCAGTTCGAGCACCCGCGCGTAGGGACGCGGGCACGGCGCGTACCGCCTGGTGTCCGCTCGGCGTCGGGTGGCGAACATCCGCGTGTCGTGTCCGGACATCGGCCCGGCGATGGTGTTCGGTGGTGGGGAGATGTCCGTGACCGAGCCCCCGACCACCCCCACCGAGGACCCGCCGACGGCCGCCACCGCGCCGCCGCGTACCCCGGTGGCATCCGCGCGCTCCGGGGTGTCGGTGTTCGTGGCCGCCGCCGCGACGGCCGGCTGGGCCGCACTGGTCTCGTTCGTACCGCTGCTCGTGCTGGTCGTGGTCGGTTGGCTGGTGGACGGGCGCGGCGCCAGTTCCGCGGTGACCGCGCTGCGGTTCGCCGGGGCGGGCTGGCTCGCCGGCCACGCCGTACCGGTCGACACCGTGCTCGGCCCCTTCGACCTGACGCCGCTCGCGTTGACGGTGCTGATCGTGTGGCGCCTGGTACGCGCCGGCGCGCACACCGCACGGGCGGTCGGCGGCGACCGGCGTACCGCGCTGTCCGGGGCGCTCGGCGTCGCGCTGGGATACGGGGTGCTGGCGGCGGTGGTCGCGCTGCTCGTGTCGGCGCCGGGCATCGCCGTGTCGCCGCTTCGCGCGTTCCTGACGGCCGGGCTGATCGCGCTGGTCAGCGCGGTCGCCGGGGCGGTACGCGAGAACGGCATGGCCGCGCACGTCGCGCGCCAGCTGTCCCCCGCGGTACGCGCCGGGCTGCGCGGCGGGCTGTTCGCCACGCTGGCGCTGCTCGCGGTCGGCGCGCTCGCCGCCGGCGCGTCGCTCGCCTGGCACGCCGACGTCGCCGCCGAGACGCTGCGGGCGTACGACGCCGGGCCGGTCGGCGACATCGGCATCACCCTGCTCTGCCTGGTGTACGCGCCGACCGTGTCGGTCTGGGCGGTCAGCTACCTCGCCGGGCCCGGCTTCGCCGTCGGCGTCGGCACGTCGGTCGGCATCGCCGACGTCCACCTCGGGCCGCTGCCCGCGGTACCCGTCCTCGCCGGGCTGCCGACCGAGGCCGCGCCCGCCGTCGGCGCCCTGCTGCTCGGGCTGCCGCTCGCGGTCGGGGTCGGTACCGGCTGGCTGACCGCACGCCGCGACACCGGTGCCGGCCTGACCCCGCTGCTGCTGGCCACGGCGCTGGCCGGCGCGGTCGCCGGCGTGCTGACCGCCGTCGCCGGCGTACTGTCCGCGGGTGGTCTGGGCGGCGGCCGGCTCGCCGTCATCGGGCCCGTCTGGTGGCAGCTCGGCCTGGCGGTCGCCGGGCTGATCGGTGTCGGCGCGATGGTGGCCGGCGTGGTCGTACGTCTGGTGGGCGGCGCCACCCCGGCCGGCCCCGCCGCGGCACCCTGACCGCGCCGCGTACCGGACGTCAGCCGAGCACGCCGAGCCGGCGCAGGAACAGGCCGATCCCGCCGCAGCACACCAGCAGCGCCCACGAGACGATGCCGGCGACCAGCGCGATCTTGCTCCACCGGCGCGACTCGTTCGCCGCGTCGTCCGCGGTCGCCCGGTCACCCGCCCGGTACGCGACCCGGGCCCGCTGCGCGTCGATCGTCGCCGGCAGCGCGAACGGCGGGAACAGCACGAACATGGCGATCGACGTACCGAGGTTGCTGGCGAAGCCGGCCGGCGCGGGCCCCGGGGGTGGTGTCACTCCCGGCGGTACGGCCGGGACCGGTGGTGCCGCGGGCGGTGGCATCGGTGCCGGCGGCACGGGTCCGGGTGGCACGGATCCGGCTGGCATCGGTCCGGCTGGCACGGGTCCGGGTGGCACGGGTCCGGCTGGCATGGGTGCCGGCGGGGCGGATGCGGGCGGCGCGGCGGACTCCGGTGGCGGTGCGGGAGCCGGGCTGGCCCCGGGTGGAGCGGGCACGGGCGGGGCCGGAGCGGGCACGGGCGGGGCCGGAGCGTGCGGGGCGGCTGCCGGTGATATCGGGGCGGGTGGCGGTGCGCCGAGGTGCGGCGACGGGGGCGGGCTGGACCAGGGGCCGGGCTGCGCGCGGGGCTGGTCGGCGCCGGCGGAGGGGTCGGGCTGGCCGGGCTGCATGGCGGCTCCCTCGACGGCTCGTCGGTACACCCGGTCGGGTGACCCGAAGCCTAGCCCGGTGAACCGGGCCGAAGCCGGCACCGGCCACGCGGGTCGGCGTCGTCCGGCGGCACAGGCCGGGCATGGCCGTGGCCGGCGGAACGGGTCCGCCGGCCACGAGGGATCACCGCGTCAGCGGTTCTGCAGCTCCGAGGTCCAGTTGGCGCTGGCCCCGGTCAGCAACAGGATCATCTGTACGAGGAACAGCACGACGCCGACGATGCCGAGCACCAGACCGACCGTGCCGAGCGTGCCGTTCGTCGCCTGGTTGTTCGCGGCCTTCTTGCGGCCGAGCACACCGAGGATGATCGCCGGCACGCCGCCCCAGATGCCCGCGTACAGGCAGCAGAGCACGATCGAGACGATGCCGCCGACGAGCGACAGGATGTTCAGGATGTTGCCGCTGGAGTCCGGCTGCTGACCGGAGCCCTCGAACGGTGGGGGCGGAGGTACGCCGGGGCCGCCCGGGCCGGGCGCTCCGCCGTATCCCTGGTTGCCGTAACCCTGGTCTCCGTAACCGCCGGGACCGCCAGGTCCGGACGGAGGCGGCGGCGCCGTCGGGTCTGTCACGTCGAGTTCCCCCTTGCATACTGACGGCCTTCCTTGCTGAAAGCCGTGTGCAGAGATCTTCAGCGTCCCAGTCTTACTCAGTCAAGCCAACTCTCTAGGGGAGGGGTCCCGTTCCCCGACCGTGGGCGCGTCGGATGCCGCCGGCCGGCGAGCTCGGCGTACCGGCTATGGTGGTCGCGTCGCCCCTGGTAGCAGCCGGTGCGCGGGCCGTAGACGGCCCTGCGTCTGAGGAGTCTGGTGTGACCGCTCGCCTCGTCGTCCTGGTGTCCGGGGCGGGTTCCAACCTTCAGGCCCTGCTCGACGCCTGCGCCGACGAGGCGTACGGTGCGCGGGTCGTGGCGGTGGGCGCGGACCGGCCCGGAGTCGAGGGCCTGACCCGCGGCGAGCGCGCCGGGGCCGACACCTTCGTGGTACGCGTCGGTGAATACGCCGACCGCGGCGCGTGGGACGAGGCGCTGACCGGGCAGGTCGCGAAGTACGAGCCGGACCTGGTCGTGTCGGCCGGGTTCCTCAAGCTGGTGGGGCCGGCGTTCCTGGCCCGCTTCGGCGGGCGGTACCTCAACACGCACAACGCGCTGCTGCCGGCGTTCCCCGGGATCCACGGGCCCCGCGACGCGCTGGCGTACGGGGTGAAGCTGGCGGGGGCGACGCTGTTCCTGGTGGACGACGGCGTGGACACCGGGGCGATCATCGCGCAGGTGGCGGTGCCGGTGCTGGACGACGACACCGAGGACACCCTGTCCGAGCGCATCAAGCAGGCCGAACGGCCGCAGCTCGTCGAGTACGTCGGCCGGATGGCCCGCAGGGGCTGGACGGTCACCGGAAGAAAGGTCACGGTGCCAGAATGACCGCCGCCGCCCAGGACCGTACGCCGGTCCGCCGCGCCCTGATCAGCGTGTACGACAAGACCGGGCTGGTCGAGCTGGCCCGCGGGCTGGCCGAGGCCGGTGTCGAGATCGTGTCGACCGGCTCGACCGCGGCGCGGATCGCCGAGGCCGGCCTGTCGGTGACCCGGGTCGAGGAGCTGACCGGCTTCCCCGAGTGCCTGGACGGCCGGGTCAAGACGCTTCACCCGAAGGTGCACGCCGGCCTGCTCGCCGACGTACGGCGGGAGACGCACCGGGCGCAGCTCGCCGAGCTGGCGGTGGAACCGTTCGAGCTGCTGGTCAGCAACCTGTACCCGTTCCAGCAGACGGTCGCGTCGGGCGCGGCGCCGGACGAGATCGTCGAGCAGATCGACATCGGCGGCCCGGCCATGACCCGCAGCGCGGCGAAGAACCACGCCAACGTCGCGGTCGTCACCGACCCGACGACGTACGCCGAGGTGGTGGCCGCGGTCCGCGACGGCGGCTTCACGTACGGCGAGCGGCGGGCGCTGGCGGCGGCGGCGTTCGCGCACACCGCGCGGTACGACGTGGCGGTCGCGTCCTGGTTCGCGGCGACCGCGCCGGACGCGGGCGAGTTCCCCGAGTTCCTGGGCGCCACGTGGGACCGGCGCGACGTGCTGCGGTACGGCGAGAACCCGCACCAGGCCGCCGCCCTGTACGCCGACGGCCGCGGCGGCCTCGCCGACGCGGAACAGCTGCACGGCAAGGCGATGTCGTACAACAACTACACGGACACCGAGGCGGCGTGGCGCGCGGCGTGGGACTTCGCCGAGCCGTGCGTGGCGATCATCAAGCACGCCAACCCGTGCGGCATCGCCGTCGGCGTCGACGTGGCGGACGCGCACCGCAAGGCGCACGCGTGCGACCCGGTGTCGGCGTACGGCGGGGTGATCGCGGTCAACGGTGAGGTGAGCGTGGCGCTCGCCGAGCAGATCGCGCCGATCTTCACCGAGGTCGTCATCGCGCCGTCGTACGAGGACGGGGCGGTCGAGGTGCTGTCCCGCCGGAAGAGCCTCCGCGTGCTGCGGTGCGGAACGGTGCCGGCGGCCGGCATGGAGTACAAGCCGATCTCGGGCGGCGTGCTGGTGCAGCAGGCCGACCGGATCGACGCCGAGGGCGACGACCCGGCGCACTGGCAGCTCGTCACCGGCAAGCCGGTCGACGACGCGACGCTGCGCGACCTGGCGTTCGCGTGGCGGGCGGTGCGCGCCGTCAAGTCCAACGCGATCCTGCTGGCCGCGGACGGCGCGACCGTCGGTGTCGGCATGGGCCAGGTCAACCGGGTCGACTCGGCGCGCCTCGCCGTCACCCGGGCCGGCGCCGAGCGTGCCGCGTCGGCGGTCGGCGCCTCCGACGCGTTCTTCCCGTTCGCCGACGGCCTTCAGGTGCTGGCCGAGGCCGGCGTGCGCGCGGTGGTGGAGCCGGGTGGGTCGAAGAACGACCCCGAGGTCGTCGCCGCCGCCGAGGCCGCCGGCATCGCCCTGTACTTCACCGGCACGCGCCACTTCTTCCACTGACCGGTCTCCGCCCGGGCCGGCCGCCGGTCGGGTGGGGCGCCGTCTCGTAGCACACCGGTCCACCCGGGCCGGTGAGTTGTCCACAGCCGCCCCGGCCTGTCCACAGGCCGGGGCGGCGGTGCGTTGCGCGGACGTACGATTGCGCCGGGGTCGCCCCCCTGGGTTGGGTGGGGGCTGAAGGGCGAATGATCTTGACGCCCCCGACCGGAGCGGCGTGAACGATCGCGCCGACCGCCCCGGCACGAACCGACCCCAGGCGCCCCGCGCTCAGCGGACCCGGCCGAGCCCGCCGCCACGCCGGCTCCCACCCGCCGTCCCGGCCTCGGACGCACCGCCATCCCATTCCCCAGGACGGCACATCGCTTACCGCGATCCCGGCTTCCTGGAAAAGGACCTCCCGCCGCGCCAGCGCCCGACCAGGGACACCACCGGTACTTTTGCCGTGGTCGGTGAGATCTTGAACCCGATAGGTTCGATCTGTAGCATCGGCCCGCGAATACCAGAAACCGCGACGTTTTGTAAATTTGTCAGCGAGACATACATACCACTCAGTCAGTGCATTCTGTACCACGCACCGTGTTGCGGGCTCCGGCTGCTGCCGCGTGGTCGCCGGCCGGTTGCCGCGCCGCCGGTCCGGCGTACGGAGCCGCCGTTGCTCTCCCGCCGACGGATCGCCTGTGCGCCAAGGGAAGCCGCTCGCCGCACGGTGCGGGGGGCGCGCTTCGAGGGAAGGTAGCTCATTGGCTGTGCGCACTCAGGAACGGGCAGCCGGTACGCCGGCCAGGGGCCGCCTGCCCGCTCTCCGGAACGTACGGGTCCGGTCGAAACTCGCAGCCATCCTGGTCATTCCGATCGTGGCGATCCTGGTGTTGGCGGCGGTCGGCCTGACCGAGGTGGTCGGGCAGGGCATGGACGCGACGCGGCTGCTGGCGTTGGCCAGGGTGTCGTCGTCGGCGGGTGACCTGGTGCAGCGGTTGCAGGACGAGCGCGCCGTGTCCGCCACGTACCTGTTCGCGTCGGAGAGCCAGCAGGACACGCTGTCCGGGCCGGTGGAGACCGCCCGCAACGCCACGGACCGGGCCGCCGACACGTACGCGACGCGCCGCGCGGCGGTGTCCGGCTCGGTGGCCGGGCTGGACACGATCGACGCGGGCATCAGGAACCTGCGCGACCTGCGGACGTCGATCTCGACGCCGGGCAAGATCGCGCTGTCCGCGGCGGTCTTCAAGTACCGCATCCTGATCGCCGACCTGATCTCGTTCCGGCAGAAGCTGACGCAGCTCGGCGCCAGCTCCGGCACGTCGGACCTGGCGGATGCGGCGGGCTCCATGTCGACGGCGATGGAGAACCTGGCCCTCGAACAGCTCACGGTGCTGCGCGCGGTCCGGTCCGGTGCGCTCACCCCCGAGTCGCAGAAGAACTTCGTGGGTGCGACGACCGCGCGGGACGAGGCGCTGCTGGAGTTCACGGGCACCGCGCCCGCCGCGGACCGTACGCTGCTCAGCCGGTTGATGCAGGGTTCCGCGGTGCAGACCGTGCAGCAGGTCGAGGGCACGATGGCGCAGACCACCCTGGGCAAGCCGCTGTCGCTGCCGAGCTCGCTGGACACCGTCAACCAGGCGTACGCGGGGCAGCGCGCCCTGATGCGCCGGGTGGAGGCGCAGGCCGACGGCGAGCTGGTCGACCGGCTCACCGAGTACCACGACTCGCGGATCGACCAGGCGGCGATCGAGGCCGGCGCGGTCGCGGTGACGCTGCTGCTGGCGATCGCGCTGACGCTGATCGTGGCGCGCGGCATGGCGGGTTCGCTGCGCCGGCTGCGGCAGGGCGCGCTCGACGTGGCGTACCGGGATCTGCCCGGGTCGGTGGCGCGGCTGCGGGACGAGGAGGGGCTCGGGGGCCTGTCCCCGGCGGAGTTCGCCGAGCAGGTGCGGGACCCGGTGCCGATCTCCGGCCGGGACGAGATCGGCCAGGTGGCGCAGGCGTTCAACGCGGTGCACCGGGAGGCGGTACGCGGCGCGGCCGAGCAGGCCGCCCTCCGCGCCAGCGTGTCGATGCTGTTCGTCAACCTGGCGCGACGCAGCCAGGTGATGGTGGACCGGCTGATCGGTCACCTCGACGGGCTGGAGAGCGGCGAGGAGGACCCGGACCGGCTGGCCCAGCTGTTCCAGCTGGACCACCTGGCGACCCGGATGCGCCGCAACAACGACAACCTGCTGGTACTCGCGGGCGCGAACGCGGCCCGGACACGCCGGGACGCGGCGGCCCTGGGCGACGTGCTGCGCGCCGCGCAGGGCGAGATCGAGCAGTACACGCGGGTCGAGTTCGGTGTGGTCGACCCCGACGTGAAGGTCGCGGCCGGCGCGGTCAACGACGTGGTGCACCTGGTCGCGGAGCTGCTGGACAACGCGACGGTGTTCTCTCGTCCGGAGACCGTGGTGCTGGTCGAGGCGTGCCGGGTGGGCAACCGGGCGTACGTGACGATCGTGGACCGCGGCATCGGCATCGGCGACGAGCAGCTCGCCGAGCTGAACGAGCGGCTGGCTAGCCCGCCGCCGGTGGACGTCGCGGCGTCCCGGATGATGGGCCTGGTCGTGGTCGGCCGCATCGCGGTACGGATCGGCGTGCACGTGGAGCTGCGTCCGGCCAGCGGCGGCGGTGTCCTCGCCGAGGTCGTCATGCCGGGCGAGGTGCTCGACGAGGCGACACCGGCCCGGCGCGCGACGCCGGTCGGCGCGTCGGCGTCCCGCCGGCCCAGCCCCGTACCGTCGCCGGACCTGTGGCGCTCCGGCCCGGTCGAACCCGCCCCGGCGCAGCCGGCCGCCCGCTGGGAGGATCCGGCCCCGGCGCGGCACGCCGCCGGCTGGGACACGGCGCAGCCGGCCACCCGGTGGGACGATCCCGCGCCGGCACCGCTCCCGACCCGGCGGGACGTGAACCCGGCGCCGCCGGCGGAGCGCCGGCCCGCGGTCGCGGACGAGACGACCCAGCTCGCGACCGTCGACGGTGCGTCGGCCTGGTTGCGCCGCCCGCCGCCCGGCATACCGGAGGATCCGGAGACGCGCTGGCGTACCACCGCGGACGAGGGCTGGCGGGCCGCGTCGTCGGCCGCCGCGACCCGGCCGGAGCCGCCGAGCGGCGGCGGCCTGCCGCGGCGGCAGCCGATGGCGGAGCTGGTACCGGGCGCGGTCGAGGGACCGCAGCCGGTCGCGCGGCGTTCCCCGGAGGCGGTGCGCGGGCTGCTGTCGGCGTACCAGCGCGGCATCGAGCGCGGTCGGTCGAGCGGGCCGACGCCGTGACACGGCGCCCGGGGCCGGGTCGGACATCCCGGCGGGTACGCGCGTGCGGCGCAGCGCCGCGTCCTCGCGTGGGCACCCGACCCGACGCGCCCGCCGTACGGTGCGGCGCACAGCGATCCGGAGGACAGATGGCGCAGAGTCTGATCGGGGTGGCCGTCGACGGTCCGACCGCGGTGCTGACCCTGGACCGCCCCGCCAAGCTCAACGCACTCAACCGGGAGCTGCTCGCCGACCTCGACGCGGCGCTGGACCGGATCGAACGCGAGCCGCACGTACGCGTCGTCGTGCTCCGCGGGTCCGGGCGGGCGTTCAGCGTCGGCCTGGACCTGGCGATGGTCGCCGAGGAGGGCGTGGCGACCGACTTCTTCGCACTGCAGGAGCGGGTGTACCGCCGCGTGGAGGCGCTGCCCGCGGTGACCGTCGCGCTGCTGCACGGGTACTGCCTGGGTGGCGGGATCCAGCTGGCCCTCACCGCCGACGTACGGATCTGCCGGGCGGACACGAAGCTCGGCATGCCGTCGGTGGCCGACGGGATGTTCCCGGGGCTCATGCCGTACCGGCTGGCGCGTACGGTCGGGTCGCGCGCGGCGGTGCGGATGATGCTCGCCGGTGGTGACCTGGCCGCCGAGGACGCGTACCGGGCGGGTCTGGTCGACCACCTGGTGCCGGACGACGCGGCCGCGGAGTCGCTGATCGCCCCGTACCGATCGGCGCCGCACGACGTTCCGCTGACCAAGAAGCTGATCGGGCACGGCCTGGCCGGTGCGTACGCGACCGCGTACGACGACTGCCTGTCCGCGTTGAAGGGCGCACGATGACCCGCAATTCCTTGAGCCGCCGGCGTTTCCTGGGCCTCGGTGCCGCGCTGGCGGGCACCGCCTTCGCCGGGTCCGCCTGTACGACGAGCGGATCGTCGCCGCGCGGCCCGATCCGGGTCGGGCTGATCCTGCCGAAAGCCGGCCCGTACCTGCCGATCGCCGCCGACGAGTTGAAGGGCTTCCAGCTCTACCTGAAGCTCAACGACAACATGATCGGCGGGCGGCCGGTGCAGTTGTTCCACGCCGACGAGGGCGTGACGCAGAAGAGTGCCGCCGCCGCGGCGAAGCAGCTTGTCGACCAGCACCGGGTGCATGTCATCACCGGCTGCATCAGCTCGCTCGGCATCGGCGGCGCGGCGGAGGTGGCGCCGAAGGCGAGGATCCCGCTGCTCGGCTCGTGCGCCAACTCGTCGGCCACGCAGGGCCGGGACTTCGTGCGCAGCAGCGGTTTCATCAACGCGCACTCCGGGATCTCGCTCGGCCGGTACGTCGCCGGCGCGCACAAGCGCGACAAGATCTTCCTGATCGGCCCGGACTACCAGGCCGGCCACGACTACCTGAACAGCTTCAAGGACACCCTGGTGCCGTCCGGCGGCAGGGTGGCCGGCACCGTCTACACGCCCTTCCCCGGTACGAAGGACTTCTCGTCGGCGTTCGACGCGGTGCGCGCCTCCGACGCCGACGCGGTCTACGCGTTCTACGCCGGGCAGGACGCGGTCAACTTCGTCCAGCAGTACCAGAAGGGCGGGATGGCCGACGACTACCAGCTGTACGCGCCGGGTTTCATGACCGAGGGCAGCAACACGTTGCACCTGGAGGGATCCGCCGCGACCGGGCTGCTCACCGCCATGTACTACGCGCCCGACCTGGACAACCCGGCGAACCGCTCGTACGTCGCGGTGTACCAGGACGAGTACGACGGGCTGCCCAACTCGTACTCGGTGTCGGCGAACGACGCCTTCGTGGTGCTGGACCGGGCCGTCGCCGCGGTCGGCTCGGACCTTTCCGGGCCGTCGCTGTTCAAGGCGATCGCGTCGGTCGGCCAGGTCGACAGCCCGCGAGGCCCGTGGACGTTCGGCCGCAACGGCGTCCCGGTCCAGAAGTGGTATCTGCGCAAGGTCCAGCGGGACGGCGGCGTGCTGTCGAACGTCGTCGTGCAGGACCTGGGGACGCTCGGCGACTAGGAGGAGATCGGTGCCCGAGTACGTGTTCGACAATGCCGGCGAGGAGACCGTCGACCGGTTCGCAGCGCTGGAAGGCTTGTACGACAAGGTGACCGTGGCCCGGCTCGGTGAGCTGGGCGTGGGTCCGGGTTGGCAGTGCCTGGAGGTCGGCGGCGGCGGCGGTTCGCTGGCGCGCTGGCTGGCCGGCGCGGTCGGCCCGACGGGTTCGGTGCTGGCGACCGACATCGATCCGTCCAGAATGGACTGTGCGGTGCCGGGCGTGACGGTGCGACAGCACGACATCGTCACGGACCCCTTGCCGGACAACACCTTCGACCTCGTCCACGCCCGGCTCGTGCTGCTGCACCTGCCTGGCCGGCAGCGCGCGCTGGAGCGCATCCTGGCCGCGCTCAAGCCCGGCGGGCTTCTGGTGCTCGACGAGTTCGACTGCTCGTACCTGCCGCTGTTGGCGGCGCCGGACGACCGGGCGCGGGCGCTGTTCGCGGCGGTGAGCGGCGGGATCCACCGGCTCATCGACGACATCGGCGGCGACTCGTGCTGGGGCCGCAACGCGCTGGGCGCGATGCGGGACGCCGGGTTCGCGGACTGCGCCAGCTCCGCGTACTGCGAGTCGTGGCCGGGCGGGTCGCCGGGTGCCCGGCTCCACCGGGCGAACGCCGTGCAGGTGCGGGATCAGTTGGTGGGCAAGGGAATCGTCAGCGACGACGACTTCGCCGCGTTCCTCACGCTGATCGAGGACCCGGCGCTGGTGATGAACTCGTACCTGATGCACACGGTGCACGGCAGGCGCCCCGCGTGACCGGCCGGCCCGGCACCACGGTGCCGGGTCAGCCGGCGGGCGTCACCGGTCGGTCGCCGCCGAACATCCCGGCCGGGTCGTACGCGGCCTTGGCGGCGGCCAACCGCGCGTAGTGCTCCGCGCTGAACACGCCCCGGACCCGCTCGGCCATGTCGACCGGGCCGGGCGGGGCCAGCAGGAACGACATGAGGTTCCGGTCGGCGAGGTGGTCGGCGGTGGCCTTGGTGAGCGCCTCGGCGAACTCCTCGGCCCCGCGTACCGCCGCGTCGTCGGGCGTCACCGCCATCGTGAACAGCAGGAACCCCGCACCCCAGTACCCGAGGCCGGCGTGGTCGGGGGAGTGCGCGCCGCCACCGGCGTGCCGCAGCTCCAGCGCGCCGTACGTGGCGCCGGGCCGGGCGACGTCGACCAGCCGGCCGATCAGCTCGTCGTCCACATCGGACAGTGCGCGGGAGAATCCGATGCGCGGCAGCGGCGCGGTCGAGTCGTTCGTGATCGTGCCGATCTCGGTCACCGGCATCGTCCGGTACGTGTCGCCCAGCGCGCCGGGCAGCTCGCGCACCGGCGCCAGCACGCCGGGACCGCCGCCGCCCAGGTGCGCCGCGCGTACCCCGACGACCGCCCTGCCGCGCAACGCTTCCGGCAGCTTCGGGCTGGCCGGGAACTGCATGAACACCGCCGACGAGGTGGTCTCGTCGGGCACTGTGCCGGTCCACTCCCGGTACCGCGCAAGGATTTCCGGCGCGCGCTCGATCGGCCAGTACCGCGCGCCGCCGTACACCTCGGCGATCGGGTACAGCCGCAGCCGCAGCCGGGTCACGATGCCGAGGTTGTCGTCGGCGCCGCGCAGCGCCCAGAAGAGCTCCGGCTCGGTGTCGCCGTCCACCCAGCGCAGCCGGCCGTCCGCGGTGACGATCTCGGCCGCGAGCACGCTGTCCGCGCACAGCCCGTACCGCCGGGCGAACCAGCCGGCGCCGCCGCCCAGCGCGTACCCGGTGACGCCGACGCTCGGCGCCGGCGGGGTCAGCCCGGCCAGCCCGTACGGCTCGGCGGCCGTGAGCAGGTCCTGCCACCGCGCCCCCGCCCCGACCGTCGCCGTCCGTGCGGTGGGGTCGACGGTGACGCCGCCCAGCGCCGCGGTGTTCACGAGGACGCCGCCCCGCTGCGGCAGCAGCGCGCCGTGCCCCGTGCCCTGTACCCGCACGGCGAGGCCCGCGCCGCCGGCGAGGCGTACCGCGGCGGCGACGTCGGCCGGCCCGGCCGCCGCGACGGCGAGGTCCGGCCGGTGCCGTACCCGGCTGTTCCACCCCGAGCACAGCCCGTCGTACGCCGGCTCGTCGGTGCGGAAAGCCTTGCCCCGCAACGCTTCGGGCAGTGTGCCGATCCGATCGGTCGTCATCGGTCCTCCGTGACCCTCGCGGCTCTCGCCGACGCTATCGGATCCGGCACCCGCCCGCGGGGGTACCCGCTCCGCCCATTTCGCGCGAACCGGGACGAGGTGAACCGGCCGCGCCGCCGGCCGGTACCCGGGCGGTTCCGGCACGTACGCTCGGTGTCCGTGGAACGCGGGGGAGATGCCAGGTGAGCGAGCTGGAGACGGTCGTACTGCTCGCGGTGGTCGTGACCGCGGTGTACGCGGTGGCGAAGCGGATCCGGCTGCTCGCGCCGATCCTGCTGGTCCTGGTCGGCATCGCGATCTCGGTCGTGCCGGGCATGCTGGACGTACGCCTCGACCCCGAGCTGGTGCTCGTCGGCATCCTCCCGCCCCTGCTGTACGTGGCGGCGATCGAGACGTCCGTCCAGGCGTTCCGGCTGCACCTGCGGCCGATCCTGCTGCTGGCGGTCGGGTTGACGCTGTTCACCACGTTCGCCGTCGGGTTCGCCCTGCACGCCGTGCTGCCGATGCTGCCGCTCGCCGCGACCTGCGCCCTCGGCGCGATCGTCGCCCCGCCCGACGCGGTCGCCGCGACCGCGGTGGCCCGCCGCGTCGGCCTGCCGCGCACGGTGGTCACGATCCTGGAGGGCGAGAGCCTGGTCAACGACGCGACCGCGCTGGTCACGCTGCGGGTCGCGACGGCGGCGGCGACCGGCGCCGCGGCCGGCGCCGGCAACATCACCTGGCACGCCGCCCTGGCCGCCGGCGGCGGTCTCACCGTCGGTCTGCTGGTCGCGGTCGTCCTCGCGTTCCTGCACCGGCGTACCACCGATCCGCTGCTGGACAACTCGCTGTCGCTGCTCACCCCGTTCCTGGCGTTCTTCCCGGCGGAGGCGATCGACGCGTCCGGTGTGGTCGCCGTCGTCACCGCCGGCCTGTACCTGGGGCACCGGTGGCCGCTGCTGATGTCCGCGGCGTCGCGGCTCCAGATGTCCGCGTTCTGGGCGATGGTCCGGTTCCTGCTGGAAGGCGCGGTCTTCCTGCTGGTCGGCCTGCAGCTGCGCAGCATCGTGGTGGCGCTCAAGGAGCCACCGGCGGTGGTGATCGGCGCGACGGCGGTCGTGGTCGGTGTCGTGGTCCTCGCCCGGTTCGTCTGGATGTACCCGGCGACCTATCTGGCCCGCCTCATCCCCCGGGTACGCGCGCGTGAGCCGCGGCCCGCCGTGGCGAAGCCGACCGTGCTCGCCTGGGCCGGCATGCGCGGCGTGGTCACGCTGGCCGCGGCGTTCTCGCTGCCGCGGATGTTCCCCGGCCGGGACCTGTTCCTGTGGCTGGCGTTCTCGGTGATCGTCGTGACGCTCATCGTGCAGGGCCTGACCCTGCCGTACCTGGTGCGCCGGCTGCGGCTGCCCCCGGACGACCCGACCCAGGACGCGCTCGCCGAGGCCGCCGTCCAGCAGGCCGCGAGCCGCGCCGCGCTGGCCCGCCTGGAGGAGCAGTCCACCGAGTCGGAGATACCCGAGCACGTCATGAAGCGGCTTCGCGGGCTCGCCACGAGCCGGACGAACACCGCATGGGAACGACTGGGTGACCCGGGTCGCGCGCCGTCCGCCGTGTACCGGCGCCTCCGGCAGGAGATGATCGATGCGGAGCGCGTGGTGTTCCGCGAGGCGCGTGACGCCGGGCGGATCCCGGAGGAGGTCCTGCGCCGGGCACAGCGCGACCTGGACCTGGAAGAGTCCATGCTCAGCCGAGAGGAATGACCAATGACCTGCGAGCACCTCGACAAGATCGTCGACCTGCCCGACCCCGCGCCGGAGACCGTCGACGGCTGCGTCGGCTGCCTGGCCGAGGGCCGACACGACTGGGTGCACCTGCGGCTGTGCCTCGACTGCGGGTACGTCGGGTGCTGCGACTCGTCGCCGCTCAAGCACGCCAGTCACCACTTCACCGACACCGGCCACCCGGTGATGCGCTCGCGCGAGCCGAACGAGTCGTGGCGCTGGTGCTTCGTCGACGAGGTCGTCGGCTGACACCCGGCGAGCATCGCAGCGAGCGAGTGAGCGGGCGCGGCGAGCCGACGTTGACGTCCGGTCGGCTGATGTGGCGTCGGGTGGCCGTGAAAGACTGCTCACCGTGACGGGCCGGCCCCGACCGGCCCACCGTACGACGCGCAGCTCGGAGGCCGCCTGACATGACCGCGACGATCCTCGACGGCAAGGCGACCGCGGCCGCGATCAAGGACGAGCTGCGCGCCCGGGTCAAGGCGCTGACCGACCGTGGTGTCACGCCGGGGCTCGGCACGATCCTCGTCGGCGACGACCCCGGCTCCCAGGCGTACGTGGCGGGCAAGCACCGGGACTGCGCCGAGGTCGGCATCACGTCGATCCGGCGGGACCTGCCGGCCGACGCCACCCAGGCGGACGTCGAGTGGGCCGTCGACGAGCTGAACGCCGACCCGGCCTGCACCGGGTACATCGTGCAGTTGCCGCTGCCGGCGCAGATCGACACGCAGGCGATCCTGGAGCGCATCGACCCGGCGAAGGACGCCGACGGCCTGCACCCGGTGAGCCTCGGCCGGCTGGTGCTCGGCGAGTCGGGCGCGCTGCCCTGCACCCCGCGCGGCATCGTCGAGTTGCTCACGCGGTACGGCGTGGCGTTGCGCGGCGCGGAGGTCACGATCATCGGGCGCGGTACGACGGTCGGCCGCCCGCTGGGCCTGCTGCTGACCCGCCGCTCGGAGAACGCGACGGTCACCCTCTGTCACACCGGTACCCGGGACGTGGCGGCGCACACCCGGGGCGCCGATGTCGTGGTCGTCGCGGCGGGCCGCCCGCACCTGCTCACCCCGGACATGGTCAAGCCGGGTGCGGCCGTCCTCGACGTCGGGATCACCCGGGTACCGCAGGAGTCGGGCAGGGCGAAGCTGGTCGGCGACGTGCACCCGGACGTACGGGAGGTGGCCGGGCACCTGGCGCCGATGCCGGGCGGGGTCGGCCCGATGACGCGCGCGATGCTGCTGACGAACGTGGTGGAGGCGGCCGAGGCCGCCGGCTGATCGCCGACAGGGGGTGTCGCCGATGGCCGGCAAGGTCGCGGTGATCGGGGCCGGGTTCTACGGGTCGACGACCGCACAGCGGCTCGCCGAGTACGACGTGTTCGACACGGTCGTGCTGACCGACGTGATCGAGGGCCGGGCCGAGGGGCTGGCGCTGGACATCGGGCAGGCGCGGCCGATCGAGGGCTTCGAGACCCGCGTGGTGGGCCGCACGACAGGCCCGTCCGGCGAGGGGTACGACGCGATCGCCGGTGCGGACGTCGTCGTGGTCACGGCTGGCCTGCCCCGGAAGCCGGGGATGAGCCGGCTGGACCTGCTGGAGACGAACGCGAAGATCGTCCGCCAGGTCTCCGAGAACGTGGCCAGGCACGCGCCCGACGCCGTGGTCATCGTGGTGTCGAACCCGTTGGACGAGATGACCGCGCTGGCCCGGCTAGCGACGGGTTTCCCACCGCAGCGGGTGATGGGGCAGGCCGGGATCCTGGACACCGCGCGGTTCGCCACGTTCGTCGCCGACGAGCTGGGCGTCCCCTGCTCGTCGGTACGCACGCTCACCCTCGGCTCGCACGGCGACACGATGGTCCCGGTACCGTCGCGGTCCACTGTGGACGGTCAGCCGCTGGTGGAGCTGCTGTCGGCGGAGACGCTGGACACGATCGTGGAGCGGACCCGGTCCGGCGGGGGCGAGATCGTCGCCCTGTTGAAGACCGGCTCGGCGTACTACGCGCCGTCGGCGGCCGCCGCGCGGATGGCGCGCGCGGTCGTCGAGGACACCGGCACCGTGCTCCCGGCCTGCGCCTGGCTCGACGGCGAGTACGGCATCGCCGGCGTGTACCTCGGGGTGGAGGTCGAGCTCGGCGCGGGTGGCGTGCGCCGCGTCGTCGACACGCCGCTCACCGCGGACGAGCTGGCCGCGCTGCACGAGGCCGCCGAGACGGTACGCGCGAAGCAGTCCGACATCGCCCGCCTCTGACCCCGCCGCCCGTTTCGGCGAGCTCGGGTCGGGAGGGTCACGTGCGGGCGTAGCCGGTGTGGGCGAGGCGCGCGCTGCGCCGCGGCCACTCCGCCGCCCACCACAGTCCGGCGACGATGGCCGCGCCGACCGTTGCGGACCACAGCCACCAGGGCGTGTCCCAGCCGCCGCGTACGCCGATCGCGAACCACACGACGACCTGCACCACCGTCGACACGACCGACAGCGCGGTGACGATGCGTACCGCGGTGTTCAGGCCGCCGGGTGTGCGCACCGCGCCCGGTACGCCCGCCATGCTCGCGTCCAGTTCGGCCCGCGTGTGGGCGGTGTCGACGGCGGCGCGCAGGTCGCCGGCCCGCTTCTCGTCCACCTGGCCGCGGGTGTACGCGCGCTCGACGGCGCGGTGCGCGATGTCCTTCTCGACCCGGTCGACGGGCAGGTTCTCCGGCCGGAGCAGCCGGGTGGTGAGCCGGGTCGCGGTGCTGGTGATGGTCATGGGGGCCTTCCGTCGCCTGCCGGCGGTCCGTCCGCCGGCTGGTGTCCACTCTGGTCGCGGGGGCGGCGCGGGAGAATGCGGCCGACCGGCCGAGGCGTACTGGTGACAACCCCAACGCCGGTGCGGGTGTACCCGGGCTGGGCACGGGAGAGCCTGTCCAGTACGCTCGTACTGTTAATGACCGTGAGAGGAGAGCCCGGCCGATGGCCAAGATCAAGGTAGCCAACCCGGTCGTCGAGCTCGACGGCGACGAGATGACCCGGATCATCTGGAAGCAGATCAAGGACCAGCTGATCCTGCCGTACCTCGATGTCGATCTCGAGTACTACGACCTGGGCATCGAGCACCGCGACGCGACCGACGACCAGGTCACGATCGATGCCGCGCACGCGATCAAGAAGCACGGCGTCGGCGTCAAGTGCGCGACGATCACGCCGGACGAGGCGCGCGTCAAGGAGTTCGGCCTCAAGCACATGTGGCGTTCGCCGAACGGGACGATCCGCAACATCCTCGGCGGGGTGATCTTCCGCGAGCCGATCGTGATGAGCAACGTGCCGCGGCTCGTCCCGAGTTGGACGAAGCCGATCGTCATCGGCCGTCACGCGTTCGGCGACCAGTACCGCGCGACCGACTTCGTCGTCCCGGGCGCCGGCACGCTGACGATGACCTTCACGCCGAAGGACGGCGGCGAGCCGATGGAGTTCGACGTGTTCGACTTCCCCGGCGGCGGCGTCGCGGTCGGGATGTACAACCTCGACGAGTCGATTCGCGACTTCGCGCGCGCCTCGCTGCGCTACGGCCTG
>DASXWQ010000084.1:0-53779 GCA_036503555.1 Actinocatenispora sp.
GTCCTGCCCGCCGGGCGCCGACGGTGTCGCACGGGTGCGGCCGGCCAGTACCGTTCGGGGGTCGACTCGGGAGGAGCGGTGATGCGGGTCCTGATGGTGGTGGCGGCTCTGCTGATGCTCGCGGGCTGCACGCCCGACCACGTCGCGCTGGACAGCCGGCCGACCGACGCCGACTCGGGCCGCGCCCTCGCCCGTACGGTCGCGGACCAGGGAAGCTGCGAACAGTTCGCCGACGACGACCGGGACGCCGGCACCGACCACTGGCGCTTCACCTGCAACCGCGGCCGGCACTTCTACGGCGTCGTCGCCGCGACCAGCACCTCGGCCCGGGACGCCGCCGTCACCGAGGTCGAGTCCACCAGCAGCCCGTACCGGACCGGCGCCTACTACGTGGTCTTCGAGTTCGGCTCGCCCGGCGCCCGCCCCCTCCCGCAGGACCTGCACGGCTTCCCCGGCCGACTCGTACCCGCCATCGGCTGACCGGAGCCGCGCGGTCGCCGAGGTTCACCGGTCCGCGGCCGGCGGCGTTCGTGGTCGGATCGCGGCGCGCGTCGGCCGCGGCGACCTGACCGCCAACGACCGAGGGCTACGCCTCGGGTACCGGTCCGGTCGTCCGTGCGCGCGACGACAGGAGCAGCAGGGCCGCGAGCAGGAGACTCGGCAGTACGAACGCGATCCGCAGCCCGACCGCGGTGGAGACGGCGGCGAGCAGCAGCGGTGCGGTGGTGATCGCGGTACCGGAGGCGAGGGCGCCGAGCGCGGCGGAGCGGCCGGCGGACAGGTGCGGCGTCGCGGCCAGCCGGGCGAGGTGGATCGGGTAGAGCATGGCTGTGCCGAACCCGGCGACGCCGAGGCCCGCCGCCGTCGACCAGACCGCGTCGGTGGCGCAGACGATCGCGGTACCGGTGAGCGCGGTGAGGCAGGCACCGGCGACGGCCCACGGGCGCTGCGCGGTGCGGCCGACGGCGAGCCGGCCCGCGGCCATGCCCAGTGGAAACGCGACGCTCAGGGCCGCGGCGGTCGCCGGCGGTGCGCCGGCGTCGCGCAGCCGCGCGGCACCCCAGAAGGTGAAGCAGAACTCGGCGGACACGGCGAGGACGACGCACAGCCACCCGGCCCAGAGCTGCCGGCGCGGGGCCCGGTGACCGGGTGGCCCGGGCACCGTACGGGGTGGGGCGACGGGCCACAGCGCGACCACCACCAGCGCGGGTACGGGTGCCAGCAGGGCGAGCCGGCCGTGCGGGCCGGCCTTCTCGACGGCGGCGATGAGCAGGGGAGCGGCGATGCCGGCGGCGCTGGAGGCCCCGGTGACGCGGGCGAGCCGGCCGGCCGCCCCGGGCCCGCGGAGCAGCGACGGTGTCGCGAGGACGACGCCGGCTCCGCCGACGCCGATGAGCAGGGCGCCGGTCGCCGCGAGCGGCATGGACCGCGCGAGGGCGGCGGCGGTGGCCCCGGCGGCGAGGGTGGCCGCGGCGACCCGCAGTACGAGTGCGGCACGGGCCTCGCGGGCCAGCAGTCCGACCGCGGCGACGAGAATCAGTCCGGCCCCGAAGGTCGACGGCAGCCAGGCGAGCTGCTGGCGTGGCCGGTGCAGCTCGTCGGCCAGCAGCAGGACGTACGGCCCGAGGCTGGCCAGCAGGAGGCCCAGGCCCGCCTGGGCGAGCCCGACGGACGCTCCGCCGGCCGGTTGGACGGGCTTCATGGCTCCTCGCACGACGGCGACAATTAAACTCGCTACGCGAGCATAATGCAGGAGGGTACGCATGTCACCAGGCGCCGCATCGTCCGGTCCCGGCCCGCGCCGCGGGGAGGCGGCCCGCTGGCACGCCGCCCTCGACCTGCTCCGACTCGTACGCCGACAGCCCGGCATCAGCCGCGCCGACGCGGCGCGTGCACTGCGCCTCAGCAGCGGCTCCGCGACGGAGGTCACCGCACGGCTGCGCACGCTCCGCCTCGTCGACGAGGCGCCCGTCGCCCCCACCGGCCGGGGCCGGCCGACGACCGCGCTGCACGCGCACCCGCACGGCCCGATCGTCGCCGTGGTCAACATCCGCCACGAGGACTTCCAGGTCGCCGTCGTCGACCTGGAAGGCGACGTCGTCGAGGCCGGCCGCGGGCGCCACTCCGGCGACGACCCCGCCCGGCTCGTCCGGCGGCTACGGACGATCCTCGACGCGCTCCGCCGTACCCACGGCGACCGGCTCCAGGCGATCTCCGTCGCGGTCGCGGGTACGGTCCGGCACGGTCGGCTCGTCCAGGCCAGCACCCTCCACTGGCGCGACGTCGACCTGTCGGCGCTCCAGGACCCGGACCGACCGGGCCTGCCGCTGCTGGTCGGCAACGACGCCACGCTCGCCGGCGTCGCCGAGGCGCGCCGGGGCAGCGGGCGCGACTCCCACACGATGCTCTACCTGACCGTCGAGGTAGGCGTCGGCGGCATCCTCGTCGACGCCGGCACCCCGGTGTCCGGCGCCACCGGTGCCGGCGGCGAGTTCGGGCACCTGCCGTTCGGCGACCCGGCCCTCGCCTGCCCCTGCGGCGCCCGCGGCTGCTGGGACCTCGACGTCGACGGCCGAGCCATGGCTCGCCACCGCGGCGATCCCGCACCACACGATCCATGGAGCTACGCCGCCGACACCATCGCCCGGGCGGCCGGGGACCCCGCCGCCGAGGCCGCCGTCACGCGCTGCGCCGCCGCGCTCGGCCGCGGCGTCGCCGGGCTCGTCAACGCGCTCGACCCGGACGGCATCGTCCTCGGCGGCTTCGCCGTACCCCTCCACCGGCTCGCCGCCGACGCGCTCGCCGACGGCTACCGGTCCGGCCTGATGGCCTTCCGGCGGGCGTCGCCCCCGCCGCTGCTGCCCGCCTCGATCGGCGAGCAGGCCCCCGTACTCGGGGCCGCGGACGTCGCGTTCGACGCGTTCCTCACCGACGCCGGGCTCGCCGCCTGGACCGGCCGGCAGACGCCCTAGCGCCGGCCCGGCGATGTCGCCCAAGCCGGCAGCCAGGCGTGGGTACCGGGTGGGTCGGCTCGGCGGGAGTCGAGGTACGCGCGGAACCTGTCGAGCACGGAATGCCGGTTGTCGGCGCGCCAGACCATCGACAGCGGGTAGATCGGCGCCGGATCGCGTACCGGGACGCGCCGCAGGTCGTAGCTGTCCGGCCAGAAGTAGCGGGAGCGTACGCCGACCAGGGTGGCCAGGTCGGGCGAGGCGGCGAGCTCGTCGAGCATCGCCTCGTTGCCGAAGACGGGCCCGAGCATGTCGATCGTGAGCCCGAACGCGGCGGCGAGCTCGGTGTAGTAGTCGGCCACCTCGCCGCGCGCGGCGAGCCCCGGCATCCAGATCCGGTACCCGGCGAGCCGCGCGGGCGTGACGGCCGGCGCGTCGGCGAGCGGGTGCCGCGGTCCGACGAGCAGTTCGTGCGGCTCGTCGATCACCCGGGCGGCACGTACGGTGTCCGGCAGCTGGTGCCGCGGGAGTACGGCGTGGAACGTCGCGTCGATCGTGCCGGCCTCGACGGCGGCGATGGCCGCGTCCGCGTCGCCGTCCACGGTCACGACGTCCAGCTCCACGTCGGGATGCGCGCGGTAGAAGTCCTGGAGCAGGCCGGCCGGCGCGATCCGCCGGTTGACGACGTCGACGCGCAGCGCGCGGCGCCCCGGCCGTACGGAGGCGTCGGCCCGGTCCGCGATCCGGAGCAACTCCCGGGCGTGTGGCAGGAACGCCTGGCCGTCGATGGTGAGTCGGGCGCCGCGGGCGGTGCGCGTGAACAGCCGTACGTCCAGGTTCTTCTCCAGCGCGGCGATGCGCTTGGAGACGGCCTGCTGCGTGACCGACAGCGCCGTTGCGGCGTCCTGGAACCGGCCGACGTCGGCCGCGACGACGAAGGTACGCACGGCGTCGAGATCCACGCCGGAGACCGTACAACGGGCGGTTGTGGCTCGCCGCCCGGCCCGTTGTTTGCCCCGCGACCCCGGCCCTTGCTTTGATCCGTGCCGATCCGAGGTGAGGGAGGCTTGATGGCGGCACGCTCGCTGGGACGCCGGTTCCGCTGGCTGTGGGCGGCGTACGCGGTGAGCGCGTACGGCTCGGGGCTGGGGTTCGGTGCGCTCCCGCTGATCGCCGTGTTGGCGTTGCACGCCAGCCCGGTCGAGGTGTCCGCGCTGTCCGCGGTGGGTCCCGCGGTGGGTGCGCTGATCGCGCTGCCGCTGGCGCCGTGGGTCGAGTTCCGCCGCAAGCGGCCGGTCATGATCGCGATGGACCTGACCCGGTTCGCGGTGATGGCAACGATCCCGCTCGCGTACGCCGCCGGCCGGCTGAGCTTCGCCCACCTGCTGGTCGTCTCGGCCGTGGTCGCCGCCGCGAAGATCGCGTTCAACGCGGCGAGCGGCGCGTACCTCAAGGCCCTCGTACCGCCGGGCGACCTGCTGGTGGCGAACGCCCGGTTCGAGTCGACGAACTGGAGTTCCATCGCGGTCGGGCCCCCGCTGGGCGGCGCGGCGATCGGCCTCGCCGGCCCGGTCACCACCGTCGTTGCCGACGCGCTCAGCTACCTGCTCTCCGCGCTCGGCATCACCGCGATCCGCGGCCGCGAGGACGCCCCGCCGCGCGCCGGCCGACCCCGACTAAGGCCCGGCGACCTGCTCGACGGCTGGCGGCACATCCTGACCCATCCCGGCCTCCGGCCGCTCTACCTCAACAGCATGCTCGTCGGCGGGCTCATCATGGCCACCGAACCGCTGCTGGCCGTACTCCTGCTGCGCCAGCTCGGATTCCCGCCCTGGGAGTACGGCCTCGCCTTCGCCGCGCCCTGCCTCGGCGGGCTCGTCGGCTCCCGGCTGGCCCGCCGCGTCGTGGCCCGGCACGGCCAGCACCGCGTCGTCCGTACGGTCGGGACCCTGCGCGTCGTCTGGCTGATCGGCCTCGCCTTCGTACGCCCCGGCGTCGTCGGCCTCGTCACCGTCATCGCGGTCGAGCTGGCGATCATCGTCAGCATGAGCCTGTACACCCCGGTACTCGCCACCTACCGGCTCGAACACACCCCGGCGCACCGCGTCGCCCGTACCCTCTCGGCGTGGTCGATCGGCCAGCAGGCGTCGATCGCGACCTGTACCGCGCTCGGCGGCCTGCTCGCCGACCTGACCAGCCCGCGTACCGCGCTCGCCGTCGCCGGCCTGGCCATCCTCGCCACCCCGTTCCTGCTGCCCCGCCGCCCCGCTGCCTCGCCTCCGCCGTCCGGCGCCGAGCCGGTTCCCGCCGAGCCGGTCGCGGAGCGCACCTGACACCATCGGATCGAGTTCGCACACGCCGGACCGTCGCCGCGACCCGACTCGGCTGACCGGAGCCCTAGGATCGGCGGGATGGCCGGAGGATCCGCGCGCACGCCCGCCCAGACGTACCGGCGGTTCGGGGAGACGGTGGCCCGGACGTCGCCGCTGTACGAGCGGGTCGCGGTCGCGCTGAGCGAGTCCGACGAGGCGCTGCGGGCGATCGAGACGGTGCCGGCGCGCAGGCGCCGGCCCGCGGTCGTCCTCGCCGCGCTACACGACCTCGCGCTCGCCGGACGTGCCCCGGCGCTGGCCGAGGCGTACGCCGGCGGGGACGGCGACGCCGCGGCAGGGGCGGCGATCGACACGCTGCTGCGGACGACCGACGAGGTCGTGGCGCTCGCCGTACGCCGGCCGGTGCGCGCCGACGAGACGGGACGCTGCACCGTGCTGTACCCGGCCGTCGCGGAGGCGGCGCACCGGGCGGGCGCGGACGCGGTGGGGCTGGTCGACGTGGGCTGTTCGGCCGGGCTGAACCTCGGCGTCGACCGCGTCGCCGTCGCGTACGACAAGGGGCCGGCGCTCGGCGACCCGTCGTCCCCGGTACGGATGGCGTGCGCGGTCGTGGGCGACGGGCCGGTGCCGGCGCGGGCGATACCCGAGGTGGTCGCGCGGGTCGGCGTCGACCGCGACCCGGTCGACGTGACCGACCCGGAGGCCGCGCGCTGGCTGCGCGCCTGCCTGCCGCCCGACCAACCGGAGCGGGGCGCGCGGCTCGACGCGGAGATCGCGGTGGCGGCGACGGCGCCGCCGGCACTGCTGCGCGGCGACGCCGTCGACCTGCTGTCCGACGCGATCGCCCGGGTACCCGCGGGCGCCCTGCCGGTCGTCACCACGACGTGGGCGCTGTCGCGCCTCCCGGTCGAGCGCCGCGAGACCTTCCTGCGCCGCCTCACCGAGACGGCGGCCGGCCGGGCCGTGGCGTGGGTGTCGGCGGAGGGCGTCGGAGTCGCGCCGGCCGTACCCACGTTCGGCGACCGGCCGGCGTCCGGGCACAGCATCGTCGGCGTGGCCGTGTCCGACGGGCCGGACCTGCACGTCGAGGCCGTCGGCCGCTGCTGGCTGCGCGGCCGCATGCTGTCCTGGCTGGCCGGTTCCTAGCGAGGCTCAGCCGCGCTTGTATTCCTGCACGGACCAGCCGTTGCCGTCCGGGTCGGTGAAGAACGCGAACCGCGACCCGGGCGCACCCTCCGGCCCCAACTGCTGCACCTCCGTGACCGGTACGCCGCGGCCGGCCAGCTCGGCCCGCACCACGTCGATGTCCTGGACGACGAGCTGCGCGCCCTTCGTCGTACCGGGCTCGCCGAGCGGCATGCCGACGCCGATCACGACCGAACAGGCCGAGCCGGGCGGCGTCATCTGCACGACGCGCATCCCCGGCCCGGGCTCGATGTCGTGGTCCAGGCCGAAACCGACCTGGTCGACGTAGAACGCCTTCGCCCTGTCGACGTCGGTGACCGGGATACCGATCACCTCGAGCTTCATGTCCATCGCGCCCGTCCCCCCGGTAGTCGTGGCCATGACGCTACCCACGCCCGGGGCGAAACTCAGGTGGTCGGGCCGTACGCCGCGGCGATGTCCTCCGAACCCGTCCACCGGCTGTACGTCGGCGACTGCGGCCAGCCGTCCGGCGAGTCCTGCCACTCCTCCTGCCGCCCGTACGGGAGCAGGTCGATCAGCGCGAAGGTGTGCGTGAGCTGCTCGGTCCCGCGGCCGTTGGTGTGCCAGGTGCGGTAGACGGTGTCGCCGTCGCGGAGGAACACGTTCACCGCGAACCCGCCGCCGGGCGGTGCGCCGACGTCGCTGCCGAACGGGCTGTTCGCCGTGGAGTACCAGGTCATCTGGTTGCCGACCCGCCGCTTGTACGCGAGCGCCTCGTCGATCGGTCCCTGCGTGACGATCACGAACCGGGCGTCGTAGCTGTCCAGAAATCCCAGCCGGGTGAACTGCGACGTGAACCCGGTGCAGCCGGGGCACTGCCACTCCTTGCCCGGGAACCACATGTGGTTGTAGACGATGAGCTGGGACTTCCCGTCGAAGACGTCCGCGAGCCGGACCGGCCCGTCCTCGCCGTCGAGGGTGTAGTCGGGCATTTCCACCATGGGCAGCCGGCGTCGCTGTGCGGCGATGGCGTCCAGTTCCCGTGTCGCTGCCTTCTCCCGCTTCCGCAGCGCGTCGAGCTCGCGTTGCCAGGCGTCGGCGTCGACGACGGGCGGTAGCGCGGTCGAGGTCATGCTTCCTCCTGAGGCCGTGGTCGTGTCCCCTCCGGGGGTAGACGACCGCGGTACGCCAAACTCATCGCCCGCGCCCCGGGGCCACGCATCGGCGTGGCACCGGGGCGGTGGCGGTCAGCTCGCGGAGGACGCGAACACCGCCCGTACGAGCCGGTCCAGCGCTGGCGGGAACGCCACCGCCGGGTTGACGTCGGCGTCGCCCATGGTCACCGAGCCGGTCAGGGTCGCGGTGCCGTCGGGCGTGCTGTACATCAGCGCCCCGTACCCGGCCGGCGGGCTGCCGTTGTGGTGGTTGAGCGTCACGCCGTCCAGGTCCTGCACGAACAGCCCGAGACCGTAGTGGAGGTCGCCGCTGTCGGGGTGCGGCGTACGCATCTCGTCGAGCAGCGCGGCCGGCAGGAGCCTGCCGCCGGTCAGCGCCGAGACGAACGTGTGCAGGTCCGCGGTCGTCGAGATCATGTCGCCGGCGCCGGCCAGCAGGGAGAGGTTCTGGCGGGCGACGTCGACGACCTTCCACTCGTCGCCGTCCTGGTAACGGCAGTACCCGTGGGCGTGCGGCCCCGGGATGTCGGGCGAGTCGCCCGGCACCACGGTGCCGGACAGCCCGAGCGGCGCCAGGATCCGCCGCCGCAGCGCCTCGGCGTACGACTGGCCGGTGACCTGCTCGATCAGCAGCAGGGCCAGCGTGTAGTTGGTGTTGGCGTAGCTCCAGTCCGTACCCGGCTCGAAGCGCGGCGGCTTCGACAACGCCAGGCGTACCAGCTCCTCCGGCTGGTAGTCGTGGAACCGGTTGTCCACCCACTCCTTGCCGACGGCGGGGATCCCCGCGACGATCGTGCCGTCCGGGTAGTACTCGCCGGTGTAGTTGAACAAGCCGCTGGTGTGCGCCAGCAGCATCCGTACGGTGATCCGACGGTCCAGCCCGAGCTCCGGCAGGTGGTCCGCGACGCTGTCGTCCAGGCCGATCGCGCCGTCGGCGACCAGGTGCAGCACCAGCGTCGCGGTGAAGGTCTTCGTGGAGCTGCCGATCCAGAACTGTCCGTCTGTCGGCGGGCCGGCGTTCACGCCCAACTCGCGTACGCCGGCGCTGCCGACCCATGCACCGTGCTCGTCGTGCACGCGTACCTGGAGTCCGGCGAAGCCGGCGTCGACGAACTCCTGTACCGCCTTCTGCAGTTCCGGCCGGTCGTATCCGGTGGTGTCGCTCATGATCGTTCCTCGTCTCTCGGGTGGGTTGCGGTTCAGAGGCTGCGGGCGGTGATGTCGCCGTACGAGGTGGTGGCGTGGATGTCGAGCTGCGTGTCGCCGGTGTTGGCGAGGGTGTTGCGGATCCGGCCGTAGCGGGTGCCGGCGTCGAGGGTGGCGGACACACCGGCGGCGGCGCCGACGGTGAGGTTGCCGGCGTCGGCGCGGAGGGTGACGGTGCCGCCTACGGCCTCGGTGATGGTGATGTCGCCCTTGGCGGTGCTGACCTCGGCGTCGCCGGTGACGCGGCCGAGGGTGATGTCGCTGGCCTGGCTGGTGATGTGCACCTGCGCGGCTTCGTCGATCTTGATGGGGCCGTGTGCGCTGGTGTAGGTCAGGTCGCCGAGCCTGCCGACGACCCGGAAGTCGGCGCTGGCGGTGGTGGCCTCGACGCGGGAGTCGGCGGGCAGCTGGACGGTGACCTCGACGGCGCCGGACGGGCCGAGGATGTGGTTCTTCCGGGTGGGCGCCTGGATCCGCAGGACGCCGTCGGCGTACTCGACGGTGGTCTCCTGGGCCAGCGTCACGTCGCGGTTCTTGCCAGGGTCGGCGGGGCGTACCTCGACGGTGGTGTCGGCGCGGTCGGCGGCGATGAGCTGGACGCGGCCGGCGGGGATGTCGATGGTGGTGGTGATCGGGGCGGTGGTGGTGAAGCTCTGCACCGTGCTCAACTCCTGCGCTCGTTGTTTCTGACACCGGAAACGCTACGTTGCGTTCCTGGATCAGGCAACGTCATCGTTGCGCGTGAGGAGTGTTTATGCAGGTGGTAGCCGCAGTTTCGTTGCGCTGGTTATGGAAATAACGCAACAGCGAGGGCCTGTTTGTTGCAACGGCTTGGCGTGAACGCTACGCCGGGCGGCGGTCCCGCGGCAGAGCCTGCGAGACCGCCGCATCGACGTCAGGGTTCGAGGTCGGTGACGCCCGAACCGGTCGCGACGTCGAACGGCACGGACGCCTGGTCGTGCACGATCACCCAGTCGCCGTCGATCCTCCGGAAGCAGAAGGTGCCGCGGACCCACATGCCGGACGTCGCCGTACCGTTCGCCAGGGTGCCGCTGAGCCGCCCGAAGCCGTGCCCGAACGCCACGTCTCCGCCCACCGTCACGACCAGGTCGCGTAGCTCGTACTTGATGTCCTCGAAGAACGTGAACGCCTTCGCCCAGTTCTTCATCTTCGCGTCGATCCCGACGTGTTGCAGCGGCGGCTCGACATCGAAGGACACCACGTCCGTCGCGTAGATCCGTTGCAGCGCGTCGAGATCCTTGGCGCCGATTCCGTCGACGATCTCGCCGAGCCGCCGCCGGATCGCCGCCTCGTCCGTCTCGCGTTGGGTGGTCATCGCAAACCCTCTTCCCTCGGATGCCTTTTCGACGTTCACCGGTACGACGACGCGGAACGCCGGAACGTCAGGCGGCGCCGACCGCCGCGCCGGCGCGCAGCGGTGCGAGGGCGCCGCTCCACGCGACGACCTGGTCCAGCACCGTGTCCAGGGCGGCCTCGGCGTACGCGGTCGGCGCGAACGTGGTGAAGTCCTCGAAGTCAGTGAACACGGACAACGACACCTGCGCGGCCACGTCGGCCATCTGCTGCGCGCCGCAGGTCAGCCGCAACTGCTCGACGGCGCGGGCACCGCCGACGCTGCCGTACGAGACGAACCCGACGGCCTTGTTGGCCCACTCGACGTACAGGTAGTCGAGGGCGTTCGTGAGTACGCCGGGGGCGGAGTGGTTGTACTCGGGCGTGATGATCACGAACCCGTCGTACGCGGCGATCGTGTCCGCCCACGCCCTGGTGTGCTCGTGCTGGTAGTCACCCGCGGACGCCGCCGCCGGCGCCGGCTCGTCCAGGTGCGGCAGCGGGTGGTCGAGCAGGTCGATCGCGGTGAACTCGGCGTCCGTGCGGGACGCCGTACGCTCCTGGACCCAGCGGGCGACTTGCGCGCCGCGCCGGCCGGGACGGGTACTGCCGAGAATGACGCCGATCCGGATCATCGTGTTCTCCTGCCTGGTACCTCTGACGGGTGTGCACTCCCCGACGACACAGACCGCCGAGATGTGAGGCCGTCGGCCTGACAGTTCGGGGCGGCGTCCCGTCAGACTGGTGAGGACCGATCCGAGCCGGGGAGCAGCGCAGACATGACCGACCACGCGGGACACGACCGGGCCGAGGCGATCCTCGGTGAGCGGCGCCAGCTGACGGGCATCGCGTACCGGCTGCTCGGCTCCCTGGCGGAGGCCGAGGACGCCGTGCAGGAGGCGTACGCGCGCTGGTACGCGATGTCGCCGGCGCGGCAGGCCGACATCGTCTCGCCGGGCGCCTGGCTGACCACCGTCACCAGCCGGATCTGCCTGGACCTGCTCGGCTCGGCACGCGCCAGGCGCGAGCGGTACGTCGGCGAGTGGATCCCCGAGCCGCTGCCGGAAACCGACTGGACCTCCGGTGCCACCGCGACCGGACCCGCCGACCCGGCCGACCGCGTCACCCTCGACGAGTCGGTACGCATGGCGTTCCTCGTCGCGATCGAGGCGATGACCCCGGCGCAACGCGTCGCGCTGATCCTGCACGACGTGTTCAGCTACTCGTTCGCGGAGATCGCCGGGATCACCGGCCGTACCCCGGCGGCGTGCCGCGAGCTGGCGTCCTCGGCGCGGCGCCGGATCCGTACCGCCGGAACGCCCGCGGTCCCGACGGCCCACCAGGCCGGCCTGGTCCGCGACTTCAAGCAGGCGTGGGAGGCCCGGGACATCGGCGGGCTCGTCGGCCTGCTCGACCCCGACGCCACGTTCACCGCGGACGGCGGCGGCGTGGTGCGCGCCGCGCTGCACCCGATCGAGGGCGGCGAGCGGATCGCCCGGTACGTCCTCGACCTCGTCGGCGCGACCGCCGCCACGGCCCTGACCCTGGTGGAACGCACCGTCAACGGGCAGCCGGGCCTGCTGCTCCAGCGGCACGGCGACCTCGTCGGGGTGTACGCGTTCGACGTCGCGGGCGACCGCATCACCCGGATCTGGGCCGTACGCAACCCCGACAAGCTCCGCCCCTGGCAGGTCTCACCGACGGGCGAGGCGGACGGTGAGGGCGAGTAGCACGGCGACGAGAAACACGACCGCGGCGTACGGCGGGTCCACTCGCCGCCGGGGGCGGGTGACCAGCCGGTCGCGTACCCGGCTGGCCGCCCGCGTCTCACACGGCCAGCCGGCGGACCGTCACCAGGCCGGCGGTCAGCAGGACGACGGCGAGCCCGGCCAGGATCGCGGGGAGTACGGAGGTCGTGGCGAGGACGTGGCCGACGTGCGCCCAGCCGTGGGTCCAGGTCGTGACCGCGGCGAGCGCGGCGAGCACGATGGCCTGCGCGGCCGTGAACACCATGGTCCCGGCCAGCCCGGCGCGCCGGTGGACCAGCCCGTACCACATCCCGTACCCGAAGAGCAGCACGAACGCCGCCGTGGCCGTCAGCCACGTCTGCCACCACGGACCGTCGAGGATGCCGGGCACCCGGAAGTACGCCATCCGGAGTCCCCACCCGCCGGTGAGACGTTCGACGGCCTGCCCGACCGTGACGACGACGCCGAAGCAGACGGCGAGCGCGACCGCCAGTGTCGCGGCGCCGAGGAAGTACGTGCGGCGGCTGATGCCGAGCGCCAGCGCGAACGGCAGGGTCCGCGCGACGGCCTGCACCCCCAGCACGAAGACGACGGCGTACACCGCCGCGAGCCCGCCGACCCAGCGCTGGCCGGTGGCCCCGGTCGGGACGATCTGAAGAACGACCACGTCGAGCGCGAAGCCGAACGCGGCCCAGGCCCAGGGCAGGACCAGGAACGTGAAGCGGTCCAGGAGCAGGTAACGGACCACGGTCAGGATCGACGTACGCGGTGTCGTGGGCATGTCAGTCCGTCCCCGCTGAGATGAGGGTGGCGCGGGCACTGCTGTCGGCGGCCTGGATCGCCAGCTGCTGGAGCGTGAGGTGGTCGAGGTCGAGCTGCAGGTGCTCGGCCAGGTGGCGGTCGCGGTCGTCGAGGCGACCGACCATGACCGCGGTGCTCTGCCCGCCGAGGGTGCGGCGGCCGAGGGTCGGGCGGTCCGCGACGAACCGGTCCACGTTGCCGGTACGCCCGGTGACCGTGACGGCGTTGCCGCGCAGGTCGTCGGTGAGCGCGTCGAGCACCAGCCGGCCGTGGTCCAGGATCAGGATGCGTTCGAGCAGGTCGGCCACCTCGTCGATGAGGTGCGTGGACAGCACGACGCAGCGCGGGTGCGCGGTGTAGTCGTCCAGGAGGTGCTGGTAGAACATGTCGCGTACCACGGCGTCGAGGCCCGCGACCGGCTCGTCGAACAGCGTCACCTCGGCCCGCGCGGCCAGCCCGAGGATGATGCCGAGCGCCGCCCGCATCCCCCGGGACAGCTTCTTGATGCCGCGCCCGGCCGGCAGCTCGTACGCGTCGAGCAGCATGCCGGCGAGGTCGGCGTCCCAGTTCGGGTAGAACATGGCCGCCGCGGCGAGCGCGTGGCGCACCTTCATGTCCGGGTACGTCTGGTCCTCGCGGACGAGCACCATGCGGCGCAGCACCGCGTCGTTCTCCAGCGGCGTCGCGCCGAGGACGCGCACGCTGCCGGCCGTCGCGAAGCCCTGGCCGGACAGGATGCGCAGCAGTGTCGTCTTGCCGGCGCCGTTGCGGCCCAACAGCCCCACGATCGACGGGGTGTGGATGTCGACGGTGACGCCGGACAGCGCCTCGTGGCCGCCGGCGTACCGGCGGGTGAGGCCGGACAGTGCGATCGCGGGCGTCACGACGTGCTCCCGGCGGACACCGCGGCGTGCGCCGTCGTCGCGGCCAGCTCCTCGCGTACCAACGTCAGCAGCTCCTTCTGGCCGAGCCCGAGCCGGTGCGCCTCGGTCGCCAGGGGTCGCACGTACTTCTCGGCGAACTCGTGCCGGCGTGCCCGCACCAGCCGGTCGCGCGCGCCCGTGGCGACGAACATGCCCACCCCGCGGCGCTTCTCCGCCAGGCCCTCCTCGACGAGCACCGACAGCGCGCGCGCCGCGGTCGCCGGGTTGATCCGGTGGAACGACGCGAGCTCGTTCGTCGACGGGATCCGCTCGCCCTCGCCGAGCACCCCGTCGGCGACGTCGTCGGCGAGCCGCCCCGCGATCTGGGCGAATATCGGACCGCTGTCCTTCATCGCTGCCCTCCCCTAGTTACGTGGTTCATTAGTTCACTAACATACCATCTAACCAGTGATCGGGGTTAGTATCAGCATTGAACTGACCTGAGGAGGCGCCGTGTTCCGGATGATCGCCCGCCGCCAGTACCGGCTCGCCTGGCAGGCCATGAACGCGCACGACTACCAGGCGGTCATCAGGCAGTTCGCCCCCGACTTCCGGGTGACGTTCCAGGGCGACACGAGCCTCGGCGGCACGCGTACCACCCGCGCGGCGATGGCCGCCTGGTTCGAGCGGCTGTTCCGCCTGCTGCCCGACGCGCGGTTCGAGCTGCGACAGGTGGCCGTCGACGGGCCCCCGTGGAACACGCGGATCGCCGGGCTGTGCACCGTCCGCGCGACGACACCGCTCGGCGAACCGTACGAGAACGTCTTCGTCCAGTTCGTACGCCTGCGGTTCGGCCGGATCTCCTGGTACGAGGTGCACGAGGACTCGCTGCGCTGGTGGCGCCTGTGCCAACGCCTCGGCTCGAACGGTGTCGCCGAAGCCGTCGCCGCGCCCATCGCCGACCCGGCCGGGGCGTGAACCGTGCGGCAGCGGAGCTTCGCCGACATGCACTGTTCCCTGGCCCGGACGCTGGAGGTCGTCGGGGACTGGTGGACGCCGCTCATCCTGCGCGACGTGTACCTGGGCATCGACCGGTTCGCCGACCTCGCGGACGACCTGGGGGTGAGCCGCAACCTGCTCACCGAACGGCTCACCGGCCTGGTCGACAACGGGATCCTGCGTCGCGAGCGCTACCGCGACCACCCACCCCGCGACCGGTACGCGCTGACCGAGTCCGGCCGGCAGCTCGTACCGATCCTGGTGGCGCTGACCGCCTGGGGGGACGAGTGGCAGACGCCCGAGGGCGGCCCGCCCATCCGGTTCCGGCACGGCGACCACGTGGCGGCGCCGGTCGTCGCGTGCGGCGAGTGCGGCGACGAGATCGCCTCGGCGGACCTCACCCCCGAGCCCGGCCCTGGTGGCCGCCGGGCACCCGGAACCATGCTGCTCGCCGAGCGTCTCGCCCCTCCCGGGCCGACCAGCTGACGAGGTCCGCCGACTCGGCTGGCGCGTCGGCGAGGGTCAGTCGCCGCGGGCGAAGGTCGCGCAGTCCGGGCAGTCGTCGAGGTACCGGTGCCGGCAGTCGACGGTGTGCTGGAGGAACACGATGGCCTGCCGGGTGCGTTCCACCTCGCTTTCGAGCGCGGCGATCTTCGCCCGTACGACCGGCTGTGCCGAGGCCCTCGTCGGCGCCATGGCCGCCGCGACCTCCGGCAGGGACAGCCCGACCCGCCGCAGCTTCAGGACGGTACGGGCCTGTTGCAGGGCATCGTCGTCGTAGCGGCGGTAGCCGTTGCCGTCGCGACGCACGCTCAGGACACCGACCTGCTCCCAGTGCCGAAGGACGTGTGCCTCGACGCCGAGCTCGGTGGCCGCCTCGCCGATCGTCTTCACCGGGTACGCCTTGCCTTCATGTCGACCTGAAGCCCTAGCGTCCCCAGCATGCCTGACACCTCTCGCCCGGAGTACCCGAGGCCGGGCCTGTCGATCCTGGTCACGGGCGCGACGGGCAGCCTCGGTCCCGAGATCGTCGACCGTCTGCTGGCGCGCGGTGCCCACGTCCGGCGTCTCGTACGGCGGCCGGTCGAGCCCCTGCCGGGGGTCGAGTCGGTGGTGGGCGACCTCACCGACCGCGCCGCGGTACGTGCGGCGCTCGTCGGCGTCGACGCGGTAGTACTGATGTGGCCGCTGCTCGACGCGGCGCCGGCCCGGCCCATCGTGACGGAACTCGCCGAGGCGGCTCCCCGCGTCCTGTACGTGTCCTCCACCGCCGTCGACGATCGCGCGGTCGGTCAGAGCGACCCGATCGTCCAGACGCATGCGGACATGGAGGCCCTGCTGCGGGACGGTGGCCTGCGACCCGTGGTCCTGCGCAGCGACACGCTCGCCGCCAACGTCCGCGGCTGGGCCGCCCAGCTCCGGGCGGGTGACGTCGTCGCGGGCCCGGACATCGCGCGTACGGCCGTGGTCGACGAGCGGGACGTCGCCGACGCGGTGACGGCCGCGCTCGATGCCGGACCGGAGCGGGGGCCGTACCTGTTGACGGGGCCGGAACCGCTCAGCCGCGCCGACCTGGTCGCCCGGCTCGGTGTCGCGCTCGGGCGTCCGCTCCGCTTCGCCGCGGTACCGGCGGAGTCGGCGCGGGCGCGGATGCTCGCCGACGGCCGCCCTCGGACCCTGGTGGACGCGCTGGTCTCCGCTTCGCTGTACCGGCCGGAGTCGACCCTCGTCACCGACCACGTCCGACGCCTGACCGGCCGGGCGGCCGGCACGTTCGCCGGATGGGCGGCCGACCACGCTGCCCTGTTCCGGTGACCGGGTCAGCGCCGGTGTGCGGTGGGGGCCAGGCCGGCGAAGGCGGCGTCGACGGTGGCGTCGATGCGTTCGGCCGTCGGTACGCGGTGGGTGAGCAGCCACCGGTGGTAGATCGGGCCGTACAGCAGCTCGATGGCAAGCTCCGGCTCGATGTCGGCGCGGATCTGGCCGTGGCGCTGGGCGAGCTCGACGCGGGCGACGGCGAGGGCCATCACCGGCCGGTGCAGGCGTTCCTGGAGCGTCTCGGCCAGGGCCTCGTCGTGCTGCGCCTCGCCGATCAGGGCGCGGTAGTGCCGTCCCGCGGGTGACCCGACGAGGTTGTCGACGGCCGCCCTCATCTGGGTCTTGAGGTCGGCGACCACGTCGCCGGTGTCGGGGAACGACGCGGAGCCGCCCCACGCGTCGAGCAGTCCGTCCAGCAGTACGGCGCCCTTGGAGGGCCACCAGCGGTAGATGGTGTTCTTGCCGACGCCGGCGCGGGAGGCGATGCCCTCGATGCTGAGCTTCGCGTACCCGATGTCCTCGCAGAGGTCGAGGGCGGCCTGGACGACGGCCTTGGCGGCCTGTTCGCTGCGTCGGTCGGGGCGTCTGGGTGACATGGCCCCCATCCAACCACAGGCGAAACGGATCGTTCCGTCTTGACAGCGTAGCCAGGAGCTGTGGCATGCTCATGGCGAATCGGAACGTTCCGTCTCGCGATGAGGTCGCGAGACGGTCGAACAGCGGGGACAGCGATGCAGCATCGGATTCTCGGCGGTACCGGCATCTCGGTCAGCAGGTTCGCCCTCGGCACGCTGCGGCTGGGCGCCTGGGGCAACACCGACCACGCCGACGCGACACGCCTGATCCACACCGCGCTCGACGCCGGGATCAACCTCGTCGACACCGCCGACCAGTACTCCGGCGGCGAGGCCGAGCAGATCGTCGGCAAGGCGATCCGCGACCGCCGCGACGACGTCGTCCTCGCCACCAAGGGCCACTTCCCGGTACGCATGGGCGACGCCGACCGCAACCACCGCGGCAACTCCCGGCGCTGGCTGACCCGGGCGGTGGACGACAGCCTGCGGCGCCTCGGCACCGACCGGATCGACCTCTACCAGGTGCACCGCCCCGACCCGGACACCGACCTCGACGAGACGCTGTCGGTGCTGTCCGACCTGGTCCGCGCCGGCAAGATCATGGCCGTCGGCACGTCGGACTTCCCCGCCGAACAGCTCGTCGAGGCGCAGTGGGTCGCCGACCGGCGCAACCACGTACGGTTCCGCACCGAGCAGCCGCCGTACTCGATCTTCGTACGCGGTGCCGAGGCCGACGTGCTGCCCACCGCGCAGCGGTACGGGCTGGGGGTGCTCACCTGGAGCCCGCTGAACAGCGGCTGGCTCACCGGGCGGTTCCGCCGCGGCGAGCGGATCGAGATGACCGAGTTCCGTCGGGTGGTCGCGCACAAGTTCGACCTGGACCTGCCCGGCAACCGGCGCAAGCTCGACGCCGTCGAGCAGCTGGTGGCCCTGGCGGACGAGGCGGGCATGTCCCTGACGCACCTGGCGCTGGCGTTCGCGGCGACGCACCCGGGCGTCACGTCGGTGATCCTCGGCCCGCGTACGGTCGAGCACCTGACCGACCAACTCGCCGCCGCCGACCTGCGGCTCGACGACGCGATCCTGGACCGGATCGACGAGATCGTCCCGCCCGGCGTGACGCTCAACCCGGCGGACACCGACTACCGCCGCCCGGCCCTGACCGACGTCGACCTGCGGCGCCGCCCCGCTCACCGACGTTGACCTGCGGCGCCGCCCGGCTCACCGGCGTTGGCCGCGGCGTGGCAGCAGCAGGCTGACCGCGGCGACGGTCACGGCCAGCCCGGCCGCGATCACGAACACCAGGTCGTACCCGGCGGCCCCGGGCCGGCTCGCGGCGGCGGTCGCGAGTACCGCGAGGCCGACCGATCCGCCGACCTGCTGCGCGGTGGTGGCCAGGCCGCCGACGATCCCGGCGTGGTCACCGGGTACGCCCGCGGTCGCGGCGGCCATCAGCGTGGGGAACACCAGGCCGATGCCGGCCGCGACGAGCAGCGTGGGCACGAGCACGTCGGTGGCGAAGCCGGCGCCGGCGTGGACCCGCGCGAGCCAGCCGAACCCGGCCACGAACGCGCCGCAGCCGGCCAGCACCAGCGGGCGTACGCCGGTGCGGGGCAGTAGCGCGGCCGCGCACCGGGCGACGACCAGGAACGTCACCGCCGCGGGTGTCTGCCCGAGCCCGGCGCGCAGCGCGGAGTAGCCGAGCACGTTCTGCAGCAGCAGCGACGTGAAGTACCACATGGCGATGGCGATGCCGCCGAGCAGGACGAGCATGGCGTTGCCGACCGCCACCCCCCGGACCGTGAACAGCCGCAGGGGCACCATCGGTTGGACTGAACGCCGTTCCAGCAGGACGAAGAGACCGAGCAGCAGTACGCCGGCCGCGACGGGTACGGCGACCCGAGCGGACGCCCAGCCGTGGTCGGCGCTTCCCATCACCCCGTAGATCAGCGCGGCGAGCCCGGCCGTACCGGTGGCGGCGCCGACGAGGTCGAGCGGTTGCCGCCGGCCGGCGCGGGTGTCCGCCAGCGACGTCGCCGCGACGACCAGCAGGACGGCGCCGATCGGTACGTTGATCAGGAAGACCCACCGCCACGACAGGCCGGTGGTGAGGGCGCCACCGGCGACCGCGCCGGCCATCCCGCCCACGCCGCCCGCGGCGGACCACGCGCCGAACGCCCTGGCCCGCGCGTGCGGCGCGGTGAAGACGGTGTTGAGTACGGCGAGCGTGGCCGGTGCCATCAGCGCGGCGCCGACGCCCTGCGCGACGCGGGCCGCCACCAGGATCGCGGACGCGGTCGCGACGCCGCCGGCGAGACTCGACACGGTGAACACCGCCAGCCCGGCGACGAGTGTCCGGCGCGGTCCGAACAGGTCGGCGGCGCGGCCACCCAACAGCATGAGGCCCGCGAACGTCAGCAGGTATCCGTTCACGACCCAGGCCAGCCCGGTGGTCGTGAAGCCGAGATCCGTACGGATCGACGGCAGCGCGACGTTCACGATCGCCGAGTCCAGGATGACCATGAACTGGCACGCGCACGCCAGTGCCAGGACGATCCACGCCCGGCCGTGCCGCGATCCCACCGGCCGGGCGGTGGCGCCGGTCATGACGCCGCTCATCCGACGCTCACCCGGTCCGGCTCGGCCGCGGTACCGCGGGTGTCGCCGGCCGCCAGGCGGGCCGCGATCAGCGCGAGCCGCCGCCCCTGGTACCGGGCCGCGCGCAGCGTCGCGAGGTCCGGCCCGTCGCCGGACTCGCTGCCGACGGACGACGTGCCGTACGGGTTGCCGCCGGCGGCGGACACCACCGGGTCGGTGAATCCGGGCGGCACGATCAGCGCGCCCCAGTGGTAGAAGACGTTGCTCAGCGACAGGATGGTCGCCTCGTTCCCGCCGTGCCGGTTGTACGCCGACGTGAAGGCGGTGACCGGCTTGTCGGCCAGGCGGCCCGCCCGCCACAGCCCGCCTGTCTGGTCGATGAACTGTTTGAGCTGCGCGGCGGGCGCGCCGAACCGGGTGGGTGTCCCGAAGGCGTACGCGTCGGCCCATGCCAGGTCGTCGACCGCGGCTGCCGGGATCGACGCGGTGGCGTCGGCGTGCCGCCGCCAGTCCGGGTTCTCGTCGATCGTGCGGTCGGGGGCCAGCTCGGCGACCCGGCGCAGCCGTACCTCGGCTCCGGCCGAGGTGGCGCCCTCGGCGACGCTTCGCGCGAGCGCGTGCACCGTGCCCGTCGCGCTGTAGTAGATGACGGCGACCTTCACGGTCATGATCAACCTCGATGCCATGCTAGAGTTAGTTACGCGCATAACGTTATGCGCATAACTAACTTGCGTCAAGGAGAATCCGTGGAGTTCGACCGCGCCGACGCGATCAACCAGGCCATCCGCCTGCTGAGCCTGCGCCACCGGGCCAGGATCGCGGCGCTGCTGGCGCCGCTCGGCCTGCACCCCGGCCAGGAGGCGCTGCTCCTCGAACTCGCCCGGACCGGCCCGATGATCCAGGCCCAGCTGAGCGACGCGCTGGGCGTCGAGCCGCCCAGCGTCACCCTCATGACCCGCAAGCTCGAAGCCGCCGGCCACGTCCGGCGCCGGCAGGCCACGGACCGGCGCGCCAGCGTGGTCGAACTGACCGACACCGGGAGAGCGCTCGCCGAGCGGGTCAAGGAGCTCTGGCGCGCGCTGGCCGAGGAGACCGTCGCCGGCATGCCCGCCGACACCGTGCGCGACGTGCCCGGCATCCTCTCCACCATGACGCGGAACGTGGGCACCAAGCAGCCCAGGCGTACGACGGGGGAGCGATGACCGCGCGCATGCACGACGACCAGGTCGACGTGAGCGACGAGGTCGTCGCGGCGCTCGTCGCGACGCAGTTCCCGCAGTGGCGCGCCCTTCCGGTACGCCGGATCGGCTCACACGGCACCGTCAACGCGCTGTACCGGCTCGGCACGGAACTCGTGCTGCGTTTCCCGCTGCGCCCGGACGACGGCGCGGAGCTGCGCGCCGAGCGCGACCGTGCCCGGCTGCTCGCGCCGCACCTGCCACTGCCCGTACCGGAGACCGTGGAGATCGGCGCGCCCGGCCCCGGGTACCCGGGGGTGTGGTCGGTCTGCCGGTGGCTGTCGGGGGAGTCGGCCGACCGGCGCCCGGTGGTCGACGTCGCGCGGCTGGCCGGTGATCTCGCCGGCTTCGTCACGGCGCTGCGCCGGGTCGACACCGGCGGCCGGGCCGCGCCGACGTCGGGCCGCGGCGCCGCACTGTCCAGCGACGACGCCGGCGTGCGGAGCGCGTTGGCCGCGTCCACCGAGCTGGTCGACACCGGGCGGCTCGCCCGGATCTGGGCGGACTGCCTCGCCGCCGAGCCGTACCGGACCGGTGTGTGGCTGCACGCCGACCTGATGCCGGGCAACCTGCTGCTGCGCGACGACCGGCTCGTCGCGGTGCTCGACCTGGGTACCGTCCGGGTCGGTGACCCGGCGGTCGACCTGATGCCGGCGTGGAACATCCTCGACGGCGCGGCGCGCGACGCGTTCCGCCGGGCGGTCGGCGCGGACGACGCCGCGTGGCGGCGCGGCCGGGGTTGGGCGCTGGCGCAGGCGATCATCGCCCTGCCCTACTACGTGCACACCAACCCGGTCATGGCCGACACCGCCCGCCGTACCCTGGCCGCGATCCTCGCCGAGTGACCCGCCCACCGGTCCGTCGACACACGCGACCCGCTGTCCGTCTGCCGGTGGTCAGCGGCGAGCGGTGCTGGCGAGGGCCGGGATCAGGCCGGCGCCGGCGACCAGGTGCATCGCCAGCAGCGTCGCGACGGCACCTCCGGTCACGGCGCCGAGCGGGCCCAGCAGCGAGATCAGCAGCACCGCGCCGGCGATGACCGACCAGATCACGGCCGGTCGGCGGGTACGGCCCTGCAGGAGCCCCAGCAGCGTCCAGCCGAGCAGCCCGGCGAGCATGGTGACGATGGCGACCAGCCCCGGGCCGACCTGGATCGTCCCGGTACCGGTGCGTACGGAGAGGTCGACGCCGAGCGCGGGGACGGCGACCGCCCAGACCACGAGGTTGGCGGCGACCGTACCGAAGACGGCGACGACCCGGGTGCGGCGGACGGGGCGGGCGGCGGTCGTGGTCGACATGGCAGGTGCTCCTTCGTACGGGGACCGGTCGGCGTCCACGGTCCGCCGGCGGCGGCTCGACCCGCATCGGGCCGGCGACCGGTTCGTACCTCCGTCGCGGGACCGACCCGGGGGCCGCGTGGACCGGTCGCGCGACCGATGAGCCGGCAGGTGCCCACGGCGTACGTTCGGGGCATGTCCATCGACTGCTCGTCCGACCCGCCGGCCCGGAGCCGGTGGATCGACGCCGCGTTCGCGCTGGCCATGGCGGCCGGGCTGGTGACGTTGGTACTCGTGACGCCCGAGGGGCCGGCGTCGCCGGTCTGGCTCGGCGCCGCGCTCGCGCTCGCCCTGGTGCAGGCGGGCACGCTGCTGTGGATCCGGCGCCGGCCGGAGGCGGCGATGATCACCGCGCTGGTGGCCGGCGTCGGCATTCAGGCGATCGCGCCGCACGTCGGGTGGTTGGGGCTCGCCGCCGCACCGCTGACGTACTTTGCCCGGATCCGCCCGCCGCACGTGTCCGTCTGGCCGCTGGTGGTCATGGTGGCGCTTGCGCCGTGGACGCTGCTGACCGGCGGCTGGCGCGACGCGCTGCTGGCCGTGCTGGCGGCCGGACTGGGCTGGGCGTGGGGCGAGCTGGCCCGTACCCGCTGGATCCGGCGCCGGGAGGAACGCCAGCGCATCGTCGACGCGGAACGCGTCCGCATCGCCCGCGAGCTGCACGACGTGGTCGCGCACACCGTGTCGGTGATGCTCGTCCAGGCCGGCGCGGCGGCCGACGTGTTCGACACCCGGCCGGACAAGGCGCGCGCCGCGCTGGACACCATCCAGGAGGCCGGCCGTACCGCGCTCGACGAGCTGCACGCCATGCTGCGCACGATGCGGCCCGACGAGGAGCCGGCGGCCGGGCCGCGCGGCCCGCAGCCCGGTCTCGACCAGCTCGACCGGCTGGTCCGGTCGATCGAGGCGACCGGCCTCGTGGTCACGCTCGACCGCATCGGCGAGGCGCGCCCGCTGCCACCCGACGTCGACCTCTCCGCGTACCGGATCGTGCAGGAGTCGCTGACCAACAGCCTGCGGCACGGCGGGGCCCGGCGGGCCGACGTACGGGTTTGGTTCGAGGAGGCGGAGGTGCGGCTCGACATCGTCGACGACGGCGAGCCGGCCGGCGCGACGGCCCGCCGCGGTTCGGGCGGGCACGGCCTGACCGGGATGCGTGAGCGGGCCCGGATGCTCGGCGGCACGCTCGACGCGGGGCCGCTGCCCACCGGCGGATACCGGGTGTCGGCGCGGCTGCCGCTGCGCCAGGGGGCGCTGGCATGACGATCCGGGTCGTGGTGGCCGACGACCAGCACGCGGTACGCGAGGGCTTCGTGATGATCGTCGACGCCCGCGACGACCTGGCCGTCGTCGGTGAGGCGGCCGACGGCGTCGAGGCGATCGCCGTGACCGAACGGACCCGGCCGGACGTCGTGCTGATGGACGTACGGATGGAGGGCATGGACGGCATCGAGGCGACGCGGCGGATCGTCGACGGCGGCAACCCGGCGCGGGTGGTCATGCTGACCACGTTCGATCTCGACGAGCACGTCTACGCCGCGGTACGCGCCGGGGCCAGCGGATTCATGCTCAAGAGCATGCGCCCCACCGAGATCGCCGACGGGATCCGCGCCGTGGCGCGCGGCGACGCGATGCTCGCGCCGCCGGTGACCCGACGGATGCTCGACCGCTTCGCCGGCCAGGGCGCGCCGACGACGCACGCGTCGTCCCTGACCCGGCTCAGCGCCCGCGAAACCGAGGTGCTGACCCAGCTCGCGCGGGGCCGCTCCAACACCGAGATCGCGGACGCGCTGTTTCTCAGCCTCGCGACGGTCAAGACGCACGTCTCGGCCGTCCTGACCAAACTCGGCCTGCGCGACCGGGTCCAGGCCGCCGTCTTCGCGTACGAGAGCGGCCTGGTCCGCCCCGGCACCCCGGACTGACCCGGCGGTCGCGCGGCCCGACCACGTCACCCGGGCGGCGCTGGCGGCTCCCCAGCGGCGGGGTACGTGCGGGTCTCGACGGCCTTGAGTGCGGCCCACACGGGCTGTCCGGGGGCGAGGTGCAGGTGGCTGGCGGCCTCCGGGGTGACGTCGGCGGCGGCGCTGATCGGCCCGTCGAGGTGTACGCGGAGGTTGTCGCCGTGCCGGTGCAGGTCGGTGATGGTGGCGGGCCACGTGTTGCGGGGGCTGCCGTCGGGCTGTTCGGCGTGCAGGGCGACGGCGGCGGGCGGGAACGCGACGAACACGTCGCCGTCGGCGGAGTCGGCGACGGTGAGGGCGAAGCCGTCGGCGAGTCGCACGGTGTGGCCGTCGGCGCGGCCCCGGTAGAGGTTGAGGCCGACGAGCTGCGCCACGTAGTCGGTACGCGGCTGCGCGGTGATCGTCGCGGCGTCGCCCTCCTGCACGATCCGGCCGTCCTCGATGATGACGAGCCGGTCCGCGAGGACCAGCGCGTCGAGCGGGTCGTGTGTGACGAGCAGCGTGGCGCCCGGATGGTCGGCGAGGTGCCGTTGCAGCGCGGCGCGCGTGTCGAGGCGGGTACGCGCGTCCAGCGCGGCGAGCGGCTCGTCGAGCAGCAGCAGCGCCGGCTCGACGGCGAGGGCGCGGGCGAGCGCGACGCGCTGCGCCTGGCCACCGGAAAGGCGCCGGGGCTTGACGCGGGCGTACTCGGACAGGCCGACGCGGGCGAGCCAGGCGGCGGCCCGGTCCCGCGCCGCGGCCCGGGGCAGGCCGTGGCTGCGCGGCCCGAACGCGACGTTGTCCAGCGCGGTCAGATGCGGGAACAGCAGGTAGTCCTGGAACACCACGCCGATGTGCCGGTCCTCGGTCGGTGTCCACAGTCGACGGTCGGGGTCGTCGAGGGTGTCGGCGTCGAGCGTGACGTGGCCGGCGGTCACCGGCAGCAGCCCGGTCAGCGCGCGCAGCGTGGTCGTCTTGCCCGCGCCGTTCGGCCCGAGCAGCGCGACGACCTCGCCGGCCGCGACGGACAGGTCGATGTCCAGCCGGAACCGGCCGCGGTCGACCACGAGGTGTGCGTCCAGCATGGTCATGAGCTGCTGATCCAGCGGTCGCGCAGGCTGGCCAGGATGGTGATCGACACGACGAGCAGCACCAGGCTCAGCACCATCGCGGAGTCCAGGTCGCCCTGCTCCAGGCTCAGGTACACGGCGAGCGGCATCGTCTGGGTCGTGCCGGGGTAGTTGCCGGCGAACGTGATCGTGGCGCCGAACTCGCCGAGCGCCCGCGCCCAGCACAGCACCGCGCCGGCCGCGATGCCGGGCGCCACCAGCGGCAGCGTCACCCGGCGGAACGTGGTCCAGCGGCCGGCGCCGAGGGTGGCGGCGGCCTCCTCGTACCGGGTGTCCGCGCCGCGCAGCGCCCCCTCCACCGCGATCACCAGGAACGGCATCGCCACGAACGACTCCGCCACCACCACGGCCGGCGTGGTGAACGGCAGGCTCACCCCGAACGCGTCGGACAGCCACGACCCGAGCAACCCGTTGCGCCCGAACACCAGCAGCAGCGCCACCCCACCCACCACCGGCGGCAGTACCAGCGGCACGGTGATGAGCGCCCGCACCACCCGCCGGCCCGGAAACGCGACCCGCGCCAGCAGCCACGCCAGCGGTACGCCGAGCGCCACGGAGACGACCGTCGCGAGTGTCGCGGTCTCCAGCGACAGCCGCAGCGCGGTCAGCGCGCCCGGGGCGGTCAGTTGCCGGGGCAGGGTCCGCCACGGCGCGCGTACGACGAGGCCGACGAGCGGCAGGACCAGGAACGCCAGCCCCACCGCGGCGGGCAGCAGCAGCGCGAGCGGTGCCCGCGCCGTACCGAGGCGGCGACGGGGCCGGCGGGTGGCGGTCATCGCGTCAGGGTGCCTGGAATCCGGCCGCGGTGAGCACCGCCGCGCCCTTGTCCGACAGCACGTAGCTGACGAACGCCTTCGCCGTCGCCTTGTTGGTGCTGTCCTTCACCACGACGATCGGGTAGTCGTTGATCGCCTTCGCGGACTCGGGGAACTCGACACCGTCCACAGTGGACTCCGCGGACCTGGCGTCGGTGCGGTAGACGAGCGCGGCGTCCACCTCGCCGAGCTTCACCTTGGACAGCGCCGACTTGACGTCCTGCTCCAGCGTCACCGGCGTGAGCTTCACCCCGGCCGCGGCGAGCGCCTTCTGCGCCGCCGCGCCACACGGTACGGCCGGGGCGCACTCGGCGACCTTGACCCCTGGCTTGGTGAGGTCGGCCAGGCCGGTGATGTGCTTCGGGTTGCCCTTGGGTACCGCGATGACGAGCTGGTTCTTCACGAACGTGGTGGGCGTGCCGTCGGCGTTGCCCGCGTCGGTGACCGTCCGCATGTTCTTCGGCGCGGCCGACGCGAACACGTCCGCGTGCGCGCCCTGGTTGATCTGCGTGGCCAGGGCGGAGCTGCCGGCGAAGCTGAACGTGACCGTGGTGCCGGGGTGTGCCGCCTCGAAGTCCTTGCCGATCGTGGTGAACGACTCCGTCAGCGACGCCGCCGCGAAGACCGTCACCTTCCCGGTCACCTTCGTACCGCCGGACGCGGACGGGGACGAGCCGGCGTCGCCGCCGGAGCCGCCGCAGGCCGAGAGCGCCAGCAGCGCGGCGACGGCCACACCGACGACGCCGCGGCGGATGAGTCGTACGGTCACGGACCGCTCCTCCCTCGATCGCTCCGGACGCCCGGCGCGGCCTTCTCCACCACGACGGTGGTGGACTTGATCACCGCGGTGGCCACCGAGCCGACCCGCAGGTCCATCGCGTCGACGGCCTCCCGGCTCATCAGCGACACCACCCGGAACGGCCCGGCCTGGATGTCCACCTGCGCCATCACGGTGTCCTTGACGACGCCGGTGACGATGCCCCGCAGCCGGTTCCGCGCCGACGAGTGCACGCCGCCCTCGTCGATGTCGCCCGCCTGCGCCCGGCAGAACGCGGCAAGATCCTCCCCGTCGACCACCCGGTGGCCGTGGTCGTCGCGGCGGGCGGTGAGCCGGCCGGCGTCCACCCAGCGCCGCACCGTGTCCGGGCTGACGCCCAAAAACTCGGCGGCCTCACCGATCCGGAACACCGTCATCGGCCGAGCGTAACTGCCGCACCTGCGATGTGGAAGGGCCTGTCAGGCTGGTATCTACCCCGATCCGCTCGCGTGACTCGGGCAGCACCTGCATGACGGCCGCGTGGCCGCGATCCGGCACGTCGCGCCACCGCTCGCCACCCGCACCCGCTGGTACGCCGCCGAGGGCCGCGCCTTCTTCGCCACCCGCGCCGCCACCTGGGACACCCGGTTCGGCGACGACCTCCCGGCGTACGGGCCGTCGTCGAGGCCGGCCTGCTCAGCCACCTGCCGGACGCCGTCACCGGGCTGCGCGAGCTGGCGCGCGTCGCCCGTACCGGCGGCCGGCTCGTCCTGTTCCATCCGTCGGATCGCGCCGCGCTCGCCGCCCGGCACGGCCGTACCCTGCGCCCGGACGAGCCGCTCGCCGAGGCGCCGCTGCGCGCCGCGACCGGGCGTACCGGCTGGCGGCTCGACACGCGCGGCGGACCGGTTCCACGCCACCACCGCCCGGACGTCCAGCGGGTAGCCTGCGGCGATGAGCTGGTTGCCCGCTGGTTTCGTCCATCCGACCCGCGTACCGGTTCCCGGCGGGCACCACCTGCGGCCGATCGCCGGTGCCGACACCGACCTGGACTACCCGGCCGTGATGGGGTCGCGGGAACGGCTGTGGGCGACGTACGGCGAGGCGTGGGGCTGGCCGGCGGCCGACATGACGTACGACGACGACCGGCGGGACCTGGAGCGGCACGCGCGGGAGATCGAGGCGCACGAGTCGTTCAACTACGCCCTGTTCGACGACGCCGAGGCCGCCCTGCTGGGCTGCGTCTACATCGACCCGCCGGAACGGCAGGGCGCCGACGCCGAGATCTCGTGGTGGGTGGTGGACGACCGCGTCGGCACCGACCTGGAACGCGCGCTCGACGCCCTCATTCCGCGGTGGATCGCGACGGTCTGGCCGTTCCGCCGCCCGCGGTTCGTCGGCCGCGACCTGTCCTGGCCGGACTGGCTGGCCCTGCCCCCGGCCTGATCCCGCTCACGTCGACGGCGCGTCGGTCACCGCGGCGATCGGTTGCGGCTGCGGGCTTTCCGCGCGCGGACCGCGCCAGCCACAGTCCGGTGCACGCGGCGCCGCCAGCGTGACGACGCCCGCCGCGACGAACGCGCGGTCGAGGCCGGCCGCGAAGGACCCGCCACCGGCCTCGGTCGTACGCACGATCGCGCCGAGCACCGCGACCCCGAGTACCGCGCCGACCTGTCGGCTGGTGCTGCTGACACCCGACGGGCGGCGAGCCGGCCCGCGTACGGGCTGACGACCGCCATGGCGAGCGTCGCGGGCAGGGTCTCCACGCCGGCCCGCAGTACCGAGGCGTGCTGCACGGACAGCACGGTCCCCGGGAGCGGGTACCGCCCGAGAATAGTTCGATAATCCCGAACTGTCGATCGGTATGGCAACATCGACGCATGCGTCCGCTACCCGAGCCCGCCCGCGACTCACTCACCCTCGCGGCCCTGCTCCACGCGCTCGGCGACCCGGTACGCCTCGAACTGGCCCGGCGGTCCCAGGGCAACCCCGAGTCGACCTGCGCCGCCCTCGCCGACGGACTCGACGTACCGGTGTCGACCCTGTCCAACCACTGGCGCATCATGCGCGAGGCCGGGCTGATCAGCATGACCGTCGACGGCCGCCACCGGCGGATCCGGCTCCGCACGGGCGATCTGCGCGCCCGCTTCCCCGGCCTGCTCGACCCGATCCTGCACCACGCCGCCACCGAGTCGCCCGACGACACCTGATTCGCCCGCCGCCTCGCCTCACCCCGCCGTCGGCGTGACCAGACCGGTCTCGTACGCGCTGATGACGAGCTGGGCGCGGTCCCGGGCGTGCAGCTTCGTCAGCAGCCGGCCGACGTGCGTCTTGACGGTGGCGAGACTGACGGTCAGGTACGCGGCGATGTCGGGGTTGGACAGGCCGCGCGCGACGAGGGTCAGGACCTCGCGCTCCCGGTCGGTGAGCCCGGTCAACCGGGGGGAGGAGGTGCGGGACGGGCGCGGTTGGCCGATGTAGTCGGCGATCAGGCGTCGGGTGACGGTGGGCGCGAGGAGCGACTCGCCGGCGGCGACGATCCGGATCCCGGCGAGCAGGTCCGCCGCGGAAGTGTCCTTGAGCAGGAAGCCGCTGGCACCGGCCCGCAGCGCGGCGTACACGTACTCGTCGTGGTCGAACGTGGTGAGCATGAGGACGCGGACGTCGGTCTCGGCGCAGATCCGTTCGGCGGCCTCGATGCCGGTCATCTCCGGCATCCGTACGTCCATGAGCACCAGGTCGGGCCGGAGCGAACGGGTGAGCTCGACCGCGGCCCGGCCGGTGCCGGCCTCGCCGACGACCGCCAGGCCCGGTGCGGTGTCGACCAGGACGCGGAAGCTGTCGCGGAGCAGCGTCTGGTCGTCCACGATCAGGACGCGGATCGTCTCGCTCACGGTTGTCCGCCCGCGCCGGTCGCCGCGTACGGAATGCGTGCCGCCACGCGGAATCCGCCGTCCCGGCGGGTGGTGTCGAGGGTGCCGCCGTACGCGGTGACCCGCTCGCGCATCCCGCGCAGCCCGTGCCCGCTGCCCGGCGACGCGGCGACCGTGCCGACCGGGCCGTCGTCGCTCACCTCGACGGTGACCGCGGCGGCGTCGGCGTCGACTGTGAGGCGGCAGCGGGTGGGGCCGGCGTGCCGCACGACGTTGGTCAGCGCCTCCTGCACGATCCGGTACACCGCGAGCCGGACCCCGTCCGGCGGCAGCTCCGGCCGGTGCAGCGACGCCGTCACGTCGACCCCGGCCTGCTCGGCCCGGCGTACGAGCTCGCGCAGGTCGTCGGCCGAGCCGGTCGGTGCGAGCCGATCCGTACCGTCGCGCAGCAGGCCGAGGGCGCGGCGCAGCTCCACCAGCGCGTCACGGCTCGCGGTCTCGATCACGGCGAGCGCGTTCTGACTCTCCTCCGGCCGTACCAGCGCCACGTGCCGGGCGACGCTGGACTTGACGGCGATCAGCGACAGGTTGTGCGCCACGACGTCGTGCATGTCGCGCGCGATGCGCAACCGTTCGTCGGTCACGGCCCGCTCGGCCAGCCGCGCACCGGCCCGCGCGGCCCGGCTCCGCCGGGACCGGACGTACCGTCCGACGGCCCACGGGGTGGCGAGCATCGCCGCGACGAGCACGGCCGGGCCGGCGCCGCTCCCGAGGTGGCCCGGCGCGCGCCAGCCCGACGCGAGGTAGCCCGGTGTGAGGTAGCCCGACGCGAGGTAGCCCGGCGGGAGGTGGCCCGGCGGGAGGTGGCTCGGTGCGAGCCAGGTGAGCGCGAGGATCGCGAAGACCGTCGCGGCCACCACCGTGGCCACCGACAGCCGCGACCCGACCCGGGCACCGACCTGGTAGTGCGTGAGCGCGACCGCCGCGTACGGCGCCGGCGCGGCTGCCATCGGCACCACACCGGTGACCAGGCACGTCAGCGCGGCGGCCAGCACTAGGCCGGCGGCGGGCACCGGCCAGCGGCGCCGGACGCACACCGGTAGACCCACCGCCGCGGCGGCCAGCAGGAACCAGCCGCCGCGACCCGACTCCAGCACCGCGTATCCGCAGACCGCGCTCACCAGCGCCGCCGCGGCCACGTCCAGCGCCAGCCACCCCCTGTCGACGATCACGCCCAAAAGCTAGCCGGCGCCCGGCCGGACGACGTCGGACCACGGTCTGACAGACCTGAGCAGTACGCGACGGGCTCGGATCCGACCGGCCCGCGGCGGGCGAGATCGGCCCGCGGTCCGACGCGCCGCACCCCCGTGGCCGGGAACGCTCTCCGCCATGACCAACCCGACCCGCCGCTGGTACCACCGGTCCGCGCCGAGCACGGCCACCGACCGGTTCCCCGGCCCCTGGCTCGCCGGCCTGTCCCTGACCCTGGCGCCGTTGCTGCTGTTCACCGGCACGCTGCTGCGCACCGGCGTGCCGTTCTTCTTCCCGCACCAGCTGGCCGCGTACGACCGGCATCCCGCGCTGATGACCGTCTCGTACGGCGCGTTCCTCGCCGGTGTGATCGCGCTCTGGCCCGGCGTACTCGCGGTCGCCGCGCGGGTCGGCGCGACCCGGCCGTGCTGGGCCACCGCCGGCGCGACGCTGGTGCTGCTGGGCCTGTTCGCCCGGGCGTTCCACTACGGCGCCAACACGTTCGCGTTCGGCCTCGTCGACTCGGCGGGGGTGCCGGCCGCGACCAACGCGGTCGCCAGCTACTACCGCCACCCCGAGTACGTCGTGTCCAGCCTGACCGTCTGCATCATGCTCGGCTGGATCGTCCTCGCGGCCGGCTGCTACCTGTCGCGCACCCTCGGCGTACTGCGGTCGCTCGCGCTCGCCCTCATGTCCGGCCTGATGATCGGCGTACTCAAGGGCAGCACCGTCGCCTCCGTGGTCGAGGTCGCCGGCCTCGCCGTCGCGTTCGTGCCGTTGGGCCTGCGGATCCTCGCCGCGGCGCCGCGCCCGCGCCTGCCGGTCGTCCTGCTTGTCGTACCGGTCGCGGTCCTCGCGGTCGTGGCGGGCCAGCTCGGCTGACGGCCATCAGATCTCGTCTGGTTCTCCGAAACGCCCCGACGCGCCCGGTCGCCTGCTCGTCCGCGCCCGCCGCGCGCACACCGACTGACCGGTCGTCGGCGCTCGGCGTTGAGGCCGTTGATGCGGCCTCACGGGCAGGCGCTGACCGGGGATCGTTCGTCAGCGGCCCGCGCGGGCGCGGCGCCAGACGGCCGAACGCAGCAGCCGCAGCCCGTTGAGGCCGACGATGATCGTCGAGCCCTCGTGTCCGGCGACGCCGAGCGGCAGCGGCAGGTGGCCGGCGAGGTCCCAGGTGACCAGGCCGGTGATGACGGTGCCGGCGATGACGAGGTTGGCCACCACGACCCGGCGGGCCCGGCGCGACAGGCCGATCGCGGCCGGCACCGTCGCCAGCTCGTCGCGTACGACGACGGCGTCCGCGGTCCGCAGAGTGAGGTCCGAGCCGGCACCGCCCATGGCGACGCCGACGTGCGCGGCGGCCAGGGCTGGGGCGTCGTTGACGCCGTCGCCGACGACGGTGACGCGTTCCCCGGCCCGGTGGTACGCGTGGACGGCGGCGACCTTGTCGTCGGGCAGCAACCCGGCCCGTACGTCCCGGATGCCGACCTGGTCGGCGAGCTGGCGGGCCGCCCGCGGGTTGTCGCCGGTGAGCAGGACCGGCGGTTCGCTGGTGAGGTCGGCGACCGCCGCGACCGCGGGCCGGGCGTCGTCCCGCACCTGGTCGGTGATGCCCAGTACGCCGACCGGCTCGTCGTCGGCGACCACCACCACCGCGGTACGACCGGCCGCCGCCAGTTCGTCGGCGTACGCCCGGGCGGCGTCGTCCGCTGCCAACAGCGCGTCCGGGGCGCCGACCCGGACCAGCCGGCCGTCCACCCGTGCCGTCACACCCCGGCCGGGCTGCGCGTCGAAGTCGCGCACGACCCCGAGCGGTACGCCGCGTTCGCGGGCGGCACGCACGACCGCCGCACCCAGCGGATGCTCGCTGGCGTACTCCGCGCTGGCGGCCAACCGCAGCACCTCGTCGCGGGCGTACCCGGTGCCGGGCAGCAGGCGGACGTCGGCGACCTGCGGTACGCCCCGGGTGAGGGTGCCGGTCTTGTCGAACGCGACCCGGGTCGTGGTGCCGAGCCGTTCCATCACGACGGCCGACTTGACCAGTACGCCGTGCCGGCCCGCGTTGGCGATGGCCGCGAGCAGCGGCGGCATCGTGGCCAGCACGACGGCGCAGGGCGAGGCGACGATCATGAACGTCATCGCCCGCAGCAGCGACGTCCGCACCGACTCGCCGACCAGCAGCGGGACGGTGAACAGCAGGATCGTGGCGGCGACCATGCCCATCGAGTACCGCTGCTCGACCTTCTCGATGAACAGCTGGGTACGCGCCTTCGTCCGGGACGCCTCCTCGACCAGGGCGGCGATGCGCGCCACGACCGACTCGCCGGCCGGCCGGTCGACCCGTACCGTCAGCGCGCCGGTGCCGTTGAGCGTGCCGGCGAAGACCTCGTCGCCGACCGCCTTGTCCGCCGGCAGCGGTTCGCCGGTGATGGTCGCCTGGTCGACCTCGCTGGCGCCGTCCACCACCGATCCGTCGGTGCCGATGCGCTCGCCGGGGCGTACCAGGACGAGGTCACCGACGGTCAGGTCGGCCACCGGGACGGTGGTCTCGGCGCCACCGGGGTCGAGCCGGGTGGCGGTGTCGGGTGCCAGGTCCAGCAGCCCCCGCACGCTGTCCTCGGTCCGGGCTGTCGCGAGGGCCTCCAGCGCGCCGGAGGTCGCGAAGATGACGATGAGCAGCGCGGCGTCCAGCACCTGACCGATGGCCACCGCGCCGATCGCCGCGGCGACCATGAGCAGGTCCACGTCCAGCGTCTTGTCCCGGACCGCGCGCAGCCCGGCGAGGCCCGGCTCCCAGCCGCCCGCCGCGCAGCAGGCCAGGTAGAGGGGCCACGACGCCCAGGCCGGCCCGCCGGCCAGTTGCACCGCCAGCCCGGCCAGGAACAGCACCAGCGCGGCGGCCGCCCACCTCGCCTCGGCCAGCGCGAACACCCGGGTCCGTCGTACCGGGGCGGTGGGGCCGGCGGGCGTCGCGGTGGGCGTGGTGGTCGGTGCGCTCACGGCGGTTCCCCTCGACGCGGCGGGCAGGTCCGGTCGCCGACAATAACAGAACGTATGAAGAGGTCTTCATACGTTGTGGCCCAGGTAGCATGCGGTCATGGGACACGGAGGGGACGCCGGGCCGGGCGCGGCCGAGCCGCTGGACGCCGAGTCCGCGGCCACCGTGGCCGCCACCCTCCAGGCCCTGGCGACTCCCAGCCGGCTGCTGATCCTCACCCGCCTGCGCCGCAGCCCCTGCCCCGTCGGCGAGCTCGCCGAGGCCGTCGGCATGAACCAGTCCGCGGTGTCCCACCAGCTGCGCCTGCTGCGCGCGCTCGGCCTGGTCGCCGGCACCCGCTCCGGCCGGCACGTCGTCTACTCGCTGTTCGACAACCACGTCGCCCAACTGCTCGACGAGGCGGTCTACCACATCGAGCACCTCCGGCTCGGCAAACGCGACGACCAGCCGGCCACCGGCTGACGCCCGGACCGCCGCGCACCGGCCGCGGTCAGGCGCCGATGCCGTCGAGTACGACGGCGACCAGGGAGTCGACCGACGGTACGGGGGCCGGGTCGCCATGCGGGAGCAGCGCGGAGAACACCGCCTCGTGGCAGACGCCGACGATCGTCGCCACGGCGGAGTCGAGCGGGGCGTCGGCGGCGAGCCGGCCGAGGTCCCGCTCGGCACCCAGGTATCCGGCGAGCCGGTCGCGCCACTCGTCACCGTCGCCGCCCAGCTCGGCGAAGCGGGCGAGGACGGCCGGCTGGCCGAGGAACCCGGCGAAGGCGGGCAGGATCCCGCGGTGCAGCGCCAGCCCGTACGCCAGGTACGCGCGCAGGTTGGCCGCGACGTCGCCGGTGCCGGCGTCGGGCAGCTCACCGAGCGCGGCCGCCACCGCGCGTACGTGCGCGTGCAGGGCGGCGGCCAGCAGCTCCTCCTTGTCGGCGAAGTGGTTGTAGAGGACGCCGTCGGCGACGCCGGCCGTCCGGGCGATGCCGCGTACGGTGAGCCCGGCCGTGGGCTGGGCGGCGATCAGCTGCGCGGCGGTCGCGATCAGGTGCTCGCGCAGGCTGCGCCCGTCGTCGCGGTCGCGCAGCGCCGCGGCCTTCCTCGGTGACATCCGGCCTCGCCGTTCCCTCGTAGGTTTCCGACCTCACGACGGTACGGCCGTGACCAGCCAGGCGGTCCCGCGCAGCCGCACCGCGCCCGCCGACTCGTACGGGCGCAGGGCGGCGGTGAGCGCGTCGCGGGCGTACGCGGCGGTCTCGGGGTCGACCCGGTGCATCTGGTGCCGGACCGGACCCCAGGTGGCGAGGAAGTCGGCGGCGTCGGCGACGTCCCGGCCCCAGATCTGCTGGGCCTCCTCGTACGTGCAGGTGACGTCGCGGAAGCCGGCGCGGGACAGCACGTCGCGGATGTGCCCGGGGTCGGCGAGCGAGGTCGGGCCGCTGCCGTCGGCGCCGGTGGGTGCGGCCAGGTGCGGTGCCAGCGCGCCGAACACGGTGCCGAGGTCGGTGCCGGCGAGCGCGGTCAGGCACACGAACGCCAGCCGGCCGCCGGGCCGCATCGCCCGGCCGATGTTGGCGAACGCGGCGACCGGGTCGGCGAAGAACATCACCCCGAACCGGCTGAGTACGATGTCGAAGCCGCCGGGCGGGAACGGGTGGACCTGCGCGTCGCCGCGTTCGAAGGAGACGTTCGGTACGTCCTCGGCGTGGGCGGACGCGCGTGCGCGCGCGAGCATCGGCGCCGACAGGTCGATCCCCGTCGCGTGGGCCGCCTGGCGGGCGGCCAGGCGGGTGAGCTGGCCGTTGCCGCAGCCAACGTCGAGCACCCGGTCCCGGTCGCGGATCTCGGCGACGCCGAGCAGGCGCTCGTTGAATCCGCTGTTGACCGCGTCGTAGCGGTCCTGGTGGGCGGCCCAGTGCTCGCCCTCGTACCCGTTCCACGCCTGCGCCTGGGTGGTGTTCGCGATGCCCGCCACGGCGATCCCTTCGTTATGAACACTCATTCGTGAACCTGCGTTCATAATGACGCGGACGTGTCGCTGTAGCAACTCTCCCGGGGTCGGCCAGTTTCCGAGAAACCTCACCCGCCGGCGTACGCGGGGACGGAGCTGACCCGGCCGTCGAGAAGCAGATCACCGCACTGGTCCGGAAGGCCGCGGGGTGAGCGCCGTCGTCACGGCGGCCGCCGCGAAGCCGGCGCCGCCGACGACGACACCGACGTGCAGCCCGGCGACGGTGCCGGCCGCCATCAGCGTCCCGACCAGCCCGACGCCGAGGGCGCTGCCCGTCTGCCGGGCGGCGTTGAACACGGCCGACGCCACGCCGCCGCGGTCGGCCGGCGCCGCCGCCATGATCGCCGCGGTCGCCGCCGGCATCGTCAGCCCGGTACCGAAGCCGGTCAGCACCAGCGGCGCGACCAGCGCCCAGTAGCCGGTACCGTGCCCGGCGACCAGCCAGCCGAACAGGCCGACCGCGCCGACGAGCAGCCCCACGACCATCGGTACGTGCGGGCCGTGACGCGCCGCGAGCCGGCCGCCGAGCGGGGACGCGACCACCGGCATCAGCGCCATCGGCGCCATCGCGAGCCCGGTCGCCAGCGGGCCGAGCTGCGCGACCCGCTGGAAGTACAGCGGCACCGCGAACAGCAGACCGTAGAAACCCAGGTTGAGCAGGACGCCGACGACCGCCGAGGCACCGAACCGCCGATCCGCGAACAGCGTCAGCGGCAGCATCGGCGCCCGCGCCCGCCGTTCCAGCAGGACGAACGCCGGCAACGCCACGGCCGCCGCCCCGAACAGCGCCAGTACCACCGGGTCGGTCCAGCCGCGCGCGCCGGCCTCGATCAGCGCGGCGGTCAGCCCGGCCAGGCACACCGCGCCCGCCGCCTGCGCCGGTACGTCCAGCCCCGAGCGGGCCGCCGTCCGCGCCGGCGCCGGTACGTACCGGGTCGTCAGCACGAACCCGGCGATCCCGAACGGCACGTTGACCGCGAACACCGCCCGCCATCCGACGGTCGAGACCAGCGCCCCGCCGACCACCGGGCCAGCCGCGGCGGCGATACCGGCGACCATGCCCCACACCCCGAACGCCCGCGCCCGCTCCGCCGTGTCCGGGTACGCGTGGCGCAGCAGCGCCAGCGACGCCGGCACCATCAGCGCCGCGCCCGCCCCCTGCACGAGTCGCGCGGCGACGAGCGCGGTCGTACCCGGGGCCAGTCCGCAGCCGGCCGAGGCGAGCGTGAACACCGCCAGCCCGACCAGGAACACGGCGCGGCTGCCGAACCTGTCGCCCAGCCCGCCGCAGAACAGCAACAGCCCGGCGAACGCCAGCGTGTACCCGTCCGCGACCCACTGCAACGACGTGACCGCGCCGGCCAGGTCCGCGCCGATCGTCGGCAGCGCGACCGTGACGACCGTGACGTCCAGGATGACCAGGAAGTATCCGAGACATACCGCCAGTAGGGGCAGTCGCCCGGTGGACACCGCCGGCGCGGTACGGGGGCCGGTCGTGATCGTCATGACCCCAGTGTCGAGCCCAAACACTACGTCGAACGGCGAAGTGTCGTCGGCCTACGCTGGGGACATGCGTACCGCGACGGAAGCCGACATCGCCCACGTGGCGGCGGCCATCGGCGACCCGTCCCGCGCCGCGATCCTGACGGCGCTCGCGGACGGCGGGGCGATGCCGGCGAGCGCGCTCGCCGCCGAGGCCGGGGTGAGCGCGTCCACGGTCAGTGCCCACCTGGCGAAGCTGCGCGAGGCCAAGCTGCTCACGGTCGAGCACGACGGCCGGCACCGCTACTTCCGCCTGGCGAGTACGGACGTGGCCCGGGCGCTGGAGGAGCTGGCCCGCATCGCCCGGCCGCTGCCGGTCCGGTCGCTCCGCGGCAGCGTACGGGCACGGGCGCTGATGCGGGCCCGGCTCTGCTACGACCACCTCGCCGGCCGGCTCGGCGTCGCGCTGCTCGCCGCGCTCGTCGACCAGCGCACCCTCGCGTACGCCGACGGCACGTACCGGATCACCCCGGACGGCCGGGACCGGCTCGCCGCGTTCGGGATCGAGCCGGCCGAGTTCTCCCGGCGCCGGCCGGCGATCCGCTACTGCGTGGACTGGGGTGAGCGGCGGCACCACCTGGCCGGCGCACTCGGCGGGGCGCTAGCCGGCCGGCTGTTCGAGCTGGACTGGCTGCGCCGCGGCCGCGCCCGGCGCGTCGTCCAGCTCACCCCGGCCGGCGCCGCCGGCCTGCACGACACGTTCGGCCTCCCCACCGACTGGGACACCGACGCCTGACGACCCCACCCCACCGGCGCGGTACGCGGGACGCGAGCGGCGGTCAGCGGTCGGTGAGGAGTTCGGTGGCGGAGCGGTGGATCTTCTCCAGGGCACTCATCAGGTGTGTGCGTTCGGTGGCGGTGAGGTGCTCGGTCACCTTCTCCTCGACCCGCTGCCGCGCGGCCTCGACGGGTTCGCGGAGCGCGCGTCCGGCGTCGGTGAGCCAGAGGCGTACGAGGCGGTTGTCGTGGTCGTCGCGGTGGCGCGTGATGAGCCCGGCGTCGATCATGCGGCCGGCCATCTTGACCACGGCGGGCGTGGTGACGCGGACGGCGGCGGCGATCTCGCCGGGGGTGCGGCCGTCCTGTTCCCAGAGGACCGCGAGGAGGCGGTCCTGGCCGAGGTGCAGCCCGTGCCGGTGGACGGCGGCCTCGGCGGCGGCGCGCAGCGCCTTCGACGTCTTGCCGTGGAGGTCCAGCAGTTCGGGCACGTACGTCTCCGGGGTCGGTTGACAGTCCGATCGTTAACCGGTTAGCGTTCTGGTGAGATCGTTAACCCGTAAACGAACTGGGGTCCCCATGCTACTGGTCACCGGTGCCACCGGAAACGTCGGCCGCGAGCTCGTCGGCCAGCTCGACGCCCAGGGCGCGGAGGTCCGCGTGCTGGTCCGCGATCCGGCCCGCGCCGAGGGCCTGCCCGCGCGGATCGACCGGATCGTCGGCGACCTGGACCGGGCCGAGACACTGCCGCCCGCCTTCGCCGGCGTCGACGGGTTCTTCCTGCTCACCCCGGGCATCGGCCTGGACGGCGCGCGCAACGCGCTCGCCGCCGCCCGCGACGCCGGCGTACGACGGGTCGTGCAGCTGTCGTCGACCAACGTGCTCGGCGACCCGATGCCCGCGATGGGGCGCTGGCACCACGACCGCGAGGAACTGGTCCGCGCCTCCGGCCTCGCCGCGACGGTCCTGCGGCCCGGCGGGTTCATGACCAACGCCCTCGACTGGCTGCCCACGATCCGGGCCGGCGGCTACGTCCTCGACCCCGCCGGACCCGGACGCCACGCGCCGATCGACCCCGCCGACATCGCTGCCGTCGCCGCGCTCGCGCTCACCGGCGACGGCCACGCCGGCCGGACGTACGCGCTGACCGGTGCCGAGACGTTCACCGTCACCGAGCAGGTCGCCGTGCTCGCCCGTACGCTCGGCCGGCAGCTCACCGTCCGTCCGGTCGCCACGCCGGAGGAGGCCGTACGGTTCCGGTTCCCGCACGGCGCCCCGCCCGCCCTGGCCGACGCCGTCGTCGAGGGGTTCGCGCTGATGCGCGCCGACACCGTCGGCTTCCGTACCGGTGAGGTGCGGCGGCTGTTGGGGCGCGAGCCGGCCACGTTCGCCGACTGGTGCGCCCGCAACGCGCACCGCTTCTGACCGGTCAGACCAGGGGGAACGTCCACTCGGCGTGCGGGCCGGGGCCGACGACGAGGGTCGAGTGCCCGAGCCGCTCCACGTGCCGGTACGCGACGGGCCGGTTCAACGACATCTCGATGTGCCGCACACCGACCCGGTCCCGCGCCACGGCGGCGAACCGGATCGTCGTACCGCCGCGCACCGCGACGACACCGCTCGGGGTGGTGCGCACCAGGAAGCCGCCGGCGCGCAGCAACGGCACCGTGCTGTCGAGGTCCCGCCGGGTGACGTCGATCTGTACCTCGGTCACGTCGCGCATCAGGTGGTCCCGGTACGCGTCGGGCAGGTACCGCTCGCGGCCGACGTCGCCGGGGTAGCTGGCCGGTTCGGTGTTGCTGCGCGGGTCCGCGAAGTACTCCGACCGGTACTCCATGCCCCAGGCGCCGAACGCGTCGTACGACTCGGTGGTGTAGACGGCGTCGAACCACGGCACCGGCTTCCCGTCGCCGAAGTCGCGCGTCTGGAGGAACGTGACCGGGTCGTGCAGCCGCGCGGTCACCGTCGCGAGGTCGCCGGAGCGTTCGGCGGACAGCCCCATGCCGGCGGAGCCGAGGATGCCGTCCTGGCCGGGCACGTCACCGACGCCGAACAGCTCCAGGTACGTCTCGTGGCCCAGCAGGTACCGGCCGGTCCACGTCTCGCCGCCGGACCCGGTGGTGGTGCGCACCTGGAAGTTGGCGAAGTCCTTCAGGTACGTCGAGTGCTCGATGGCGTCGGCCGTCTCCCGGTCGAACACCCCGTACGCGTGGTTGAAGAACAGCAACTGCCGGCCCTGGCCGGCGTGTGCGGGTGCCGAGACACCCGCGACGACGGCCACGAGCACCGCCACCACGACCATGAGTTTCCGCGCCAACACGCTGGGGATCGTCTGCGCGCGATCGTAGGCCCGGAAAGCCAGCCCGGACACGGCTTCCGGCTACCACCCCGCCGCGTACGTCCAGAAGTCGCGCATCCAGCCCGGCGTGACCGGGCCGCCGCCGACCTGGGCGAGCAGGATCGCCACCGTGCCGGTCGACGGTACGACGTGCGCGGAGGTGCCGGTGCCGCCGACCCAGCCGTACCGGCCGGGGACGGTCCACGGATCGGTCGCCGCGATGTCGACGGAGCCGCCGAAGCCCCAGCCCTGGCCCTCCAGGAACAGCGCGCCGATCGCGCGCTGTTCGGCGTTCGTGTGGTCCGTCGTCATCAGCCGGACCGACTCCGGTGTCAGCACCCGGGTCCCGTCGGCGGCGGTGCCGCCACCGAGCAGCATGCGGCCGAAGGCGAGCCAGTCGTCGGCGGTACCGGCCAGGCCGCCGGAGCCGAGCGGGAATGCCGGCGGCGTGGCCCACTGCCCGTCGGGGGCGTCGGCCAGCTCCAGCGCACCGTCGTCCGTGGTGCGGTAGTAGCTGGTGAACCGGTCCCGCTTGGCGGCCGGCACCGTGAAGGCGGTGTCGGTCATGCCGAGCGGCGCGAGCACCCGCTCGGCCAGTACCTCGGGCAGCGGCCGGCCGACGACGCGGGCGATCAGTACGCCCTGCAGGGCCGAACACGTGTCGTACAGCCAGGACCGGCCGGGCTGGTAGAGCAGCGGAATCCGCGCCAGATCCGCCATCCACTCGTCGACCGGCGCGAACGTCTGCGGCTCCCGGCCGTCCTTCTGCACCGAGAACAGCGCCTGGACCTGCGGATACGAGAAGTCCGACGGCCAGCCGTACCCGGCCTGCCCGGTGAGCAGGTCGACGACGGTGATGGCGCGCTCGGCGGGTACCACGTCGTCGAGCGGGCTGGCCGGCGTACGCACGACGTGCGGGTGGGCCAGCTCCGGCAACCAGCGGTCGACCGGATCGTCCAGCCCGACCAGGCCGTCCTGAACCAGGGTCAGCAGCGCCGCGGCGGTGATCGGCTTGGTGATAGAGGCGATCCGGAAGATCGAGTCCCGTCGCATCGGGGCCGTCCGGGCGAGGTCGACCGTACCGACGGTGGTGACCTCGACACGGTCGCCGCGGGCGAGCAGGGCCACCGCGCCCGGCAGCGCCCCCGACTCGACGTGTGCCCCCAACAAGTCGCGCAGCTCCTGCATCACGCTGCCCTTCCTCCGGTGTCGTCGAGGGAAAGACCAGCCCCACGCGCGAAACTCATCGGCGCGGATCAGGCCCGGTACGCCAGCGCCAGCAGCGTGTCGAGGCGGCGTCGGTCGGCGCCCGGCTCGCCGGCCACCTCCAGCGCGACCATCCCCGCGAACGCCACGCACCAGGCGACGAGCCGCGTCGCGTCCGGCCCGCCCGCGGCCGCGAACCGGTCCGCCCGGGCCGTCACCGTCGCCACGTCGTACGCCCGCCAGAGGAGCAGGTCGACGCCGTCGAACGCCGGGTCGCCCACGCACGGCGCCGGATCGATCGTGACCAGCCCGCGTCGGGTACCGCCGTCGAGGACGTTGCCGGGCGTCAGGTCACCGTGCAGCAGTACGGCCGAGGCCGGGTCGGCGGCGAGGTGGGTCGCGAGCCGCCGGCCCCGCTCGTACAGCTCCGGCGGGACGACCGCGGCGCTGTCCGGATGCCTTTCGTAGAGCACCCGCGAGGCGCGGAAGAGATGCCCGATCCGATCCTCGACCGGCGGGAACCCGGCGACCCCGCCGCCCTGCAACGCCGCCATCAGCGCCGCGACGCGCTCCGATGCGGGCGGGTCCGGCGCGAGGGCGAGCGGCGTACCGGGGTCGACCGCGTCGAGCAGCAGCGCGCCGTGCCCCTCGTCGTACGCGAGGACGGCCGGGGCGTGCGGGGTGTGCCAGGCCGCGTCACCGGGGCGCCGCACGCCGGCCACCCGACGAGGCACACCCGCGACGTGGCCGCGCATCCGGCGACAGGAGTGCGGGTTCGCCCAGTGTCCGCCGTGCGGTGTGGGTTGGCCCAGTGTCGGTGCCCTCGGATTCGGCGACGCCGCTTGGTGTTTCGGCCCGGGACGCAGGGCAAACCGTGACGGTGGCCGGGCACGGGGCGCCGCGTCGCGCACTTCCCGTGCTGTCTCTGCGGTGCGCGATGGCGAGGGGCTTCCCCTGGCGTGACCGAGTCGCACGGCCATACTCTCGGCCCGGACCGGACGGTCGGAGCGTGTCGGTGGTCGAAGTGATGCGCCAGCATGCCAGGAAGGGACCAGCGAGTTGAACACGGCGCGGGATGCACGCGACGGCGAGCCCGACGGCGAGCGGGCCGGCCCCCCGGACGCCGGCTATTCGTGGTCCGCCGCGCTTGCTCGCTATCAGCCCCACCCGACGACGAAGGACGACGAGACCGGGAGCGCCGGACCGGGGGCGTGGCGTTGGCCGGTGGCGATGGGCAGCGGGGCGTTGGCGACCGGTACCGCCGCCGTGCTGGCAGCCGCGTGGTTCGTGCCGCACGGGCTCGGTGCCGCGCTCCGGGGATTCCATCGCTGGCCGGGTGGCCACCACTGGCTCGGCGACCACTCGTTGCGGGTGCTGGCCGTGGCGCTGGTCGTCGTCGCGATCCTCTGGGCGGTGACCGCCTTCCGGCGACGGCGGTCGTCCTTCGCGTCGAACGGTTCCCGGTTTCTCGGTCCAGGCGTGGTGCTGGCCGTGGCCGCCGTGACGGCGGCATGGGCCGCGGCGGCCGTACGCCTCGAACTGGACACGGGGTTCCTCGGGCCGGAGACCGTGGTGGCGGGAGCGGGCGCGGTCGCCGTACTGGCGGGGTCGCTGGTGGTCGTGATCGCCGGACGTCGTGCCGGCACCGTCCCCTTTTCCGGCGCGCTGTTGGCCGCGATCGCCGCCGCCGTGGTCGTCGTCGTGGCGGCCACGGCCTGCGCGGTCACCGCGCCCGGCCACGGCCTCATCGCGACCGTGGCGGCACCGGCCGGCACCCCGGCCGTACCGGCGACGGTGTCGCGTGTGGCGTGGTCGCGGGCGATGCCGGCCCAGGTGCTCGACGTCGTACCGGCCGGCCCGGGTGTCCTGGTATTGCTCGACGACGGGGTCGTTGCGGTCGACGGACGCACCGGGCGGACCCGCTGGACGTACCGGCGTCCCGGTGCGTATGCCCATCATCTGTCGGTCAGCCCGGACGGCAGGAGCGCACTGCTGCACTGGGGCTCGGGCGGGAGCCAGCTGGTGGCTCTCGACGCCGGCACCGGACGCGTCCGATACACCAGGGAGGATGTGGACTGGCCCCACCACATCCCGATGACCAACGATGTATGGCTGTCGGAGCACCGCTACGACCGTGACCACCTGGAGTACGACGCCTGGTCGCTGCGGGACGGGCACCACCGGTGGCGCTTCCGGGTGCCGGGGGACTGCTGGCTCGACCACCCCGAGAACGTCGTGGAGACGGCGACCGCGGACGCGGTGATCTTTCCCGTTGTCTGTAGCGGCGCCCGCGGCGACTCCGTGCGGTTCGTCGCCTACGGCGCGAACTCGACGCCGTTGTGGCAGCGGAACGCATCGATCCCGGGGACCGATCCGGAGGTCTTGGGTGTGTCCGCGGACCCCGCCGCGGACGGGTCGTCGTACGGCGCCCGTATCGAGGTGGCTCACCGGGACCTCACCATGGGGCTGGATCCCCGCACCGGACGGTCCCGCCCCTACCATCAGTACCCGGTGTCGAGCACGCGGTGGGTGGAGCGCGGCGATCGGGGAGACGTCGTACACGACGCGGACGGCAGGGCGTGGCCGATACCGCCTGCACCGTGTACCAGCGCCAAACCGATGCTGGGCGACCCGGAGACCGCCCGCGGCGGCACTGCGTACTGGGTCGACTCCGGGTGGACCTTCGCGGCCGGTGCCGTGGGCTGTACGACCACGACCGGCGCCTTCACCGCACGCGGCACCCAGGTCGTGCAGGTCCACGACTTCTCGTCCGGCCGGCGGCGCCAGATCCGCGTGGATCTCGGCGGTCCGTACCTGCCGTCCGGGCTCCGGGACACGGCGATGTCGTCGGTCGTCGCCGCGCCGGGCGCCTGGGTCGTCGCGCCCCGGGACTATCTCGCCCCAGGCGGCGTGAACCGCGTCGTCGGCCTGCGCTGACGGTCATGCAGGCCGGGCCGCGTGCCCAGCGAACTGGGCGAGGAGGCCGTCGAGCCCGTCGGGGCCGATCATCATCTCCAGGTTCGCCGCGGACTCGGCCGCCGCCACGGCACTCCGCTCGAACGACTCCTTCTCGTACCCGGCCAGCGCGGTCTCCACATCCCCGGGGTGCGCGGCGATCGCCCGGCCCAGCTCGGCGCCGTCGAGCATCGCGAGGTTCGCGCCCTCACCGGCGAACGGCGACATCAGGTGCGCCGCGTCGCCGAGCAGCGTCACGCCCGGTACCCGGGCCCAGCGGTGGCCGACGGGCAGCGCGTGGATGCGCCGGGGTACGAGTGGGCCGTCGGCGTCGGCGACCAGGGCGCGCAGCGAGTCGTCCCAGCCGTCGAACTCGGCGAGCACCGCCGTCGTCGCGCCCGCCCGGTCGGCGAAGTCGACGCGGTCGAGCCAGTCCTCGTCGACGCGTACGGCGGCGTAGACGTGCAGGCTGCCGTCCGTCTCCCGGTGCGCCAGGAAGCCGCGCTCGTCGCCGAGGCTGAGGAAGAAGCCGCCGCCGATCAGCGCGGCGCTCGCCGGGTGCCGCCGGTCCGCGTCGAGCAGGTCGCTCTCCACGAACGACACCCCCGTGTACGCCGGCACCGCGGACGACACGAGCGGCCGGATCCGGGACCAGGCACCGTCCGCGCCGACGAGCAGGTCCGTGGTGATGGCCGTACCGTCGGCGAACCGCACCTCGTGCGGGTCGGCGTCGACCACCTTCCGTCCCCAGTGAACGGTGCCCACCGGAAGCGACGCCAGCAGCAGGTCGCGGAGCTGCCCGCGGTCGACCTCGGGCCGCCCGCCGTCGCCGTCGTCCGCCTCCGCGAGCCGCACCGTGCCGTGCCGGTCCACGACGCGCATCGCCTCGCCGCCCGGATGGATCAGCTCCCGGAACGGCTCGTGCAGGCCGGCGGCGCGCAGCGCGGCCTGGCCGGACTCCTCGTGGATGTCGAGCATCCCGCCCTGGGTACGCGCGGCCGGCGAGTCCTCCAGCTCGACCACCGTCGACGCGATGCCGTGTACGGACAGGACGCGGGCCAGCGTGAGACCGCCGAGGCCCCCGCCGACGATCGTGATCGGGTGATGGGTGGTGGTGTTCATGGCCGTCCTCCTCGGTGGTTGTCGGGGGTGGGTGTGCCCGCGATGCCGGTGGCCAGCATCCGGAAGGACCAGGCCAGCCGCTGCTCGGCGGTACCGGACAGCAGGCGGTCGCCGACCGCGTGCAGCCGCGGGTACGTCGTCGCGGGTGCGTCGCGGACCGCGTCCGCGGTGGCGGCCCACTCGGTGTGCTCGTTTCCGGCGTGCTCGGCGGCGGTCGCGGTGGCGACCTGGAGCAGCACGTCGACACCCCAGGCGGCCTGCCCGTCGGGTACGCCGCCGGAGTGCAGCAGGCTCAGCAGCCCCTCCAACAGGTGCAGGTAGTTGTCGCCGTCGGGCCGGGCGGTCAGCGCCGAGCGCGCCAGCCCCGGGTACGCGAACAGCACCTCCGTGTACGACGCGAGGACCGCGCCCACCCTGTCGCGCCAGTCGCCGCGCGCCGTGACCGGGCCGAGGTCCACGTCGCCGAGCAGCGTTTCCAGCACGGCGGCGTGCAGCGCGGCGGTGTTCGCGACGTACACGTACAGCGAGGCGGGGCCGGTGTCGAGCTCCTGCGCGAGCCGGCGCATCGTCACCCGCTCCAGCCCTTCGGCGCGCATCAGGCGGACCGCCGTGCCGATGATCCCCGCGTACGTCAGGGCGGGTTTGGCGGGGCGGTCGCGGCGGCTGCGCGGCTCGGGCGTCCTCGGTGTCATGCCTCCATCATGACGAACATGTTCGTTACGAACAAGTTCGTCAGAGGTGGGTCCCGTCACGGTCGAAAAAAGATCCGGGGCGGTGTCGATCGGAGCGGCCACCCGTTCGACCTGTGGATGAGAGGGTCCGAGGGAGACCCGACAGCCCAGGGGAGACGACCATGAAGTTCATGCTGATCATGCGGTCCACCGACGAGACGTACGAGGCGTACAAGAACGTCGACTTCGCGGAGATCCTCGACACGATGGGCCGCTACAACGACCAGCTCATCCAGGCCGGCGTACTCGTCGCCGCCGAAGGGCTGGACGAGGCGGCCAAGGGCGTCGTCGTCGACTACTCGGCGGAGGCGCCGGTGGTCACCGACGGGCCGTACGGGGAGACCAAGGAGCTGTTCGCCGGGTACTGGATCCTCGACGTCGCCTCCCAGGAGGAGGCCGTGGAATGGGCCAAGCGGGCGCCGCTCGCCGGACCGGGCAGCAAGCTGGAGATCCGGCGCATCGCCAGCATCGACGAGTTCCCGCAGGACAACGAGCACGTCAAGAAGGAGCGGGCGTGGCGCGAGTCGACCGGCCAGCTCTGAGCCGCCGGCTCGCTGACCGGGGGCGGGTCGAGGCCCGATGACCAGTACGGGCGGGCGTGAGGCGGTCGCGGCGGTGTGGCGGATCGAGTCGGCGCGGATCGTCGGCGCGCTCGCCCGCTACACCGGCGACTTCGCGCTCGCCGAGGACCTCGCCCAGGAGGCGCTGGCCGAGGCGCTCGTGACCTGGCCGCGGGACGGCGTGCCGCGGCAGCCGGCGGGCTGGCTGCTGACCGTTGGCCGGCGGCGGGCGATCGACACGTACCGGCGGCGGTCCGCGCTCGACGAGCGGTACTCCGCCCTCGCCCACCAGCTGGACGAGGGCGGAGCCTTCGCCGGGGCCACGCCGGACAACGACAGAGCGGACGAGCCGTGGGACCCGGACCAGATCGACGACGACGTCCTCGCGCTGATGTTCGTCTCGTGCCACCCCGTCCTGTCCCGGGAGGCGCAGGTCGCGCTCACCCTGCGCGTGGTCGGCGGCCTGACCAGCGACGAGATCGCCCGGTCCTTCCTGGTACCCACCGCGACGGTGCAGGCGCGCATCACCCGGGCGAAGAAGACCCTCGCCGCGGCCCGCGTACGGTTCGAGATCCCGCCCGCCGAGGACCGTCCCGTACGGCTGGGTTCGGTGCTCAGCGTGGTGTACCTGATCTTCACGGAGGGCTCGTCGGCGAGTTCCGGCGGCGACGTGATCCGCCTCGACCTGGCCAGTGAGGCGCTGCGGCTGGCCCGGGTGCTGACCCGGCTGGTGCCGGGCGAGGCCGAGGCGTACGGGCTGCTGGCGCTGCTGGAGCTGACGGCGGCGCGGTTCCCGGCGCGTACCGGGCCGTCGGGTGAGCCGGTGCTGCTGGAGGACCAGGACCGGCGCCGGTGGGACCGCCGGGCGATCCGCCGGGGCCGGGCCGCGCTGGCCCGTGCGGGACGCGTGGGCCGGGGCCTCGGTGTGTACGGCTTGCAGGCGGCGATCGCCGAGTGCCATGCCGTCGCTCCGTCGGTTGACGCGACGGACTGGGACCGCATCGTCCTGATCTACGAGGCGCTCGGCCGGCTCGCGCCGTCGCCGGTGGTCGAGCTGAACCGCGCGGTGGCCGTCTCGATGGCGCACGGCCCCGCCGCGGCGTTGCCGATCGTGGACGAGCTGGCCGCCGCCGGTGCGCTCGTCTCCTCGCACCTGCTGCCCGCGGTCCGCGGTGAGTTGCTGACCCGGCTCGGGCGTACCGAGGAGGCGCGGGTGGAGCTGGACCGCGCGACGAAGCTGTGCGGCAACGAGGCCGAGCGTACGGTCCTGCGCCGCAAGCTCGCCGCCCTCGACTGAGGCGTCGCCGTCAGGTGAGCGTGCGCAGCTCGGCGACGACCTGCGCGGCGCCGGGCGCGTGGTCGGGGTCGACGAGCCACTGGAGCATCAGCCCGGTCAGCAACGCCAGCGGTACCGAACCGCCGAGCCCGTCGCGCGCCAGCCGCTGACCGGCCGCCAGGCGCTCGCGTACCTCGGGGGACCGCTCGGCCTGGACGACGGCTTCGAGCTGCGCGACCCACAGCTCCCGGTGGGTACGGAAGCTGTCGATCACCGCCTGCCAGTGCTGCTCGGGCGTCTCGGCCGGCGCCTGCCGGGCCAGCTCGTCGCCCAGCTCGTCCACCGCCTCGACGAGCGCCTGCGTGAGCAGCGCCTCCCGGGACCCGAAGTGGTATCCGATGGCGGCGTGGCTGACCCCGGCGGCGGCGGCGATGTCGCGCACGGTGGTGTGCGCCCAGCCGCGCTCGATCAGGCAGCGCTTGGCGCCGGCGAGCAGGTCGTCGCGGTTTCCCATGCGCGCAGCATACGCGAGTGTTTGACCAAACGTTCTATCCATATGGTTTGACCATATGGTCAAACATCGTCTACGGTCGGGTCATGACGACGAAGACGGCTCTGATCTCGGGCGCCAGCGTGGCCGGCCCGGCCCTCGCGTACCTGCTGCACCGCGACGGCTACGCGGTCACCGTGGTCGAGCGGGCACCCGGCCTGCGCGACAGCGGATACGCGGTGGACTTCCGCGGCCCGGCGTTCGACGTCCTGGCGGAGCTGGGCATCGTCGACGAGGTCCGGGCACACGACACGGCGATGCGTGGCACCAGGCTGGTCGACCGGGACGGCGCGACGGTCGGCGAGCTGCCCGCCGAGACGTTCGCCGGCGAGCTGGAGGTACCCAAGCGGGAGCTGACGCGGATCCTCCACCGGATCACCGCCAACGACGTCGAGTACCTGTTCGACGACTCGGTCAGCGCGCTGCACGAGCACGGGTCGGGCGTCACCGTCGAGTTCGAGCGCGCCCCGGCGCGGGAGTACGACCTGGTGTTCGGCGCGGACGGGCTGTACTCGCGGGTCCGGCGGCTGGCGTTCGGCCCGCACGGGCCGGTGCTGCGGCACCTGGGCATGTCCGGCGTCGGCTTCACCACGGACAACTACCTCGGCCTCGACCATGCGGGCGTGCTCCAGCAGGGCGGCGACACCGCGATCTACCTGTTCAGCGCGGGCGGGGACCGGCTCACGGCCAGCCTCACCTTCGCCACCGCGTCGCCCGACCTGGACCGGCGCGACCGGCGCGAGCAGGAGGAGGCGATCCGCGCCGCGTACGCCGGGCGCGGTTGGGAGGTGCCGACCCTGCTCGACGCGATGGGCCGGTCCGACGACTTCTACTTCTCGTCCGCCGCCCAGGTACACCTCGACCGGTGGTCGCGTGGGCGGGTCGCGCTGGTCGGCGACGCCGGTTACTGCGCCGCGCCGACCAGCGGGATGGGTACGTCGCAGGCGCTGGTCGGCGCGGCCACGCTGGCCCGGCAGCTCGCCGCCGCCGACGGTGACCACGCGGGCGCGTTCGCCGCGTACGAGGCGGAACTCCGGCCGTACGTCGCCGCCAACCAGGACGCGGGCCGGGAGGCCGCCGCCCTGTTCGGCGGCGCCGCCTGACCCGTCGGCCCGACGCTCGCGCCGGCGGCGGTACGCCGGTATGCCGGAAACTCGGCTGCGCCGGCCCGCGGCGTGGGGTTGGCTGGACCGCGACGCGGGAGGTGGCCATGCACGACGTACTGCTGGATCCGTTCCGGCACAACGGATGGGCGACGCGGGAGCTGATCGCGTTCTGTCGGCCGCTGTCGGCCGGGCAGCTCGCCGCGACGGGCGTCGGCACGTTCGGCGACATCCCGGCGACGCTCGACCACATCGTCCGCTGCGACGCGTCCTACGCGGCGCGGATGGCCGACCACCCGTTCCGCTGGGTCGACGAGGCGACTGCCGACCTCGACGTACTCGACGACCGCGCGGTCGAGGTCGGTCGGGTGTGGGAGGACGTGCTCGCCGCGCCGATCGACACCGAGCGGGTGATCGTCGTGGACGACGGCGCGCACGCCACCCGCGCCGGCATCTTCCTGGCGCAGGCGCTCAACCACGCCAACCATCACCGGGAGCAGGTCTGCGCGATCCTCACGGGCCTCGGCTTCGCCTCGCCCGACATCCAGGCCTGGGAGTACGCCTGGCGTACCGGCCGGATCTGGGACCGCTGACGCTGGTCAGCCGGGGCGGAGGGCGCGGAGTGCGGCGGCGAGCAGGGCGGCGCGTACCTCGGGGGTGAGCGGGTCCGCGGCGAGCGCGCCGTGCTTGGCCGCGGCGTACGCGGCGTGCGCGCGGGCCACGACCGCGGGATCGGTGGACCCGTCCGCCAGGGCGGCGGTGAGCGCGGCGTTGATCTCGCGCGAGCGGTCCCGGGTGTGCTCGCGCTGCACGGACCGTACGGACGGGTCGCCGCCGAGGATGTCGGCGAGCGCGGCGTATCCGGCGGTGACGTCGATGACCCCGCCGAGCAACTCCTCCGCGGTGATGTCGGTCGCCCGCGCCACCAGGCCCTCGTACGCGGCGGTCGGCTCGGCCAGCAGCGCGTCGAGGATCTCGGTCTTCGCCGCGAAGTGGTGGTAGAGCGCCGCCTTGCTGATGCCGAGCCGGCCGGCGAGCGCCGCCATGGACGTCCCGGCGTACCCCTGCTCGGCGTAGAGGTCGCGGGCGGTGTCGAGGATCCGGGCCCGGGTGTCGGTACGTCGCTGTGGGGTCATGACCGCCTTCCGCCGTGGTTCCGCCGCCATGCTACTTGCCGACCGTTCGGTAAGGCGATACCTTACCGAACGGTCGGTAACTTATGGAGGTCACAATGGACGACAAGACGGCGCTGGCGTACCGGATGCACGGCGCGGCGAACGCGGGCGACTACGACGCAATGGACGAGATCTTCGCCCCCGGCTTCGTCAGCCACCCCCTCGGTACGACCGGGATCGAGCCGATCCGCGCCGGGTGGCGGGCGATTCGCTCGGCCTACCCGGAGCTGCACAGCGAGATCCGGGACGTCCTGGTCGACGGCGACCGGGTCGCCGTACGCGCCGAGATCACCGGTACGCCCGAGCCGGCGACCCTGATGGAGATCTTCCGCGTGGAGGACGGCCGCGTCGCCGAACTCTGGGGCGTCACTACGCTCCCGCTCACCTAGTCGGGGTGGGTCGCCGCCCAGCCGGCGTCGAGCATGGCGAAGATCCGCTCGGCGGCCTGGCGCGGGCTGCGGTGCCGGGCGATCAGGTCGGGCGTGGAGAGCGCGAAGCGGGCGAGGGCGGCGCAGTCCGGATCGTGGTCCGGGGCGCCGGTCTCGGCCGCGATCGCCCGCGCGACGGCGGTCTCGTGCCGCGTCCACATCCGCTGCTGGTACTCCCGGAGGGCCGGCGTCTCCTCGACCATCCGGAGGAACGGCCGCAGTCCCGGGTCCCCGCGCTTGCTGTGGCCGACGATGTGGTCGCGCAGCGCCGTGACGATCGAGACGCCGGCCGGACGCTCCCGTACCGCTGCGACCAGGGCGGCCTCCAGGTCCGCGTCCTGGTCGAAGACCAGCGCCTCCTTGCTCGGGAAGTGCTTGAACAGCGTGGTCACCGAGACGTCGGCGGCCTCCGCGACCTCCGCCACGCCGACCGCGTCGTACCCCCGGTCGAGGAACAGGGCGAGCGCGGCGTCGGCGAGGGCCTGCCGCGTCTGGGCCTTCTTGCGCTCCCGGCGCCCGGGTGTGGTCACCGGCCCAGCGTACTCCACGGGTTGCCTCACTCAAAAAGTTTAGTGGTTGCACTTTCTTAGTCACTGTGCCCAAACTGGAGGCCACGCACCCGACCGAAGGAGCAACCCGATGAACCCGCGCATCGCCGTCGTCGGCGCCGGCCCGGGCGGCCTCGCCTGCGCCCGCGTACTCCAGCGCCACGACCGGACCGTCACCGTCTACGAGCGGGAGCCCGCCGCCGACTCCCGCGACCAGGGCGGCACCCTCGACATGCACCCCGGTACCGGCCAGCTTGGCCTCGACCGCGCCGGGCTCCTCTCGCGCTGGCGGGAACTGGCCAGGCCCGAAGGGGCGGAGTGGCGACGCGTCGACCCGTACGGCGGCGGGCTCGTCGCGCGCGACGTACCCGACGACGACCACGACGACAAGCCGGAGATCGACCGCGGCCAGCTCCGCGGTCTGCTGCTCGACTCGCTCGCGCCCGGCACCGTCCGGTGGGACAGCGGCGTCGACACGACCGAACGCACCGGTGACGGCTGGCGGCTGCGCCTCACCGACGGCACCAGCGCGTACGCGGACGTCGTCGTCGGCGCGGACGGCGCCTGGTCGCGGATCCGGCCCGCGCTGTCCGCCGCGACGCCGCGACACACCGGGGTCACGTTCGTCGACGCCACCCTCGCCGACGCCGACACCCGCCATCCGGCCCTCGCCGACCTCGTCGGCAACGGCTCGATGGTCGCCCGGGAACCCGGCAGGGGACTGTTCGCGCAACGCTGCGCCGACGGCACCATCCGCCTGTACGCCGCGCTACGCGTCGCCGAGGACTGGCACCGCGCGCTGGAGTTCGCCGACAGCGCCGCGGTCCGTCGCCACCTGCTCGGCGCGTACCCCGGCTGGCACGACCGGCTGCTCGACCTGCTGCGGCAGGCCGACGACCTCACGCCCCGCCCGCTGTACGCGCTGCCCGCCGGTCACCGCTGGCCCCGCGTACCGGGGATGACGCTGCTCGGCGACGCCGCGCACCTGATGCCGCCGCTCGGGCTCGGCGCCAACCTCGCCATCCTCGACGGCAGCGACCTGGCCCTCGCCCTGGCCACCGAGCCGACCGTGGCCGACGCGCTCCGGGCGTACGAGGAGGTCATGCTGCCGCGCGGCGCGGACGCCGCGGCCCGGTGCCTCACCGGGCTCGACCACCTGCTGCCGCCACCCGCCCGGCTCACCGCCTAGCCGCCGGGCGTCGTCCGGACCGGTGGTCGGCCGCCGCCGCTCCGGCCGGTTCCCGACGGGACGGGGGCCGTGGCCGCTGGTGGCACGAACACGGGATGAGCAGGGGCTTCACCGGCCGGTACGGTTCTGACCAACAGCAACGCGGAACACAACCGGGTAGCACCTGACAGGGGAGGAACCATGGAGGAGTACCACGCGGACGTCGATGGTGACGGCCAGGACGACACGATCCAGGTCGACCAGACCAGCCAGGGCACCGAGTACATGGTGGACACCAACGGGGACGGCACTGCCGACTACCAGGGTCTGGACGCCGACAACGACGGCAACATCGACTACGTCGAGGCCGACACCAACCACGACGGTTCGGCCGACGTGGTGGCCAGCACCGACGACCAGGGCAACGTGACGTACGCGGCGGCGGACACCGAC